>JANQRH010000031.1 GCA_028284625.1 Afifellaceae bacterium | reverse complement strand
GTGATCTTGCCGACGAGGATGTCGCCCGGCGTCACCTCCGCGCCGACATAAACGATGCCGGCTTCGTCGAGGTTCTTCAGGGCCTCTTCGGAGACATTGGGGATATCGCGCGTGATCTCTTCCGGCCCGAGCTTGGTGTCGCGGGCCATCACCTCGAATTCCTCAATGTGGATTGAGGTGAAGACGTCGTCGCGGACAATGCGCTCCGACAGGAGAATGGAATCCTCAAAGTTGTAGCCGTTCCAAGGCATGAAGGCGACGAGCACGTTGCGGCCGAGCGCCAGATCGCCGTGATCGGTGGAGGGGCCGTCGGCGATGATCTCGCCCGCCTCCACGGCATCGCCCACCTGCACCAGCGGACGCTGGGTGATGCAGGTCGACTGGTTGGAGCGCTGGAATTTTTGCAGCCGGTAGATGTCGACGCCGGACTTGGAGGCATCGCGCTCCTGCGTAGCGCGCACGACGATACGCGTGGCATCCACCTGATCGACCACGCCGGAGCGGCGCGCGCCGATCGCCGCGCCGGAATCGCGCGCCACGATCGGCTCCATGCCGGTGCCGACCAGCGGTGCCTCGGCCTTGACCAGCGGCACGGCCTGACGCTGCATGTTGGAGCCCATGAGGGCGCGGTTGGCGTCGTCGTTCTCCAGGAACGGGATCAGGGCGGCGGCCACCGACACGAGCTGCTTGGGCGACACATCCATCAGGTCGACGCGGTCGCGCGAGACCATCGACACGTCGCCACCGTGGCGACATGTCACCAGCTCGTTGACGAAGCCGCCCTTGTCGTTGAGCTGCGCGTTGGCCTGGGCGACGGTGTATTTCGCCTCCTCCATGGCGGAGAGATAGACGACCTCGTCGGTCACCTTGCCATTGACGATCTTGCGGTAGGGGCTCTCGATGAAGCCGTATTTGTTGACCCGTGCAAAGGTCGCCAGCGAATTGATCAGGCCGATATTCGGGCCTTCCGGCGTCTCGATCGGACAGATGCGGCCGTAATGCGTCGGGTGCACGTCGCGCACTTCGAATCCGGCGCGCTCGCGCGTCAGACCGCCGGGCCCGAGCGCGGAGAGGCGGCGTTTATGCGTGATCTCCGAGAGCGGGTTCGTCTGGTCCATGAACTGCGAAAGCTGCGAGGAGCCGAAGAACTCGCGCACGGCGGCGGCTGCCGGCTTGGCGTTGATCAGGTCCTGCGGCATGACCGTGTCGATCTCGACCGACGACATGCGTTCCTTGATCGCCCGCTCCATGCGCAACAGGCCGATGCGATATTGGTTCTCCATCAGCTCGCCGACGGAGCGGACACGGCGGTTGCCGAGATTGTCGATGTCGTCGATCTCGCCGCGGCCATCGCGCAGATCGACCAGCGTCTTGATGACGGCAAGGATGTCCTCCTTGCGCAGCACGCGCACGGTGTCCTCTGCGTCGAGGTCGAGGCGCATGTTCATCTTCACGCGGCCGACGGCGGAAAGGTCGTAGCGCTCTGAATCGAAGAACAGCGAGTGGAACATCGCCTCCGCCGTATCGATCGTCGGCGGCTCGCCCGGGCGCATCACCCGGTAGATGTCGAACAGCGCTTCTTCGCGGCTCTGGTTCTTGTCGGCGGCAAGGGTGTTGCGGATGTAGCCACCGACATTGACATGGTCGATCTCAAGAAGCTGCAGCTTCTTGTGTCCGCCCTCGTCAAACGTCGTGATCAGCTTGGCTGTGATCTCCTCGCCTGCCTCAGCGTGGATCTCACCGGTCTGCATGTTGACGACGTCCTCGGCCAGATAGCGGCCGATGAGCGCCTCATCGGTGACACGCAGCGCGCGGACCTTCTTCTCCTTGATCTGCTTGGCCAGGCGAGCGGTGATCTTCTTGCCGGCCTCGGCGATCACGTCGCCGCTCTTGGCGTCGACCAAATCCTCAGTCGGTTTGGTGCCGCGCAGCTTCTCCGGATCGAGCGGCAGCTTCCAACCGTCGCCGTCGCGCGACACGGTGACCGCCTCATAAAACGTGGAGAGAATGCCCTCGCCGTCCATGCCGAGCGCCATCATCAGCGAGGTCACCGGGATCTTGCGGCGGCGGTCGATACGCGCATGCACGATGTCCTTGGCGTCGAACTCAATGTCGAGCCAGGACCCGCGATAGGGAATGATGCGTGCGGCGAAGAGCAGCTTGCCCGAGGCGTGCGTCTTGCCCTTGTCGTGGTCGAAGAACACGCCCGGCGAGCGATGCATCTGCGAGACGATGACGCGCTCGGTGCCGTTGATGATGAAGGTGCCGTTGTCGGTCATCAACGGCATGTCGCCCATATAGACGTCCTGCTCCTTGATGTCCTTGACCGACTTCGCCTGCGTCTCAGGATCGATGTCGAAGACGATGAGGCGCAGCGTGACCTTCAGCGGCGCGGCATAGGTCATGTCGCGCTGACGGCACTCCTCCACATCGTATTTGGGCGGATCGAATTCGTAGCGAACGAATTCCAGCATGGCGGCGCCGGCGAAGTCGGTGATGGGAAACACCGACTTGAAGACCGCCTGCAGACCCTCGTCGCCGCGACCGCCCTTCGGCTCCTCGACCATCAGGAACTGGTCGTACGAAGACTTCTGAACCTCGATCAGGTTCGGCATCTCGGCGGCTTCAGTGATGTGTCCGAAGAACTTGCGGATACGGCGCCGGCCGGAGAAGCTCACCTTCTTCGCACTTGTTGCTCTTGCCATAAATCGTCCTCGCCAATCTCTAGCGGCTGTCCGGAGAGCCGCACCATCCATCGGTGCGGCCGTCGGGGCAGCCAGCGGCCCTTGCGGCCATTCATGTCCGGGCGCGGCGGCTCCGCGCCCGGACGGGTCTCGGATACGCCTACTTCAGCTCGACCGTCGCGCCGACGTCCTCGAGCTTCTTCTTGATCTCTTCGGCTTCCGCCTTGGCGGCCGCTTCCTTCACGGTGCCCGGCGCGCCTTCCACGAGATCCTTCGCCTCTTTCAGGCCAAGCCCCGTGATGGCGCGGACCTCTTTGATGACGTTGATCTTCTTGTCGCCGACGGAGGCCAGGACGACGTCGAACTCGTCCTTCTCCTCGGCCGCTTCTGCGGCACCAGCACCCGGGGCGCCGGCTGCAGCCACCGCGACCGGTGCTGCGGCGGACACGCCCCATTTCTCCTCCAGCAGCTTGGAGAGCTCTGCGGCTTCCAAGACAGTCAGGCTGGAGAGGTCCTCTACGATTTTCGATAGATCAGCCATGATGTCGTTTCCTTGTCGGTTCGAACCTTGGTCTCAGGTCAATCAAGATCAGCCTCAGGCTGCTTCACCCTTGTCGGCATAGGCCCCGAACACCCGCGCGAGCTGCCCGGCCGGAGCCTGCAGCACGCCCGCTACGCGCGTTGCCGGCGTCTGGATCATACCGACCAGCTTGGCGCGCAGTTCATCGAGCGACGGCATGGTGGCGAGCGCCTCCACGCCTTTGGCATCCAGGGTGGTCGGCCCCATGGCGCCGCCGAGAATGACGAGCTTGTCGTTCGTCTTGGCAAATTCGGCGGCGACCTTGGGAGCGGCGACGGGATCGTCCGAGTAGGCGATGACCGTCGGTCCCTGGAACAAGTCGCTGATGTGTTCGACGTCCGTGTCCTTCAAGGCGAGCTTAACGAGGCGGTTCTTGGCGACCTTGAGGCTGGCCCCCGCCTCCCGCATGCGGCCGCGAAGGGCCGTCATCTGGGCGACGTTCAGGCCGGAATAGTGGGCCACGACCACAACACCGGTGTTGGAAAACACCTGGTTGAGTGTGGACACCATCTCGCTTTTTTGCGCTCTATCCACTGCCTCTGTCCTCATCTGGCGCGGTCTTGCCTCAGCGAGATCGCGAGCCGTTTCGCCTTGCCGCCCGGCTCCCAAGATTCCGGAGAACGGGCGACGGTGACGCCTGTCCCCCGGACCTTTGAGGCCCGGGCCCTCGCTTTCGGAAGAAAGCGAAGGACGAGAGGTTCAAACCGAACGAGGGCCGCAAGGCCCAAAATCGGTTCTCGAACCCGTCTCATGCAGGCCCGTTACGGGGCTTAGGAGCCGAAGCTCACCTGCAATCTCGGACAGGGCGGACCAGCAGGCTTGCCTGCCGGCCCTTTTCCGCCCGCTGCGCCGAGGCGCTTTGGACGAAACGTTTTGCCTGGGCCGTGGCCCAGGCGAATTCCTCAAATCGCGGCCTCAGCTCGCGGAGAGCGAGGCCGGGTCGACGCGCACGCCGGCTCCTTGTGTGGAGCTCAGCGCCACGCGCTTCATGAAGGTCCCCTTGGCGCCCGACGGCTTGGCCTTGTTCACCGCGTCCGTCAGCGCGCGGATGTTCTCTTCCAGCGCGGCTTCAGTGAACGATGCCTTGCCGACGCCGGCCTGCACGATGCCCGCCTTCTCGACGCGAAACTCAACCGCACCGCCCTTGGCGTCGTTCACGGCCTGCGTCACATCGTTGGTGACGGTGCCCACCTTCGGGTTGGGCATGAGACCACGCGGCCCCAAAATCTTGCCGAGCCGTCCGACGAGCGGCATCAGATCGGGTGTCGCGATGCAGCGGTCAAAATCGATCTGCCCTTTCTGCACCGTCTCCACTAGCTCCTCCGCACCCACAACATCGGCGCCCGCCGCCTTGGCCTCGTCAGCCTTGTCGCCGCGGGCAAAGACCGCCACGCGGACGGAGCGGCCGGTGCCGTTGGGCAGCGTCACCACACCACGCACCATCTGGTCGGCGTGACGCGGATCGACGCCGAGATTGAGCGCCACCTCGATCGTCTCGTCGAACTTGGCGATGGCGCGTTCCTTCACCATACGCACGGCATCGCCAAGCGGATAAAGCTGATCGCGATCAATGCCCTCACGGACCTTCTTGACGCGCTTTCCAAGCTTGCCCATCGCTTAGCCCACCACTTCCAGGCCCATGGAGCGGGCCGAGCCCTCCACCATGCGCATCGCCGCCTCTACGGTTTCCGCGTTGAGGTCCTTCATCTTGTCTTCGGCGATCGACTTCACCTGCTTGCGCGTCACCTGCCCGGCGACGCTACGGCCGGGCGTCTGACCGCCCTTTTGCAGTCCGGCTGCCTTCTTCAGATAATGCGACACCGGCGGCGCCTTCATCTCGAAGGTGAAGCTGCGATCGGCGTAGATCGTCAGCATGACCGGTATCGGCGCACCCTTCTCCATGTCCTGCGAAGCGGCGTTGAACGCCTTGCAGAACTCCATGATGTTGAGGCCGCGCTGACCGAGCGCCGGCCCGATGGGCGGCGACGGGTTGGCGGCTCCGGCAGGCACCTGAAGCTTCAGGTAGCCCGCGACTTTCTTCGCCATGACGCACTCCGTTCTCGTGCCGGCCCTTTGAGGGCGCGGCGTTGGGGTGTCCGTGGTCCGGCCTCATCAGCCACCCGATGGCGTCGGGGGCCAGCCTTCCACGACTTTCGCAGAGCCTCAGCTCTGCCTCTGGCGCCAGCCAAACGGCGACGCCCGACCGGCTCAGACCTTCTCGACCTGGCCGTATTCCAGTTCGACGGGTGTTGCGCGCCCGAAGATGGACACCGCCACCTTCAACCGTGCGCGCTCCTCGTCCACTTCCTCCACGTTCCCTTCAAAGGAAGCGAACGGTCCGTCGGCGACGCGGATGCGCTCGCCAACCTCAAAGCTCACCGACGGCTTCGGCCGCTCCACGCCTTCCTGGACCTGCGCCATGATGCGCTCGGCCTCGGCGTCGGGGATCGGCGTCGGGCGGCTGTCGGCGCCCAGAAATCCCGTGACCTTCGGCGTATTCTTGATCAAGTGATACGCCTCGTCGGTCATGTCCATCTTCACCAGCACGTAGCCGGGGAAGAACTTTCGCTCCGAATCCACTTTGCGCCCGCGGCGCATTTCCACGACCTTCTCCGTTGGCACGAGAATATCGTCTATGAGTTCGCTCAGCCCGGCGGCGGCGGCCTTCTCGCGAATGGAATCTGCCACCTTCCGCTCGAAGTTCGAGTAGGCATGGACGATGTACCAGCGCTTCGCCATTCAGAGTTCCGCGGGTTCTTTTTGGGCCGGATTAGCCGGACGTGCCGAGCATGAGGCCGATGCCCCAGCTCATTAATTGGTCGGCGACAAAGAAAAAGATCGTCGCCAAGAACACCATGACGAACACCATCAACGTCGTAATCGCAGTCTCACGCCGAGTCGGCCATGTGACTTTGGCCGTCTCGCTGCGGACTTGCTGAAGAAACTGAAACGGGTTTGTTTTGGCCATACCGCGCGAATTCGAAGGCGCGCGAATGGGTTCGCGCGCCTTCACGCTTCCCTATTTAAGCAAAGGACGCCCGCTGCGCAAGCGTTTTGGGCGCGCAATGTTCACCTTGTCGAGAGCCCGCAAAACGCGCCGCAAGCTTCTGATCCGATTGTCATTTTGGGGCGCAGAGGCACCATAAAGTGGCAGGGGCAGAGGGACTCGAACCCCCGACCTACGGTTTTGGAGACCGTCGCTCTACCAGCTGAGCTATACCCCTATCAAACGCGGCGACATCACCG
>JANQRH010000015.1 GCA_028284625.1 Afifellaceae bacterium | reverse complement strand
CGCGCCGACAACAAGGGCGAAGGCGGCACGCTTTCGCTCATGGCGTTGGCGCAGCGCGCCGTGCGTCGGCGCGGCATGAAGAAGGCCACGCGATGGATGGCCGTCCTCGGCATGCTCGGCGCCGCCCTGTTCTACGCCGATGCGACCATCACGCCGGCGATCTCCGTCCTGGCGGCGGTGGAAGGCATCACCGTGCGCGCGCCGCAATTCCAGCCGGCCGTCGTGCCGATCGCGTTGGTGATCCTCGTTGCGCTCTTTGCTTTCCAGCGCACCGGCACGCAGCGCGTGTCGGCCTTCTTCGGCCCGATCACGGCACTATGGTTCCTCGTCCTGGCGGTCGCCGGCATCGGCGGCATCGCGCACGACCCGACCGTGCTCTTCGCCATCAGCCCGCATTACGCCATCACCTTCCTGGCGACGCATAAGCTGATCGGCTTCATTACGCTCGGCGCGGTGTTTCTCGCCGTCACCGGCACCGAAGCGCTTTACGCAGACCTCGGCCATTTCGGCCGACGACCGATGTGGCTCGCCTGGTTCGCCGTCGTCTTTCCCTGCCTGATCATCAACTATCTCGGCCAGGCGGCTCTGGTGCTCAGCAATCCTGAAGCCGCGGAGAACCCGTTCTTCCTGCTCTTCCCGGAATGGGCGATCTTCCCGGTCGTGGCGCTGGCGACCTGCGCGACGGTGATCGCCAGCCAGGCCGTGATCACCGGCGCCTATTCGCTTGCTCGTCAGGCGATCCAGCTTGGCCTCCTGCCGCGCATGCGCATTCTTTTCACGTCGGAGACGACGACGGGCCAGATCTACATCCCGCGCATCAACTGGCTGCTCTTCACGGCCGTGGTCGTGCTGACGCTTTTATTCGGAAGCTCCGCACGGCTCGCCTTCGCCTATGGCATCGCCGTAAGCGCAGCCATGGTCGTCGACTCCATCCTCGCCTTTATCGTGCTGAGATATATGTGGCGCTGGCCGGTGGCGCTCTGTGCCGCGACGATCGGCCCGTTCCTGTTCATTGAGCTCAACTTCGTCGCCGCCAACAGCGTCAAGCTCGTCAGCGGCGGCTGGGTGCCGATCTTGCTGGCGGCCGTGTTGATGACGGCCATGCTCACCTGGCGCCGGGGCACGGCGATCCTCTCGGAGAAGGCCGTGCGACAGGAGGTCTCTCTAGGCGATTTGGTGACCCGGCTCGATGCAAAGCCGCCCAACCGTGTGCCTGGCACGGCAGTCTTCTTGACCGGCGATCCCGATGGCGCCCCCACCGCCCTCCTCCATAACCTGAAGCACAACAAGATCATCCACGAGCGTAACGTCATCCTCACCATCCGCACGGAGGGCACGCCACGCGTTCCGCCTGATGATCGTGTGACCATCGAGGAGCTGTCGCCGACCTTCCAGCGTGTCTCCATGACTTACGGCTACATGGAATCGCCCAACGTGCTGAAAGGCATCGCACTGTGCCGCAAGCAGGGGCTCACCTTCGACATCATGTCGACATCGTTCTTCCTGTCGCGCCGCAGCCTGAAGGCCTCCATGCATTCCGGCATGCCGATCTGGCAGGACAAGCTGTTCATCGCGCTTGCAAGCTCGGCGGATTCCGCCACCGATTACTTCCATATCCCGGCGGAGCGCGTCGTGGAGATCGGCGCGCAGATCACTATCTGAGCCATTGATGGCGTCATGCGCGTCATCAGGCTGACTTTCGCGAACTGGACCGCATCTTGCATAAGCCCCTATTGAAGATCGGTCCTGACCGAAGGCGGCGGCATGCTTGAGACCATGTATCTGACGATTTTGGTCGGCGCCGGGCTCGTGATGGCCGCGGTGTTCACGACCTGGATCGCTTTTCGCGTCGGCGCGCCGATCCTGCTGATCTTCCTCGTCGTCGGCCTGGTAGCCGGCGTCGACGGGCTTGGATTGGCGTTCGCCAATGCGCCGGCCGCCTACTTCCTCGGCTCAATTGCCCTCGCCATCATCCTGTTTGATTCCGGCTTCGGCACGAAGATCGCCGCCTTCCGGCAAGCCGCCCTGCCGGCGATTGTGCTGGCGACGCTGGGCGTGGTGCTGACCACCGCGCTCGTCGGCGTCGCGGCGCGCTTCGTCTTCGGACTTCCCTGGCTGCAATCGTTCCTGCTCGGCGCGATCGTCAGCTCCACCGATGCGGCGGCGGTGTTCTTTCTTCTGCGCGTCGGCGGCATTCACCTCCGCGACCGCGTGCGCGCCGTGCTGGAGGTGGAATCGGGCTGCAACGATCCGATGGCCATCTTCCTCACTGTGACGCTTCTGGAGCTGATCACCGCGCGTGCGCCGGAAGCCGGGCTGACCGCGACGTTCGCCATCGCCTTTGTGCAGCAGATGGGCCTGGGATTCGTGCTGGGGCTCGCCGGCGGCTACGTGATCGTCAGGCTGGTCAATCGCCTTGAGTTGGAATCGGGGCTTTACCCCATCGTCGTGCTGGCCGCATCGCTGGTGCTTTTCGGCATTGCCGGCGCCATCGGCGCCAGCGGCTTCCTCGCCGTCTATGTCGCTGGGCTGTTCGCCGGCAACCGGCGGCTACGCGAGGCGCTGACATTGCGCCGCTTCCAGGACGGCGCGACGTGGCTGGCACAGATCGCCATGTTCGTCGTTTTCGGCCTGTTCGCCACGCCCTCGGAATTTCCGCAGATCGCGCTTCAAGGCATCGTGCTGGCGATCTTTCTGATCTTCGTGGCGCGGCCCGTCGCGATTTGGCTGTCGCTTGCGCCGTTCCGCTTTCAGCGAGAGGAGACGGCCTTCATCGCCTGGGTCGGCCTGCGCGGCGCGGTGTCGCTGTTGCTTGCCGTGCTGCCACTGATCGCCTTGCTGCCGCGCGGCCAGGAGATGTTCAACGCCGCCTTCATCATCGTGCTTGCGTCCCTTCTCATTCAGGGCTGGACCATCCGCCCCATGGCGCGCCAGCTCGGCCTCATCATCCCGCCGACCATCGGGCCGGTGGACAAGGTGGAGTTGGAGCTGCCCGGCACCGCCAACCACGAATTGGTTGTCTATCACGTCGTTCCGGACAGCCCCGTGGCGCGCGGCGAGCGCATCCCGCGTTGGGCGCGTCCCTCGCTGGTGATACGGCGCGGCCAGTCGATGCGCCCGCAATATGCCGGCCGCATTGAGTCAGACGACCACGTCTATTTGTTCGCCTCGCCGCGCAACATCCGGCTGCTCGACCGGCTGTTTGCCAGCCCAGCCAGCCTGGAGGAGGACGACAAGGACTTCTTCGGCGAGTTCTATATCGACACCGACCACACGCTCGGCGAACTCGCCACGGCCTATGGCATCGCGCCGCCTGAAGACCCGTCTACGCCGATCGGCACCTACATGCTGCGAAGGCTCGGCGGACGCGCGGAGGTCGGCGACCGCGTCCCGATTGGCCTTGTGGAGCTGATCGTGCGCGACACGACCGAAGACGGCGCCATCCTTGCGGCAGGGCTGGCGGTGGCGCCGGAGCCCCATCCGGTGACGCCCTGGCCGGTGCTCAGCAACGTCACCGACCTTGCGGCGATCGTTCGCGCGCGATGGGACCGCCTTCGGCGCCGGACTTAATCTCCCTCCGGCAGCGTCGTGCTGCCCTCTCCCAGCGCGCGCTGCATGAAGATCGTGTCGAGCCAGCGCCCGTGTTTGAAGCCGGTGGCCGCCATCACTCCGATTTCGCGAAAGCCGAGTGCGCGATGCAGGCCGACGGACGCCGCATGCTCCGTGCCGCCGCCGATAACCGCCACCATCTGACGAAAGCCGAGACGCTCCGTCGCGACAATCAGTTCCGCCAGCAACGCCCGTCCCACGCCCCGGCCCTGCGCCGCGGGCGCGACATAGATGCTGTCCTCGACCAGGAACCGATAAGCGCGCCGCGCCCGATAGGGCGAGGCATAGGCATAGCCGAGGAGATTATCGCCATTTGCCGCGGCGATATAGGGATAGCCTTCAGCGGCCAGCGCACGCCAGCGGCGGATCATCTCCTCAAGGCCTGGCGGCTCAAGTTCGTAGGACGCGGTGCCGAAGCGGACCGCCTCGCCATAGATCGCGGTGATAGCCGGCAGGTCACCCTCTTCGGCGGGGCGCAGAACGAAATTGGGCATGGCGCGAAGTTTCTAGCTCCGATCCGGACGGACCGGCAAAGAAAAACGCGGCGCCGAAGCGCCGCGTTTGAGGATGGCCTTTCAGGCTCCGCCTTAGTTCCGATTACCCATGAACTGCAGCAGGAACATGAAGAGGTTGATGAAGTCGAGATAGAGCTGCAGCGCTCCGATGATGGAGGCGCGCCCCGCCGCGAGCTGATCGTTGGCGACAAAAGCGTAGGTGTTCTTCAGCCGCTGCGTATCGTAGGCGGTGAGCCCGGCAAAGATCAGCACGCCGATCACCGAAATCGCGAACTGCACCGCGGACGAGCCGAGGAACAGGTTCACGATCATCGCCAGGATGAGGCCGATCAGCCCCATGAAGAGGAACGATCCCCAGCCGGAAAGATCGCGCTTGGTAGTGTAGCCGTAAAGGCTCAGCGCACCGAACGACGCTGCCGTGATGAAGAATGTGCGGGCGATGCTCTCGCCGGTGAAGACGATGAAGATGGACGAGAGCGACAGTCCCATCACCGCCGCAAAGGCGAAGAACACGAGCCGCGCCGTTCCCGGCTGCATGCGGTTCACGGCCGCTGAGAGCCCGAAGACGAAGGCGAGCGGCGCCAGAATGATCACCCAGCGCAGCGGGCTCACGTAAAGCGTCTGCGCCACGGCCGGGTTGCTCATGGCCCACAGGAACGAGCCGTAGGCGACGATACCCGTGATCGCCAGCCCGAGCGCCATGTTGTTGTAGATGCCGAGCATGAAGGCGCGCAGACCCTCGTCCACGGCCGCCGTCCGCGCATCGGCACCTGCACGAGCGGTTGTCGCATACCGCCGGTCAAATTCAGCCATAGAAGGTTCTCCTTCGTATTGCTCCATTGCGGGTGGAGCGTCGCCCGCGAATATGGCGATGTTCCGCCTTCCGCACAAGCCTCGCGACGCCCGTAAGGGCCCGGAATCGGGCGGTTTCTTGGTTAAGACCTTGGAGCCTGTTTGAAGAATCGATCCCGCGGCGCAAAGCCGGATAGTCAGACGTTGGCTCGCGCCAACAGGGTCGGTCCCGGCTCCAAAAAAAGAACAAGAGCCCGGAACCGGCCTTCTCCTGGCCGGCGGCCGTCTGATTGGCCATCGACACGGCGCTCCGCAAGCATTCTGATACGGGCTCTTGGAGCCTGTGTGGAAGATCGGCCTCGCGACGCGCGGCTGGATAATCAGACGTTCGCTCGCGCCAACAGGATCGGTCCAGGCTCCAAAATCGAAGAACAAGAGCCCGGAACCGGGCCTTTTCCTGGCAGGCGGTCGTCTGATTGGCCACCGAGAGGGCGCGCGGCCAGCATTCTCAAACGGGCTCTAAAGGTTCTTAAGAAGCGCCGCCGGCTTGACGGAGAGGATTCGCCAGGTTCCCACCAGCCCGAGACCGAGCGTCACGGCAAGTGCGGTCGCCGCCGCGGTCGCTGCAACGCTGGGATAGACCGTGAAGTCGAGGTCCATCACTTGCGTGATCACATACCACGACGCTGCGGTGCCGGCGGCCAGCGCAAAGAGGCCCGTGGCGATACCGAGAAGCCCGTATTCCAGCGAGAAGGCCGACAGAAGCACCGGTCGGGTGGCGCCGAGCGTCTTCAAGATCACCGCATCCTGCCGGCGCTGCCGGTGACCGGCGGCGAGCGCCCCGCCGAGCACCAGCATGGAGACGACAAGCGCCAGCGAGGCCGCCACCCGCACCGCCAAGGCCAGATCGGAGATGACGGCGTTCACGGCATCAATGGCGTCGCGCACGCTGATGGTGGTCACACCGGGAAACGCCGCGGTCACCGCGGAGAGAATCGCCCGCCCGTCATCGCGCCCGCTGCCCTCAGGCATCTGTAAGGTCGCAAGGTGCGTATGCGGCGCGCCGGCGAGCGTATTGGGCGAGAAGACCAGGACGAAATTGATCGACAGCGACTCCCATTCCAGATCGCGAAGGTTGGCGATGCGCGCCGTCACGTTGCGACCGAGAATGTTGACGGTGATGGTGTCGTCGATCGTCAGGCCGAGATCGGTGGCAATCTCCCCCTCCAGCGAGACAAGCGGCTCGCCATCGTAATCGGCGGGCCACCATTCGCCCTCCGCCAGCGTGGAATTCTCCGGCACGGTGCTTGAGTAGGTGATGCCGCGATCGCCGTTGAGCGCCCAGCTTGAGCGCCCCTGCGCCTTGACCTCAGCACTCGAAACGCCGTTCACGGCCATGATGCGACCACGCAGCATAGGCACCGTTTGGACAACGCCATCGGGTGATGTGTCGGTCAGCAGCGTCGCGAAGCGATCGCGCTCCTCGTTCTGCACGTCGACAAAGAAGAAGTCCGGCGCGCGTTCGCTGATGGCGCCGGAAAGCTGCGAGCGCAGATTGGTGTCGATGAGCGCCAGCGTCACAAGCAGCGTCAGCCCAAGGCCAAGCGACAGAACCACGGCCGGCGTCAGCGCTCCGGGCCGATGCACGTTGCGCACGGCAAGCCGAAGTGCTGTGCCGCGCAGCGTACCGACCCGTCGCGCCGCCGCCATCAGCCCCACCGCCACGACGCGCAACACAACGAAGGCGGCGATGACGGCTCCCACGTAGAAGAGCGCCAGCTCACGATCGCCGGCAAGCAGCACCGCCATGGCGGCAAGCGCGACGAGCACCAGCGCACGCGCTGCCCGGTAGCTGAGCGGCGGTTTAAGCGGCGCATGGATGGCGCGATCCGCAAACAGGCTCGACGCCGGCATCTGCCGCGCCCGCCCCAACGGCCCGAGCGCGAAGCCGAGCGTCACCAGAAGTCCGTAGACGACGGCGAGCCCCAATTCGCGCGGATAGATGCCGATCGCTGACGTCGGCACCAGATCGGCCAACGCGAAACGCGTAGCGAAAGGCAGCGTGGCGCCGACCGCCAGGCCGATGGCAATGCCGAGACAGGCGATCAGCAGAATCTGGATGAGATAAACCTGGAACACCGTGCCGCCGCGCGCACCGAGGCATTTCAGCGTGGCAATAGCCGGCCGCTTCAGATCGACATAGCTTGACACCGCATTGGCCACACCGACGCCGCCAACGATCAGCGCGGTCAGTCCGACGAGCGTCAGGAACTGGGAGAAGCGCTCGATATTGCGCCTCAGACTCGGCGCCGCATTGTCGCGCGAGCGCTTGTTCCATCCCGCTTCCGGAAAGAGACGGTCGGCCTCGCCGCGAATGAAGCCGATCTCCGCCAGGCCGTTAGCGCCCTCCGGCAAGCGGATGCGGTAGGTCCATTCAATCAGGCTGCCGCGTTGCACGAGACCCGCGTCGCGGAGCGCGTCGATGGATGCAATGAAACGCGGGCCAAAACCCATGCCCGCCGCAAGCCGGTCCGGCTCGGAGCGAATGATGCCGCGGATCTCCAGCGACTCGGAGCCAAGCGCGACAACGTCGCCGACATCCAGTTGTAGCCGATCCAGAAGCTCCTGGGCGACGAGTGCGCCGTGCACGCCATCCACCGACGCCAGCCGGGTCTGGCCGTCGGCCGCGCCATCTTCCAGCACCAACGTGCCGCCGTGCGGATAGGAATTGTCGACGCCGCGCGCCTCCACCAGCGTCTGACTCTCCCCGTCGGGGTTCCGCGCCATGGCGGGGAGATCGGCGATGATTCCCAACTCGCCCTTGGATCGGAAGTAGTCGAGCTCCTCCGGCGTCGCCTCGCGCTGCTGCAGCTCAAAGGCAATGTCGCCACCGAGGATCACCCGGCCCTCTGCGGCGATGCCGTCGGTCAGCGCGCGCGAGACAGAGTTGATCCCCGCAATGGCCGCGACACCCAGCATGATGCAGGCGACGAAGACATAGAAGCCGGAGAGCCCGCCGCGCAGCTCGCGAAGCGCCAGCCGGAATGCAAGCAGCGTGTCGTTCATTTTCTAAGCGCCGGCAGCACTGACAAGCCGGGGTGCCGCTGATTCGATGCGACCGCCGGCAATTCGTACCGTGCGGTCGCAGCGCTCCGCAAGGTTCACGTCGTGGGTCACGAGCACGAGCGTGGTGCCGTGATCGGCCACGACCGAAAGCAGAAGATCGGCAATCTCGCCGCCGGTGGCGCCATCGAGATTGCCGGTGGGCTCGTCGGCGATAAGGATCGACGGCTCCACTGCAAGCGCACGCGCAATCGCGACGCGCTGCTGCTCGCCGCCGGAAAGCTGTGCGGGGTAGTGCGACAGGCGTTCAGCAAGCCCGACCTGGCCAAGCACGGAGCGCGCCCGATCGAACGCGTCGTCGCGGCCGGCGAGCTCCAGCGGCACCGCCACATTCTCCAGCGCGTTCATCGTCTGCATCAGATGGAAAGCCTGGAACACGAACCCGACTTCACGGCCGCGGAAGCGGGCGATCTGGTCCTCGTCGAGCCCGGCATAATCCTGCCCGGCAACCATGACACGGCCGCTGTCGATCCGCTCCAATCCGGCGATCACCATGAGGAGCGTCGATTTCCCGGAGCCCGACGGCCCGACGAGACCGATGCTCTCCCCCCGGCCAACCTCGAAATTCACCTGCCGCAGCACGTGAACCCGTGCTGGGCCGCTCCCCAAAGTGAGATCGACATCGTTGAGGAGGATGACCGGTTCACTTGCCATTGCGTTGCCTATATCACCCAGGAACCTGGCAATATGGGTCGTCGATGGTCACCTTCAAAATGGATTTTTTGAGAGCACTCGCCTGCGCGGTAGCGCTTTGGACAGCCTCGGCCTCCAGCGCTTTCGCCGCACCCGTTGAGATCGTCGCTTTCGGCGACAGCCTGACCGCCGGCTATGGGGTCGCGCCGGGCGAGGCCTTTCCCGAGCAACTGGAAGCCGCGCTGATCGCCCGCGGCCACGATGTCAGCGTGGTGAATGCCGGTGTGTCCGGCGACACCTCGTCGGGCGGCCTGGCGCGGCTGGAATGGTCGGTTCCAGCTGGGGCCGACATCGTCATCGTGGAGCTTGGGGCCAACGACGCCTTGCGCGGCGTCGACCCTGAGATCACGCGCGAATCGCTCAGCGGCATTCTGGCAAAGCTGCGCGAGCGCGACCATAAGGTGCTCCTGGCCGGCATGCTGGCGCCGCGCAATCTCGGCGCCGCTTACGCCACCGCCTTCGACGCCATCTATCCGGAGCTCGCCGAAGAATATGGCGTGGCGCTCTATCCCTTCTTCCTCGACGGCGTCGCCACCGAGCCGTCACTCAACCAGCGCGACGGTATTCATCCCAACGCCGACGGCGTCGCCAAGATCGTTGAAGCGATCATACCGGCCCTAGAGACACTTCTCGAAGAGGTCGCCGCGGACAGCTGAACTTGGGAGCTGAACTTGGGAGCTGAACTTGGGAGCTGAACTGGGAGCTGAACTCACCAGCCGCGTAGGATGGCGGCGCCGATAATCGGCCCCGGCCCGTTCGGCAGGTCTTCTTGGACGATGATGGCGCACGCATCGATGCCATCGGCGATGATCTCGTCTTTGGGAAGCATGATCTTCACCGCGCCGCCGTCCCACATCCCGACGGAGCGCATGCCGCGCACGATGTTGTAGTAGCCGATCGTGCGGCCGGCATTCTCGCCGCGCTGGATCGCCACCTTGGCTTCGGCCGTCAAAAGGGCAAGCCGGATCGTGGCATGGTTGACGCTCGTTTCCGGCTGCGCACCAACCTCGATCTCAATCGTACCGTCGCCGCGACTGAGGCGGACGGGAACCGGCAGCGACGCATTGGCGATCGCCGCCTCAATTGAGCGCCGATCGCTGCCGACATAGCCCTTGATGCCGTTGATCATCATCTGCGGCGTGTAGACACGACGCGAGCCGTGCGCGGCGGCATAGTCGCGCTGCCGCTGCGAATAGGCGGCATGGCCAAACGTGTCGCGCCAGCCGAGATAATCCCAGTAATCGACGTGCATCGAAAGCGCGACAATGTCGTCGCGCATCGCCAACTCGCCAAAATAGGCGTCGGCCGAAACACACGACGAGCAGCCCTGGCTGGTGAACAACTCAACCAAGGCCTTGGGCTCGGCGTTCGCCTGCCCGGCCACAAGGATGCTGGCGAATAGCCCAGCAAAAAAGCTGAATACCCGTCCCATAGTCGTTTCAGCTACGCTGTCGTTGCCCCCCGAGGCTATTCACAACGCATACACACACACGTATTTGAAGAGCTCGGATGCCGGCGACCTCGCCGGCACACGAGCTCCACAATCGCGAAAACCGTTAGCCGGTCAAGGACTAACCGGCTCAGGCGGCTTCCTTAACCAAGTTGCGCAGCACGTAGTGGAGAATTCCGCCGTTGCGGAAATAGTCCAGCTCGTCGAGCGTATCGATACGCACCAGAAGCGGCACGTTTTCCTTGCGCCCGTCGGCAAAGACAATCTCCGCGGTCGTAGACTGACGCGGCTTCAGGTCGGCGATGCCGCGGATCGTGACGACCTCATCGCCCTGAATGCCGAGGCTCTGCCAGCTCGTGCCGTCCTCAAAGACCAGCGGCAGGACGCCCATGCCGACCAGGTTGGAACGGTGGATGCGCTCAAACGATTGCGCAATCACCGCCCGCACACCGAGAAGCCGCGTGCCCTTGGCCGCCCAGTCGCGCGACGAACCGGTGCCGTATTCCTTGCCCGCGAAGATCACCAGCGGCACGCTATCCTCCTGGTAACGCATCGCCGCGTCATAGATCGGCAGCTGTTCGCCAGAGGGGTGATGCACGGTGACGCCGCCTTCGACGCCTGCCACCATCTGGTTTTTGATGCGGATATTGGCGAACGTGCCGCGCATCATCACCTGATGATTGCCGCGTCGCGCGCCGAAGGAGTTGAACTCCCGCGGCCGCACCTGGTGCGAGACGAGATAGTCGCCCGCCGGACCGTCCCGCTTGATGGCGCCGGCCGGCGAGATGTGGTCGGTGGTGATGGAATCGAGGAAGAGCCCAAGCACCCGCGCATCGACGATGTCGGTGAGCGGCTCCGGCTCGGGCGTCATGCCGTCGAAATAGGGCGGGTTCTGCACATAGGTTGAGGAATCCGACCACGCATAAGTGAGGCCGCCATCGACATTGATCTGCCGCCAGCGCTCATCGCCGCGGAACACGTCGCCGTAGCGGCTGCGGAACATTTCCTGCGATATGACCTGGCGGATCAGCTCGGCAATCTCCGCCGAGCTCGGCCACAGATCCTTGAGGTAGACCGGATTGCCGTCCTTGTCTTCGCCGAGCGGTTCGCGCGTGATGTCGACCTTGAGCGATCCCGCCAGCGCATAAGCGACGACCAGCGGCGGCGAAGCGAGATAGTTCGCCCGCGTATCCGGATTGACCCGGCCCTCGAAATTACGATTGCCGGAAAGCACCGAGCACGCGACGAGATCGTGCTCCGCAATCGCCTTGGAGATCGCCTCCGGCAGCGGCCCGGAATTGCCGATGCAGGTGGTGCAGCCATAGCCCACCAGATTGAAACCGATAGCGTCGAGATGCTCCTGCAGGCCGGCTCTGGCGAGATAATCAGTCACCACCTGCGAGCCGGGCGCCAGCGACGTCTTCACCCAGGGCTTCGGCTTCAGGCCGCGTTCATGCGCTTTTTTGGCAAGCAGCCCCGCGCCGATGAGCACGCTCGGGTTGGAGGTGTTCGTGCACGACGTGATCGCCGCGATCACCACGTCGCCGTCGGCGAGCCGGTAATCCTCGCCTTCCACTTCATAGCCGTCCGGATCGCCGGCCGCAGCGCTGCGGATCTCCGTAAGCGCCGCCTCAAACGCCGTGGCCGCCTGATCGAGCGGCACGCGATCCTGCGGGCGCTTCGGCCCGGCCAGCGACGGCACGACGTCCTTCAGATCAAGCTCCAGCGTATCGGTGAACACCGGATCGGGCGTCTCGTCGCTTCGCCACATGCCCTGCGCCTGGGCGTAACCCTCAACCAACGCCACGCGCGCCGCATCGCGTCCGGTTGCCGTGAGATAGGCAATCGTGTCGTTGTCGATCGGGAAGAAGCCGCAGGTCGCGCCGTATTCCGGCGCCATGTTGGAGATCGTCGCCTGATCCTCCAGCGAGAGGTTCGACAGGCCGGGACCAAAGAACTCCACGAACTTGCCGACCACGCCCTTGGCGCGCAGCATCTCCGTGACGGTGAGAACAAGGTCGGTGGCGGTCGTTCCTTCCGGTAGCTTCCCGGTGATGCGGAAGCCGATCACTTCGGGGATGAGCATGGAGATCGGCTGGCCGAGCATGGCGGCCTCCGCCTCAATGCCGCCGACGCCCCAGCCGAGCACCGAAAGGCCGTTCACCATCGTCGTGTGCGAATCGGTGCCCACCAGCGTGTCGGGGAAGGCATAGGTGACCGAGACACCGTCTTCGCGCGCGTCGCGCGTCCACACCGTCTGCGCCAGATATTCCAGGTTCACCTGGTGGCAGATGCCGGTGCCGGGCGGCACGACGCGGAAGTTCTCAAATGCCTCCTGCCCCCAGCGGAGGAACGTGTAGCGCTCGCCGTTGCGCTCATATTCCATCTCCACGTTCTTCTCAGCCGCATTGGGCGAGGCGAAAAAGTCCACCATCACCGAGTGATCGATGACGAGATCGACGGGCACCTGCGGATTGATGCGCTTGGGATCGGCGCCGAGATCAGCTGTCGCGTCGCGCATGGCGGCAAGGTCCACGACCGCCGGCACGCCAGTGAAGTCCTGCATAAGCACGCGCGCCGGGCGATAGGCGATCTCACGTTCGGACGTGCGCGTCTCAAGCCAGGCGGCGACCGCACGGATATCGTCGGCGGTGACGGTCTTGCCGTCCTCGAAGCGGAGCAGGTTCTCCAAAAGCACCTTCAGCGAGAAGGGCAGCCGCGCAATGCCGGCAAGGCCGTTCTTCTCCGCCTCAGGCAACGAGAAATACGTGTAGGATTTGTCGCCGACATCGAGCGTGCGGCGGCAATTGAAGCTGTCGAGCGATTTGTTTGTCACGTGGAAGGCTCCTTCGGCATTCATGTGTCCGCTGGGCGCCGCCGCTGTTTTACGGCCCGCGCGCGGACGTCACGATGGTCGTTCGGGTACGCCGGCGAGAAGGAGCGCCTGTCGTGCCGGCTTGTCGGGGATATAGTCCATTCTGTAAGCGGAGACCAGAGTCTGGACGGATTCTAAGGATGCCCCTTGTAAGGATGTCCGGCCGGGGTCGGCCACGAAGCGGGAACCCGCCATCACGATGACAATCACGGAAGCCTTCCCGGCGCTCAAGCTGAAAGCACAGGACCTCGCCTGCTCCCGCGGCGGCCGTTTCGTGTTCTCCGGGCTCTCGTTTGAGCTGGCGAGCGGCGCCCTCATGGCGGTGACCGGGCCAAACGGCGCGGGCAAATCCAGCCTGCTCCGCCTGCTGGCAGGCCTCTTGCGACCCACCGCTGGTGACATCGCCTGTGAAGGCCGCCGCGAGGATGAGCCGGCGGCGCATTATCTCGGCCATCTCGATGCATTGAAGCCGGCGATGACATTGGCGGAAACGCTGCGCTTCTGGGGCGCCATCTATCAGCAGGGCCGCGTGCTGACCGATTCCGATCTGAACGAGGCTGCCGAGTCCGTTGGGCTCGGCCATGCAATCGATCTTCCCGTCGGCGTGCTCTCCGCCGGCCAGCGCCGCCGCGCTGCGCTGGCGCGACTGATCTTGTCGCCGCGGCCGCTATGGCTGCTCGATGAACCGTTCGCCGCGCTCGACAGTCAGGGCGAGTCGCTGCTTCGCCGTTTGATGGGCGACCACATCGGCCGCCATGGGCTGATTGTCGCCGCCACCCATCAGGCACTGCCCATCCCACCCGACACAACACTGACGCTCAGCACGACGTGATCAGCTTCCTCGCCATTGTCCGCCAGACCGTGCGGCTGGAGCTTCGTGCTGGCGGCGGCGCGGCCGTTGCGTTGATCTTCTTTCTCGCCGTGGTGACGGCGGTGCCGTTTGGCGTCGGGCCGGACCTGAAACTGCTGGCCCGTATCGGGCCGGCAATCCTATGGGTCGCGGCACTCCTTGCCGCGCTACTTGGCCTCGACCGGCTCTTCGGCGCCGACCGCGAGGATGGGTCGCTCGACCTGATCATCGTATCGGGCGAGCCGTTAGCGCTTTATGCGCTTGGCCGGGCCGTGGGCCATTGGCTGGCGACCGGCCTGCCGATCGTCGTGGCGGCACCGATCCTCGGCCTGCTCCTTAACCTCGACCCGCCGGCCATGGGCGCCGTGGCGCTGACGCTTCTTGCCGGTTCGCCGGCGCTGACGCTGATCGGCACGGTCGGTGCGGCGCTCACCGCCGGCCTGCCGCGCGGCGGCCTGTTGATCGCCATCCTGGTGCTCCCACTTACCGTTCCGGTTCTGATCTTCGGGGTTTCGGCCACCTCCGGCGCGCTGTCGGATCCAGAGCCGTTTCTCGCGCCCTTCCTCTTCCTGTGCGCCTGTTCGCTTGCCGCTCTGGCGCTTGCCCCCTTTGTAGCGGCGGCTGCGCTACGCCTCGCGCTGGAGTGAACACGACGTGGCTCCAGGACCGAACTGCCGCATTGCCGCCGGGCGCCGACGGCAATAGGTTTTATCGATGCCGAGCCTGACCTCGCTTGCCAATCCAACGCGCTTTCTGGCGCTCTCCGGGGCGATCCTGCCCTGGGCCGCGGCGGCCGCCGCCCTTCTTTTCGCAATCGGGCTGGTCATGGCGCTTGTTACTTCACCGCCCGACTACCAGCAGGGCGACAGCGTGCGCATCATGTATGTGCATGTGCCGTCGGTCACGCTCGCCATGGGCTGCTATACGGCGATGGCGATCTCAGCGCTCGGCACGCTCGTCTGGCGGCATCCGCTGGCCGATGTCAGCGCCAAGGCCGCCGCCCCGCTCGGCGCGGCCTTCACCTTTCTCGGACTGGTGACCGGCGCCATCTGGGGCAAACCCATGTGGGGCACGTGGTGGGTGTGGGACGCACGCCTGACGTCCTTCTTGGTGCTTCTGATCATGTATCTCGGCCTGATGGCGCTGTGGCGCGCTTTCGATGACCCGGCCCGCGCTGGGCGCATCGCCGCCGTGCTAATTCTGGTCGGCTTCATCAACATCCCGATCATCAAGTTTTCCGTCGACTGGTGGAACACGCTGCATCAGCCGGCGAGCATTTTGAGACTCGGCGGCCCGTCCATCCATTCCTCCATGCTGTGGCCGCTCTTCGTGATGATGGCGGCCTTCGCCGCGCTCTTCGTCTGGGCGTGGCTCGCCGCCATGCGGGCGGAGATCTATCGGCGGCGCGTGCGCACGGCAGAGCTTGTGGCGGCGCATCCCACCGCGTTGGAGCCGCGAACCGCATGACGCATCTCGGCTACATCCTCGCCTCATACGCTTCTGTCGCCATCGTGCTCGTGGCGATGGTGCTTTGGGTGACGCTTGATCTTCGCGCGCAGAAGCAAAAGCTGCAGCGGCTGGAAGAAGACGGTGCGCGCCGCGGCGCAAAGGCCGCGCCATGAGCGAGACGACCGATTCCGCAGCGGCCGCCACGGATGCGACCGAGCGCCGGCGCACGCTTTGGCTGCTCCTTCCGCTGGTGCTTTTCCTCGCGCTGGCGGCGCTCTTCTACTATCGCCTCGGCGCGGGCGACCCTTCGCGCATCCCCTCAGCGCTCATCAACAAGCCAGTGCCGGATTTCACGCTGCCGCCGATCGGTGGCGGCGAGGGCGCCGGCCTGACGGCTCAGGATCTGGCCGACGGCGTTCATGTGGTGAACATATGGGCGTCTTGGTGCGGCCCGTGCCGCCAGGAGCACCCGTACCTGATGCAGCTTGCCGAGGACGATCGTTTCCGCGTGGCCGGCATCAACTACAAGGACGTGCCGGAAAACGCGGCACGCTTTCTCGGCGCACTCGGCGATCCGTTCGCGCTGAACGGCGCCGACCGGAACGGCACGACGTCCATCGACTGGGGCGTCTACGGCGTTCCGGAGACCTTCATCGTCAAGGACGGCATCATCGTGCACAAATTCGTCGGTCCGCTCAGCGAAGGCGGCATGGCGAACGACTTTATGCCGGCACTTGAGGAAGCGTTAGTGGGTGGCGAATCCTGATCGTCGCGAGCTGCGGTGCAGCCGCGATATCCAACGCTGTCGCCGAGCCTTAGCTTCTTGCAGCATCCATAGCGGTTTGCGCTGACTCCACCTCCCCCTTGCGGGGAGGTCGAAATTCGAAACGTCGCGAAGCGATGTGCACGAATTTCGGGTGGGGGTGACAACATCGGCTCAGCGACCCCCACCCGAAAACCGGCGTCGCGCTGCTCCTTGGTTTTCGACCTCCCCGCAAGGGGGAGGTAGGGCGCTGCGACTAACTCTTCTCAGCCTCCTCCAGTGCATGGCGCTGGATCAGCGGCATCTGCGCCAGCGTGAAGGCGATGGTGATCGGCATGATGCCGAACACCTTGAAGTTGACCCAGAAATCGTTGCTGAAATTGCGCCAGACGATTTCGTTGACCACGGCCAGGAAGAAGAAGAACACGCCCCAGCGGAAGGTCAGCTTGCGCCAGCCCTCGTCGTCGAGCCGGAACACGGAATCGAACACATAGCCGAGCAGCGAGCGGCCGAAGGCAAGCCCGATCAGAAGCGTGGAGCCGAACAGCACGTTGACGATCGTCGGCTTCATCTTGATGAACGTCTCGTCCTGCAGGAAGAGCGTCAAACCGCCGAAGACAAGCACCACGACGCCGCTGATCAGCGGCATGATCGGCAGCCGGCGGATCAACGCATACGAGGCAGCAAGCGAGACGGCCGTCGCCACGATGAAGAAGGCGGTGGCGATGAACAGCCGTCCGCCGAGCGCCGCAAGCGGCGGAAACACTTCCGCCAAGCGATTGCCATAAGCGTTGGCGAAGAAAAAGATGCCGAGCGGCCCGAGCTCCAGCGCCAGCTTCAAGACCGGATTGAGCTCAGCGCGCTCAGGATCGTTAGGAGCCCGCTCGAACGCCGTCATTCCGCCGCTCCTGCAATGGCACGCGCGAAATCCTCCGCAGCGAAAGGCGCAAGGTCCTCAACCCCCTCGCCCACGCCGATGAAATGCACCGGCAGCCCGGTCTTCTCAGCGATGGCGACGAGAATGCCGCCGCGTGCGGTGCCATCGAGCTTGGTCATCACCAATCCTGTCACGCCCGCCTGATCGCGGAACACATCCACCTGATTGAGGGCGTTCTGCCCGGTTGTCGCGTCAAGCGTCAACAATACGGCATGCGGAGCGCTGTCGTCGTGCTTCCTGATGACGCGAACCATTTTGGCGAGTTCCGCCATCAGCTCCGCCTTGTTCTGCAGACGCCCGGCCGTATCGATGAGAAGCACGTCGCTGCCGGCGGATTTAGCCTCGGCCATTGCGTCGAAGGCGAGGCCGGCGGCGTCCGATCCCTGCTCGTGCGCCACGACCGGCGCGCCGGTGCGCCCGCCCCATATCTTGAGCTGCTCGATCGCTGCGGCGCGATAGGTGTCGCCGGCCGCGAGCATGACGCTTTTACCTTCCGCCTTGAGCCGCGCGGCGAGCTTGCCGATGGTCGTCGTCTTGCCGGTGCCGTTGACGCCGACAACGAGCACAACGAACGGCCGGTGCGCCGCATCGATCGAAAGCGGCTTGGCGACCGGCGCCAGCACGGCCTCCACCTCAGCCGCCAGGACAGCGCGCACCTCGTCAGGGCTCACCGATTTGTCGAGGCGCTCACGCGCCAGCGCTTCGGTGATGCGCGACGCCGTTGCGACGCCGAGATCGGATTGAATGAGCAGATCTTCCAGATCATCGAGCGTCGCCTGGTCAAGCTTGCGCTTGGTGAAGATGTCGGAGATGCCCGTTGTGAGCGATTGCGACGACCGCGCTAGACCGGAGGTGAGCCGCCCCCACCAACTCGTGCGCGCCGGCGCCTCCGCCGATTCTGACGGTTGAGGCGGCGCGGCTTCCGTCGCTTCAGGTGTCGCCTCCTCGCCGCCGCCAAGAAACCGGCCGAGCAAGCCCTTCTTCGGTTCCGCCATCTACGCCGCTTCTTGAATAGCCTCGGCGACCAAAGCGTCGTCGCCGGCCCCAGCAATCCGCGCCGTGACGATCTCCCCGGCCGCGCCCTGATCTATCGCCACTGGAAGGTAATGCGCGCTGCGGCCAAATCCAGGCTTTTCGACCAGGACCTCGCGGATTGCGCCGATCTCGTCTGCAAGCCGACGCCGGAAAGCGCGTGCACCGGCTTCGCGCAGCACTTTCGCGCGCTCCTGCACGATGGGTCGCGGCAATTGCGGCATGCGCGCCGCGGGTGTGCCCTCGCGCGCAGAGAACGGAAAGACATGGAGCAGCGACAGGCCGCAATCCTCCACCAGCGCCAGCGTCTCCTCAAACATCGCATCGGTCTCAGTCGGAAAGCCGGCGATCAGATCGGCGCCGAGCACGATATCGGGTCGGAGACGACGAACCTCGTCGCAGAAGCGGATGGCGTCGGCGCGAGAATGCCGGCGCTTCATGCGCTTCAGGATCATGTCGTCACCCGCCTGCAGCGACAGATGCAGATGCGGCATCAGCCGTTCCTCCTCCGCGATCGCGGCGAGAAGGTCCGCATCGGCTTCCACGGAATCGATGGAAGAGATTCGTAAGCGCGGAAGCTCCGGCACGTGGCGCAGAATAGCGCGCACCAGCTTGCCGAGCCGTGGGCTGCCGGGCAGATCGGCGCCGTAGGAGGTGATGTCGACACCGGTCAGCACCACCTCGCGCGACCCGCGCGCGACAAGCCCACGCACGGCCTCCACCACCGCGCCCATCGGCACGGAGCGCGAGTTCCCTCGGCCATAGGGTATGATACAGAACGTGCAGCGATGGTCGCAGCCGTTCTGCACCTCCACGAAGGCGCGCACGCGCTTGCCAGCCTCGTCGCCGGCGTGATCCATCGGCGGCATGTAGCCGTCCAGCAGATGCGGCGCGTTCTCCTTGACGGCAAAAATATCGGAGACGCGGATTTTTTCTTCGGCCGAGAGGGAAAGGCTGCTGGACAATGCCACACTCTCGTCGTCATGCCCGGACTTGATCCGGGCATCCATGCCGTCGGCATCCTTGCTTGGTGCGGCGGTCACGGATTGGATTGCCGGGTCGAGCCCGGCAATGACGACATCCGAATTGGGCGGCCGCAGACCACGATACGCCTCGGCGGTCAGCTTCTCCGCATTGCCGAGAACCAGATCGACCTCCGGCATCGCCGCGAACATGTCCGGATCGATCTGAGCCGCACAGCCGGAGACCACAATGGGTCGATCGGGATGCGCCCGCCGCGCCTTGCGGATCGCCTGCCGCGCCTGGCGCACCGCTTCGCCGGTGACCGCACAGGTGTTGACGAGCACCGCATCGGTGAGCCCCGCCTCCCCGGCGCGCGCTTGCATCACAGCGGATTCCGCCGCGTTCAGACGACAGCCGAAAGTGAGGATCGTGGGTGGCATGGGATGCGGGTAGCTCGGATAGGGCATGAGTGCAATGCGGGGACAAGACCCGCTATTCCAATGTGCCCCTGATCTCGTCGAGCGCGTCCATGATCGTGGCGGGCGTCATGTGGCTTGGTTCAGTGTGGTCAGCGGGACGCAGCCCCTCAGGCAGCGCCCCCGCCAGAAGCGTCGGCCCGTAGAGCTGCGCGGCGATCACAATCAATGCGCCGATAACGATCCAGAGAAACGCATGGGAGATTCGTGAGGCGAGCGCGCGCAGCATGGATCATGCTCCATCGTCGTGCGGCCTCTTCGTGAGAGAATGTCTAGCGCGGACGATGAAAGGAGGAAACCCGGCTTGTCCCGCCTAGGCCCTAGCCCTCCCGCGTGAACGCTCCGGTCTCCGGGTCGAACAGCCCCTCATAATCGAGTGTCGTTGGGCCGGTCATCCAGACATGGTCGCGCGCGTCCCACTCAATCAGAAGGTCGCCGCCCGGCAGCGTGACAATGGCGCGGCGGCCGGTGCGCTTGGTGCGCGCCGCGGCGACCAGCACGGCGCACGCCGCGGTGCCGCAGGCGCGGGTCAAGCCCACGCCGCGCTCCCATGTGCGCAGCGTGATGGCGTCGTCGGCGGTGACATGCGCGAGCGAAATGTTGGCGCGCTCCGGGAAGATCGGGTGGCTCTCCAGGAGCGGCCCGTGCAGCGCCAGATCGTGCGCCCACACATCGTCGACCCAGAAGATAGCGTGCGGGTTGCCGACATTGACGGCCGAGGGCGAATGCAGCACCGGCGCATCGATCGGCCCGACCTGCAGTTCGATGGCGCGTGTGTCGCGAAACTCCTCGGCTAGCGGGATGTCCTCCCAGCCGAACTTCGGCACGCCCATATCGACGGCGATGGCGTCCGCATCGTTCTCGGCGTGCCGCGCGAATAGCAGCCCGGCGCTTGTCTCTATCGCTGCCTGCTCCGCGCCGGTCTCCTGCATGAGCAGCAGCCCGACGCAGCGCGTGGCGTTGCCGCAGGCCTCCACCTCGCCGCCATCGGCATTGTCGATGCGCATGAACGCATCAGCGCCCGGCTTGCCCGGCTCAATTGTGATGAACTGATCGAAGCCGACGCCGCTCTCCCGGTCGGCAAGCCTGCGGATGATCTCCGGATCAGGGCGCACGCGCTCACTCCTCGCATCAACGATGAGGAAATCGTTGCCGAGGCCGTTCATCTTCCGGAACGGGATCATTGGCATAGGCGGTGTGCAACCGGTCTTACGAATGCGCCGCTATATGGCGGAAAAGGCGCGGGAGTTAAAGCGTGGCCGCCGCGGCGGCGGAGTCCTGGGCCCATTAACCTCCCCCTTGAGGGGAGGTCGAAGTTCGGCGAGCTTAGCGAAGCCGAACTTCGGGAGGGGGGCTGTGCCGCGCCGACAATTGCCGCCGCGCAACAAATCACTAGCCAAGCAGATGCGTCGGGAGATGCCGGACGCTGAGTTCCGGCTGTGGTGCGAACTGCGCAACGACGGGCTCGGTCTGAAGTTCCGTCGGCAGCATCCGATCGGTCCCTACATCGTCGATTTCTTCTGTGCCGAACGGAAGTTGATCGTTGAGGTCGACGGTGAGCATCATGCGTTTGGTGATCGGCCTAAGCGCGACCGCCTGCGTACCGAATGGCTCGAGGCCAGGGGCTATACGGTCGTCCGCTTCTGGACGAATGAAGTCATGCAGGAGCTGGATGGTGTGTGCGAAGCCATTCTAGCTGCGTCGCGTGGCGCATGGCGGAGTAGCCCCCCTCCCGAAACCGGCTGACGCCGGTTTCGACCTCCCCTCAAGGGGGAGGTTATGCGCTGTGCCACTTGCCCGCTTTCACACCCAAGGCCGCTCCGCCTGGTGCTTGTCCTCGAAGGACTCGATCGCGTCGGCCTTCTCCAGCGTCAGCCCGACGCTGTCGAGCCCGTTCAAGAGGCAGTGCTTCTTGAAGGGATCGATCTCAAAGCGCACGACCCCGCCGTCCGGCCCACGAATCTCCTGCGCCTCAAGATCGACGGTCAGCGTGGCGTTCGCGCCGCGCGCCGCATCGTCCATCAGCTTCTCAAGGTCCTCGGGCGAAACGACCACCGGCAAGACGCCGTTCTGAAAGCAATTGTTGTAGAAGATGTCGCCGAACTGCGTGGAGATCACGCAAGTGATGCCGAAATCCTTCAAGGCCCAGGGCGCGTGCTCGCGGCTTGACCCGCAGCCGAAATTGTCGCCGGCGACGATGATCTTGGCGTCCTTATAGGCCGGCTGGTTGAGCACGAAATCGGGATTATCGGAGCCGTCATCGTTGTAGCGCCACTCGGAGAACAGACCCCTGCCGAGACCCGTGCGCTTGATGGTCTTCAGATATTGCTTGGGAATGATCGCATCGGTGTCGATGTTGACGCGCGGCATGGGCGCGGCGACGGCGGTGAGCGAGGTGAACTTGTCCATGGCGAAAACTCCTTGGCCCGTTGATTAGAGCACGGTCCGGCGAATGCAAAGCACCGCACACTTCGCCGTAGAGACTTGGCCCCCTTCATCCCGTCCTTCGAGGCTTCTTTCGCCCTCATCCTGAGGTGCGAGCGAAGCGAGCCTCGCCCCTCGACAAGCTCAGGAGGGCGAAAGAAGCACCTCAGGATGAGGGATGAAGGGGCTCAGGCGTCGTCTGGTAGACGCCCGCCGTTCGCTTCGGCGGTAGGGAGCCCGGCTTTCCGCCCGGCAATCAGCCAATAGACGAAGCCCCCAACCGCCCCCGCTGCGCCGCCGATCGTCACGGCTTCGCGTGTCTCCGTTGCGCCGCCAATGCCCAGAAGAAACGCCGCAAGGCCGATCAAGACGCCGAACACCAGGTGCAGGATAAGCGAGCGCCAGCCAAAGGCTTCCGCCATGATGATCAGGATCAGGGCTGGAATGCCGGCAACGGCGCCGACCACCATCGACGCAATGATGCTGATGACAATGAGCTTGGCGAAGAAGTCGCCGCTCGATTCGCCGGAACTGGGCTGAGCGCCGGCTGAAAGCGTAATGACGAAGGCCGCCGCCAGCGATGCGGCGATGAACGCCACCGGGATAACCA
Source organism: Afifellaceae bacterium (assembly GCA_028284625.1). Taxonomy (GTDB): domain Bacteria; phylum Pseudomonadota; class Alphaproteobacteria; order Rhizobiales; family Afifellaceae; genus DASWJZ01. The sequence goes on along the minus strand of JANQRH010000015.1, from coordinate 6,367 downwards.
GAATGATCCGCCACACGTTGCGCATCTTTCGTCCTTCCGCTGCGGCACTCTACGTCTTCGGCTCCCCGGCATTGCGTCCGGCCGCCAGCCAATAGACCGCGCCACCTGCAAGCCCCGCGACGACCAAAAGCACGGCGCGCGCACCGGTCAGCTCCGGCTCCGCACGCACCGCGTCGCCGAACTGCGCGGCAAGGCCGAGGAGGCCACCGAAAGCCAGCCAGAAGACGAGCGAGCGAACCCGCAGCGCCTCCGTCACGAAGAGTGCCAGCAGCATCGGTCCGAACGCGACGATACCGGCATTGATCGCCGCGACCTGCGTGAGTTCAACGATACCACCATGCCCATCCGGGCCATCGCCATAAAGCCCAAGGGCGATGACAAGACCAGCCGCGAAGCTTGCGATGACGAACGCCGCTGGCACCCAGACGAGATAGCGAAGAAGCGCGCGCAAGCCTTTGCCGGACGGCCTATGTGGCCGCGGCGGCCTCCCGCTCGCGTTTCCTCACCCGCTCGCTGGCGCTCTTCAGCTGCCCGCACGCGGCAAAGATGTCGCGCCCGCGCGGCGTACGGATGGGCGAAGCATAGCCGGCGCGGTTTACCACATCGGCGAACGCTTCTATCCGCTCCCAGTCGGAGCATTCATAGGGTGCGCCGGGCCACGGATTGAACGGGATCAGATTGATCTTGGCGGGAATGCCCTTCAAGAGCCGCACCAGTTCCTTCGCCTCGGCAAGCGAATCGTTCACGCCCTTCAGCATCACATATTCAAATGTGATGCGCCGCGCATTCGACACGCCCGGATAGGCGCGGCAGGCGTCAAGCAGTTCTGCAAGCCGCCACTTCTTGTTGATCGGCACCAGCTCGTTGCGCAGATCGTCGCGCACGGCGTGCAGCGAGATCGCCAGCATCACGCCAATCTCCGAGCCGGTGCGCGGGATCATCGGAACGATTCCGGAAGTGGAAAGCGTGATGCGCCGTTTGGAGAGCGCAATCCCCTCCCCGTCGGCGGCGATCAGGAGCGCGTCCTTCACATTGTCGAAATTGTAGAGCGGCTCGCCCATCCCCATCATCACGACATTGGAGACGAGCCGGCCCTCGCTCGGCACGACCGCACCCTGCGGCGTCTCAATGTCGGGAAAGTCGCCCAGCCGATCGCGCGCCACCAGAATCTGCGCAACGATCTCCTCCGCCGTCAGGTTGCGCACCATGCGCTGCGTTCCCGTATGGCAGAACGTGCAGGTGAGCGTGCAGCCGACCTGGCTTGAGACGCACAGCGTGCCGCGCCCTTCTTCGGGGATGTAGACCGTCTCCGCCTCCACGGGTCGTCCTGCCCCGCGCGGGGGAAAGCGCAGCAGCCATTTGCGTGTGCCGTCCTCAGAGACTTGCTCGGTGACGATCTCCGGTCGCTTCAGCGTGAAGCTTTCTGCAAGCGACTCACGCAGCGCTTTCGACATATTGGTCATCGCCGCGAAGTCGGTGACGCCGCGGAAATAGAGCCAGTGCCAGATCTGGCTGGCGCGCATGCGGATCTGACGGTCCGGCACGCCGGCGCTCCGGAGCGCATCGCCCAGGCCCTCGCGCGTCAGCCCGACGAGCGAAGGCGCTTCGCCCGTCGCCCCAAAGGACGGCGCAGGTGGCAGGTCGGTCAAAGGCAAAGCCGGCATAGCGGGAGGCTTCTAGCACGCGCAGACGCCGCAAAGAAAACGGACCGCCGCGGCGGTCCGTTTAAAGATCTGTCAGGCTGCGCAGCTCAACCGCCGGTGCAATCCGTCTTCATCTTGTCGGAGGCCGCCGTCACGCCAGAGAGCGAGTAATCGTAGGACGTGTCATTCCCGCGCCGCGACGTCGCCTTGATGACCATCCGCGAGCCAGCGCGCATCGCGTCAAGCAGTGCGCTCTCGTCTTCCTTGTTGACCAGCCAGGCGCTGTCGCCCTCGGTGAACATGGTGAACTGCTTGCCGCCGATATCCACCGTCACCTTCGACTGCTCCTTGAGCTGATAGCCGGCGACGAAATTGGCCTCCGTGGATGCGCCCTGCGCCGGCACCACCGTGATGGAGAAACTGACGCGGCCATGGTCGAGCCTCGACGGCTGCATCTTGTCGGGCTCCGAATAGATGTAGCAGACCTTGCCCTGGTTTGAGCCATAGGCGCCGTCATAGGACCACATGGTCCAATCCTTGAAGGTGCCGAGCAGTGTCGGCTTGGCAGCGCCTTGCGCCAGCGCGCCCGTCATGCCCATCAGGGCAAGCGTTACGGCCGACAGGGCAAGAGCTGTGATGGGAAGGAATCGCGCTTTGATCATGGTCGCGGTCTGAACTCTCTTGTCATGCGCGTTGTGTGAACGGGTCGCGCCCCTCACCGGAGACCGATGCGGCGGCCTGCAGATTTCCTCGCTTTGGTTACCAAAGCGTCAAGGCCGACGCAGTTTAAAGCGATCCGGCGATCGGAACGTCGTGAAATTCGCACAAAAATCTAGGCAAGACTGTGGCTGCCAAGTGCGGTCAATCCGCCTCCACAGCATCGGCCAGGGCGCGCCGCGCCGCCTCCCGGTGCTCCTCCTTGATGGAGCTGCTGACCGCCGCAATCGCTGCCGCCAGCACCGAGGCATCGTCCAAGAAGCCGACGCCCAGGATGATGTCGGGCACGAAATCGAACGGTGTGACGAAATAGGCCAGTGCAGCAATGAGCGTTAGCCGCGCGCTGGTCGGCGTCGTCGGATCGAGCATGGCGTAATAGGCCGCCACCACCTCGTCGATGAAGGGAATGGTGCGGAGCGCCTTCTTCACGGTCGGCCAGAACCGCGCGCGCACGCGCGCTTCCTCCTTATCGGCGTCTTCCGGGCCGAGTATCTCAATATCGGGAATATCTTTCGCCATGAAACGTCTCCCTTACTTGGAGATGGGCCGGCGGCGACGTCTTCGCAAGGTTATGGACGGCAAGGTTTCGCTAACCATGACGCGTTAAGTCACGCCTCAGCCGCCAGACGGCCCGATTTGCCAAGGATGCAGCGATTGTTGAGCGCTGCGAGGACTTTGGGCCTGCGGCATAGAGGGCGGGATGATGAACGAGCAAAGTAACCAGGCCGACGCGCCGGCGTCTCCGACGAATGACGGCGATGACGGCCGCCAGACGCATCGCCAGCGTACGCTGAAGCAAGCGCGTGCCGTGTTGTCGGATTTTTCGACCGTAGACTGCCGGATACGCGATGTGTCGCAAGGTGGCGCGCATCTGGTGTTCGGGGGTCCGGTTTCGCTTCCGGAGGCCTTTCGTCTTCACAATGTGAGCGACAAGACGATTGCGCCCGTTGAGCTCAAATGGCAGCGCGGGCTGGAAGCCGGTATCGCCTTTACCGGGCCTCAGGAGCCGCACGCGGAGTAGTAACCGCTTCCGCTCGGCAGACTCCCTCGGACAAACGACGGCGCCCAATCAATTCCGTCGCGTGGGCGAACCGGATTTGACTCGGTCTCTGGATGAGAACATAATAAGAACATCATCCAAGACAGCATTGAGACCGTGACGGACATTCCGTCCACGACCGGCCCGTTCATGCCTGAGAAATCGCCCTACAGCCACGATCGGCACAAGACCTTGCTGCCCGCGCCCGGCAGCATCAAGCGGCGCCTCAGGCGACCGGGCGAGCCGGCCTATGCGGAATTGCTGGCGGCATCGAATTTTTCCTTTCTGCACGGCGCCTCACACCCCGAAGAACTGGCCGCCGCCACGGCGGAGCTTGGTCTCGCCGGCTTCTCCGTTGCCGACCGCAACACGCTGGCCGGCATCGTGCGGGGCCACCTCGCCGCCAAGCAGCTCAATCTCAGCTACGCGGTCGGCTGCCGCCTGTCCTTCCGCGACGGTACGCCCGACATCGCCGTGTGGCCGCGCGACCGTGCCGCCTATGGCCGGCTCTGCCGGCTCCTCACCACTGGCAATCTCCGCGCCGTGAAGGGCGAATGTCATCTCGACCTCTCCGATCTTGTCGAATGGGGCGACGGCATGGAGATGGCCGTCCTGCCCGGCCGCCACATCGATCTGCCAGCAGCGCCGTGCCAGCTGGAGACGACGCTTGCCACGCTGACAGAAAACTTCCCCGGCCATGTGCGCCTTGGCGCGTCCTGCTTCTATCGCGGCGACGATGCCCGCCGCTTCGCAGCGATCGCGACAATCGCCAAGCGGCATGGCGTTCCCGTCCTGGCGCTTGGCGACGTGCTCTATCATACGCCCGACCGCCGCCCCTTGCAGGACGTGCTTGCCTGCGTGCGCGAGCACAAGACGCTCGATAATGCCGGCCGGCTGCTTGAGATGAATGCCGAGCGGCACATGAAGAACGCCGCTGAGATGGAGCGCCTCTTCACCGATCTGCCCGGCGCCGTTGCCGAGACGCTTCGTGTGCTTGAGCGCCTCGATTTTTCACTCGATGAGCTCCGCTACGAATATCCGCTGGAATCGGCCGGCGAGAGCGCCACGCCCTTCGATGAGCTCGTACGCCTCACCACGGAAGGCGCTGCCACGCGCTATCCCGCTGGCGTGCCGGAGAATGTCGCCAAGGTCATCGAACACGAGCTGAAGATCATCAAGGAGCTTCAATACGAGGCCTACTTCCTCACCGTATGGGACATCGTCCGCTTCGCCCGCTCTAAGGATATTCTCTGCCAGGGGCGCGGTTCCGCCGCCAATTCCGCCGTCTGCTTTTGCCTTGGAATTACCGATGTCGACCCCAAACGCGGCGATCTTCTTTTTGAGCGCTTCATCTCGCCGGAACGTAACGAGCCGCCCGACATCGACGTCGATTTCGAGCATGCGCGACGCGAGGAGGTGATCCAATATGTCTACGACAAATACGGCCGCGAACACGCCGGCATCGCCGCCACCGTGATCACCTATCGCTCACGCTCCGCCGTGCGCGAGGTCGGCAAGGCCTTTGGCCTGTCCGACGATTCCGTCGGCGCGCTGGCCGGCAATATCTGGGGCTGGTCAAGCGGCGGCGTCGACACCAAGGACGCGCGCCGTGCCGGATTCGATCCCGACGAAGGACGCATCGCGCAGGTTCTGAAGCTGACGAGCGAGATCATCGGCTTCCCGCGTCATCTCTCCCAGCATGTCGGCGGCTTCGTCATTACGCGGAGCCGCCTCGACGAGGTCGTGCCGATCCTGCATTCCGCTATGGACGGCCGCGACATCATCGAATGGGACAAGGACGATCTCGACGCGCTGAAGATGTTGAAGATCGACGTGCTCGCGCTCGGCATGCTGACGGCGATGAAGAAATCGCTCGATCTCCTCACCAGCCATTATGGCGAGACGCTTTCGCTGGCGACGATTCCGGCGGAGGACGCGGAGGTCTACGACATGATCTGCCGCGCCGACACGATCGGCGTCTTCCAGATCGAAAGCCGCGCGCAGATGACCATGCTGCCGCGGCTCAGGCCGCGCAATTATTACGACCTGGTCATCGAGGTGGCGATCGTGCGCCCCGGCCCCATCCAGGGCGACATGGTGCATCCCTATCTCCGCCGCCGGCAGGGCCTTGAGACGGTCGCCTATCCCGCCCCGCATCCCGATCACGGGCCGCCGGACGAATTGGAACGCGTGCTCGGCAAGACGCTCGGCGTGCCGCTCTTCCAGGAACAAGCCATGCGGATTGCCATTGAGGCTGCAAAGTTCTCGCCCGGCGAGGCGGACCGGCTGCGCCGCGCCATGGCCACCTTCCGCCGCGTCGGCACCATCCACATGTTCCAGGCCAAGATGGTCGAAGGCATGGTGAAGCGCGGCTACGAGCGCGACTTCGCCGAGCGCTGCTTTCGCCAGATCGAGGGCTTTGGCGATTACGGCTTTCCTGAAAGCCACGCCGCCAGCTTCGCGCTGCTCGTCTACACCTCCGCCTGGGTGAAGTGCCATTATCCGGATGTCTTCTGCGCCAGCCTGCTCAACGCCCAGCCCATGGGCTTTTACGCGCCCGCGCAATTGGTGCGCGACGCGCGCGAGCACGGCGTTGAGGTGCGCCCCGTCGACGTGAATTTCTCCGATTGGGATTCCACACTGGAGCCCTTGGAGGAATCCCCTCCCCCCTTGTGGGGGAGGGTTAGGGAAGGGGGAAAGAGATCATCACCGGAGGGGGGAAGCACCGCGACTCGGCACGCAATCCCACCTCCCCCTTGCGGGGAGGTCGAAATTCAAAGCACCGCGAAGCGGTGCGCACGAATTTCGGGTGGGGGTGAGCGTGGGTCGGTGGCAGATCAGAACCCCCACCCGAGATTTCCTGCGCCTTCGGCTTGGAAATCTCGACCTCCCCGCAAGGGGGAGGTGGAAGCCCTATGCAGTCCGTCTATCGATGCGTCTCCCCCCTCCCCAACCCTCCCCCAAAAGG
>JANQRH010000025.1 GCA_028284625.1 Afifellaceae bacterium | reverse complement strand
GTGACGACATCCTGCGGGAAGCCGAAGCGCGATTGAACGACCCCTCATCCGCCCTCCGGCAGAGCCGGAGGGCACCTTCTCCCACAAGGGGAGAAGGTTAAGCCATGCCTTAGGCGCGTTTCCCCTTCTCCCGACCTTCGGCCAAGGCCGAAGGCCATCCTCTCCCAAAAGGGGAGAGGGTTGTTGCCGCACATCGGGCACGCGCCCCTCAAGCCGCCGCGCTTAGCAACTTCTGCGCAACCCACCCTGCGCGGCATTGTCATATTGACAATATACTGTCATCTTGACTATATGCTGTCATTATGAATGCGGTGACAGAGCTTTTTCTTGAGACGTTCCGGCTGAACGGCGCCTTGCTCGCCGCCGGCGATGCGTTGGTGGCGGATCTCGGGCTGACCAGTGCGCGCTGGCAGGTGCTCGGCGCTATCGCCCTGTCGCCAGCTCCGCTGCCGGTGGCGCATCTCGCCCGCAATATGGGCCTCACGCGCCAGGCGGTGCAGCGGCTCGTGAACGACATGCAACGCGACGGACTGGTCCGCTTTGCGCAGAACCCTCACCATCAACGGGCAAAACTGGTGGTGCTCACGGCCGCGGGACAGAAATCCTACGACGCCGCGATGGCGCGCCAGGGACCGTGGGCGAGCCGCCTCGCCGGCGGGCTCAGCGAGCGACAGATCGCATCAGCGGCAAAGACACTCCGCGCCATCAGGCAGCATCTGGAACCGGGGGCGCAACAGGAGAAAGGTGATGATTAGACTCGCTCATCGCGCGGCCGGAATGATCGGCTTCTTGACGATCCTTACGTTCTGGACGTCGACGGTCGTGTCAGAGGCGTTCGGAACGTTGAGCGCCGTCGCCGCGGTCAAGCTGGCGATCCCCTGGGGATTTCTCGTGCTCATCCCTGCGCTGGCAGTGGCCGGAGCGACGGGCTTTCGCATGGCGGGCGCATCGACCAGCCCTAGAATCCTGCGCAAGAAGCAGCGCATGCCGTTCATCGCGGCCAATGGCGTGCTGATCCTGATCCCGGCGGCGTTCTATTTGGCGTGGCTTGCCTCGCAGGGCGCGTTCGGCACGACGTTCTACATCGTGCAGGGGATTGAGCTTATCGCCGGCGCCGTCAATCTGACGCTGATGGGTCTCAACATCCGCGACGGGATGCGCATGACCGGACGATTGGCGCCCGCATAGGAGCAGCTAACGCAGCGCCCAGTTGGCGATACTGGCGAAGGCCTTGTCCATCGCATAGTCGAGCGCCTGCACCACCGCGGGCGCTCGCGACGATTCGACCGGCACGACCTCGCGGAACACCTGTGACCGAACGACCCGTCCGTTGCGGTCGTCCATGACGCGCACGGCGAGATCAACGACAGCGCCTTCATCCGTCAGCTCAAAGGCGCGCACGTCCATCACCAGCTGATAGTCGATGAGAAGCCCCTGCCCCGGCACGGCCGCGGCGCGGATGCGGCCGCTATTTTGCAGCGTCTCCACCATACGGGCCTGGAGCAGCCTGGGCAGACGGTCGCTCCACACGGCGTCGGGCAGATAGGCGTATTGCGACGCGCTCGGGCGCGCGGCGATGCGTTCCGTGTCGAGAGCGCGAACCGTGGTCGGCTCCGGCACCAAAACCTGCAGCCCGCCGCGGGGCGCCTGAATGTCGCCCGGCGCGCTCAAATCGTAGATGTTGCTGGGCGGGCCGCCCATCAGCGTCGTGCAGCCGGACAGGGCCAGCGCCACCAGCGGAGCCAACCACGCGGCCGCGCCGCCCGCTGCGCGAGCTTTACGCTGCGATACGCCCACGGCACTCACCCCCCTCAACGTCGCTGCCCGCCATATTCCGGGACACGCTCACCACCGAGCAAGAACCCTGTGGGGTTCTGCTCCAGGTTCGATATCACGCGATCGAGCCGGCTGATCGTGCGCTTGCCCTCGGTGATCAGACTTTGAAAGTCACGCAAACCGCGGTCGCTGAAGTCAGCGACGCCGCCGCCAACGATGGATATCTGCGCGTTGAAATTATCGGCCGCAGCGCGGATTGCCGCGAGCGTCTCAGTCGCGTCCTCCAAGATGCCGCCGGTGCCCTGCCCAGCCATGCCGTCGAGCTTGGTCAGGAGCGATTCCGCGCGCTCGCCGAGTGACGCGAAACGCGCCGACACGCTGCGCGCATCGGCGACAATCTGGTTGATGTCGTCGCTGCTGTCGCCGAGTGCGGCGCTGAAGCGCTCTATGTTGTTGAGCGCGCTTGCCACCTGCTCCGGATCGATAGCAGCAACCAGGCTCTCCGCCTTCTCGCCGAGGCCCGGCAGGCTTTCTGAAAAGGCTTCCGCGTTGGCCGCGATCTGATCGGCGCGGTCGACGATCGTGCCAATCCGGTCGGCCTGCTCTGCCAGACTGTCCGTCGTGGTGCGGAGGTTCTTCAGAGCGGCGCGGACATCGTCGGGCTCAATCGCCTCTAACAGCCCCTCGCTCTTGGAGATGATCCCGTCGAGCTGACCGGTTGCCTGGGCGATCCCCTCCGAAGCGGCGGAAACATTAGCGATGAAGCCGGCGACATCGTCGGAGTTTTCAGCCAGCGCGCTGGTGAACTTGCGGACATCGAGCACGGCCAGCGCGATGTCATCGGAATTGTCGGAGACGGTGCGCTCCAGCGTCTGCAGCACCTCGTCCGCGCGGGCCAGGATGGTGCGTGCGCCGGCGAGCAGATCCTGCATGGAGGAGCGCGTGGCGATGATTGTGGGATTCTCCTGCATCTCCCAAATGGGATCCAATTGCGGCGAGCCGCCGGCCATCTCCACGTAGCCGACACCGGTCAGGCCCTGGAAGCCGAGCGTCACTTCCGTGTCGGCCTTGATGGAGCGGAGCGGCTGAACGCTCAATCCGGCGAGCACGACGTTGGGCTTATCGGGATCGAGCACCAGCGTCGTCACCTCGCCGACCTTGATGCCGTTGAACACCACCTGACTGCCGACGCTCAGGCCGGTGATCGGATCCTCGAAGATCACGGTCAGCGTCTCGGACGCACCCTGGTCGGTGCCGCGCGCCAGCCAGTAGACAAAGACAAAGCCGAGCGCGAGCACGATGAGCGTGAACGCACCGATCAGCGCTGTGTTGGCCTTTGTCTCCATCGCTCCTTACTTGAACGCCGCCCGCGCTCTTTCGCCGCCGAAATAACTTCGCACCCAAGGATGGTCGAAGCGCCGCATGACGTCGAGGTCGCCCTCGACCAGAACCCGCTTCTCACCGATGACGGCCACCCGGTCGACAATAGCGTGAAGCGTGTCGAGATCGTGGGTTACCATGACCACAGTGAGGCCCAAAGTGTTTCTGAGGTCGGCGATCAGCGCATCGAACTCAGACGCCGCGATCGGATCGAGCCCGGCGGTCGGCTCATCGAGGAATACAACCTCCGGATCGAGCGCTAGCGCCCGCGCCAAAGCGGCGCGCTTGATCATGCCGCCAGAGAGCTCGGAGGGGTACTTCTCAAAATCCCACTCCTTAAGGCCCACAAGCTCGATCTTGATGCCGGCGATGCCTTCAATCAGCGGATTCGGCAGGTTGAGGAACTCGTGCATCGGCACGGCGACGTTCTGCGCCACTGTGAGCGAGGAGAAGAGCGCCCCGAACTGAAACAGAACGCCCCAGCGCCGCTCGATCTCGAGCGAGGGGCCGTGCGGCCCGATCGTCTCGCCAAACGCCTCAATCTTCCCGGCCTGCGGCCGCACCAGGCCGAGGATGGCGCGCATCAGCACCGATTTTCCGGTGCCGGACCCGCCGACAATGGCGAGGATCTCGCCGCGGCGGACATCGATATCCAGGTTCTCAAGGACCGTCGGCCCGCCAAAGCCCACCGTCAGGCCGCGGACGCTGATAAGTGGTTCGCTGCCGTTCGTCGCCATCAGAAACCGATCGCCCCGTAGAACATAGCGAAGATCCCGTCGACCACGATCACCATGAAGATCGCCTTGACCACTGATGCCGTCGTGTGCCGGCCGAGCGATTCCGCGCTGCCGCGCACGGCCATGCCTTCCGTGCAGGCGATCAGGCCGATGATCAGCGCCATGAATGGCGCCTTCAGGAGCCCGCTGAAGAACGTGGAAAAGTCGATGGCTTCCTGCAGGCGTTGGATGAACGCCACCGGCGGAATGTCGACGTAGAGCCACAGCGTCAGCATTGCGCCTAGAAGCGTGGCGATGCCGGCCAGGAAGCTCAGAAGCGGCAGCGCGATGATGAGCGCCAGGACCCGCGGCAGTACCAGCACGTTGACCGGATCAAGGCCCATGACCCGGAGCGCGTCGATCTCCTCGCGCATACGCATGGAGCCGAGTTCCGCCGTGATGGCGCTGCCGGAGCGGCCTGCGACCATGATGGCGGTGAGAAGCGGCGCGACCTCGCGGAGCGCCAGGATGCCGACCAGGTCGACAGTGAAGATCGTGGCGCCGAAGAATTGCAGCTGAAAGGCGCCCTGCTGCGCGACGATGCCGCCAATCAAGAGCGACATGACGCACACGATCGGCACGGCGCGCACGCCGGTGACCTCAAGCTGCCGGGCAACGGCCGATGCCCTGAACGTGCGCGGCCGAACGATGATTGAGCCAAGCTCACGCACCGTTCCGCCCAGGATCAGGAGCAGGCTCCGCGCATCCGCTGCCACAGAAAGCACCGTTTCGCCGACATCCTCCAGGATCGTGTTTTGCGGCGGCCGGTGATCCATCTCCACGGCGATCACGTCGCGCACGCGCTCCAGGAGCGCTCGGTTGCGTTTGTCAACGCCATGCCACGCGACCTTGCCGCCGTCCTGCGAGATGAATTGATATTCCAGCCGGGCGAGAAGGAATGCGCCGGCGGTGTCCAGCGCGCCGAGGTCGGCGAGGTCTATGACGACCTGCTGCGTCTGGCGCTGGCGCAGCGCCGCAGCGAGCTCCGCCAGCCCCCGGTCGAGGTCGCGCGCCTGGTCGATGACCCACCTGCCGATCGGCCTGAGGAGCATGCGGTGCTCATCGTCGAAATGGTGTTGGATGGATGCATCCATGGTAACGCCCGGTTCGCCGCTGACGGACTGCCCGGGCTATGGTAGCAGGAGACCGGCCGGACTTCTGTGGCTAAATCGCCCCACCGCCCCCTGTCAGACCCGACCAAAATCAGACCCGGCGGCTCCTTTCCTCATGACACTGCACATCAAGACCCGCATTGAACGCTGGCCGATCGCCGGGACCTTCGTGATTTCGCGCGAGGTGCGGACCGAGGTGATCGTCGTGACGGCGGAGGTGAGCGACGGCGCAGTCGAGGGTCGAGGCGAGTGCCGGCCCTACCCCCGCTACGACGAGACTCCCGAAAGCGTCGTAGCGGCGATTGGATCCGTGCAGCTTGAATCGGCTGACCGCAAAGCGCTGCGTGGGCTTCTGCCGGCGGGCGCCGCACGTAATGCCCTTGATTGCGCGCTATGGGACTTGGAGGCCAAGCGAGCGGGCGTTCCTGCATGGACGCTTGCAGGTCTAAGCGCGCCTCAGCCGCTCTTGACCGCCTACACGCTCAGCCTCGGCGACCCGGCCTCCATGGCCGAGGCCGCCCGCGGCGGCGACTGGCCGCTCCTGAAGCTAAAACTCGGTGGCGACGGCGATCCCGCCCGCATCGCGGCCGTGCGCGAGGCCCGACCCGACGCGCGGCTCGTGGTCGACGCCAACGAGGCCTGGGATGCGGCGAACTTCACCGACACCATGCGCGCCTGTGCCGATGCCGGCGTGGAGCTGGTGGAGCAGCCGCTTCCCGCCGACGCGGATGATCTGCTTGCCGATACGGTGCGCCCGGTGCCGGTCTATGCGGATGAGAGCATTCACGTCACAGCCGAGCTTACCGGCCTTCAAAGCAAATACGACGGCGTCAACGTCAAGCTCGACAAGGCGGGCGGTCTGACTGAGGCGCTCGATCTTGTGCGCGAGGCGAGGCACCTGGGCTTCGGCGTGATGGCCGGGTCGATGGTGTCGACATCGCTCGCTGCCGCACCGGCACATCTTCTGGCGCAAGGCGCCGATTTCGTCGATCTGGACGGGCCGCTGCTTCTTCAGCGCGATCGGCAGCCGGGATTGCGCTATCGCGGCGCCATGGTCGGGCCGCCCGATCCAGCGCTTTGGGGATAAGGCGCACAGCTTTGCGGCAGCCTTGCCGTAAGGTTTTCATAAACGTTTTCGCAGAATGTCCGCACAAGAGTTAAGCGTATCGGGACATGCGTATGGCGGACTACACGCCCCTGGGCCAAATCAGCGAATCCGATTTTTCCGTTCTCCTCAACGCCCTTTCGTCGACATCAAAGGGGCGCGCCTTCCTCAACCATTACCGCGAAAGCTTCCGGCCGGAGGAGACCGCCAATCTATTGGGCTCGCTCCGCGGCATCGAGAAGACGGTCGAGGACGCCCGCGACCAGCTCAAACCGGAGCGGATCGCAGAGGAGCTTCAGAACATCGCCATGTCGCTCGACCTCGCCATTGACGGGACGGACGCCGATCCGGGTGGTGACGAGACGGCGCGCCGCTTCGCGCTTGCCGATCAGGCGCGCCGCGAATTGCAGACGCTTGCCGCGACGCTCACCGATGGCGCAGCAGAAATCGTGCCGGAGGCCGATGCGGTCGAGCCTGATGGCGCCGGTTCGAAGAGCGCGAGCTACACACTGCGCGATCCGGCGCTGGAGCGATAGGCGTCGAGCGCCTCCGTCAGCACGTCGTCGTCGATATTACCGCCCGAAAGGACGACCACGACGGTCTTGTCCTGGACGTTCACCCGGCCTGCCAACAGAGCAGCAAGCGCGGCCGCGCCGCCCGGCTCCACGACCAGCCGCAATTCGTCGAAGCACAGGCCGACGGCGTTCAGCGCTTCGTCGTCGGTGGTCACGATGCCGCCTGCGAGACGGGTGCGATTGATTGCCCAGCCGACCGGACCGGGCTCGCGCGCCAGAAGCGCGTCGCATAATGAGCCGGCGCGCTTAGTGTTGCTCAGCCGCGTTCCCTCTTCCAGCGAGCGTGTGTAGTCGTCGAAATCCTGCGGCTCGGCGACGTAGAGTTCGGCCGTGTGATACCGATCGCTGACGGCAAGCGAGATGCCCGCCGACAATCCGCCGCCGCCGCACGGCATAATGACGACGTCCGGTTCAATACCGAGTGCAGCGCAATCCTCCGCGATCTCCAAACCGACGGTGCCCTGCCCGGCCACCACGAAGGCATTGTTGTAAGGGTGGACGAAGACGCTGCCCTGCTCCTCGGTGATCTTGGCGGCGACAGCGTCGCGATCCTCGCTGGCGCGGTCATAGGTCACGATTTCAGCGCCGCTTCTTGCCGTGCGTTGCCGCTTTAAGGTCGGGGCATCCGACGGCATCACGATCGTGGCGTGGGCGCCGAGAAGCCGCGCCGCCTCCGCAACGCCTTGCGCGTGGTTGCCGGAGGACACGGCCAAGATCCCCTTGTCCTGCGCTTCCTTGCCGAGCGCGCTGACGGCGTTCCAGGCGCCACGAAACTTGAAGGAGCCGGTGCGCTGCAGGCATTCCGGCTTGATGAACACGCGTGCGTCGAGCCGCTTGGACAGCAGGGGTGAATACAAGAGCGGCGTGCGCACCGCCATGCCGGCGATCCGGTCCTGAGCGGCCACAACATCGTCAACGGTCGGGATGTCGGTCATCGCGATTGTCCGGACGTGAGGCTAATCGGATAAAGGACGCGCCGCCTCTCGGCAATCTCTCAGGCCGCCACGCCCTCGCTTACACCGTCGGCGGCTAAAATGTTGCCGCGAAACTGCTTGGCGCTCTCCTCCCAGGTGAAGCGCATCGCAAACTGGCGTGCTGCCGTGCGGGACAGAAGAAGCGCCGAACGCGCTGCTTGCTCCAGGTCATCGTCCAGTACGCCGACGCCCGGATCGGTTATCACATCGCGCGGCCCTGTGACCGGGAACGCCGCCACCGGCAGCCCCGATGCCAGCGCTTCCAGAAGCACGTTGCCGAACGTATCGGTGAGGCTCGGGAACACGAAGACGTCGGCGGCTGCAAAAACGGCGGCGAGCGGCTCGCCCCTCAGCGTGCCGAGAAAGTGCGCCTGTGGGTAGTCGCGCTCCAAGGCGGCGCGCGCCGGCCCGTCGCCCACGACGACCTTGGAGCCGGGCAGGTCGAGCTTCAGGAACGCTTCGATGTTCTTCTCCACGGCGACGCGGCCGACATTGAGGAAGACCGGCGGCTTGACGCCAAGGTCGGCCTCGGGCCGTGGGCGGAAAAGGCGATGGTCGACGCCACGCGACCACAGCATCAAATTGGCAAAGCCCCGCGCCGCCAGATCGTCGCGCAACGACGGCGTGGCCACCATGCAGCCTTGGCCGGCCTGGTGAAAGCGGCGCATGAAGGCGTAGCCCCAGGTCTCAGGGACCGGGATCCGGGCCGACAGGTATTCCGGGAACTTCGTGTGGTAGCTGGTCGTGAAAGGCCGGTTGCGAGCCATGCAATAGCGCCGCGCCAGAAGGCCGAGCGGGCCCTCTGTGGCGATGTGAACGAACGCGGGCGTGGCGACGTCGTCGATGATCGCCGCGATATTGCCAGGCCGCGCGAGGGCCAGGCGGATTTCCGGATAGGTCGGGCAAGGGAGCGTGCGAAAGCGGTCGGGCGCGATGATTGTCACCTCATCGCCCCACCTCCGCATGATGTTCGTGATGTGCTCAAGCGAGTTGACGACGCCATTCACCTGAGGAGCCCAGGCGTCGGTCACAAGGATGAGTCGGAGAGGTGCTTGGCTCACGCGGCGACGGCTTCCGATTCAGATTCGGGTTCGGCTTCGCGTCGACTTGACCGTGAACGATCCTGCATAGCGGCATCGGCCCAGCGGATGATCTCCATGCGGCCGTCGTGATGCTCCACGAGGGCGGTGCAGCTTTCCACCCAGTCGCCGCAATTGTGGTAGGCGATGCCGAAATCGTCGTGCATAGCGGCGTAGTGGATGTGCCCGCAGATCACGCCGTGGACGTCATGCTCGCGCGCCTCGCGCGCCAGAGCCTCTTCAAAGGCGCCTATAAAGTTCACCGCGTTCTTCACCCGCACCTTGGCCCAGGCGGAAGCCGACCAATAGGAAAAGCCGAACCAGCGCCGCACCATGTTCAGGTACGTGTTTGCTGCCAGCGCCGTGGAATACGCCCAGTCGCCGAGGAAGGCGAGCCAGCGGGCGTGGCGCACGACGATGTCGAACTGGTCGCCGTGGATGACGAGAAGCCGCCGTCCGTCGGCCGTTTGGTGAATGTCGGTATTGCAGACCTCGATCCCGCCGAAATGCGTTCCGAGGTAGTCGCGCAGGAACTCGTCGTGATTGCCGGGCACATAGATGACGCGGGCGCCCTTGCGCGCCTTTCGCAAGATCTTCTGCACGACATCGTTGTGCGATTGCGGCCAGTGCCAATGGCGCCGCAGCCGCCACCCGTCGACGATGTCGCCGACGAGGTAGATGGTCTCCGCGTCGTGGTGGCGCAGGAAGTCCAGAAGCAAGTCCGCCTGGCAACCGCGGGCACCGAGATGCACGTCGGAGATGAACAAGGCCCGCAGGTGGCGCACAGTACGATCGGTGGACATGGAGTCCTCAATTTTGCGCCTTACTGTCTGAGTCACTTTGCGTTTTTGTGACGGCGGATCGCCGATCGCCGATTGGGGTTAACGCGGGCCGCGCGACCGGTTCCGACGACATTGCCGAACGGGACGGCACGTCTTGCGCAAATGCCGCCATTAGTGCGATGGGAACGCTTTCCCAAGAACACACGAAAGGTGGGCCATGAAGCTTGTCCGATACGGCGCGAAGGGTGCCGAAAAACCAGGTCTCATCGACGCCGCGGGCCAGCTTCGCGATCTCTCCGGCACTGTGGAGGATCTCCGTCCGGAACTGATGACGCCAGAGCTGACGGCAAAGCTCGCGGCGCTGGATCCGGCGAGCCTTCCGGCGGTGGACGGCGAACCGCGGCTCGGCTCACCGGTTGCGCGCACCGGGCATTTCATCGCCATCGGGCTGAACTATGCCGACCACGCGGCCGAATCCGGCCTGCCGGTTCCGGAGGAGCCGGTGCTTTTCTCCAAGGCGCCGAGTTCGCTTTGCGGGCCGTATGATGACGTGATCGCGCCGAAGGATTCGCAGAAGCTCGACTGGGAAGTGGAGCTCGCCGTCATCATCGGCAAGCGTGCCTCCTATGTCAGCGAGGCGGATGCGCTGTCGCATGTGCTCGGCTACGCGGTGTGCAACGACGTGTCGGAGCGTTTTTGGCAGATCGAAGGCACCGGCCAGTGGATGAAGGGCAAGAGTGCCGAAACCTTTGGTCCGCTCGGGCCCTGGCTGGTCACCGCCGATGAGGTCGGTGACCCACAGAACCTCGACATGTGGCTGGACGTGAACGGCAAGCGCATGCAGACCGGCAACACCAGGACCATGATCTTCGGCGTTGCCCATCTCGTCTCCTACCTTTCCGGCAAGATGGTGCTGGAGCCGGGCGATGTGGTGACAACGGGCACGCCGCCGGGTGTCGGGTTGGGCATGAAGCCCCCGGTCTTCCTCAAGCCCGGCGACGTGATGGAGCTCTCAATTGAGAAGCTCGGCACGCAACGGCAGACGGTCGTTGCGTATGGCGGTTAGAGCATGATCCCGAAAAGTGGGTGCCGGTTTTTCGGATAAGATCATGCTCCAACAAGGAGATAGAGCGAGGCTCAAATGAATCCGTTCTTCGTTCTCATCAAATGCAAGCTCGGCGAATCCTATCGCGTCGCAAACACCATGGCGGATGCAGAGATCGCCTCGGAGATCTATTCCACGGCCGGCGACTTTGATCTCCTCGCCAAGTTCTACATCGAGCCGGATGGTGACATCGGGCATTTCGTCAACGAGAAGGTCCATCCGATTCCGGGCATCGTCGACACCAAGACGATCATCACGTTCAAGGCTTTCTAGACCGGACCGGTCGGCACGGCCTTGCGCTGACGCTTGCGCTGCAGGCCGAGGCGACGCTCGCGCCAAATGATGAAAATGCCGGCGGCGACGACGATGGCGCCGCCGAAGAGCACGCTACCGGTTGGCACATCGCCAAACAGTAAGAATCCGAACGCGACGCCCCATAGCATGGAGACGTAGTCGAAGGAGGCGATCGTCGCGGCGTCAGCGTAGCGGAATGCGGTCGTCATCAGGATTTGCCCGATGCCGCCGAAGAGCCCCACCGCCACGAGCAGAACGGCATCGCCGGGGCTCGGAACCACCCAGCCCAACGGTAGCGACACGGCAGCCGACAGCACTGTGCCGATGAGCGAGAAGTAGAGCACGATCGACGCCGTCGATTCCGTGCGCGTCATGGCGCGCACGAAGATTGCCGCCGTGGCGGCGAAGAAGGCGCCAACCAGCGCCAGCACGGCGCCGAGAAAGGCGTCGCCTTGCGCGTCCCCGCCGACAAACACCGTGAAGCGCGGCCACAGAATGACGAGGATGCCGACAAAGCCGATGGCGACCGCCGTCCAGCGATAGACGCGCACGGTCTCGTGCAAGACGAGCGCTGCCAGCGCCACGACGATCAGCGGCGCGGCATAGCCGATCGCCATCTTCTCCGGCAAAGGCAGAAAGCCCAGGGAAATGAACCCCAGCGCCATGGCGAGCAGCCCGACGCCACCGCGCATGACATGCATCCACGGCCTGGCGGTCTTCAGCGCGCCGATCGCCTGGCCCTGCCATGCCAACATTGCGGCGATCGGCAACAGCGCAAAGAACGCCCGGGCAAAGACAATCTCGCCGGGCGGTATGCGGCCAGACAGCGCCTTCACGCAGACCAGCATCAGCGTGAAGGCGAAGGTGGATGCGATCTTGAGAGCGATGCCGCGGCTGGGATTCATCTCCCGGCACCGGGGCCAAAGCGCATATTGCGGCGGCGGGTTCGTGCCCCGCCGCTCTCATTCTTTATCGTGCAGGGGTCAGGCTCGGGCAGCTTGGATGGCTTCCCACACCCTGACCGGCGTTGCCGGCATGTCGATGTTGCGGATTCCGTATTCACGATAAAGCGCGTCCACCACGGCGTTCATCACGGTGGGCGTGGCCCCGATCGTGCCGGCCTCGCCCGCGCCTTTGATGCCGAACGGATTGTTCTTGCAAGGCACGTTCCGCGTCTGGAAGTCGATGAACGGCATGTCGTCGGCGCGCGGCATCGCATAATCGGTGAACGTCGCGGTGATCAGCTGGCCGTCGCCGTCATAGACGGTGTTCTCAAGGAGCGCCTGGCCGACGGATTGCACGACACCACCATGCACCTGGCCGGCAAGGAGCAGCGGGTTCACCGTGGCGCCGAAATCGTCGACGATCGTGTAGCGCACGATCTCCGTCTGCCCGGTCTCCGGATCGATCTCCACCTCGCAGACATGCGTCCCGTTGGGATAGGTCTGGTCGTCGGCGGTGTATTTGCCCTCTGCGGTCAGCTTGGACTTGTCCTTCGCGCGCACGGCCAGATCCGCGTAGGTGATGGAGCGATCCGTGCCCACCACGCGCGCGGTTCCACCGACCAGTTCGATATCGCCGGCGCCGGCCTCAAGCTCGTCGGCGGCAAGCTCTTTCAGCTGCTTCGCCAGATTTGCGGAGCCGTCGGCCACGGCCGGTGCGCCGATCGGGACAGAGCGCGAGCCGCCGGTGCCCTCGCCCGTTTCAAGCATGTCGGTGTCGCCCTGGACGATGTTGATCTTGTCGTAGTCGAGGCCGAGTGGCTCACCGACGAACTGGGCGTAGGCCGTCTTGTGTCCCTGGCCGTTCGACTGCGTGCCGATATGGACGGTCACCGTGCCGTCCTGCTCCAGCACCGCCTTGGTGGTTTCGGAGCCGGCGAAGGCGCAGATTTCGACATAGGTGCCAAAGCCGAGCCCGCGAATGCGGCCGCGCGACTTCGCCTCCGCAAGGCGCTGGTCGAATGTCGCGGCCTCCGCCTCTTCAAGCGCCTGGTCCATATGGGCGGCGAACTCGCCGGTGTCATAGGTGTTGCCGACCAGGGTCTTGTAGGGGAACTGGTCGGGCTTGATGAAGTTGCGGCGGCGAATCTCGCTGTGGGAGAACCCGGTGACGCGCGCGGCCTCATCCATCAGGCGCTCAATGAAGAACGCCGCCTCAGGCCGCCCGGCGCCGCGATAGGCGTCCGTCGGCACCGTATTGCTGTAGACGCCCTTGCATACCGCGTGGGCGTTCTGGATGTCGTAGACGCCGGTCAGCATGACCACGGCCAGCCACGGAATGAAGGCGCCGAACTGGTTGATGTAGGAGCCCATATTGGCGGTGATGTCGATGCGCATGCCGGTCACCTTGCCGTCGGCGTCGAGCGCGAACGAACCGGTTGTCACATGGTCGCGGCCATGCGCGTCGGCGAGGAAATGCTCGCTGCGATCCGACATCCACTTGACCGGCTTGCCGAGCGCGCGCGCGGCTTTCGCCGTCAGCGGATACTCCCGATAGCCGAAAGCCTTGGTGCCGAAGCCGCCGCCCACGTCCGGCGTCATGACATGCATGTCCTTCGGATCGATCTTCATGACCTTGCAGATGGCGTCGCGCATGCCGTGCACGCCCTGCGAACCGATGGTCACCTCGTAGCGCTCCGCCGCCTTATCGTAGTCGGCGATCATGGCGCGCGGTTCCATGTAATTGCAGATGAGGCGGTTGTTGATGAGCGTCAGCTCGGCGACCTTGTCGGCGGCGGCGAACGCGGCGTCGACGGCGGCCTTGTCGCCGATCTCATAGGTGAAGGCGAGGTTGGAACCGTGATCCGGCCAGACCAGCGGCGCATCGGCATCAAGCGTCTGTGCGGTCTCCGTTATGGTCGGCAGCGGATCGTAGTCGACTTCGATCAGTTCAGAAGCGGATTTCGCACTCTCGATGTTGTCCGCCACGATATAGGCGATGGCGTCGCCGACATGGCGCACCACGTCATCGCACAGCACCGGATAGGGCGGCGCCTCGAACGGATCCTTGAGCGGCCCCTGCGCCATCGACGGCATGTTGTCGAGGTCGGCGACGTCGCTTGCCACCCACACCAGATGAACGCCGGGCGCCTGCCGCGCGGCGCTGAGGTCACCCACCTGGATCTTCGCATGCGCCACGGGCGAGCGCAGCACGTAGGCTGCCAGCGCGCCGTCCGGTTTGACGTCGGTGGCGTAGCGCCCTTCGCCGCGGATCAGCGATCCATCTTCGATGCGGCGCGGCGACGCGCCCATTCCGAACTTAGGCGGAGCGGAAACGTTCATGTCTGAGGGTCCCTGGGGGCTCGGATTGAGAAGAGAACGCGACGATCAGGCGGAGGGCCGCCGTTGCCGCCTCCACCCTTTCTGCCACAGACGGCGACCTGACGACAACAGTGGGGCTTCTCGGCGTGGCGTCGGGCGGGCGCAATCGGACGCCCGCGCCTACTGGCGGTTGCCGCCAGCGAAACGCCCTGCTGCGAATTTCTCGGCGAGCTCGACCTCTGTCGTCTCCAGCGCCGCGCCGCGGATCAGCTTGGCCGCGAGGCTCGAGAGCGCCGGCGAGGTCTCAATGCCCGAGCCGCCCTGCCCCGCGTACCAGAAGAAGCCGTCGACGTCGCGATCAAAACCGACGATGGGCAGGCGATCCGGTGTGAAGGTCCGCAGGCCCGCCCAGGTCGCCGTCGGTCGCGCGCGCGGCACGATCGTCGCCGTATGGAAGCGCTCGAGCGCCAGCGCCACGTCGAGATCGTCGGCGAATGCGTCGCACGGCTCAGAGGGCGTCTCTTCCGACAGGCTGACCATCAGCGCGCCGGCCTCCGGCTTGAAATAGAAACTCTCATCGACCGGGATGGTCGCCGGGTGCTCCGCCGCCTGCGCCGCTAGTTCGTCCGGGACGCCGATCGTGGCGGCCGTCCGCCGCAACGGTGTAACGCCGATCGGCTTGACGCCGGCGAGCGTGGCGACATGGTCGGCCCAGGGTCCAGCCGCGTCGATCACCACGCCGCACGTGATGTCGTTTCCGCCGGCTTGTACGTGCCATGCGCCATCCCGGCGCTCAATTCGCTCAACCGGCGCTGAGGTCAAGACCGTTCCGCCGCTCCGTCGCACGACGCGCACGAAGGCCTGCAGGAGGCCGTGCGGATCAAGCGCCAGGCCCTGCGGCTCTGTGAAGCCGGCTGCGGCAACGCCGGGCTTCAGAAGCGGGCAATGCTCCACGACCTCCTTTTCGGTGAGCCATTCCACGTCCGCGGTTTCGCCCGCGACCTCGAACTCGGCTTGAAGCATGGCGAGATGCTCCGCCTCGGCATAGACAACGAGCCTTCGGGGGGCCGACAGAGGCGCATCGGCGAAGCCGTCAGGCGGTGACTCAAAGAAGGCGCGGCTCATCCCGCAAAGCTGGCGCACCTCCATCGGCCCATGCGCCTCGCCAAGCAGCGCTGCGGAGCGGCCGCTGGCGTGCATGCCCGGGTGCTCCTCCTGCTCCGCCACAATGACCCGCATGTGCGGCGCCAGGCGGCCGGCCAGGCTGAACCCCGATATGCCGCCGCCAATGACTAGAACGTCTGCCGTCTCGCTCACTAAGGCCCCCAATTGAAAAGATCGCTCAAATCAGCGCGCGAGCCAGCCTCCGTCAACCGCAAGCACGGCGCCGTTGACGTAATTCGCCGCCGGCGATGCAAGAAAGACCGCCGCGCCGGCTATCTCGTCAGGCTCGGCGAAGCGGCCGGCGGGAATGCGCTCCAGAAGCTCGCGCATGCGATCCGGGTCGGAGCGCAGCGTCTCGTTGATGTCCGTCACGACGTAGCCCGGTGCAATCGCGTTGACGGTGACGCCGTGCGATGCCCACTCATTGGCGAGCGCCTTCGTCAGCCCAACCAATGCGTGCTTGGAAGCGGCGTAGCCCGGTATGCGCACCCCGCCCTGGAACGACATGAGCGAAGCGATGTTGATGATCCGGCCGCGCCCGCGATAAGCCATCTTGCCGGCGGCGGCCTGCGACAGCAGCCACACGGCATCGAGATTGAGCGCCATCACGGCGCGCCAATCCTCCCACGAATGCTCCAGTGCGTCGCCACGCCTGATGATTCCGGCGTTGTTGACCAACACGTCGAGGCCGCCGAGTCGGCCTTCGGCATTGGCCACAAGCTGGCCGAGCTCGCCCTTGGAGGCGTTGGCGAGATCGATCCTGAGCACCTCGGCGCGGCGACCGTAGCTCATAATCTCCGACACCGTGTCGTCGGCATCGCTTTGATGCTCCGTCAACGCGATGTCGGCGCCGCACGCGGCCATAGCTTTGGCGATCGCGGCGCCGATCCCGGTGGCGCCGCCGGTGACAAGCGCCTTCGTCCCTTCCAGCGAGAATGACGACAACCCCACCATTCGATCCCCCCAGGTCCCCAGGCAGTTGAGTATAAACGATTTTTCGAACTGCGAGGTGACACGCACACCGATTGCGGCGGCTACTCGCGGTGGCGTTCATAGGAAATCGTCTACCCGGGTTGTATGTGTTTCGGCGAAGCGAGTCGCCGTAATGCGCGAGGCCGTCATGCAGAAGAACAATCGCCCATGAGCAGCGCTTCGGGAGCCGTGCTGGTGACCGGCGGCGCCGGCTATATCGGCGCGCACGCCGTCCTGGAGTTGATGGCGGCAGGCTACCGGCCCGTCGTGCTGGACGATCTCTCCACAGGCGTCCGCGCGGCCGTCCCACAGGGCGTCACGTTTTACGAGGGCTCCGTTTCCGATGCCGCGCTCGTCGCAGATATTCTCAAACGGGACTCTGTCGGCGCGATCATGCATTTTGCCGGCAGCATCATCGTTCCGGAATCGGTGACCGATCCGGTCAAGTACTACACGAACAACACGGCCGCGACGCTGCGCCTGACGGAGGCGGCGCTAAAGGCGGGCGTGGCGCATTTCATCTTCTCCTCCACGGCAGCGGTCTACGGTATTCCCGACCACACGCCTGTCGATGCGGACGCGCCGACGCAGCCGATCAACCCGTACGGCGCCTCAAAGCTGATGAGCGAGCAGATCCTGCGGGACGCTACCGCCGCGCATCCGGCCTTCCGGCCTTTGTGCCTGCGCTATTTCAACGTCGCCGGCGCCGATCCGCAGGGGCGCGCCGGCCAACAGGGGCCGAACGTCACGCATCTCATTCGGCTGGCGGTTGAGACGGCGCTCGGCATGCGCCCGCAGCTTGCGATCTTCGGGCAGGACTACCCGACGCGCGACGGGACCTGCGAGCGCGACTTCATCCATGTGACGGACCTCGCAGCGGCCCATGTCGCGGCCTTACGATATCTTGAGGCGGGCGGCGCCCCGCAGGTGCTGAATTGCGGTTCCGGGCGTGGGCACACGGTGCTTGAGGTCATCGCCTCTCTGGAAGAGATCACCGGCACGCCGCTGCCCGTTGAGGCGGCGCCGCGGCGCGCCGGCGACGCGCCGAGCCTTGTCGCGAAGGCCGATCGGATCGGCGAGGTGCTCGACTGGCGGCCGGCACAAGCTGCACTATCGGATATCGTCGGCACCGCGCTGGCGTGGCAGAGGGCACTTCTGGGGAAAAAGTAGGATCAGAGCGGTGCGTTCTATTCGGTGCGCGACCCGTCGGGCTCGATCAGGGGATCGATCGCCTGGCTTTGCGCCCGAAGCGCGCGAAGCCGCGCCTGATCCGCCAGCTCTTTCTCGGCAAGTGCCGCCTCAGCGGTTGCGATCGCCGTGGCCAACTCCTCGTTGACACGCTCAAGCTCTTCCTCCGCGGCGCGCACCTGGTCGATCGCAGCTAAGGCGTGAAGCCGCTCCTTGTCTGCAAGCGCCTCTGCTTCTTGCGCGGCGGCGAGAGCTTGTTCGCGCGCTTCTTCGGCGGCCTCGCGGGCGGCTTCGGCGGCAGCGGCACGGTCCAGTGCTGCGCGTTCCGCATCCTCGGCTTGCTCGCGGGCCGTCTCTGCCAGCTCCTTTTGGTTTGCGGCTTGCTGGCGTGCCAACTCCGCCAGCTCTCGTTCGCTTGTCGCCTCTTGCGCTGCGCGCTCGGCTGCGTCGCGGGCAACGAGCGCAAGCCGCCGCTCTTCGTCGGCCTGGTCGCGCTCCGTTCCAGCACGTGTCGCCGCTTCAATCGCCTCCAACGCGCGCAGCCGCTCCGTCTCAGCGCGCGCCCTTTCGGTTTCCGCAAGCGCGGCCAACTCGTCCGCCTGTTCGCGGGCTGCGACCGCCCGCTGCTCAGCTTCTTCCGCGCTCGCCTGCGCCTCCTCGGCAAGCTGACGATCGGCTTGCGCCTGCTCTTCGGCCTCCACGGCCCGACGCTGCTCGGCGCCGGCCAATTGCTCGGCCGCGGCGGTCGCCTGGCGGGCGTCATCGGCAGCGGCTGCCTCGATGCGGGCACGCTCCGCCGCCTCGTTTGAGCGAATGGCGGCATAGCCGGCGAACACGCCGAGCGGCGCGATAATCCCGATCGTCACGACCGCCGCAAAGGCCAAGAGCTTGTTGCGCATGCCGCGGCCCTGCCGTTCGGTCGCGGCGCGATCGAGTGCTGCTTGGGCCCGTTGGCTCTTCTCCAGGAACGATCGAGTCTGAGCAAAGTCACCGCTGTAGCGCTCTGCCCAGGACGGCGTTGGCTGCTCCCGCTCCCACCAATCGGCGATGCTTGCCAGCGGAAAGCCGGACAGCAATTCCGCCTCGCCGCGCTCGTGGCTCTCCGCCCGATCTGCCAGCCGCTGCCACGTCGCCGCCGCGTGCGCCTCCGCCTTCAGCCAGCGATGAAAGGTCGGCCACTGCCGGATGAGGCATTCGTGCGTGATCTCCACGGGCGTGTCGACGCGCAGGGGCTGAGGGCGTGGCGGCAGGAGGAAGCCGTTGTCGGGCGCGCGAAACGTCTCAATGATCTCACGTACTGCGGAGGAATCGCCATGCGCGATCGCCTCCAGTTCGCCATAGGGCGCCGGCCGTCCGACCGCATCGGCGAGGCTCGCGCCTCTGCTCATGGCTCGGAACACGATCGGCGCGACATCGCGATGTTCCGGGAGCAGCGCCTCCAGCACGCCTTGGACATGCGTGGCGAGTGCGTCGCGCAGGCGCCCGAGCTTTTCGTAGTCGTCCAGCTTGAGGACGCGTTTGCCCTTGCGCTGCGCTGCCGTCAGCCAAAGCTGACTGAGCGCGTGCTGTAGGAGTGGCAGACGGTCGGCGGCCTGGACGGCTCTGTCCAGGGCTTCACCAGGATCCTCGTCCGGCGGCGCAATCGGCGACGACGCATCCTCCAGCAACGCATCCACGAGCGGCGGCTCAATCTTGAACCCGCAGACCTTCGCAGGCCTGACAATCGCCTGACGAAGCTGCTCACTGTTCAGGCTCGGGGGCGCGTAGAGGCTCTTTGCGATGACTTCCGACAGCCCAGCGAACGACGCGGCGCCGGCGAGATATTCAGAGCGCATGGCAGCCGCGATGCAGATCGGGGCCTCATCAGGCGGCAAAGCGACGCTTGCCAGAAGCAGCGCGACAAACGCCTCTGCTTCGTCGCGACTGATTTCAGCGTGGAACAGCTCTTCCAGAGGGTCGACGAGCAGCAACAGATTTGTGCGCTCAGGCAGGTTGTCGGCCTGCAGCCAATCAATCAGCGCGCCCGGCGATTGCTCCAGTTCGGCGCGCAGCGCCTCGATCGCGTCAGTGCCAGGCGCCTCGTCGGCTTCCGGCGCAGCAGCCGCGCGCAGAAGTGCTTCGGCGAGACTGGTCAGCGGGCGTATGCCGGGGCGAAGGTCGGCGACGCGCCAGTTGGGTCCGGCCTGCTCCAGGCGTCCATCCTCAAGCGCGGGGATCAGACCGGCCTTCAAGAGTGAGGATTTGCCGGTGCCGGACGGCCCGGCCAGCATCAAAAAGCGCGTGGCCGCGAGCCGCTTGATCGACTCAGCGACCGCATTTTCGCGCCCAAAGAACAAGTCGGCTTCGTCGCGCGCGAAAGAGCGGAGCCCAGGATAGGGCTGACGCTCCGCCGCAACCGTCATAGCCGCATTCCCGTCGTAAACGGCCGCACGGCCTTGGCCCCTCCTCGTCGCGCAGGCGCGGACGCCTGCGCTGCACCACAATCTCTTATGCCGGCGCTCAGCCGGCCCAGGGCGGGCAGGAACGGATCACATGATCGGGGGCGCGCAGACTCAAGAACAGGACTCGCGCATTGCACAGCAAATCAGGCCTACCCGCCGCCAGTTCCCCAGGCACGCCACTGGACTTCGCGACGATACACAGCACCACTTGGGTTGGCGAGGGCGGCCTGTGGATAGACGCCTTAGAAACCGCTGAGACGACAGCAAAAACAGTCGGAGTTCATCTCTCACCCCACAATTTGAGAGTGCAGGCGCGCTGTCATCTCGCGCCGACCCGGCAAATTGTATCGAAATGTCGCAAACGGCCCGATGGCGACCGATTCGAAACAATTCTCATCCTCCACGACAAAGTTCTGAAACATGCGGCTGGCATGAAACCGCTTGGCCTTTTGGTCCGCAGGTAACATCTTGTTGATTCGCTTGACATTCTCGGACCGCTGGCACAGGTGAATGAATCTTCATTCTCATGTGAATGAGCGTTCATTCACGACGACAGGCAATACCCATGACCCAAGCCGCTTTGCGCACCGAAACGCACGAGCCGGAGATCGATCGCCGCACGCATATTCTTGATGCGGCAGAGCGCAGCTTCGTGCGCGCCGGCTTTCACCGCGCGACCATGCAGGACGTGGCTGCTGAAGCCGGCATGAGCCCCGGCAACCTCTACCGCTATTTCGCCTCAAAGGATGCGCTGGTGGCCGGGCTCTGCGAGCGCGACCGCGGCAGGCTCGCCGATGAGTTCAGCCAACTCCAGGAAAGCGGAGCGCACTTCGTTGAGGCCTTCCGCGATCTCGGTCGCCGCCACTTCCATGACGACATGTGCGGCAAGGCGCAGCTTTGTTTGGAAATCTGGGCTGAGGCGACGCGCAACGCCTCCGTCGCCGCACTTCAGACGGATTTCGCCAGCGGCCTTCACGCCCATTTCGTCAGCGCATTCGACGCCGCCAAGGAAGCCGGCGCGGTCGATCAGTCGATCGATTCGCACTTCGTTGCATCCATCATCTCCAAGCTCTCCGACGGGCTCTTCGTTCGCCGCGCGGTCGCTACGGATTTCGATCCTGAGCGCGAGGTCGCCGAGGTGTTCGCCGTGGTTGGCGCCCTGCTGAAGGGCACCGTGGAACCGCCAAGCGTCCGCCCCAACGCCGAGGCATAGATTATGAAATATAGTCGTATCGCAGCAGTCGCGATCGTTGTTGCTGCAACCTTATGGATCGGATCCGGCGTGCTCGGACGCACCGAGGACCCGGCGACGGCCACCGTCGAGACAGAAGCTGTAGCGGAGCGGCCGCCCTTCCGCGTCGCCGTGATCCGCGCGCGCGTAGAAAACCATGTCGGCCGGCTCGTCCTTTCCGGACGTACCGAAGCCGATGACCGCGCTCGCGCCGTCACCCGTGCTTTGGGCACGATCGTTGAGTTGAAGGTGCGGCGCGGCGACCGCGTGTCGGAAGGCGACGTGATCGCCACGCTGTCCGACGAGGCCCGCCACGCGCAGGTAGAGCAGGCGGAAGCGCAGGTTGAGCAGCGACGCACCGATCTTGAAGCCAAGGCGCGCCTGATTGAGCGCGGCGTGATCGCTGCGAACGAAAAGAAGCAGCTTGAAGCAGAGCTGCGTGCCGCCGAAGCCGGCCTCGCGCTTGCTCAGGCCGAGTACGATCGCGGTCTTGTTCTCGCGCCGATCTCCGGCCTTGTCAGCGACGTCCCCGTCAGCGCCGGACAGGCCTTGGATGTCGGTGCGATGGTGGCGGAGGTGATCGCTCTCGACCCGATGCTGGCGGTCGCCAACATTGCCGAACGACAGCTCGGCAGCATCAAGATCGGCAGCCAAGCGGATGTGCGCCTCGTCACCGGGCAGACGGTGAACGGGATGGTACGGTTTGTGTCGCCGACTTCGAGTGCCGGCACGCGCACCTACCGCGTTGAGGTGGAGCTCGATAATGCCGATCACGCCATTCCCGACGGCGTGACGGCGGAAGTGCAGTTCCAGCTCGCGCCGGTGGATGCTGTTCGCGTGGTCCGCTCCGCCCTCACCTTCTCCGCCGACGGCGAGCTCAGCATTCGCACCGTCACGCCCGACGGCATCGTGGAATCCGTCGCTGTCGCCATCGTCGAGGACGCACGCGACGAGGTCTGGGTGAACGGTCCGGTGGATGGCGCGCGGATCATCGTTCAGGGCCAGGATTTCGTGAAGGACGGACAGAAGGTCGACGCCGTTGATTTGGAAGCGGCATCGCCCGCTTTGATCTCGCGCTCGTAAGAGCCGCCGAAGGACATCGCCCGCATGCTCAATCCCGTCGATTATGCGATCAGCCACGCGCGGCTGACGATCATGACGCTGCTCTTTCTGCTCGTGGCGGGCTTCTCCGCTTACATGACGATTCCGAAAGAGGCGGAGCCGGATGTCGCCATTCCGATCATCTATACGAACGTCACGCAGCGCGGCATCAGCCCGGAGGATGCGGAGCGGCTGATCCTGAAGCCGCTGGAGACGCAGCTTAAGTCGGTGGAGAACGTGAAGGAGATGCGCTCCTCGGCGTTCGAGGGCGGCGGCTATGTGTTGCTGGAGTTTGAGGCAGGCTTCGATTCCGACGCTGCGCTCGCCGATGTCCGCGCCGCGGTGGACGACGCAAAGGGCGAGCTTCCAAGCGACGCCGACGAGCCACATGTCAACGAGGTCAATCTCTCACTGTTCCCCGTCCTTGTCGTCTCGCTCGGCGGTGACGTTCCGGAGCGCACGCTGCTTCATCTGGCGCGCCAGGCGGAGACGGCGATTGAACAGATCCCGGGTGTCCTAAGCGCCAGCCTCAACGGCGACCGCGAGGAGGTGGTGGAGATCATCGCCGAGCCGATGCACATGGAGAGCTACGGCATCTCGCTGCATGAGCTGGTATCGGCGTTCAGCCTCGGCAACAGCCTCGTGGCGGCCGGCGCATTGGAAAGCAGTGCCGGACGCTTCGCCGTCAAGGTGCCCTCCTTGATCGAAACGCCGGAGGACATCGACAACTTCCCGATCGTCGCGTCGGGTGACGCCGCCGTCACGCTCGGCGACGTGGCGACCGTCCGTCCGACCTTCAAGGATCCGGACACGATCTCGCGGGTTAACGGCAAGGCGGCGATCACGATCGAGGTCTCCAAGCGCACCGGCGCCAACCTCATCGAAACGGTCGACGCAACGCGCGCCGTCATCGAGCAGCTTTCCGCGACCTGGCCGGACACGGTGGAAGTCTCGTTCTCGCAGGACAAGTCGAAAGACATCCGCATCATGCTGAGCGAGCTGCAGAACAGCGTCACCACCGCGGTTCTCTTGGTCATCGTGATCATGCTGACAGTGCTCGGCGCGCGCGCCTCCCTGTTCATCGGGATTGCCATCCCGGGCTCGTTCCTCGCCGCAATCCTCGCGCTGCAGCTTGCCGGGCTCACGGTCAACATCGTCGTACTGTTTTCGCTGATCCTCGCCGTCGGCATGCTCGTCGACGACGCCATTATCGTGTCGGAATATGCAGAGCGCCGGCTGTCCGAAGGCATGGAGCCACGCGCGGCCTATTCGCTTGCCGCCAAGCGCATGGCCGGCCCGGTCACGGCGGCCACGGCCACGCGCGTTGCCGCTTTCTCGCCGCTCCTCTTCTGGCCAGGCATTGTCGGCGAGTTCATGAAGTATCTGCCGCTGACACTGATCGCCACGCTAACGGCTTCCCTTGTGGTGGCGCTCATCTTCACGCCAACGCTTGGCGCGATGCTTGGCCGTGCGTCTCAGCCGAAAGACGAGGCGCTACAGGATCGCGGCCCCTATATGCGGCTGGTCAAGGTCGTGCTGGCTTATCCGCTGATCACGTTGGCGCTGGCTGGCCTGCTACTCGTCGGCGTCGTGCAGACCTACGGCAAGTTCGGCAACGGCGTGGAGTTCTTCCCCGACGTGGAGCCGGAATTCGGCATCGTCCAGGTGCGCGCCCGCGGCAACATTTCCATCTTCGAGAAGGACAATCTGGTCCGCCAGGTCGAGAAGCACCTGTTGGACATGGAGGAGATCGAAACCGTCTATGCGCGCGCCGGCGGAGGCCAGCAAGGCGCGCAGGACGTAACGGAGGACACGGTCGGCACGATCCAGTTTGAGTTGATCGACTGGCAGGAGCGCCGCAAAGCGAGCGAGATCTTCGACGAAATTCGCGGGAAGACCGCTGGCGTCCCCGGCGTGATCATCGAGGTCACCGGGCCGGCGGCCGGCCCGCCGACTGGCAAGCCGATCACGCTTGAGCTCTCCTCGCTCAATCCCGACCTGTTGTTCCCCGCCGCACTTGTGGCCGCCGACATTGTCCGCGCCAACCCCGACACGCGAGACGTCGATGACGGGCTGCCGCTCCCCGGCATCGATTGGAAGCTCGAAGTCGACAAGGCGGAGGCCGCGAAGTTCGGCGCCAGCCCCGCCAGCGTCGGGACCGCCGTGCAGCTTGTCACCAACGGCGTGAAGGTCTCCGAGTACCGGCCCTCCTCCACCGACAAATCGGTCGACATCCTGGTGCGCTTTCCCGAAGACCGTCGCAGCCTCGACCAGCTTGACGAGCTGACCATGGTCACCGGCTCGGGCGCCGTGCCGATCGGCAATTTCGTCACCCGCAGCGCTGCGCCGAAAGTCGGGCTCATCAACCGCGTCGATGGTTCTCGCGTGGTGACCGTCACGGCCAATGTCGCGGAGGAGGTCCAGTCGGCCGTCGTGCAGCAGCAGGTCCTGGCGGCGCTTGAGACCGCCGATCTCGGCGAGGGCGTGACCTATCGCATGAAGGGCGAGGACGAGGAGCGTGAGAAAGCGAGCGCGTTTCTCGTCAATGCGTTCGGTGCGGCTTTGTTCCTGATCTTTGCGGTGCTCCTGGCGCAGTTCAACCGCTTCTCCAGCGTGATCATCGTCTTGTCGGCCGTGGTCATGTCCACCGTCGGCGTTCTGATCGGCCTCATGGTCATGGGCCAGGCATTCGGCGTCGTGATGACGGGCATTGGGGTGATCGCCAATGCGGGTGTCATCGTGAACAACAACATCGTGCTGATCGACACCTATGACCGCCTCAAGCGCGAAGGCCGCGGTGCCTATGAGGCGATCCTGCAGACCTGTCGCGAGCGCGCGCGCCCGGTGCTTCTGACGGCCGTCACCGCCATGCTCGGCGTCATGGCGATCGCCTTCGGCATCAACATCAACTTCCTTGAGCGAGAGATCGCGATCGGCGCGCCATCGACGCAATGGTGGGTCCAGCTGTCGACGGCGATCGTGTTCGGCCTCGGGTTCGCGACCGTTCTGACGCTGTTCGTCACACCGGCAGCGCTGATGGCGGTTGCCAATACATCGGAATGGCGGGCACGGCGGCGTGCGCGACGCGAGGCCCGGCGTGCGGAGCGGCTCGGCGCCCTCCCCTCAGCCACGCCGGCGGAATAGCGGCTGGCTCAGAGCCTGTTTGAAAATTCAACCTCACGCTGGGGGATTGGATCATCAGACGTTGGCTCGCGCCGACATGGTCGGTCCTGGCTCTGAAATCAAGAGAGAAGAGCCCTGAACCGGCCTTTTCCTGGCAGGTGGCCGTCTGACGAGCTATCGACACGGCGCGTGGCCGGCATTCTCAAACGGGCTCTCAGCGGGCCACGACGACCAGGTCCATCGGCTCGCCGACGCCGGCGACGTTGCGGCCCTTGACGATCTCCGGATCGCGCTGCGGCTCATAGCCCTGCGCGACCGCGTGCTCGTAATCGGCGAGCGGCACCAGTGCCATCGACCCTTCGGTCTTGTTGTGCTTCTCGATCTTGGCGGCGAGGTTCACCGCCTCTCCGATGATGGTGTATTCCAGCCGCTCGTCGTCACCGAGCGCTGCGAACACGACCGGCCCGGCCGTGACGGCGCCGTTAACGAAGGGCGGATCGGATTCCGATTGCGACAGCGTCTCATGCCACTCGCGCGCCTCTGCGATGATGGCGTCTAGCGCTTGAAGTGCGTCGGCCGCCGCGGTCGGCGAAGCGTGGGCGGCGCCGAATGTCGCCATGACGCCATCGCCCAGATATTTGTCCACGACGCCGCGATAGCCCGTGACGATCGGCACGATGCGCTTGTGAAAGCTGACAAGGAGATCGACGACCTCACGCGGCGACTTGCCGGCGCAGAAGCGCGTGAAGCCGCGCAGGTCGAGCATGAGTACCGCCGCCTCACGCTCATCCGCGTCGCCAGGCTTCACGATGTCCTGCGCGCTGGTGACGACATCGGCGACGTCGCGCGGCAGGAAGCGGATCATGTCGCGCGTGCGCACTTCTTCCTTGATGGAGCTCGCCAGCACCTGACCGGCGCGACGAATGGCAAGCGCCAGAATGGCGGTAACGACGAGGATGGCGACGATCTTGTCGATCTCCGCGCCGATCAGAATGGAGTTGGAGCTGAGATAGTCGACGAAGCTGCGGGTGATGGCGTCCATGCCGCTGGTGTTGACGGCGTAGATGACCATGCCGAGCCAGCCGAACGCCGCCAAGAAACCCGTCGCGAGCACGAAGCGCGCGTCGAAGCGCAGCGCACGTAATGCGATGAAGACGAAGATGTAAGCGAAGGTCGGGATCTTCAGATAGAACGCGGCGGTCTGCCCATATTGAATGTGAAACGTCCATATGAGGCCAAGCAGCAGGCCGACGTCGAGTACCATGGAAATAAAGAGCAACCAGCCGGGCAGTACGCTGACATAACTCAGCACCAGCCGGATGGTCGTGAACACCAGATAGAACGACAGCGCGATCGGCACCGGCTGAAACAATGTCGCGTCGTCCGGCCGCGGCGCCACGGCCCATAGAAGACCGAAGAAGACGACGACGCCGAGCTGCGCCCAGCCGATCAGGCGCTCGCTCTCCAATTCCTGCCGGCTGATCAGCGCCTGGACGCGCGGCAATAGCGGCTCGGCCGCACCGGAATTTGGTCGCCAGAAAGCAAGGCTGGAGAGAATCGCCATAATGGTCGCCATCCTGAAGGTGACTGGTGCCCGGCAAATTAAGGTGCGCGCAGGACCGGGACCAGCTAATCCTCCTCGCGCGTTCGCACAGTGCCGCGAGGAGACGCGGAGTGGGTTGCGCCGCGCCGAAAAATGCCGATGCTCCGCCGCCGAAGGGGCAGATTGCCAATCGAGGAGAGCGACATTGAGCAATCGTCAGCCGCGGATGCTGATCTACAGCCACGATTCTTTCGGGCTCGGGCATCTGAGGCGCTGCCGCGCCATTGCGCAGTCATTGGTGGCCTATCGCGAGGACCTTTCGATCCTCATGATCGCCGGCTCGCCAATCGTCGGCGCGTTTAGCTTTTCGCCAAACGTTGACTTCATCCGCGTGCCCGGCGTGGTGAAGTTGGCCAACGAGAACTATCAGCCTCACAGCCCCGGCATCTCCATCGAAGACTTGATGACGATCCGGTCATCGATCATTCTGGAGACGGCGCGGGTCTTTGAGCCCGACATCTTTCTGGTCGACAAGGAGCCGCTTGGCCTGAGGGGCGAAGTCGAAGACACGCTTCGCTACCTCAAGGACAAGAACAAGCTCCTCGTGCTTGGCCTCAGGGATGTGATGGACGAGCCATCGCGGCTGGCGGCGGAATGGGAGCGCAAACATTCGCTGCCGTCGCTGGAGCAGCTTTACGATCACATCTGGATCTACGGACTTGAAGAGGTGCACGACCCGCTTGACGGGATCGCCGTCTCGGAGGCGGTTCGGCAGAAGACGCGTTTCACCGGATATCTCAGGCGCGGCAAGACGCCCTCCGGCCTTTACCCGCCGCCGCATGGGATCGAGGAGCCCTTCTTCCTGGTTACGACCGGCGGCGGCGGCGATGGCGCCATGCTGGTCGATTGGGTGCTCAGGGCCTACGAGTTCGACCCGACGCTCAACATGCCGGCGAAGATCGTGATGGGGCCGTTCATGGGCACAAACCAGCAGACCGGCTTCATGGAGCGCGTGGCGCGGCTGAAGCATGTGGAGGCGATCGCGTTTGAGGCCAACATGGAGGCGCTGATGCAGCGCGCCGCCGCCGTCGTTGCGATGGGCGGCTACAATACGTTCTGCGAAATCCTCTCCATGGACAAACGCGCGCTCATCCTGCCCCGCACGACGCCGCGGGCGGAGCAATATATCCGCGCCAAGCGGGCGGCCGATCTCGGGCTTGTTTCGGTGCTGTTGCCCGACGACACGACAAGCCCGCACCAGATGGCGGAGGCGCTGCGTGCGCTGCCGCATCGGCGGCGGCCATCGAAAGTGCACATCCCCGGCCTGCTCGACGGGCTCTCCGTCATCAACGGCCTCGTCGACCAATATCTCGGCACGGCCGCACCCGGAGACGCCGAAGCACCACGCTTCGCTGTCGTGAGTAGCGCCGGCGCGTAGGGCGTCTTTCGGAGACAGGGCCATGAGCCGACTCGACTTCATGATCAATCGCCTGACGGCGCAGCGCATGCTTCTGGAAGAAGCGGCACGGCTGATCGCCGACAGGCCGGGCTGCGTCTTCGAGCTTGGCCTGGGGAGCGGCCGCACGTTCGACCATTTGCGCGAAGCCTTGCCGGACCGCGAAATCTTCGCATTTGACCGAGCGATCGGCGCGCACCCCAAGTGTATTCCCGACGGCGACCACATGATCCTCGGTGAAATCCGCGAGACGCTCGGATATTGCGCGCCGCGCATTCCCGGCAAGCCGGCCTTCATCCATATCGATCTTGGCTCCGGCGACCCGACGCAGGACCTGATCACGCGCGCGTGGCTCTCGCCGCACATCGCCGAATGGTCTGAACCCGGCACGATCATTCTCGCCGACCGTCCGCTTGAGGGATCGTTTGAGAACCTGCCGCGGCCGGATGGCTGCCCCAAATCCGGGCACGCTTTGCTGCGCGCGGCCTGACGACGGCGAGACGCCGCCGGAAAACGCCATGCGCGTTGCCTTCTACGCTCCGCTGAAGCCGCCTGACCATCCCGTGGCATCCGGCGACCGCGCCATGGCGCGCGCGTTGATCGCGGTTTTGCGGATGGCGGGTCACGACGTTTTCGTGGCTTCGCGCTTCCGCAGCTACGATGCGGGAGACGAAGCGCGCCAGATGCGTCTGCGCGGCGTCGGGACGGCGCTGGCGGAGCGCTTCCTCAGGCGCGTGAAGCCTGAGGCGCGCCCGGATGCGTGGTTCACCTATCACCTCTATCATAAGGCGCCCGACTGGCTCGGGCCGGTGGTCACGGAGCACCTCGACATTCCTTACGTGCTCGCCGAAGCGTCCTATGCGCCGAAACAGGCCGGCGGGCCGTGGGATATCGGCCACCAAGCTGTCGCCGATGCGATCGGACGCGCCGCGCGCATCTTTCAGCCAAACCCAGCGGATGCGGACTGCGTGCGTCCGCTGATGCGTCATCTAGAGCGGCTGATCCCGCTTCCGCCATTTGTGGAAACGCAGCCGTTCCGAGCGCAGGCGCGCGATGAGAGCCGCGCAGCAGTCGCAGCGTCGCTTAATCTCGATGTCACGCAGCCTTGGCTCATCGCTGTCGCCATGATGCGGGACGACCAAAAACTCCTCTCCTATCGTTGTCTGGCGGATGCGCTTTCCGGACTCGTCGATCGGCCCTGGCAGCTCATCATCGCAGGCGAAGGTACGGCTGAGTCGAAAGTGCGCGCCGCGTTCGCCGACTTCGGCGAGCGTATCCGCTGGGTGGGCGTGGTTGAGCCGGATCGGCTGAGAGAGCTTTATCGGGCAGCCGACATCTA
The DNA here is from genome assembly GCA_028284625.1 of Afifellaceae bacterium. Taxonomy (GTDB): domain Bacteria; phylum Pseudomonadota; class Alphaproteobacteria; order Rhizobiales; family Afifellaceae; genus DASWJZ01. The sequence goes on along the minus strand of JANQRH010000025.1, from coordinate 53,027 downwards.
TGTCTGGCCGGCGGTCAAAGAGGCGTGGGGGGTGGCATTTCTGGAGGCGCAGGCGTCGGGGCTTCCCGTTGTCGCCGGACGAAGCGGCGGCGTGCCGGGCATCATTGCCGACGGCGAGACCGGCCTTCTCGTGGCGGAGGGCGATGCGGACGCGTTTGCGGCGGCGCTCGCCTCGCTACTCGCCGATGACGAAATGCGCCAGGCTATGAGCCGGGCGGCAACGGATCGCGCCGCGCGCGTGCACGATGTTGGGAGCGCCGCTGCGCTCTTGGACCGGCATCTCCGTGACCTGATAGCGGAGGCGGCATGACCCGCCTTCTTGTCATCCGCCACGGCGAAACGGATTGGAACGCCGAGGGGCTGATGCAGGGCCACGCGGATAGGCCGCTGACGGAGGCGGGCCGCGCGTGGTTTGAAGCCGCGCACCTGCCCGCCGGCTGGGAGGACGCGGCGTGCCTTTCAAGCCCGCTTCAGCGCGCCATGGAAACCGCAAAGCTGCTCGGCCTCGACCCGCAGCCGGAGCCACGGCTGATTGAGATGGATTGGGGCGCCTGGGAGGGTCGCCGCCTTGCGGCACTGCGCGCCGAACTCGGTGACACAATGGCGGCCAACGAGGCGCGCGGCCTGGATTTCCGGCCCGATGGCGGCGAGAGCCCGCGCGACGTGCAGGCGCGCCTGCGACCGCTCCTGGTGGGCCTCGCCTCACCCACGATCGCAGTGACGCATAAGGGCGTGCTCAGGGCGCTTTATGCGCTGGCGACGGGCTGGGCGATGACTTCGAAAGCGCCGGACAAGCTCCGGAACGGCTGTGCCCACGCGTTCGATATCGCGCCCGATGGCGCACCGGCGGTATCGGCGCTCAACATCCCGCTGAGGCCGGACGCATGAGCGGCGGCGTTCTCTTCTACGTCCAGCACCTCTTGGGCGTCGGGCATCTCCGCCGCGCGGAGACGCTTGCGCTGGCGATGGCTAAGACCGGCATCGACGTGACCGTTGCGTTCGGAGGCGCGCCGTTTCCGGAGGTGCCGTTTGACGGGGTGAATGTCGTTCACTTGCCGCCTGCAACGATCGCCGGCGAGGATTTCTCCACGCTTCGCGACGCCAACGGCGCGGCCGTCGACGATGCGTGGATCGAGGCGCGGCGCGCCGCCCTTCTCGACCTTTATCGTCGCGCCGACCCCGCCGTTGTTCTGATTGAGCTCTTTCCCTTTGGGCGGCGACAGTTCCGCTTTGAGCTGCTGCCGCTTCTGGAGATGATCCACGTCGAGCCGCAACGGCCGCAGGTCCTTTGCTCCGTGCGTGACATCCTGGTGTCCAGAAAGGCGGAGCGAACGGAGGAGACGGTTGAGACGCTGCGGCGCTATTTCGACACGGTGCTGGTGCATGGCGATCCGAAGCTCATTCCGTTCGGCCAGACCTTCCCGGCCGCCGATCGTATCGCCGATCTGATCCGTTACACGGGCTATGTCACTGCGCCGCGCGTAGATGGGACAACAAGTGCCGGGCGCGACGAGGTGATCGTGTCGGCCGGTGGCGGAGCGGTCGGCGCACCGCTCCTTTTCGCAGCGATGGAGGCGCGGCCAGCGACCGCCATGGCCGACCACACATGGCGCTTTCTCACCGGGCCAAATCTCAGCGAGGCTGAATACCAGCGCGTCGCTGCCATAGCGGAAGAACGCACCATCGTGGAGCGCTTTCGCCCCGACTTTACTGCGCGGCTTTCCGTCGCCACCCTTTCCATTTCGCAGGCCGGTTACAACACGACGATGGACATTTTGGCGTCAGGCGTCCGCGCGGTGGTCGTGCCATATGAGGCAAAGGGCGAGACGGAGCAGCGATTGCGCGCGGAAATCCTGGCGGAGAAGGGCCTCATGACGTTTGTCCCGGAAGCCGAACTGACCGCTGCCACGCTGGCAGATGCGATCAACCATACCGCGATTTCACCGCCGCCTCCCGCCGGCGTGAACCTTGCCGGGGCGGCGCAATCGGCCAAGTTCATCTATGATCTGGCAACGCAGAATGTTCGCATCGGCGGGGCCGTTGCGCCATGAATCGACGCGACCGTCACCCCTTGGTCATTGCCACGCAAAGATTTCCATGGCCCCATGCCGAGCCGACCATGAAGAAGAATGCCCCGTGAGCGACGACCTCCTCAAGATCAATGACCTGTCGGTTGAGTTCCGCACGCTCGCCGGGCGCGTCCAGGCCGTGGACGGGCTGTCGATGCGCGTGCGGCCGGGGAGCACCGTGGCGCTGGTCGGAGAATCGGGGTCCGGCAAGTCGGTTTCGGCGCAGGCGACCATGGGCATTCTGCCGCGCACCGCACGGATCACGGCAGGCGAGATCCTGTTCAACGACCCGTCGGAGGGCGTGCGCGACGTCGCCAAGATCAAGCCGAAATCCAAGGAGTTCATGCATATCCGCGGCAATCGCATCGGCATGATCTTCCAGGAGCCGATGACCTCGTTCTCGCCACTCCACACGATCGGGGACCAGATCGGCGAGGCGCTGTCAGTGCATCATAAGGTGAGCGCAGAGGAGAAGCGCGAGCGCACGATCGAGATGCTGCGGCTTGTGGAGTTCCCTCGCCCGTCTGAGACGGTCGATTCCTATCCCTTCGAGCTCTCCGGTGGTCTGCGCCAGCGCGCCATGATCGCCATGGCGCTGATCTGCCGCCCGGCGCTTCTGATCGCCGATGAGCCGACAACCGCGCTCGACGTAACCGTGCAGGCGCAGATCCTGAAGCTGATCCGCGACGTGCAGGACGAGCTCGGCATGGCGGTTCTGCTCATCACGCATGATCTCGGCGTGGTGGCCAACATGGCTGAGGAGGTCGTTGTCGCGCATCACGGCAAGGTCGTTGAAGCCGGCGCGCTCGACGATATTTTCGGCAATCCGCAGCATCCCTACCTCAAGGCGCTGCTCAAAGCGGTGCCGCATTTTGAGATGAAGCCCGGGGAACGGCTGAAGCCGATCCGCGAGATCAAGACCTCGGTGCCGGATTTCGGCGAGGCGGCGCTCACCGACAGAAGCGGCGGCACGCTCCTTGAAGTGAAGAACCTCACCAAACGCTTCGGCTTGCGGAAGCACCTCAAATGGTTGTCGAGCGGGCCGGAGGCGAGCGTGCTGGCGCTCTCCGACGTCAGCTTCTCCATCGACCGTGGCGAGTGCCTGGGGCTCGTCGGGGAATCAGGCTCCGGCAAGACGACAGTCAGCAAGGCCATCACACGCGCCGTGGAGGTCGACGAGGGCGAAGCGCTGTTCCATGACGGCGGTCGGCCGATCCGCCTCTTCGACCTGGATCGGCAGGAGATGCACCCCATCCGCCGCAAGATTCAATATATCTTCCAGGACCCCTTCTCGTCGCTCAATCCGCGCATGACCATCGGCAGCATTCTTGCCGAACCGTTCCTGATCCATAACATCGGCACGGAGGCGACAAGACGCGCGGCCGCCGTGCGGCTCCTGGAGATGGTCGGGCTCGGGGGAGAACATCTCAACCGCTACCCGCACAGCTTTTCCGGCGGACAACGGCAACGCATTGGCATTGCGCGGGCGCTGGCGCTGCAGCCGGAGCTCGTCATCTGCGATGAGCCTGTCTCAGCGCTCGATGTCTCCATCCAGGCGCAGATTCTCAATCTCTTGAAGGACCTGCAGAAAGAGATTGGCCTGACCTACCTCTTTATCTCGCACAATCTCGCGGTGATCAATTACATCGCCGACCGCATCGCGGTGATGTGCGCCGGCCGCCTGGTGGAGCTGGCGCCGCGCGACGAGCTGTTCCGCAACCCGATGCACCCCTATACGAAAGCGCTGATGTCGGCCGTCCCCTTCCCCGATCCCGATCGCCCGCTGGACTTCCAAATCATTGGCGAGACGCGCCAATCCGATCCGCTGGCCTGGCCAGCGCCGTTTTGCTGCGGGCCGGACGGAGACCCGCCCATGCTGGACGCAGGCAACGGGCATTTCGTGCGTGCCGAGCGGCTGCCGGAGCCGGCGAAGCAGCCGGCGACGGCCGCGCCGGCCATGGGAGAAGCAGCGTTTACGCCCGGGATCGCTCGTTAGACAGCCAAGCCGGCGTGCTGATATAGTTTCAACAATCGCCGCGCAGACGAGCAGAGAACGCGGCCCGTCCTAGGAGAGTTCGTCCCCGGCGCCATGGACCAAAGTATCTTCCGCTACACCTGGAGGTTCTCGAAGCGCGACCAGATCTGGCTGCTGCTCGTGGTCGTGGCGTCGCTGCCGTTCTACTTCCTGTCGCTGGACCTGCCTAAGCAGATCATCAACGGCCCGATTCAGGGCGAAGGCTTCTCCAGCCCCACCGATACGGAGACGGCGCTACGCATTGCGTTTTCCATCCCGGCCTGGCTCGGCGGCGGTGGCAACGAGTTCGTGCTTTTTGATGGGATCGAGCTGGAACGCGTGGCGATGCTCTTCTACCTGTGCACGCTCTTCCTCAGCTTCGTCCTCATCAACGGCGCCTTCAAGCTCTACATCTCCGTGTTCAAAGGCCGGCTCGGCGAGCGGATGCTGAGGCGTATGCGCTACCAGCTTGTCGACACGCTTCTGCGCTTCCCGCTGCCGCAGTTCCGGCGCATGCGCTCCTCCGAAGTCGCCACCATGGTGAAGGACGAGGTGGAGCCGCTCGGCGGCTTCATTGGCGACGCCTATGTGCAGCCGGCCTTCCTGCTCAGCCAGGCGGTCACGGCGATGGTCTTCATCATGCTGCAAAGCGTCACGCTGGGGCTTGTCGCCGGCGCCATCGTGGCAGTGCAGGTGATCCTGATCCCGCGGCTGCGTCGGCGGCTTCTGATCCTTGGGCGTCAGCGCCAGCTTACGGCGCGCGCGCTAGCCGGGCGTGTCGGTGAGATCGTGGAAGGGATTATCGGCGTCAGGGTCAACGATGCGACCAACTGGGAACGCGCAGAGATCGCCAATCGTCTCGGCAAGATCTTTTTTATCCGCTTCGACATCTACCAGTGGAAGTTCCTGGTCAAATTCATCAACAACCTGCTGGCCCAGGTCACGCCGTTCATCTTTTATCTGATCGGCGGCTACTTCGCGATTACGGGCCGGCTGGATATCGGCCAGCTCGTGGCGGTCATCGCGGCGTATAAGGAACTCCCCTCACCGCTAAAGGACCTGATCGACTGGGACCAGCAGCGGCTCGACGTGCAGGTCAAATACACGCAGGTCGTCGAGCAGTTCACCATCGGCAAGGTGCTCGATCCGGAGCTGCAGAAGCTCGACACAAATACGCCGCCGCGCATCGATCGAGAGGTGTCGGCGAGCGGCCTCGCGATCCGCGACGATTCCGGCGCAACGTTGCTTGAGCCAACATCGCTGAAACTCGCCCCAGGCGACGCCGTAGCCGCCGTCGGTCCGGTCGGCGCGGGCGGCGAATACCTGGCGGAAGCGCTCGCAAAGCTGTCGGTACCGGATAGCGGCCGCATCCTCATCGACGGAAGTGCCATCGAGGGGCTTCCCGATTCCTTCACCGGCCGCCGCATCGGCTACGCGGAGGCAAATACCTATCTGCCGCAATCCTCGCTGATGAACGCGCTGATCTACGGCCTGCGTCACGCGCCGCTTCGCAGCCAGACGGAGGAGTCGCGCGAGACCCGGCAATGGCTCACCGAGGCCCGCGCCTCCGGCAACACCGAGACCAACATCGACGACGATTGGATCGACTATGCCGCCGCCGGCGCCGAAGGGCCGGAGGATCTGCTGGTGCGCCTGCGCGAAGTCCTGGTGCTGGTGGACCTTGAAAACGACGTCTATCGCCTCGGCCTGCGCAGCAAGATGCCGGAAGAAGCGCTCGGCGAGATGGAAAGCCGCGTGCTGGCGGCGCGCGACGCGTTTCGCGAACGTCTGGTGAAAAACCGCGGCGAACAATATGTCGAGATGTTCGATCCGGAACGATACGTCGTCAACGCGTCGGTGAAGGAGAATTTGATCTTCGGCGTGTCGGACCCGGACGCCATCGATGGTGAGAACACGGAAGACCAGTATCTGGCGAAGGTCGTTACCGATACCGGGCTTGAAGAGAAGCTCGTCAATATGGGCCTCAACGTTGCGGAGACGCTGATCGATCTCTTCGGCGACCTTGCCCCGGACAATCCGCTTCTGGAGCGCATGGACCTCATGTCGCCGGATGAGATCGACGATTACCGCGCGATCGTGCGGCGCGCTTCGGCCGGCGAGCTGTCGGAAGTGGAGGAATCGGATCGGCGTGCGCTTCTCCGCCTCGCCTACGGCTATATCGAGCCGCGCCATCGCCACGGCATGCTCGACGACGAACTGCAGGCGGCGATCGTCGCAGCGCGGCAGGCTTTCCGTGACAACCTGCCGGACGATCTGTCCGGCGCCATCGTGTTCTACCAGCCCGGATCGCTCAATTCCGCCGCCAGTGTTCAGGACAACGTGCTCTTCGGCCGTATCGTCGACACCTATGCGGAAGCGGTTGAGCGTGTGAATGCGCTTCTGCGCGAGACCATGGATTCACTTGGTCTGACCGACGCGATTATCGAGCTTGGCCTGAGTTTCGACGTGGGCAGCGGCGCAAAGCGCCTGTCGCTGGCGCAGCAGCAGAAGGTCTCGCTGGCGCGCGCGCTGATCAAGCGGCCTGACCTGCTTGTGGTCAACCGGGCGCTGACGGCCCTTGACGCGAACGCACAGGATGCCACCGTGACGCGCGTCTTGGACTTCGCGCGCGGCCTCGGCGACCCGGGCATGACGGTCTTTTGGGTTCTCGGCCATCCCGGGTCGGGTCAATGGTTCGACAGGGTGCTGACCTTTGAGAATGGTCGGATTGCCAAGTCGGAGGAGAGAAGCGGGACAGAGGAGGGTCGCGCACTTGAGCCGGCCAAATAGGGCCACACGCCCGATGATTGCCGGCCAGCTGAATGGGGGTCTGGTCACGTGAGTCTGCTGAGCAACGAAGTCGAACTCCTTCGCCGGGTTCCCCTGTTTGCGGGGATCGAGCCGGGCAAGCTGAAGCTGCTGGCCTACACCTCCGATGTCGTGACGTACGAGCCGGGCCAAGTGCTCGTGCGCAAGGACGACATCGGCGATGCGGCCTATGTCATCATCGAGGGTGACGCTGATGTCTCGGTTCCTGCGGATACCGGCGACATCACAGTGGCCGAGCTGCATGACGGCGATTTTTTCGGTGAGATCGCCATCTTGTGCGACACGCCGCGCACCGCGACGGTCACCGCGAAGGGTGAGCTGACGGCCTTGCGCATCCGCAAGGAGCCGTTCTTCCAGCTGATGAAGCAATTCCCGGAGATGGCGGTGGAGATGACACGCCTTCTGGCGGAGCGCCTGACGCGAACGACAGCCGACCTCATCGAGGCGCAACGCCAGTCTGCGTGAACGCGGGGCGTGGGCGCGGGTCGATCCGGCAGGCCCCCTCGCCCGTTAAGGCGGCCGAAGGGGTTGAACGCGCATCCTGCGCGCACAATTTGACGGGGCACACAAACTGAGCACGTAGCCATGGCCGAATCCAGCCTTCTTCAGCAGGTGCGTGACTGGCTCATCGAGCAGGCGCTCGGAGAGCCCGATGTCGTGGAGCTCTTCGAGGGGCTGTGCCTGCGGCTTTCCGCCATCGGCGTGCCGGTCGGCCGCGGATCGATGATGTGGCCGACGCTGCATCCGCTCTTCCAAGCGGAGAACGTGATCTGGCGGCGTGGCAAGCCGGCTCAGCTCAGCCAGTTCGAGCATCAAGATGTCGTATCGGATGCCTGGCAGAACAGCCCGATGCAGGCGCTTATCGAGAACGACATCCCGGTGATGCGGCGGCGTCTGACCGGGCCCAACAAGATGATCGATTACCCGATCCTCGAAGAGTTCGCCGAGGAGGGCTATACCGACTACATCTTGATGGCGACCGCGCTCTTCGGAAGCACGCAGCATGAGTCGCAAGCCCGCCGCGGCATCCTGGTGTCGTGGGCGTCCGATCAGCCGGGCGGTTTTTCCGAGGAGGACCTGGCTGGGCTGCAGCGTATCCAACAGCGCCTGGCGATCGCGACAAAAACCGTGCTGCAGGACCGTGTGGCCCGCAACATCACGGAAGCCTATCTCGGCAAGCTGACGGGACGAAAAGTGTTCCGCGGCAACATCCGGCTTGGCGATGGCGACCGCATCCGCGCGCTTGTGTGGTTCTCCGACCTCAGGAGCTCCACGCATCTGGCGGAGACGATGCCGCCGGATGACTTTCTGGAGCTGCTCAACGTCTACTTCGAATGCGCGGCGCGCCCGGTCATCGATACGGGCGGCGAAGTGCTTGAGTTCATCGGCGACGCGGTTCTGGGCATCTTTCCGATCGACGACGACAACGAGCGTGGTGAGGTTACGCGCCGGGTCATGGGCGCATTGCAGGATTCGCTCAACGCCGCCGATCGGACCATGGAGGAGCGGCGCGCCGCCGGCCTCGCGACCTTCAATTACGGCATCGGGCTGAACTTCGGCGAAGTGATGTACGGCAATATCGGCGTGCCGGAGCGGCTCTCGTTCTCGGCGATCGGGCCGACCGTGATTGAGGTGGCGCGGATCGAGAAGCTCACCAAGGCGCTGGGGGCACGAGTGCTTGCGACAAAGGAAGTGGCGGCGATCGAACCCTCTCGCTGGCGTTCCATGGGCATGCATCCCTTGGAGGGGGTCGGCGCGGAGCAGGAGATTTTCGGCTACCTTGAGGAAAAGGCGCGCGAGGCCGCGTGATACCGTGCGCCGCCTTCGTCACGATGCGCTTCACGCACGCCTGACCCGCAACCGGAGAGTATGCTGATGCGCGGCCGGGCGCGGCGGCTGAAGCTCGGGCTTTCGACACTGCTCGGCCCGAAGAAGCGCGGCTTCTTTATCCCCTATCGCTACGCCGACCAGGTACCTGCCCATGCCGAGCGCATGTCGTATGGCGCGCTTGAGGCGCTCTTTGCTGCGGCCGAGCCGACCTTCACGGCGCTGATCGATGCGGCGGCACCCTTTGCCGACGACCTTCACCGGATCGGAGGAACCCCGCCGCCGGAACCTCGCTGGAACCAGGACTGGTTTCCGCGCCTCGACGCGCTCGCGGCCTATGTGCTTGTGCGTCAGGCAAAGCCGGCTCGCATCATCGAGGTTGGCTCCGGCCACTCAACGCGCTTCCTGACCCGCGCCGTGCGCGACGGCGAGCTATCCACGACCGTCACTTCAATCGACCCCGCGCCACGCGCCGACATCGAGGGCACGGGTGCTACGGTGATCCGCGGCATCGTGCAGGATGCGGGGCTTCAGCCGTTCGATTCGCTCAGCGAAGGCGACATCCTGTTTATCGATTCCAGTCACATCCTCATGCCGGGCACGGATGTCGACCTACTCTTCAACCATGTGCTGCCGTGCCTGCCCTCCGGCGTGATGGTGCATATCCACGACATCTTCCTGCCCGACGACTATCCGGCCGAGTGGGAATGGCGCGGCTATAACGAGCAGCTCGGCGTCGCCGGCCTCATCCAAGGCAGCGGCTATCGCCTTCTATGGTCAAGCCATTATGCAGCGACGCGCATGGCCGAAGCGGTCGCCGTCAGCGTCGCCGGCGAGCTTGAGCTCAAAACCGGCGCGAAGGAATCGAGCCTGTGGCTGTTGAAGGCATGACGCCTGTCTGGCTGGAGCATGATCTCATCCGAAAACCGGACGCCACTTTTCGGGATCATGCGCTAATCGTGCGGGTCGATCGCGTCGCGCAGACCGTCGCCAAGGAATGAGAAGGCGAGCACGATCACCATCACCGGCACCATCGGCGCCATCAGCCACGGATAAAGCGCCACCGCCTCAATGTTCTGCGCCTCGTTGAGGAGCACGCCCCACGACGTGATCGGCGGCCTGAGGCCGAGGCCGAGGAAGGAGAGCGCCGTCTCCGCCAGGATCATGGACGGGATGGTAAGCGAGGCGGAGGCGATCAGATGCGACGTGAAGTTCGGCAGGAGGTGCTTTGCGATGATGCGCGATGGCTTGGCGCCCATCATCTCCGCTGCGGCGACGTAATCCTCCTCGCGCAATGCGAAAAGCTTTGAGCGCACTGCGCGCGCAATCGATGGCCAATCAAGCAGCGCCAGAATGACGGTGATCCCGAGATAGATCAGGCGTGGGTCCCATGTGACGGGCAGCGCCGCAGATAGAGCCATCCACAACGGCAGCTCAGGAATGGAGCGAAGGACCTCGGTGATGCGCTGGACGATGGAATCGAAAATGCCGCCGAAATAGCCGGCAATGCCACCCACGACGATGCCGATCGCGTAGCTCAGCGTCACCCCGATCAGACCGATGGTGAGCGATATTCGCGCGCCGTATATCAGCCGGGAGAACATGTCGCGGCCCAGCTTGTCGGTGCCGAGCAGGAACAATGTGCCGTTTTTCGGTGGGCACACCAGGTGGAAGCTGCCGTCAAACAAGCCCCAGAAATCGTATTCCTCGCCGAAGCAGAAGAAGCGAATAGGTTGCGGATCGGACGTGTCGGGCGTGTATTCCCGCTTCAGCGTTTCCAAGTCGAGCTCGAAATTGAGCGGATAGACGAACGGGCCGATGAAGCGACCTTCGTGGATGAAGTGCACGCGCTGCGGCGGCGCGAACACGTGGGACGAGGAGCGTGTGAGCAAGCCGTAAGGCGCGATGACCTCGGAGATGAGCACCGAGAAATAGCAAAGGCCGAGCACGACGAGCGAGACGACGGCCAAGCGATGACGCAGGAAACGCCACCAGATGATCTGGGTCTGCGACGCCTTGAGATACTTTTCCGACGGCGCCGACCCGGCGGCCATGGTGGCTTCGGGGTCGAACGTCTCCTGCGAAACGTAATGGTCCAGCTTGGCGCTCACCTTATCGCTCACCGGGCCCCTCCCCCGGCGAGCCGGATGCGCGGATCAAGCACGGCGAGCAGAATGTCGGAGACCAACATGCCGACGACGGTCAGAACCGCGAGGAACATCAGGAACGAACCGGCGAGGTACATGTCCTGACTTTGCAGCGACGATAGAAGCATCGGGCCGGTCGTCGGCAACGACATGACCGCGGACACGATCACCGAGCCGGAGACGATCTGCGGCAGCAGACTGCCGATATCGGCGATGAAGGGGTTCAGCGCCATGCGCAGCGGATAGCGCCTAAGCACGCGCCCTTCCGGCGCGCCTTTGGCGCGTGCGGTAGTGACATATTGCTTCTGCAGCTCGTCGAGCAAGTTGGCGCGGAGCCGTCGGATCATTCCGGCGGTGCCGGATGTTCCGATAACGACCACCGGTATCCACATATGCTCCAGCACCGACAACGCTTTGCCGACGCTCCAAGGCTGGTCGATGTATTCGGGATCCATCAGCCCGCCGATGGACGTGCCGAACCAGACGTTCGCGAGATAGAGCAGGATCAGCGCGAGCAGAAAGTTGGGCGTCGCCAATCCGATGAACCCGATGAAGGAAAGCGTGTGGTCGCCGGCGCTGTATTGATGCGTCGCGGCGTATACGCCGATGGGAAACGACACGACGTAGATGAAGAGCACCGTGAAGAAGTTCAGCACTAGCGTCAGGAACATGCGGTCGCCGATCACGTCGGCGACGGGCTGGTTGTACTCGAAGGAAAAGCCGAGATCGCCCTGCAGCAGCCCGGTGACCCACACCAGATATTGCTGCCACATCGGGAGGTCGAGGCCGTATTGCTCGCGCAGGAACGCGATCTTCTCTTCCGCGACGCGCTCGCCGGAGGCCTGGATCTCGGCGATATAGGTGGTCAGATAATCGCCCGGCGGCAGCTGGATGATGACGAAGACCAGGACGCTGATACCGAGCAGCGTCCATACCATCGTGATCAGGCGGCGAACCAGAAAGCTGAGCACGGATCAGACCGCCTATTGTCCGGCGAACCAGAACGTATCGGGCCGATACATGCCGAAATAGGCGCCGGGATTGTAATTGTAGGTGCCGCGCTCCGGCACGTTGCGCAACCGGTCGCTGACCACGACGAGCTGCTCCACGCCGGAGACGATGCCGATCGTGAAGACCTGATCGGTCCATAACTCAAGCAATTCGTGCCAAGCCTCCTCGCGCGCCTCCTCAGTCGTGGCCTCGCTCCATTTGCCGTTCAGCTCAATCAGCTTGAGGACGGCTCCCAGGTCAGGCTCTTCGCCCATCTGGCCGCTGGTCTGCGCCCACAGCCCCCAGGCCGGCCATTGGAACTGATCCGGCGTTTGGGGAGCGAATTCCGCCGGACTCATCGAGGCCCTCAGCAGCGCGTTCTCAAGTCCCACCCACACGGCGATTTGCGTCTCGCCGGCCGCGATGCGGTTGTAGAAGACCTCGCGCTGCGACGGCTTGATGAACAGCGACACGCCGATATCCGCCCAGTGTTCCTTGACGAGCTGCAACACATCGATCTGCTCGGTCGATTCACCGGCGGTCTCCACGACGATCTGCAGCGGCTCTCCGTTCGGCAGCAGGCGAATGCCGTCGTCGTCGCGCTCCGCTAGCCCCAGGCCGTCCAGCAACTCGTCCGCCAGTTCCGGATCGAACTCAGTCCATTGCGTACGGTACTCGTCGCGGAAGAGCGGCGACTCCGCCACAACCGTGTTGTTGGACGGGCTCGCGACACCATAGAAGATGGTGTTGTTGATGTCGTCGCGATCGATGGCCACCGACAGCGCGCGGCGGAAATCGGCCTCTCGGAACAGATCCTTGAATACCGGATCAGCGACGTTGAGATTGGGATAGAGCGCCATGCGGGCGCCCTTGGTCGCCAGCCAGCGGCGCACCTTATAGCCGCTGCGCTCCTCCGCCTCCTTCAGGAAGGTGAAGTTGGAGAACGCCAGATACCGTCCCTGCAGATCGGATTCGCCGCTCGCCACCTTGGCCGGGATCAGGTCCGAACTGGCAATCGCCAGCGCCACGGCATCGATATAGGGAAGCTGATGGCCGGCCTCGTCGACGCGGTGATAATAGGGATTGCGCTCGAAGTGATAGCGGTCGGACGGCGGCTGCGTCCTCAGCACCCAGGGCTGAAGCGTCGGATAGTCCAGATTGTCGTTCCGATAGGACCGGTCCTTGCGATAAAGGTGCGAGACCCAGTTCCGCTGACCCGCCTCCTCCGCCATCTTGTCGACGGTCTCCTGGCCGGCGTATCGCGCGTGGAACTGCTTCAGATAATGCGACGGCCTGAAGATCTCGACCGGCTGTGCGGCCGCGAGTGCCGGAAGGAAGAACGGATTGGGTTTCGACCAGCTGTACCGGATCGTCAGCTCATCGGGATACTCGACGGTCGGCCGCTCGCCGTCGACCAAGAGCTCCTTCGGCGGCCCGAAGCGTGAAACCTCCGCGTCGTTGCCCATGTCCTCCCAATAGAAACGGAAATCCTCCGACGTGAACGGCGCTCCGTCCGACCATTTGTGTCCGGGCCTGAGACGGATGGTGAAGACGCGGTCGTCCTCCACCTCCACGCTTTCAGCGATATCGGGAACGATCGCGTAGTCGGGCGTGTAGGTCACCAGCCGCGCATAGCCGTAGATCACCATGAGCCGGGTGTCTTTGGCGCTGCCGCCGATCAGGCGCAGCGTGCCGCCATACTGGCCGGGCTCTTTGTCCCCGCCCCCGTAGCTGACCACCATGGGCCGCTCCGGAACGCGCTCCGCCACAGGCGGCAAATCGCCCGACGCCACCGCCGCTTCAAGAAATGGCGGCTCCACCAAATCCGGGACAGCAGTCTCAGCCAGCCCGCTTCCAATCCCCCCAGCTCCAAAGACAAGGAGCGTTGCCAGGCTAAGTGCTGTTCGAAGCGCCATCCCTGAACCTTTCTTGGTCAATCCGACGGAGTGAGAAGGTAATTGCAATGGGTCTTGTCGGGAAAGAGCTTTTCGATGCGATAATCATGAGCATCGACCCAGGCCATGAAACGAGCGATTGCCGTGTCTACAACCTCAACGTAGAGCACGGGACGGTGAGCAGCGATGAGCGCTGCCGCGCCGGCAAGCACGTCCATCTCCATCCCTTCAACGTCAAGCTTGAGAAAGCCCACCCGGCCCGTCTCTAACGCATCGAGCGTGACAAGTGGTACGTCGCCGGCCGGATCGGCGATGAAATGTGTTGCGCCGAGGCCGGCGGTCTTTGAGTGAATGGGGCGCAGGGTGCCCTCGCCGGCGCCGACCGCCTTGCCCAGATGCGACATGTCGACATTGGCGAGGCCGTTCTTTGCGACGGTGGCGCGGATCGCCGTGGCCGCGCGCGGCAGCGGCTCGATCGGGATGACGCGCTCCGCCTCCATCGGTCCGGCGAAGAAAACCGTGTGATTACCGGTATTTGCACCGACATCGAGAATCTGCATGCCGCGCGGCAGCCGTTCGGCAAGAAACACCAACTCCTCGTGCTCGAAGAACAATCCGCGCATCTGCTCCCGCTCGATAACGGGATTGAGCCCGGTATAGGGCAGATGAAAAACCTCGCCGCCAAAGCCGATCGGCATGAAGGCCGGCTCCGCCTCCAAGATGTCGATCAAGCGCTCGCGATCGCTCTCCGCCACCGGCGGCACGGCACTTTGAAACAGCGTGAGCGCTTGCGCGGTCTTGTAGCAGCGATGGCTCTTCCACATTGCATAGAGGTAGTCGGCATAGCTGGCTGACCGCCGGGTCGCCTCCACGGCAACCGCCGGGCGCACAAAATGCGTGGGGCCGATCCACCATCTGAGCGCTGCGTGAAAGAAAGTCGGCAAATCTTGCGCTGCAAGCCGCGTGATGCGCTCGACCTTGGGTAGCGTTGATTTATCCGATGCAATCGCTGCAGCGCCCCAGATTGCGTCGTGCAGACGGAGCGCCGGCGCTGTCTTCACGAAGATGTCAGGCGCCAATGTCTCCGCTGCCCCCACAGCCAGGAGCCAGTCAAATCCTCCGGCCGATGCCTGATCGGCCGCGGCGCGAAGCACTTCGGGCACCGAACCGTCCTGCGCCAACTCAAGCGGCTCGACATCGCCGAGATCGCCCAGGCCAACGGCCTTCGCCGCTGCAAGTGATTTGAGCAGTCGCTTAGGGTCGCCCGCAGCCTGCGGCAGGATCGCCAGGGCGCAACGCATTTCGGTCACGCGCCAGCCGCCATGTGCTGAACGGAGGGATCGACCTCGGCGAAGGAATGCCCGCGGCTGTAATTGTCGTGATAGGCGACGATGGGCTTCGGCCCCGGCGGCGACCAGTAGAGCCCGAGCTTGAAATACGGGCCGTCGACCTCGTTCTCGTAGGCGAGCGGCCCACGCCAATCGATGATCGTCTCCTTGCCGAGCCACGCCTCAATCTCGGAGATGCCATGTCGTGACCAGAAGACGCGGAAAACGAAATCGTGCCACACGCCCTTGGGAAAATCGGGGATGCTGGCGAACTCGTAGCGCGTGTCGGGCACCGGCCCGGCGACGCGACCATAGGCGCCGGTGAAGATGAGCCGGTCGCCGCGATAGCGCATGGCGATCGGCGGCTTACCGGAGGGATCGCCGAGCTTGGCCTGGTCGTGCCATTGCGCGAGCACGCAGCCGATCGTCTCCTGCAGCTCGAAGTCCGGCGCGATGAAGGTGCTGAAGCCGTACCAGACCTCCTCGTCCCACACGACGTTGTAAGGATCGCGCAACTCGGCGCGGTGGCCTTGCGAGACATAGTCGCCGGGCCGGAGCTCAAAGCGGCAGGCGCGCGTGCCGGTGCGCACGATTTCGGACTGGATCTCCGCCGAATGCTCGCTGGAAAGCCGCTTGACGCTCCAGCCATCAAACGTGCCGCTCTCGAAATCGAGATGCACCGTCTCGAAGGCTCCCGGTTCAGTGTGACTTGTGGTGAGCACGGTTCCTATCCCAAATAGCGGCCGCAGGCGCCCAAACGCGGGGCCACCAGGAGGCGACAGACCATGAACCGGATCGCCACGCTCGTGAAGGGCTATCCCCGCCTTTCAGAGACGTTCATCGCGCAGGAGATCCTGGGGCTGGAAAAACGCGGCGTCAGCCAGCTCATCGTGTCGCTCCGTCACCCGACCGAGACCAAGCAGCACGACATCAACCGCGAGATCGCCGCGGACGTGCTCTATCTGCCGGAATATCTGAAGGACGAGCCGGCGCGTGTACGGGCCGGGCGCCGCTGGGCGGAAGCACAGCCGGGCTTCGCCACCGCGCTTCAGGCCTATGAGCGCGATTTGAAGCGCGACGGCTCGGCCAACCGTCAAAGGCGCTTCGGTCAGGCCTGCGTGCTGGCGCGCGAACTGCCGGCCGACGTCGATTGGCTTTACACGCACTTCCTTCACACGCCGGCATCGGTGGCACGCTATGCGGCCTTGATCCGAGGGCTTGGCTGGTCGTTCTCCGCGCATGCGAAGGACATCTGGACCTCGCCTGAGTGGGAGTTGAAGGAGAAGCTCGCCGAGGCGGCGTGGGGCGTGACCTGCACGCGCGCCAATCTTGATTATCTGCGCTCACTGAGCCGGACGCCGGACAAGCTGCATCTCGTCTATCACGGGCTCGACTTCTCGCGTTTCCCGCCCGTCCCTGAGCGGGACCATACCGAGCGCGATCCGCTCGTTATGGTCTCCATCGGCCGCGCGGTGGAAAAGAAGGGCTATGCCGATCTTCTCACCGCGCTTGCAGCGTTGGGCGACAGCCTGCCGTGGCGTTTCGAACATGCCGGCGGCGGTCAGCTTTCGGATCGACTGAAGCGCCAGGCGGAGACGCTCGGCATCGCCAAGCGGGTGACGTGGCACGGCGCGCAGGACCGGAGCTTCATCTTCGACCTTCTCAGCCGCGCCGATCTTTTTGTGCTGCCCTCCCGCCTCACCGCCTCCGGCGACCGCGACGGTCTGCCGAATGTTCTGATGGAGGCGCAGGCCTTTGCCGTACCCGTGCTCGCCACCGACGTGTCCGGCATCCCGGAGCTTGTCACGCACGGGCGAACCGGATGGCTGGTTCCGCAGCGCGATCCAAACGCGCTGGCCGATGCCCTGCGGCATCTCTTGAGTAAGCCGGCCCTGCGGCAGCGCCTTGCGACGGCCGGCGCCAAACATGTACGCATGAAGTTTTCTTCGGAGCCCGGCATCGACGCGGTCGCCGGATTGCTGCGGGCGTCGCGCAGCCGAAGGCAGGCTGCGTGAGCGCAGCCGATTCAGAGGGCGACGCCGAGCGGCAGCGCTTCGCCGCCCTTCTCGATCACGCGGCTTCTCAACCGCGCACAATCGCATTCTGGTGGCGCGACGACGACGCGGAGGCGCCGACGCCCGCACTTGAGCGGCTGCTTGCTCTTGCACGCCGCCACGATCTGCCGCTGGCTTTGGCGGTCATCCCCAAGGGGGCAACGCAAGCGCTCGCCGAAAGGCTGGCGAATGAGCCCCGCGTCTTTGCCTTGCAGCATGGCTGGCAGCATCGCAATCACGCGCCGGCGCATGAGAAGAAGGCGGAGCTTGGCGACCACCGGCCGCGGCCTGAGGTTATGGCGGAGCTGGCGAATGGGTCTGAACGGCTCTCCGCGCTCTTTGGCGAAAAATTCCTGCCGGTGCTCGTGCCGCCGTGGAACCGCATCGCGGCGGCCGTTCGCGACGCGCGCAGCGAAGTTGGGCTGATTGGCTTTTCAGCGTTTGATAGAGCCCCGTCGGACGCCGCGCATTGGGTCAACACACATGTCGACGTGATCGATTGGCGGGCGCGAAGCGCGCTCCCGCGGGCTACAGCTTATGCGCTGCTATGCCGGGAGGTGGAGCGGCGGCTTGCCGACGAGGATGCCGAGCCGCTCGGCATCCTGACGCACCATCTGGTGCATCAGGAGGAAACCTGGGCGTTTCTTGAGGAGCTCTTTGCACTGATCGGCGAGCACGCCGCGATTGCCTGGCCGCCGGTTCCTGAACTTTTTGGCCTGGAGCGATGATCAAAAGACATGCCCCGATGCCGGTCCGGAGCAGCGCGCAACGCTAACCTCCCCCTTGAGGGGAGGTGGAAAGCCGCAAGCGTCAGCGCAGCGGGGTTCGGGAGGGGGCGGGCGGAGACCGCCCCATCATCCCGCCCTTCGAGGCGTCTTTCGCCCTCATCCTGGGGTGCGAGCCCGACAGGACGAGCCTCGAAGGGGCGAAAGACGCACCTCAGGATGAGGGATGATGGGGCTTGGCTGCAGCTTTGCTGCCTCCCCGAAATCGGCTCACGACCAGCGCTGATAGCGGCGGAACCAATCGACGAATTTCTGCAGCCCGACATCCAACGATGTGGTCGGGCGGAAACCGAAATCCTTGCGAATGGCGGAGACATCCGCGCAGGTCACCTGCATCTCGCCGGGCTGGGCGGGCATGAAATCGAGCTCCGCTTCTTTTCCGATGATCCGCTCCAGCGTCTTGATCATGTCGAGCACCACGACGGGCGAGTTGTTGCCGATATTGTAGACGCGGTGCTTCGGCCCGCCGGGCGGCGCATCGGCGACAGCCAAGATGCCGGCCACGACGTCGTCGACGTAGGTGAAGTCGCGCTGCATGTTGCCGTCATTGAAGACTTTGATCGGCCGGCCGGCGAGAATGGCTTCGGTGAAGAGCCAATAGGCCATGTCCGGCCGGCCCCACGGGCCGTAGACGGAGAAGAAACGGAGGCCCACCTGCTGAATATCGAAAATCTCCGCATAGACCTCGCTCATCATCTCCGCCGACTTCTTAGTCGCGGCGTAGAGCGAGGTCGGGTGATCGGTCACCGCATCTTCATGAAACGGCACCGGATTGCCGGCTCCGTAGACGGAACTCGAAGAGGCGTAGACGAACATCTCCACGCCGCCGGAATGGCGGATGTGCTCCAAGAGATTGATATGTCCGACGATGTTTGAATCTGTATAGGCGTACGGATTCTCCAGCGCGTATCGCACATTGGCTTGCGCGGCGAGGTGGAAGACCTGGCGGATCGGCTCGCCCTTCAGGGCTTCGGCGAGCGCCTCCCGATCGGCGAGATCGACATGCTTGAACTCAAAGCTCGGGAAAGTCGAAAGCTGGACCAGCCGACGGTTCTTCAGCTCCGTGTCGTAGAACTCCGTCATATTGTCGAGCCCGATGACACGCTCGCCGCGGTCGGCCAGGCGCCGCGACAGATGGTAGCCGATGAAGCCGGCCGCGCCGGTGACGAGGATGGTCATGTGGTCGGAAACGCCGCGCGCCGGGGCCGACGCAACTGTCTGGTTCTGGTGGGTGCAGAGGGATTCGAACCCCCGACCCGCTGATTAAGAGTCAGCTGCTCTACCAACTGAGCTATGCACCCGTGTTTTGCCGGCGGGTTATAGGGATGCGGCCGTCTATCCGCAAGGTGGCGGCCCCGCCGGCGCCCCGGCGGCTCATCGCAGATCCGTCCCTGCATCGTCCCTGGCACTCGGCCGGGGATTACGCTTCCGGCCGTTTTCCGATTAAGAATCCCGGAACCGGCTTCAAAGAATCGCTTGATCAGGAGCCTTTCCACCCGCGTCTGACGCGAAGGGGATTTCCCATGGACATTTCATTTGCGCCCGAACAGGTCAGCGCCTTTGCCGTGGTGATTTGGAGCTGGATTGCCGACTTCTTGCCGCGGTTCGGCGGGGCGATCGTGATCCTTGTCGTCGGCTTCTTCGTGTCACGCTGGGCCGGCCGCGGGGTCTACAACCTCGTCAAGGATTCAGAGCATATCGACAACACGCTGAAGCCGATCATCCGCGCGGTGGTCCGCTACGGCGTACTGATCCTCGTTCTGGTGGCGGCGCTCGGCCAGCTTGGCGTGCAGACCGCGTCGATCCTGGCTGCCCTCGGCGCCATTGGTTTGGCCATCGGCCTCGCCCTGCAAGGCACGCTCTCCAACATCGCCGCGGGCATCATGCTTCTGTGGCTCAGGCCCTTTGAAGCGGGCGACTATATCGAGACGGACAACGTGACCGGCACGGTCGTTGAGCTTGGGTTGTTCGCCACGCAGATCAGAACGTGGGACGGCCTCTTCAAGTTCGTTCCCAATTCCGGCCTGTGGAACACAACGCTCACCAATTACACGCGCAACCCGACGCGCCTGGTGCTTCTGGAATTCGGAATCGCCTACGAGGACGACATCGCCAAGGGCCGCCAGGTTCTGCAGGAGGTTGCCTCAGAGCACGTCAACGTGCTCGACGACCCGCTGCCGGTGATCGTTCCCCTCAGCCTCGGCGACAGCGCCGTGGTCCTGCAGATGCGCGCTTGGGCGCTGACGGATGTGTTCTGGGATACGCGGTGGGAGCTGACGGAAATCGGCAAGAAGCGGCTTGAGGAAGCCGGCATCACGATCCCCTTCCCGCAACGTGTTGTGCATGTGGTCGGCGACAGCACCGACAAGGCGCTGACGGCGGAAACAGCGTCGGATTAGTCCAGGCTCCACCTAACCCTCCTTGGGGGTGCTTGGACATCGCGCCGTGCTGCTCTTTCTGTCGTCATTGCCGTGCTTGACCCGGCAATCCATACCGTTGTCCGTGCACCGCTCATCGACGCTACGGAATGGATGCCCGGATCAAGTCCGGGCATGACGACGTGCTTGTAGGAAGGCGCAGCCCGCATGGGGCGAAGCGCAATGCGGGGACCGACTGAATCAGCGCTCCACCGCAACGCGGCACTGGCTGGAGAGCGCGACGTAGTGCGCTTCCTGATCGCTGGTGAGCGTCTGCCGCATCACGTCGTCCCACAGACCTTCCGCCTGGAGCCGATCGGCAAGGCATATGCAGGTGCGCCGACAGGTCTCCGCATCGATCTCGGAGCGGATGCAGGCGCTTGTGCACGCCTCGACATAGGAAGGCTGAAGCCTCGCAAGGTCGGGGGGCGTGACCTGCGCCGCCAGGAAGACCAGCCCGAACAGGATCGGCTGGTGTGCCAGATAGATGACGAGGCTGTGCCGCCCGGCCCAAATGAGCGGCGAGACCATTCGCGGCGACGGGATCGCGGTAGCGGTCAAACCTGTCGGCAGCCAATGCGCCAGGCGCGCCACCGCGATCCCCGCAAGGACGACGCCGAACCAGGGGAACAGCGGAACGAAATCGTTGCTGCGCGGGATGAAAGTGGCGAGCCCCAGCCAGACCATGGCCGGCGGATCAAAGGCCGGCCCAGCCAGATAGGTGGGTGCGAGGAAGCTCGCGATGGCGGCAGCCGCGACAAGCCAGATCGGGGCGTTGACGAAGGCCAGGCCAAGCACGCTCGCCACGGCAATATGATGCAGAATGCCGAAGAAGACGAAGCTGTCGGGGAAGACAAAATAAGTGACGATCGTGATCGCCGCAGCGGACGCGACAATCAGCCCAAGGCGGCGGAGATAGCGCCCGGTGCGAAAGCCGTTGCGCGAGGCCAAGACAAGGCTGACACCGACAATGAACAAGAAGCTTGCGGCGATCGAACGGGCGAACAGCCGCCAGCCGGGGTCATGCGTTACGTCGGCGGCGATGTAGCCGAAATGCCTGAGGTCCCAGGAGAAGTGGTAGACGACCATCGCGGCGATGGCGATGCCGCGCGCGGCGTCGATCAGGTGAAGCCGACCGGCCGAAGCAGCCGCCGCTTCCGCAGACGCGCCGGGCGCAGCAAGCGGGCGTGAGTCGCTTCGCCCGCTTTGCTCCGTCATGATCGGTCGCGGCGCTCTTGCGCCCTACACCGCCTGCGCATGCAGCCGCTCGCGCTTCAGCGTGAGCTTGTTGACCGCGGAGAGGTAAGCCTTGGCGGAGGCGACCATCGTATCGGTGTCGGCGCCGCGGCCGGTCACCACCTTGCCAGCCTCGTCAAGCCGCACGGAGACCTCCGCCTGCGCGTCGGTTCCCTGCGTCACCGCACCGACCTGATAAAGCGTCAGCGTCGCGCTGTGGTCGATGACCATCTTGATGGCGTTGAAGATCGCATCGACGGGGCCGTCGCCCGACGCCTCGCGCGTCTCGTGGCGCCCATCGATGTCGAGTGTGATCGTTGCGCGCTGCGGACCGCCGGTGCCGGCGATCACGGTGAGCGCCGCCAACTTGACGGCCTCGCCGGCGGTCGCGACCTCGTCCTCCACCAGCGCTTCGATGTCCTCATCGAAGACATGCTTCTTCTTGTCGGCGAGGTCCTTGAAGCGGCGGAAGGCGTCTTCCAGCGCGTTGTCGCCGAGTTCGTAGCCCAATGACGCGAGCTTCTCGCGGAAGGCGTGGCGGCCGGAATGCTTGCCCATGACAAGCGAGGTTTCCTTCACGCCGACATCCTCCGGCCGCATGATCTCGTAGGTTTCGGTGTTCTTCAGCATGCCGTCCTGGTGAATGCCGGATTCATGCGCAAAGGCATTCTTGCCGACGATCGCCTTGTTGTACTGGACGGGAAATGCTGAGACCGCGGACACAAGCCGCGAAGCGCGCATCAACATCTGCGAGTTGACGCCGGTCACATAGGGCATGGCGTCAGCGCGCGTCTTGATCGCCATGACGATCTCTTCCAGCGACGCATTGCCGGCGCGTTCGCCGAGCCCGTTGATCGTGCATTCCACCTGACGGGCGCCGCCTTTCACGCCGGCCAGCGAGTTGGCCACCGCCAAGCCGAGGTCGTCATGGCAATGGACGGAGAAGACCGCCTTGTCGGAGTCTGGCACGCGCTCGCGAATTTCGCGGAACATCGCCTCGTATTCCTCCGGTGTGGCGTAGCCGACCGTATCGGGGAGGTTGATGGTCGTGGCGCCGGCCTTGATCGCCTGGTCGACGCAGCGGCAGAGATATTCAATCGACGTACGGGTGGCGTCCATGGCCGACCATTCGACATCGTCTACGAGATTCCGCGCCTGCGTGACGGTCGCCTGGATGATGTCGACCACCTCGTCCTCGGTCTTGCGCATCTGAT
Organism: Afifellaceae bacterium; assembly: GCA_028284625.1. GTDB lineage: Bacteria > Pseudomonadota > Alphaproteobacteria > Rhizobiales > Afifellaceae > DASWJZ01. Next base: position 30,222 of record JANQRH010000025.1, on the reverse strand, counting down.
GCGCCAGATGGATGGGCGAGGTTGAGACGAAGGTGTGGATGCGAGGCTTTTCGGCGTGCCGCACCGCCTCCCCGGCGCGCGCAATGTCGCCGGCGATGGCACGGGCTAAGCCGGCGACCGTGGCGTTCTCCACGCGCTTGGCGATCTCCACGACCGCCTCGAAATCGCCGTTGGAGGCGATCGGGAAGCCTGCCTCGATAATGTCGACGCCCATCTCATCGAGAAGCTCCGCCACCTGCAGCTTCTCATCCAGGGTCATCGACGCGCCGGGGCACTGCTCGCCGTCGCGCAGCGTCGTGTCGAAAATCTTTACGCGGTCCTTGTCGGAGGTCGGCGCGGGCGCCTTCTGCGTATCGGTGGTCATCGATTTGTCCTTCTCGTTACCCGCTTATCGCTTGGCGCGGGCGCTTGGCCGGGTCAGTTGCTGATCAGCTTCCCCTGAGTGCCCGCCCCCAATAAGGACAGTCGACGCTCAGGGGCGTCTAAGGAGAAGGGTGAGGCCGAGCCCGGTCGGACCGCCGGCGCACAAAACCCGCCGCACGGAAAGGGCTTCCGTGCTCCGGCTCAGGTCTGTGGTCGCTCTGGCGTCCATTCTTCGCAAACTCCTCGTTCAGAGCGTCGCCCTAAACGGTAAAGGCCCGGTTTCCGCGGGCCGAATCAATTTGTAGCCAAGGCTGGCCCTGAAACGCAAGTGCGCCTGCGCCCGGTCTTTCTTCTCCGTGTCGGCGGATCGTCGCTTAGACCGCCAGCAAACCCGCGGCCACCTCGACGGCGTTGCCGCCGATCCGGACGTTCGTGATGGCGCCGTGGCCCACCGAAACCTCAAGGCGAATCAGCGACGGGCGGCCCATCTCGTAGCCCTGCTCGATCATGGCGATGTGCTCACCGTCGGGCAGGTCGTCAAAGACATGCATCGGACCTGCAAATGCAGCGACGGCCGAACCGGTGGCCGGATCCTCCTCAATGCCGAATGTCGGAGCAAACATGCGGGCGCGAAAGCTGTGGTCGTGGCCTTCGGTCTCGCGCGTGTAGAGGAAGGCGCCGAGCTCGCCGAACGCCTCCTTCCAGACGGCGCGGTTGGCGCGCGCCGTGGCCAGCACGCCGAGGTTTCGGATCGGCACGAAGTGAAACGGCACGCCGGCCGACCAGACGCTCGCCACGTGGTTCTCAAAGCCGATCTCGGTCGTCTCCAATCCCAGAGCCGCGGCGGCCTGCTTCTTCTCCGGCGCCTCGCCGGCGCGTTCCGGCAGCTTCGGGCAATCGAACTCCGCAAAGCCGGACGCCCCGTCGACCCGCACGCCGCAGCGCACCGCCCCGATGCCCTCCTCAAGCACAATGACTGCGTCATGCTCGCCCGGGCCGTCGAAACGCTCACGCGCCAGGCAGATCGCCGTGCCCACCGTTGGATGGCCTGCAAAGGGAAGCTCGTTTACCGGCGTGAAGATGCGCACGCGTGCGGTGTGTGCCGGGTTGTCGCTCGGCTCGACGAACACCGTCTCCGACAGATTGAACTCACGCGCGATCGCCTGCATCGCCTCGCCGTCCAGTCCGTCCGACTCAAGAACAATTGCGAGCGGATTGCCGGCAAGCGGCCGGTCAGTGAACACGTCAAAGATCTTGTAGCGGCGCGGCATGGCTATCACTCAATGCGAAAGCGGCTGATTGGGCCACGGAATGCCGGCCCGGGAACGATCGGCAGCGGAGACCATGACCGGATCAGCGGCCAAGAGAATCTCTTGCTGACCGGATTGTGCGGAATGGAGAGCATAAGCGCCACCGAAATCCCATCGCGTGAGCTGCGGCCGGCACCGGTGTTTTGGCCTCCGAATACGCGGAAGAAACTCGGGACGTCAGCATGCACGACGAAAATCCCTTTAAAAACAATACGTTGTTTCTTCAGCTGGGTACAGACAGCGAAGAAACATTTCTCACCGGCACGCAAGAAAACGGCTGCACGTCGAAACCTCTTTCCGCTCGCGACGAAAACGCATTGGCGTGATCGGTTGTTACATCTTGCTCATCGAAGGCGGCAACAGGTGACCGTCTCGATGGAGAGGAACGGAAGACGACATTGTCTTCCATCGGATCGAGACCAGGTGCCGCCGCAAACCGGCATCACCGATTGGGGAGAGAGAGATGAGAAAGATTCTGGCAGCAGCTATCGCCACCACGATGATCGCAGCCGCGTCCGTCGCAGCGACCACGGCACCCGCAAACGCCGGCAATTTCAGCGTGCATATCGGTGGCTGGAGTCACGGCGGCTGGGGCCCGGGCTGGCATCCCGGCGGCTGGGGCTACAACGCCTACGCCCCTGTCCATGTCGTGCCGGTCACGCCCACCTATCATGTCGGCGGTGGCTTGACGCCGCATCAGCAGTGGTGCGTCGGCAACTTCAAGACCTACGACCTGAACACCAACCTCTACTTCTACGCCATCGGCAAGCAGAAGCCCTGCGTCTCGCCCTACTAAGACGCCATGCGCTGACGAATGGGCCTCCCCGGTTTTCCGGGGAGGCCTTTTCTTTGCAACGTGCCGTTAGTCGATGCGGCTTTCGTCGCGATACATGACCTTGTGCCGCTGCTCGCGGATCCATGTCTCGATGTCGTCGACCGTCATGTAGTTCGCCATGTCGTAGCGATCCCAGCTGACGATCTGGTCAAGCGACTTCTTCCAGCGCTTATAGGGCGGCTTCAGCGGTTTTCCGAAGAGCATGATGTCGATCACCGACAGGTCCTCGGGGATGCCAAGGAGCGGCTTGAGCTCGCGCTGCGCCGCTTCCTGGCCGATCGCCGTCACCCACCACACTTGGTAACCGAGCGCGGCCGCGGCGAGATGGGCCGACATCGTCGCTGCGGCAACGCTTTGCAGCAGGATGCGCTCCGCGTTCTCCTGATATTGCCGATCCAGCTCGGAGCCATCGCCAAGTGTGGGAAACGCGCGCATGAATCGAAAGTCCGCCGCCACCACGATGAAGCCCGGCGCGTCCTCCAGCCCGCGATAATTGGGCGTCGGAAACTTCATCTTCAGCTTGGCGCGATGGCGCTGCTCGGCGACGAAATAGTCGGCGATCTGCTTCTTCACGTCGGGCTTGGTCACGACGATGAAGTGCCACGGCTGAGCATTGGCACCCGACGGCGCGTGGCGTGCCGGCTCCAGGATCATCTCGATATGCTCGCGCGGAATCGTCTGCCCCGGCGCGAACTGGCGCGAGGTCCAGCGGTTGCGGGCGATGTCGACGAACGTCTCGTAGCGGCTGGCATTGGTGGGGGCGGCGTTGCTCATCGCGTTCAGACCTCCGGTGTGCAGCGGGCATCATGACGGATGCCTGCCCCGATGGTCCAGAAGCGACCGGAGCCCGCAGGTGCAGCCTCCCTAGTCCTGCTCGGCCGTCGCGACCTCCGGTTCGGCATCGGCTTGCAGAAGCCACGCAAACAGCGCCGCCGCCAGAACGGCGCCGAGGCATTGCGCCACGACAAAAGCCGGCACATCGATCGGCCGGATGCCTGAGAAGGTGGCGGTAAGCGCCCGCGCGATGGTCACGGCGGGATTGGCGAAGGAGGTTGAGGCCGTGAACCAGTAGGCGGAAGCGATATAGAGACCGACGAGCCAGGGAATGGCGTCCGGGCGATAGCGCAGGCCGCCGAAAATCGCCGCGGCGAGCCCGAATGTCGCGACGACCTCCGCCCACCATTGCCCCATCCCGGTTCTGGCGACGGCACCGACCTCCAGGACCGGAAGCTCAAACATCAGATGCGCCGCCCATGCACCGGCGATGCCGCCAACGATCTGCGCGGCGACATAGGCCGCGCCGTCGGCGCTCGAGATCCGGCCGGTGATGCGCATGGCCAGCGTCACGGCGGGGTTGAAGTGCGCGCCCGAGATCGGCCCGAAAATGGTGATGATCACGACCAGAATGGCGCCGGTCGGGATGGTGTTGCAGAGCAGCGCCAGCGCGTCGTCGTCGGTCAGCGCATCGGCCATGATGCCGGAACCGACGACGGCTCCGACCAGGAGTGCGGTGCCCAGCGCCTCGGCAGCCAGGCGACGCGTCAGGGTGTAGCTTTCCACGCCCGCGGATCCGTCAGGCGCTTTCCCTGGCGGCCTGCTCGTGCCGCGCGCCGATCTCGCTCAACCGCTTCTCCAGCGTCAGATGGTCGAGGCTGGCGATCGGCAGGTTCGTGAAGATGGAGATGCGATTGGTGAGCATCCGGCAGGAATCGGCGAAGGCGGCGCGTATGACCGATTCATTGCCCTCCGCGGCGGCCGGATCGGGCACGCCCCAGTGCGCCGTCATCGGTTGGCCCGGCCAGACCGGGCAGGTTTCGGCGGCGGCGCTGTCGCAAACGGTGAAGACGAAATCCAACTCCGGTGCGCCCGGCGCGGCAAACTCATCCCAGCTCTTGGAACGCAGATCGTCGGTAACGTAGTTGAGGTTGCGCAGGAGCTCCAGCGCATAGGGATGCACCTCGCCTTTGGGATGCGAGCCGGCGGAATAGGCCTTGAAGCGCCCGCCCCCACCGCGGTTCAGGATCGCTTCGGCCATGATGGAGCGGGCTGAATTGCCCGTGCATAGGAACAGCACGTTGTATGTCTTCTCGCTCATCGCGACTTCCCCTCGTTCGCCATTCCCCGGAGCGACGATCCCGCCACACAGTTCCGGGCGTCCGTCGCAGCAATCCTCAGTCAGAAATGTCAGCAGGCGGCGCATGGCCTCGTAATGCACCGCATAGAAGATGCGACGACCCTCACGCCGCGTGACGACGAGGCCGGCGCGCTCCAGCGCAGCCAGATGAAACGACATACCGGTCGGGGGCACGCCGAGTGCGCCCGCAATATCGCCTGAGCACGTGCCTGACGGTCCGGCTTTCACAAGAAGCCGGAAGGCTCTCAGACGCACATCGTTGGCAAGCGCCGCCAGGGCAGCGATGGCTGGGCCTTCGTCCATGTGACATTACAAGCATAGTTGAAATGTCGAAACAAGCACGGCGGCCAGCTGATAACCTCTTTCGAGGTCAGGCAGTTACGAGGAGGATCACATAAATCAGGTGGGTTACCTGATGCAGCGCCTGATCGGTGCCGATCGCCCACCAGAAGGCCGGCATCGTCGGCCCAAGTCCGCACTTGCGGCAGAGGACACCCTTGCCGCGGTCGATAACGAAATGAACGACGAAGTCGACCAGGCCCAGCCACCAATAAGCGGGCGCGACGATAAGCACGATCACCAGAGTGATCACGGCATGGATTGCGGCATGCGTGGCAAGCGGCCTCAGCCAGTCGGCCTCGCCCTCCTTGCCCATCGCCATCCATTTGTTCTGGAGGAAAAAGTCCGCGACAAGCTGCTTGGCCACGAAGGCCAAGTAGATGGGGATAAACGAACCGAGAGCGATCATGCTTGTCTCGATGTCTCCATGAACAGACGCGGCGGCTCAAGTCTAGCTGCCACCATGCACCGGCCCCAACTCCGATCGTCGCGGCGGATCGGCACCAACACGACTGCAAGTAACGGCCGCCACGGCAAGCGCGAAGTCAAGGATCGCCGCGAGATCGTCCTCTGAGAGGCGCTCCATGGCGTCACGCGCCAGCGCATTGCGATCATGCAATGCGGCAAGCAGACCGCCCATCGTCGCATCGCCCGCACCGACCGTATCGGCCACGTCGACCTTCGGAGCGGGCCGCGAAACGCTTGCGCCGCCGCGCGTATACAAAGTCGCGCCAGCGCTGCCGCGCGTCAGCAAGAACAGCCGCGCTTCATCGTTGAACCAACGCTGCGCAAAGCGCTCAGGCGCTTCGTCCGGCGCGATCCACTCCAGATCAGCGCCGCTCGCTTTGATTATATGGGCATTGGAGAAGAACTGTTGAAGCCTGCCGCGGTAGTCGGCCTCGTCCTCTACCAAACTAGCGCGGATATTGGGGTCGAAGCTGATGGTCCTTTGCGCGACCTCGCGCTCCATCAAAGCGGCAAAGGCGGTGGCTGCCGGCTGGCGGATCAGCGACAGCGAACCGAAATGCAGCGTGCTCACATCCGCGCCGATCGGCGGCATGTCCTCCAGCCGCCAATTCCGCGGCGCGCCCTCCGCGTCATAGAACGCGTAGCGCGGCTCTTCGGCCTTCAAATCCACGAAGGCTAGCATCGACGGCCGCTCCAGCCGCGATACGTAATCCATGGAAACGCCGTTGGTGGTGAGTGCCGCGGCGACGTCTTCACCGAAGAAATCGGTTGAGAGACCGCCGACATAGCCAGCCGGCACGTCCAGGCGTGCGATCGTCAGCGCGACGTTTCCCGGTGAGCCGCCGACGGCCGGCCGATAGGCGGCGGAGCCATCGCGCGCCTTCGTCGGGATGAAATCGATCAGCATCTCGCCGTGGCACAGGATCATCGGATTGCTGCCCCCACAGAACGTCCCCCATCTTCACTATGGCTTGTGGCCAGCGCGGTCCACATCATTTCGCAGCGCGCCCTTCCCTGCACCTCGCGCCGCGCCTGTGCATCAGGCCTCGGTTGCGGCAACGGCGCGATCGCGCGCGGTGGCAAATGCGGCGGCCATCAGCGCCTGCGTGTAGGGGTCCTTCGGATCGGCGAACACGCTTTCGGTCGCACCGCGCTCAACTACTTTCCCGTCCTTCATGACGATCACCTCGTCGGCCATGGCGCGCACGACCGCAAGATCGTGGCTGATGAAGAGGTAGGACAGGCCGTGAGCTTCCTGCAGGTGACGCAGCAGCTCGACGATCTCCTTTTGCACAGAGCGATCGAGCGCCGATGTCGGCTCGTCGAGCACGACGACCTTCGGCTTCAGGATCATGGTACGGGCAATCGCGATGCGTTGGCGCTGGCCACCGGAGAATTCGTGCGGATAGCGATTGCGCATGGCCGGGTCGAGCTGCACGTCCTTGAGGGCCTGAACGGCGCGGCGATCACGCTCGGCGCGCGACAATGCGGGCTCGTGCACCAAAAGGCCCTCCGTCACGATCTGTCCGACAGTGAGCCGCGGCGAAAGCGAACCGTAGGGGTCCTGGAAGACGACCTGCAGCTCGCGCCGCAGCCAGCTTTCGTGCTTGAGGTCGAGGGCCTTCAAGTCACGACCTTCAAAGCGGATCGCGCCGTCGCACGGCAGCAATCTCAGAAGCGCGCGGCCGAGCGTCGACTTGCCTGACCCGGATTCGCCGACAATGCCGATCGTCTGCCCGGCATGTAGCGACAGCGATACGCTGTCGACCGCACGCAGTTCGACCACGTCGCCGCCCATGAAGCCGCCACCGCTCAAGTGGAACGAAACGCTTATGTTGCCGGCCTCCAAGAGCGCCGGCGCGTCGTCCGGCACCGGCGGCTTGGCACCTTCGGGCTCGGCGGCGAGAAGCATCTTGGTGTAGCTGTGCTCAGGCTTCGCGAAGATGCGGGCGACTTCACCGTCCTCCACCACCTCGCCGTCGCGCATCACATAGACGCGGTCGGCGAAGCGCCGGACGATGCCGAGATCATGCGTGATGAAGATCACCGCCATCCCGAGCCGCGTCTGCAGGTCCTTCAAGAGTTCCAGGATCTGCGCTTGGATCGTGACATCGAGTGCGGTAGTCGGCTCATCAGCGATGAGGATGTCGGGATCGTTGGCGAGCGCCATGGCGATCATGATGCGCTGACGTTGCCCGCCGGAGAGCTCATGCGGATAGGCGTCGATGCGGCTTTCCGGCTGCTGTATCTGCACGAGCCGCAGGAGCTCGATCGCCCGCTCACGCGCTGTGCGACGGTTCATGCCGCCGTGGCGGATCAGCGGCTCGGCGATCTGATCACCGACCCGGTAGAGCGGGTCGAGCGAGGTCATCGGCTCCTGGAAGATCATGGTGATCTTGGCGCCGCGGATGCTGTTGAGCTGGCGGTACGGCAGGCCGATCAGCTCTTCGCCGCGATAGCGCACCGAGCCGCTGGCGCGGCCGTTGGAGGCGATCAGCCCCATCGCCGCCATCACCGCCTGGCTTTTGCCGGATCCGGATTCGCCGACAATCGCCACGGTCTCGCGCGGCATGACATCCATGTCGACGCCGCGCACGGCGTGCACCTCGCTGTCCGGCAGAGCGAAGCGGACATGGAGATCGCGCATGGTGAGGACGGGATCAGGCATTACGCTCTACCTGTCCTTCGGGTCGAGCGCGTCGCGCAGGCCGTCGCCCAAGAAATTCAGCGCGAACAAGGTGGTCACCAGGAAGGCTGAGGGGAACATCAGCATCCACGGCGTGCCCTCAATGTTGCGCGCGCCTTCTGCAATCAGCACGCCCCAGCTGGTCATCGGCTCCTGCACGCCAAGGCCGAGGAACGACAGGAAGCTCTCAAGCAGGATGACGCGCGGCACCATCAGCGTCATGTAGACGATCACCGGGCCGGCGAGGTTGGGCACGATATGGCGGCGCAAGATGCCGCCGGCGCTGACGCCCATCGCCTCCGCGGCCTGCACATATTCCTGTCGCTTCAGCGAGATCGCCTGGCCGCGCACGATGCGCGCCATGTCGAGCCACTCCACCGCGCCGACGGCTATGAACATCAAGACGAAGTTGCGGCCGAAGAAGACCACCAGCAGGATGACGAAGAAGATGAAGGGCAGCGAATAAAGCACGTCGACGATGCGCATCATCACCAAGTCAATTGTGCCGCCGGCATAACCGGAAGCCGCTCCCCAGGTGACGCCGATGATGAGCGCCACGAAAGTCGCAAGAAGCCCAATGGCGAGCGAGATGCGGCCGGCGAAGAGCGTGCGCGTGAGGAGGTCACGGCCGACCGCGTCGGTGCCGAAGAAGAAGCGCACCCGGTCCACGTCGGCGACAAGCGTCAGCTCGCGCCCGCCGTCGGCGCTTGCCGCCACATTTGCGTTGGTGAAGAGGTCGCTGCGGTCAAGATAGCGCACGACGCGCTCGTCGACCGGTTCGTCGTCGGCGACCACGACGGTGACCTGATTGCCAGCCAACTCGACCGACTTCACATCGACGCGCGCGCGCTTCAGCGCGTCTTCAGCCGCGGGGGCGATCTCCGCTTCGCGCGGATGCGCTTCGAGGCCAGCCGGCGTGCTCGTATAAGCCTGATAGATCTCGTCGTAGCGATGGCCGGTCAGCTCCGGGCCGACGATGCAGGCGACCGCCATGATGACGAGATAGACGGCGCTCGCCATCGCCGCCTTGTTGGCCCTCAGGCGCGCCCACGCATCCTGCCATAGCGACCGTCCGTCGACCGCGACGGCCTCGGGACGGGGGAGTACGGAATCGTCGCGCGCAACCATCGGCTAATCGTAGCGAACACGCGGATCGATCACGGCGTAGAGCAGATCGACCACGAGATTGAAGATGATGATGAAGATGGCGATGACGATGACGGTCCCCATCACCAGCGTGTAGTCACGGTTGAGCGCGGCCTGCACGAAATAGCGGCCGATGCCCGGGATGCCGAAGATGGTCTCCACGACAACCGACCCGGTGAGCAGCGCCGCGGCGGCCGGGCCGGCATAGGAGACGACAGGCAGGATGGCGGAGCGCAGCGCATGGCGCACGACCACGCTTGCCGTTGACAGACCGTAGGCGCGCGCCGTGCGCACGTGGTTGGAGCGCAGCGCCTCGATCATGGAGCCGCGCGTCAGCCGCGTGATGATGGCAATCTGCGGCAAGGCGAGCGTCGTGATCGGCAGGATCTTATTGGCGATTGCGCCGTCGCCCCACCCGCCGGCGGGCAGCCAGCCGAGCCATACGCCGAAGATCAGCGACAGCACCGGCGCGATGACGAAGGTCGGGATGGTGATGCCCAAAGTCGCCAGGCCGACAACGCCGTAATCGGTTGCGGAGTTTTGGCGGAGTGCTGCGATCGAGCCGAGCAGCGTTCCGATCGCAAGCGCCAAAAGAAGTGCGCTGGCGCCGAGCTGAATGGAGACCGGCAGGCCGGCCTCAAACAGCTCCTTCACGGAGAAATCGCGGTAGACGAAGCTCGGCCCGAAATCACCGCGCAGGAGATTGCCGAGATAGAAAAGGTACTGCTTCCACAGTGGCTCGTTGAGGTGATAGATGCGGTTGAGGTTCTCCATCACCTTCGCTTCGAGCGGCCGTTCCAGATTGAACGGACCGCCCGGCGCCACGCGGATCAGGAAGAACGCCAGCGTGACGATGACGAAGAGCGTGGGCACGGCGGTGGCAAGCCGCCGCACCACATAGCGAAGCATCCTTCACGCCCCCCAGCGCGGACGCCTACTCCTCGATAGACAGGAACCGCGTGCCGTGGACGTTCTGGATGTTGTCCTTCCAGCCGCTCAGCTTGGGCGAGACCAGGCTGTGCGAGGAGTAATAGAGGAGCGGCGCGAACGGCTCGTCCCGCATGAACATCTCCTCCGCCTGCTTCAAGATGCCGGCGCGCTTGACGAGGTCGGTCTCCGCCGCCGCTTGATCCATCAGCGCATCGTATTCGGGGTTGTTGTAGTTGGCGTAGTTGAAGCCCGGATTGTCGCTTTCCACCATGAACAGGAAGTTCTGCGGGTCGGAATAGTCACCGATCCAGCCTGCGCGGGCGACGTCGAAGTCACCCTTGTCGCGAAGATGGGCGTAATGCGTGGCGCCGTCGCGATTGATCATCGTCGTGGTGACGCCAATGTTCTTCCACATGTCGGCGATGGCGACGGCGGTGTTCTTATGGTTCTCCGAGGTGTTGTAGGAGATCTCCACGGTCAGCGGGTTGTCTGAGCCGAAACCCGCCTCCTCCAGGAGCGCCATGGCCTTGTCCTCGCGGTCAAGCATTGACATGCCCTTGTATTCAGCAAAAGCCGGACCGCCTTCGTAGTTGTTGATGCCGGGCGGCACGAACGAATAGGCCGGCACCATTGTGCCGCCCCAAATCTCCTCGGCGACATATTCACGGTCGATGGCCATGGAGAGCGCACGGCGCACGCGCGCGTCGTCGAACGGCTCCTTGTCGGCGCGGAACGCATAATAGTAGGTGCCGAGATAAGGCGGTGTGCGCACCTGGTCTCCGAACTTGGCGCGAAGGTCCGCCATCTGCTCCGTCGGCAGGTCGGAACAGGAGTGAATTTCACCTGCCTCGAAGCGACGCACACAGGTGGAGCGATCCTCCATCGGATAAAAGATCACGCGGTCGATCGTGACGTTCGCCGCGTCGTGGAATTCCGGGTTCTTTACGAGCACGACCTTGTCGCCCGGCGTGAACTCTTCCAGCGTGTAGGCACCGTTCGAGACAATGTTCTCCGGTTTCACGAAATCGGTGCCGTGCTCTTCCACGGTCGCGGGATGCACCGGCAGTCCGGTCTGGTGCGTGAGCTGCTCCAGGAAGAACGGAGTGGGATTTTCCAAGGTGATCTCAAGCGTCGTCGCGTCGACCGCGCGCACGCCGAGCGTGTCCGGCATGACGTCGCCCTTGTTGATCGCCTCGGCGTTTTTGATCGGGTAGAGAATGTTGGCGTATTTGGCGCCGGTGTCGGGCGTCAGGATACGTTGCAGCGAAAAGACGAAATCGTCGGCGACGACCGCATCGCCGTTCGACCATCTGGCGTCGTCGCGGAGCGTGAAGGTGTAGACCAATCCGTCATCGGAAACGGACCATTCGGTCGCGACGCCGGGAATGACCCGCGCTTCCGGATCATAGATCACCAGACCTTCATACATGTCGCGCAGAATGTGCGCTTCTGAGACCGTCGACGTCTTGTGCTGGTCAAGCGTCTCAGGATCGGAATCGTTGCCGCGGTGGTAGACCACCTCTGCGAACGCGGCGCCGGCGAGAAGTCCCGCAAGACAGACGCCCGCCGCTGTTTTCGTGAGGGCCTTCAACATATGCAAACCTCCCCTACTCGATTGGCGATTGAGATCAGCCTAGCGTTGTCTTCAAGGCCGGACAATCGGTCGCTCACGACAGAAGCGTCGCAGTCGAAAAGCGATGGGAGGGGGCGCCGCGCGACGACGCTGAACCGTCGCCGGCGCACTAAAACGCTTCATCCACCGCGGCAAAAACGTGACTTGACCTGACCGCAACGGCGGGTAGGATTCGAGTCACTATCAAGGCGCAGAAGGAGGTCTAAGAAAATGACACCTCCGGACCGACATAAGCCGATCTCGTAGGTTGGCACGCCAGCCCGCGATATCGGCAGACCCCAACGACAATTGAATCAGCGTTGTGTGCAGCTTGCCTGCATGCGGTTCCGTATCCGCGAGACAAGCTGCTGATGAGAAATCACTGAGACCAAGGGTTCGACGGGGTGTCTTGATGGGGCCAGAACGCACCGGCCCTCGACAGAAATGGTGGACGCCTAACACACCCGATTTCAGTACGGCCTGTCGCCACGGTGCAAACCATGCCGGCAGGCCGTTTCGTTTGCTTGCGTGCGCCGACGAACTGAATCGAGCCGCCGCGCCATAGCGCAAGCCGGCGGCACGTCATGGCGTGGAAGACACCCTTTGCGACGCCGCCGGATTTGGCTTAACTGTGCGACCCGGCCGGGAGCCCGCCAAGCGCCCTCGCCGCCAAAAAAACTTTGAAATCCGGCAGGTTGCGGCTCTTGGCTTAGGCCATGCCGAATTGGCAGACTGTTTACCGAATCGCTTGCATCACATGGGCTCCATGGACCGTCCAGACCTGTTCTCTACCGCTTCCGACGACGCGCCGGCGGAAGGCCGATCATCGCGCCGCAAGAAAGGCGCGCCGACCAAGCCGGGCGGCTACACCGCCGCCGACATTGAGGTGCTGGAGGGCCTGGAGCCCGTGCGCCGCCGGCCGGGCATGTATATCGGCGGCACCGATGAGAAGGCGCTGCACCACCTCTTCTCCGAGGTCATCGACAATTCCATGGACGAGGCCGTCGCCGGCCATGCCAATTGGATCGAAGTCGAGCTTGCCAAGGACGGCTTCCTGACGGTCACCGACAATGGCCGCGGCATTCCCACCGACCCGCACCCGAAATTCAAAACGAAGTCGGCGCTGGAGGTGATCATGACCACGCTCCATGCCGGTGGTAAATTCGATTCCAAGGTCTACGAAACGTCCGGCGGCCTGCATGGCGTCGGCGTATCGGTGGTGAATGCGCTGTCCGACAAGCTGGAGGTGGAGGTCGCGCGCGACCGCAAGCTCTATCGCCAGACCTTTGCGCGCGGGAAGCCGACCGGTAAGCTCAAGGCGGCCGGCAGCGCCAAGAACCGCCGCGGCACGCGCATTCGCTTCCATCCCGATCCAAAAATCTTTGGCGAGAATGCCGGCTTCGATCCCGACCGGCTGTTTCGCATGGCGCGCTCCAAGGCGTATTTGTTTGGCGGCGTGGAAATTCGCTGGTCGTGCGCCAAGAGCCTCATCCCCGCCAAGAGCAAGACGCCGGAAAAGGCGACCTTCCATTTTCCCGGCGGGCTGAAGGACTATCTGGCTGAGCAGCTTGGCGGAGAGACGCTGGTCGGTGACGAAATCTTCGCCGGCAAGACCAAACGCCAAGGCGGCCACGGCTCGGCGGAATGGGCGATCGCGTGGTTCGCCGGGGACGGCTTCGCGCGCTCGTATTGCAACACGGTCCCGACGCCGGAGGGCGGCACGCATGAATCGGGTCTCAGAAGCGTGCTTCTGCGCGGCTTCAAGGCATATGGCGAGCTGACCGGCAACAAACGCGCCTCCATCATCACCTCTGACGACATCATGACGTCCTGCGGCGCGATGCTCTCGGTGTTCCTGCGCGAACCGGAATTCGTCGGCCAGACCAAGGACAGGCTCGCCAGCGTGGAGGCCATACGGGTCGTGGAGAACGCGGTCCGCGATGCGTTCGACCATTGGCTCGCCGCCTCGCCAAACCAGGCCAGTCGGCTTCTTGAATGGGTCGTCGACCGGGCAGAAGAGCGGCTCCGCCGGCGGCGTGAGAAGGAGATCTCCCGCAAGAGCGCGACGCGGAAGCTCAGGCTGCCCGGCAAGCTCGCCGATTGCTCCTCGGCCTCGCGCGAGGACACCGAACTCTTCATCGTGGAGGGCGATTCCGCCGGCGGCTCCGCCAAGCAGGCGCGCGACCGCGCCACGCAGGCCATCCTCCCGCTACGCGGCAAGATCCTCAACGTTGCCAGCGCCGGACGCGAGAAGCTTGCGCAGAATCAGCAGCTCTCCGACCTCCTGCAGGCGCTCGGCTGCGGCACTGGCACCCGTTATCGCGAGGAAGACCTGCGCTACGGCAAGGTCATCATCATGACCGACGCCGACGTGGACGGCGCCCACATCGCTTCACTGCTCATCACATTCTTCTATCGCGAGCTGCCCGACCTCATTGCGCAAGGCCATCTCTATCTTGCGGTCCCGCCCCTCTTTCGCCTCGCGCAGGGGCCGAAGGTGCTCTACGCGCGTGACGAAGCGCACCGCGAGGCCCTGCTCAAGACGGAGTTCACCGGCCGCGGCAAGGTGGAGACGAGCCGCTTCAAGGGCTTGGGCGAGATGCCGATGCAGCAATTGCGCGACACCACGATGGACCCGGCGAAGCGTCTGCTGCTTCGCGTCGACGTCGTCGACGACGATATCGTGCTGACCAAGAACACCGTCACGCGCCTCATGGGCTCCAAGCCTGAGGAGCGCTTTGCTTTTATCCAGGAGAACGCGGAGTTCGCCGACGACGAGCTCATCGACGTTTGACGTGACGCTGCGCCGGTCGTGGGCGGCTGCTTATCCAGCTTTGCTGTCGTCATGCCCGGGCTTGACCCGGGCATCCATTCCGGAGTGGCCCGGCATACAAAGTCAGTCGTTTGTGGATTGCCGGATCAAGTCCGGCAATGACGACGGAGAAAGGCATCACCTAAGCAAAAAGCCCGGCGCTAGGCCGGGCTTCTCGTGATCCGCCGAAGCGGAAATCTCAAAGGCCGCTAAAGAGATAGCTGACCCGGCCACGAACGACATCGGCGTCGTCGCCGTCAAAGTCGTAGTGGAGGTACTCAACACCGATGGTCCAGTTATTGGCCACGGCGTATTCGATGCCGCCGCCGGCGATCCACCCGACATCGTCGAAGTCGCGGAACGCCGCGCCGCCCGTGGCGTAGGCGAGGAACCGGTCAAATGTGATACCGCCGCGCAGGCGCACGCTACCGACCGCGTCGACAGCACCCCAATCCGTCCAGCTGCCATCGCCCTCAGCGCCGATGACGAAGCTGTCGTATTGCCAGTTCACGCCGATCTGGCCGCCGGCCATGAAACCATCGCCGATTGTGCCGCTGCCGAAGCCGTAACCGCCGTGACCGCCGAAATAGAAGCCGCTCCAGTTGAAGGCGATCGGTACCGGCGCCGTCAGAACAGGCGGTGCGACCGTGATCGGCGGTGGAATATCCGCAGCAGCGGCGGCGCCGGTAAGAAGCGCAACAGCGGAAGCGGAAGCAACAAAGCGCAGCATGGAAAGGGCCCCTATAAATCGTGTTCGGATCGAGACGTAGCGCATTAACCATGTTTTGGCTACGGCAAATCGGTCGCGTCTGTCACGAATTTAGTGTCGTCTAACTCACTGTACATAATCACTTTTTCTTGTTGGCCCATTAACGGCCCTTTAGCATTGATGGCAATTTCGGGGCAAAACGATCCAGCGCTTCATGCGCTGATGCTTCGCGCTCCCGAGCGCCGGCCCGTACCGAACGTTGCCCAAAGCCGTGACGGCCATAAGCGAGATGCCATGCCGCCATTAAGAGCCCGTCTGTCACGCCGGTGTCGTCATGCGTGAGCTCTTATGTTGTCTCGTGAGGGTGCCATCACCGGTGGACACAGTTGTTATCCAAAAGCCCCGAAATTTCCGCGACTTGTGGCCGCGATGGCTTGACTCAGGGCATTCGCTTCCTATGTTGCAGCGCAATGTGAACCGCCCGCCGCGATGATTCCATTCCGCGAAGCCGGGCCACGGATTTTCATGAGCTTCGATACACTTGGACTAAGCGACAAAGTCGTTTCGGCCGTTCAGGCCGTTGGTTACACCAACCCCACACCCATCCAGGAACAGGCGATCCCGCACGTCCTCAAGCGACGCGACGTGCTCGGCCTCGCCCAGACCGGCACCGGCAAGACGGCGAGTTTCGTGCTTCCCATGCTGACGCTCTTGGAGCACGGCCGCGCACGCGCACGCATGCCGCGGACGCTCATCCTAGAGCCGACGCGCGAACTGGCGAGCCAGGTGCAGGACAATTTCTCCCGCTATGGCGCCAACCATAAGCTCAATCTGGCGCTTCTGATCGGCGGTGTGTCCTTCGACGAGCAGGACAAGATCATCACCCGCGGCGCGGATGTGCTGATCGCCACGCCTGGGCGGCTGCTCGATCATTTCGAGCGTGGGCGGCTGCTTCTGACCGGCGTGGAGATCCTCGTCATCGACGAGGCGGACCGCATGCTCGACATGGGCTTCATCCCCGACATTGAGCGCATCGTGAAGCTCCTGCCCTTCACGCGGCAGACGCTCTTCTTCTCCGCCACCATGCCGCCGGAGATCAGCTCGCTCGCCGATCGCTTCCTGCACACGCCTGAGCGCGTTGAGGTTGCCAAGCCCGCCTCGGTTGTCGACACGATCACGCAGAAGGTGGTCACTTCGGGCTCGAAGCCGCACGAGAAGCGCGCGACGCTCCGCAGCCTGATCGACGCGGAGACGGAACTCACCAACGCCATCGTCTTCTGCAACCGCAAGCGCGACGTTGCGACGCTCCACCGCTCGCTGGAGCGGCACGGCTATTCGGCCGGCGCGCTGCATGGCGACATGGACCAGCATGCGCGGCTGAAGACGCTGGACAGTTTCCGTGACGGCAAGATCAAGCTCCTGGTCGCCTCCGACGTGGCGGCGCGCGGGCTCGATATCCCGGCGGTCAGCCACATCTTCAATTTCGACGTGCCGACGCATTCTGAAGACTATGTGCACCGCATCGGCCGCACCGGTCGCGCGGGGCGGAGCGGCGCAGCCTTCACGATCGTCACCAAGCCGGATGCGAAATACGTCGCCTCGATCGAAAAGCTGATCGGCAAACCGATCGAGCATTCGTCCGGCGGTGAGCCACCCGAGGCGGAAGTTTCGGTCGCCGATACCGAGGCGGAAGAGAAGCCGCGGCGCGGATCACGGCGTGGCGGGCGCACGCGCGGTCGCGGCGGGCGACAGGCCGCCTCAGATGACGTGGGCCGCAAGGCCAGGCCGAAATCGGAAGGCGGACGCAATAAGCGGGCGCGCAAAGAGCCGCCGGCGGACGATTCCTCAAAGGCGGTGGGCTTCGCCGACCATGTGCCGGCGTTCCTGCTTCGGCCGACGCGCCTGCCGCGCGAAACGCAGGCGCTGGAAGACGCCTGAACTGCAACCGCCGTTGGGGATGGTGCGTTAGCGAGCCCCCTTAGGCTTGACCGCCTCCCGCCCCTTCCATAGGACCCTCTGCGAGCCCTTAGCTCAGCGGTAGAGCAACTGACTTTTAATCAGTAGGTCCAGGGTTCGATCCCCTGAGGGCTCACCATAAAAGGGTTATGTGTTTTTGCTTGTGCGGGGCTGATGCCGGTAAGCACATCGTCGGGCCAAGCGCCCTCCCGTGACGCCTACTCAAAGCCGCGTTCAGCCAGCATTTCTGTGTGCAACGGCCATGGCTTCACCCATGTCGGGTTTTCGTTGTAGCGGATGAGGGTTCCGAGCCCCTCGAACGTCGCGACCACATCGTCCTTACCGTTTTTGTCGAGATCGACGACGCGCATCCGTTTCGGCGAAAGCGTCGTGAGCCGCGTCCATTTCGTCTTATTAAGTCGCGCCCACAGGCCTTTTTTGCCGTAGTCGACGACAGCATCCGCAACACCGTTGCCGTCAAGGTCACCGCCTACGAAGCTCGGGGGGACATGAAGGTGGCCGGACACGGTGGCCTTCGTTTGACTTGACGAAGGAGCCTGCCAATTCCCGCTAACAAGCGGTACCAGGGTGTCGGGACCGGGTCTGCCACCGCCCGGATGCCCAAGCCAATCGAAGCCGCCGTATTTGTTGAAGCGGTCTCGAACAAAAACATCAATATGATCGTTGGTGTCGTTTGCCACCAGGTTGGCGGCGAAGGAACGGAATGCCACGAAACGGCCGTTGGCGCTGATGGCGGGTAGGAGGCTGTTGCCGTTGGCGGCCTCCATCCCGTTGCTGTCGACACTGACGCGTGTGGTCACGCCGGTCTGCCGGTCACGCACGAAGACATCCTGCGCAAGGTTGTTGTCGCCGCTCACCAGATTCGTGGCGTCGGACCAGAACGCAACGTAGCGGCCGTCAGCGCTGATAGAGGGGTTTCGGCTTTCGCCGTTACTTTCCGCTGCACCGGTTGCGACACTGACACGCTCGGTGGTGCCTGCCTGCCGGTCCCGAACGAAAACATCAGAACAACCGTTGGTGTCGTTTGACACGAGGTTCGTGGCCCTGGACTGGAATGCCACGAAGCGGCCGTCAGCGCTGATGGAGGCGTCTCGGCTTTCTCCGTTACTTACCGCTGCGCCGGTCGCGACACTGACGTGCTCCGTGGCGCCGGTCAGCCGGTCGTGCACAAAAATGTCCCGTTGGTTGTCGAAGTCAGAGGCCGCCAGGTTCGACGCCAAGGAGTGAAAGGCCACGAAGCGGCCGTCGGCGCTGATGGAGGGATCGTAGCTTGATAAATTGCCTTCCGACCCGCTGCTGTCGACGCTGACTCGCGTCGTCGTGCCCGTCTGCCGGTCGTGCACGAAGATGTCGTTCCAACCGTTAGAGTCACCGCTCACCAGATTCGTGGCGGAGGACGAGAACGCCACATGGCGGCCGTCGCCGCTGATGGCCGGTAGGGCATTGGTGTCGTCGGCCTCCGACCCGCTGCTGTCGACGCTGACGCGCTTCGTGATGCCTGTCTGCCGGTCGTGCACAAAGATGTCGGCTACGCCGTTGGAGTCACCGCTCACCAGATTCGTAGCGTAGGACGCGAACGCCACATAGCGGCCGTCGCTGCTGATGGCGGGATCGACGCTGGTGCGCACGCCCTGTTCGCCCCCGGTCGTGACACTGACAAGCTCCGTCGCGCCGGTGTGCCGATCATGCACAAAAACGTCCCGTTGGCCGTTGGAGTCAAAGTCCACCAAATCGGGGGCCCAGGAATGAAAAGCTACGAAGCGACCGTCGGCGCTGATGGATGACAAGTAGTCACCGCTGCCCTGCGCCTCGTTGCCGTTGCTGTTGATATTGACGCGCTCGGTCCTCGCGCCGCCGGCGGTGAAGTTGGCAACCAGGAAACGGTAGGCACTTAGTGAAAAAGTGTAGCTCGCTGAAGTACTAACGATGGTGTCGCCTTCCGTCCAATGGCTAAAGGCATGCCCGATTGCAGGCGCCGCGATGACGGTGCGCAGCGTGCCGATATCGTAGATGCCCTCACCGCTGACCGAGCCGCTGCCGCCGGGCGAAACGCTCAGCTCCAGCCAGGTCTGAACCGGAAATCTCGCTGCCGCGACGACGCCGTCGGCGCTGATTGCCGGAGCCGTGCTGCCGCCTCCGTTTCCCTGAACACTTCTGCTGCTGACGCTGCCGCGCTCGGTCGTCTGCGCAGCCGCTGGCTGGAAGAGTAGCCAGCCGCCAACTGCGAGCACCACGACCCGAAGAAGACCGCATCCCATCACCAGCTTTTCTCTCCCTGTCCTGCCATAGACAACCAGGAGTTCAAAATAGCCCGTCCCGCTAGGGTTGCGCCAGTCCGATGACGCACCCTTTGTGTGACAATTTGCGCGGCTGGTTCAGCTTTGATGCCGACGCGGTGCCGGCGATTGGACGCCGCGTCGGCCACCTACGTTGTGAGCACCAATCTCCAAGGAGTCGACCTGCAGAGATAGTGAACCCGCGGGCGGCTCGGCAAGCTCCGCGCAAGCTACGCAGATTGCGGCCTGGAGCGCGTTCCCCGGTGCCTGGGCGCGCCGCTTGTGTCCGCAGCGCCACGCGCTCGACGTGGATTGACGCCGGCCGCTATCCCATCGCGCTGCGACGCAGTTCTGGCGCTACGAACCTTCGAGCGAGACGATGTAGGCGATCAGGTCGTTGGTCGCGTCTTCGCCGAAATTATAGAAGGCGATCTCCGGCATGCCGGAATGCGTTGGTGGGAAGACGACGCGCGCATAGATCTGCTCCCGCGAGCGGAACGCGGCGATTGAGGCAAAGCTCGGCGGGAACTCCTTGAACGCGCCGCCGGGCTCAATGTCGTGGCACTGGGCGCAGTGCTCGGCAGCGAGCTTGCGGCCCTCCTCAAGGTTCTCCTCCGCAGAGGCCGGCGAGCCAAACCCGCCCGCGATCAAACAAGCCGCGACCAAGAGCTTCGTTTTACGCATCATGTCCTCACGCCCCACAAACCTGTCTTCGCTTTAATTGGACCGTTTCCAATTTCGGAACAAGGCTTTTGCAGCGCGGATGCTGTTTCCCGGCGCACCGCCAAATGGCCCGACGACCCACCTGGCCGGGCGTATGTTTCGCGCTGCCGGCGCTTACGTAACACGATCCCCGGGGTGGCGAAATTCGGCTGAAATCGGGCGACTTTAGGAAGCTCTCATACGATTTGAAACGCGTAAACGGGAGCGTAGCCATGACCGATCTCGCCCAATCTCGCCAAGCCAGCTTCTCAGAGATCCTGGGGCTCGTGGTCGGCGGCGGCGCCGTCGCCATGGTGATCGCCGCCCAGGTGCTGTTCGTCGCTTGGTTGCTCTAGGCGCCCACACCCGGCTTGAAACTGATCGCATGGAGTGGCACCTCCCCCGGCAAATGCTTGCGGGGAGGTTCCAATGCCGACGCAGTCCGATCAGAGCCAGGGCACGACTGAGCTCATCGATTTCAATCTCAAGGGGACCGACGGTCGCCAATACAGCCTGGCCGACATTCGCGGCGAGGCCGGAACGCTGGTTGCGTTCATCTGCAACCACTGCCCCTACGTCAAAGCGATCATTGGGCGCCTCGTGGAGGACTGCCGCGCGCTGCAGGATGCTGGAATCGGCTGCGTGGCGATCATGCCGAACGACACGGAGACCTATCCGGCCGATTCCTTCGACAACATGAAGGTCTTTGCCAGCGAGAATGGCATGACCTTTCCCTATGTGATCGACGAGACGCAGGAGACCGCTCGCGCCTACGGCGCGGTGTGCACGCCTGACCTGTTCGGCTTCGATCGCGACGGCGCCCTCAAATATCACGGGCGGCTCGACAGCGCCGGCTCCGGCACGCCGACCGGGGATGAGACGCGCGAGCTCCTGGAGGCCATGCTGCAGATCGCAAAGACCGGTCAGGGCCCGGAGGACCAGGTTCCCTCCATCGGCTGCTCAATCAAATGGCGTAACTGACCGGCACGGCTGAGACCCAAAAAAGCAGCTTTGCCCAGCCCTTAACTCCTGCGTGGCGCTTTGCCCGTTGCTTAGTATACACTGTAGGATGAACTTGGGGCTGGGCTGAGACGGGATGTATGTCGTCGCCATCGCCTCGCAGAAAGGCGGGGCGGGAAAAAGCACGTTCGCGGTCAACCTGGCCACCTTGGCCGACGCGGCGGACGCACCTGCTTTGTTGGTCGACACCGACGCGCAGGGTTCGCTCAGCGTGTGGCACGATCTCCGTGAATCGGCGACGCCTCTGCACGTCTCCTGTCATGTCGATGAGCTTGAAAACGTGCTGGAGACTGCCCGCAGCAACGGTCACGTCCAGTGGGCGTTCATCGACGGGCCCCCGCAGGCCGACGAGACGGTCGCAGCGATCATGCGGGCGGCAACGCTGGTGCTGATCCCGACCCGCGCTGCGTTGTTCGACCTCTCCGCCGTTCCCAACACGATCGCCGCGGCCAGGCGTGTTCGGCGGCCATTCTTCGTGGCGCTCAATGCGGTGCCGCCAAAGCGCGGCATTCTGGAATCGCCGATCGTCAGCGCGGCGCGGAAATCCATTCGCGACATGGGTGCGCCGGTGTGGCGGGGCGCCGTGGCGCAGCGTGCGGTCTATGCCCACGCGCTCGCCTCCGGTCAGGCAGTCACCGAGTTTGAGAAGGCCGGACCAGCGACGTTGGAGATGCGCGAGCTGTGGAACGACGTCGCCCAAGCGGCGCGCGCGATGGCCAGTTACAGAGAAGCCGGCTAACGGCAACGGCGTTTTCCGTGTATTTTTCTAGATCAGCCTTGCGTGAATTCCCGCGGGTCGCCCGGCCTGAACTTGAAAACGACCGCCCTTAGCATACCATTTCTATTTTAACGCGAGAAATGATCTCCTTCCGCCCCTGGCATGGAGGTTATGTTCACAAGTTTCCTTAATACCATTCTTGCATGGCGCTTTATTGCGAAGTAATCCACTGCCATTGCTGCACTTGGAATTTCCCACAAGGCTGCGGCACTTCACAAAGGGACAAGAAATGGAAGCTGTTGACCGCGAAGATATCGTGCAACTCACCGCCGATATTGTTTCTGCTTATGTGAGCAATAATACCGTTGATGCGGGTGCGCTGAGCAAACTGATCGAGGACGTCCACACCGCGCTTGTGCGTGCCCCTGCCGCAGCGGCAGAGCCGGAGCAGGTTCCGCTCGTGCCGGCCGTGCCGATCCGCAAGTCGGTGACGCCCGACTACATCGTCTCGTTGGAGGACGGCCGCAAGTTCAAGTCGCTCAAGCGGCATCTTCAAGGCACCTACGGCATGACGCCTGACGAATACCGGGCCAAGTGGGGCCTGCCGCGCGACTACCCGATGGTGGCGCCGAACTATGCGAAGGCGCGCTCCGATCTGGCGAAGCGTATGGGCCTCGGGCGCAAGGCGGCGCCGGCAAAGAAGGGTCGCGGGCGCAAGCGCAAGTAAACCCACAACCTTTGCTCATGCCCCACTCAAAGCGCCCCGTTCGCGGGGCGTTTTGCATTCCGCCCTCTCCCTATCGAAGAACCGACTAACCGAAGTCGAATCTCGGAATGCGTCTAAATCGCATCCTTGTTGCAAATGGCTCGCATTTGCATTACGTTCTGTGGATCGATCGGTATCGGAGAGATGGATGATCCAGCCGTTCCTGCGCCTCGCCTCAGCGGCGGTGCTTGCCTGCTTCGCGACCGCCGCTATTGCCGATGACGGCCGGCTCAAAGTCGTGACCACGTTCACCGTGCTCGCCGACATGGCCGCTAATGTCGCCGGCGACGCGGCCGATGTGGTGTCCGTCACCAAGCCGGGCGCGGAGATTCACGGCTATGAACCCACGCCGCAGGACATCGTGCGCGCCAGCGACGCCGATCTGATCCTGTGGAACGGCATGAACCTTGAGCTTTGGTTCGAGCAGTTCCTCGCCAACCTCGACGGCGTGCCCTCCGTGACGCTGACCGACGGCATCGACCCGATCTCCATTGCGTCGGGCTCTTATGAGGGCAAGCCCAACCCGCACGCCTGGATGGGCCTCGATAATGCGCTGATCTATATCGACAACATCGTCGAAGCCTTTGCCGAGCACGATCCGGAGAACGCCGCGATCTACGTCAAGAACGCCGGTGCCTATAAGGACCGACTGCGGGTCACGATCGAGCCGCTGCGTGCGCAGATCGCGCAGATTCCCGAAAGCGAGCGCTGGCTGGTGACCTGCGAGGGCGCGTTCAGCTATCTCGCCCGCGATTTCGGCATGAAGGAGCTTTATCTCTGGCCGATGAACGCCGATCAGGTCGGCACGCCGCAGCAGGTGCGCAGCGTCATCGACGGCGTTCGGACGAACGACATCCCCGTCGTCTTTTGCGAAAGCACCGTTAACACCGCCCCGGCAGAGCAGGTCGCCCGGGAAACCGGCGCGAAATATGGCGGCGTGCTTTATGTCGACTCGCTGAGCGAGGCCGGCGGGCCGGTTCCGACCTATCTGGATCTCCTGACGGTCACGTCACGAACCATTGCAGAAGGACTGAATGCCGCTGTGAACTGACGCGCAGGGCCGGCACTTTAGGCTCCTATTTCGCAGCTTGCCGATCGCCTGGCGGCGAACGGCGGCTGCGTCGCGTCATGTACGCCGAAGCCAATCCCATGCTCGACAAGCCAAGCGACATCGCACAACAGGCGGAGACGTCCAACGCCGGCCCTGCGCCCGGCGTTGGCATTGCGGCCGACGACGTCACGGTCACCTATCGCAACGGGCAGACGGCCCTTTTCGACGTCGGCTTTGAGATTCCCCGCGGCACGGTCACCGCGCTGGTCGGCGTCAACGGCGCGGGAAAATCAACGCTGTTCAAGGCGATCATGGGATTTGTCCCCGCCGCCAAAGGCGAGATCCGCCTGCTCGGCGGCTCCGTCCGGCAGGCACTGCGCGACCGATTGGTGGCGTACGTTCCGCAATCCGAGGAAGTCGACTGGAGCTTCCCGGTCCTCGTTGAGGACGTGGTGATGATGGGCCGCTACGGTCATATGGGGTTTCTGCGCCGCCCGTCGGCCGCCGATTACAAGGCCGTCGATCAGGCGCTCGCCCGGGTCGACATGCAGGACTATCGCCATCGCCAGATCGGCGAGCTGTCGGGCGGACAGCGCAAGCGCGTGTTTTTGGCGCGGGCATTGGCGCAAGATGGCCAGGTCATCCTGCTCGACGAGCCGTTCACCGGCGTCGACGTGAAGACCGAAGCGCAGATCGTCGCGCTATTGCGCGAGCTGCGCGACGAGGGCCGCGTCATGCTCGTCTCGACGCACAATCTCGGCTCCGTTCCGGAATTCTGCGACCGAGTCATTCTGATCAAAGGCACGGTTCTCGCCTTCGGCCCGACCAAGACGACCTTCACCCGCGAGAATCTTGAGCGCGCCTTTGGCGGCGTGCTGCGTCACTTCACGCTCGGCGGCGACGCGCTGCATGACGACACCGACACGCGCGAAGTGACGATCCTCACCGATGATGAGCGGCCGTTCGTTCAATATGGCGAACGCACGGTGCGCAGCGAGGGCGAGGAGTGATCGCGACGTTGTTTGAGCCGTTCGGCTATTCCTACATGACCAACGCCATGTGGGTCTCCGCTCTGGTGGGCGGGGTCTGCGCGTTCCTGTCCGCCTATCTGATGCTGAAGGGGTGGTCACTCATCGGCGATGCGCTGGCGCATTCCGTCGTGCCGGGCGTGGCGGGCGCCTATTTGCTTGGCCTTCCCTTCGCACTCGGCGCGTTCGCCGCCGGGGGGCTGGCGGCGGGCGCGATGCTCTTCATTTCGGAACGCTCCGGCCTGAAGATCGATGTGATCATCGGGTTGATCTTCACGTCGTTCTTCGGCCTCGGCCTCTTCATCGCATCGGTGAACCCGATCTCCGTCAGCATCCAGACCATCACGATGGGCAACATCCTGGCGATCTCGCCGGGCGACACGCTCCAGCTCGCGATCATCGGCTTCGTTTCCCTGGCAGTGCTCATCGCCAAGTGGAAGGATCTGATGGTCACCTTCTTCGACGAGAACCACGCGCGCTCCATCGGTTTGCGGCCGGGTCTGCTCAAGGCGGTGTTCTTCGTGCTTCTGTCGGCCTCCGTGGTGGCGGCGATGCAGACGGTCGGCGCGCTTTTGGTGATCGCCATGGTCGTGACGCCGGGCGCCACGGCCTATCTCCTGTCGGACCGGTTTCCACGGCTGGTTCTTCTTTCCGTCGTCATCGGCGCGACGACGAGCTTCGTCGGCGCCTATGTGAGCTATTTCCTCGACGGAGCGACGGGCGGCATCATCGTTACGCTGCAGACGCTGGTCTTCCTCGCCGCCTTCGTGTTTGCGCCCAAACACGGGCTCCTTGCCTCTCGTCGAAGAGCCGCCAACGCGATCAGCGTGCCGCCGCAAGCCGGCGGGCTGGCAAACACCAGAGGAGCGCCGCATGGACCTTGAGACGCTCCTCCTGCCGTTCACCTTCGGCTTCATGCAGAACGCCTTCTTCATCTGCATGATCGTTGCTGTGCCGACGGCGCTCCTATCCTGCTTCCTCGTGCTGAAGGGTTGGGCGCTGATGGGCGACGCGGTCAGCCATTCGGTGCTGCCGGGCATCGTCCTGGCGTATATCCTAGGTTTTCCGCTCATCCTCGGCGCCTTCGCGGCGGGCATGTTTTGTGCGCTCGCCACCGGCTATCTGTCGCAGAACAGCCGCGTCAAACGCGACACGGTGATGGGTGTGGTGTTCTCCGGCATGTTCGCCATCGGCATCGTGCTTTACGTCTCGATTGAGACGAACGCGCATCTCGATCACATCCTCTTCGGCAACATGCTAGGCGTGGAGGCGGACGAGTTGTGGACGGCCGGACTGATCTCGCTGGCCGTCTCCGCCGCGATCCTCGCCAAGTGGCGCGATCTGCTCCTGCACAGCTTCGACCCGGCTCAGGCGCAGGCATCGGGCCTCAGAGCGAGCTGGCTGCATTACGGATTGCTGGCGGCGCTGTCCTTGACGATCGTCGCCACGCTCTCGGCCGCCGGGCTGATCCTCGCGATCGGCCTTCTGATTGCGCCGGGGGCGATTGCCTTTTTAATCGTGCGCAGCTTCGGCACCATGCTGATCACCGCTGTCGGCGTGTGTATGGCGTCGATGCTCTTCGGCACCTATCTCAGCTTCTTCCTCGACAGCGCGCCGGCGCCGACCATCGTCCTTATCCTGACCGGATTGTTCATCATCGCCTTCGTCCGCCGCCTCGCGCTGAACCGGCGCGCGTCACGGCAGATGATCGAGGCGGAGGCGAAGGCTTAGTTGCCCCGCCCACATCAGAGAAACCACCCTCTGTCGTCATTGCCGGGCTTGACCCGGCAATCCACTCTGGAACGATTGTACTTGTCGCCAGGGGAGAGGAATGGATGCCCGGATCAAGTCCGGGCATGAAGACATCAGGAAGGCGAACCCGATCTAGCCCACCAGCTCCGCGTCGAGCGTGATCTCAGCACCAGCATAGAGCCGCGAGATGGGACAGCCGGCCTTGGCGCCCTCGGCCGCCTCCTTGAAGGCCTCGGCGGTCATGCCCGGCACTTTGCCCTTCAGCGTCAGCGCACTGGACTTGATGGTCCAGCCGCCATTGTCCTTCTCAATCGCCACGACAGCGGTCGTCGTAAGCTCCTCCGGCGCGTGGCCGGCGCCGGTGAGGCCGAAGGCCAGCGCCATGTTGAAACAGCCGGCGTGCGCGGCAGCCACCAGCTCTTCAGGATTGGTGCCCTTGTCGTCGCCGAAGCGCATGCCGGCGGAATAGGCGGTCCCCGACAGCGTGCCGCTGTCGGTCGTCAGCGTTCCGGTTCCGTCCGGGCCGCCGCCCTTCCAAATGGCTTCCGCACTGCGCTTGATCGTCGGCATTCGCACCTCCTGTTTCGTGTCACTTGAGACGTTCGGCAATCACGCCAGCATGCCCGCCGGCGCCTCGATGTAACGTTTGAACGCGGCAAGCAATTCCGCGCCGAGCGCGCCGTCGACAGCACGGTGGTCAGTCGACAGCGTTACACTCATCATCGTGGCCGCCACCATGTTGCCGTCCTCGATGATAACGCGCTTCTCGCCGGCGCCGACTGCCAGGATTGTCGCATGCGGCGGATTGATGACGGCGGAGAAGTCCTTGACGCCGAACATGCCGAGATTGGAAACGGCGGTGGAGCCGCCCTGATATTCCTCCGGCGCCAGGCGCTTCTTGCGCGCACGCGCGGCGAGGTCCTTCATCTCGTTGGCGATCTCCGACAGCGTCTTGGTCTCGGCGTGACGCACGACCGGCGTGATCAGGCCGCCGGGTATGGAGACGGCGACGCCGACATCGGCGCGGGTGTGCTTCAGCATACCGCCTTCCGTCCAAGTGACGTTGGCGTCAGGCACGTCCATCAGCGCCTTGGCCAGCGCTTTGATCACCATGTCGTTGACCGAGACCTTGTAGGCGGGCTGGCCGTCGACCTCCGGTGCTGCCGCGTTGATGTCGCCACGGAGCGCCAGCAGCTTGTCGAGGCGGCACTCGATCGTCAGGTAGAAATGCGGGATCGTCGTCTTCGCTTCGACCAGACGCTTGGCGATTATCTTGCGGATGGAATCGTGCGGGACGACTTCGTAGGAGCCCTCCTCGTAGAGCGCCAGGATCTGCTGGTCGGCCATGCCCTGCGGCAGAGTAGCCGCGGCAGGCGCTGCGGCCGGCGCAGCCTTGCCGACGCCGCTCTTCAGCGCCGCTTCGATGTCGCGCTGGACGATCCGCCCATGCGGGCCGGTACCGCTCAGCAGCGCCAGGTCGAGCTTGTTCTCCGCAGCGAGACGTTTGGCGAGCGGCGAGGCGAAGATGCGGCCGTCGCCGTTGGGCTTCTTGGGCGCAGGAGCGGCCTCTTTTGGTCCGGCGGATGCTTGTTGTCCGTCCGAGGCGGGCGGCGCCTCAGGCTGACCATTCGGCGCGGATGCCGCCGCCGGAGCCTCTACTGCCGCGGCTGCGGGCGGCGTGGCCTTGAAAGACGCGGCTGCTTCGCCGGCATCCTCGCCGTCGCCCGCAAGTACGGCGATCACGTCGTTGACCGGCACATCGGCGGCGCCTTCCGCCACGATGATCTTGGCGATGGTGCCCTCGTCGACGGCCTCCACCTCCATCGTGGCCTTGTCGGTCTCAATCTCGGCAATGACATCGCCGGCGGCGACCTGGTCGCCCTCCTTCACCAGCCATTTGGCGAGGTTGCCGACCTCCATGGTCGGCGACAGCGCGGGCATGAGGATGTTGATGGGCATCTATCGGTCTCCGACGAACAGGTGCGGCCGTTCCTCAAGATCGGCGTAAGTGGTGTGCCTGCGTGTTCTCTGCATCATTCGTGGCGACCTTCTCATGTCAAACTGCCACGGCGTGCCGGCGCTCAAGCACTTCGACGGGCATCCAGTTCCGCATCCGCCGGCCCATCCGGTCGGCCGTGTCCTCATCGTCGTAGCTCACCGGCTGAGCTTCACGACCAGAGAATTCGGGAAGGCCAACGCCGGCTACGTTGAGCGTCGCGCGCTGTTCGCCTCCTGCCTCCGCTATCGCTGCGATATAGCAGCCGCAGCCTTCGCAGAGCAGAAAGTCGGCGGTCTTCAGCCCGAACCGGTAGCGCCGGACCGTGCCGGGCTCGGCCCGTATCGTCAGCATCCCCTCAGGGTCGGCGAGCGTCTTGGCGCCGTGACGGCGGCAGAAGCTGCATTGGCACGCACGCAACGCCGTTGCCGACGGCGGACCCGAAAGCCGAAGCGCCACCGACACGGCGCCGCAATGACAAGCGCCTTCAAGTTCAGCGGCCATGAGTGGGGTCACCGATAGCTCACGCTCTTCACCGCCTCCACCACCTCCTTCACGGAGGGCAGCGCCAGTTTCTCCAGGTTGGCGGCGTAAGGCATGGGCACGTCCTTGCCGGTGACGTTGACCACCGGAGCGTCCAAATAGTCGAAGGCCTTCTTCATCAGCTCGGCTGAAATATGCGAGCCGACGGAGCTTTGCGGCCAGCCCTCCTCCACCGTCACGCAGCGATTGGTCTTCTGGACGGAGCGGATGACCGCGTCGATGTCCATCGGGCGGATGGTCCTGAGATCGATCACCTCCGCAGCAATCCCCTCTTCCGCCAGGGCCTCGGCCGCCTTCAGCGCGTAGGTCATGCCGATGCCGAAGGAGACGATCGTCGCGGCGTCGCCACTGCGCGCGATTTTGGCCTTGCCGATGGGCAGCACGAAATCGTCAAGCTTGGGCACGCCGAAGCTCTGGCCGTAGAGAATCTCGTTCTCCAGGAAGATGATCGGGTTTGGATCGCGGATGGCCGCCTTCAAGAGCCCCTTGGCGTCGGCGGCGCTGTGTGGCTGCACGACTTTCAGGCCCGGCACCTGGCTGTACCAGGCCGCGTAATCCTGACTGTGCTGCGCGGCGACGCGAGCGGCAGCGCCGTTCGGCCCGCGGAACACGATGGGGCAGCCCATCTGCCCACCGGCCATGTAGAGCGTCTTGGCGGCGGAATTGATGATGTGGTCCATCGCCTGCATGGCGAAGTTCCAGGTCATGAACTCCACGATCGGCTTCAGCCCGGCAAAGGCGGCGCCGACGCCAAGGCCGGCAAAGCCGTGCTCGGTGATCGGCGTATCGATCACGCGCTTGGCGCCGAACTCGTCCAGGAGCCCCTGCGTGACCTTGTAGGCGCCCTGATATTCGGCCACCTCCTCGCCCATCACGAAAACCTCGCCATCGCGGCGCATCTCCTCCGCCATGGCGTCGCGGAGGGCCTCGCGCACCGTCTGCTCGACCATTTCGGTGCCTTCCGGCACCTCGATCTGCTCCTCGGCTTGGCTCGGCTCAGCGGCGGCCGGCGGGGGGGGTGGGGCGGCGCTGGCGGAGGTGGCCTCGCC
>JANQRH010000024.1 GCA_028284625.1 Afifellaceae bacterium | reverse complement strand
GGGGGAGGGAGTGAGCACTCCCCCCTCACCCTCCCCCGCAATGGGAAAGGCCACGTACACCCGCGCCACGCCGAGCAGGCGCCCGCCATCCGCACGCGTCACGCCGTTCGCCTTGGCCTCCGCCAGATCAAGGGCTTCCATGAGGACGATGCAACAAAGCTCGTGACGACGCGGGATGCGCCCTTCACCAGCGTGCGCGATCTTTGGCTGCGCTCAGGCCTGACCCGCGCCGCGCTTGAGCGCCTCGCCGAAGCGGACGCCTTCCGCTCCATCGGTCTCGACCGCCGTCAGGCACTGTGGGAGGTGCGCTCGCTCGACTTCGCCGCGGCGGCGGAGCGCCTGCCGCTTTTCGCCACCCGCACGGAGAACCTGCAAACCGAGGAGCCCGTAACGCTGCCCTTGATGCCGCTCGGCGAGCACGTGGTGAACGACTACCGCACCCTCAAACTATCGCTGAAGGCGCACCCCGTTTCGTTCCTTCGCGACTCACTCGCCGCGCAATCGATCATCGAGGCGGGGCAATTGCCGAAGATCAAAAGCGGCCGCCGCGTCACCGTCGCCGGCCTGGTATTGGTGCGCCAACGCCCCGGCACAGCCTCGGGTGTGATCTTCGCCACGCTTGAGGACGAGACCGGAATCGCCAACGTCATCGTGTGGCCAAAGGTGTTTGAGCGCTTCCGCCCCATCGTCATGGGCGCGCGGCTGATCAAGGTGCGTGGCCGCGTCCAATCGGAGCAGAGCGTCATCCATGTGGTGGCGGAGCACCTGGAGGATTTGAGCCCGCTCCTGTCGCTCCTCTCCGCCGATCCGCTCGGCGACAATCACGTCGCGCCCACCGACGAAGTGCGCCGGCCGATCGACACGCTACGCTATCGGCCCAAGCCGAACGCCCCCATGGCCCGCATGCTCGCCGCCGACCCGGAACTGGCCGAAGAGATGCGCCAGCAATACGAAGCAACCCATTCGGTCATGCCGAAGGGCCGGAATTTTCATTGAGAGGCTACGCGCCAACCTCTGTCTCTGTCGTCATGCCCGGACTTGATCCGGACATCCATCCCTTCTCCTGATGAGGACGTAATGTAGAGCACGCTTAACCTCCCCCTTGAGGGGAGGTCGAAGTTTGCAAGGCGGCTTGTCCGCCGCAGCAAACTTCGGGAGGGGGGCGACCATGCCGCCGTGCTCTATAGCTCACCCCTCCCCGAAAGCGGCTCCGCCGCTTCGACCCTCTCTCAAAGGGAGGGTTACTCCCCAAACGGCTCCGCTCAGCTCGCCAGCCGCGGGCCGTTGCGGCCGAGTTCCGCCCGCACCGCCTCCGCCGCATCGCGCAGCGGCAGGTTAAGGCTCTTGGCAACGGCCGGATGCGTGATCGCGCCACGATGCACGTTGAGCCCGGCGCGAAGATGCGGATCGTCAAGCACCGCGCCGAGGCCCTTATCGGCAAGCGCCAGACCGAAAGGCAGCGTTGCGTTGTTGAGCGCCTGGCTCGACGTCAGCGGCACCGCGCCCGGCATGTTGGCGACGCAATAATGAACGATGCCGTCGACCTCGAACATCGGATCGGAATGCGTCGTCGGCCGCGACGTCTCAAAGCAGCCGCCCTGATCGATCGCGACATCGACAACCGCCGCGCCCGGCTTCATGTGTTTGAGCATATCGCGCGTCACGAGTTTCGGCGCGCTGGCGCCCGGCACCAGCACCGCGCCGATCACCGCATCGGCGCCAAAAACCTCCTCCTCGATCGTCTCCAGCGAAGAGAAGCGCGTGCGCACCTGGCTCTCAAAGAGCTCATCGAGATCGCGTAGCCGCGGCAGTGATTTGTCGATGATGGTGACCTCCGCGCCGAGCCCGACCGCCATGCGCGCCGCATGCGTGCCGACCACGCCACCGCCCAGCACCACCACGCGCGCCGGCTGCACACCAGGCACGCCGCCGAGCAGCAATCCGCGCCCGCCATTGAAACGCTGCAGCGCTCTGCCAGCGGCCTCAATCGACAGCCGTCCGGCCACTTCGCTCATCGGCGCCAGAAGCGGCAGCCGCCCATGCGCGTCGGTCACCGTCTCGTAGGCAACAGCCGAGCAGCCTGATTGGAGAAGGTCGTTGGTTTGCTCCGGGTCGGGCGCGAGATGCAAATAGGTGAAGAGGATCTGACCCTCGGAGAGCCGCTTGCGCTCCACCGCTTGCGGCTCCTTGACCTTCACGATCATCTCGGCTTCGCCGAAGACCGCGTCTGCGCTGGGCGCAATCCGCGCGCCGACATTCTCGTAAGCCGCATCGTCGGCCTTGATGCCGTCGCCGGCGCCGGTCTCCACCAGCACGTCATGCCCGGCCGCCACATATTCGCGCACCGCACCCGGCGTCAGCCCGACCCGGTATTCCTGCGGCTTGATCTCCTTGGGAACGCCGATCCTCATGTCGCCTCCTGCGATCGCCGTTGGGTTATATGGCGCGGGAGAATACAAGAAGCTTCAAGCCTAATCTCAGCAATTTCGAGCACATTCGGTTGTTTCTGCGCCTGATCTCTTCACGAAATCGGAGAAATAAGCCTATAAGCTGCACAGAATGACGCTCGACCGCATCGACCGCGCCATCTTGAACGAGCTGACGCGCAATGGCCGCATCAGCCATGCGGAACTGTCTGCCCGCATCGGCCTGTCGCCCACCGCCTGCGCCCGCCGGCAGCGCGCCCTGGAGGAGGCCGGCATCATCGCCGGCTACGAGGCGGTCCTCGGGCTCGACCAACTCGGCTTCTCCGCCACGGTCATCGTGCGCATCACCTTGAACAGCCAGGCGGAGGATGCGCTCCGCGCCTTTGAGGAGGCGCTCGCCGCCAGTCCGTCGGTTGTCCGCTGCTTTTTGATGTCCGGCAGCGACGACTACATCGTCACGGTCGCCGCCCGCTCCATCGCCGATTTTGAGCGCATCCACCGCACGGAGCTTGCCTGCCTGCCGCATGTGGGCCGCGTCCAATCGAGCTTTTCGCTCCGCCAGGTGATCAACCGCGGCATCCCGCCCGCCGCCTTGCAGGCGCCGGCCGGCAAGGACATCCCCTCCCGTTAGAGCATGATCCCGAAAAGTGGCGTCCGGTTTTCGGATAAGATCATGCTCCAACAAGAAGATAGAGCCTCCATTCTGATTCAATCAGAATGGAGGCTCAGGGCGCAGATACGCCGGCTCATATAGGTCAGTGTTACAGACCTGTTTCGTCCCCTTTACCTCGCCTGCTGCAGCGCAACATTTCGAGACATTCGGCGGAAACAGCGCCTTGCTATGACGCCGCCATGACAGGTCGGCCTGGGGCACGAAACCGACGCCGCCGGCCTCATCGGACGGAGCGGCTGAGCCCGCTGGAGGATCAAGAGATGCAAGGGACCACACGCGCAGCCGTGCTTGAGGCACGGCAGTCCATGCTCCGCGTATGGATGACGTTGTCCGCCGTATGGGTCATGTTCTGGCTGATTATCGCCGCCGTAACCCTGGCCTCCGCAACGCCGCTTGATCCACTGATCGTTCCCTGCGGCGCCTTCCTCCCCATCGTCGCCACCCCACCTTTCGTCCTCCTCGCCATAGGCGCCCTGTCCCGCCTCGCTTTTGAGAGCATCTCCGACCGCCAAGAGCGCCGCCGACACTCCTTCCCCACCTCCTGACTGTCCCGCACACTTCGACTTGACCGCGGCTGCCGTCGCCGACAAATCGTCATCACAATACCGACGACAACAAACGCAGCGGCGCTCGAAGTGCGATGAAGACGATCCTTTGCTACGGCGATTCCAACACCTGGGGCAGCGGCACACATGACCGCGCCGACACCCGCTATGCACCCGAAGAACGTTGGCCGGGTGTCATGCAAAGCGCCCTTGGCGATGACTGGCGGGTGATTGAGGAAGGGCTGAGCGGCCGCACGACCGTGCATCCCGATCCGATCGAAGGCCATTGGCTGGATGGTTCTGCTTATCTGATGCCATGCTTGAAGACGCACCGGCCACTTGATGCTGTGGTGCTGGCGCTCGGCACCAATGATTTGAAGCTGCGCTTCTCAGTCACGCCGACCGACATCGCCAATAGCATCGCGGTGCTTCTGACGATCATCGCGCAATCCGCCTCCGGACCGGGAGACGGCGTGCCCAAAGTTCTCGTGGTGTGTCCTGCGCCGATCCTTTCCGATCACGGCGCGCGTCCCGACCTCGCCGACATGTTCGCCGGCGGCTACGAGAAATCGTTGCGGCTCGCGCCCGCTTACGAAGCGGTCGCCGATGCCCACGGCGCCGCCTTTCTCAATGCCGGCGCGATGATTGAGTCGAGCACCTATGACGGCATCCACCTCGACCTCGACGCGCAGGCCAAACTCGGCCGCGCGATCGCAGAGGCTGTGAACGCCCTCGGCTGCTAGGCGCGATGCCGTCCTATCGCGGCTCACTCAAGATCCGCCGCCACGCGGAAGCCCGCGACGTTGCTGCGTGAGTTGAACGCCGCATCCGGTCCTTGCGGGTCGCCCGCCTCAGGAACGTAGCCCCAGAACAGGCGCTCGGCCGCTCGCATGGAGACATAGAGCAGCTCGTAATCGCCGCCGCGCGCCACAAAAAGCTGACAGCCGCTCTTCGTCCAGGCCGATCCGTCCGACGGCGCGCCTTGGTAGCTCTCGTGCCAGCAATCCTCCACCATCTCCTGCACGTTGCCCAGCATGTCGTGCAGGCCCCAAGCGTTGGACTCGTAGCTTCCGATTTCCGCGGTCCAATCGGGGCGGATTGCCTCCGAACATGGCGCCATCATTCCCGCCTGATAGCCTGATCCGCTATCGCCGAAATTGGCGTAGTCGCACGCCTTGGAAAGATCATCGCCCCAGAACGCGACCGTGTCGGTTCCCGCCCGTGCGGCATACTCCCACTCCGCCTCGCTCGGCAGCCGGTAGGTTCTGCCCGTCTTCTCCGTCAGCCAATCCAGATAGGCCTTGATCTCGTTGCGGCTGACGCAAACCGCCGGCTGCGTCTCCGTGACCGGCAGGCCCGGCTGCAAGTAAGAGCCGTCGGTGATGTAGGTCAGATACGGGCTTTGCGAGAATTGCGCGCTGTCCGGATGAAGCGTTCCGGTGACCTTACCGGCGAGCGGGCCGCTTTCCGCCAGCCGGATGCTGCAGATGCCGCCGACCTCTGTGCCGGTCTCCCGCACGAAAAGATCGAACTCTGCCATTGTCACCTCGAACTTGCCGATGGCGAAGGGACGGCTGATGGTCACCTCGCGGCGCGGCAGCTCGTGCGGCACATTGTAGGCGATGAACGGCATCGCCTCTTCCTCCGGCGTCGCACCCATAACGAACGTGCCGGTCGGCACCGCGACCATGACCGGGCACCCCTCGCAATCGGTGAATTCCGACAGGGGCAGCGGGCCTTCGGCGGCAGCCGGTGAACCGCCGACAAGAGCAAGCGACAAAATCAACGCACGCCGGATCGTCATGTGCACTCCAAGCCAGACGCATCGCCGAGGAAGAACGGCTTCAATGCGTTCTCCGATGTCTCAGCCGCGGCGGAGAACATCAAGGCGGCAAAGGCGACGTCCTGAGATGTCGGTTAATCCGGCCGCTGACTGAGCGAAGCTGCGACGTCGCGCCATCCGTGCGCCGCGACTTTAAACCCGTGCAAGCCTTCACCTAGGAGCATAGAGGTCGGCGCGGGTCAGTGGCACATCGCAACCTCCCTTGCCGCGTCGGGACGCCAGGGTCTGAAAGATCATGCAGGCGCGCCGCTCGAACGCCAACTCGAAAACGGTAAAGTAAAGCATCCAAAGGCGCGTTGACTCCTCCCCGAGCATCGCCACCGCATCGTCTTTCCGCGCTGTCAGGCGCGCGGCCCAGTGCCCAACCGTCTTCTGGAAGTGCTCACGCCAGTTCTCCAGGTCGTGCACCTCGAAGCCGTTTCGCTCCAATCCAGCCACGGTAGCGCCGACATCGTCCAGCTCGGTGCCGGGGAGGACGAAGTTCCTCATGAAGTCGTGATACCCCTTTGTGCGCAGGTGTTTTTTTGGATCGCGCGAAAGGCGGCGCGTGATGGAATGGTGCAGGTAGAGTCCGCGCGGATTCAGCAAGCGATGAATCGTCTTGAAGTGCCGGTCGTGGTTCGCCAGGCCGATGTGCTCGAAAAGCTCGACCTGCGAAATCTTGTCGAAGCGCTGACCGTTCGCTTCGAGCTCACGATAGTCGCGCAGCTCCACAGTGACGCTATCGGAGAGGCCGAGCACCTTGATTCGTTCGCGCGCGTAGTCGAACTGCTGCTTCGAAAGCGTCACGCCATGAGCGTTCACGCCATAGGTCTTTGCGGCGTGGCAGATAAGGCCCCCCCACCCGCAGCCGATATCGAGGTACCGATCGCCTGGTTTCAGCCGTAGGCGGCGGCAAGTCATGTCGAGCTTGGCACGCTGCGCCTCATCCAGGCTCATGTCCGGGCGTGCGAAATAAGCGCACGAATAGACCATCTCCTCTCCGAGGAAGAGCGAATAGAAGTCGTTCGAAACGTCGTAGTGGAACTGGACAAGTTCCTTATCATCTCGATCACGCGCTGCGCGCGCCACGCCCCTGCCTTGATAGGCAAGCTGCGTAATCGATCTCCCGCCGCGCACAAACAGAAACGGCCAGAGCGCTCTCACGATCAGGCCGATCTCCAGGCCCTTCAGCGCCTGCATAGCTTCGTAATGGTCGACGCGGCGCAAAGCCTCCACAAGCGTGCCGCCTTCGAGGTCAAAGTCGCCCGAGCCGAAAAGCTCCAGGACGGTCTCCGGCTTTGGAGACAGCATGAGCCGGCGCACAGCCGCCGGCGAGCGGATCACGAACTTAAGGTCGCTGCCCGCCCCGCCGCTGAAAGGAACCTCCGTTCCATCCCAGAGCTTCAGGCTAAAGTCAGCCCGCAGCCTCTCGGCGAGGCGATCGGCAATACGGCTTATTCCGGCTATCCTTGGATCGCGGAATCCTGACATACACTGCCCGCTCCGGACCCAGGGAAATTTGGAGCGGGCGATGGGATTCGAACCCACGACCCCAACCTTGGCAAGGTTGTGCTCTACCCCTGAGCTACACCCGCATGCGCCGAATGCCGGGAGGGTGGCCCGGCGGCGGCCCGTATATGGCCCAAGGCCTCAGCGATTGCAACAAAGTAGGCGCCCGCCGCCGGCACGTGCGGTTGTCGGCGCCGACGCAAGCCGCTAAGCCGGCTTCCGGCCAACACGGATGGCCTCACCATTGCCCGGAGATCCCCGGAGACATCATGCCCGCCGGCCGCGCTGACCTCGCCGCTTACCTGGAGACGCTCAAGATCGCCACGACCACCGTGGAGCACCCGCCGCTCTTCACCGTGGAGGAGAGCCGGGCGCTTCGCGGCAACATTCCCGGCGGGCACACCAAGAACCTCTTCCTCAAAGACAAGAAAGGCCGCGTCTTTCTCGTCGTGGCGGAGGAGGACGCGGCCATCGACATGAAGTCACTGTACAAGCGCATCGACAGCGCCCGCTTGTCGTTCGGCAAGCCGGAACTGCTTGCCCAATTGTTCGGCGTGATACCGGGCGCAGTCACCCCGTTCGGCGCGATCAACGACGTGGAGGGCCGCGTCACTGTCATCCTCGACGAGGCTCTGATGCGCCACGATCGCCTGAACTTCCACCCTCTGGAAAACACCGCCACGACCTCAATTACGCGCGATGACCTTGTCGCCTTTCTCCGGCACACGGGCCACGAACCGCTGATTCTGGCGGTTTCCGACGACGGGACGACGGCTGAGGCGGCAGATTCGGCGTTGGAATCGCGCCAATGACACGCCAAATAGAGGCAATCAACGACATCAGCTTGGCACGGGAGCTTGTATGAGCACCGGAACATTCATCTTGGGCGAGACGACCGACGACGCCGCGCCTGCGGCCGATACCGGTCTCGTGAAGGACACCACCACCGAGGCCTTCCGCGCCGACGTGCTGGACGCCTCGCGCGACGTCCCGATCCTTGTCGACTTCTGGGCGCCCTGGTGCGGCCCTTGTCGCGAATTGACGCCGGTCCTGGAGCGCGCCGTTGCCAAGGCCAAGGGCAAGGTCAAGCTGGTCAAGATGAACATCGACGACCATCCGCAGATCCCCGGGCAGCTTGGCATTCAGTCCATCCCCGCCGTGCTGGCATTCAAGAACGGCCAGCCGCTCGACGGCTTCATGGGCGCGTTGCCGGAAAGCCAGGTCATGGCCTTCATCGAGCGCATCGCCGGACCGGTCGGACCGAGCGATGCGGAGAAGACGTTGGAAGCCGCCGACCAGGCGCTCGCCGACAACAACCATTCCGGCGCCGCCAGCCTCTATTCCGCCGTGCTGCAGGCTGAGCCCGATAACATGACGGCGCTCGGCGGGTTGGTGCGCTGCTTCGTGGCGCTCGGCGAGCTGGCGCAGGCGCGTGGTTTGTTCGCCGGCCTGACCGCGGCGCAGGAACAGGACCCCGCCATTGTCGGCGCCCGCGCCGCGCTTGATCTAGCGAGCCAAGCGGAGCGCCTCGGCCAGCCCGACGATTTGCAGGGGCGGTTAGAGGCCAACCCCGACGACCATCAGACGCGCTTCGACCTGGCATTGGCGCTGAACGGCCGCGGCGACCGTAGCGGTGCTGTCGATCAGCTCCTGGAGATCGTCCGCCGCAATCGTGGCTGGAACGACGAGGCCGCGCGCAAGCAGCTTGTGCAATTCTTTGAAGCCTGGGGCGTCTCAGATCCCGCCACGACCGCCGGGCGGCAGCGACTTTCCGCGCTGCTGTTTTCTTGATCGGAGCGGAGGAGCGGCAATGGCAGTGATGGCGGGCAATCGGCAATACGAAAGTGCCGCCGATCTGCCGCAAGACATCCCGATCTTTCCGCTTCCCGGCGCGCTCCTTCTGCCGAGCGGGCAGATGCCGCTCAATATCTTTGAGCCGCGTTACATCGACATGGTCGACGACGCGATGGCGTCCGATCGGATCGTCGGGATGATCCAACCGACCTTCGGCTCGACGTTTGAGGACCTGAACCCGCCACTCTGCGACGTCGGATGTATCGGCCGCATCGTGCAATTCGCCGAGAGCGGCGACGGACGCTATCTGATCACCCTTTCGGGGATCACCCGCTTCCATGTCGTTGAGGAACTCGCCGGCGAAAAGTCCTATCGCCGCTGTCGGATGTCGCTCGACGCGTTCAGCGATTTGAGCGAGCCGTTGAACGGCGAGGACGATGTCGACCGCGACGCGCTGCTGAAGACCTTTCGCGCTTACCTCACCGCCAACAACCTTGAGGCCGATTGGGAAAGCGTCAACCAGGCGTCCAACGCCGGACTGGTGACGGCGCTCTCCATGATGAGCCCCTGGGGACCGCGGGAGAAACAGGCGCTTCTGGAATGCGCCGACCACGCCACGCGCGCCGACACGCTGATCGCCATCACAGAGATGGCGCTGGCGGAGGCCAATGCGCCGTCAGCGCCGTTACAGTGACGGGAGAAAGTGAGATGTCGGAGCGCGACAAGGATCAAGTTCGAGCCGTGGACCCGAAGCTCCTGGAGATTCTCGTCTGCCCGATCACGAAGACGACGCTGGAATATGACCGAGAACGCCAAGAGCTGATCAGCCACGCCGCCAAGCTCGCCTTCCCGATCCTCGACGGCATCCCGATCCTCCTTGAAGAGGAAGCCAGGCCGCTGGAAAACTAGCCAAGTCTTCGTCGTTCCTTTTCGCCCGTCTTGATTGTAGTCTATCGGCCTCAGGTCACTGGAGGCCGCGATGGACTTCAAAGGCAGCGGCAAGAAACTCAATCCCGCCGACCTGGAGCGAGCGGCGGAAACGCTGAGTGCGCCCCTGGCTGTGGTCAAGGCAGTCATTGAGGTTGAGGCGGGAAGTTCTGGCTTCGATCGCCGCAGGCGGCCCAAAATTCTGTTTGAGCCGCACATTTTCTATCGCGAACTCGGCGCCGGATTGAAACGCGAAGCCGCCGAGCAGCAAGGCCTCGCCTACCGCAGATGGGGCGCCAAGCCGTATCCGAAGAAGATGGACGATCGTTACCGGCAGATCGAAGCCGCCATGCGGATCGATCCGGTGATGGCGCTCCGCTCCGCGTCGTGGGGCCTGCCCCAGATCATGGGCTTCAACCACTCCGCCGCCGGATACCCCAGCGTGTTCGACATGGTTGAGGACATGAAGCTGGGCGAAGGCAATCAGATACAGGCTTTCGTCCGGCTTCTGCTGGCATGGGAACTGGACGACGAGCTTCGCCAGCTAAAATGGCTGGAATTCTCGCTCGCCTATAACGGCCCCAAGGCCGAGGAGCATGGCTATCCGGCGAGGCTTCAAAGAGCCTATGAGAAGCACGCTACCGTGCCGCCCCCGCCGCCGAAGAAGCGCCGCCGCAAGAAGCCGATCAAAAGGAAGAAAGCCAAAAAGAAAAAGACACCGGTGCTCACCGGCGCCGGCCTCTTCTAGGTCGCAGCACCAAACTGGCCGCCGGCCGTGATTACAGCGCTTCGCCTTTGAGGAGCTTCGGCAGATCACCGACAAGGCCGGCGGCCTCGCCGATCAGGAACCCTTTCAGCCGCGGCAGCCGGTCGACGACGCCAAGCCCGATATCACGCGCGACGCGGAGCGGCGTGATGTCGTTGGAGAAGAGACGGTTCAGCGCATCGGTCATGACGCCCATCTGCCACGAATCGTAGCGCCGCCATTGCTCGTAGCGCCTGAGCACATCGAGCGATCCAATGTCGAGGCCGATGCGATGCGCGTCGACAAGCGTCTCCGCCAGAGCTGCAACATCGCGGAAGCCGAGATTGAGACCTTGGCCTGCGATCGGATGAATGCCGTGCGCGGCATCGCCAAGCAGCGCAAAGCGGTGGCGCACGAAGTCCCGCGCCAACATCAGCCCCAGCGGATAAGCGCGCCGCGGCCCGTCAAGCGTAATCTCGCCGAGACGATGCCCGAAGCGCCGCTCAAGCTCGACGAGGAAAACGAAATCGTCGCCGTCGACGAGCCGCTTCGCGTCGGCGCTGCGCTCTGGCCAGACCAGCGAGGACCGATTGCCCTTGAGCGGCAGAATGGCGAACGGCCCGCCCGGCAGGAAATGCTCAACGGCAATCCCGTCATGCGGCCGCTCGTGGCGCACATTCACCACGATCGCCGATTGCGGATAGCGCCACGAGACCGTCTTGATCCCCGATAGTTTTCGGAGCCGCGAGCGGATGCCGTCCGCCGCCACCAGCAGCGACGCGCGCCGCTCCGCGCCGGAGCCAAGTTTCACCGCGACGGCGCCGTCTTCGACCGAGAAGCCGGCCACCGATTCCGGTGACGTGATGGTCACGCCGGACGCTTCCGCCGCTTTGCGCAGCGCCGCGATGAGCATCTGGTTGGGCACCATGTGCGCGAACGGCTCACCTTCCGCCACATCCTCGTCGAAGGTCAGAAAGACCGGCCGCACTGTGTCGCCGGTGCGGCTGTCGGTGATCTCCATGGAGCGGATCGCTTCGGCTCCATCCGCCACGTCCGCCCACACGCCGAGCTGCTCAAGCATGCGCCGCGCCGCAGCGGCGATGGCCGACGCGCGCTCGTCCGTCCCGCCGACATGTGGCGGCGTCGCGTCGATTACCTCAACGCCGAGCCCCGGTGCGCCGCGGGCAATCGCCAGCGCGCCGGCGAGCCCCGCCAGCCCGCCGCCGGCAATGACGATGTCTGGCCTATGTGGCTCCGCGGCCATCGGTTCTCTGCTTGACTTCCGCTGCCTGCTCTGACGACTGTCCGCCACTCCACCCAAGGTCCATCGACGACGAGACCGCGCCATGCCGGCTGCCATTGAGAACCTCTTGGACATCCTCGACCTTGAGCCGCTTGAGCACAACCTGTTTCGCGGTCGCAGCCCCGACGACGGTTGGCAGCGCGTGTTCGGCGGCCAGGTGATCGGCCAGGCGCTCGTCGCCGCTTCGCGCACCGTAGAGCCGACGCGTAAGGCGCATTCGCTGCATGGGTATTTTCTGCGCCCCGGCGACCCGGCCGTTCCCATCATCTACGACGTCGACCGCATCCGCGACGGCAAGAGCTTCGTCACGCGCCGCGTCGTCGCCATCCAGCACGGCCAGGCGATCTTCTCCATGTCGGTGTCGTTCCAGAAGGAGGAAGACGGGCTCGACCACCAGACCAGCGCGCCGGACGTGCCGCCACCGGAGGAGCTGATGTCGGAGGAGGAGCTGAAGCGCCAGTTCATGGCGCGTGCCTCAGAACCGATGAAACGTTATTGGCGGCGTGAGCGGCCGATCGAGCTGAGGCCCGTGAGCCTCACGCCCTATACCCGCCGCGAAAAGCTTGAGCCGGTTCAGCAGGTGTGGTTCCGCGCCACCGGCGCGCTCCCCGACGACGTGGCGATCCATAAATGCGTGCTCGCCTACGCGTCCGACATGATGCTGCTCGACACCTCGCTCTACCCGCACGGCCGGATGCTGTTCGACGACGATATCCAGGTGGCGAGCCTCGATCATTCCTTATGGTTTCACCGGCCCTTCCGCACCGACGAATGGCTGCTCTATGCGCAGGAAAGCCCGTCGGCGTCCGGCGCGCGCGGCTTCAACCGCGGCGCCATCTACACGCGCGCAGGCCAGCTCGTCGCCTCAGTCGCCCAGGAGGGACTGATCCGCGTCTGGCCCGACCGGAAAGCGTAGCCACCCACCGATTGCCGAGGATTGCGACGCGAATTGCCGCGTGAGGCGGCAACTTGGCACGACATTTGAAGGTGTTGCCCACGAGCGGCTGCGATGAGCCGCACGATGGCCGCCGGCCCGCCGGCGGCGCAACTGGAGCGACACCCAAATGAAGCTGATCATAGCCATCATCAAGCCCTTCAAGCTCGATGCAGTGCGTGATGCGCTCACCGGCATCGGCGTTGAGGGCCTGACGGTCACCGAGGTGAAGGGGTATGGCCGCCAGAAAGGCCACACCGAGATCTACCGCGGCGCCGAATACGCCGTGAGTTTCCTGCCGAAACTCAAGATCGAGGTGGCCGTCGCGGCCGCCGACGCGGAACGCGTCGCCGAGGCGATCACCGATGCCGCAAAAACCGGCCAGATCGGTGACGGCAAGATATTCGTCCTCGACTTGGAGAGCGCTCTGCGCATTCGCACCGGCGAAACCAACGACGATGCGCTTTGATGCCTATTTTATAGGCACCATAGACTGAACACACCTCTGATTGATGAAAATCTATGCAGATAGGGACGGCTGCACGCCGTGTCGGGCCGCAAAAGCACTTGGCACGGGGTTTGTATCGAGTGCTTCCGAGCGCCGCGATGCTGGCTCTCCCTCTCTGTGGGTCATGAAACGATGGAGAACACGGATGCGCTGCTTCGCAGCTAAACTGATTGGCGCGGCCGGGCTGCTCGCCGCCATGCTTGCGCCGGCTTTCGCCCAGGAAACGACT
Source organism: Afifellaceae bacterium (assembly GCA_028284625.1). GTDB lineage: Bacteria > Pseudomonadota > Alphaproteobacteria > Rhizobiales > Afifellaceae > DASWJZ01. The sequence goes on along the minus strand of JANQRH010000024.1, from coordinate 44,477 downwards.
GAGGCCGCCGCGGACGCGGCTGAAGTGGCGATGGTGGCGGCGGACGCCGCGGCCGTCGCCTTTACCTTCAACACCTTCTCGTTCCTCGTGTCGGGCTTCCTCGTCATGTGGATGGCGGCCGGCTTCGCCATGCTGGAGGCCGGACTGGTCAGGTCCAAAAACGTGGCCATGCAATGCCTGAAGAACATCTCGCTCTATTCGATCGCGGGCATCATGTTCTGGGTGATCGGCTACAATCTCATGTACATGGACGTGAACGGCGGTTTCTTCGGCGTCCCCGTCCCGAAAGACATTCCCGATCCGGCTTCAGAGACGAGCGGCGATTATGCCGCCGCGTCAGACTGGTTCTTCCAGATGGTGTTCTGCGCCACCGCGGCGTCGATCGTCTCCGGAACGCTGGCTGAACGCATCAAGCTGTGGCCGTTCCTGATCTTCACGGCTCTGCTCACTGGCGTGCTCTACCCCATCACCGGTTCCTGGCAATGGGGCGCCGGCTGGCTTTCGGAGATGGGCTTCTCCGACTTTGCCGGCTCCACGCTGGTCCACTCAGTCGGTGGCTGGGCGGCGCTTTCGGGTGCATTCCTGCTCGGTGCGCGGAAGGGCAAGTTCACCGCCAACGGCATTCACCCGCTGCCAGGCTCTTCGATCCCGCTCGCCACGCTTGGAACCTTCATCCTGTGGCTCGGCTGGTTCGGCTTCAACGGCGGCTCGCAGCTGGCGCTTGACGGCTTTGAGAACGCCTCGGCGATCTCGCGCATCTTCGTCAACACCAACCTTGCCGCTGCTGCCGGCGTGGTTGCGGTGATCATCCTCACGCAGATCATCTACAAGAAGGTCGACGTGACCATGGCGCTGAACGGCGCGCTTGCCGGTCTTGTCTCCATCACGGCGGAGCCACTGACCCCCAGCGTTCCGGCCGCCCTCTTCATCGGTGCGGTCGGCGGCGTGATCGTGGTGATCTTCGTGCCGCTTCTCGACAAGATGCGAATCGACGACGTTGTCGGCGCCATTCCGGTGCATCTGATCGCCGGCATATGGGGCACCCTGGTCGTGCCGCTGACGAATTCCGGCACGAGCTACGGGACGCAGATCGTCGGAATCGTTTCAATCGGCGCCTTCACGCTGGTGGCCAGCAGCATCATCTGGCTGGCGCTCAAATACACCGTCGGCATCCGCGCCAGCGAAGAGGAAGAATCGCTCGGCCTCGACACCTCGGAGGTCGGCGTGGAGGCCTATCCGGAGTTCGGTGTCGGAAGCCAGCGGGTTTAACAGAGGCCCAATCCGGTCCTCCCAAGACAGAACGGGGCCTTCGCGGCCCCGTTCACATAATCCCTTCTGAGTTCCCAAGTGCCTCCCTTACAATGAACCGCTATTGTTCAGGCATCTGGGAGAAGGATTGTGAGCGCTTCAGACAAGGTCTTCGCGGGATCAATCCCGGACGTCTATGACGATTATCTTGTTCCGCTGATCTTCGAGAGCTACGCAGCAGACCTTTCCAGCCGCGTTGTGCGGGACGAACCGCAAGCCATTCTAGAGACGGCGGCAGGTTCAGGCGTTGTGACGCGTGCGCTGGCGCCACGGCTTGGGACCAGCGCGCGTTATGTCGTGACAGACCTCAACCAACCGATGCTCGATCGGGCGGCTCGAATTCAGGGTGCGAACGCTCGCATCGAATGGCGCGCGGCGGATGCTCTGTCGCTACCCTTCGAAGACGACAGCTTCGATGTCGTCTGTTGTCAGTTTGGCGTGATGTTCTTTCCCGATCGCGTCGCGGGATATGCCGAGGCGCGGCGCGTGCTGAAACCGAACGGGCGACTGATTTTCAACACATGGGACAGAATCGAAACCAACGAGTTCGCTGATGTCGTGACACAGGCGGCGGGAGAGCTCTTTCCCGACGACCCTCCCTTGTTCCTCGCGCGCACGCCTCACGGCTATCACGATGTCGCGGTAATCGAGGCGGACTTACGGGCAGCCGGGTTCGGTCACGTCACTGTCGAGACGAGAACCGACGTGAGCGCCGCCCCAACGGCGCGCCATCCTGCCGTCGCCTATTGTGAAGGAACGCCGCTCAGGAACGAGATCGAAGCCCGCGACGCAACGCGGCTAGGCGAAGTCACCGATCACGCAGCGGCTGCGATTGCTGAAAAATACGGCGAAGGGCCCGTCGCCGCGAAGATACAGGGGCATATCGCGACAGCGGCGGCGTAGCAATTGTCCCAACGTAGGCCCGGTCGTTTCTAAGTCTCGCTTCGCATTGCGTTCCATACCGCGGCGACTGCCGGCAATCCCCAGTGGTTAAAGCAGCCTTAACCCTGCCTCCTTACGCTCGCGAAGAAGCCCTGTGACAATGCGCGTCGATCGACAATGGCCTATGGTTCCCTAGCCGACCCCTATCCGTTCGAAAACCGCCTGCGCGATTTCGCTCTGCGCTACGCCATGCGCTTGGGCGGGCTCGCCATTCTCGTGCTTGCCGCTCTCGGCCTCACCAGCCTCATCACCTGGCACGTCGATGACCCGAGCTTCAGCTATGTGGCCGACGAATCGGTCCAGAACATCCTTGGCCGGCCCGGCGCGGCCTTTGCCGATTTGGCGATGCAGTTCTTTGGCCTGGCGATCGTCGGCATTCTCGTCCCCTTCACGATCATCGGCTGGAACCTCTTCCGCCTACGTCGTCCGCGTCGGGTGTTCCGCCAAGCCGGTGCCTGGCTGGGCGGCGCCGTTCTTTTCGCCGCTGCCTTCTCCTGCCTGCCGGTCATGGCGCAATGGCCGCTGCCGACCGGCCTCGGCGGCGCCGCCGGCGATATCACGCTGAGCGTCGCGGAATGGTTCGGCGGCGGCATTCTGTCGGCCGGCTTCTACGCGGCCTTGTTCGTCGTGCTCGGCGGCGTTTCCGTCGGCCTTCTTTGGACGGCGTGCCTGCGCGAACCGGCCTCCGGCGCCACGGTACATCGCCGCGCTGCGCTTGAGGAGGACCCGGAGGAAGACGAGGAAGAGTACGAGGTCTACGACGAGGAGCCGATCGCTCGCTCAGAAAGCAGGCTGCGGCTCGTCGCCGGGATCGCCGTGCACTGGGCGCTTCTGGCCAATGCGCTTGTGCGTCGGTTGTCCCGACATATCTACGACGCCGCTCAAAACCGCCGCACAGCGGCCACGCCTGTTCGCCGCGAGCCGGCCTTTGCTACGGACGGCGGCGCGTACGCGGACGGGGGCGACGAGTTCGACGGTGCTTTCGCGCAGGAGCTGGAAGACCTCGATCAGCCGGAGAACGCACAGCGCCGCATCGTCCAGCCGAGGGCGCCGCGCCCAAAGCCAAGCGCCCGCGCCCGCAAGGAGGCGCAGCCCTCCTTCCTGCCCTCCGACGATTTTGAGCTGCCGGCGCTCAGCCTGTTGTTTGAGCCGCCGCCGCAGCGCAAGCGCGACAAACAAGTCGACAGCGCCGCATTGGAGCAGAACGCGCGGCTTCTGGAAGGCGTGCTCGATGATTTCGGCGTCCGCGGCGAGATCATCAACATCCGGCCGGGCCCCGTCGTAACCCTCTACGAGCTGGAGCCGGCGCCCGGCATCAAATCGTCCCGCGTCATCGGTTTGGCCGACGACATCGCCCGTTCCATGAGCGCCATCTCCGCCCGTGTCGCGGTGATCCCCGGCAAGAATGCCATCGGCATCGAGCTGCCCAACGCCAACCGCGAAACGGTGTTCCTGCGCGAGCTTCTGGCCTCCGACGATTACGAGAAATCGAAAGCCAAGCTGGCACTGTCGCTCGGCAAGACGATCGGCGGCGAGCCCGTCATCGCCGACCTCTCCAAGATGCCGCATCTGTTGGTCGCCGGCACCACCGGCTCCGGCAAGTCGGTCTCCATCAACACGATGATCCTGTCGCTGCTTTACCGCATGTCGCCAGATCAGTGCCGTCTGATCATGATCGATCCGAAGATGCTGGAACTGTCGGTCTATGACGGCATCCCGCATCTCCTGGCGCCGGTCGTCACCGATCCACGCAAGGCGGTTGTGGCGCTGAAGTGGACGGTCCGCGAGATGGAGGACCGCTACAAGAAGATGTCGAAGGTCGGCGTGCGCAACATCGACGGCTTCAACCAGCGCATCGCGCTTGCCGCCAAGAAGAAGGAAGTGCTGACTCGCACCGTGCAGACCGGCTTCGATCACGAGACCGGCGAGCCGATCTTCGAGTCCGAAGAGCTTGAGCTTGAGCCGATGCCCTACATCGTCGTCATCATCGACGAGATGGCCGATCTGATGATGGTGGCCGGCAAGGACATCGAAGGCGCCGTTCAGCGCTTGGCGCAGATGGCACGCGCCGCCGGTATCCACGTCATCATGGCCACGCAGCGGCCCTCCGTCGACGTCATCACCGGCACCATCAAGGCGAACTTCCCCACCCGTATCTCTTTCCAGGTGACGTCGAAGATCGACAGCCGCACCATCCTTGGCGAGCAGGGCGCGGAGCAGCTTCTCGGCCAGGGCGACATGCTCTTCATGGCCGGCGGCGGACGCATCCAGCGCGTCCACGGGCCGTTCGTCTCCGACGAGGAGGTGGAGGACATCGTCGCCCATCTGAAGAGCCAAGGCGTGCCGGACTATCTCGATTCCATCACCGACGAGGAAGAAGCGGAAAGCGGCTTCGACGCGTTGGCGAGCGGCATGGAAGAATCGAACGATCTCTACGATCAGGCCGTGGCCGTGGTGCTGCGCGACCGCAAGGCCTCAACCAGCTATATTCAACGCCGCCTGTCCATCGGCTACAATCGCGCCGCCACCATCATCGAGCGGATGGAGGAGGAAGGCGTCGTTGGCCCGGCCAATCATGCCGGAAAGCGCGACATCCTGGTCGGTGAGGACGCCGCCTGAGGCCGCGCCGGGGCCATTGCGCGCCCTTGTCTCGTCACGAAGTGACTATAACGCACGGGGCCCCGCAAGGAGGATCATGATGAGCCCAGCGATGCTCACCCGCCGCGCGGTGCTCGCCGGCCTCTCAGCCGCAGCACTGGCGCCCAATCTCGGGCACGCAATGTCGGACCAGGAAGCCGCGGTCCTGCGCGAGATTTCCGGCGCCCTGTCGCGCGTCCAGACGATGAACGGCGAGTTCGTCCAGTTCAATCCCGACGGCGAGCAATTGCAGGGCCGCTTCTTCATCGCCCGCCCTGGCCGCGTGCGGTTTCAGTATGACCCGCCGGCGACTGTGCGCGTCGTGGCCGACGGGAAGTCCGTTCTGGTCTTCGACAAGCGGCTGCAGACCTACGACATCTGGCCGCTATCGCAGACGCCGCTAAGGCTCCTGCTCGATTCCAACCTCGATCTGTCCACGACCGACAAGGTGACCGCCATCGGCGTGGCGCCTGATCTGGTCGAGATCGTGCTGCAGGATGAGACGCGTTTCAGCGCCGGCACGCTCAATCTGATCTTCGACCGGACCACGCACGAATTGCGGCAATGGACAGTCACCGATCAACAGGGTCTGCAGACCATGGTGGCGCTTTACAATGTGGAGATCGGCAACCGGCTCGACGACGATCTCTTCGAGATCGATTATCTCGCCGCGACAAACGCCGCCCGCGAACGGCGCTGATTACGGTCTAAGAAGCAAAGCGTCGAAAGGCGTGTTCGGCCGGTCGTCTTTACCAACTTCCGGGATCGAGCTGCCTTTTGAGTCGGCGATTCTCCGCCATCAATCGGCGAATACGGCGTGTCGCCTCGACCGGCACGTCGTGCTTCTCCGTGTCGGAGAGCGTCACCCCAGCCCGGTCGTGCTTCCGCCAGATGACCTTTGCGGCGTGGATCTCGCCCCGGTGCGGAATCTCCAGTTCGAACTCCCGCGGCGTGACGGCGGTGTGCGGGAACACGATCATGGCGCCATGCGGTGCGATGTTGCGGACCACGCAATCCATCGTGCTGTGCAACTGTTTGAAGCTGATCCGGCCGCCGAGCAGGCTACGCAGCCGCCTCTCATGACGCCGTTCGACCATGACGTGCTCCCCCGGACGTGGTTATTAAAACCTTTATCGTCCGGAAGCACGGTAACGATCCATTAACGACCGCAGATAAGGTTAACGGTCGATGAGCGGGCCGGCGCCAGCCGGCTACCGCCGACGCTCAGTAAAGCGCGTTGTCCATTTCCTTTTGGTGCGCACGCCTGAGCTGACGCGGCGTCATGTGCCGACGAACCGGCGCTTCACGCGGCTTCAGGTCGGTGAGCGCCAGTCCGGCGCGCTCGCCGCGCCGCCACATCACCTCGGCGCGATGCACCTGGTCGTGATGCGGAATTGCTAGATCGAATGCGTCGGGCAGGCGGAACGCCTCCGCTAGCTCAACGCGGGCGCCGTAGGCCGACAGGCTGCGGATCGTGCAGTCCATCGTCGACGTATGGTCGTCGAACTGAACGATGCCGCCCAAAAGCGTGCGCAAGCGCGGCACGCGCCGCTGCTCGGCCGTCGAAGCGTTGGTGGACTCCGTCATGAGTGGCCTCCCATTGCCGGTTAATGGGAGGTTTATGCGACCTTTGGACGGTGGTGATCCAGCTTTACCGCTCGGTAAGCTTACCTTGGCGATTGCCGGCGCGCATCATGTCCTCCAGGGCGCAGGCATCAAGCGGCGGGCTGAAAAGGAACCCCTGCGCCGCCTCACATTTGTGATCCCGAAGGAAGCCGAGCTGGTCGGCGGTCTCCACACCCTCCGCGACGACATCCATCTTAAGCCGCCGCCCCAGTGACAGGACGGCTGTGGCGATGCCCATATCATCGTCGTCCTGCGGGAGGTTGCGAACAAAGGAACCGTCGAGCTTCAAGCGAGCGACGGGGAAAGTCTTCAACGCGCTGAGGCTTGAATAGCCGGTGCCGAAATCGTCGATGGCGAACTGCACGCCGATGGCCTGCAGTTTCCGCATTGTCGCAACGGCCTGCGGAACGTCATGCATCAGCATGCTCTCTGTCAGCTCCAGCTCGAGATATTGCGGCTCCAACCCCGTCTCGAGGAGCGCCTTGCGCACGCGACCGACCCATTTCGTCTCGCGGAACTGACGCGCCGAAACGTTGACGCAGATCCTGACCGGCGGAAGCCCCGAATCGTGCCAAGCCTTGCACTGCCGGCAGGCTTCCCTGAGCACCCAATCGCCAAGACGGACAATCAAGCCGCTTTCTTCGGCGATCGGAATGAACTTGCTCGGATTGATCGGCCCAAGATCGGCGTGGTTCCAGCGTGCCAACGCCTCCACGGCCAAGACTTGCCCGGTTTCGATGTCGAATTGCGGCTGGAACTGAAGCGTGAACTCGTTGCGCTCCAACGCCGCGCGCATACCCTCCTGGAGGCGCTGCTTCTCTTCCGCCGCAAGCGTCATCTCGATGGCGTAAGTCTGAACCCGATCGCGGCCATTGGCTTTGGCGCGATACATCGCAGCATCCGCGTTGGACAGAAGCACTTCCGCGTTCGTGCCATCGGCCGGATACGAAGCGACACCCATGCTGCACGTGATGTGAAAGGTGTGGTCGTCAACGATGATCGGCTCGGATATCCGAGTCCTGATCTTCTCCACGACGGCCGCGGTGACCTTCTTCGCCGCATCGTCCAACAGAATGACAAACTCGTCGCCGCCGAACCGGGCAACCGTATCGGTCGCACGGATACAGCCCACCATACGCTTCGCCACCGTGCGAAGAACGACGTCGCCCGCATGATGGCCGAGACTGTCATTGACGTCCTTGAAATTGTCGAGGTCGACAAAGATGACAACCACGCGGCTGCCACGACGCTGCGCCCGATGCAGCGCCTTCGTCAGCCGATCCATGAGCCGCACGCGGTTGGGCAGACCGCTCAGCACGTCATGGTGTGCCATGAAGTGCACCTGCTCCTCGGCTTTCTTTCGGTCGGTGATGTCGCGGGCGATCCCAACGATTCCGATCACCCGACCGGAATTGTCGCGCAGCGGCTGTTTGGAGGTCGACACCCACTTTTTGTTGCCGTTGGGCGTGATGACGAATTCTTCTCTGGCGATCATCGGCTCCTCAGAGTCGATGATTTTTTGTTCGTCGCGATGGAACTGAACGGCGAGCTCTTTCGGATGGAAATCGAAATCGGTCCGCCCGACTACGTCGTCCGGCTCACACCCAAAATCCGCCGCGACAGCGGGATTGACGATGACGAAGCGGCCCTGAAGGTCCTTGACGTAGAGATAATCCTGCACCTGCTCGATCATGGCGCGGAAAAGCGCGCGTTCCGCCTGCCAGTCTTCCTGCGACTGGCGTTCCATGATCTCCGCTTGCAGGCCGCGATTGGCCGAGCCGAGCCGCTCAAGCGCGGCCTCGGCCTGTCCCAAAGGCTCATCTCCCGCCGGCTTCAGTTTGTACGCCACTACGAAATCTTGCCCCTTAGCCAAGGCGTCGCCGGCCGCAAGAAGATGGGCGACGCAGCCTACGGTTTTACATCAGGAGCATTTCGCGCCGATTAACGACGCATTCAGCATTTGAAGTGCTGTACTATCACTTCGCCCGGCCGCCGCCGGCTATTGCAGCGCGGCAAGGCCGACTGAGTGCTGCTAACGCGGACAAAACGGACGTTTCCGGATCGCCGCGCCGCAACCGAAATCCGTTACCGCTTGTGCGGCGGAGACGTCAGTACATCACCACGCTGCGGATCGACTCACCCGCATGCATCAGATCGAACCCCTTGTTGATCTCGGTCAGCGGCATGGTGTGGGTGATCATCGGGTCGATCTCGATCCTGCCGTCCATGTACCAATCGACGATCCTGGGCACATCCGTTCGGCCGCGCGCGCCGCCGAAGGCCGTGCCCTTCCAGACACGCCCGGTGACGAGCTGGAAGGGACGCGTCGCGATCTCCGCGCCCGCCGGCGCCACGCCGATGATGATCGACTGGCCCCAGCCGCGATGACACGCCTCCAAGGCCTGCCGCATGACCGTGACGTTGCCGGTGCAGTCGAAGGTGTAGTCGGCGCCGCCGATCTGGTCGGCGCCCTTCTTCGTCATGTCGACAAGGTAGGGGACGAGGTCGCCTTCCACCTCGTTCGGATTGACGAAATGCGTCATGCCGAAGCGTTCGCCCCATTCCTTCTTGGTCGGATTGATGTCGACGCCGATGATCATCTCTGCGCCGACCAGGCGCAGGCCCTGGATGACGTTGAGGCCGATGCCGCCGAGCCCAAAGACGATCGCCTTGGCGCCGGGCTCCACCTGCGCCGTATTGATGACAGCGCCGATGCCGGTGGTCACGCCGCAGCCGATGTAGCAGACCTTGTCGAACGGCGCGTCCTCACGGATCTTCGCCACGGCGATCTCCGGCAGCACCGTGTAATTGGCGAAGGTCGACGTGCCCATGTAGTGGAAGAGCGGCTTGCCCTCCAACGAGAAGCGCGAGCTGCCGTCGGGCATCAAGCCTTGGCCCTGCGTGGCGCGGATCGCCGTGCAGAGGTTCGTCTTCTGCGACAGACAGGAGGGGCATGTACGGCATTCCGGCGTATAGAGCGGAATGACGTGGTCGCCCTTCTTGACGCTGGTCACGCCCGGCCCGACATCGACCACGACGCCTGCGCCTTCATGACCGAGCACTGCCGGAAAGAGGCCCTCCGGATCGGCACCCGACAGCGTGAACTCGTCGGTATGACAGATGCCGGTCGCCTTGATCTCCACCATCAGCTCGCCGGCCTGCGGCCCGTCGAGCTGAACAGTGGTGATCTCAAGCGGCTTCCCGGCTTCCAGAGCCACAGCGGCGCGCACGTCCATCACTTCCCCCCGATACTGTGTGTTTCTTGAGACGGTTGCATCGACTCATAGCGGAGCAAGCCGGGGCGCGTCACCTCCCTATCGAAAGATCCGCACGGCGAGCATTATCCGTGCTGCCGCGGTCACCAAGGTCAATGCTGCGAACAGGTAGGCGAGGAGCGGAAAGGCCGACGGAAAAAGGCAGAACAGACAGAAGACCATGATGGTCTCGGTCGCCTCCGCCAGGCCGGTGGTGAAGTAGAGCGACTTGGAGCCCCGCGCTTCCGTCGACAGCTTCCGCTTTTCCGCAAAGATGGCATAGGCGAGGAACGTTGCACCGTTGACGTAGAAGGAGAGGATCAGCACCGCGCCGGCCACAGCATTGGCCTCCGGATCGGCAATGACGAAGGCCATGGGAATCCCGCCGTAGAAGGCGAAGTCGAGCACGATATCGAGAAAGCCGCCGCGATCGGTCTTAGCGGTGTGCCGCGCCACCGCCCCATCCAGACCGTCGCAAAGACGGCTGAGCAGGATCAGGGCCAGACCCATTAGGAAGAACTGGAAGGCAATCGCCAGTGCCGCCAAAAGGCCGATGCCGAAACCGGCATAGGTCACCGCATCGGCCGACGCGCCGGCCCTGGCAAGGCCGGCGCCTATTCGATCGAGGGCCGGATCAATCAACCGGCGTGCAGCACCGTCGAGCAAGCCGTCCCCTTTCGTTTCGGCCCGCTTCCGTTTACGGGAGAACGGTCGACAAAGCGACGCACGTTGACCCAAACTTGGCACCCCAACTTTGACCCCGAACTTGGCGAAGCGTGAAGCGGCGAAATGATTGTGCGCCTTATCCGGGTTCTGATTGTTCTGGCGAGCCTCCTCACCTCCGCGACGGTGATCGCTCAGGAGGGCGAGGCACCGCAGGCCGATCCGGTCGTGGTGCCCAATTTCTGGGACCCGCGCGCGCGTTTCGAGCGCCCCTCCGCCAGCGAGATCGGCACCATCCGCTTTCTGACCGCCGACGACTTCCCGCCCTTTGCCTTCCGCGACCATCGCGGCATCCTGATCGGCTTCGATATCGATCTGGCGCAAGCCGTATGCGACACGCTGGAGGTCCAGTGCGCCATTCAGGCGAGGCCCTTCGCGACGCTTCTCGATGGGCTCAAGGACGGGACCGGGAACGCCGTCATTGCCGGATTCGACCTTGAGCGATCGGGCGCGGACGACCTGATCGCGACGCAATCCTACCTCAAGATCCCGGCGCGTTTCGTTGTCGCTAAAAGCACGCTCTTCGATCCAAGCGGCCAGCGCCCGGAGCGTTTCGTCGGGGTCGTCTGCAACAGCGCGCACGCCGCTTATCTGGAGCGCTTCTTCCCCGACCTTCGCCTCGCCTGCTACTTCAACCCGGCCGTCGCGTTGGCTGAGGTCAAGGCCGGCAATCTTGAGGCCATGTTCGGCGACGCCTTGAACCTGGCCTTCTGGCTCCATGGCGCCGAAGCGGAAGAATGCTGCCGCTTCTCAGGCGGCGCCTATCTCGACAACCGCTATTTCGGCGCCGGCATGGCGATCGTCCTGAAGGCGGAGGATCGCACGTTGAAGGCTGCGCTCGACTACGCGCTGCGCGAAGTCTATCGCGCCGGCACTTATGAAGAGCTCTATCTGCGCTACTTCCCGGTGAGCCTTTATTGAAGCGGGGGCCAACTTGCGGCCCTTCTCTGTCGTCATTGCTAGGCCTGACCCGGCAATCCATTCCGCCCGCGCTTCGCTGAGCTGAGCGATTCAGGAGTGGATGCCCGGATCAAGTCCGGGCATGACGACGCAGTTGGCTTGGCGTTTCGGCGCGGCCCGCTGGGCCCTCACCCCTCCGCCAGGCGGCGCGCGAATTCAGCCACGGTGCGCGAATAGACGGTGGATTTGTTCCACTGCTTGATGACGTTGAAGTTGCCGCTTCCCGGCATCCAGGACTGACCCTTCCGCCAGCCGTGACCACGCAGATAATTCGCCGTGGAAGCGAGCACATCGGCCGTGCTGGAGATCAAGTCACGCCGCCCGTTTCCGTCATAATCAACGGCGAACGCATAATAGGACGATGGCAGGAACTGCGTCTGCCCGATCTCGCCGTGGAGGCCGCCGATCATCTGCTTGGCGGTCATGTCGCCACGCTCGATGACACGGAGCGCATCGACAAGCTGACCAGTGAAGAATGCTGAGCGGCGGCAATCATAAGCCAGCGTCGCAATGGCGCTGATAACCGACGCCTTGCCCCGAACCGCACCGAAATCGGTCTCAAGGCCCCAGATGGCGACGACGATCTCCTTCGGCACGCCGAATTGCTGCTCGATGCGATTAAGCAGGCTCGCATGTTTCTGCAGTCTGTTCTTCGCCCGGTTCACGCGCGGCGGGATCATGCGGCCGGCGAAGGTCTCAAAGCTCTGCTTGAAGACTCTTTGGTTCCGATCAAGCCGGATCGTGGCGTTACTGTAGCGCGCGCCGTTCAGGGCGGAGCTGATCGTGCGCTGCGATATCCCCTGCGCGGCGGCATCTTTCTTGAAGTTGGCGATCCAGGCGTTGAAGCCCGAGCCGTCATTCCCGCAGCCCTGCGCTGCCGCTGTGCCAAGCGACAGGGCAAGCACCACCCCCGCCAACACCAACCGTACACGGATACCTCGCATTGCTCGCTCCCGACCTTTTGATTGTGCGCTCCATGCTATTGTCGCTTCGCGACGAACACGCAACTCCCATGGCGCCACTGCGCGTTGATTCAGACGGGACCGGTCACTAAGCTCGCCGCCGCCCAGATCAAAAAAATGTCATGAACGACTTTCCCGCCGATTGGCTTGCCGCCGCACGCGTCTCCAAGGCCTGGCCTTTCGAGGAGGCACGCAAGCTCATCGAACGCGCCGAGGCCCGCGGCTTCGACGGCGAGATGCTCTTTGAGACCGGCTACGGTCCCTCCGGCCTGCCGCATATCGGCACGTTCGGTGAGGTCGCCCGCACCTCAATGGTGCGCCACGCCTTCCGGCTTCTGACGGAGGATCGCGTGCCGACGCGCCTCATCTGCTTCTCCGACGACATGGATGGGCTCAGAAAGATCCCCGACAACATCCCCGACCCGGAGCGGCTGCGGCCCTATCTCGGCAGGCCGCTGAGCGAGGTGCCCGATCCGTTCAGCGACGATTATTCATCATTCGGCGCCGGCAACAACGCGCGACTCAGAGCCTTCCTCGACCAGTTCGGGTTCGAGTACGAATTCATGAGCGCGACGGAGACCTACCGCTCCGGCCGCTTCGACGCGACGCTCCTGACGATGCTTGCCGCCTATGACGAGGTGAAGGCGATCATCCTGCCGACCTTGGGCCCGGAGCGCCGCGCCACGTACTCACCGTTCCTGCCCGTCTGTCCGCGCACCGGCATCGTGCTGCAGGTGCCGACCATCGCGCGCGACGTCGATGCCGGCACCATCACCTATGTGGATCCGGAAACCGGCGAGGAGATGACCACTGAGGTCACCGGCGGGCGCGTCAAATGTCAGTGGAAGGCCGATTGGGCGCTCCGCTGGGTGGCGCTCGGCGTCGACTACGAAATGTCGGGGAAGGACTTGATCGATTCCGTCACGCTGTCATCGAAGGTGTGCCGGGCCCTCGGCGGTAAGCCGCCGGAAGGTTTCAACTTCGAGCTCTTCCTCGACGAGAACGGACAGAAAATCTCCAAGTCGAAAGGCAATGGACTGACGATTGAGGAGTGGCTGACCTACGCTTCGCCGGAGAGCCTGTCGCTGTTCATGTTTCAAAAGCCGCGCGCCGCCAAGCGTCTCTATTTCGATGTCATCCCGCGCGCCGCGGACGAATATTACCAGCACCTCGACGCCTATCGCGGACAGGACATTGCCGCCAGATTGACGAACCCGGCCTGGCACATTCACTCAGGCAGTCCGCCTGAGGAGAGCGTACCGGTGCCCTTCTCCATGCTGCTCAATCTGGCGAGCGCGTCGAACACGGAAGACGCCGACATCCTTTGGGGATTCATCACGCGCCACCGCTCCGATGTGAAGCGCGAGGCGGAGCCGGCGCTTGATCGGATGGTGCACTACGCGGTGCGCTACTACCACGATTTCGTGAAGCCGATGAAAAGCTTCCGGGCGCCCGACGAGGTCGAGCGTCAGGCGCTGCAAGCGCTCGACGAGACGCTGGCGTCCCTGCCGCCTGACACCGATGCGCAGAGCATCCAGGCGGCGCTTTACGATGTCGGGCGCGCGTTTGAGCGCTACCAGACGCCACCGAAGCAAGACGGCGACCGGCCCGGGGTGGCGTTATCCTGGTTCGCGACGCTCTATCAATTGCTGCTTGGGCAGGAGCGCGGGCCGCGCTTTGGCTCGTTCGTCTCCATTTACGGCATCGACGAGACGCGCGCGCTCATCAAGAAGGCGTTGGACGGGACGCTGGCTCAGCCGCTGGAGGCGAAGTCGGCCTGAGTGCTGGGGCGCGTCTTGCTCCACAGACCGAGCTTGGCTTCGCGCGCGGCGTCCTCCTGCTCCTCGTAGCGATCGCCAGTGCGCTTCGCCCAGCCGCGCGCCACCAGCCATTCGGCGATGTCCTCGCCACCCACGCGGCAATCGGCGCTCTCGGGAATCTCCGTTGCCCCGGCCGGCACATCGCATTCGATCGCACGCGCGCGAATGAAACGCCGAAGCGCTGCACGCGCCATGCGCCCGCATGGCCACGCCGCGTCGCCCTCCCCGCACCGCTGATCGAAGTTCGGCGCCGACACGCCGGCGAGGCGGATGTCGCGGCCACGCACTTTGATGGTTCCGGCAGCGATGACGATCGGATTGAACAGTCGCTCAACCCGCGCCTGCTCTTCCGCCGGCGGCTGTTTGATACGCTTCAACGGACCGTTGGTCGTCGGTGCGGCCGTCATCTCCGGCGGCGTGACATCGCGGATGGTGCTGGCGATCACGACCGGCTCCTGCGATGCCGTGCCGGGCCGTAGCTCGAATGTCACCGGCGCCGGCCCGCCGATCCGCGAGCCGTCTTTGAGGGACGTCGTGACCTCCGGTCCGATGTCGCCGGGCGGCGGCACGCCGTCGGCCAGCATGACGGATTCCGTCACCGGTTCCGGCGGCACGTCGGGCCCCATCGCGACATAGACAGCGACGAAGGAACCAAGGCCGAGAAGCGCCAGAATGCTGCCGCGAATCATGAGCGCCGATGATGCGCGACCGGCGCCGAATGTCCAGCAGATACCAGCAGTTGAGCGAAGTGCACGCGGTGCGGCTTCACTGGCTGGCCCACAGGATGCGCGCCATCCAATCGACGTCGCGCAACGGCACCACGCGCGGCGGATGCTCCTGGTTGAACGAGCCGAGCTCCAGCTCCGTGGCCGTCTGGCGCAGAAGCGTCTTCGCCATCACCTCACCTTCCGATGTCCGCACCACGACACGGTCGCCGCGCCGCACCTGCGCGGCAGGAGACACGATAATGAGATCGCCGTCGCGATAAAGCGGCTGCATGGAATCGCCGGATACGCGGAGCGCATAGGCCGATTCATCGGTCAACTCCGGAAACGCGATCTCGTCCCAGCCCTGACCGGCCGGAAACCCGCCATCGTCGAAGAAACCGCCGACGCCGGCTTCCGCCATCCCCACCAACGGCACGGTATGGCCGGGAATGATGCCGCTGATCGGGATCTCGCGCACCGGCTCACCCGCGCGCCGGGTCAATCCGACAAAGCCCTCAAGCGATTCACCGGTGGCAGTGAGCACCTTGGCGATCGATTCCGTGGAGGGCCAGCGCGGCCGCCCGTCATGGCCATGCCGTTTGGAGGGGTTGAAAGCCGTCGGGTCGAGACCCGCCTGCTTGGCGAGACCTGACGGGCTCAGCCCGTGCCGAGCGGCAAGCGCGTCGATCGCCCCCCAAACGGACTCATGGTTCCACATGGGTTTCGCGCCTTCCCGTTAGAGCATGATCCCGAAAAGTGGTCGCCGGTCTTCGGAAAAGATCATGCTCCAACAAAGACAGTGAGCGTGGGAGCGCGCCGGGGAGCGCGACAACGCTCTGCTGGGAATATAGTCCTTCAAGCGCGTAAGGCGAAACGCGAAATCGTGTTTAGTCACAATATGCCGCGCCGCCGGCTACGCCGAAGCTCTCTGCTCACGCCGCGTCTTGTTCCGTACCGAAGCGGCCGTAGAACGTATCGCCTTTGTTAGCCATCTCTGTAACCAACGCCGGGGGCGTGAAGCGTGCGCCGTATTTCTCAGCCAGCCCCTCAGCAAGTGCTGCAAACTGAGCCGCGCCCATAAAATCGATGTAGGAAAGCGTGCCGCCGGTATAGGGCGCAAAGCCGAAGCCGAGGATCGACCCGACATCGGCCTCGCGCGGGTCAGTGACCACCCCCTCCGCGACTGTGCGTGCCGCCTCCAGTGCCTGCGTGACCAGGAAACGCTCCTTCAGTTCGCCGACATCGAAATCATCGCCGCTTCTAGGCTGGGCGATCTCGGCAAGCCCCGGCCACAGCGCCTTGTCGCGCCCCGCATAATCGTAGAAGCCCTTGGAGTTCTTCCGACCGAAGCGCTCGCGCTTCACGACCAACTCCTCCAGCAGCGCCTCCTGCCGCGGATCGATCAAAATTTCAGTACCGGCGTCGGCCTTGGTCGCCTGCAGGATCTTCCAGGCCAGATCGACGCCGATCTCGTCGGTGAGCGACAACGGCCCGACCGGCATGCCGGCCATGCGCGCAGCGTTCTCGATCATCGCCGGCGGCACGCCTTCATCGAGCATCACATGCCCCTCCAGGAGATAGGCCATGACGCAGCGATTGGCGTAGAAGCCGCGTGAATCGTTGACGACGATCGGCGTCTTCTTGATAGCGCGCACATAATCGATCGCCGCGGCCAGCGCTTCGTCGCCGGTCTCTTTTCCCAAAATGATCTCCACCAGCATCATGCGATCGACTGGGGAGAAGAAGTGGATGCCGATAAACTTCTCAGCGTCCTTTGCGTTGGCGGCGAGCGACGTGATCGGCAGCGTCGATGTGTTGGAGGCGAAGACGACGTCGTCGGCGAGATGCGCCATCGCCTTCTCGGTAGCCTCCTTCTTCACCGTGCGGTCTTCAAACACCGCTTCGACGATCAGCTCACAGCCGGCGAGGTCGGAATAATCCGCGGTCGGATGGATGCGAGCGAGCAGCGCAGCCTTCTCTTCCGGTGTGGCGCGCTTGCGGCTGATCGCTTTGTCCATCAACCCGGCGGAATGCGCCTTGCCTTTATCCGCCGCTTCCTGATCGCGATCGATCAGCACGACCTCCATCCCGGCCTGCGCGGAGACATAGGCAATGCCCGCACCCATAAAGCCGGCGCCCATGATACCGACCTTTTTGAGCTTGCGCTTCGGCACGTCCGGCGGACGCCGTGCACCCTTGTTGAGCGCCTGCATCGACACGAAGATGGAGCGCAGCATCGCCGCGGCTTCATTGGTCTGAAGGACATGCGCGAAGTAGCGCGTCTCGACAATGAGCGCGGCATCCATGTCGAGCTGCAAGCCTTCGAACACCGACTGCAGAAGCGCCCGCGCGCCGGGATAATTGTCGAAGGTCTCCTTGCGGAAGATGGCGTTGGCCGCCGGCCACAACTGAAAGCCGGCCGGCGAGAAGACGCGCGCCGCACCGGACGGTTTGTAGCCTTTCTTGTCCCACGGCTTTGTCGCATCGAGCCCGGCCACCAGCATGGCCCGCGCCGTATCGATCATCTTGTCTCGCGGCACAGCGTCGACAGCGAGGTTCAGCGCCTTGGCACGGGCCGCGTCGATGCCGGAGCCCTTCAGCATCATCTCCAGCGCCGTCTGCGTATCGATCATGCGCGGCAGGCGCTGCGTGCCGCCGGCACCCGGGAAGATGCCGATCTTCACCTCCGGCAGCGCCACGCGCGTCGCCTTGTCGTCGGCCACGATGCAAGCATGCGCGGCGAGCGCCAGCTCCGTCGCACCGCCCATGCAGGTCCCGTGCACGCACGCGACAAACGGCGTGCCGCAGGTCTCCAGCTTACGGAAGATGCGCGACATGCGGCCCGCTTCGTGGAAGAGCTCCGCCTTCGCCTTGGCGGGGTCCTCCGCAATGCGCTTCTGAAAGACTGAGAACAGCGCGTGCAGCATCGTGATGTCGGCGCCGCCGGAAAAGGCGTCCTTGCCGGAGACGATGATCGCGCCTGTTATCGTGTCATCGCCAGCGACGCGATCGACGATCGCATCAAGCTCGTCCATGACGGACTCGGTGATAACATTGAGCGAGCGCCCGGGCATGTCCCACGTGATCAGCGCGATGCCGTCATCGCTCGTTTCAAACCGGAAATTCTCGTAGCTCATCCCGTGACTCCCGGAATGTGATTGTCTAAGCGGCAACGCATCTCGCGCATTCACCGTTGGGGATAGGGCGTGCCGTCCTTGCGCATGAACGTATCGACACCCTTCACGCGCGCCACTTTCATGTCGAGGTCGGAATAATGCGCAGCACTGACGGACGTGCGTGTTCCGACCTCCAGGAACAGCGCATCCCGATCGGAGCGGTTGATGAGCTGATGGCCGTTGGCGACGCCCGCCTTGAAGGTCGCAGCGTCGCCGGGCTTGAGGATTGTCTCGCCCTCATCCTCCACCAGCACGACCTCACCCTCCAGGACGTAAACGAACTCGTCCTCGCTCTCGTGCCAATGGCGCTGCGACGAGCCGGAGCCCGGCTCGAGCCGACATAGATTGACGCCGAACTGCGTCAGCCCGCCGGCATCGCCAAGCCGCCTGCGGACGCGCCCTTTTGCGATTTCATGGAAAGGCGCGGGGTAGTCGCAGGCATCGTCCTCCGGCAGAGACGCGATATCGACTTTCGGCATGGCTCAAACCCGCTCGATGATGGTGGCGGTGCCCATCCCGGCGCCGATGCAGAGCGTCACCAGCGCGGTGGAGAGATCACGCCGCTCCAGTTCGTCGAGCACGGTGCCCAAGATCATCGCGCCGGTGGCACCGAGCGGATGACCCATGGCGATAGCGCCGCCATTGACGTTGACCTTTGAGGAATCGAGATCGAGCGCCTGGCAATAGCGCAGTACCACGGAAGCGAATGCCTCATTGATCTCGATGAGATCGATATCGGCAAGCGCCATGCCGGAGCGCTTCAGAAGCTTCTCAGTGACGTCGATCGGCCCCGTCAGCATTAATGCCGGGTCGGAACCGATATTGGCGAAGGCGCGAATCTTTGCGCGCGGCTTCAGGCCGGCCGCCTTGCCGCCGGACCCATTGCCGACCAGCACGGCAGCCGCACCATCCACAATGCCCGACGAATTTCCGGCGTGGTGGACATGTTTGACCTTCTCCACTTCCGGATGCGCTTGGATGGCGACGGCGTCGAAGCCACCCATCTGGCCGACCATCTCAAACGACGGATTAAGCGCGGCGAGCCCCTGCATGTCGGTGTCGGGCCGCGGGTGCTCGTCGCGGTCAAGCAGTGTGATGCCGTTGATGTCTGAGACCGGCACGACCGAATTGGCAAAGCGCCCGTCGTCCCAGGCTTCGGCCGTGCGCGTCTGGCTTTCCACCGCATAGGCATCGCAATCGTCGCGGCTGATCCCATACTTCGTGGCAATGAGGTCGGCGGAGACACCCTGCGGCAGAAAATAGGAAGGGACGGCGACCTGTGGATCGACCGGCCACGCACCGCCCGACATGCCGATGCCGACGCGCGACATGGATTCCACGCCGCCCGCCACCACCACGTCGTGATAGCCGGTCATGACCTGGCTCGCCGCCATGTTCACTGCGTCGAGACCGGAGGCGCAGAAGCGGTTGATCTGCATGCCCGGCACATGCGTGCCGTAATCGGCGAGAAACACCGCTGCGCGTGCGACATTGCCGCCAGCCTCGCCGACCGGATCGACACAGCCGAGAACCACGTCGTCGACGAGATGCGTGTCGAGGTCGCTGCGCGCGCGGATCGCGTCAAGCGCGGTCGCCGCGAGCCGCACCGTCGGCACCTCGTGCAGCGCGCCGTCCGGCTTGCCGCGCCCGCGCGGCGTGCGCACGGCGTCGTAAATGTAGGCGTCCGCCATTCAAGCGTCCTCCGATGACCGGAAATATATCTAGGCGGCTTCGACGACGATATGAAGCCTCGCGTGGAGAATGCCGCCCGCCCTAAAAAGCCTCCGCCGGCAGCGCCATCAACGTGTCGGCGCCCGATGAGATGCGCGCCAGGTGCGCCGCGGTCTCCGGCATGGTGCGCTCCATGAAGAAGCGCCCGAGCGTTAGCCGCGTCTCAAAGAACGCCTCCCGTCCGTCAGCACCATCCGCGAGCTTCTCCGTCGCCGCCTTGGCCATCTGCGCCCACATATAGCCGAGCGCCACCAGGCCGAAGAGATGCATGTAATCGGTGGAGGCCGCACCGGCATTGTCGGGCTTGGCCATGGCGTTGTTCATCAGCCACATTGTGGCTTGGCGGAGATGCTCCAGGCCTGCCGTCAGCGGCGCGACAAAGGGCGCCAGCGCCTCGTCCTTCTCATGCGCCTTCACGAAGCCTGCGACCTCATTGAAGAACGCATTCATCGCCCGTCCGCCATCCTTGGGAAGCTTGCGCCCCACGAGGTCGAGCGCCTGGATGCCGTTAGCGCCCTCATAGATCATGGCGATGCGGGCATCGCGCACGAACTGCTCCATGCCGTGCTCGGCGATATAGCCGTGCCCACCGAAGACCTGCTGCGCCTGAACGGTGTTCTCAAAGCCCTTGTCGGAAAGCACGCCCTTCAGGACCGGCGTGAACAGGCCCAAGGCGTCGTCCGCCGCCAGGCGATCATCCGCGTCCTGTGACTTATGCGCGATGTCGGCCTTCAGCGCCGCCCATACGAACAACGCCCGCGCCGCCTCATTGAAGGCGCGGATCGACATCAGCGTGCGCCGCACGTCGGGATGAACAAGGATCGGATCGGCCGCCGCGTCAGGCTCGGCCGCACCGGAAAGTGCCCTGCCCTGGCGACGCTCACGCGCGTAGACCGCCGCGTTCTGATAGGCCACCTCGGCCAGCGCCAATCCCTGCGCCGCCACGCCGAGCCGCGCCTCGTTCATCATCGTGAACATGGCGCGGAGCCCCTTTTCCGGCTCGCCGACAAGCCAGCCCGTCGCGCCGTCATAATTCATGACGCAGGTGGCGTTGCCGTGGATGCCCATCTTCGTCTCAAGCGAACCGCATGAGATGGCGTTCCGCTCGCCTACCTCGCCGCTTTCGTCCGGCAGGAACTTCGGCGCCACGAACAGCGACAGCCCCTTGGTGCCGTCCGGCGCGCCCTCGATGCGGGCCAGCACCAGATGCACGATGTTCGGCGTCAAATCGTGCTCGCCGGCTGAGATGAAGATCTTCTGGCCCGTGATGGCATAGCTGCCATCCCCCGCCGGCACGGCCTTGGTCTTGATCAGCCCGAGATCGGTGCCGCAATGCGGCTCCGTCAGGTTCATCGTGCCGGTCCATTCTCCCGACACCAGCTTCGGCAGATAAAGCGCCTTCTGCTCGTCGGAGCCGTGCAGCGTGATCGCGGAGATCGCGCCCTGCGCCAGCCCCGTGTACATGCCCCAGGCCATGTTGGCGGAGGAGACGAACTCGTTCAGGATGGCAGCGAGCGTATAGGGAAGGCCCTGGCCGCCATGGGCCGGATCGGCGGCGAGCCCGACCCAGCCGGCTTCCGCATAGGTCCGGTAGGCATCCTTGAAGCCATCGGGCGTCGTCACCGAGCCGTCGTCGTGGCGTGTGCAGCCTTGAACATCGCCTGTGCGGTTCAAAGGCTGGAGCACCTCTTCGCAGAAGCGCCCGGCCTCTGAGAGCACCGCCTCGACAAGATCGAGCGGCGCATCGGCAAAGCCCGGCAAATTGGCATAGCGCTCATAGCCCAGCACATCGCGGAGCAGGAACAACACATGGTCTGACGGGGCGCTATAGGTCGGCATTCTTGTTACATAGTCGCTCGACGGACGACGTTTTGGCCACGAATGTTCCCGTGGCCATGATCATCGCTAAGCTGCCGCCTGGCGCGGCGTCTTTGCCTCCGCGGCCTCGCGATCCCTGAGCAAGCCGGCAACGACGTTCATCGTCCGCGTCATCTCCTCGATCGCCTGCTCAATGTCCCGTTTTTGTTTGTGCAGCACGCCGATCTGCTCGGCGAATCGGCTGAGCGAGCCCTGTAGCTGGGGCACGCCGCCATCCTTCAGGTCGTAGATGTCGAGCATGTCCCCGATCTCAGCCAGCGAAAAGCCGACTTTCTTGCCGAGAATCACCAGTTTGAGCCGCGAGCGGTCACGGCGGGAATAGATGCGATTCGTGCCATCGCGGCGCGGGCTGATCAGACCTTTGTCCTCATAGAAGCGCAATGTCCTGTGGGTAACGCCGAATTCCCGCGCCAACTCCCCGATGGCAAAGGTACTTTTCATGACATGCGCTCCTGAACGTCCGAATCGAAACCGTGCCCAAAGGGCCGCCAGAGCCGGGGTTCCGCTGACGTGAAAGTCACAGCAGCCACCGGCCTGCGAAATCTGGGGGGCGTATGGTTAATTTTTTGGAAATGTGCCGTGCAGGTTAACCCGCTATTTACCTAAGTTACGATCATCTTCACCTTGCGGCGGAACACCGACGATTCGCGGTCCGAATCAGCGCACCCCTGCGCTAGAATTCCGCCCCGAGGAGCACTGATGAACGCGCGAAATTCTAGGAGCGTTAAGGCGAGTACCGCATCCGCGGGCCATGCGGCCGATCGGTCCGAACAGGATGCCGATCTGGCTTTCGACGATCTCTTGGACGCCCGCTTCGATGCGGAGGGTCGGCTGGCACAAATCGGTCAGGGCGCGCGACAGCGCGTCGCCGAGCACCTTCAGGCACGCCCGCCCGCAACAAGCGCGGAAGAGCTTGAACGCGCCGTCAGAAAGCTCGCAGAAGGGCTGGACGCAATCGAGCGCCAAAGCCGGTCGGCGACGCCGGAAACGCGCATCGCGAGTTCGGCCGCCGCGGCAGCTGAGGTCGGCAGCGACCGCGATATCGTCACGCACGGGCTCGACCGCCTCGAGGCACGGCTTGAGGCGCTGAGCCAGCGGCTGCAGGGTGGAGAAACCACTGCCGACGATGACGGCCGCGAAGAGGCAGGACCGGCCTCCTCGCACGAAGAGCCGTCGCTGGCTTCCGGCGCCGATGAGGCAGCCGGCCGCGCCGAGCTCCGCCGTCTGGCGGAGATGGAGGCCGAGCACGCCGCGCGGCACGTGCAGATGATCGCCGAGGCGCATCAGCGCGAAGCAGAGGCAGAGGCGGAAGCCGCGGAGGCGATGCGGATTGCCGAGGCGCAGGCGGAAGCGCGCCGCCGCGCTGAGGAGGAGGCCGCGGAGTCCATGCAACGCGCCGCCGAGCATCAGGCCGATGCAGATCGCCGCGTTGAGGAGGCGGAAGAGGAAATGCGCCGCCAGGCGGCCACTGCCGAAGCAGAGCGTCATGCACGCATCGAAGAGGCGCGCCGCGGCCTGGAGACGGCGACGCAGATGCAAAACCAGCTCGCGGCAATCGAAGCGCGCGTGGACGCGCTTCAAGAGGACCTCGACGACAATCAGATTGAGCCGGTGCGCGCCGAGCTCATGCAGCTCCTTAACGAGATTCAAGGGCTTGCTCATAGCCGCAACAGCACCGCCTCCGCCCTGGAAGCGATCGATGCGCGGCTCGGCGAGATGGAGCTCAAGGTGAATGCGGCACGCAATATGGCCGGCAATCGCCTGGGCGACATTCAGGACCGCCTCGTTGGCCTGACCGACCGCCTCGATACTGTGGAGGTCGAGATCCCGGCTTATGACGCGATCCGCGAGAACCAGGGCGCGATTCTGGAGCGGTTCGACCGCATGGAGGGGCTGGTGCACCACCTGGCCTCACCGGAGGAAATCCAGGACCGCATCGACGGCCTGCGTCGGCAGCTCCAGAACACCGCCTCGCAGGAAGACGTGTCGCATCTCGGCGATCGCCTGTTTTCCCTTGCCGACCGGCTTGACGCCCTGCCGGAAGCGCTGAGCGACCAGGCCGCGCTTGAGAAGATTGAGGACCAGCTTGCAACCGTCGCCTCCGACCTGAAGGCGGCACGCGAGCAGCGTCTGATGGCTTCCGCCAACCTTGAGCACCGCCTCTCGGAGCTCTCCGGACAACTCATTGAGGTGGCCGAAGCCGGTCGCTCGGTCGATGTCTCGGCGTTGGAGGCACACCTCGCGGCGTTCGACTCACGTCTTCTCGACGACCAGACCGCCAGCCGCGACGCGTTCCTGCGGCTGGAGCGCCGGCTGACCGACCTCGCCACGACGATTGAGGAGAAAGAGGACGCCGCGGAGCTTCTGGCCGGGCTGACCCGCAAGGTCGATTCCCTCGCCGAAGCCATTGAGGCACAGGACACCGACGGCGCCCGCCGCGACGTTGGCGCGCTCGGTGACAAGCTGGACAATCTGGGGCAGCAGATCGTCGAGCACACGGAATATTTGTCGCGCGCCCAAATTCAGCCGCTGGAATCGCGCCTTGAGGAGATGCAGCGCCAGCTCGACGAGCTGAACCATCAGGCCGCCCAATCCAGCGAGCAGCTGCGGCCGTTCGCGCAGAAACTCCAGGACATTTCCGAGCGCGTCAGCACGCTCGGCGCCGCAGACGAGCATTCTCCGCTTTCACTGCGCCTTGAGGCGATAGAGGAACGCATCGTCGCGCTCGGCAACAGCGGCAAGGGCCCGGACGCGCGCGCGTTGCAGACGCAGCTTGAAGGCATCATCAGCAGGCTTGAGCTGCTGAAGGGCCGCAGCATCGACCCGGCGCGGCTCAACGAGCTCTTCGATCGCGTCGACGCCACGATCCGGGCGCTTCCCGACGACCGCTTCGACCGGCTGGAGCAGCGCCTTGCCGATACCGCGACTATCACGGAGCGCTTCGAGCAGCTTGAGCAGACGCTCGTCAGAAGCGCCAATGTCGATATCGAGGACCAGCTGGCGCGCCTGGAGAGCCGTATCGCCGACGCCGGCATGTCGCAGCACGACATCGAACGGCTCGCCAATCGCGTCGCCGAAAGCGCCGCCAGCGCCTTGGCCGAACAGACGCCGGCTGGTTCCGACGAGCGAATTGCGCGGCTTGAGCGCAAGCTTGAGACGATTGGTCTCGCCACCTCCGTGGACGGTTCGTCTCTGTCCGTGGACGCCGTCGCCGAGCTGCAGGAGGACATCCTGTCTCTGCGGCGGGAGCTTCGCTCGCTCCCCGGCCTCGGCCAGGACGAAGCAGGCTTCGGCGACCTCCTGCGCACCATCGTTTCGCGCATGGATCAGATATCCGACCGCCCGGCGGCGAGCACGGCCGCGCTTGAGGCGCAGATGGAACGGATCGCCGGCCTGCTTGACGATCCCGGCCAGTCGCGCCTCGCGCTGGCCCATGTGGAATCCAGCCTGAAGACGATCGAGGAGCGGCTGGACGAAACCCGACGCGCGGTGACCGACCATCAGGCCACCACGGAGCAGGGCGACGGTGAAGCCACCGCGATGGCCGGCGTGGCGCGCGCTTTGTCGGACGATGTGGAGGCGCTCCGCAGCTCCACAAAGGCATCGGAGAAATCGACCAAGGATGCGCTCGACGCCGTTCAGGGCACGCTTGAGGCGGTCGTCAAGCGCATGGCGTTCCTGGAGCGGGACGCTGATGAAGCCGACAAGCCTGCCGCATCGCCGGAAAAGGCGACCGATACCGCCAAGCCGGATGTCTTTGCTCAGACGGACGTCACGCCGAAGGCCACGACGCCGGCCGAGGCCGGAGCGCTGGTGGAGCGGCTGGAAAGGACCAAGCCGGACACCGCCGATCCGGATTCCGGCGACGCCGGGTCTCAGACGCCGGTGCTGACGGAGAGCGGATTAGAAGCCGCGGAAACGCCGGCAGGCGAGGCGGAGAGCGCAGAACAGCGCTCCGGTAGCCTGCTCAGCCGCCTGACGTCCCGACAGTTGCTCCGCCGCGCCACGGGCGGCAAAGCCGAATCGTTCACGCCGGAGCCTGATGAAAGCGAAGACGAGACCGACCTGCCGCTTGAGCCCGGCACGGATTCGCCGCTCAACTCAGCACTGACCGGCGCCCCGACCTCAGCCACCGGGAATCTCTCCGGCCGCGACAAAGGCCGCGAAACAGCGCTTGGCGGTGACCTGGGATCGGCCGATCAGGCGGACAACGTCATCGACGAGAACTTCCTCGTCGCCGCTCGTCGCGCGGCCCGCGCTGCGGCGGACGAGGCGTCCGGTGTGGAACCATCCGCCCCTGTCCAGAGCGGTGGCCAAACGTTTAAATCGCGGCGCGTCGCGCTTATGGCGGCGGCACTTGCAGTTGCCGTGGCTTTCGCCGCCTTCCAGATCGTGCGTAACCAGGTCGACATCAGCAGCAATGTCAGCAGCGTCATTGCCGCCATTCCGGGCTTCGGCTCTTCGGCCCCGACGCCGGCATCCGCCCCTGGCGTTCCGCCGATTGAAGAGACCGTCCAGGCGGAGGCCTTGGCGGAGGAGATGCCGGCTGTTGAAGAGCCGGCGTCCGAAGCACCGCCGACCGAGATGGCGGCGCTCCCCGAAGCTGCCACGCCAGAGGTCGAGGCCGAGCTCGGCACTGCGACAACAGCCTCCGCGCCGACGGACACGCCGGCCGAGGAAATCATCAGCGAGCCGCCCAGCATGGCCGCCGCCACGATGGATGACGCAGCGGCACTGGCGACGATGACAACCGACACGCCGACAACAACCTTCACCACCGAGGCAACTCCGCCGGAGCCTCCGGTCACGATGGTCTCGCAGCGCCTGCGCGATGCGGCCATGTCCGGCAATCCGGCTGCCGGATTTGAGGTCGCTGCCCGCTTCGCGGAAGGCAGCTCAGGGCTGCGCGACATGCCGGCGGCCGTCGCCTGGTATGAGAGCGTTGCCGCTGACGGCCTGGCGCCGGCGCAATACCGCCTCGGGTCGATCTACGAGAAGGGCCTCGGCGTCACCAAGGACATGACCAAGGCGCAAGATTGGTATCGCCGCGCCGCCGACGCCGGCAACGTGAAGGCGATGCACAATCTGGCCGTGCTCTTTGCAGAAGGTGCCGGCGGCGAGCCCGATCTGGAAGCGGCCGCACAGCTCTTCCGTCGCGCTGCCGAGCACGGCGTGCGGGACAGCCAGTTCAACCTGGCCATTCTCCATGCACGCGGCCTGGGCGTGCCGCAGGATCTGATCGAGGCCTATAAGTGGTTCTCCATCGCAGCCACCTCCGGTGACGAAGAATCGGCCAAACGCCGCGACATCATCGCCGCGGCCCTTCCGGAGGAAACGCTATCTCAGGCACAAGCCGCCGCGGCCGGGTTCCAGCCCGTTCCTCTCATCAGCGAGGCCAACGAAGTGCTGATGCCGGAAGGTGGCTGGAGCGATCAGCGCAGCTCCATCAGCGTCGAAGCGCAGCCGGAAAAAGAGCTCGGCAGCACGCTTTCGGAGAACGACATGGTCGCGCTGGTGCAAAAACTTCTCACCGAGAAGGGATTTAATCCCGGCCCCACCGATGGCCTTCTCGGCCAGCGGACCATTGAGGCCATCCTGAGCTTCCAGGGTGAGGCGGGCCTCCCAAAGACGGGCCGTATCGATCCCACTCTGCTGGATGCGCTGAAGGGCACGGCGGGCTGACCGCCTTCTCCCAACTGCACCGAGCGAAAAAGTTCGGCCTCCCTCAAACGGGAGGCCGAATTGCTTTTCAAGGCCGACTTTTCTCCAATTAACGCGCCTTTGACCGAAGTTCAGGCAATATTCGCGCGGTTTAGCCTGTTCATCGTTTGACAGCGCTGCCTTGCGGGCGCTTATTTTTCTTTGAGGCCGCCGGGAACCAAGAACGAAACGACAAAACACTTTAACGGGCGCCGCGGGTGCAACTTTACCTTCCCATCGCCGAGCTGACAGTGAACATGTTCCTGTTTCTGGGCATGGGGGGCGCCGTCGGGTTCCTGTCGGGCATGTTCGGCGTTGGCGGCGGTTTTCTCCTGACGCCGCTTCTCATCTTCTCAGGCATTCCGCCGGCTGTGGCCGTGGCGACCGTCACGCCGCAGATTGTCGCCTCCTCTACCTCCGCAGCGCTCTCCTATTGGCGCCGCCGCCTGATCGACGAAAAGATGACGCTGCTCCTGGCGGCCGGTGGTGTCGCGGGCTCCGCCCTCGGCGTGCTGACATTTCGTGCGCTGCGCTCGGTCGGCCAGCTCGATTTGATCATCTCTGTCGCCTACGTCGTCTTTCTCGGCTTCATCGGCGTCATCATGCTGCGGGAATCGCTGCGCGCGATCTTACGCACACGCGCCGGCCGGCCAGCCCGACCGCGCGGCTCCGCCCACCACAATTGGGTGCACGGCCTGCCGCTGAAGATGCGTTTCCGCCGCTCGAAGCTCTATGTCAGCGTCTTGCCGATCATCGCGCTCGGCTCCTCCATCGGCTTTCTCGGCGCCGTCCTCGGCCTCGGAGGCGGCTTCATCATGGTGCCGGCGCTGATCTATCTCCTGCGCGTCCCCACCAACGTGGTGATCGGCACATCGCTCGCCTACACGCTGACCACCATGGCGGTGGCCACGGTGCTGCACGCCACTGCCAACATGACCGTCGACATTATGCTCGCCTTCCTGCTGATGGTTGGCGGCGTGGTCGGCGCGCAGTTCGGTGCACAGGTTGGGCAGGCCATCCGCGCCGAGCAATTGCGGGCGC
The DNA here is from genome assembly GCA_028284625.1 of Afifellaceae bacterium. GTDB lineage: Bacteria > Pseudomonadota > Alphaproteobacteria > Rhizobiales > Afifellaceae > DASWJZ01. The sequence goes on along the minus strand of JANQRH010000024.1, from coordinate 16,012 downwards.
TTCTTGCGCTTCTTGTCCTTGCCGTCGCGCTTCGCGTGCTCTTCAGCCTGTTTGCCCGGCCTGAAGAAATCCACTCCCTCGCCATCATGGGAGGCGCGCTATGAGGCGATGGCTCCTTGCACTGGCGATGCTCGCCGCCATGCCGAGCGTGCCGGCCAACGGCGAGAGCCTCGTCTCCACGCTGTCGGACGAGGCGGTCTCCATCACCTCCAGCTTCACCGGCGAGCGGATCGTCGTGTTCGGCGCCGTGCGCGGGGGACCGGAAGATGCGGACGGCTACGAAGTGGCGGTCGTGGTGCAGGGCCCGGAGCAGGACATGATCGTGCGGCGCAAGGAGCGCGTGCTTGGTGTCTGGGCGAACCGCACCTCGCGCGCCTTTGCCAACGTGCCGACCTATTACGTCATGCATCTCAGCGAGAACTTCAGCGCTTCCGTCACGCCCGAGCAGCTCCTGGAATATCGCCTCGGCGTGCCGAGCCTGTCCTTCGTTCAAGAGTCCCGCGCTGAATCGACATCCCAGCAACTCGCCGAAGCGCTGATCGACCTCAAGACCGAGCGCGGCCTCTATGTGGAGCGCGAGAAGGAGGTGATCTTCCTCGCGCCCGACGTGTTCCGCACGACGTTCTTCCTGCCGAGCGAAATACCGATCGGCGATTATCGGGTGAGCGTCTACCTCTTCCGCGACGAGGCGTTCCTGGCCGGCGAGACCCAGATTCTCTCCATTGCCAAGGATGGCTTTTCGGAGCGCATCGCCCGCGCCGCCATCGATTTCCCGTTCTATTACGGCCTCGTCTGCGTGGCCTTGGCGCTCTTCACCGGCTGGCTCGCCGGCGTCATCCTCCGCCGCTCATGAAGGCAGGCGCGCGGCCGTCGGCTGGCCAGCGCCGGACGGGCCGTGTAACCTCGTCGCGCCTGACCGGCGATCATCACAACGATGCCGAGGACGCGGGATGCAGGGCATTGTGCTACGGCTGACAGCGGCGTTTCTTGCGCTCGGCGCCTTGCTCATCGGGCCCGTATTCGCAGCCCAAGGCCGCGTCGCGCTGGTGATCGGCAACTCCGCCTATGAAAGCGTCTCTCAGCTTCCCAACCCGGCGAACGACGCCAACGCGCTGGCAGAAGCACTTGAGCGCCTCGACTTCGATATCACGCTCTTGAACGATCTGAGCGGCGCTGAGATGCGCGCTGCCCTGCAGGATTTTGAGCTGTCCGCCGCGGGCGCCGACATTGCGCTCGTCTATTATGCCGGCCACGGCATTGAGCTGAACGGCGCCAACTTCCTCATCCCCATCGACGCCAAGCTGAAGCGCGACACGCATGTGGAAGACGAGGCCATCTCCCTGGCGCGTGTTCAGCGCGCGGTGGAAGGCGCCTCGCGGCTGCGGCTGATCCTGCTCGACGCTTGCCGCGACAACCCGTTCATCGCCGGCATGCAGCGCAACGAAGCACGCCGCTCCATCGGCCGCGGCCTGGCGCGCGTGGAGCCGCCGGCGCAGACACTCGTCGCCTATGCCGCCAAGGGCGGGACCACCGCCGATGACGGTGACGGTGATCACAGCCCCTACGCGGCGGCACTCCTGCGCAACATCGAAACGCCCGGCCTTGAGATCAACTTCCTGTTCCGCATCGTCCATGACGAGGTGCTGGCGGAGACCGGCGGCCGGCAGGAGCCGTTCGTCTACGGCTCCTTGGGCGCAACGGAAATCTACTTGAAGCCGGCCGCCGCCGCTTCCACAACGCCTGCGGAAGACGAAGAGGCTCCCACGCCGCCGCCCGCCGATGACGGCAGCCACCTTGCCGAAGCGGATTACTTCGCCGCCATCTCTGAGAACACCGAAGAGGCCTACCGCGCCTATCTCAGAAAGCACCCCGACTCGCCGCGCACCAGCCAGGTGAATTCGCTGCTTAGCGGATTGGTGGAAAACGATCTCTGGCAGACCGTGACGGAGGAAGACACGATCGCCTCCTATCAACGCTATATCGCCGCCTTTCCGGAAGGCCTCTACGCGGAGGGCGCGCGCACGCGCATGCAGCGGCTGATCGACCTTGCCCGCGCCCGCACCGAAGAAGCGGCAACGCCTGCGCCTGCACCCGCGCCAGAGCCGCTACCGCAACGATCCGACGATTGCGGCCATCCGCACGGCATCTACCAGGTCACCGGCGTGTCATCCCACGACGTCCTTTGGGTGCGTTCCAATCCGGATCGCGACGCCCCCACCACCGGCAGCATGCCACCGGGCGCCCAGGGCGTCGGCATCGGCAATTGTGTCGATGTCGCCGGCTATCGCTATCCGTGGTGCGAGGTGCGCTACAAATGCGTGTCCGGCTGGTCGTATTCGCGTTACCTCGGCCCGGCCGGCGGAGGCTCCGCTTCGGCACCGGAGACCTATCGCGTGATCGGCGTCGCCAACAACGACGTGCTCAATATGCGCAGCGGCCCGAGCACGCGCTATGGCATCGTGGCGGAGATCCCGCCCAACGGATCCGGCATTGCCGTATCGGCCTGCCGCTCCGTCTCCGGCTACAGCAACAAATGGTGCACCGTCACCTGGCAGGGCATCAGCGGCTGGGCATCGGCCTGCTGCCTCGCCGGTGAACAGACCGGCCGCAAACCCGACTGACACCCCGTGCGCCCTCTTCATCTTGCCATCGCCGCCGCCATCCATCTGTCGGCCGGCATCGCACACGCCGAGTTGCCGGACGGCTTCGTCCATCTGCGCAGCGTCGATCCGACCATCCTTCAGGAGATGCGCTATGCCGGCGCACACAATTTCGTCGGCCGGACGATCCCCGGCTATGAGGCCGCGGAGTGCATCTTGACGAGAAAGGCGGCTGAAGCGCTGAAGGGCGTCCAGAATCGCCTGCGCGAACAGTTTCTGACCCTGAAGGTCTATGATTGCTATCGGCCGAAGCGGGCTGTGTCCGCATTCGTCACCTGGTCGGAGGTCGCCGGCGACGAGGACACGAAGGCGGAGTTCTATCCCGACATCGACAAGAGCCGGCTCTTTGAGAGCGGCTGGATCGCGCGCCGTTCCGGCCATTCGCGCGGCAGCTCGGTCGACCTCACGATCGTGAAGCTGCCGCCCCCGGCGCAGCGCGCCTATAAGGCCGGGGAGCTGCTCATCCCGTGCGACGAGCCGAAAGGCGTGCGCTTTCCCGATAACAGCCTCGACTTCGGCACGGGCTACGATTGCTTCAGCCTGAAAAGCTACACCGCCGACACCAGCGTCAGCGAGGACGCCCAGACCAACCGCGCGCTTCTGGTGGAGCTAATGGCGGAGGCCGGCTTCCGGAACTATCGGCGCGAATGGTGGCACTTCGACCTGATCGACGAGCCGTTCCCAAAAACCTATTTCGATTTTCCGATCACCGCGCCGGAGCCTTAGCGCCTGTTTGCTCAGTCCGGACAGAGCGCCTCGAACGCCACCGGAAAGAGTCGCCCATCGCCGATCAGAAACGGCTTCAGCGCGCCGGGCGCAAAGAGCGGCGCGAAGGCGCGGTCGAGCACATTCAGTCCGCCGGTCAGCACACCGAAGGCCGGCAGCACCATGCGCATGCCGTCGGTGACGAAAGCACGGCGGCGAACGCTGCGGCCATTGCCGCGGATCTTCGCCGCCGGATGCAAATGACCTGCGACCTCGCCCGGCGCTAATCCTTCGACTGGCTCGTGCCGGAAGGTGAGTCTCTCCGCAACGCACTCGGCCACGACATCGCCGCCAATATCGGCGGGGAACTCCGGGTCGTGATTGCCCTTGATCCAGATCCACTCGCGCCCACCCTGGAGTGCCGCGAGCCGCAGTCGGTCGGCGTCCGCCAACCGTCCGTGACCGCCGACATCATGAAAGGAATCGCCGAGCGCAATCACGCTTCGCGGCGCGCGGCGCTCAATGATATCGGCGAGATTCCTGAGTGTCGCTTTGGTGTCGTAGGGCGGCAGGAGCATGCCGCGGCGTGCGAAACTCGACGCCTTCTCAAGGTGCAGATCGGCGACCACGAGCGTCCGGCTCTCCGGCAAAAACAATCCGCCCGCCGGATCGAGCACGACAGGCGTATCGGCGATCGTCACCTGCATCTCAGCCAGCCCGGGCCGTGCGCGCCGCGCGTCTCGGCTTGCGCTTTGCGGTTCTCTTGGCCGCAGGCTGAGCTGCAATTGCACGCGCGTGCTCCTCAGGTTCCGCAGGCGCTTCACCCATCGCCTCGCGGATCAGCGCTTCCGACGCATCCACGAGAATGTCGGTCTGCGCCTCGCCGAACACTGGCACTTTCCCGATCTGCAACATCACGGGCACGGCGAGCGGCGAGACGCGTTCCAGCCTTTGATGTACGATTCGGCCCTTCACGCGATAGAGCATTTCGCCAAGCCGATGGATGTCGAGGAGCCCACCGGCCGCATCCGCGCGCGTGGCATCGAGCAGAATATGGTCCGGCTCGTGGCTCCTGAGCACGTCGTAGATGAGGTCGGTGGAGACCGTCACCTGCCGCCCGGTCTTCTCCTCGCCCGGATGCCGGCGTTCGATCAGCCCGGAGATGATGGCGCAGTTCCGGAACGTGCGTTTCAGGAGATAGGATTCCGCCATCCACGCATCGAGGTCGTCGCCGAGCATGTCCTCGTCGAAGAGGGCAGCGAGCGACGGGCGACCCGCCTCAAACAGCGCGCCGAGATCGCGCAGCGCCCACACGGCGATGGAGTAGTCCGTCGCAACAAAGCCGAGCGGCCGCGCCCCAGCCCGCTCCAATCGCCGCGTCAGAAGCATGCCGAGCGTCTGATGCGCCAGCCGACCTTCAAAGGGAAACGCCGCCAGATAGAACTTCTTGTCGTGCGGAAAAGTCTCCACCAGAAGCTCATCAGCGCCAGGCAAACGCGAGCGCTCCTCCTGGTAAGTCAGCCACTCGCACACCTGGTCCGGCAGCTTGGACCAGCGTTGGCGATCGGAAAGGATGTCGCGCACCTGGCTCGCCAGATAGGTGGTGAGCGGGAACTTGCCGCCCTCAAAAGACGGAATGCTCGGGTCCTCGTCGCCACCTTGCGTCACATAGGCAATGTTCTCGCGAATGCCCTCAAAGCGCAGCACGCGGCCGGCAAAGCGGAACGTATCGCCCGGCGTCAGCGCTTCCAGAAAATATTCCTCGATCTGCCCCAGCCGCTTGCCGCCGCGGATCACGCCCTTCTTCGGCCGCCCGAGCACGACGTTGAGCATCGGCGCTTCCACGATGGTGCCGATGTTCAGCCGGTATTGCTGCGCGATGCGCGGGTTGCTGATCCCCCACCGGCCTTTGTGCGGCCCGTCCTTGCGCCGGCGGATTTTCGCGTAGCGTTCGTAATTTCTCAGCGCATAACCGCCCGTGGCGACGAAATCGACGACGCGCTCAAAACGCTCCCACGTGAGATCGCGGTAGGGCTCCGCCGAGGTGATTTCATCGTAGAGCGCCTTGGCGTCGAACGGCTCCGCCACCGCCATGCCAAGGACATGCTGCGCCAAAACATCGAGCGCACCGGGCCTGAGCGGCGGCGTGTCCTGATGACCGAGATAGTTGGCATCCAGTGCGGCGCGACACTCCAGAACCTCGAAGCGGTTGGAGGGGACGAGCAGGCCCTTCGACGGCTCGTCCATGCGATGATTGGCGCGGCCGATACGTTGCGCCAGACGGCTTGCGCCCTTCGGCGCGCCGATATGGGCCACGAGATCGACGTCGCCCCAGTCGATGCCGAGGTCGAGGGTGGAGGTCGCGACCACGGCGCGCAGCTTGCCCGCCGCCATGGCGGATTCCACCTTGCGCCGCTGCCCGCGATCGAGCGAGCCGTGATGCAGCGCAATCTCCAGCGCATCGTCATTGATTCGCCAGAGCTCGCGGAAGAGAAGCTCCGCCTGCCAGCGCGTGTTGACGAAAAGCAGCGTCGTCTTGTGCGCCTTGATCGCGTCGTAGACCGTCGGCAGAGCATAGAGCGCGGTATGCCCCTGCCACGGCACGCGCGTCTCCGTCTCCACTATGGAAATGTCCGGCGCCGCCCCGCCCTCCACGATGATCTTGTCGGCGAGGCGGCGTGGCGCGTCCGGTGCCTGCGGCATGAGCCAGGCGCACAGCGCGTCGGGATCGGCAACGGTCGCGGATAGCCCGATCGTCTTCACGTCCGGCGCCAACTCGCGCAGCCGCGCCAGACCGAGCGACAGAAGATCGCCGCGCTTCGACACCACAAGCGAATGCAGCTCGTCGAAGATCACCGTCTTCAGCCGCTTGAAAAAGCGTCGTGAGTCCTTTGAGGCGAGAAGCAGCGCCACCTGTTCCGGCGTGGTGAGCAGAACATCGGGCGGGTCGATCTTCTGCCGCTGCCGCTTGTAGACGGGCGTATCGCCGGTGCGCGTCTCAAGCCGGATCGGCAGCCCCATTTCCTGAACCGGCAGTTCGAGGTTGCGGTGGATGTCGACCGCCAGCGCCTTCAGCGGCGAGACATAAAGCGTGTGCGGCCCAATAACCGGCATGCCGGGCTTGGCCTTTTTCGGCACCGCGGTCTCATGCGCCAGATCCACAAGGCTCGGCAGAAAGCCGGCAAGCGTCTTCCCCGCCCCCGTCGGCGCAATGAGGAGCACCGAGCGCCCGGCTTGCGCTTTCGCAAGAAGCTCCAATTGATGCGCCCGTGGCGCCCACCCGCGCGTCGCAAACCAGGCGCCGAAGGCGGCGGGAAGCGGCGTTGCGGCCGGTATGGGCGTCTGCGCGGTCATCGGAACAAAGCTAGAACCGCTGGCGCGGCAAGTCGAGTCGCCGTTGCCGCCGCAATCCTCCCCTCGCGCGGCCGCATGTGCCTCTTTATCTTGGCCAAGATGCGCCCCACCGATCTCCTCCGCGCCACACCGGCAGGTATCTATTGCCCGCCGGGCGATTTCTATATCGACCCGACGCGGGCGGTGGAGCGCGCGCTTGTCACGCACGGCCATTCCGACCACGCCCGCCCCGGCCACGGCGCAGTGCTCGCCACGCCCGAGACACTGAAGATCATGGCGGAGCGCTACGGCGAAGGCTTCGCCGGCTCCACGCAAGCCGCCAAGCTCAACGAGACGCAGACGATTAATGGCGTGACCGTCACCTTCCATCCCGCCGGCCATGTGCTCGGCTCTGCACAGATCGCCGTTGAGATGGACGGCACCAAGATTGTCGCGTCGGGCGATTACAAGCGGCGCGACGACCCGACCTGCCGGAACTTCGAGCCGATCGCCTGCGATGTTTTCATCACCGAGGCGACCTTCGCGCTCCCGGTCTTCCGCCATCCCGACGATCGCGCGGAGATCAAGAAGCTGCTCGCTTCCGTGGCGCAGTTCCCGGAGCGCACGCACATGGTCGGCGCTTATGCCTTGGGTAAGGCGCAGCGCGTCATCGCGCTCATCCGCGAGGCCGGCTACGACGCGCCGATCTACATCCACGGCGCGCTGCAGAAGCTCTGCGATCTCTACGTGGAGGAAGGCGTCGACCTCGGGCGACTCGCGCCCGCCACCTTAGAGAAGGGCAAGGCGCTCGATTTCGCCGGCGCGATCGTTGTGTGCCCGCCCTCAGCGTTCGCCGACCGCTGGGCGCGGCGCTTTGCCGATCCGGTCGCCTGCTTCGCCTCAGGCTGGATGCGCGTGCGCCAGCGCGCCAAGCAGCGCGGCGTGGAGCTGCCGCTTATCCTCTCCGACCACGCAGACTGGGACGAGCTGTGCGCCACGATCCGCGAAGTGGCGCCGCAAGAGGTGTGGGTGACGCATGGCCGCGAAGAGGCGTTGGTCCGATGGTGCGAGCTGCAAGGCATCCCCGCCATGCCGCTGCATCTGGCGGGCTATGAGGAGGAGGCGGAGTAGAGCGCCGTCACCAATATACACGGCACGACCTTCTCCCCTCCCCCTTGTGGGGAGGGGCTGGGGGAGGGGTTATCTCGGCGCCGCGCAAGCCGCTTACACCCCTCTCCCAGCCGGCCCTTCGCCCGCTCAGGCCCGGCGACCCTCTCCCCACAAGGGGGAGAGGGTTTGCCTGCCGAACGATCCAGCACCAAGCTGGACTCCGTGGACGGCTTATGGCTTCGTTCGCTAACAACAATCGAGCCTATAAATGCCCCTTGAGCTCTGGCTTGCCTTTACCGCCGCGACTGTCGCGCTGCTTCTGATCCCCGGGCCGACGGTTCTGCTCGTTGTCTCCTATGCGCTCGGTCAGGGCTGGCGCACGGCGTTTCCGATGGCCGTCGGCGCGACGCTTGGCGACTTCACCGCCATGACGCTGTCGCTCTTGGGCGTCGGCGCACTGCTCGCCGCCTCCGCCACGGCCTTCACGATCGTCAAATGGGCAGGCGCAGCCTATCTCGTGTGGCTCGGCATAAAACTCTGGCGCGCCGGCGGAGCGCTTTCCGCAACGCCAAAGACGACCGAAGCGTCGCCCACTAAGATGCTCGGCCATGCCTGGCTGGTGACAGCACTGAACCCCAAGAGCATCACCTTCTTCGTCGCCTTCCTGCCGCAGTTTTTGTCCCCGGAAGCCGATCTGCTGACGCAGATGGTCGTGCTGGAGGCGACGTTCCTGACACTCGCCTTCGCCAACGCGCTCGGCTTTGCCGCAATCGCCGCTCGCGCCGGTCGGCTCGTCAAAAGCCCGCGCGCAGTCGGACTGGTCAACAAGATCGGCGGCTCATGCCTGATCGGCGCCGGCATCGCGACGGTGTCGATCCGCGCATCGCAGTAGCGAGGCGCAGACGACCTCACGCCGCCGTTTCGATCTGCTCCAAAAAGTCCATCGGGATGTCGCCGACCTTCTGCCCGACCAGCGCAAAGTAATAGAGCGGCAGGCCCTCCATGGAGAGGCGGTGGCGATAGCGCTCCAGATGGTGGATGTCGATATATTCGGAGAGGATCAGTTCGCGGATGAAGTTGGAGAAGCCCGATGTGTCCGTGCGGTTCAGGAAACTCTCCTTGATGTTGAAGGCCACCCAGCCGTCATTGCGGATCAGCCGCAACGCCTGAAGAAAGGCCGGGGCCGGGATATCGTCGAAGCCGAGCGCCGCGACGCAGGTCAGGCAGTCGAACTGCCATTCCTCCAGTTCCTCGCGAACCTCCCCATCCATGTTGATGAAGTCGGCGACGTAATATTCGTCATAAATGCCGGGCCGGTCCCGGATCACGGCGTCCTTGGCCTCGGCGATGATGTCGACACCGACGAGACGCGCCACGCCGTGCTTCTTCAGCACTTCGCCCATGATGCCATTGCCGGCGCCAAGATCGAGGACGCGCGATTCCGTCGGGTTCCAGCCACTGGCGTCCATCGCCTTCTGGAGGATTTCGCCGACCTTCTGCGGCGACGAGCATTTCAGCCGGTCATAGAAGAGCTGCTCGTAGAGACCCGGGCGGGAATAGATCTCGTGATAATCGTGGAAGCGGAAGCGTTTCTCCCGGCTGTCCTCCACCAGGACGAAGGTGACTTCGTTCTGGCCGAGCGATTGGCTGTCCGCTGGCGGAAACTTGATGCGATAGCGCTGTCTCATAAATCAGACGGGCCGCTGGCCGATCGCGGCCGCCGCGCGTCTCCCTATTGTGCTGCGAAGGCCCCTTCCTTGCACATAGGGACCGCGGCCTCAAATCCGGCGTCCGCGGTTAGGCGCGGCACACGCGAAAAGACGCGCCGGCAATCGCCTGTCGAGAGTGTTTCCCGCGCTTTAGGCCGACACCGCCCTCACATTCGGCGCGCTGGCGCGGGCGAGTGCCTGCTCGAAATCCTCTTTGATGTCGTCGGGATCCTCCAGCCCCACCGACAATCGCACCAGCCCATCGCCGATGCCAAGCGTCGCGCGCTCCTCGTCGGTCAGCCGCTGATGCGTGGTCGTCGCCGGATGCGTGATGAGGCTTTTTGCGTCGCCGAGATTGTTGGAGATTTTGACCACCTGCAGCGCGCGCAGCATATCGAAGGCGCTGCGTTTGCCGCCGGCCAGGTCGAACGAGATGATGTTGCCGCCACCGGTCATCTGCCGCTTGGCCAGCGCATGCTGCGGATGGCTGTCGTGGCCCGGATAGTAGATGCGCGTCACCGCCGGATGCGCGGCGAGCATCTCCGCCAGCTTCGCCGCACTTTCCGTCTGTCGCGTGACGCGAAGCTCCAGCGTCTCAAGCGCCTTCAAAAGCACCCACGCATTGAACGGGCTGAGCGACGGCCCGGTATGCTTGAGATAAGGAAAGAGCTTCTCTTCAATCCACTTTTCGCTGGAGAGCACGATGCCGCCCAGGCACCGCCCCTGCCCGTCAATGTGCTTGGTCGCGGAATAGACGACGCTGTGCGCGCCAAGCGCCAGCGGCTTCTGGAAGATCGGCGTGGAAAAGACATTGTCGACGATGAGCCGCGCATCATTGGCGCGCGCCATCTCCGCCACGGCCGCAATATCGATCAGCTCCAGCGTCGGGTTGGACGGGCTCTCCAGAAAGAGCGCCCGTGTCTCCGGCCGCATGGCGGCGCGCCACTGATCAAGATCGCGCCCGTCGACCAGCGTGGAGGCGATGCCGAAGCGCGGAAGGATTTCGGTGATGACGTAGTCGCACGAGCCGAAGAGCGCCCGCGACGACACGACATGATCGCCGGCCTTGAGGTCTGAAAGCAGCGACGCACTGACGGCAGCCATGCCGCTTGCGACCGCCTGTCCGGCCTCTGCGCCTTCAAGCCGGCACATGCGCTCCTCGAACATCGCGACAGTCGGATTGGCGTAGCGCGAATAGACGAAGCCCGGATCGTCGCCTTTGAAGCGCGCCTCCGCGGCTTCCGCGTCGGCATAGACGAAGCCCTGCGTGAGAAAGAGCGCCTCCGACGTCTCGCCGAAATGCGAGCGGGCGCTGCCGCCATGGATAAGCTCGGTGGCAGGACGAAAGCGTTTCTGGCCAGGCGTCTTGTTCGCCATGGGGAACCTCCAACAAAAACCCGGCCGCGCTTCGTTTAAAAGCAGGGCCGGGGGTTTCCCCTCCGGCCTTTTAGCATTTGTTTTTAGCGTGGTTGCAAGCCGGCCGGCACAAATCACCACGTGATGACGTTTCGCATAGCCGCTGGCGCTCTTGGCGTCAATCGCCGCCTCCGATAGACGGTAGCCGTGAAGCAGGCGGATGAACGCTCAACGCCCTTTCATCCCTCATCCTGAGGTGCTTCTTTCGCCCCTTCGAGGCTCGCTTCGCTCGCACCTCAGGATGAGGGCGAAAGAAGCCTCGAAGGACGGGATGAAGGGCGGTGTCGAGGCACGGACAGCACATGACCAATAAAGCCGAAGGCATCCTCCCCGACCGCGACATCAACCGCCTCATCGCCGAAGGCGCGATCAAGCTCGCCGAGCCGGCTGCCGACAACCAAGTGCAGCCGGCGAGCCTCGACCTCAGGCTCGGGCGCAAAGCGACGCGCGTGCGCGCCAGCTTTCTGCCCGGCCCGCAATTCTCCGTCGCCGAAAAGCTGAAGCAGCTTGGCCTGCACGAATTCGACTTGAGCGACGGTGCGGTGCTGGAAACCGGCTGCGTCTATATCGTGCCGCTTCTGGAAGGCCTGGCGCTCCCCGCCGACATCGCCGCCAGCGCCAACCCCAAAAGCTCCACCGGCCGGCTCGACGTCTTCACCCGCGTCATCACCGATGAAGCGCGCGCCTTCGATCAGATGCCGGACGGCTATTCCGGTCCGCTCTATCTGGAGATCAGCCCGCGCACATTTCCCATTCTTGTGCGCGCCGGCTCGCGGCTGTCGCAGATCCGCTTCCGCCGCGGCAACGCCATGCTCGACGATGCGGCCCTGCTTGACCTGCACAAGCGCGAGACATTGGCGAGCGGCAGCCCGCGTTTCATCAACGGGCTGGCGCTGTCCATCGACTTGCAAGGCGGCGACGCCAACCTCGTCGGCTATCGCGCCAAGCGCTATACCGGCGTGATCGACGTCGACCAGGTCGGCGCCTACGACATGAGCGCCTTCTGGGAGCCGATCGCCCGCGGCGAGCGACCGGAGATCGTGCTCGATCCGGCGCAGTTCTATATCCTCGTCTCCGCCGAGGCCGTGCACGTCCCCGCCGGGTACGCCGCGGAGATGGTGCCCTTCGATCCCTTCGTCGGCGAGTTCCGCGTTCACTATGCGGGCTTCTTCGATCCCGGCTTCGGGCACGCGCCGGCCGGCGGCCATGGCAGCCGCGCTGTGCTGGAGGTGCGCAGCCACGAAGTGCCGTTCATTCTGGAGCACGGGCAGACGATCGGCCGCCTGGTCTATGAGCCGATGGCCGCCGCACCCGACACGCTTTACGGCGCCGCCCTCGGTTCCAACTACCAGGCGCAGGGCCTAAAACTCTCAAAGCACTTTCGCAGCGGCTGAGAGCCGCACCCGCAAGGAGCACATGACCCGATGTCCATCGAGCACCTCATCGCGTTCAACATCGCGCTGCTGGCTGCATTCGTCAGCCCCGGTCCGGCGCTCCTCGTTGCGGTCTGCACGACATTGAGCTCAGGTCGGCGCGCCGGCATCGCGGTCGGCTGCGGCCTTGGCCTCGTCGCCGCCACATGGACCATGATGGCCTTGCTGGGCCTGGAGGCGGTGTTTCGGCTCGTCCCATGGGCATACGCCACGGCGAAAATCGCCGGCGCGATCTACCTTCTCTATGTCGCCTACAAGATGTGGATCGGCGCCAAGAACGATATCGAGACTGAGATCAAGCCCGCCAAGCATGCCTTTCGCCAAGGCATGATGATCAATATTCTGAACCCGAAATCGGTGCTCTTCGCCGCCGCCGTTCTGATCGTCATCTTCCCGGCCGACATGACGCTTCTTGAGAACGCGGCCGTCGTGCTCAACCATGTTGTCGTTGAGATCCTACTCTACACCTTGCTGGCCGTCGCGCTGGGCACGCAATCGGTGAGGAAGCGCTACCTCCGCGCCAAGCTCTATCTTGAGCGATTTTCCGCCATCGTTCTCGGCGGGTTCGGGCTTCGCCTCGTGGCGGACCGGTGACGCGAGCCCGGCAGCCGACACAGAACTCCGAGCGCTGAGCGCCTGCAACCACATCAAGATGTGAATAAAGGCACCTTGGGCTGTCGCCCCTGAGGAGATAAACCTCCAGACCCAAACACGGTCGCGAACAAACGCTGGGGGTGGAACATGGACCTCGTTCGCAAATACGGGATTTGGGCGGCGATCATCATCGTCGCACTTCTGGTCGGCGTTGCCGGCGCCATGAAACTTGCCGGCACGCCGGCGCTGCATGAAAGCTTCGCGATCCTAGGCCTGCCTGGCTGGTTCGGCTATTTCATCGGATTGTGCGAGGTCGCCGGCGCCATCGGCCTCTTGATACGCCCGCTCAGCGCATTGGCGGCCGCCGGCCTCTCTATCATCATGCTGGGCGCCATCTACTTCCACGTCGTGCACACGCCCATCGGGCAGACAGTCCCCGCCCTGGTGATCTTGCTTCTGTGCGTGTTCATTTTCACACGCCGCCGCGAGGCGATGCTGAAATTCGGCGGCGCTTAGCCGAACGACACTGCTTGACAGCGCTTGGCGCACACACGATTCTTGTCGCCGATGCGGGCGTAGTTCAGTGGTAGAACGTCAGCTTCCCAAGCTGAATGTCGTCGGTTCGATCCCGATCGCCCGCTCCAAAATTCCGCGACATGCTATAACGACCGCATTCTCGATCGGTCCCGTTGTTGGACGTCGGCTGAGCAGACCTACATGGCGAGGTGAATCTCAGAGAGGTCTTCGCCGATCATCTGAAAGATATCGTCCAGCTCTTGGCTGTTCGGCGCGTCGAAATAGAGCGCGTTGCCTTCGCTGTCGTCGCTGGCGCAGTCGCGCATCAAGGTCTTCGTGGATTCGCCGATCGAGCCGAAGGTGATGGTGTAAAGGCGGATGCCGCCATCTTTCGCATTGCTGCAGAGCGTCGACGTCTTGCCATCGAGCGCCGACTTTGCAGTCGATTCCGACGGATCGGAATTGACGTTCACGTTCTGCAGCCGCCGATAATAGTGAACGCCACTCACGACATGGTCGGCCTCGGTCCCTGGATAGTTGTAGGCGGAGAACGTCGCCTCGTTTTTGTTGTAATAGCTGGTGATGGAGATCGACGGAGAGTTTTCGCCGTCCGTTAACAGGACGACCGCCTTGATGGTCTTTTCGTAATCTTCGTCCCCGGGTCCACGGCCTTCGGTGTAAGGCTCGCCCGGTGAGAGCACATGCCACCCCCAAGCCAGCCCGACCGGGATAAAGGTACCTGTGGCGCCCTGCGCCTGCATCGCGTTGATTGCGTTGAGAACCGTCGTTTCGTTGCTCGTCAGCGGCGTCAGCGGCCGCGGGCAGCCGCGGTTTGGGCCATAGGAATACGGGTAGGTCGTGTCCTTTCGGCCGCTACGCCAATAGACCTGGCTGGGGCTCGACTTGTCGTATTTCGTCAGGCTCTTTTGCCGCTGATGCCAGCTGCCGGAGACGCTGTCGTAGAGATAATTGTTCCATGCAGACGAAGAATCCGGCTCGTCCGGCCAGAACATCGGAACAAACAGCGTATCGGGAATCGCTGACGTCGGTGTCGTATCGAGAACATCATAGGGTTCCGCGCGCATCTCCACGCAGCCCGCCCACGAAATGCCGATCTTCTCGTAGAGCCACCGCGGGCTTATCTTCCGCCAGTCGGAGCCGCCGAAATCCTTCTCGTCGAAGTTGATGCCGGTGTAATAAGGCTGATTGGAATCGTCAGTCGCCGACTCATCCGACCATTCGATCCACGAGGGCGGGTTACTCGAGCTGACATTGACATTGACCGATCCCTCAAAGGGCACCAGCGCCACCTTGAGCTGATCCTCACCGCCACTTTCGTTCATCTCGTCCATGAGATCTTCAACAAGCGTCGTGGCGGCGCATTTCAACCCGGCCATGCGGGTGCTGCCGGTGCCACAGGGATTGGAGCCAGCGGAGTAGCTCATTGAGCCGGTGTTGTCGAAGACCAGCGCCAGCTCGACCTGATTGCTGCCACGGACGACCTCGGAGAGAATATCCACATCCATCGACATGATGCCCTGGCGGCTTGGCGCAAAATAACCAAGCGGCAGAAAGATCGTCTTCATGGCGCCGTCGGCGGTCACGATGTAGCCGCGATCGGTGATATCGACATCGAAGTTTTGAACGGCGAACTCGTCGTCACCGACCGGGAACGAGGTGACGTAGTTCTCAACGAAAGTCGTCGCCTGCGCCTCGTTGAGGCCCTCACCCTGCCGGGCCAGCGCCAGCGCGCCGGCGTCGACCGCATTGGCCAGATCAACCTTGTAGCGGGCGTAGCGGGCGAGATCGATTGCGCCTCCCATGACGAGAAACAGCGGAATCACCGAGGCCGCAAACAGAATGAAGACATTGCCGCGCTGGTCGCGCCCCAGGCGGGTGCATGCGTCTATGAGGTGACCTAGCATCTTCATGTCTTCGGCAGATGACTTTATTTGCACCATCAAAATAGAGAAAAGAAACGGCAATACCACCTTCAAACATTGCTAACGATTTGAAGGACAAATATTCTCTCTTCGTATTCGCCAATCTTCATTGTAAATGTCGGTGTCTATTTTTACCTGATATTAAGGACGCGCAATCCGCAGGCCGGCTTGATGCGGCGCGAGTCCGTTGAGACCCGGCAGTGGGCCGGCCGAGTTGAGGACGCCGAAGAGTCGTCGAGGTGCCGCCTGGCTTCTACGACGATTGCTCGTATAGGCGCTGCAAGGCGCTGACCGTCTCTTCGTCGAACAGACCATCGACCAGGCCCGAGTAGTCGCCGGCGGCGCGGAGCGCGCGCTGTATTTCACGCCGCGCCACGTTCGTCAGGTCTCTGGCACGGTCTTCAACCAGCGCTTCGTGCGCCAAGTCAGAAGCATTTCTCAATGCATCGAGGAAGTATTGCGCGGCCTGTGCTGCGTCGAAGGGGAGGCCGCCACCGCCGCGCATGTATTTCTGGCCCAGCATCCAGATGGCGTCGGCATAGCCCTGATCGGCCGCCTGGCGGAGCCACGTCACAGCCTCAGCCTCGTCCTGG
>JANQRH010000012.1 GCA_028284625.1 Afifellaceae bacterium | reverse complement strand
CATCCATCGCGTGGCCTTCTTCATGCCGCGCCGACGCACGGCGCGCTGCGCCAACGCCATGAGCGAAAGCGTGCCGCCTTCGCCCTTGTTGTCGGCGCGCATCAGGATCATGACGTATTTGATGCTGACGATGAGCGTCAGCGCCCACAGAATGAGCGACAGCACGCCGAGGATGGTGGCGCGGTCATAATTGCCGTCTGCGCCCACCGCCGTAGAGGCGGCGATGCGGAACGCATAAAGCGGACTTGTGCCGATGTCGCCGAAGACGACGCCAAGCGAACCCAGCGCAAGCATGTAGAGACCAGGATGCTTGGCCTCGCTTGCGCCGTTCGGTCCGCCGTTGGACGCGTCGTCCGCGGCGGTGGAGTTCATGGCCATTGCGATGCCAACCAACGCATGGGTCGCGTGCTTTACCAGAGCCGGGGCGCGGATGCACGCCCTCGACCTGCGACCCTTCGACGGCTCGTCCGACAGCGGCTAACAGCAAGGAAAGACACGCGATTCCTCCGCCGGTTGCGCCGATTCATCCTCTCAAGGTTGCGGTTTGATCGGTGCGGCGAGCTTGGCGCTTACCGAGGCCAGGAGCATCGCGTAGGCGCGGTCGACGATCTCGTCGAGCGAGCGGGTCTTGGCGAACATGGCGCGCGCTTCGGCGAGAATCTCCTCGCGGCTCGGCAAATGCGGCAATTGCCAGGATGCCAGCACCTCCGTGGCGCTGCTGCGCGCACGGACGAGCTTCTCCTGCAGGGCCGACAGCTCCGCCGCGTGCAGCGCCGTGGCGATCGCCTGGGCGATGCGTTCGGAGTTGAAATGCGCAACGAGGTCTTCCGCGGCGCGGTTGATGACGCGCGAGCCGAGGCGCTGATCGTTGCGAAGCACCGCTTCCGGCGGCGTCTTCAAGTCCCAGACCAGGCCGACCCAGGAAAGGGCCCGCAGGATGTAGTAGGTCGGGTCAAATTCCCACCAGCGAAAGCCCTGGCGTACGCTGCTTTGATAGGCGTGGTGGTTGTTATGCCAGCCTTCGCCCATTGTGATGATCGCCAGAAGCCAGTTGTTGCGGGAATCATCGCCGGTGACGTAGCGCTTTGAGCCGCTCACATGCGCCAGTGAGTTGATCGCAAACGTGCCGTGATAGACGAGGACCGTGCTCCAGAAGAAGCCGACGATGAGCCCCGGCCATCCGGCGATGAGAAAGCACAGAACGGCGAGAACCAAGGCCGGCACCTGCTCGTAGCGATGTAGCCACATGAGTTCCGGGTAGCGTGCGAAATCGGCCACCTTGTTGAGGTCGGCCTTGTCGTGACGGCGCGAGAAGATCCAACCGAGATGGCTGTAGATGAAGCCGTGTCGGCGCGGCGAATGCACGTCGCGCTCTGTGTCGGAATGGAGGTGGTGGTGGCGGTGCTTGGCCGCCCACCACAGCACGCTCTTTTGCGACGTGCTTTGCGACAGAACCGCCAGCACGAACTGAAAGGCGCGGCTTGTGGAATAGGCGCGGTGTGAGAAGTAGCGGTGGTAGCCGGCGCCGATGGCGAAGATACGCAGCCAATAAAGGCCGATGCCGAGAGCGACGGCCTGCCATGTCACGCCGCTCCAGAACACGGCGAAGCACGCGAGGTGCACGAGCACGAAGGGAATGGCCGACGGATACATAATGTCGTCGTGATGGCCGTCACCGTCGGGGCCGTAATCGGGGCAGGTGACGTCGGGGGGCCGCTGCGACATGCCGGTCGCTCTCCTCTCCTCAGATCGGGGCGCCCCGTGTCTACCCCGTTTCGATTGTCACATGCCAGACACCTGCCAGGCGCGGCACATTTGTGCTCAGCCGACCAGAAGAAGGAATGCGGTCAGGCTCAATGCCGTCAACGTCGCCGCCATGCCGGCGATACGCAGGCGGCCGTTGGCCTGCGAAACGCCCCAGGCATGCAGCGAACGGCCGGCAACAAGCGTGACGCAGAGGACGTGGAGGCTGACGGGTTTGGCTTGCCCCATCTCGGCCATCGCGAGCAGCAAGAGCGTCAGCGGCACGTATTCGGCGAAATTGCCATGCGCACGGATACGCCGCTGCAATGTCTCGCTTCCGCCGAAGCCGAGCGCGACGCCGGCGCTGCGCCGGGTGCGAATGACCACGGCTGACAGTGCGACATACATGAGCGCGAGGAGCGCGGCGTAGACGGGAACGATCGTGAGCGGGGGCATTGAGAAGCGGCTGGTTCGCAAGAAACGCGTTGTATTCAGCCCTTGCTACGCGCGGAACGTGCCGGCGGATCAGCACGGCCGTTCACGGAGAAGCGAGGTGGGCGGCGACGCGGGCCTTGCTCGTCACTCGCCGCCATCTTTCTTCTCCAAGCGCTTCAACTCATAGAGCCGCTCCAGTGCTTCCTTGGGCGACATGTCATCCGGGTTCATCCCCGCAAGCGCAATCAGCGCCGGATGCTCTTTTGCCTCATCGGTCTCGCGTCTGCCGACGGAGAACAGCGGCAGATCGTCGACGATGGGCACAGGCCGCCCGCGCTCGCCCTTCTCCAGCATGTCGAGCACCGTTTTGGCGCGGCTGGTCACAGCGCTGGGCAGGCCGGCGAGCTTCGCCACCTGGATGCCGTAGGAGCGATCGGCGGCGCCGGGCGCCACCTCGTGGAGGAACACCACGTCGCCTTTCCACTCCTTCACTTTCATCGTGGCGTTGACGAGCCGCGGCAGTCTTGAGGCCAGTGCGGTGAGCTCGTGGTAGTGCGTGGCGAACAAGGCGCGCGCGCGGTTTGATTCATGCAGATGCTCAATCACCGCCCAGGCGATGGAAAGGCCATCAAAGGTCGCCGTGCCGCGGCCGATCTCGTCGAGGATCACCAGGGAGCGCGGGCCCGCCTGATTGAGGATCGCCGCGGTCTCCACCATCTCCACCATGAAGGTGGAGCGCCCGCGCGCCAGATCGTCGGCAGCGCCAACGCGGGAGAACAAAGCGTCGACCACGCCGACATGCGCAGAGCGCGCCGGCACAAAGGCGCCGGCCTGCGCGAGAATGGCGATCAGCGCGTTTTGGCGCAGAAACGTCGACTTGCCCGCCATGTTCGGCCCGGTGAGCAGCCAGATGCGGCCGGCTTCACCGCCGCGATTCTCGTCGTCCGCCAGGGTGACCACCTCGGATCTTGCCGCGACGGAAGATACCGGCCCGAGGTCGCAATCGTTGCCGACGAAGCTCTCGCCTTCGCTCTTCAACGCCAACTCGACGACGGGATGCCGCCCGCCTTTCACATCGAACGCCAGGCTGCCGTCCACCTTCGGCCGCACATAGCGCTCCATCACCGCCAGCTCGGCAAGCGCTGTTGCAACGTCGAGCGCGGCGAGCGCGCCGGCTGCGGCGCGGATGGCGGCTTCTTCGTCGGCAATTTTCAGCGCCAACTCGTCGAAGACCGCAAGCTCGATGGCGAGCGCACGGTCGGCGGCGCTGGCGATCCGCTGCTCCAGCTCGCCCAGCTCAGATGTCGTGAAGCGCATGGCGTTGGCCATGGTCTGACGGTGGATGAACGTCGCTTCGCGGCCGTCGGTCTGCAGGCTCGGTGCCTGCGCCGCGGTCACTTCGACGAAATAGCCGAGCACATTGTTGTGCCGCACCTTGAGCGAGCGAATGCCGGTTTCTTCGGCGTATCGTGCTTGCAGGCCGGCAATCACTTGGCGGCTTTCGTCGCGGAGCGCACGCGCCTCATCGAGGCCCGCATGGTAGCTAGCGCGCACGAAGCCGCCGTCGCGCTTCAGGAGCGGCAGCGAATCGTCGAGCGCCGCGCTGAGGGTTTCTTCGAGGCTTGGCGGGACGTCACTCAGGCGAGCGGCAAGCGTATCGGTCGGCGATGGGCCTGGCTCCGACATGCCTTCGGTCGCAGGCGCTGCCACATCAACGTGGTCACGCAGCGTCCTGCAGATGCTGCGCGCTGCTTCGGCGCCGGCACGGATCATGTCGAGGTCGCGCGGCCCGCCGCGCTCCAGCCCAAGCCGCGCCAGCGCACGCAGCATATCGGGCACGGTGGAGAGCGCGGAGCGAATTTCTGTGCGAAGCGCGTCGCGCCCCACGAAGTACTCGACGAGATCAAGACGTTCTTCGATCTTCACTGGGTCCGTCAGCGGGCTTGCCAAGCGCTCGGTGAGGAGGCGCGAGCCGGCGGCCGTGCACGTTCGGTCGATCGTGGCGATCAGGCTTCCCTGACGCGCGCCGGAAAGCGTGCGGAAGAGCTCCAGATTGCCGCGTGTCGCGCTATCGATGCGCATGCCGTCGGCATCGCTCTGGCGTCGCGGCGGCTCGATCGGCGGGCGCTTGGCGATCTGCGTCTTGTCGATATAGGCGACGAGCGCGGCGCCGGCGGAAAGCTCCGCGCGGGAGAAGCTACCGAACGAGTCCATCGTCTTGACGCCGAAAAGGCCGGCCAGCCGCGCTTCCGCCTCGCCGGCATCGAAGAACGCCGCGGGAAGCGGCGTCAGCGCCGCGTCGACCAAGCCAAGAGCGCTCACGATCAAGTCGTCCTCAGCCAGTCTTTCAGCGACCAACACTTCGCGCGGCTCAATCTGTGCCAACAGCGGCGCCAGCCCGCCCGGTCCGCATTCCGCCATGCGGAAGGTTCCCGTTGAGATGTCGGTCCAGGCCAGCGCGTGACGGTCGGCGCCGTCGCTGCCGGCGATCCGCGCCAGCGCCGCCAGGTAATTGTGGCGGCCGGATTCCAGAAGCCGATCCTCGGTGATGGTGCCCGGCGTCACGAGCCGCGTCACGGCTCGGCGGACGACGGCCTTTGAGCCGCGCTTTCTGGCGTCCTTGGGGTCCTCCGTCTGCTCGCAGACGGCGACACGGTGGCCGGCGGCGATCAGCTTCTGCAGATAGTCGTCGGCTGCGTGAACCGGCACGCCGCACATGGGGATGTCCTCACCCAGATGCTTGCCGCGCTTGGTCAGCGCGATGCCCAGCGTGCGCGACGCGGTGATCGCGTCGCCGAAGAAGAGCTCGTAAAAGTCGCCCATGCGGTAAAAGAGCAGGCAATCGGGATTGGCCGCCCGGATTTCGATATATTGCTCCATCATCGGCGTGACGCGGCCGGGCGGAGAATCGCCGTCTTGCGGCTTGTGGTTAGGCGGCTTGCTCTTGTTCATAAACGGAAGCTAGCAGAGCCGGCCCGGCACCGGCCAGGACGGCCGCTTCTGCGCGATTTGGCTTGCGCGGTGCTTGCTTGAGACATCCCGCCGCCCTAAGTGCGAGCGCGAGGGTTTGGAGAATCGAGCCATGGATACCGAAGCGATCTTGGAACGCCGGCGCCTCCGAAGGCGCGCGAGCTTCTGGCGTGTGTTGGCGATCGTCATCCTCCTCGCGGCAATTGCCGGGGCTGCGCTGACGGTTTGGGACATTGAAGCGCTCGACGGCGAGGGGGTGGTTGCGGAGATCAAGATCGATGGCTTCATCACCACGCGACCCGACGCCGTGGAGCTCATCAACGAAGCGGCGGAGGCGGATAGCGCCAAGGCGATTCTGCTTCATATCAATTCCGGCGGCGGCGCGGCGAGTGGCGGCGAGGCGCTTTACCGGTCGATCCGCGCCGCAAGCGAAGAAAAACCCGTGGTTGCGATCATCGACGGCCTCGGCGCTTCGGCGGCCTACATGGCGGCGATCGGCGCTGACCGTATCGTCGCCCGTGAAACGGCGATCACCGGCTCCATCGGCGTGATCTTCCAATACGCGCATTTTGAGGAATTGCTGCGTAAGGTCGGTGCGGAATACGAGGAGATCAAAAGCGCGCCGCTGAAGGGCGAGCCATCGATCTTCGAGGATCTGAGCCCGGCCGCGGAGGCCATGATCAAGTCCGTCGTGGACGACACGTTCGACTGGTTCGTCGATCTCGTCGCGGAGCGGCGTGATATGGCGCGCTTCCAGGCGCAGCGACTGTCGGATGGCAGCATCTATACCGGCCGCCAGGCATTGGAACGCAAGCTGATCGACGAGGTCGGCGGGGCGGAAGAGGCGCGCGCGTGGCTGGCGGCCGACAAGGGCATTTCGGAAGACCTGCCGGCGCGGGAATGGCAGAAAGACGATGCTTTGACATCGGTTTTCTCGACAGATGCTTTGGTGGTGTTGGCGCGACTTCTCGGACTGAACCCGGACGCGGCTCCGATTTTGCCGCAAAGACTTGTAGTTGACGGTCTTTTGTCCGTTTGGCAGGCTCCGGAGATCGGTGGACGCTAGGGGGGCCGGCGGTGATCAAATCCGAACTTATCGAGCGGATCGCGCAGCGTAATCCGCATCTTTACCAGCGTGATGTCGAGCACATCGTCAACGCCATCCTGGAGGAGATCGTCGCAGCGCTGGCGCGACGCGACAGGGTCGAATTGCGCGGTTTCGGCGCATTTTCGGTGAAGAATCGGCCGGCGCGCATCGGCCGTAACCCGCGGACCGGAGAGCAAGTCGTCGTTTCTGAGAAGTATGTGCCGTTCTTCAAGACCGGCAAGGACATGCGCGAACGGCTCAATGCCGGAGGTCAAGTTTGATCGGCAGGTTGGGCACCATTCTGAAATGGATCATCCTGCTGCCGGTGCTGATAGTCGTGGTGCTTCTGGCTGTTGCCAACGATCATTCCGTCACCGTTCATCTTAATCCGTTCGACGCCGACGATCCGGTGCTGAAAGCCGATTTAGCGCTCTATCAGGTCTGTTTTGTGGTTTTCGCCGCCGGTGCGGTCGTTGGCGGGCTGGTGGCGTGGCGCGGCCAGCGCAAGCATCGGAAACGAGCGCGCGAGCAGCGCTCGGAAGCGGCTCGGTGGCAGGCGCGCGCCGAGACGTCGGAGCGCGAAGTGGCGCGCAACCATCCGGAACCGGCGGCCGGCTTCCTGCCGCGCCCCGAAGGGGGCTGATTGCTACGCGGCATGAGCGTATCCTCGATGAACGTCGTACGTATTGTCTTCACACTTGGTCTCGTCGCGGCGGTGGCGGTGGGAAGCTCGGCCTGCCGCTCGTCGAAGGAAAAGACCTACAATTTCGATCCGGAAGCGCATCAGCGGGCAGTGGAGCTGAAATCGGAAGCGCTTGGGCTGGTGGCCATCTCCGGCGAACCCTACGGGCGACACGCCGAAAGCGTCCAGGCGACCAACACTAAGCTCGAACAGGCCTATGAGCTTTCCGCCGCCGCAGCAGACAATGAGGCGATCGCCGCCGAATGGGCGGCCATGAAGGATTCCGGCCGCGACCTCTATGCGGGCTTTGTCAACCGCTGGCGGGCGGCCAGCCGGATCGATGAAGCATCGCGTCAGGCGGCGACTGGTCGGCTCACGGCGCGTTTCGACTACATTCTCTGCCTAGAGGCGGCAAAGCGCACAAAGGCCGGGCGCTGCACGTCGCCCGATGCGGCGCCCGATTCCGCCGCGTCGCCCGCCACGGCGGAAGAGGCTTCGCCGCCGGCTTAGTTTTTCAGGTCTTGCGTCCACCCGCGGACCGCTATCCCGCGGAGCTTGGCAACACGCTGAAATTGTCGGAAACTCCCGCTTCAGGAGAGGCGGTTGTTATGACGAGGACCATGCGTATGTCGGTGTCGCTGGGGTTTCTCCTGGCGGTCGCCATGGTCGTGTCGGCGTGCCAAACGGCGACACGGGGACTTCCTCAATACGATCCGACGGCCGTGCAGCGGACGGCGGAGCTGAAGGTCGAAACGCGAAACCTGATGGAGCAATCCGGCCAGCGTTATTCGCGCCATGCCTCCGACGTCGAAGCGCTGACGCTCAGAATCGAGCAGGCTTCAGCTGCTGCGGCGACAATGCCTGACAATCAGCTCATCGTTCAGCAATGGGCCGTCCTGAAGAATCCGGACGGTGCGCTTTATGGCGGCTTCGCCAAACGGTGGAAGGAGAAGGGAACGGTCAACAAGGCCTTCCGCGAGGAGATGATCGGCCAGGTCGCGGCCGGCTACGACTACATCCTGTGCTTGGAACGGGCGAAGCTGCAGCCGGTTCAATGCTCCACGGGTGCGGCGCAATGAGCGCGTTCGACGCGTTCCGCGAGGAGGTTCTGGGCGAGGCGGCTGAGCTTGCCCGCGAGCTCTTCCACGGGAATGCGGAGGAGGCGCGGGCGGTGGCCGCCGCTTTCGTCGATCAGAGCCGCGAGAAGCTAGAGCGCTGGGCGCGGCTCTTGGCGCAGGGCGACCTGACGCGCGACGAGTTCGCCGATCTGGTGCGCTCGCAGCAGGACCTGGCCAAGCTGAACGCGCTGCTGCAGGCGGGGATCGCGACGCAGCGGGCGGCGGAGTTCCGAAGGAAACTCACCGGTGCGGTGGTGACGACAGCCTTCAAGGTGCTCATCTGACGGCCGAAATGGCTTGAATCCCGGCAGGCGCGGGACTATATCGGCTGAACACATCTCGAAGTTCAATCGAGGGTGGGTCCTGCGGGGCCCGCTCTTTTTTATTGGTCGAGAGGAACAAGGCGGACCGGCCTGCCGGGGCATCCAAGCGGGTCGGAACGACGACCGGGACCGAACGAGGGGTTAATGACCACACCGCGTGTGACGCGTGAAAGTGGGCTGGAAGCCCGTATCGCCCATATCGTGGAGCCGATCGCCGTCGATCTCGGCTACGAGCTGGTGCGCGTCAAGGTCTCCGGACTGAACGGCATGACCGTGCAGATCATGGCGGAGCGGCCCGACGGCACGATGAGCGTGGATGATTGCGAACGGCTGTCGCGCGACATCTCGCCTGCCATGGATGTGGCCGATCCGATCAACCGGGAATACCATCTGGAAATATCATCACCGGGCATCGACCGCCCGCTGACGCGCGCCAAGGATTTTGAGACCTGGGCGGGCTACGAGGCAAAGATCGAGGCGGAGCAGGCCATCGACGGGCGCAAGCGCTTCCGCGGGGTTCTCCTCGGCGTGCGCGACGGCACCGCCGGCATCCGGTTGATCGACGGCGCAGACGACGATGTGTGGTTGCCGGTTGAGGCGATCGCGGAGGCCAAGCTGGTTTTGAGCGATGCGCTCATCAAGTCGCCGACGCGGACAAGTGCCGCGCAAGAGAACGGATCGGACACGCAATGAACTTACGTCAACGGAGCTGAGGCAAATGGCTGTCAGTGCAAACAGGCTGGAACTTCTGCAGATCGCCGATGCGGTGGCGCGTGAGAAGTCGATCGATCGAACGATCGTCATCACCGCCATGGAGGACGCTATCCAGAAGGCGGCGAAGTCGCGCTACGGCGTGGAGACGGATGTCCGCGCGGAGATCGATGAGAAGACCGGCGACATCCGCCTGCAGCGTCTGCTGGAAGTCGTGGAGGTCGTGGACGAGCCGGCCGCGCAGATCACTGTGGAGGATGCGCGACTGCGCAATCCCGCCGCGCAGGTCGGCGATTTCATCTCCGAGCCGCTGCCGCCGTTGGAATACGGCCGGATCGCCGCCCAATCGGCCAAGCAGGTCATCATGCAGAAGGTGCGCGAGGCGGAGCGCGACCGGCAATACGAGGATTACAAGGATCGCATCGGCGAGATCGTCAACGGCACCGTGAAGCGGGTCGAATACGGCAATGTCGTCGTCGATCTCGGGCGCGGCGAGGCGATCATCCGCCGCGACGAGATGATCCCGCGCGAGACCTTCCGCTACGGCGATCGCGTGCGTGCCTATGTCTACGATGTTCGTCGCGAGCAGCGCGGACCGCAGATCTTTTTGTCGCGCACGCATCCGCAATTCATGGCCAAGCTCTTCACCATGGAAGTGCCGGAAATCTACGACGGCATCATCGAGATCAAATCGGTGGCGCGCGACCCGGGCAGCCGCGCCAAGATCGCGGTCGTGTCGCGCGACACGTCCATCGATCCGGTCGGCGCGTGCGTCGGCATGCGCGGCAGCCGCGTGCAGGCCGTGGTCGGCGAGCTTGCCGGCGAGCGCATCGATATCATCCCATGGAACCACGACGCGGCGACGTTCATCGTCAACTCGCTGCAGCCGGCTGAGGTCGCCAAGGTGGTGCTCGACGAGGATGCGGAGCGCATCGAAGTCGTGGTGCCGGATGACCAATTATCGCTGGCGATTGGCCGCCGCGGCCAGAATGTGCGGCTCGCCTCGCAGCTTACCGGCTGGGACATCGACATCCTGACGGAGGACGAGGAATCGGAGCGCCGCCAGAAGGAGTTCCAGGATCGCACGCAGCTCTTCGTGGAAGCGCTCGACGTCGACGAGATGGTCGGCCAGCTCTTGGCGTCGGAGGGCTTTGCCACGATCGACGATGTCGCGTTTGTCGAGCTTGACGAAGTGGCGTCCATCGAAGGCTTCGACGAGGAGACCGCGGAGGAGCTTCAGACGCGAGCGCGCGAATATCTGGAGAAGTTGGAGGCGGAGCAGGACGAGGAGCGCAAGAAGCTTGGCGTCGCCGACGAAGTGCGGGAGATCCCCGGCATCACGACGGCGATGATGGTTGCGCTCGGCAAAGAGGACATCAAGACGCTGGAGGACCTTGCCTATTGCGCCACCGACGATCTCGTCGGCTGGGTGGAGCGCAAGGACGGCGAGAGCGTGCGCTATGACGGCGCGCTGTCGGGCTTTGAGGTGTCCCGCCAAGAGGCGGAGGACATCGTCATGGCGGCGCGGCTGAAGGCCGGCATCGTTACCGAAGCCGATCTGGCCCCGCCGGCGGAAGACGAAGAGACGGCTGAAGGCGAAGAGGAGGCGGCTGCCGTTTGACGGTCATTGCTGCGGAGATCAGCGCCGGAAGCAGGCGCCGCGAAGGCCGCACACGCATGTGCGCGGTCACACGCGAGGTGCGTCCGGAGCGCCAGCTGATCCGCTTTGTCGCGGCGCCGGACGGGGCGGTCCTGGCCGATTTGAAGGCAAGGCTGCCGGGTCGCGGCATGTGGCTCACGGCAGAGCGCGGCTTGGTGGCGGAGGCGGTGAAGCGCAACGTGTTCCAGCGGGCCTTGAAGCAGCCCGTCAAGCCGCCCGCCGATCTAGCGGCCCAGGTCGCCACGCGGCTCAGGGAGGCGGCGCTCGGGAGGCTCGGCCTTGCTCGCCGGGCCGGCGGCGTGGTCGCTGGTTTCGCCAAGACCGAGGCGGCGATCGGGCGCCAGGAGCTGGCGGCCGTGCTCATTGCGTCCGATGCGGCGGAGGATGGGCAGCGCAAGATCGGCCAGGCTCTCCGCCGGCGCCATGGCGACCAGGTGCCGGTGCCCGTTATCCGTCTTTTTGCTTCAGAGGAATTGGGTTTGGCAATCGGACGCGCGGATGTGATACATGCTGCCGTGCTCCAGGGCCCGGCTGGCAGAAGTTTCGTGGAGGCGGCCAACCGCCTGCACATCTATGACAGCGCCGATGGCGCCGTCACGGGGATCGAAGCGGCCGCGCCGCGGGAATTGATGAATGAGTGATACGACCAGTAAGGACAAGACGCTGCGCGTCGGGCGCAAGACGCTGTCGCTGAAGCGCGATACCGACACCGTGCGCCAGAGCTTCTCCGGCGGCCGGACCAAGGCCGTGGTGGTGGAGAAGAAGCGTCGCCGCGTGACCAGCCCCGGCGCCGATGCGGCCGCGCCGGCGGAGGAGCCCAAGGCGGAAGCCCCGCACGCGCGCACGACGGCGCGTCGCAAGCCGGCGGAGGAGCAGGCGCCGCAACAGACCGGGCGGTCGCGCGGCGCCGGCATGGTGCTGCGCACCCTCACCGACGAGGAACAGGACGCACGCAAGCAGGCGCTCAGCGAAGCGCGGGTTCGCGAGGCGGAGGAACGTCGCCAAGCAGAGGTTGAGGCGGTCCGCCGTGCTGAGGAAGAAGTGCAGCAGGCCCGCGAGCGCGAGGAGGCAGAACGTCGTCAGGCGGAAGAGGAAGCCCGCAAGCAGGCTGAAGACGAGGCGCGCCGGCGCTCTGAGGAAGAGGCACGTCGGCGGCTCGGTGAGGAAGAGAAGCCGGCGGAACAGCGGCCGGCGACGCCGGCTGCGGCGGATGCGCGCCTGCGGCAGCGCCGCGTTGAACTGCCCAAGCCGACGCGCACCAAAGCGGCGCCCGGCGAACGGCGACGCGGCCGTCTGACCGTCACCAACGCGCTCGATGCGGCGGACGAGCGGGAGCGCTCGCTCGCCTCAGTGCGCCGCCGGCGGGAGAAGGAGAAGCGTCAGCTTCACGGCTTCTCGCCGCCGCAGGAGAAGATCGTCCGCGACGTGGTGATCCCGGAGGCGATCACCGTGCAGGAGCTCGCCAACCGCATGGCGGAGCGCGCGGTCGATGTCATTCGGCTCCTCATGAAATCCGGCCAGATGGTCAAGATCACCGACGTGCTGGATGCCGACACCGCGCAACTCGTGGCCGAGGAGATGGGCCACAATGTGCGCCGCGTCGCCGCGTCCGACGTGGAGGAGGGTCTGTTCGACCGGCCCGACGCGCCGGAGACACTCCAGCCGCGTCCGCCGGTGGTGACCATCATGGGTCATGTCGATCACGGCAAGACGTCGCTGCTCGACGCCATCCGCGCCGCCAATGTCGTGTCGACCGAAGCCGGCGGCATCACCCAGCATATCGGCGCCTATCAGGTTGAGCAGAACGGACAGAAGATCTCGTTCATCGACACGCCGGGTCACGAGGCGTTCACCGCCATGCGGGCACGCGGCGCGCAGGCGACCGACATCGCCATTCTGGTCGTTGCCGCCGATGACGGGGTCATGCCGCAGACGGTGGAATCCATTAATCACGCGCGCGCCGCGGGCGTGCCGCTGATCGTAGCGATCAACAAGATCGATGTCGCCGGCGCCGATCCCAACAAGGTGCGCACCGAATTGCTGCAGCACGAGATCGTCGTGGAATCGATGGGCGGCGAGACGCTTGAGGTGGAGGTCTCCGCGCTCAAACAGACCAACCTCGACAAGCTGCTTGAAGCCATTCTTCTGCAATCGGAGATTCTCAACCTGCAGGCCAATCCGGAGCGTCCGGCCGAAGGCATCGTGGTGGAGGCGCAGCTCGATCGCGGACGCGGTCCGGTCGCCACAGTCCTGGTGCAGCGCGGCACGCTTCACGTCGGCGACATTGTCGTTGCCGGGGCCGAGTGGGGCCGCGTCAGGGCGTTGATCGACGACCTCGGCGAACAGGTGCGTGAAGCCGGCCCTTCGACGCCGGCTGAGGTGCTTGGCTTTCAGGCGACGCCGGAGGCCGGCGATCGGCTTGGCGTGGTTGAGACCGAAGCGCGCGCCCGCGAAGTCACCGAATACCGGCAGAACCTGCGTCGCGAGCAGATGGCGGCGTCGGCCGCCGGCGCGCGTGGCTCGCTGGAGCAGATGATGAGCCGCCTGCAGGTGCAGGGCAAGCAGCTCTTCCCCATCCTCATCAAGGGCGACGTGCAGGGCTCGGTGGAAGCGATCGTGCAGGCGCTCGACAAGCTCGGCACCGACGAGGTCGCCGCGCAGATCATGCATGCCGGCGTGGGCGGCATCACCGAATCCGACGTGAGCCTCGCTTCCGCCTCCGAGGCGGCGATCCTCGGCTTCAACGTTCGCGCCAATTCGCAGGCACGCAATGCAGCGGAGCGCGAAGGCATCGAGATTCGCTACTACAACATCATCTACGACCTGGTGGATGACATTAAACAGGCAATGTCTGGGCTGTTGTCGCCGGAGCGGCGCGAGACCTTCCTGGGCAACGCGGAAATCCTGGAGATCTTCAACATCTCCAAGGTCGGCAAGGTGGCAGGCTGCCGTGTCACGGAAGGCAAGGTGGAGCGCGGCGCCGGTGTACGTCTCATCCGCGACGACGTCGTCATCCACGAAGGCAAGCTCTCCACCTTGAAGCGTTTCAAGGACGAGGTGCGCGAAGTGCCCGGCGGGCAGGAATGCGGCATGGCCTTTGAGAAATACGAGGACATGCGCGTCGGTGACGTCATTGAGTGCTACCGCGTGGAGGAAATCGCGCGGTCGCTTTAAACGCGTCGGTCGCGCCACGCGGGTCGGGCCGTCTCCGCCTTATCGGAGACGCCGGCCGTATCGATAAGACTCAGATTCGTATGGACTTTTGGTGATCGGCGGATGTCCCGCTTTGCTTCTCAACGTTCCGGCCAACCTTCGCAGCGGCAGTTGCGCGTCGGCGAACTGGTGCGCCATGCGCTGGCGGAGCTCTTCGCTCGTGGTGAGGCTGGGAACGCCTTCGATGGCGTGCTTCTTTCCGTTGCGGAAGTGCGCATGTCGGCCGATCTCAAGCATGCGAATGTGCTGGTGGCGCCGCTCGCGAGCGACGAGCCGGACGTGGTGATCGATCAACTCAACGCGCAGGCTCGTTTTCTGCGAGGCCGTATCGCACCGGCGCTGAAGCAGATGAAGTACATGCCCGACCTGAAGTTCCGACTGGACACGCGCTTCGACGATGACAGCCGTATCGATCAACTGCTGAAGTCGCCTGAGGTGGCGCGCGATCTTGTCGGTGCGTCGAAGACGGAAGGCGGCGATTGATGGCGCGGCGCGCTAAAGGCCGCAAGGTCGACGGCTGGCTCGTTCTCGACAAGCCGGTCGGCATGACCTCCACGGAGGCGGTGGCGCGTGTGAAACGGCTCTTTCAGGCCGCCAAGGCTGGGCATGCCGGCACGCTTGATCCGCTGGCGTCGGGCTGCCTGCCGATCGCGCTGGGCGAGGCGACCAAGACCGTCGCCAATGTCATGGATGGGCGCAAGCTCTATCGCTTCACCGTCCGTTGGGGCGCGGAAACGGCGACGGACGATGCGGAAAGCGATGCCGTGGCGACCTCCGATCAACGTCCCGACGAGGCGGCAATTCGCGAGATCCTGCCGGATTTCACCGGAAACATCATGCAGGTCCCGCCGCGTTTCTCCGCCGTCAAGATTTCCGGCGAGCGTGCCTATGATCTGGCGCGCGACGGGGAAGAGGTGGTGCTGGAGGCGCGCGAGATTGCCGTTCACAATCTGCATCTCGTGGAGTGCCCCGATCCGGATCACGCAATCTTTGAGGCGGAATGCGGCAAGGGCGCCTATGTGCGGGCCTTGGCGCGCGACATGGGGCGGCGGCTTGGATCGTATGGCCATGTGGTAGCGCTCCGCCGCCTGGCGGTCGGTCCGTTCGGCGAGGCTGAGATGATTTCGCTGGAAAATCTCAGCGACTTGCGCGATAAGGCGGGGCCTTCCGGCGGGTTTGCCGGCGAGGCGTTGCTTTCGGTTGCGACGGCGCTGGACGGCATCCCGGCGCTTGCCATGACCGAACGAGATGCAGCCCGCCTCAGAAGAGGCCAGGCTGTCATCTTGAGAGGACGGGATGCGCCCGTCATGTCCGGACCGGCCTATGCGATTTCCGGCGGGTTACCCGTCGCGCTGGGCGAGGTGGACAAGGGCGCTTTCAATCCCAGGCGCGTGTTCAATTTGTCCGACGGTCGTGATCGGCCCGGAGAAGGAAGCTTTAGAGGATAAACGATGTCGATCACTGCTGATCGCAAGCAAGAGCTTATTAAGGAATACGCCACGAAAGAGGGTGACACCGGTTCGGCCGAAGTTCAGGTCGCCATTCTTTCGGAGCGCATCTCCAACCTGACCGAACACTTCAAGAGCCACGCGAAGGACAACCATTCGCGGCGCGGCTTGCTGAAGCTGGTCTCCCAGCGTCGGCGCCTGCTCGATTATCTGAAATCGAGAGATACGGCGCGCTATCAGACGCTCATTTCGCGGCTCGGGCTGCGCCGCTAAGGCGTTTCCGCGACGGGCGGAGAACTGAGGAGCCGCCCGCTAAAAGCCCATCCGGTAGGAGTGGCCATGGCAGGATCGCCGGTTGCTTGTGTGCTGAGTTCGCAGCCCGCCAGCACCCCGTCATCTTGCACATGGCCCGTCCTGCTTTCCGATCGTTGAAAGGACGAACCATGTTTGACATTCAAAAAGCCGAGATCGAGTGGGGCGGGCGGAAGCTCGTCTTGGAGACGGGCCGTATGGCGCGTCAGGCCGACGGCGCCGTGCTTGCCACCTATGGCGAGACGGCGGTGCTGGCCACCGTGGTGTCGGAGCACGAGCCAAAGCCCGGCTTCGACTTCTTCCCGCTCACGGTGAACTATCAGGAAAAATACTTCGCGGCCGGCCGCATTCCCGGCGGCTTCTTCAAGCGCGAAGGTCGACCGACGGAGAAGGAGACGCTGACCTCGCGCCTCATCGACCGGCCAATCCGGCCGCTCTTTGCGCCGGGCTACAAGAACGACACGCAGGTCATCATCACCGTGCTCTCGCACGACCTGGAGAACGATCCCGATATCGTCGCCATGGTCGCCGCGTCGGCGGCGCTGACGCTTTCGGGCGTGCCCTTCATGGGGCCGATCGGTGGTGCGCGCGTCGGCTATATGAACGGCGAGTATGTGCTCAATCCGCTGGTCGACCAGGTGAAGGACTCGCAGCTCGACCTGGTCGTGGCCGGCACGGCCGATGCCGTGTTGATGGTGGAATCGGAAGCGCATGAGCTATCTGAGGACGTCATGCTCGGCGCTGTCATGTTCGGTCATCGCGGCTTCCAGCCGGTGATCGACGCTATCGTCAGTCTTGCGGAACGCTCCGCCAAGGAGCCGCGCGAGCATGTCGTGGAAGACCGCTCCGCGCTCTACGAGCAGGTTCGCGGGATCGCCGCGGAAGAACTCGGCAACGCCTACACGATCACCGCCAAGACCGAGCGCCAGGACGCCGTGCGCGCGGTGAAGGACAAGGTGAAGGCAGCGCTGTGCCCGCCCGACGCAGAAGATGCACCGTCGCCGCAGATTATCGGCGATCTCTTCAAGAAGCTGGAGAGCGACATCGTGCGCGGCCGCATTCTCGATAACGGCCAGCGCATCGACGGCCGCGATCTGTCGACCGTTCGCCAGATCGTGGCGGAGGCCGGCATCTTGCCGCGCACGCATGGTTCAGCGCTCTTCACACGCGGCGAAACGCAGGCGCTGGTCGTCGCTACGCTTGGCACCGGCGAAGACGAGCAGATGATCGACAGCCTTGAAGGCACCTACAAAGAAGCCTTCATGCTGCACTACAACTTCCCGCCGTACTCGGTGGGCGAGACCGGCCGCATGGGCGGCGCGGGCCGACGTGAGATCGGTCACGGGAAGCTCGCGTGGAGGGCGCTCCGGCCGATTCTGCCGCCGGCGCATGAGTTCCCCTACACGCTGCGTGTCGTCTCGGAGATTACCGAATCCAACGGTTCCTCCTCCATGGCGACCGTCTGCGGCACTTCGCTGTCGCTGATGGATGCCGGCGTGCCCTTGAAGGCACCGGTGGCCGGTATCGCCATGGGGCTGATCAAGGAGGACGAGCGCTTCGCGGTCCTCTCAGA
Source organism: Afifellaceae bacterium (assembly GCA_028284625.1). Lineage (GTDB taxonomy): Bacteria > Pseudomonadota > Alphaproteobacteria > Rhizobiales > Afifellaceae > DASWJZ01. Next base: position 25,912 of record JANQRH010000012.1, on the reverse strand, counting down.
CATTCTCGGTGACGAAGACCATCTCGGCGACATGGATTTCAAGGTTGCCGGCACGGAGAAGGGCATCACTTCGCTGCAGATGGACATCAAGATCCAAGGCATCACCGAGGAAATCATGCAGGTAGCGCTCAACCAGGCCAAAGATGGCCGCATGCACATTCTCGGCGAGATGGCCAAGGCGCTGGGTGAGGCGCGCGCCGAGCTCGGCGAGCATGCGCCGCGCATTGAGGTGATCAACATCCCGGTCGACAAGATCCGCGATGTCATCGGTTCCGGCGGCAAGGTCATCCGCGAGATCGTGGAGAAGACCGGCGCCAAGGTCGACATTTCCGACGACGGCACGGTGAAGGTCGCCTCCGCCAATGCGGAATCCATCCGCGCAGCCATGAAGTGGATTCAAGGCATCACCGCAGAGCCGGAGCCTGGCCAGATCTACCAGGGCACGGTCGTGAAGATCGTCGATTTTGGTGCGTTCGTGAACTTCTTCGGGCCGCGTGACGGTTTGGTGCATGTGTCACAGCTCGCGCCGCAGCGCGTTCAGAACGTCAAGGATGTCGTGGCTGAGGGCGACAAGGTCTGGGTCAAGTTCATGGGGAGCGATGATCGCGGCAAGGTCCGCCTCTCCATGAAGGTTGTCGATCAGGAGACCGGCAAAGAGATCCCGCGCAAGGAAAAAGGCGAGGGCGAGGCCGCGGCGTAGCGCGCTCACCGGCTGATCAATCAAAACAAAGGGCGCCCCAGGGCGCCCTTTTCGTTTTGTCCTTGGAATCAATACTCTAGCTAGCGGCGGCCAGTTTCTTCTTCTGCGAGGCCGCCTGCTGCTGCTCCAGAAGCTTCTCCAGCGGCATCGGTGCGGCGAAGTAGTAGCCCTGCGCCTCCGAACATCCGGCGGCCCGCAAGATTTGCGCGTGCTCGATCGTCTCGACGCCCTGGCCGGCGACGCGGAAGCCGAGCGAATGGCCGAGGCTGCACACCGCCGCCAGCACCGCACCGCTCTTCTGCTCGTCGTTCTCGGTGAGGAAGGAGCGGTCGATCTTGATCTTGTCGAAGGAATAGCGCGACAGCATACCGAGGCTAAGGGCGCCGACGCCGAAGGCGTCCATCACGATCCGCAATCCGGCGTCGCGAATGGCCTCCAGGCGCGAGAACGCCAGCGACTCGTTGCGGCCGAGGATGGTCTCGTTGACCTCAATCTCGATGCGGCCGGGGTCGATCTGATGGCTCTTCAGCGTCTCAAGAATGAAGGTGTCGAAACCGTCGCGCTTCAGCTGCGGCGCGGAGAGATTGATGGCGACGCGGCATCCTGCAGGAAGCAGCGCGCAGTCGCGTGCGACCTGGCGAATAACCCATTCGCCGATCGGCACGACGAGCCCGGTCTCCTCGGCGATTGAGACGAACACCGCCGCCGGCACCAGCCCCTTGCCCGGCAGACGCCAGCGCAGCATCGCTTCGAAGCCCACTGTGCGCCCGGTCGCGAGCTCCACCTGCGGCTGGTAGAGCACCTGGAAGTGATCGTTCTCCAGAGCGTGGCGGAGGCCGTCCTCAAGCGTGCGCCGGCTCTCCAGGTCTTCCGCCATCTTCGGGTCGAAGAAGCGCCAGGTCCGACGTCCCTCGCTCTTGGCGCGGTAGAGGGCGAAATCGGCATTACGCATCAGCGTGGGGATATCGGCGCCGTTGTCGGGAGCGACGGCCAATCCGATAGAGCAGCCGATCTGGATCTCGTGCCCGTCAACGCGGAACGGGCTTGAGAGCAGCTTCAACACGCGTTCAGCCAGCGGTGCGAGCATGGCCGGATCGACCACCCTGGGAACGACGATGGCGAACTCGTCGCCGGACAGGCGGGCGAGCATGTCGCCGCTTCGAAGCGAGGCCTTCAGCCGGCTGGCGCACGCCTTGAGCAAACTGTCGCCGACCGGGTGGCCGAGCGTGTCGTTGACCGCCTTGAACGCATCGAGATCAAGCACAAACAGCGCTGCCTTATGGTCCTCCTGCTCGACCTTAGCGAACGTTTTCGCCATAAACTCTTCAAATTGCTTGCGATTTGGCAGACCTGTCAGTTCGTCATGCAGCGCCAGAAAGCGAATGGCGGCGTTCTCGGCGGAGAGCTGGCGCTGGCGGTAGCTGAAGCCGGCCATGAACGAGATGAACGTGATGAGGGCGACGCCGCCGCTGAACAGAACTTCGCGGGCGAAGCCGGAGATCGTGTCCGCGGCGGTCGGCGATTGGTCGACGCGCACCGCCAGGCGTGCCCCGCCGTCCCTGGCCGGGGGCAGGAGCACCCAACTGTGGTAGGCAGCGCGGTTGGGCCACTTGACGGAATCCAGCGTAAAGGCGCCGCTCGGTTGCGCGTAGACCGGAATGTTGGCGCCGGTGGCCCCGACGAGAATTCGACGCAGCTCCTCAGCGGAATCCGCACCATGGATCGTGGTCAGCTGGTGACTCGGTGAAACAAGCACCAGCCGGTCGATATTGGTGATGTCGAGCGTAGAGACGAGCGCGTCCTTGCTGGCCCCGGCCAGCGTCGCTTCGAGGTCGGCTCCCTCTTTGATGAGCGAGCGCGACCAAACCTCGGCCGTGGCGACGGCATCGCTCGACAACATCCGCTTGAGGGCGAACTGGCCGAGCATGAACACGGTCGCGAGGATGGCGCCGCCGAGCAGCAGCATCCATGCGATCGCCGTCACATGCTTGCGGCCAAACTGCTTCAATCCGCGCGACCTCCGTTACCTGCGCGGCACCCGCCGCCGTATCGTTGGCGCTAACTCACCCCCGGCTTGTGTCCTGACCGAGGGGAGCGCAATTGCGTCACTCAGCCGGTCCGCTCGACCGGTTCTTGAACGTCCGGCGCAAGGAGGTTCTCAGCCTCCGCTCGCGCGGCATTCGCGGCTACCGCCGCGTCCCGTTGCGGTGCGCCAAAGCGAAAGCCCTGAACGATGCTGCAGCCGGCTGCCCTTAGCAGCGTCACTTGCTCTTTGGTTTCGACACCCTCCGCGGTGACGTCGACGCTGATGGAACGCCCCAGCGAGACGATGGAGGTCACGATGGCCGCCACGTCGGCGTCCTGCGTCAATTGCCCAACAAAGGAGCGGTCGATCTTGATCTTGTCGAAGGGGAACTGAGCCAACGAGGCGAGGCCGGCATAGCCGCAGCCGAAATCGTCCATGGCGATGCGCACGCCCAGCGCCTTGATGCGGTTGAGCGTGTCCATCACATCCTGTGCGCCATCGAGGAACAGGTTCTCCGGCACCTCGATCTCAAGGCGGTCCGGCGCCAAACCAGTCTCCTGGAGCACGCCGGCGATCGTCTTGTCGATCTCCTGCGAACGGAACTGGGCGGACGACAGGTTGACGGCGACGGAATCCGCCTCCAGCCATTCGGCGGCGTCCTGGCAGGCTTTGTGCAGCACCCAGTTGCCGATCGGCAAAATAAGCCCGGTCTCTTCGGCGACGGACAGGAAGTCGCGCGGCGACAGGATGCCTTCGCCCGGCCGCTCCCATCGCACCAGGGCTTCGTAGCCACGCAGGCGACCGGAGGCCAGTTCGACCTGCGGCTGATAATAGACGACGAATTCGTCGCGCTCGATGGCGGAGCGCAGGTCGCGCTCAAGCGCCTCGTGGCGCTGCATGCGCTGCTTCATCTCCGTGTCGAACACGGCAAGCGCGTTGCGGCCCTGCATCTTGGCTTTGGCCAGAGCGTTGCAGGCGGCGCGGAAGAGCATATCGCCGCTATCGGCGTTGATGGGGTAGAGCGCGCCGCCGATGGACGCGCTCAGCATGATCGACGCGCCATCGACCTCGAACGGCGCGCTGATGACTTCGCGAACGCGCCCCGCGAGTTCCTGCATGGAGCGCGTTTCGGAGCTTTCCACGATCACAGCGAACTCATCGCCGGAGATGCGGGCAACGCCGAATGTATCGGTGGCGATGTTCTGCAGCCGGCCGGCGGCCATCTGCAGGACCTTGTCGCCGATCGCATGTCCCCAAATGCCATTGACCGCACTGAAGCGATCCAGATCGATCACCATCAGCACAACCTGATGGTCGGACTCCCCAGCGCGCTCCATCACGTCATCGAGGATCTCCATCAAGCCGGCGCGCGTCGCCACGCCCGTAAGCGCGTCTTGGGGCACTTTCGTGGGATCGAAGTTCTTGCGCTGGCGGAAGCCACGTCCGCGCGTGACCACGAAAGCGACCGCCACGACGGCCAGCACCGCCATACCGACGGTGACGATGGCGATGACGGAGAAGGCGCGCGTCAGCGAAGCCAAAGCGCGACCTTGATCGACGACTACGAGGAGCGAGCCGACCAGCTCACCATCGGTGGTGACGGGAACCACCAGTCGCTTGACGGCGGAGGTGTTCGTGCCAATGAAGCTGAAGAGAGGCGACGATTCGTCGATGAACGCGCCACCGTCTCGCACGATTTCCGACGGGTTCAGGCCTTCCGGCACGTTGATCTGCGCGCCTTCGCCCTCGATGCCGGGCGATGCGCTCTCGATCACTGTACCGTTGAGATCGAAATAGGTATAGCGAATCACCGAGGAGAGGGCGGCGCTGGTGTCGATCGACCGGCCAATGCCGAGATCGGCGGCGAGCTCCTCAGCCGCCAGCATGGCGTCGTTGTTCAGAACCGACCGAACGAACAGCCGAGACGCCAGGAAAACCGAGGCTCCCAGCGCGAAGCCGACGACGAAGACGATGATCGCGGCGCGAAATTTTGTAATGGACATGCGAGTTCCCAGCCAGAGACGGCCAGGAGAACCAAATTCCTGTAAAGAATTTCCTTACTAGAAGCGCAATTTCCGCTGGATTCCGGCTTTCAGCCGCCAGATTCGCCCGGACCGTCGGCCTCTGATTTGCTGTCGTGCTGCTTGAGCTGCTCCAAGCGTGGCATCGCCACGACGTTGTAGCCGCAATCCACGAAATGAACCTCGCCGGTTACCGCGCGCGACAGGTCGCTAAGCAGATAGAGCGCGGCGCCGCCCACATCGTCGGTCGAGATGTCGTATTTCAGCGGCGCGTTGGTGCGCTGATAGTTGAACATCAGCCGCGCGTCGGCCACGCCGGCGCCAGCGAGCGTGCGGATCGGCCCGGCGGAGATGGCGTTGACGCGCACGGCACTCTGTCCGAAATCGGCCGCCAAATAGCGCACGGAGGCTTCCAGCGCCGCCTTCGCGACGCCCATGACGTTGTAGTTGGGCATCACTCGCGTTGCACCGCCATAGGTGAGCGTCAAAAGGCTGCCGCCGGACGGCATGAGCTCTGCCGCCATGCGGGCGACTTCCGTAAAGGAGAAGCAGGAGATCAGCATGGTGCGCGAGAAGTTCTCGCGTGAGGTGTCTGCGTAACGTCCGCGTAAGCCCGTTTTGTCGGAGAAGGCGATGGCGTGCACGACGAAATCCAGCGTGCCCCATTTCTGCTTAAGATCGCCGAAAACCGCCTCCAGGGACGCCACATCTTCTACGTCGCAATGATAGAGAAGGTCGGCGCCGACCGATTCCGCAAGCGGCTTCACCCGTCGGCCGAAATGCTCGCCCTGATAGGTAAAGGCAAGCTCCGCCCCATTTTCGCTGAGCGCCTTGGCGATGCCCCAGGCAATGGAATGGTCGTTCGCGACGCCCATGATTAGGCCGCGCTTGCCGGCCATCAAACCAGTCATGCCGGCGTCCTAACTTGCGTAGCGCTCTACGGCCAAAGTCGCGTTGGTGCCGCCGAAGCCAAAGGAATTGGAGAGAACGCAATTGAGGCTGACATCGTCGCGGCGCTCCCGAACGATGGGCATGTCCGCGAATTTCGGATCAAGCTCGTCGATATTGGCGCTGGCGCAGATGAAGCCGCTTTGCATCATCAAGAGGCAGTAGATGGTCTCCTGCACGCCGGTGGCGCCCAGCGAATGCCCGGTCAGCGACTTGGTGGCGGAGATGGGCGGGGATTTTTCGGCAGAACCGAAGACCTCGCGGATGGCGTCGATCTCGCGTTCGTCGCCGATCGGCGTGGAGGTCGCATGCGGGTTTATGTAATCGACCGGCGCTTTCACCGTCGACAGCGCCATCTTCATGCAGCGCACCGCGCCCTCGCCGGAGGGCTGGACCATGTCGTAGCCGTCGGAGGTTGCGCCGTAGCCGGTTATCTCGCCGTAGATTTTCGCGCCGCGGGCCTTGGCATGCTCCAGCTCCTCCAGCACCACGACGCCGGCGCCGCCGGCGATGACGAAGCCGTCGCGGTTCACGTCATAGGCGCGTGAGGACTTCTCCGGCGTGTCGTTGAAGTTGCTCGACATGGCGCCCATGCCGTCGAAGAGGTTGGAGAGCGTCCAATCAAGCTCCTCGCCGCCGCCGGCGAAGATCATGTCCTGCTTGCCAAGCTGAATGATCTCGTAGGCGTTGCCGATGCAATGGTTGGAGGTCGCGCAGGCCGACGAGATGGAATAGTTCACGCCCTTGATCTTGAACGGCGTGGCGAGTGTTGCGGAATTAGTGGATGACATCGCCTTGGGCACCGCAAAGGGGCCGACACGCTTGGCGCCCTTTTCGCGCGTCACGTCGGCGGCCTCCACGATGGCGCGAGTCGACGGGCCGCCGGAGCCCATGATGATGCCGGTGCGCTCGTTGGAGACGTCGCTTTCCTCCAAGCCGGAATCTTGGATCGCCTGCTGCATGGCGATGTAGTTCCACGCCGCGCCGCGCCCCATGAAGCGGGTCGTGCGCCGCTCAAGCGCGTCGGCGGGGTCGGGATCGGGTGCGGCATGCACCTGGCAGCGGAACCCGAGCTCCTTGTATTTCTCCGCAAAGGCAACCCCGGAACGCCCCTCGCGCAGGCTCGCCAGCACCTCCTGGGTGTTGTTTCCGATGGATGAGACGATGCCCATACCGGAGACGACGACCCGTCTCATGGCGCTCTCCTTCTCTTGCTCACGCGGTGCAGCATTTTAGAGATCCGCACGGTCGGCCTGTGCGCTCAGCTCTTGAACAGGCCGACCCTGAGATTGGCCGCCTGATAGATAGTCTCACCGTCCGCCTTCAGCCATCCGTCGCCGATGCCCAGTGTCAGCTTGGCGCGCACGATGCGCTTCAGGTCGACGCCGTATTCGATCATCTTGATGCTTGGCAGCACCATGCCGGAGAACTTCACTTCGCCCACGGAAAGCGCACGGCCGCGCCCCTCGCCGCCCAGCCAGCCGAGAAAGAAGCCAAGCATCTGCCACAACGCATCAAGGCCAAGGCAGCCGGGCATGACCGGATCGCCTTTGAAGTGGCAGGAGAAGAACCAAAGATCGGGTTGGACGGCCAGCTCGGCCCGCACCTTGCCTTTGCCGTTTTCGCCGCCTTCCTCCGAAATCTCCGATATCCGGTCGAACATCAGCATCGGCGGCAGCGGCAACTGGGCGTTGCCCTCGCCAAAGAGCTCGCCGCGCCCGCATGCCAGCAACTCCTCGTACTCGTACCGCGACTGGCGCTCAGTCATCTGTCGCTTGGGCCTCCCGCCGCTCTGCCTCACGGTTCGTTACAGTACCTAACACAGGCCGGCGGCGCGCGAAACGCCCGTCGCATACCATCAGGTTGTGTCCGGCCCGGCGGTCCTTTATAAAATCGCCGGCGAGAAATAGGGCTGCTACAGGCGATGGAAAACCCTGCAAAACAAGGCTTTGGCACTGGTATGGCAGCGCAGCTCCGCGGGGCGGGGCTGAGGCCGACGCGCCAGCGTATCGAGCTCAGCTCTTTGCTGTTTGCCAAGGGGCATCGCCACATTTCGGCGGAGGAGCTGCATGCGGAGGCGCAGGCGGCGGGCGTGCGCGTATCGCTGGCGACCGTCTACAACGCGCTGCATCAGTTCACCGAGGTGGGCCTGCTTCGTGAAGTCACGATCGACGGCAGCCGCATCTATTTCGACACCAACACCACCGAGCACCACCATTTCTTTGTGGAGGGCGAGGCTCGGCTGATCGACATGGAGGGCAGCCTGGAGATCGACGATCTCCCGTCGCCGCCGCCGGGCATGGAAATCGTGTCGGTCGATGTCGTGGTTCGCGTTCGCCGGCGCCAATAAATCTATTCGCGGAACACTTCGTCCGGATAGACGCCCCACAGGCGCTCCTGCTCCAGCCACCCTTCGTAGCCTTTGACGCTGAGCTGGCACCAGGAGCCGTTGCACTCTTCCAGGTCAACGACGACGCCCGGCTCCAGATAGGCGACGATGGCGGCCTGCGCGCTGTCGCTGCGCCTGGCGGCAAAGGGGCCACCCTTCTCCCAGGGCGCCACGAGCGCGGTGCGCTTTCCCGACAACAGGCTGTGGAAGATCCAGCCCTCCGCGCCTTCTGAATCGCGTATCTTCCGCCAGGTATCGAACTCCTGGGTGATCTCCACCGGCAGACCTTCGCGGACGAATTTGAAGGCGATCTCATATTCCTGCCCCGGTCCGCGACGGACATTCACGTCGTCGGATTTGAGGCTGACGAAGCGGGGCAGCGGCAGGCCGGTGCCGCGCCGCTCGTTCTGAGTGGTCGCGGATTGCGGGAGCACCGCCAGGAATGCGGCACCAACAAGCGTGGCGAGGGTGCGGTGCGGAATGCGCCAGGATCGAATCATCGGTGCGACCATAATGCCGAAGCGTTGCTCCTCCTACTTGGAGGCGATTTATTGCGTTTGACGGGCCATTCGTTAAGAGCGTTTATGGTGCGACATTTGCGGCCGATCTCGGTGAGCGGGAGTGCGTAAGCCTATGACGAAAGCCAAACCCTTGGTGATCGTAACGCGCCGGTTGCCGGAGCCTGTCGAAACGCGCATGCGGGAGCTGTTTCAGACACAGCTCAACATCGAAGACAAGCCGTTGTCTCAGGCGGAGCTGGTCAAGGCCATGCAGACCGCCGACGTACTGGTCCCCACCGTCACCGACCGGATCGACGCCGCCATGCTGGCGCAGGCCGGTGACCAGCTGAAGCTGATCGCCAATTTCGGCAACGGCGTCGACAATATCGACGTCGATGCGGCGGTGAAGCGCGGCATCATCATCACCAACACGCCGAACGTTCTGACCGAAGACACCGCCGACATGACGATGGCGCTGATCCTTTCGGTGCCGCGGCGGCTGGCGGAGGGCGCGCGCGTTCTGCGCGAGGGTCACGAATGGTTGGGCTGGTCGCCGACCTGGATGCTCGGCCATCGCATCTGGGGGAAGCGGCTCGGCATTATCGGCATGGGCCGCATCGGCACGGCGGTGGCGCGTCGCGCGCGCGCCTTCGGACTCTCCATCCATTATCACAACCGTCGGCCGGTGGAGCCGAAGGTGGAGGAGGAGCTTGAGGCGACGTTCTGGGAAAGCCTCGACCAGATGCTAGCGCGCGTCGACATCGTCTCCGTCAACTGCCCGGCGACGCCGGCGACCTATCACATCCTGTCGCGCCGGCGGTTGAAGCTGATGCGGCCGGTCGCCGTCATCGTCAACACGGCGCGCGGCTCCATCATCGACGAGGAAGCGCTGATTGAGATGCTTGAGGCGGAGGCGATCTCAGGCGCCGGGCTCGACGTCTTCGAGCACGAGCCGGCGGTCGACCCGCGGCTCATCAAGATGGCCAAGACCGGCAAGGTCGTTCTGTTGCCGCATATGGGCTCCGCCACTTTGGAGGGGCGCATCGACATGGGCGACACGGTGATCATCAACATCCGCAACTGGATGGACGGGCACAAACCGCCGGACCGCGTGCTGCCGAGTTATGTGTGAGGTGGTGCTCGCCTAGCTGCACCAAGAACGCCGGCGCCCCTCCCAAGGTCGCGCCAAGCCCTCCCTAACCAAGATGGCGCCGACCGAGCGGTTGCCGCGCGTGACAATCCTGAGTTTGCGGCCATAGCGGTCCGTGTCGCGGCCGATCGATTCCAAGACGAACGGCCCTTCGTTCAGGAGAGCCTGGAGGCGGCGGGTGGCCTCGGCGCCGAGCCTCTCCTCCGATGCGCAGCGGGAGGGATGTGTCTCCGGTGCGTCGATATCGGCGATGCGAATGCGTTCGCCGTTGAAGGTGAACGTGTCGCCGTCGATGACGCAGTTATCGCGGCGCAGGCCGCCGCACCGCGCAAAGACGGCGCTGGCAGGACGCGGCTCGCCGATCTCCGGCAGCGAAAGGGGGGAGCGATTGCGGTCGCCATAAATGGCGGCGGCGAACGCCAATGCGAAGATCGCCAGCCATAGAGCGGAGAAATGGAGAAGCCGCGATTGGTGCGCGTTCTCTTGCCGGCTCGGCGGGCGTCTTAATGGATAGACTTGACCCAAGCTACGCCATCCTCATCACCGCCCGAGGCGATCATGGGGGGACGCGGGTTACCAAAGAGTGGCGCCTAAGGACGCAATTGAGCCTAGTTGCTTGATGGCGGCGCGCGGGAGGGCCTTCTATTTCCGCTTGTACCGGATCTCGTCAAACCGCTGCGCCAAGCCGTCGTAGAGCATCAGCCGGCCGATCAGCGGCTCGCCGATTCCGGAGATCAGCTTCAGCACCTCCAGCGCCTGGATCGATCCGATGACGCCGGTGAGCGCGCCCAAGATGCCGGCCTCGGCACAGGTCGGCAGAAGGCCTTCCGGCGGCGGGGCAGGGAAGATATCGCGGTAGGAGGGGTTGTCGTCCTCATAAGGCTTCAGCACGGTTACGGAGCCGTCGAAGCGGCCGACCGCCGCCGTCACCAACGGCACGTTCAATTCCGCGCAGGTGTCGGCGACGAGAAAGCGCGTGGCGAAATTGTCGGAGCCGTCGGCGACAATGTCGGCGTCGGAGATCAACTCGCGCGCATTCTCCGCCGTCAGCCGTGTCTGATGCGGCACGACCTCCACATGCGGATTGACCGCCTTCAATGTGTCGCGGGCGCTCTCCGCCTTGGGCGCGCCGACACGGTCGCTGGCGTGGATGATCTGGCGCTGCAAGTTGGAGAGGCTGACATGATCGTCATCGACGATGTCGAGCGTGCCGATTCCGGCCGCCGCGAGATAAAGCGCCACCGGTGCCCCGAGCCCGCCGGCGCCGACTACGAGCACGCGCGCCGCCTTCAGCCGCTGCTGCCCCGCGCCGCCGATCTCGGCGAGCACGATGTGGCGGGCGTAGCGCTGAAGCTCTTCGGGCGTTAGCGGCTGGTCGGGCATGACGCCGCAATACTAATCCCCAGGTTGCGCTCCGTCATAGCCCTCAATGATGATGAGGTCGCTGTCGGACGCCTGCTCGCGGATCGCTTTGGCCTTCTGGTAGGCCGGGTCGTCGTAGCAGGCGAGGGCTGCGTCGTAGGAGGGGAACTCGATCACGACGTTGCGGGAGCGGGCTTCACCCTCAACGGCCTGGTGCTGCCCGGCTCGCACCAGAAATTTTGCCCCGAACCGTGAGAACGGATCGGCGTTGGCCTTGACGTAGTCCGCGTAAATGTCCGCGTCGCGCACATCGACCCGCGCGATCCAGTAGCCCTTTGCCATAATACTCCCCCTAAGCTGCCGCTTCGATTTCATCCAATACGGCGCGCGCTGCCGATACCGGATCGGCAGCCGCTGTGATCGGCCGCCCGATGACGAGATAATCCGCCCCGGCCTTGATGGCGTCAGCTGGCGTCATGATGCGCTTCTGATCGTCGGCCGCCGCATCGGCCGGGCGAATACCGGGCGTGATGATTGCCATGTCCGGTCCAACGATCTCGCGCACGGTGGCGATCTCCAAAGGCGAGCAGACAATGCCGTCCATGCCGGCTTCACGTGCGTCGGCGGCGCGCGTCGCGACGAGTTCGGCCGCCGGCCGCGCATAGCCAGCGGCGCGCACGTCATCATCATCCATGGAGGTCAGAACCGTCACGGCAAGGAGCCCGAGTCCGGCCGATTGGTGCTCCGGTCGATGAAGGGCCTTCACGGCCGCGCGCATCGCCTTCGGATAGGCATGGATTGTCGTGAAGGTCACGCCAAGGCACGCGATGCTGTCGACGCCGCCGGCAATTGTGTTGTCGATGTCGAGAAGCTTCATGTCGAGGAAGATGTGCTTGCCGTCAGCGACGAGTTGACCGACCAGCGGCAGACCACCGGCAAACACAAGCTGCATGCCGATTTTGTAGAACGACACCGCATCGCCGAGCGTTGCGACCATCGCCTCGGCCCGATCCACGGACGGAAAGTCGAGCGGCACGATCATCCTGTCACGGGCGTCGCGCGGGATCAGGTCAGGCCGCATGCTCTAGAGCTTCCTAAGCGCGACCTGCTTTACCGCGTGGTCGGCGTCTTTGCTCAGAATCAGATCGGCGCGCGGCCGCGTCGGAAAGATGTTCTCGCGCAGATTGACCAGGTTGATGCGCTCCCAAAGGCCGTTTGCCACCTCCTTTGCCTCTTCATGGGAGAGGGACGCGTAATCGTGGAAGTAGGAGCGCGGGTCGCGGAAACGCGTGTCCTTCAGGTCCATGAAACGCTCTACGTACCAGCGCCGCAGCGCACCTTCGTCGGCGTCGAGATAGATGGAGAAGTCGAAGAAATCGGAGACGAAGGGTACGGCCTTGCCGTCCTTCGGCAGGTCGCGCGGCTGCAAGACGTTGATTCCTTCCAGGATCACGATGTCGGGCCGGTCGACGACGATCGTCTCGCCGGGCACGATGTCGTAGGTGAGGTGCGAGTAAACCGGCGCCGAGACGCGCGGCTCGCCGCCCTTTACATTATGCAGAAAGGCGAGGAGCGCCGCCACGTCGTAGCTTTCGGGGAAGCCTTTGCGCTCCATCCGGCCCTCCGCCTGCAAGATGGCATTGGGGAACAGGAACCCGTCCGTGGTGACCAGCTCGACCTTGGGCGCCGACGGCCAGCGCGTCAGGAGTTCCCGCAGCACCCGCGCTGTGGTCGACTTGCCGACCGCAACCGATCCGCCAATGCCGATGATGAACGGCATCTTGGTTTCGTTGGTGCCGAGGAACGCCTGCGTGGCGTGGAAGAGCCCCTGCGTGGCGGTGACATAAAAGGAGAGGAGGCGCGCGACGGGCAGGTAGACCCGTTCCACCTCCTGCATGGAGACCGGGTCGCCGAGCGAGCGCAGCGCAGCAACCTCCTCCTCCGTCAGCGTCATCGGCGTGTCGGCGCGAAGCTCTGCCCACTCCTCGATGGAGAAGACGCGATATGGCGACAGGCTTTCGCGGGTCGCCTTGTCCATCAGGCCGACCCTCGCCGCGCCTTCTCCTGCAAGCCCGTCTCGGCCGTGCGACGCTGCAATTCGTCGGTCACTGCTTCGTAGGGCACGCCGGTGACATGCAGGAGGACGACGAGGTGGTAGAGCACGTCGGCGGCCTCTTTCGTGAGCGCAGCGCGGTCGTCCTGGACGGCGGCAATCGCCGCTTCCACCGCCTCCTCGCCGAACTTCTTGGCGCAACGCGCAACGCCCTCGCGGGCGAGCTTCGCCGTATAGGAGGTTGGATCGTCGGAACCGGCGCGGTCTCCGACGATCCTTACGAGGTCCTCAAGGGTGAAGTCCGGCATGAGACTGGCTGACGCGTCCTTTGGGGCGCCCTTCTTAGGCCGAAACGCGGCGCACGGGTATCCCCGCTTCGGCCATATGCGCCTTGGCTTCCGCGATGGTGTGGGTGCCGAAATGGAAGATGGAGGCTGCGAGCACGGCGCTGGCGTGGCCGTCGCGCACGCCGTCTACGAGGTGATCGAGCGTGCCGACGCCGCCTGAGGCAATCACCGGCACGCTCACCGCGTCGGCGACCGCGCGCGTTAGCGCGATATCGAAGCCGGCCTTGGTGCCGTCGCGGTCCATGGAGGTGAGCAGGATTTCGCCGGCGCCGAGCGCAGTGACCTCGCGTGCGTAATCGATGGCGTCGATGCTGGTGGGCCGCCGCCCGCCATGGGTAAAGATCTCCCAGCGCGGCGCGCCGTCCTTTGAGTCGACCTGCTTGGCGTCGATCGCCACGACGATGCACTGGTCGCCGAACTTGTCTGCGGCGCGCGCCACAAAGGCGCGCTCGGCCACGGCCGCCGTGTTGATGGAGACCTTGTCGGCGCCGGCCAGCAGAAGCTTGCGGATGTCGTCGGTTGTGCGCACGCCCCCGCCGACGGTGAGCGGCATGAAGCAATGCTCGGCCGTCTCCGTCACCACATCGAAGATGACGTCGCGGTTTTCGTGGCTGGCGGTGATGTCGAGGAAACACAGCTCGTCCGCGCCGGCCTCGTCATAAGCCTTCGCGGCCTCCACCGGATCGCCGGCGTCGACCAGGTCGACGAAGTTGACGCCTTTGACGACGCGGCCGTCTTTCACGTCGAGGCAGGGAATGACGCGGGCTTTGAGCAATTCCGACTTCCTAATGCGGGCGAGGGTAGGGCGCGGTGTTATAGCCGCAGCGCCATACGGCGAACAAGGAACAGACGCCGCCCCCTCGAAGCGCCTACGCCTCCGCCAACCGCTTGAGTGCAGCTTCCGGATCGATGCGTCCGTCGTAGAGCGCGCGGCCGACGATCGCGCCCTCGAGCTTCGCCGCGTCGGGCATCGTCATCCGCTCAATGTCGGCTATTGAGGCGAAGCCGCCTGACGCGATGACGGGGATGGACACGGCGTCGGCCAATGCCAGCGTCGCGTCCCAGTTTACGCCGGCGAGCACGCCGTCGCGGTCGATGTCTGTGTAGATGATGGCCGCCACGCCGGCGTCCTCAAACATCTTGGCAAGCGTCAGCGCCTCCATGTCGGAGGTCTCCGCCCAGCCTTCGACCGCCACCTTGCCGGCCCGCGCGTCGATGCCGACGGCGATGCGCCCCGGGTGAGCGCGCGCGGCTTCGCGCACCAAATCGGGGTCGCGCAGCGCCACTGTGCCGAGGATGACGCGCGTGAGACCTTTCTCCAGCCAGCGCGCGATGTGGTCGCGCGTGCGGATGCCACCGCCGAGCTGCACCTGCATCTCGTTGCCGATAGCGCCCAGGATGGCGTCGATGGCTGCGGCGTTCTTCGCCTCGCCGGCAAAGGCGCCGTCAAGATCGACGACGTGCAGCCAGGAAAAGCCGATGGCGGCGAAGTCGCGCGCTTGAGCGGCCGGATCGGCGTTGTAGATGGTCGCCTCGTCCATGGCGCCGCGCTTCAGGCGCACGCACTGGCCGTCCTTCAGGTCGATGGCGGGGAAAAGGATCATCGCTAGACGATATCTGATTTGCGATCGTCATCGCCGGATTTGATCCGGCGATCCATACCGTAGCGCCGAGGACTGCACGAATGGTCCGGGATGGAGGCCCCGGTCAGGTCGGGGCATGACGACGGAGCCAAACTCAAGGCTTCCACTTCAGGAAATTGGCGATGAGCGCCAGGCCGAGCTGCTGGCTTTTCTCCGGGTGGAACTGCGTGCCGGCGACATTGCCGCGCGCCACGACAGCCGTAACCGGGCCGCCATAATCGGCCGTGGCGACGAGGTCATCATCGTCGCGCTGCTTCAGGTGGAAGGAGTGCACGAAGTAGGCGTCGAGCCCGCCTTCTCCGGTCGGCACGCCGGCGAGGATCGGCGCGTCGTGCACCACATCGATCGTGTTCCAGCCCATATGCGGTATCTTTAGTTCCGGGTTGGTCGGCTCGATCTTGACGACATCGCCGGCGATCCAGCCGAGGCCGTCTGTCACCTCTTTCTCCAGGCCGCGCTCGGCCATGAGCTGGCAGCCGACGCAGATGCCGAGAAAGGGCCGCCCACGCGTCGACACATGCTCGTGGAGCGCTTCCACCATGCCCGGCACCGCATCGAGCCCGCGCCGGCAATCGGCAAAGGCGCCGACGCCCGGCAGCACGACCCTGTCGGCAGCCGCAACTTCATCGGCGTCGGAGGTGACGACGATGCGATCGCCGGTTTCCAAGGCGGCGCGTTCAAACGCCTTGGCCGCGGAATGCAGATTGCCGGAGCCGTAATCGATGATGGCGACGCTCATGTCAGAGGCCGCGAATAGTAGTGCTCATCGGTCGGGCTCCGGAAAGAGCCCGAGGATCGGCGCGTCGGCGTCGGCAACCGGTGAAGCGACTTTGTGTGCTGCGCCGGCGAGAAGCGCTTCACGCTTCAGCGGCGGGAGCTTGGCCCAGCCGGCAAAGAAGCGAATCTCCGCTTCGGCAAGATTGCGGCCGACGGCATCGCCGATCTCACGCCAGCCACGCGCCTGAAGCGAAAAGCGGCGGATGGCGTTGCCCTCCAGCCATAGTATCAGAGCGCCGCCGATGCCGGCGATCACAGCGTAAGGCTCGCCGACAAATTCGTCGATCACGCCGACCACCAGAGCGAAGGCGATATAGCCCAAGAGCACGACCCACATGCGATGCCACAGCATCCAAAGAAGCGGAATGAAGAGCGCCGGCCAGCAGATGCCGTCCTTGACGAAGGCGAAGCGCTCCGGGCTCGGGTCACGCGGCAGGCCGTGAACCGTGTAGGCTCTCATGTCTTTATCCGCTCAGCGTGCCCTTGGTGGAGGGCACGGATTTGGCGCTTCTCGCATCGATCGTCAATGCAGCGCGCAGTGCTCGCGCCAGCGCCTTGAAGCAGCTCTCGGCGATATGGTGGTTGTTGCGGCCGTAGAGGTTCTCCACGTGCAACGTGATTCCAGCATTTTGCGCGAACGCCTGGAAGAATTCGCGCACCAGCTCGGTGTCGAAATCGCCAATCTTGCCGCGGGTGAACTTCACCCGCCATACCAGAAACGGCCGCCCGGACACGTCGATCGCGCAGCGGGTCAGCGCTTCGTCCATCGGCAGGTGGACATCGGCGTAGCGTGTGATGCCCTTCATGTCGCCGAGCGCCTTCTTCAGCGCCTGGCCAAGCGCGATCCCGACATCTTCCGCCGTGTGGTGCTGGTCGATATGGAGGTCGCCGACAGCTTTGATCTTCATGTCGATCAGCCCGTGGCGCGCCACCTGCTCCAGCATGTGGTCGAAGAAGCCGATTCCAGTGGCGATATCCGCCTTGCCGGCGCCGTCCAGATTGACGGCGACCGCGATGTCGGTTTCCTTGGTTTTGCGCTTTATCTCGGCCTTACGCATTGATCGCGTGTCCCATTTCGCGAGCGCCTTCTAACAGCGGCGTTGACCAATTGCCACCGGGCGGGCGGTTCACCGCCGCCAAAGGCGCCGACGGTCCGGCCGCAGCCGCACAATTGCGCGGGCCGCCGCCGACACCTAAATAGCAGGCTAACGCGATCAGGGGTGGGGCCGGCGCTTCGTCAGGGGGCCGGCTTTATTCGCTGAAGGAGGCGATATTGAGCGAGCAATCTCCCGCCGCGCCTTGGCACGCGACGACCATCGTCACGGTGCGCAAAGGCGGCAAAGTCGTCATCGCCGGCGATGGCCAGGTATCGATGGGCCAGACGGTGATCAAGCACAACGCGCGCAAGGTGCGCCCCTTGTCGAAGGGCGACGTCATCGCCGGCTTCGCCGGTGCGACCGCCGACGCCTTCACGCTTCTGGAGCGGCTGGAGGCGAAGCTTGAGCAATATCCCGGCCAGCTCATGCGCGCCTGCGTGGAGCTTGCCAAGGATTGGCGAACCGACCGCTTCTTGCGGCGTCTGGAAGCCATGATGATCGTCGCCGACAAGTCGACGACGTTGGTGCTGACGGGCACGGGCGACGTGCTGGAGCCGGAGCACGGCATCGCGGCAATCGGATCGGGCGGCAATTATGCGCTCGCCGCGGCGCGGGCGCTTGGCGACAGCGACATGGATGCTGAGGTCATCGCCCGGCGCGCCATGGAGATCGCCGGCGAGATCTGCGTCTACACCAACACCAGCGTTGTGGTGGAAAGCCTCACGGAATGATCGATCAGCGCGTCCTTCAAAAGGCCGTCGCCGATGGCGTGATTGACGACAAGCAGGCGGAACGCATCTCAACGATCGCTGCTGAGATTGAAGCCAACGGCGCTGACCGGGGAGACGCCACGGAAGCGTCTGCCCAGACGCAGGCCGAGGCCTCCCTTCCGCGCGACCCGGAGAATCTGCGTTTTGTGCGTGGCTTTGCCGATATTTTCGTCACCATCGGCATTGCGCTGGTGATCGGCCCGGCCATCTATTTCGGCGATCTGCACTTTGAGGACACCGCCATGGTGGCGGGCGTGATCGGCCTTGGCGCCTGGCTGCTGGCGGAATATTTTACCCGCATCCGCTTGATGGCGCTGCCGAGCATCGCGCTGCTGCTGGTCTTTGCGGCAGCGGGGGCGGTGTTCTTCCTTGACCTTGCCATCGATTTGGAAGGCCCGTTGCTCGACGGTCTGGCGCTCTTCGACGGTCCGCCGCTTCCGGCCGGCTCGCCGCTGCGCGAACTGGCCATGCGCGCCGCGCTCGCTGCCGTGCTCACCGCCGGCACCGTGGCCGTCTATTATTGGCGGTTCCGCGTGCCGATCGCGGTTGCTGCCGGCACTGCGGCGCTGGTGGCGCTGGTCCTGGCGGGCGTCACCATCGCGGTGCCGGAGCTGACGGAAGCTCATCTGCGGTGGCTGCTCCTGGCGTGTGGCCTGGGGGTCTTCGTGCTCGCCATGCGCTTCGACATGAGCGACCCGCAGCGGCTCACCCGGCGCACCGATATCGCATTCTGGCTGCATGTGCTGGCGGCGCCGCTGATCGTCCATCCGGTGCTGTCGGGGGTGTCCGATGCCGGGCCAGCCGGCCTTACCTTCAACGCCGCGCTCGGCGTGCTGGCGCTGTTTGCGGTGATCGGGCTCGTCTCGGTGATGATCGACCGTCGCTCGTTTCTGGTCGCGGGCCTCTCCTATGCCGGATTTGCCTTTCGCTCGCTGTTGGGCGATGCCGGCATATTGGATTCTGCGGTTCCGGCGACGTTGCTTATCCTGGGAGCGCTGATCCTGGCCTTGAGTGCCGGCTGGGCCGTGCTGCGCCGCGTCCTGATGAGCCTTGTGCCGCAGCAACTGGCCGAGCGGCTGCCGCCGACCCGGACCCTGCGGGCAGGAGCCGAGCAGGCGGGAGCCGGCTCATGAGCACAACCACGCATCGCGCCGAGGCAGCGCAGGACAATTATGGCTTTCGCCTCGTCAAGGCGGCTGACCTGCCGATGCTCGAGCGCTGGCTGAACGCGGCGCATGTGAAGCGTTGGTGGCCGGAGCCGGCGCGGCAAATCGCCGATATCGCCAGTCATATCGGCAATCCGACCATCGATCCCTATATCGTGAGCTTCGGCAGCCTACCGTTCGGCTATATGCAGACTTACGACACACACGGCGAGCCCGATGGGCCTTATCGCGATCAGCCGGCGGGAAGCCGCGGCATTGATCAGTTCATCGGCGATGCCGATATGGTGGGGCATGGGCACGGGCCGCGCTTCATTGAGGCCATGTGTGCCAAGCTCTACGCTGCCGGTGCGCCGCGCGTGATTACAGACCCGGAGCCCGCCAACACAAGCGCGGTCCGGGCCTATGAGAAGGCAGGGTTCACGACGATCGACAACCGCATGACCAAGGACGGCCCCGTGGTGCTGATGGCCCGGGACCGAAGCTGAAAGAAAATCATGACGCACAATTTCGCCGCGCAACTCGACACACAGCCACAAGGCCATGAGACGTCCGCTGCGTTCTCACCGCGCGAAACCGTGTCGGAGCTCGACCGATTCATTATCGGGCAGAAGGACGCCAAGCGCGCGGTCGCGATTGCGCTGCGCAACCGCTGGCGCCGGCAGCAGCTTGAGGGCGCCATGCGCGAAGAGGTGCTGCCGAAGAACATCTTGATGATCGGTCCGACCGGTGTCGGCAAGACGGAAATTTCGCGCCGCCTCGCCAAGCTCGCCAACGCACCTTTCATCAAGGTGGAGGCGACCAAGTTCACCGAGGTCGGCTATGTCGGCCGCGACGTGGAGCAGATCATTCGCGATCTGGTGGAGGTCGGTATTGGGCTGGTGCGCGACACCAAGCGGCGTGAGGTTCAAGCCAAAGCGCATTTGCAAGCAGAGGAACGGGTGCTCGACGCATTGGTGGGTGAACACGCCAGCCCGACCACGCGTGAGAGCTTTCGCAAGCGCCTGCGCGCCGGCGAGCTCGACGACAAGGACGTCGAGATTGAGGTCCGCGACACGTCCAATCCGATGGGCGCGTTTGAGATGCCGGGCATGCCTGGCGCTTCCATCGGCGTCATGAATGTCGGCGAGATGCTGGGCAAGGCGCTCGGCGGCGGGCGCACCAAGACACGCAAGGTGACGGTCGGCGAATCCTACGACCTGCTCCTTGAAGAGGAAGCCGACAACCTGCTCGATGAAGATCAGGTCGTGCAGGAGGCGATGAAGTCGGTGGAGAATGACGGGATCGTCTTTCTCGACGAGATCGACAAGATCTGCGCACGCGAGGGTCGCGCCGGCGATGTAAGCCGCGAGGGTGTGCAGCGCGACCTCCTGCCCCTGGTGGAGGGAACGACCGTTGCGACGAAACACGGGCCGGTGAAGACCGACCATATCCTGTTCGTCGCGTCGGGCGCCTTCCACGTCTCCAAGCCGTCCGACCTGTTGCCGGAGCTGCAGGGTCGCCTGCCGATCCGCGTTGAATTGAGGGCGCTGACGGAGGAGGATTTCCGCCGTATCCTGACGGAGACGGAGGCGAGCCTCATCAAGCAATATAAGGCGCTGATGGAGACGGAGGGCGTGACGCTGGACTTCACCGAGGATGCGGTCGACGCGATTGCGCACTTCGCGGTGGAGATCAACGCGGCGGTGGAGAATATCGGCGCGCGCCGGCTGCAGACGGTGATGGAGCGCATCTTGGATGAGATTTCGTTTACCGCACCCGACCGCGCTGGCGAGACCATCACGATCGACGCGGCCTTCGTGGAGAAGAATATCGGCGATCTGGCGCGCAATGCCGATCTCAGCCGGTTTATTCTCTGAGGCGTCTTGTCTGCTGCCCCTCCAAAGGCTGCATCCCGCCAGCCCACGGCGTTAACGGCACCGCCTAAGTCATCGGGCTGGCTGACATCGGTTCCCGCTCACGTTCCCGATGAGCTGATCCGCTATTACGTCTACTGGAAGATCTTCTACGCCCTCGCCGGCGTGGCGCACTTCTTGTCGCTGGTGATGTTTTGGCAGGCCGGCGTCACGTTCATGGCGTTTTTTAACGTCTTCAGCGTGGCCATCTTCATTGCTGCATCGTTCCTGCTCAGAGCCGGCTTCTATCGCGTCGCCTATTGGGGGGCGATCTCGGAGTTGGTGCTGCACGGCGTCGCCGCGACCGTGTGCACCGGCCTTCAATTCGGCTTCCAGAATTATGCGTTCCTGGTCACGATCCTGGTGTTCATCCAGCCATTCTATCCGTGGCGGATTTCGATCGTGCTTGCGGCGCTGGTGATGGCGAGCGCCGGCGTCGTGACGGGCTATGCACTCAACAATCCGCCGATCTACACCGTCACCGACCAGCTGGCGGAGTCGATGATCATCACATCGGTCGTAACATGGCCGCTCTATGTGTTGGTCATGGTGCTGCCGTTCGTGCGGGCGTCGGAGCGCGCTGAGAAGGACCTAGCCGCAGCCTACGGCGAAAGCGAAAGCCTGCTTCTGAATATTCTGCCTCAGCCCATTGCGCGGCGGCTGAAGAGCACGGCCGGCATGATTGCCGACGACCACGACCGCGTGGCGATCCTGTTTGCTGATATCGTCGGCTTTACCTCAATGTCCGGTCGATTGCCGCCGGCGCAGGTCGTGACGGTTCTGAACGAGGTGTTCAACGCCATCGACGAGCTTGTCGCGGGATATGGCGTTGAGAAAATCAAGACGATCGGCGATGCCTATATGGTCGTGGCCGGATTGCCTGAGCCCGTCGCGGATCCCGACGAGACGATCGCCAATCTGGCTCTCGACATCCAGGCGGTTGCAGCGCGCTTCAAGCAGCCGGGCTCGGAGATTCCGGTCCAGCTCAGGATCGGCCTCAACTCCGGGGCGGTCGTGGCGGGCGTCATCGGCAACCGGAAGTTCGCCTATGATTTGTGGGGTGATGCGGTGAATGTGGCGGCGCGCATGGAATCCTCCGGGGAGCCGGGCTCCATCCACGTGACGGACGCTTTCGCCGAGGGGCTGCGCGACCGTTTCACCTTCGAGCCGCGGGGTAAGATCGACGTCAAGGGCAAGGGCGAGGTTGCCACGAGCTTCCTGACCGGACGGCTCGAGAAGCAGGGCGGCGACAGGACGGCGCCATCGTCGGCTGAGGCGTCCGCGTAGGCCAATCCGTGTGCGGCAAATGCTGTTCGATCGGTTTTATGCGGCGTCAAACCGCTTGAGTCCGGCGGTCCCCGGGTCGATAAACAAGGCAGCATGAACCCTGCACGCTATCTGATGGCGCCGGTCTGGGTCGCGGCATTGGCGACCGGCGCCAAGTCGTTCCGCGATAACCCCGTCATCGGCTCAGAGACGCTGAACCGGCGCGGCCTCCACACCGGCCGCGTCAAGCTCTCACATGCCATGGCCTGGAGCCGGCGCAAAAGACTGGCGCATATGATCTCCGCGGAAGATCGCGCGGCCTTCGAACGCGACGGTTTCGTCATGCGCTCCGATTTTCTACCACGCGACATTTTTGCCAGGCTCCGCGACCAGGTGTTCGCGCATCCGGCTCCCGCGCGCGAGATGATCCAGGGCGATACCATCACGCGCCGCTTCGCCGTCGATCCGGATTTCATCGCCGCTGTGCCTGAGATCAAGACGCTTCTTTCGAACGCCGATTGGCGTGGTCTCAATCGCTATGTCGGATCGTTCGATCAGGAGCCGCTCACCTATATCCAGACCATTCTCAGCCACATCCGCCAGACCAACCCCGATCCGCAAACCGACCTTCATCTCGACACGTTTCACCCGTCGGTAAAGGCGTTCTATTTCCTCACTGACGTGGCGGAGGATGAAGGGCCGTTTACCTACGTGCCCGGCTCGCATCGCCTGACGCCGGAGCGGCTTCGATGGGAGCACGAACAGAGCATCGCGGCGGCGACCGGCGCCAACCGCCTGGCCGCGCGAGGGTCATTACGGGCCACGCCGGCGGAGATTGCCGCGATGGGATATGGCGCGCCGCGGCCGCTCGCAGCACCGGCCAACACGCTTGTGGTCGCCGATACGGTCGGGTTCCATGCCCGCGGCTTGTCGGTCCGGCCTTCGGTTCGTGTGGAGGTGTGGACCTATGGGCGGCGCAACCCGTTTCTGCCGTGGACGGGCCTCGACCTATGGAGCAGGCCGGGACTGGCGGAGCGCCGCATTCCGTTCGTCTGGGACGTGCGCGACTACCTGCACAAGAAGGGCCTGATGAGCCAGCCGTG
This sequence comes from Afifellaceae bacterium, assembly GCA_028284625.1. GTDB lineage: Bacteria > Pseudomonadota > Alphaproteobacteria > Rhizobiales > Afifellaceae > DASWJZ01. The sequence continues at coordinate 2,702 of JANQRH010000012.1, read as the reverse complement.
GCAGGATGTCGGCGTGCTTAAGCCGCAAGACCCGCCTGGCTTGCCAGTTGGCTGAGCGATTCCAGCGGCCGCGCGCCGATATGCGAAATCACCTCCGCCGCCGCCAGCGACCCTAGGCGGCCGCACGCGTCGAGCGCGTGGCCCTGCGCAAGCCCATACATGAAGCCCGCCGCATAGAGATCGCCGGCGCCGGTCAAATCCACGATGCGCTCCACCTTGGCGGCCGGGACGGGGATGCGCTCTCCGCCTGAGAGGATCAGCGAGCCTTCCTCGCTCATCGTGACGGCGGCCATCGGCACATCCTGTTCCATACACTCCAGCGCCGTCTCAAAGTCGCTCGTCTGGTAAAGCGCCAGCGCCTCATGCCGGTTGGCGAAGACCAGATCGAGCTGACCTGTGCGCATCAGTTCAAGAAACTCGTCGCGGAAGCGGTCGACGCAGAAAGAATCGGAAAGCGTCATGGCTACTTTGCGGCCGGCGCCGTGAGCGATCTTGGCGGCCAGGCGGAACGCCTCCTTGGCCTTGGGCGGATCCCAAAGATAGCCCTCCAGATAGGTGATGGACGCACCTTCCACGGTCTGCGGCTCGATGTCGTCGGAGGTCAGCTCCTGGCAGGCGGACAACGACGTGTTCATCGTGCGCTCGCCGTCCGGTGTGATCAGGATCATGGAGCGCGCCGTTGGCGTGCCGTCGTCAACCGGGGCGGTGGGGAAGGCAACGCCGAGGGCGTTCATGTCGTGGCGGAAGAAGCGGCCGAGCTCGTCGTCGGCGACTTTGCCGATGAAGGCGGCGCGCGCACCGAATGACGCCACGCCGGCGGCGGTGTTGCCGGCGCAGCCACCGGAGATGAGCTGTGCGGTCCCCATATGGTCGAAGAGCCGGTCGGCTTCGTCGCCATCGATCAGCCGCATGGAGCCCTTGACCAGCCCCTCCTGGACCAGGAAATCGTCTTCCGCGTGCGCCAGCACATCGACGATGGCATTGCCGATCGTCAAAACGTCATAAGTCGCCTCGGCCATTCAACTCGCCCCCAACACACAAACTGACCCGCCCGCCTAGCGAATCATGGGTGGGTTGGCAAATCTGCAGGCCCGAAGCCGGCCGGCTTCGGGTGCTGGTCCAAATTATGTCGTCATTGCCGGGCTTGACCCGGCTTGACTTGGCAATCCACTCCGCCCCCTTCGAGGCTTATCACCCCTCATGGTGAAGTGCGAACGAAGTGAGCCTCGAACCAGGGGTGAAAAGCGCCTCAGGGTGAGGCGGAATGGAAGGTCGCCGCCGCGGCGGCTCAGGAATGGATGCCCGGATCAAGTCCGGGCATGACGACGGAGACGTCTGACTCATGCTCTCGGCCGCCTCGCTGGCACTGCAAGACGTTCTCTCGCCGCCCTTTCGCGGCGTGATGGTGAAGTCGCTCGCGCTGACGATCGGCCTGCTGACTGCGCTATGGATCGTGCTGGTCTGGTTCGTCGCAAGCTGGGTTGTGTTGCCATGGGCGTGGGCCGACATCGTGGTCTCCATCCTGACTGGGATCGGCCTGGTCATCGGGCTGGGCTTTCTCATTGCGCCGGTGACGGCGCTCTTCGCCGGCCTCTTCCTCGACGACATCGCGGAGCTGGTGGAGCGCACGCACTATCCGGCCGATCCGGCGGGCCGGCCTTTGCCCATCGTTCGCGGCGCGGTGACGTCGCTGAAATTCCTCAGCGTCGTGCTCCTGGTCAACGCCGTTGCGCTGCCGCTGGTGCTTTTCGTGGGCTTCGGCTTCGTGATCTTTCTGGCGGCGAACGCTTATCTGCTCGGTCGCGAATATTTCGAGCTCATCGCGCTCCGCCACAAAGATGCGCTCGCTGCGCGGCGCCTGCGGCTCAGCAATTCCGGGACGGTCTTCGGTGCCGGTCTTATCATTGCCGGCTTCCTCGCCATCCCGATCGTCAATCTTCTCGGCCCGCTCTTCGCCACCGCCTTCATGGTGCACGTTTACAAACAGACCGCCGCTTCGTCGCCGCGCTGACCGGCGTCGCGCGCAATTATCCGAAAAGCGGCTGCAAGCCGGCGGGCGCGTGCCGGCTGGCCCAGCTATCGAGGCCGAAGACCCGGCCGGCGCGGGCTGCGGCGAGATAGAAGAGAATGACCGCGTAGACGAGGTGGAAGTCGACGATGAAATTGTCCGGGCCGCCGACATAGGGAAAGTCCATATAGGCGGCCCAATAGAGCACCATCAGAACGCCGCCGATGACGGCGCTCACGCGTACCATCAGCCCGACGAGCAGTGACAATCCGATCAGAAGGTGTCCCCAGGCCACGAGGAAAGTAACGATGCCGGCAACGCGCGCGCCGGCAAACACGCCATAGACGTCACCAAAGGTCTTTGTCGTGCTCAAGAAATCGGCGACGCTCCAGCCCGGATTGAGCACCTGCGTTGAGGCCGCATAGAGGAAGGTCCAGGCCATCGCCAGGCGGAAGATCAGTATGAAGACCGGCTGGGATTGCGGCGCGTGCATGGCTTCTCCAGATGAACCCGGCTTGATGCGGGTATCCATTCCGATGCGGTGACGATCGTAGCATGGATTGCTGGGTCGAGCCCCGCAAGGACGAGCGCGGGCTAATGCGCCTCTTCCCAATTGTCGGCGGCGCGGGCGTCGACATGCAGCGGCACCTTGAGCTTCACCGCAGGCTCCGCGGCGCGCTCCATCACGTCACGG
>JANQRH010000028.1 GCA_028284625.1 Afifellaceae bacterium | reverse complement strand
CACCGAGCCTTCCGACATGGAGCCGACCATCTCGGCGTTGACGAGCTTCGGCGCTGGCCGCCCGGGGATCAGCGCCGTGGTGATGACGATGTCCTGCTTGGCGATGTGATCCTTCACCAAAGCCGCCTGCTTCGCCTGGTATTCCGCCGACATCTCCTTGGCGTAACCAGCCGCCGTCTCCGCCGCCTTGAACTCCTCGTCCTCCACCGCGATGAACTTGGCGCCGAGCGAGGCAACCTGTTCCTTGGCGGCGGGGCGAACGTCGGTGGCGGATACCACGGCTCCCAGCCGTCGCGCCGTCGCCACCGCCTGCAGACCGGCAACGCCGGCGCCCATGACGAAGACGCGCGCGGGCGGAACGGTGCCCGCCGCCGTCATCATCATCGGCATGGCGCGACCGAACGCGGCCGACGCCTCAATCACCGCCTGATAGCCCGCCAGGTTGGCCTGACTGGACAGCACGTCCATCACCTGCGCGCGCGTGATGCGGGGAATGAACTCAAGCGAAAAGGCCTGAACGCCTGCATCGGCGAGTTTCTTCAGCGCCGCTTCGTTGTCGTAGGGATCCATCAGCGCGACGACGGCGGCACCCTTCTTGAAGCCGGTTACGTTCTCCGGCCGGCGGACCATCAAGACCATATCGGCATCGCCGAGCGCGGCCTGCCGCGTATCGGCGACCTCCGCTCCGGCGTCGCGGTAATCCTGGTCAAGAATGCCGGACGCGGCGCCCGCGCCGGCCTCCACACAGACGGTCGCGCCGGCAGCGGCGAACTTGCGCACCGATTCCGGCGTGGCGGCGACACGCGGCTCGACCGCCGCGTCCTCTTTGAGAACGGTGATGCGCATCCGCTAGTGGTCCAATTCCGACATCTGCAACCCTTGCCAGCCCTCACCCCGAGCAACATCGGAATCACAAGGACCACGAGCAACTCTATAGAGACAAGCTGAGCCTTTGAATTTGATATTGAGCAAGAGTCTCACTGCGAGCGGGACCCAAATGACAAATTCGCTCCACTAGCCGAGCGTCAGGGCCATCAGGACGAAACCGATAACGATGACGCCGACCAACGCCTTGATGTCGCCCTTGGCAACGACGCCGATGATGGAGGCGATCGTCGTCAGCACGATCATCAATACGCCCAGCCAGAAGGCATTATTGGCGAGGCCAAAAAGCACCAGCGCCTGGAGAATGGCGATGGTCGCGGCGGTGCCGACCTTGGTGAGCGCGACGAAGCCGCCGTAGGTCCGCTCGTGCTCCGGATAATCCATTGAAGCGCCGACCTGGACGGGTCCGGAGGGCGAGTGTTCGGCCATGAAATCCCCCAGGGAAGGCTGAGTGCCGGGTGAGGCTGTTTGACGGTGTTGCCGGCCTTTTACACAAGCAGCGAAATCGGAGCAACGTGCCGACCCGCCGCACGCGGCAATTTCGCGCCGCCAGAGCATGATCCCGAAAAGTGGGAACCGGTTTTCGGATAAGATCATGCTCCGGCAAAGACATAGAGCCTCCATTCTGATTGGGTCAGAACGGATAAGGCTCTACGACAATAGAAACCGCAGCAGCGCGTCGAGCGTCTCTTTAGGCCGCTCCTCCGCCAGAAAGTGCCCCGCCTCGATCGCCTCGCCGGAGACGTTGTCGGCCCAGCCGCGCCACACCTCCAGCGGATCGTAGAGCCGCCCGACGACGCCCTTGCTCCCCCATAGGACGAGCAGCGGGCAGGCGATCTTCCGCTTGCCGAAATCCGCCTCGTCGTTGCGGGTGTCGCAGGTGGCTCCGGCGCGATAATCCTCACAGATGGTATGCACGGTCGCCGGGTCGGAAAAGGCGCGCCAGTAATCTTCCACGGCCTCCGCCGCCATGAACGCCGGCACGGTGCCCCCGCCCGGCCACGTCCGCTTGAAGAACGTCTCCGGATCGCCGCCGATCAGGTTCTCCGGCAGCGGATGAGGCTGCGGCAGGAAGAACCAGTGCCAGTAGCCCATGGCGAAGCCCATGTCGGTGCGACGGTAATGCTCGTAGGTGGGCAGGATATCGAGGACGGCGAGCCTCTCCACGCATTCAGGGTGATCAAGTGCCATCCGATAGCCGCAGCGTCCGCCGCGGTCGTGGCCGACAAGAGCAAAACGCGTGAAGCCGAAATGGCGCATCACCGCCATCTGGTCACGCGCCATGACGCGCTTGGAATAGGGCTCATGGCTGGGCGCCGACGGCGGCTTTGAGCTTTCGCCATAGCCACGAAGATCAGCGGCCACGACAGTGAAATGCTCCGCCAGCGCCGGCGCGATTTTGTGCCACATGACATGTGTCTGCGGATTGCCGTGGAGCAGCAGCAGCGGCGGGCCGTCGCCGCCGACACGCGCGCGGATCGTCACCTCGCCGGTGTCGACTCTGCGGAGCTCAAATCCCTCAAACATGAGCTACGTCTTCAAGCCCCGCATCGCGAAGCGCCGCCGCTTGGCGCTCCGCGACGATCGCGCGCTCAAATCCCTCAATCTCCGCTTCGAACATCTGATGAAAGTTCAGCTCCGCCCTGAGATGCAGGAAGACGGCGCCAAGCCCGACGGCGGCCCGGTTCATCAGCACGAATTCTCGCGGGATGGTCACCGCCGCCCCTTGCGCCTGCAGCGACTGCTTGACCTGCCAAACTTCACGGCGACCGTATTTGTGCGGCTCTACGCCATCGGCAATGGTGCGCACACGATCATCGAGCAACGGCGCATAGATGAAGCGCGCCCACAGGCTCAGCGTGTCGACACGCTCCTCCGTCAGATCGTCGAAACCCCAGCTGCTGAACGCTTCTTTCACACGCTCCTTGTCGTCGGCCTGGAAGCCACGATAGAGCGCAACGACGCCTTCCACGAAGCGCGGCGGAAAGATGCGAATGCATCCATAGTCGAGAAGATTGACGCCCTGCGGCGCGCCGGCTTCTTCAAAGACGGTGTAATTGCCTAGATGCGGGTCGCCGTGGATCACACCGAAATGCGCGAACGGATGCCACCATGCATAAAACAAAGCGCGGGCGATCGAATTGCGCTCCTCCAAAGGCCGGTCGGCGAAAGCAAGCAGCGGCTTCCCCTCAAGCCAAGTCATCGTGAGGAGCCGCCGGGTGGAGAGTTCAGACACAGGCTCCGGCACCCGGACATGCGGCGCGTCGCCGAGGATCGTGCCGTAAAGGCGAAGATGCCGCGCCTCCCTGTCGTAATCGAGCTCTTCGCGCAGCCGCGCGCTCAGCTCCTTCGCCACCTCGCGCGTATCGACCTCCGGGTTGAAGCGTCGCTGCACGGCGAAGACCATGCCGAGCTGAGACAGATCCGCTTCCACGGCGGAATCCATGTCGGGGTATTGCAGCTTGCAGGCCACCTCCCCTCCATCCGGCACAATCGCGCGATGCACTTGCCCCAGCGACGCCGCGGCGGACGGCTCATGCTCGAATGAGGCGAACCGCTTTTCCCAATCGCCACCAAGCTCCGCGCGCATGCGGCGGCGGACGAACGCCCAGCCCATTGGCGGCGCTTCCGCCTGCAGCTTCTGTAGTTCCGCGGCGTATTCCGGCGGCAGCACGTCGGGGATGTGCGAGGCGAACTGCGCCGCCTTCATCAGCGGGCCCTTGAGCCCACCGAACGTCCGCGCAAACTCTGCGGCAAGAGCTGCGGCGTCCGAGCCGCGCCCCAACGCCCTTGCGCCGATGACCCGAGCCGCCAAACCGCCAACGCCGGTGCCGACCCGCGCATAGCGGGAAAGACGGCCGGACAGGCGATTGGCTTCGTCGTCACGCGCGGAAGACATGGCGACGCTCACTTGGGCCTGCTGGAGGACAAAAGCAACCGGGCGGCTTGCCGCCGGGCTCAGCCCGCTACGACGCTTGCTCCATCGCCTCCAGCTCGGTGATCAGCTCTTCGATCACCGCCAGCCCCATCTGCCAGAAGCCGGGATCGCTCGCGTCCAGACCAAAGGGCGCCAGAAGCTCCTTGTGTCTCTTGGAGCCGCCGGCTTTCAGCATGGCGAAATACTTGTCCTGAAAACCGCTCTCCGCCTCCTCGTAGACGGCGTAGAGCGAGTTCACCAGACAATCGCCGAAGGCATAGGCGTAGACATAAAACGGTGCGTGGATGAAGTGCGGGATGTAGGTCCAGAACGTCTCGTAGCCGGGGCCGAGACGGATCGCGGGACCGAGGCTCTCCGCCTGCACCTCCGTCCATATCTCACCGAGCCGGTCCGCGGTGAGTTCGCCGTTACGCCGCTCCAGATGCACCTTGCGCTCAAAGACGTAGAACGCGATCTGCCGCACGACCGTGTTGATCATGTCCTCCACCTTGGAGGCCAGCATGACCTTGCGCTCCGTCGGGTCCGATGCACGGGCGAGCAATGCGCGGAAGGTCAGCATCTCGCCGAAGACGCTCGCTGTTTCCGCCAGCGTCAGCGGCGTCTGTGACAGAAGCAGGCCCTGATCGGCGGCGAGCGTCTGATGCACGCCGTGCCCAAGCTCATGCGCCAACGTCATGACGTCGCGCGGCTTGCCCTGATAGTTGAGCAGCACATAGGGATGTGCCGACGGGACGGTGGGATGCGCGAACGCGCCCGGCGCCTTTCCCGGACGCGTCGGCGCGTCGATCCAGCTTTCGTCGAAGAAGCGCTTGGCAATGTCGGCCATCTCCGGCGCGAATCCGCCATAGGCGGTGAGCACGGTATCGCGCGCCTCGTCCCATCCGATTCGCCGGTCGATGGTCTCCGGCAGCGGCGCGTTGCGATCCCAGAACTCAAGCTGCGACTTGCCCATCCAGCGCGCCTTCAACGCGTAATAGCGATGCGAAAGCCGCGGATAGGCGTCGCGCACCGCCTCCACCAGCGCGTCGACCACCTCCGGCTCGACGCGGTTGGCGAGGTGACGCGAACCCGCCACGTCCGTGAAGCTGCGCCATTCATCGGAAATCGCCTTGTCTTTGGCGAGCACGTTGGTGATGTGGGTGAAGAGGCGCAGATTGTCGCTGAATGTCGCCACCAGCGCTTCGGCCGCCTTTTTGCGGGTCGCTTCGTCCGGGTCGACCAGACGGTTGAGCGTCGGCTCCAGCGCCAGGCTCTCACCGTCGATGTCGAAGCGGAGCTCCGCCAGCGTCTCGTCAAAAAGCCGGTTCCAGGCCGCCCGGCCGGTGACGGACTTTTCGTGGAAGAGCCGCTCGATCGTATCATCGAGCTGATGCGGACGCTCCAGCCGAAGGTCGTCGATCCATGGGCGATAGGCGGCGAGCTTCGCCGCGCCCATCGCCTTCTCGATCACGTCCTCATCAAGCCGATTGAGCTCCAGCTCGAAGAACAGAAGATCGGTGGAGATTGTGGTCAGCCGCTCCCGCACGTCGCCGAAGAACTTGGCGCGCGCCGCGTCGGTCGTATCGCCGACATAGACAAGGTGAGCAAAGCTCGCGAGCCGGCCGAGGCGCTCCTGGATGTCTTCGTATTCGGCAATCGCCTCGCCAAGCGCGTCGCCGCCTCCGGCGTCATTGGTCAACGCCGAAAGCTTACCCTTGTAGCGGTCCTGGAAAGCGGTGCTCTTTGAGGCAATCGCCTTGAGGTCGCGCTCCACCTCCGGCGCATCCATCGCCGGATAGAGGTCCGACAGATCCCATTCCGGCAGAGCACCCAGCTCTCCCGATTGCTCGCTCATGCGTTCTGCCGTGCCGGCCAAACCTGCCTCCTCGTCACACATCCGCACCGCCTGCCGCGCCAGACACTTTTGCCAGCGCTAACACGATCTTAACCGCAACGACCGAAAGTGCTTTCGAAAGACAAGCAGCACTTCACGCGGCTCCGGCGTCGCCCAGCGGATTCTCTCGGAAGGTGATATGGCAGTTCATGTCCTGGTCGTCGATGACGATCCTTCCGAATGCCGTCATGTTGAAGACATCGTCCGAAGCTTGGGACACCACACGGAGACCGTGACGAGCGGCGAAGCCGCGCTTGCCCGCTTCGCCCGCGCCGACGCACCGCCCATCGCCGCAATGATCGTCGATCTCGTCATGCCTGACCTTGACGGCATGGCGGTGCTGGATCGTCTGACGCGCCGGTCCTCCGCCCCGCCGGTCATCGTCCAAGCCGCGCCCGGCGGTGCCGATGCCGGCGTCGCTGCCATGCGTGCCGGCGCCTTCGACTTTCTCCTCAAGCCGGCTGCGCCCGATCGCCTGCGTGCCTCTCTGACCAATGCTCTGAGGATCGGCGCGCTGGAAAGCGAGGTTCTGCGCATGCGCCTAAGTCGCTCCGGCGCGCTCGGCCTCAGCGACATCGTCATGCAATCATCGTCCATGGAGCGCGTTCAGCGGCTGGCGGAGCGCGCCGCGCGCTCCCGTACCCCCGTGCTGATCGAGGGCGAGCACGGCACCGGCAAGGCGCTATTGGCGCGCGCCATTCACGGCTCAAGCGCCCGCCGCGGCCGCTCCTTCGTAAGGATCGACTGCAGCCAGGCGGACCAAAGCGCATTGGAGCACATCCTCTCGGCGTCTTCTGAGGCCGGCGGCGGCACGCTCTTCCTGGACGAGATCGGCGCGCTGCCGGCGGACATGCAGCGCCGCCTCGCGGAACTCCTCAACGAGCAGGAGGCCGGTGCAGCATCCTCCGGCCGCCGGCATCTCAGCGACATTCGGCTGATCGCCGCGACCAGCCGCCGCCTGATCGACCTCGTCTCCGAAGGGGCCTTCGACGAGGCGCTCTTCTATCACCTCAATGTCCTGCCGATCTGGCTGCCGCCACTCCGCGAGCGCCGGTCGGATATCCCCGACCTCGCCCGGAGTTTCCTCGCGCGGCTGGCGCCGGAAGCCGGCCGCTCCTTCGTAACCGGCCTCTCCCCGACAGCCATGGCGCTGCTGGCCGCCGACGCCTGGCCCGGCAACATCCGCGAGCTGGAGCACGCCGTCTTCCGCGCGATCATGCTTTGCCAAGGCGCGGAAATCACGGTTCGTGAATTTCCGTTGATCGCTGCCCGCAATCCCGGTGCCGACGATCTTTCCACAGCCACGGATCAGGCCGAGGCTCCATCGGCACCCGCCGGTGTTGCAGTTCAGGGACAGTTTCCCGGCGAATATCCCACCGCCGCCGCTCCGCTCGCTGACTCCCCGGCCGCGGCGCGATATGGTCTCACCCAGCTTTTGGACGATTGCGGTGAAATGCGGTCGATCCAGAAGCTGGAAGAGGAAGTCATTCGCTTCGCGATCGACCATTACAGCGGGCGAATGAGCGAAGTCGCTCGACGCCTGGGTATTGGGCGATCGACTTTGTATCGGAAGGTCCGAGACTACGGAATCGCCGTGGGCGAGCCGGCCGCATCGTAGCGTTGAGAGACCCCGATGCGGGGCTGCGGGCTGGTCAAAGCAGGGATGATAAGACGGATGAAGGTGCTGCGAGTCGCACTTCTGCTTGGTGCTTTTTCGATGGCGGCCTTGCCGGCTGCTGCATTGGAGATGGGCAGCACGGGGAGCCAGTTCGCCCGCGCCTCCGCCGCGAAGCTTGGCGCTATTGAAGCGGCGCTAGAGGCAACCGACAAGAGCCGCAACGCCCTTGAGCAGGCGATCCTGGCAGACGTCTCGTCCTTCTACGAAGCGCGCGGCTACCGCCCGCTCTGGTTCAACGGCAGCGACGTCTCCGCGCAACTGATCGCCCTCAAGCGCCGCATCGCCGGCGCTGCGAGCCTCGGCCTCGACCCCGATGAATACGCAACGCCGCATGTTGCGGACCGGCGCTACTACAATTCCAAGCGCCTCGGCCATGCCGATGTGGAGTTCAGCCTCGCGGTTGCGCGGTTCGTCACGCACCTCTCGTCTGGCCGCATCAAGCCCACCGATATCAGCCGCCTGATCACGCTTGAGCCGCAGCGCCCCGAGATCGCCGCCATACTGACCGAACTGTCACAAGCGCCGTCGGTGGACATGGCGCTCCACCGCTACGAGCCGCAGCATCCGCAGTACCGGGCGCTGAAGGCGAAGCTCGCCGACCTGCGCGCGCTTGGTGAAGAGGACAACCGGATCGTCGTGCCGGACGGCAAGATGTTGAAGCCCGGCAGAAGCGACGAGCGCGTCGCGCTGCTGCGCGAGCGCCTCGATGTCGCCCTACCGGCAGATACCGCCGCGACACTTTACGACGAAACGCTCGAGGAAGCCGTCAGGGCCTTCCAGGAGGAGAACGGGCTCAGCGTCGACGGCATTGTCGGCCCGCAGACGCTGCTAGCGCTCAATGGCCGCAGCCGCGAAGAGGACATCGCCTCCATCCTTGCCAACATGGAGCGCTGGCGTTGGATGCCGAGCGACCTCGGCGCGTTCCACGTCCTGGTGAATGTGCCGGAATTCAAGACGCGGGTGTTCGACGATGGCGACGTCGTCCACGAGACCCGCGTGGTCGTCGGCAAGCCGCGCAATCCGACCCCGACCTTCTCCCACGCCATCGACCATATCGTGGTCAATCCGTACTGGAACGTGCCGGTGTCGATCCTAAAGAACGAGATGATGCCGTCGATCCGCGCCAATCCCCACGGCTATTTCGCACGGCATGGTTACCAGGTGCTGGCCAACATCAAGGGCCGCATGCGGTTGGTCCATCCGGGAAGCGTCAACTGGCACGCGGTCAATCCGCGCTCGGTGCGCGTGCGGCAGACGCCCGGTTCCCACAACGCGCTGGGGCGCATCAAGTTCATGTTCCCCAACCAGCATTCCGTCTACCTGCATGACACGCCGTCCAAATCGCTCTTCAAGCGTGACCGGCGTGCCTACTCCCATGGCTGCGTCAGAGTGCAGAATCCTTTGGATTTCGCCGCCGCCATCCTGCCGGTGGCCGCCCCTGAGTGGAATGCGTCGCGCATTGAGCGCCTCTATGGCGGCAAGGAGCGCCGCGTGAACCTCGACAGCCCGGTTCCCGTGCATTTGAGCTACTTCACCACCGCCGTGGCGGCGGACGGAGAGCTCAGCCGCTTTGAGGATATTTACGGCTACGACCGCAAAATGACGGAATTCCTAGGTTCCTAGGTCGATAGCCGGGGTCCGATTCGCCCGTCCGCGCCATTGAAAACGCCGCATTTCTGCCATAACCCACTTCTTAAGTCCGGGTTAAGCAAACTACGCCACGATTTGCGCTGCGGGTGCCAGGGCCGGGCGACACCTGGAAGAAGGGCGACTGCATTTTGAAACCATCCGCCGCGCCATTGTCGATCGGCTCTTGCGTCGGTTTGGCGACCGGATTGGTGCTTTCCATTTTGGTGGCAATGCCGTTTGGCCCGGCTGACGCTCGCGAGGGCAACCGCACACTCAAGCTCTATTTCGGCCATACCGGCGAGCGCGGCGAATTCACTTTCAAGCGCAACGGCCGCTACGACCGCAGGGAACTGGAGCGGATCAACCATTTTCTGCGCGACTGGCGCAAAGAGGAATCGACTCGCATCGACCCCGAGCTCCTTGATCTCGTGTGGGAGGTTTACAAGGAGGCGCGCGCCAAAGACTACATCCACGTCGTCTCCGCTTACCGCTCGCCAAAGACCAACGCCATGTTGCGCAAGCGTGGCCGCGGCGTCGCCAAGAACAGCCAGCACACGCGCGGCAAGGCGTTGGATTTCTACATCCCCGATGTTCCCATCAAGAAGCTGCGCCGCATCGCCATGAAGAAACAGGGCGGCGGCGTCGGTTATTACCCGAGTTCCGGCTCGCCCTTCGTGCATCTCGATACCGGCAGCGTCCGCGCCTGGCCGCGCATGTCGCGCAAGCAATTGCTGGCCCTTTTCCCGAACGGCGAAACACTGCATCTGCCCTCCGACGGCAATCCGCTACCGGGCTATGAGCGGGCGGTGGCCAAGCTGCGCCGGGCATCCTCCAGCAGCACCACACTTGCCTACCTGGACACAAGCGAGCCGGAGAATGTCGACCGCACGGGCGCCGAAACGGCGGCGACCGAGAAACAACGCGGCGGCATGCGCGCTTGGCTGAAGCGCGTGTTCCCGGGTGACGGCGAAAGTGGAGCGACCGGCGAAGCCGAGGCGCCGATCCCGGCGCAGCCGGCCGGTGAGCCGCTGATCGCCGCAACCGATGACGGTCTGGAGCCGCGCCGTCCCCGCGCACGGCCCAGCACAGAGGCGGAGCTTGCGATCGCCGAAGTCGCGCCTGCGCCCGTATCGGAAAGCCTCCCGGCGCCGACCACCGTTACCCCGGCGGACGCCCGCATGATGGCGACGCTGGCCTACGCGCCGCCCAAACCAAAGGCGCGCCCCGACCCGGTCTTCCTGGCCGCCAGCCTCGTCGCCGGCGGCACGACCGATGAGCCGCTTCCCGTTGGCAGCTTCGCCGCCCTCACGGATGAGCCGCAGCAAGCCACGCCTTCGCAAGCTGCAACCGATGATCCGATCGCGCGCGCCTTTGCGGCACTTGAGGAGCTGCCGTCTGAAGAGGACCGCGCCGTGATCGCCGCCTTTGCTGCGATGCGTGGTGGCAAGCCCGCACCGCAACAACTGACCGCAGCCTCCACGTCAGGCGTTGTTATCGCCCCGGATGGCGTGCCGAGCTACAGCGCCGATCAGGACGCCATGCGCGGCCTCATCGCGACGCCGGCGACCTACGAGACCCACGATCCGCAATTCGCAAGCCTGGCCATGCCCGTGCCGGCGCACGATGCGTCGGACATCTACAAAGCACCAACGGTCACCAGCGAGGCTTCCGTGCTCGGCGATGCACCTGACCTGCCCATCGACCATTTCGAGGTTGCTGAGCGCGGGAAGGCGAACGATGAGCGCGGCTTCTTCCTCCGCCTCTTCGCTGGGCTGATCGAATAGCGCCCCAGCCGGGTCGACCGGGCCCTGCCACGCCTGCTATCTCCAGCAGCGGTCATGTCCACCGATCTCCACAGACCCCCGGCGCGGCCGGCCGCCGATCCTCAGCACGCGCTCGCCTTTGCGAAGCCGCGCCTTGAAACGATACGGCGCAATATCGCCGGCTCCTGGCGCTTCTTCACGGAGCGGCGGCGCGACCTGCGGTTTGCCGTGCAACCCTATGACCGGTTCCAGACCGCCGGCGCTTTGGCGCTGACGGCCACGGCGCTTGTGCTGCTTGTTCTTGTCGCCGATCCCTTTGTGCCGGCGTGGCGCGAAACGCTGCCCCCATCGGTCGTCGCGTTCTTCAGCTTCTTCACGCAGTTCGGCAAGGCCGACTGGATACTGATCGCAACCGGCGTAGCGACGATCATCGCGCATCTCCTCGATACCGGCGCCATGCCGAAGCGCGAGCGCGCCACCCGCGCCGTCCGCGTGACGGCCGCTTCTTATGTCTTCGTCACCGTGGCGATATCGGGCATCACTGCCAACCTCACCAAATACGCGCTTGGGCGCGCGCGCCCCAAGCTCTTTGAGGAGCACGGCAGCACGGCCTTCGACTTCTGGGCTTGGGATCCCGACTGGGCAAGCTTCCCGTCCGGCCACGCCACCACCGGCATGGCGCTCGGCGTTGCGTTGGCGCTTCTGTTTCCGCGGCTGAGGTGGATCTTCCTGTGCCTGGGATTTTGGATCGCTGCGAGCCGCCCGTTCGTCGGCGCGCATTACGCCTCCGACATGCTCGCCGGCTGTCTGCTCGGCGGCTTGATCGCCTGGCTCCTGGCGCGCACGCTTGCGCGCCGGCGTCTCATTTTCGGCTTCGATGACGAGGGGCGCCTGATCAGCCGTCCCGGCGCTTCAGGGCTCTCTTGACCTAAGCGGCCTCCGCGGCGCTCTCCGGCACCATGCCCAGCGCATGCATGTAGAGGTCCAGCAGCGCTTCTTCTTCCTGCCGCTCGGCTGTGTCTTTCTTTCTGAGCCGGATCACCTGCCGCATGATCTTTGTGTCGAAGCCCTGCGACTTGGCTTCCGCAAAGACGTCGCGGATATCGTCCGCGATCCCCTTCTTCTCCTCCTCTAGGCGCTCGATGCGCTCAACAAAGGATTTGAGCTGACCTGAGGCTACGCCGCCCGTTTCCGCCATACCGACACTCCTCGCTGACTGATGCCCCATTGGCTGCTGCGAGGTGCGCTCCGAGCGCGGCAAACGTCAACACGCTGCCGCCAACAATCCTCGATATCCAGAGGTCAGCTGTGGCCCGGATGGCTCTTCTCAAACGCTGCCTTCTGTTCCGGAGACGCTTCCGTCTGGTAGGTCTTGCGCCACACCTCGTAAGGCATGCCGTAGACGATCTCGCGGCTTTCCTCCTTGCTCAGGGCAAGGCCCTCAGCCTCTGCCGCTTCGCGATACCAGTTCGACAGGCAGTTGCGGCAGAAGCCGGCGAGATTCATCATGTCGATATTCTGCACGTCGCTGCGTTCGCGCAGATGCGCCACAAGGCGGCGAAAGGCCGTCGCCTCCAGCGCCGTCCGCGTTGCGTCATCCATTGGCGGCATCTTCTAATTCCTCTTCGTCGTCCGTCGTCGATCCGTAGAACTGCACCTCACCCAGCGTCGGATCCTGAAGCGCATCACCGATCAGCGGCTCCAGCCGGTCCGCCCATTCAAGCACGCCCGGCGGGCTCTCGATCAAATCGTGACGCACTTCAAGAAGCGCATGGGCAAGCCCGCGCTTGGTGCCGTGGCGATACATCGTGTCGTGCTTCAGCGAGCCGGCATAGGGTTCGTTGTTCCCCACCCTCAGCCCGTGCTCGGCGCGAAGGCCGTCCAAAAGCGGCAGCGCGAGGCGCGGATCGCGGTCCCACAGAATACCGGCATGCCAGGGCCGATGATCGCCCTTCCAGACCGGCGTGTAGGAATGGATGGAGAGAAGCGCCGGCGCGCGCCCGGTGGCGAGCATCGCGTCGATCATTTCCTCGATCGCGGCATGGTAGGGCCGGTAGAAGCGATTGAGCCGCCGCTCCCGCTCGGCGGCATCGACATGCGCATTGCCGGCCACCACCGCGCCATCGGACAGGCGCATGACGAGGGTCGGATCGTCCTCCCCCCGGTTGGGATCGATCAGGAGCCGCGAGAAGGTGGTGAGAAGAGCCGGAGCCTGCAAACGATCCGCCAGGTCCCGCGACAACGGGCCCACGCCGATATCGCAGGCAATGTGCCGGCCAAGCTCCGCTTCCGGCATACCGAGATCGCCATATTCGGGCGGAATAACATTGGTGGCGTGATCGGCCAGGATAAGGAGGCCGCAATCAAGTCTGCCCTCAATCGCTTCGTAGGAATCGGCGTGGGCGACGCTTTCTGCGGCGCAAAGCTCCTCATCCGCCACGGCCAGAACCGGGCTTTGTTTCGTCATTCAAGCCCCAAAAAGACAAGAGAAACGGCCCGTAACGAGCCATTGACGACATGATAAGCGCTGGCGCCCTCGCCTTCCAGTGCCAAGAAAGCGCCCCCTTTGCCGTATTTTGTCCAAATCGTAACGACTATGGTGAACGATGAGTTGCTTGAACCGGCGTAGACGAAAGGCAGCTTGCGTGGCGCGTACCCTATCGACCCCGCGGCCGGAACGCCGCAGCCCTACCGCAATGGCCCTTGTGACGGCGAGTTTGTTGTTGGTCGCTTCGCCGGCCGCGGCGCAGAACGACGGCGCCATCACCGATCGCATCCAGTCGGTTTTCGACCTCGTCCTGCGCAACCCGGCCGAGCCGCCGGCAGACCTCACGCGCCGCGCCGAGGAGCACCGCGCAATGGTGCAGGGCACCGGCTTCCCCGCCCTGGCTTATCGTCAGGTGGAGGCGGGCGTGGCGGCGTTTCAGCCGGGCCGCCCCGCCAATCCCGCAGCCGGGATAATCGGGCGGGTCTTTGCCGCCCAGCCCTTGCAGCTCGCGCGACTGCCCAAGCCTCGGCCGGAGCGCGCGATCATCACCGGCAGCATTCCGCGCGAAACGCTTGAGACGGATTACTTCAAACGCTTCGCTGGGTCGTTCGAAGGCTCAGGCGAAGTGAAACGCAACGCGGAGGCGCGCGCCAACCGCGTAAACTGCAAGCTGACAGGCAAGCCGTCCAACAGCGGCATCGCCATCACCGGCAAGTGCGGCGTGTCGTTTATCTCCCGAGCGGTGGAAGCCAACATCCGCTTCGACCCGTCGTCCAATGCCTATACTGGCACCTATATCGGCTCACGCGTCGGCCCGGCCAAGCTGTGGGGCAAGCGCCGCGGCGATTCCGTCGTGCTGACCATCACCTGGCCGAAGCCCGTCAACGGCGACACCAAGGCGACGATGGTCATCCGCAATTCCGGCAATGGATCGCTGGCGATCACCGTGACCGACGATGTCAGGCCGGGCGGCCCGAAGGCCGAGGTGACGCGGCTGGCGCTGGATCAAATCTAAGGTCGGCATAGACCGAACGTCCTGACAAGCAAAAAGCGACGCGCTCGATGCGCCTGGCGTCGCGCGGCGTCGCTTCGCTATGATAAAAGCTGCCGCCTCCCCTGTTCGTGTCATTGCCGCATGGCCTCGCCGTCCTCCCGTCTTCCCGCCTCCGCCGTCGATTTTGCACCCGCCGCGTTCGTTGCGCTCGTCTGCGGTGCGCTGGCCATGGGCATCTCGCCGATCTTCGTGCGCTTCGCTGAGGTCGGACCGTTCACCAGCGCCTTTTGGCGCGTGGCGCTGGCATTGCCGGCGCTTTGGATTTGGGCGGAGCTGGAACGGCCGCGCCGCCAAACGCCATCCGTCCCTGCCGATCGGTCCGCACGGCTGTCGATTGTCGTTGCCGGACTGTTTTTCGCCGGTGACCTGACGTTCTGGCACCTTGCGATCGTCCACACATCGGTCGCCAACGCGACATTCCTCGCCACCTTGATGCCGGTCTGGGTCGTGCTCGGCTCCGGCCTTTTTCTCGGCGAGCCGGTGGAGCGCAAGGTGTTCGCCGGGCTGGCGCTTTGCCTGATCGGCGCGGCGGCGCTGATCGGCGACACATGGTCGGTGCGGCCGGAGAACCTCCACGGCGATTTCTATGGCTTGGTGACGTCCTTCTTCTTCGGCGCCTATGTGCTGGCGATACGCCGCGCGCGCCGCGCCTACGGCACCGGGCAGACGCTGTTCCTGTCGACCCTGGTGACTGCTGTTGTCCTCGGCGTGCAAGCGCTTTTGCTTGAAGACATGATGTGGCCGCTGACATTGTTCGGCGTCGCCGCGCTCGTTGCACTGGCGCTGATCAGCCATGCCGGCGGCCAAGGCCTACTCGCTTTCGCGCTCGGCCACCTACCCGCCGCCTTCTCTTCGCTCGTGATCTTCCTTGAGGCGATCGCAGCAGCATTCTTCGGTTGGATCATCCTGGGAGAAAACGTGGGCGCCATTCAGCTTCTCGGCGCAATCGCCATCTTCGCCGGCATCTGGGTCGCGCGCCCGCGCAGCAAGAAGCGGCAGCCGGCATGACGCCGCGCGAACTCTGCCGGGCAATGTTCGACGCCGCCGTGGCGCGCGCGCAGCCGGCAATATGCCTGCCGCCGCATCTCCCCGCGCCACCGGAGCGCGGCCGCCTGATCGTGCTCGCTTGTGGCAAGTCGGGCGCGCACATGGCCGAGATTTGCGAGCAGCACTATCTCGGCGGCGGCTTGATCGATGCGGAGCGGCTGGTGGGCATCTGCGTCACCCGCCGCGGCTATGGCCGGCCGCTGCAGCAGATCCGCTGCGTGGAGGCCGGTCACCCCGTGCCGGATGCCGCCGGTCTGAACGGCACCGCCGAGGTGCTTGAACTCGCGGGCGCCGCAGGCGCGCAAGACTTGGCGTTGATCCTCATCTCCGGCGGCGGTTCGGCCAACTGGGCGGCGCCGGCCGAGGGTCTGAGCATCGACGACAAGCAGGCACTCACCAAGGCGCTGCTCGCCTCCGGCGCGCCGATCTCCGACATCAATGCTGTGCGCAAGCATCTGTCGCGCATCAAAGGCGGACGTCTGGCCGCCCGTCTCCATCCCGCACCCTCGCTGTCCCTTGCGATTTCCGACGTGCCCGGCGACGATCCTTCGCTGATCGCATCCGGCCCGACCGTGCCAGACCCGACCAATGCGGCCGACGCCCTTGCGGTGCTGGAGAAGTGGGACATTGCCATCCCATCGACGGTGAGAACCGTCCTGACCGGACCCGCCGGCGAGACGCCCAAGCCCGGCGACCCGGTCTTCGACAGGGCAGAGATGCGCGTCATCGCCCGCCCCGCCGATTCGCTCATTGAAGCGGCGGCGATCGGCCGTGCCGCCGGATTCAACGTGGAGATGCTCGGTGACGCCGTGGAAGGCGAAGCCCGCGAAATCGGCGCAGCCCACGCGCGCCTGGCGCTGGAGCGGCTTCAAGAGGACCGGCCGACAATCCTGCTTTCCGGCGGCGAACTGACCGTCACCGTGACGGGAAAGGGCCGCGGCGGGCCAAATCAGGAATATGTTCTCGGTTTCGTCTCATCGGCGGCCGACGGGCGAGGCCTCACGGTGCTTGCCGCCGACACCGACGGCACCGACGGCGGCGGCGGAAACCCCACGGATCCGGCCGGCGCCTTTGCCGACGCCACGTCGTTAACGAAGGCTCAAGGAAAAGGCCTCATTGCCGCCAACTTCTTGAAAACAAATGATGCTACGCGATTCTTTGAGCGGACCGGCGACCTTCTGGTGACCGGTCCGACGGGCACAAATGTCAACGACTTCCGCTGTGTCGTCGTTGACAACCGAAATATCGATGGGCAATACAATTAACTGCCTGGTAGGTATGGGCCCAACGGAGAAGGGTGGGGCTATGTGGCTTCTCCGCCGGAGCACGCTTCTCGTACTCCTGAGCGCCGTTTTTTCCTACGTATTTGTGAGTGCCGCCGCGGCAGATTTTCGAGTCTGCAATAAAACCAACAGCCGCGTCGGGATCGCCATAGGCTACAAGGCCGACCGCGACTGGACCACCGAAGGCTGGTGGACCATCGAATCCGAAAATTGCGCGACGATCCTCGCAGGCCCCCTCTCCGGCCGATACTACTACATGTATGCCGTCGACTATGACCAAGGCGGCGAATGGGGCGGCAGCTCAGCTTTCCTGTGCACCCGGGAGAAAGAATTCACCATTGAAGGCGTGACCGATTGCGTTGCCCGCGGTTTCCAACGGACCGGGTTTTATGAGGTGGACACCGGAACTCAGGAAAGCTGGACCGTTCAACTCACCGAGCCGACCAGCCGGGGAATTGGAGGCCGATGAGACGGCGGCGAAAAACCAAGATTCTCGCCACGCTCGGACCCTCATCAAACACAGCCGAAACAATCGAGAAGCTCTTTGACGCTGGTGCGGACATCTTTCGCATCAACATGAGCCATACGTCGCAGGACGCCATGCGCGACCTGGTTTCGGCAATCCGACACGTGGAGACGAAGTTCAATAGGCCGCTCGGCATCCTCGCCGACCTGCAAGGGCCGAAGCTGAGAGTCGGCGCCTTTGCCGGCGGCACCGTTGAGTTGGAGCGCGGGCAAAGCTTTACCCTCGACTGCGACGATCGGCCAGGCAACGACCAGCGGGTCTGCCTTCCCCATCCGGAGATTTTCGAAGCGCTGGAGAACGGCCACACGATCCTTCTCGACGACGGCCGCGTGCGGCTTCGCGTCAAGGAGTCGGAATCCGACCGTGCCGTGACGGAAGTGATTCAAGGACGGAAGCTCTCCGATCGGAAAGGCGTGAGCCTGCCCGACACGACGCTGCGTTCCGGCGCGTTGACGCCCAAGGATCGCAGCGACCTCGATGCCGTTCTGGCGGCTGAGGTCGACTGGGTGGCGCTGTCGTTCATCCAACGGCCGGATGACGTGGCGGAGGCGCGCAAGATCGTCCAGGGCCGCGCCGGCGTGATGTCGAAGATCGAGAAACCGCAGGCTCTCCAACGGCTGAGCGAGATCATCGACATTTCCGACGGCATCATGGTCGCGCGCGGCGATCTCGGGGTGGAAATGCCGCTTGAGTCGGTGCCCGGCGTTCAAAAGCAGATCACGCGTCTCGGCCGGCGCGCCGGTAAGCCGGTCGTTGTGGCGACGCAAATGCTGGAAAGCATGATCACTGCCCCCGTTCCCACCCGCGCTGAAGTCTCCGACGTCGCAACGGCGGTCTTTGAGGGCGCCGATGCCGTGATGCTGTCGGCGGAATCGGCGGCCGGCGAATATCCGGTCGAAGCGGTGGAAACCATGAGCCGCATAGCCGAGGCGGTGGAGCAGGACCGGGTCTTTACGTCCATCCTGCAGGCCCAGCGGCCGGAACCAGAAACAACCGGCGCCGACACCATCACCTCCGCCGCCCGCCAGATCGCCGAGGCGTTAGGGCTTGCGGCGATCGTCAGCTACACATCATCGGGCTCCACCGGCATCCGCGCATCGCGTGAGCGACCGGGCGTCCCGGTCATCGCGCTGTCGCCGGTGCGCCGAACGGCACGGCGGTTGTCGGTGATCTGGGGGCTGCATTGCGTGGTCACCGAGGACGCCCGCGACATTGACGAGATGGTCAATCGTGCCTGCGCAATCGCCTACAATGAGGGCTTCGCCACGCCCGGCCAGCGCGTCATCATCACAGCGGGCGTGCCCTTCGGAACGCCGGGCGCCACCAACCTTCTGCGCGTCGCGTTCATCGGGCCGGACGGCAAATCAGGGATTTAGCGAGGTCGGCTTCAGACCGCGCGCTCAAATCTCGCGGGCGGTGGCCTTCTTCTCCAGCCGCTCCAGTGATTCCTGGATCTTCTTCAGCTGCGGATTGATCTTCAGCGTCCGCCGAAAGACGGCAATCGCCTCCGCGTCGCGGTCGAGCGCTTGGAGGATGACGCCGAGCCCCGACAGGGCGCCGAAATGGCGCGGCTCAAGCGCCAACGTCTCGCGAATATCCGCAAGCGAGGCGCCGTAATCGTCAAGCAGATAATAGACGGTCGCGCGCTTGTTCCAGGCCTCGGCGAAATCGGGCTTCAGCACAATGATCTGATCGAGCAGATCGAGCGCCTCAGTATATTTCTTCTCATCGGTCGCTTCCGTTGCCCAGGCCAGAAGCAGATCGGCCGTGGCGCTCCCGGACGTGTTGAAGCGGCTGAGGATTTCGCGCTCGATCCGTTTGCCGGTGTGCGTATCGGCGTTCTCCGGCAGCCTCTCAAACAGCGCATCGAGCGACAACTCGCCGATCGCGCGCGGCGTGAGAATGTCCGGATCGGCTTCAACCTCGGCCCGCACCTCGGCCACGGCCATCGTTAATGAAAGCGCGAGAATCGCGACGAAACGGATCATGCCCGAACGCTAATGCGCGCCGGCCGCGCGGTCAAAACACGTTCGCTTGGGTTTTTGTGGCTTGGGCCTGCGCGTGTGCGCCGCCGCTCAGCCCTGACGTGCCTTGAAGCGCTTCTGCGACTTGTTGATGACGTAGACACGCCCCTTACGCCGCACAACGCGGTTTTCGCGGTGCCGCTTCTTCAGCGACCTGAGGGAATTTCTGATCTTCATCCGATACCGTCCTGCGCGCCGAGAAATCGCGCGCCAAAAATGTCGCGCCGCACTTAGGTGTGCCTGACCGCCTATGTCAATGCCAAGGCGCGTGATTCTCGTCTCAGCCCGATGCAGCCGACGCCTCCGCAGAGCGCTGATTGGTGAGGCAGCGAAACAGGTCCTCATCGCGGATCAGCCCGCCCACCATGCCATCCTGGTGGACCAGGAACGGCCCGGTATGCCTGAGGCGCGCGTCGATGAGCGCTCTCAGCGGCGTCTCGCCGTCAACGGCGATACAGGCCCGCCGCGGCGCCGCCTCCAGCCGCTCCAGCGAAACGACATAGACCGGCGCATCGTCGCGCCACACCTCGCCGTCAAGCGTCAGCGTCAGCTCGTCATCGACCTGCAGCGCGCCATTTGTGCCGGCGCGCGGAAACGATTTGATCGGCGTCATGACTTCCTGCGCGCGCAGCACGTTGAGCGGATTCATATGCGCCACGAAATCACGCACATAATCGCTCGACGGGCTGAGCACGATGTCCTGCGGCGTGCCGACCTGCACGATCTCTCCACCCTCCATGATGGCGATGCGCGAGCCGATCTTCAGCGCCTCATCAAGATCGTGGCTGACGAAAATGATGGTGCGGTTGAGCTTACGCTGCAGCTCCAGCAGCTCGTCTTGCAGGCGCACACGAATAAGCGGATCGAGCGCGGAAAACGGCTCGTCCATCAACAAGATCGGCGCCTCGGTCGCAAACGCACGGGCGAGCCCCACGCGCTGCTGCATGCCGCCGGAGAGCTCGTGCACGCGCTTGTCGCCCCAGCCTGAAAGCCCGACGAGCTCAAGCTGCGCGGTGACATGC
The DNA here is from genome assembly GCA_028284625.1 of Afifellaceae bacterium. GTDB lineage: Bacteria > Pseudomonadota > Alphaproteobacteria > Rhizobiales > Afifellaceae > DASWJZ01. The sequence goes on along the minus strand of JANQRH010000028.1, from coordinate 123,078 downwards.
TCCATACGCTTACGCCGCGAAATGCCGTCAAGCTCCAAGCCGAGCGCGACGTTATCGTTCACCGTTCGCCAGGGAAGCAGCCCGAACTGCTGAAACACCATCGCGACCCGATGTCGACGGAGCGCGCGAAGACGGTTCGCCGAGCAGGTCTGGACATCCACGTCCTCGTTGCCATCAAACACAGTTACGCTGCCCCGCGCGATTCTGTTGAGCGCGTTGACGGCGCGAATGAGCGTCGACTTGCCCGATCCCGACAAGCCCATCAGCACAACAATCTCGCCTTCATAGACCGACAGCGTCGCGTGCTTGACGCCAACGATCTGCCCGGTTTGCTCGACGATTTCCGCGCGGCTCTTGCCGGCATCTATGAGCGGCAAGGCGCGCGCCGGATCGCTACCGAAGACGATGTCAACGTCGCGGAAAGCGACGACTTCGCGTCGTTCCGCCTCCGCTGACCCCATCACTCGGCCTTCTCGCGGGCGCGCAGAAGCCTGTCGAGAATGATCGCCACCAGCACGATGACCAGCCCCGCCTCAAAGCCCATGCCGATATTGACCGAGTTGAGGGCGCGCACCACAGGCACACCGAGCCCGTCGGCGCCGACGAGTGCCGCGATCACCACCATGGAGAGCGACAGCATGATGGTCTGCGTGAGGCCCGCCATGATCTGCGGCGTGGCGAAGGGCAGCTCCACCTTCCACAGCAATTGCCGCCGCGTCGCGCCGAACGCTTCCGCCGCTTCGAGCAGATGGCGTGGCGTGGTCGAGATGCCGAGATGCGTCAGGCGGATGGGTGCCGGGACCACGAAGATCGCCGTGGCGATGAGGCCGGGCACCATGCCGATGCCGAAAAACACGATCGCCGGGATCAAGTAGACGAAGCTCGGCAGCGTCTGCATGAGGTCGAGAATGGGCCTGAGCGCCGCGTAGAGCCTTGGCCGATGCGCAGCGGCGATGCCGATAGGCACCCCGACCGCCATGCAGATCAGCGCCGACGACACGACAAGCGCCAGCGTCTCGGTCGTCGCCTCCCAGTAGCCCTGATTGACGATGAAGAGGAGCCCGACGGCGATCAGCACCGCGAACAGGATCGAGCGGCGAAGCGCATAGGCAATGGCCACGATGATTGCGATGACGATGAGCGGATTGGGCGCTTGCAGCACCCATAAGATCGCATCGATCCCCGCCTGCAGGCCTTCGGAGATCGCGTCAAACACCGCCCCGCCATGCGCCTGCAGCCAATCGACGCCGGCCTTGGCCGTGCGGCCGACGGGTATCTTGTAGCTCGTCAGCCAGTCGTAATTCGTCAGCCACTCCATGTGGGCCGCCCCCTGAAGGACGGGGAGGCGTCACCTTGAGTGACGACACCGCCCCCCGTCAGCTTTTACTGCAGGCCGGCCTGAACCGCCGCGAGGCCCGGCTCGCCGCCGGCTGTGGTGACCCCATCGAGCCAACCGTCGAGCACACCCATATTGGCCTTGAGCCAAGCCGCGGCGGCGTCCCCGGGATCTGCTCCGTCGTTCAAAATGGCGCCCATGATCTCGTTCTCCATCTGCAGCGAGAAGACGAGATTGGTGAGGAGCTTTCCGACATTGGGGCATTCGCCGACATAGCCCTGGCGGACATTGGTGAAGACGGTCGCGCCGCCATAATCCGGGCCGAAGATGTCGTCGCCGCCGGCCAGATACGCCATGTCGAAATTGGCGTTCATGGGATGCGGCTCCCAACCGAGGAAGACGATATGCTGATCGCGGGCAACGGCGCGCTGCACCTGTGCCAGCATGCCCTGCTCGGAGGATTCAACGAGCTCGAAGCCGGCCAGCCCGAACGTGTCGCCTTCGATCATGTCGAGGATCAGGCGGTTACCGTCATTGCCGGGCTCGATGCCGTAAATCTCGCCGTCGAGTTGGTCCTTGAAATTGGCGATGTCCTGAAAGCTCTGCAGGCCAGCGTCGAACGTGTACTGCGGCACCGCGAGCGTGTATTTGGCGCCCTCCAGATTGGTGGCGATCGTCTCAACCGACCCGTCCTCGCGATAAGGCGCAATGTCGGCCTCCATGGTTGGCATCCAATTGCCGAGGAACACATCGATATCGCCGTTCTTCAGCGACGCATAAGTGACGGGCACCGACAGCACCTTCACGTCGGTCTCGTAGCCGAGCGCCTCAAGCACGGTCGTCGTTGCGGCCGTCGTCGCCGTGATGTCGGTCCAGCCGACGTCGGAGAAACGCACCGGCGAGCAGCTCTCCGGATCCTGCGCGGCGGCATTTGCGGCGGATAAGGCAAGGATGGCGACGGCGCCTGCCGTTGCCTTCAGACATACTCGCATCGAAGTCTCCCTGGGCTTGTATTCTGGCGCGTTCGCCCGCTTGCCGCCGGCACCGCCTCGCCTCATCGAAACACCAAGGGCGGCGGATTGGCAAGTTTATTTTGATTGATCAGTCAATCAAAAACCTCTATGCGCTGGCTTTGAAAACCAAGGGAAATGAGGAGCGGAGATGCCGCGGATCGGGATGGAGCCGCTGCGTCGTAAGGCGCTGATCGTCGCCGCGATCGACGCCATCCACGATCGCGGCATGGGCCACGTCACGATGGGCGAGATCGCCCGCCGCGCCGGTGTGTCAGCGGCGCTGGCGCACCATTATTTCGGCGGCAAGGACCAGTTGCTGCTGGCGACGATGCGCCATCTCCTGGCCGAGCTCGGCGACGAGGTTCAGGCCGAACTCGCCAAAGCGAACACGCCGCAGGAGCGGATATCGGCCGTGATCCGCGGCAACTTCTCCGCCTGCCAGTTCCGTCCGGCCGTGATCTCCGCCTGGCTCGCCTTCTATGTGCAGGCGCAGACCGATCCGGAAGCGCGCCGGCTGCTCCGCATCTACACGCGCCGCCTGGAGAGTAATCTCCTGCATGCGCTGCGCGACCTGACATCACGCGCCCAGGCGGAGCGCGTGGCGGAGATGGCCGCCTCCCTTATCGACGGGCTGTGGATCAGACGCTCGCTTGCGGAGAGCGGGCCCGATGCGGAGGGCGCGGCCGATCTGGTTGAGCGCGCCATCAACGACGCACTCAAACGCAAAGATGCCTGAAGCCGATTACGTCATCGTGGGCGCAGGCTCCGCCGGCTGCGCGTTGGCGTATCGCTTGTCGGAGGACGGGCGACACTCCGTGCTCGTGCTTGAATATGGCGGCAGCGATTTCGGTCCGCTGATTCAGATGCCGGCGGCGTTCTCCATTCCGATGAACATGCGCACCTACGATTGGGGCTATGCGACCGAGCCTGAGCCGCATCTGGGCGGGCGGCGCCTCCACGCACCGCGCGGCAAAGTCGTCGGCGGCTCCTCCTCCATCAACGGCATGGTCTATGTGCGCGGCCATTCCGCCGATTTCGATCGTTGGGAGGAGCAAGGCGCCAAGGGCTGGGGCTTCCGCAACGTGCTTCCCTATTTCAAGCGCATGGAAAAGGCGCATCTCAACGGACACGAGGCCACGAACGGCAATGGTGCCGCGAACGGCGCGCTTGGCTGGCGCGGCACGGACGGCCCGCTGCACGTCACCCGCGGCTCCATGAAGAACCCGCTCTACCAGGCCTTCACCGAAGCCGGCCTTGAGGCCGGCTATCCCTTCACTGCCGATTACAACGGCGCGCAGCAGGAAGGTTTCGGCCCGATGGAGATGAATGTGTGGAAGGGCCGCCGATGGTCGGCCGCCAACGCCTATCTTCGCCCAGCCCTGAAGCGCCAGAACGTGCGATTGATCACCGGCGCGCGCGCCGAACGCATTCTCTTTGAGGGACGGCGCGCGATCGGGGTGTCGGTCAGGCGGCGCGGCCGCCAAGAAACCGTGCGGGCGCATAAGGAGGTGATCGTCGCCGCATCCGCCTTCAACTCGCCGCAACTTCTCATGCTGTCCGGCATCGGCCCGGCGGAGCATCTCAGCGACCACGGGATCGAGGTCATCGCCAACCGGCCCGGCGTCGGCGGCAATCTGCAGGACCACCTGGAGGTCTATGTTCAGCAGACCTGCCGCCATCCGATTACGCTGAACGCCCATCTCGGGCTGCGCGCGCGGGTGAGGATCGGGCTGGAATGGATGGCCTGGCGAAGCGGCCTCGGCGCCTCCAATCACTTCGAAGCCTGTGCCTTCATCCGCTCGCGCGCCGGAATCTCCTACCCCGATTTGCAGCTTCACTTCCTGCCCGCGGCGGTGCGCTATGACGGCCGCGCGGCGGCAAGCGCTCACGGCTTTCAGGTGCATGTCGGCCCCATGCGCTCCGCTTCGCGCGGCGCCGTGAGGCTCAAGTCAAATGATCCGCGAGCGGCACCCGCCATCCGTTTCAACTACATGGCCGACGTGGAGGATTGGAGCGACTTCCGCCGCGCCATCCGGCTGACCCGCGAGATCTTTGCGCAGCCGGCGCTTGCCGACTTTGGCGGCGAGGAGATCGCGCCGGGCGAGGACGCGCAGTCCGACGCCGCACTCGACGACTTCGTTCGCGACCATGTGGAAAGCGCTTATCACCCCTGCGGCACGTGCCGCATGGGCGCCGTCGACGACGTGAGTTCGGTGGTCGACCCGAACTGCCGGGTGATCGGCACACATGGCCTGCGGGTCGTGGATTCCTCCATCTTCCCGACAATCACCAACGGCAACACCAACGCCCCCTCCATCATGGTCGGTGAGCGCGCCGCCGATCTCATCCTGGAACGGCCGCCCCTTCCCGCCTCCAATCTTCAACCTTGGATCAATCCCGCCTGGGAGGCGGCGCAACGCTGACCTCAGCCGGCCGCCACCGCTTTCACCTTGTCGATGAGCACTCGGTTCAACCGATCACGGTAAATGGTCGGCATTTCCAGAAGGCCGTGACGCGCGTTGCCAATCAGAACGTCGCGCAGGCGTGATTCCAGTTTGCAAAGCTCCGCCGGTTCCAGTCCGCACAACCGCCGCACTTCCCGATAGGCCAAGTCGAAGCGCCGGCGTGGATCGGTCTCTTCGTCATAGCTCTCGTCGATGGCCGCGCCGAACGTTTCGAAGCCGAACGCGCGAAGCTCCGCCAGCGCGCCGGGATTTCCGAAGACGAGCATGGGGTGGAAGTTCACCAGTGGCCTCAGCGGCTTTTCGGTGATGCGGATCGGCCGCTCCGTCATCTCCGTCTCCGTCACCACGGACATCCACGTCCTGTCGTAGAGATCGGTGTCGAGATCGGCCGCCAATCGCTGGGCGGTCTCAAAGTTGCCGTCGCCCACAAATACCTCGCCCATTGCAGCGAGCTGCGGAAGCAGGCCGCGAAGTGCATGCGCGAGGTCTTCGAAGCCCTGCTCCCGCGCCAATAGCCCTGCCGCGTCCTTTTTACTGAAGCGAAGTTGCTGCGGGACCGATGGATTGCCGAACCCGGCAAACGAAACGAAACCACGTTCAAACAGACCATCGCGTATCAGACTGAGTAGGAAGAACAGCCGATGCGGCCGCGGGATGCGGTTCAGCGAGAAGAAACAGCGCTCGCGCTCTGCCGCCCGAGATTCAAACTGCATCAGGCGACGCTGAAAGACCCCGCCACCGCGCTCGGCGAAATCCCGAAAGAACCGACTGATGAAATAGTCGTATTCATGGATATGCATGCCGTGCCCAATACCGGACGCTTCGCAATAGGCCCGATAGTCGGCGCCGTATGTGCGGTTTTGGGTGAGTAGAAGACATCGCTCAAAGGCAACGCGCTTTTCCGTCAGCAGTGCATGCAGATCCGCTGAGAATCTCGGCCGATGGCTCGCACCTTCTCCGGAACTGTCGAAGACGAGCGCCAACCGGCCGGCCGACGCCAGCTTCCATACGACCCATGGCACGCGCGCGCGCACCCAGCCCAAGTGGCTGGTGTGCATCGGGATAACGGCAACGTTCGCCGAGCGGAAGTCCTCAGCCGCCGAATAGGGTCGATAGTCGACGTCGTGCGACTCGATCAGATCGAACGCCGAGCGGCGGTACGCGATCGGCCGAACGATCAGCCGCGCTGCGGGATCGGTGCGGCGAAGCGGTCGCAACGAAACAGTCGGTCGGTGACGGCGGACGAAATTCCGCGCTCGCTCGTGCACACCGCTTCTGCCGCGCGTGCGCAAATCCCACCTCCCGCTCCTATGCCTTGCCGCAACGGAACCGCGGCCTATGCTCTCAGCAACGAGCGGTATCTGCTCGTCGGAAGGGAGACAAGTGGGCATGCCGGGCGTCCTGCAAAGCAATCCGCCAATTGCGCGGCTGGTCGGAGCAATCGATCTGTTGCGCCACCGCGCTCGGCTGAGGCACGGCTTCTATGGCCCATTCAACGGACAGCGCGAGCGCATCGCGATCATCGAAGCGCTCTGCTCGTCCGCTGGATTTGGATGCGCCATCGAAACCGGCACATATCGTGGCACGACGACACGATTTCTGGCGGAGCGGTTTCCTCAAGTCCTGTCCATCGAAATCAATCCACGTTTCGCGACCTTCTCACGGCTTCGGCTTCGCAAACGCACCAACGTGACAATCGTCGAAGGCGACAGCACAGCCGAGCTGCAGGCAGCGCTTCGGCGCGAGGATATCGCACCGCCGGTCTTCGCTTACCTGGACGCCCACTGGGGCAGCCAACCGCTCGGCAAGGAACTCGGAATTTTTGAGGAGTCCGGCCTCGACTACATTGCCGCAATCGATGATTTCGAGGTGCCCGGCGACGACGGTTACGGTTTCGACCGCGCCCGGGGCCTGGTCATCGGTCCGCGGCTGGTCTTTGACTCAATCGAGCGGCCGAGCCGGCTATGGGTCCCGTCTGCGTCCGGTGACAGGGAGACCGGCAGCCAGCGCGGCACCGGCTTTGTCGCCTCTGCTTCGATGGAGACCTTGCTTGAGCGGCTGGAAAAAGCCGGCATGCTTCGGCCGGTCGCAAGGCATCAGTGCTGACCGCCGCGCCTGCTTTGTCGGACGACTGGCCGCGGCTCTCCCGCCGGGCGCTGCCGCGCGACACCGTGGCGCTGGCGCGCTTCCTGATCGGCAAGACGCTGGTGCACGAGACACCCGGCGCGCGGCTTGCCGGTCGCATCGTCGAGACGGAGGCCTATCTTGTCGGCGACGCGGCGAGCCATGCCTTCCGCGGCGTGACCAAGCGCAACCGCGCTATGTTCCTGCGTCGCGGCCACGCTTACGTCTACATCGCTTACGGCACCTGGCCAGCGCTTAATGTCGCCAGCGAGGAGGAAAGCGTCGGCGCGGCGGTTCTCTTGCGCGCGCTGGAGCCGCTGGAAGGCCACGCCGCGATGCGCCGACACCGCGGAACGAACCGCGACCTGGATCTGGCGCGCGGACCCGGCCGGCTGGCCGGCGCCATGCAGGTCTCGCTCAAACATGACGGCGTGGACCTCGTCGGCGGCGGCCCGCTCTATCTCGCTGCCGAGCACGGGCCCACTGGCGCCGTCGCCACCACCACCCGCATCGGCATCACCAAGGACGCGGAGCGTCCGCTGCGCTTCTTCGAGCGCGGCAACCGCTTTGTCAGCGGCCCGCGACGCCTGATTGGCCTACCAGATCGCCGCCGCACATGAGCACATTCGTCGCGCTTGCGGTGCTCCTGTCGGCGCTCCTCCACGCGTCGTGGAACGCCATCATCCGCATGCCCGGCGACAAGATCGTCGCCATGACGATGGTCGTCGGAGCGGCCGGGCTGTTGGCCATTCCGTTGCTGTTCTTGTTTCCCATACTGCCCGGCCCGGCATGGCCCTACGTGATCGCCTCCGCCATCATCCACGTCGGCTACAACATCGCCTTGGCGATGGCCTACCATCACGGCGAGCTGACCAAGGTCTATCCGCTCCTGCGCGGCGCCGCACCGCTCACGACGCTCATCGTTGCGCTGGTGTTTCTCAACGAAGGCGTCACCACCGGAGAAATCGTCGGCATCGTCGTCATCGCGATCGGTATCTTGGCACTGATGCTGGATGGCGGCTGGCGCGTGCTGCTCGCCTCGCCGCAGGCGGTCGGCTACGCGGCCGTGACCTCGCTCTGCATCACCGGGTACACGCTCGCCGACGGGCTCGGCGCGCGCCTTGCCGACAGCGCCCACCAATATGTCGCCTGGCTGTTCTTGCTCGACATGCTGCCGCTCGCGGCCGGCGTGCTCCTCTTCAAACGGCGCGCGCTCTTTGATGCGATCAACGCCAGCTGGCCGGCCGGATTGTTCGGAGGCGTGCTGCAGCTTGCCGCCTATTGGATCGTGATCTGGGCCATGACCGTGGCGCCGATCCCGGTCGTCGCGGCCCTGCGTGAGACGAGCATCCTTTTTGCGTTGCTGATCGGCGTCGTGTGGCTCGGCGAGCGGGTCACATGGATACGCGCCGCCTCGGTGGTCACCGTGCTTTGCGGCCTGGCGCTGATGCGGCTTTGAGGCCGCTCAGAGGTCGATCAACCGCTCCGGAACCATATCGGCCAATGCGTCAGACGCGCCTGCCGCCGGTGATCCGCCGGGGCCTCGGCTGCGTATGTAAGCGTAGAGACACCGGGCACTTCCGGTGCCTGATCGAAGCACGAAAACGGAGCTGACGGCGAAAAATGTATGCGCCCACTCAATCTGGCAAAAGTTCAGTCGCCTCGCCGGGTGCGCATACCCGCCAAAACGAGGCCCGCCGAAACACAATTGTCATGGTCGCCAAGCAAGCAAGGAACAACGTTCCGTTCGAAGACTCGATCCCGGAGCTCGACCAATTCGAGAAAGTCGCTGACGCGGCCCTCTACAGGCCTTTACCGGACAATTGGTTTGTCGGCGTCTCCGACATCGTCGATTCGAAAAGCAAGATCGCAGCCGGTCACTATAAAGCCGTCAACTTCGCCGGCGCCGCAACGATCTGTGGCGTTGCCAACGCGCTCGGCGGCGATCTTCCGCTCTTCGCATTCGCCGGCGACGGCGCGCGATTTGCCGTTCCGCCTGCCCAAGCCGAGAGAGCTGCAAATGCCCTTTCGCGCGTCGGCATATGGGCCAAGAAGGACCTGGGTCTTGAACTGCGCGTCGGCATTGCGCGTGTCAAAGACGTGCGCGACGCCGGTGTCGATGTGAAAGTCGCCTTTTGGCGCGCGTCGGATCACGTTCGCTATGCGATGTTCACCGGCGGCGGACTCGATTGGATCGACGAACGCCTCAGACGCGGGCTGTTCGCGCTTCCCCACGCCGCCCCCGATGAGATGCCCGATCTGACCGGCCTCTCATGCCAGTGGGGTCCGGTGCAGCCAAAGAACGGCAAGATCGTGTCGCTGATCGTGAAGCGAGCGCCGAACGCGTCGGAGGCGGAGTTCACCGAGGTTGCGGCACGGATAATGGCGTATCTTGAGGGCGCCGACGGCCTGAACCCAGTGCCGGTGGAGGGGCCGGACCTGCGCTGGCCGCGGCAATCCCTGTCTCTGCAGTCGCGCGCTCTGCGCGGCGGCGCGACGCGGCGCCGCCTGCAGCTCATCGCCAACACGGCCATTGCATGGCTCCTTTTCAAGACGCGCGTGCGCATCGGCGGATTTGATCCGGTCAGGTATAAGCGCGAAATGGCCGGAAACACCGACTTCCGGAAATACGACGATGGCCTCTTGATGACCATCGACTGTTCCGATGCAACGATCGCTCATCTTCAATCGGTATTGGGCCAGGCGGTCGATGCCGGCGTCTTGCGCTACGGTCTTCACGTTCAGGACGAGGCCTTGGTGACCTGCGTCGCGCCGGTCGTGACAAGCTCCAAGCACATGCACTTCGTCGACGGCGCAGACGGCGGATATGCAAGCGCGGCAAAAGCCCTACACACCTGAGGCCCCGACCGCGATGGCGTCGCCTAAAGGCCCAAGCCTCGTCGTCTATTTCGACGGATCCTGCCCCCTGTGCCGCGCCGAGATCGATCACTATCGCAGGCAGACAGGAGCCGACCGGCTCGATTTCAAGGACGTCTCGCGGCCGGGCCAGGCGCTCGAAAGTGGCCTTTCAGTTGAAGCGGCGATGGCGCGCTTCCACGTCCGGCGCGCCAACGGCGCACTCGTTTCGGGCGCCGCCGCTTTCGTCAGCATCTGGGACGTGCTGCCGAAATGGCGCTGGGCTGCACGGATTGCGGCATTTCCGGGTATGATGGCTCTTCTTGAGTTCGGCTACCGGCTCTTCCTGCCCGCGCGTCCGATGTTGGCCGGCCTTGTTGGCCGTAGCCAAAAGCGCGGTAAGGAGCTATCGGCCGAACGATAAGAGCCGCTCGCACGCACTTGGGCACACGAAGCCGCCGTGAAAAATGATCCCGACGCCGCTCAGCCGGCAATCGTCTCGCCGGAGCTCATTGAAGGCGAACCCGACCGCATCATCATCCGCGGGCTTCGTGTGCAGGCCTTTGTGGGTGTGCACGAATTTGAACGATCGGCGCGACAGACCGTCGTCTTCGATGTCGAAGCGGAGACCGTTTCCGGATATGCGGAGATCGTCCGCTCGACCGGAACCTATGTGTCCTACGCCGATATCGTTCAGCACATTGAGGCGCTCGCCGCATCGGACGAGCACGTCGAGCTCCTCGAAACCCTGGCGGAATCCGTTGCTGCGTTCGTGCTCTCCAACACTTTGGTCGCAGCCGTCAAAGTGACCGTTCAAAAACCCGACATCTTCGACAATGCCGATGGCGTCGGCGTCGTGATCCATCGCCGCCGCGACCATGGTTAGATGCTTCGTTGCCCTTGGATCGAATCTCGGCGACCGGCTTCAGCACATGAAGGACGCGGTGACGGCGATCGGCAAAGAACCGAGCTGCGCGGTGAGCGCCGTATCAGCACTCTACGAAACAGCACCCGTCGGCGGCCCAGAGGATCAAGGCCCGTTTCTCAATGCCGCAATGGAGATTGAAACGACGCTCAAGCCCGGAGAACTGCTCCGCACATTGCATCGCATCGAGGCCGAACACGGCCGGGAGCGCGTGATCCCTTGGGGGCCGCGAACAATGGACCTCGATCTCCTGCTATATGGCGACATCGTGAGCGATGAAGCCGAGTTGACGCTGCCGCATCCGCGGATGCATCAGCGCCGGTTCGTGATGGCGCCGCTCTGTGATCTCGCCGTCGACCTCAAACATCCTCGGACGGGCTATACGATGAAGCAGCATCTCGACATGCTGCCCGAAGAAGCCGGCGAGCTGAGTCGGGTCGCCTCAGACTGGACCGAGCCGCGAGAGGAGCGCGCATGATCACGCCGGACCGATTGCTGCCGCTGTGGACGGCGCATCAGAACGCTCTTCGCCATCCCGTGAAGAGCTTCGCCTTTCCGAACTTCGGCCGGCGCTTTGACGACAAGCCCTACCAGCTCGGCGTCATCAACCTCTCGCGCGATTCCTCCTATCGCGAGAGCATCTGCCACAATGTCGAGTCCGCGCTCTATCGCGGCCGACGCATGACGATCGAGGGTGCCGCGATCATCGATGTCGGCGCGGAATCGACCGGCGAGGCGGCGGACCGGGTCGACATTGACCATCAGATCGCAACGCTTGTCCCGGTCGTGAAGGCGTTGGCCGATGACGGGATTCTGGTCTCCGCCGAGACCTATCACGCGCCCGTCGCCGCTGCCGCGCTTGAAGCCGGGGCCGGTATCATCAACCTCACGGGACGCATCGACGACCCGGCGTTCTACGAAGCGATCGCGCGGCATGAGGCCGGCCTGATCCTCTGCTATACGCCCGGCGAGACGGCGCGTTCCATCGACAGGCTCCCCGGCGCGGACGCGATCATCGACCAGCAGATGGCATTTTTCCGCGAGCGGCTGGCCATTGCGACCGAAGCCGGGATTGAGCGCATCTGGGTCGATCCCGGTTTCGGCTTTGCGCTCAATCTCCCCGACGGGCCGGAGCGCGTGCGCTATCAGACCGAAAGCCTGCTGCAATCCTTCCGGTTCCGTGTGCTCGGCTGGCCGGTCTGTGTCACGATGCCCTCGTCGGTCTATCTGTTCCAGGACGAGGTGCGCTGCGCGGAAACCGCGATGGCAACGCTTGCTTTGCTTGCCAAGGCGAACCTCTTGCGCAGCCATGAGGCCGCGCGCGTCCAACCCGTACTCAACCTGCTTGAGATGTGCTGATGACGAACCCGCCAAGCACTAACGGCGCGGGCGTGGCGCTGGTGACCGGCGCGGGGCAACGCATCGGGCGCGCCATTGCAATCGGGCTCGCCGAGCAGGGCTACGACGTGGCCGTGCATTACAACAGTTCGGCAAAGGGCGCCGACGAAACCGCCCAAAAGATCGCCGATCTGGGTCGGCGTGCGGCGACCCTGCGCTTTGATCTCACGACGGCGGAAACGAGCGGCAACCTGATTGAGCGCACGCGCGACGCGCTTGGGCCGGTCAACGTTCTCGTCAACTCCGCGTCCTTGTTCGACAAGGACAATCTCCACGACCTCGACGCTGAAAGCTGGTCACGACTGATCAACGTGAACCTTGCAGCACCCGTCTTCCTGATGCAGGTCTTCGCGCGCCAAGATCCCCTCCCCGCACCCGCCGCCATTATCAATCTGCTCGACACTCAGATGACCTCTGCATCGCCGGAGCGTTTTAGTTACTTCTGCGGCAAGTTCGGGCTGGAAGGCGCCACAAGGCTCGCCGCCACATCGCTTGCGCCCAAGGGGATCACCGTCAATGCGATCGCGCCCGGGCTTGTCCTGCCGAGCGGGCAGAGCGAGACGACGTTCCGAAGCCGCCAGAAACTGACACCGCTCGGCGAGGGTCTCGGCACGGACGATATCGCAGCCGGCGTGCTTTATCTGATCGGCGCGCGGCACGTCACGGGCCACACCCTGGTCATCGATTCCGGCCAACGACTCCTGGGCTTCGGCAACATGCCCACCGCAACGGAGCGCTGAATGAAGCTGCGCTTTTCCGGCGCGCTGTCGGCCAACTGCCCGCATTTGGCATGGTTTTAGCCGGGCCAAGACGTCGTTGACATTCCCTGCGCGTCAACGCACTGTTTTAGCAGTACTAAAATCATGGCTTGTGAGGTGTCGTTGAGCCAGGCCGCGCCCGTCGATGACACAGGTGAAATGCATCTCCTGGGCGAACGCCTGCGTGCGCGTCGCAAGGACATCGGGCTGACGATGCAGCAGGTCGCCGACCAGGCGGGATTGTCGGTCGGCTTCATCTCCCAGATCGAGCGCGGCATCACATCCCCATCGCTGTCATCCTTAGTCTCCGTGTCACGCGTGCTCGGCCTTCATGTCTCGGAATTCCTGGTGCAGCCGCCGGCGCGCGTCCCTCAGACACGCCGCAATGAACGGCCGGTTTACGCCATCAGCGAAAGCGCGCTCGCTTATGAGCGCATCTCCTCCTCGTTTCCCGGAAGCGTCCTGCGCAGCGTCATCATGCATGAACCGCCCGGCCATCGCAGCGAGCCCATCGCCCATGACGGCGAGGAGATGATGTTCGTGCTTGAGGGGGCCGTGACCGTTGAGGTCGATGGGGAACGCTCCGTCCTGCAGGCGGGCGATTCCATCCACTTCCCCTCAACTAAGGTCCATTCCACCTGGAACCATTCCGACCGACCGGCGACCATTTTATGGGCGGGCACGATGGATGTGTTCGGCGAGGACGAGACCGACCGCGCGCGGCAACGCGGTGCGGGCAATTCACCAAAGTAACCGGCAGATATCAAACAGGGAGTTGAGCTATGAGAAGTATCTTCACGACAGTCGCCGCGGCGGCCTTGTCGGCGACGGCACTCAGCGCCGTCCTCCCGACGGACGCATCGGCTGGCGGAGTCTTGCGGCTCGATGAGGTGGCCGTCGGCGAACTCGATCCGGGCAAGGCGTCCGACTACGCCGATTCCATCCTGATGTTCAACGTCTACGACACGCTGGTGCTGCCCAAGCAAGGCGGCCCCGGTCACGTGCCGCATTTGGCGGAAAGCTGGGAGAGCGACGGCAACAGCTACACCTTCACACTGCGTACCGACGTCAAGTTCCAGTCCGGCAACACGATGACGGCCGACGATGTGGTCTTCTCCCTCGACCGCATGAAGACGCTCGGCCAGGGCCTCTCTTATCTGTTCGGCATTGTCGAAAGTGCGGAGGCCGTGGACGCCAACACGGTCAAGTTCAATCTGTCGCAGCCCTCAGCGGCTTTTGTCGCGTCGCTCGTGCGCCTTCCAATCGTCGACAAGGCAACAATCATGGCCAATCTCGGCGACGGCGACGGCGACATGAAGGATTGGGGCCAGGCCTATCTTTCCGCCAACGGAGCCGGCACGGGCGCCTACAAGGTGACGTCGCACAATCCGCAGGAAGAGACCGTGATGGAGAAGAACGCGGACTACTTCCTCGGCGTTGCCGATGTGGCGCCGGATACGGTGCGTCTGCGCTATGGTCTGGAAGCGGCAACCGTGCGCACGCTGATCGCACAGGAGGAGCACGACATCTCCTCACAATGGCTACCGCCTGAGGTGATCAAGGCGCTTGCCGCCGACGGCGCGCAGTTGCTGTCGGAATCGGGCACCGGTGCCTTCTACGTGAAGATGAACACGACCAAGCCGCCGATGGACGACGTCAATTGTCGCCTCGCTTTGTCGAAGGCCTTTGACTATGAGGCCGCCATCAAGATGATCGCCATCACCGACGAGATTTCGCAGGGAAGCCCGTCGACCGGCGGCATTCCGGTCGGCATGTTCGGGGCCAATCCCGCCGATGCGATCCTCGCGCGCGACATGGACGCGGCCAAGCAGCACCTTGCCGATTGCCAGCACAGCCCGGACGACTTCACGCTAGAGCTCTCCTGGATCGCCGAAGTTCCGCTGGAGGAGCGCTTCGCGCTGTTGATGCAGGCCAACTTCGCCGAGCTCGGCATCAAGTCGGAGATCAAGAAGCTACCGTGGGCCCTGTTCTCCGAGCAGGTCTCCAAGCCTGAGAACACGCCGCACATTTCGCAGCTTTTCGTCAACGCCGTCACTGGCGATCCCGATACGCTGCTTTATGGCCAGTATCATTCCAGCGCCGCTGGCACCTGGCAGTCGCCGGAATATCTGAATGACGCGGAGGTCGATAAGCATCTCGATGCCGGCAAGACTTCGACCAGCGACGCGGACCGCGAGGCCGCCTATGCCGCGCTCAACGCTCGGCTGATGGAGATCGCGCCGTCGATCTACGGCTACGACCGCAACTCCGTCTTCGCCGCGAGCAACCGCGTCCGCGTCCCGGCCCTCTCCGATCCGGAAAAGGCTTTCGGACTGGACGGCATGGGCTTCTCGTTCCGTCTGATGGAGATGACCGAGTAGGTCGCAACACCGGAGCATCGGTCGTCCGGTGCCAACACCAAGCACCTGACGACCGCCTCCCCTCGCGGGCCGCTCTTCCGGCGGCCCGCTGACCGGGCAAAACTGAGAGCCATGTCGCCCGTCGTCCGCCTCTTGGCCCACCGGCTGGGCATGTCGCTGATCGTGCTGGTCGGCGTGTCCATGCTGATCTTCGCGATTGCCCGGATCATTCCCGGCGATCCGGCTCGCATCGCGCTTGGGCCGAACGCCACACCGGAGCAGGTCGAGAACCTGCGCCAGGCGCTGCACCTCGATCAGTCGATCGTCGTTCAATACGGCTTCTTCGTCGCCGATCTGCTGCGCGGCGACCTTGGCGTATCGCTTTATACGAACCGCCCGGTCATTGCCGACATTGCCCAGTTCCTGCCCGCGACGCTGGAACTGGTGCTCGCCGCCGGCATCATGATGATCGGCATCGGCCTGCCTCTGGGGATCATCTCGGCACGCTACCGTGGACGATGGCCCGACAATCTGGTGCGGCTCGTCTCGTTGCTCGGCGTGTCCGCGCCGAGCTTCGTCTGGGCCGTGATCCTGATGCTGCTGTTCGCGTTTTTTCTGCCGATCTTTCCGATCGCCGGACGCATATCCGACATCTATTCCATTGAGGCGGTCACCGGCTTCCTTCTCATCGACACGCTCATCGCCGGCAATGTCGCCGCCTTCGGCGACGCCGCATGGCACATCGTCCTGCCCGCCTTTGCGCTCGCGGTATCGGGGATCGGCCAAGCGGCCCGCCTCACCCGCGCCAACATGGTGGAGACCTACGACAAGCCCTATATCGAGATGGCGCGGTCCTATGGCTTTCCCGACCGCCGCATCGCCAATCGCTTCGCCTTCCGCCCCTCGCTCATCCCGGCGCTCACCATCATCGGCCTCGACTTCGCGGCCATGCTCGGCAATGCGTTTCTTGTCGAAGCCGTGTTCGCATGGCCCGGCCTGTCGCGCTACGGCGTCGCGGTCATTCTGCGCAAAGACCTGAACGCCATCGTCGGCACGGTGCTGATCATCTCGGCGACGTTCCTTATCATGAACATCATCGTCGACCTGCTGATCGCCTTCATCAATCCGCGCATCCGACATTCGCAGAGGCCGGCATGAGGCGCACCATCGCCATATTGCTGCAGAACCCATTGTCGCTGCTCGGCGTCACGCTGGTGACGATCGTCGTGCTGTCGGCCATCTTCGCCGATTTCATCGTGCCCTTCCCCGATCACAAGGGTGCGGTCGTCGATTTCGCCAATTTCAACAAGGCGCCGGAATGGCCCTACATCTTCGGCACCGATCTCGTCGGCCGCGACATGTTCTCGCGCATTGTCTACGCCTACCGGATCTCTTTGATCCTCGGGATCGTCGTCCTGGCGATCGCCGTGCCGATCGGCGTCACCGTCGGGCTGGTCGCCGGCTATCTTGGCGGCTGGACCGAATATGCGCTGATGCGCGTCACCGATGTCTTCCTGTCGGTCCCGCCTCTAGTGCTCGCGATGTCGATCATGGGCGTGCTGGAGCCGACATTGCTTAACGGCATGATGGCCGTCACCGCCATGTGGTGGCCCTGGTATACGCGCCTCGTCTACAACATCACGCGCGCGGAGAAGGAAGAAGGCTACGTCCTTGCCGCGGAGGTCATCGGCGCCTCGAAGCTCCACGTCATCTTCCGCGAGATCCTGCCGAACTGCGTGCCGGCGATCATCACCAAGATGACGCTGGACCTCGGCTTCGTCATCATCATCGCGTCGTCCTTGTCTTTCCTCGGCCTCGGCGTGCAGCCGCCGACGCCCGACCTCGGCTCCATGGTCGCCGACGGCGCGAAGTATTTGCCCGATTCCTGGTGGCTGACGGTGTTTCCCGGGCTCGCGATCCTGGCCGCCGTTTTCGGCTTCAATCTGGTCGGCGATGCGCTCCGTGAAATTCTGGGGGCGGATCAATGAGCGTCGCGACCCTCGACATCCGCGACCTCTACCTCTCCTTCAGGGGCTATGTCGGCACGGTTGAAGTGCTGCACGGCATCTCGCTGCACATTGACCGCGGCGAACGCGTGGCGCTGGTCGGCGAGTCCGGCTCCGGCAAATCGGTCACCGCCCGCATCGTGCTCGGCCTGTTGCAGGAGCTTCGCAGCGCGCATGTCTCAGGCGAGTTGCTCTTTGAAGGAACCGACCTGACGACGCTTTCGGCCGCGGCGCGCCACGACCTGCGCGGCACGAAGATGTCGATGATTTTCCAGGACCCGACCTCGTCGCTGAACCCGGTCTACACGATCGCCACGCAGTTCCATGAAGTGCAAAAACGCGCGCTCCCCACGCTCGGCGCGGCGGAATCGCGCGCCATGGCCGCCAAGATGCTGGGCGATGTCTCAATCACTGAGCCGGACCGCGTGCTCGATTCCTATCCCTTCCAGCTCTCCGGCGGCATGAACCAGCGCGTGATGATCGCAATGGCGCTCGCCAACGAGCCGTCTTTGCTGATTGCCGATGAGCCGGGCACCGCGCTCGACGTCACCGTGCAGGCGCAGACGCTGACGCTGATGCACGATCTGGTGGCCGAGCACGAAACCTCGGTGCTTTTCATCTCGCACAATCTCGGCGTCGTGCGCGAATTCGCCGACCGGGTCTACGTCATCTACAAAGGCCGCATCGTGGAGAAAGGGCGCACGCAGGCGCTCTTCGGCAATCCCGGCCACCCCTATACTCGCGCGCTGATGGCGGCGGTGCCAAAAATCACCGGTGGCGGCGTCGCCGATGTGGAGGAAGCATCGGAAGCCTTCGCCGAGCCGATGGTCGATCACGACAGGCAGGCCGTCGCATGAACCCGCTCCTCTCCGTCAGCCATGTCTCGAAGACCTTCCGCCTCGGCAACCACGAAATCCGGGCCGTCGATGATGTGTCATTCGACGTTGCCGAAGGCGAGTGCCTGGCCATCGTCGGCGAGTCCGGATCGGGCAAGAGCACCATCGCCAACATGGTGCTCGGCATCTATCCCCCCTCCGACGGCACGCTCACCTATCGCGGCGCAGAGCTGCCGGCCAGGCGTGACCTGTCGCATCGCCGGGCCATCCAGCTCGTCCAGCAGAACCCGCTTTCTTCGCTCAACCCGAAGCGCTCCATCGGCGCATCGCTTCGCCTTCCGCTCGACGTCCACAAGATCGGCGCGGCTGGAGATCGCCGCGACCGCATCGGCGCGCTGTTGGAGGAAGTCGGACTGCCCGACGACTTCGCCGGGCGCTCACCGGCTGCATTGTCGGGAGGTCAGCGCCAGCGCGTCGCAATCGCCCGCGCGCTAGCCTGCGAGTCGGAGCTCGTCGTTCTCGACGAGCCGACCTCGGCTTTGGACGTTCTGGTGCAGGCGCGCATCCTGAAGCTGCTGCAGCAGCTGCGCGCGCAGCGCAGCCTGACCTACATCTTCATCACCCACGATCTGGCCGTGGTGCGCAACATCGCCGACCGCGTCGCCGTCTTCGAGAAGGGCAAGCTTGTGGAATTGGACACACCCCAACGGCTCTTCGCCGAACCGTCGGCTGAATATACGCGAAGCCTCATCTCCGCCGTCCCGGTCGTCGGCAACGACGAGGTGCGTCTGCGCGAGCAACTTGCGGGAATTGATCATGGCTGACAGCGACCTCTCCGGCATGGCGGCGGCGCTCGCCGCACCCGACGGCCAGCCAGAGACCGCATTCGAGGCGCTCTGCAATCACTCGCGCGCCCTCATCGGCCACCGGCTGTTCACGCTGATGATTTTTGACATGGCGACGCACGAGGCCTGCCGTACCTTCTCCAACATGCCGGATGCCTATCCGGTTTCCGGCCGCAAGCAGGTCGAGGAGAACGATTGGACCCGCCAGGTCATCGGCGAAGGCAGGACATTTACGGCCAATACGATCGAGGCGATTGCCAACGTGTTTCCCGACTACGAACTGATCCGTTCGCTCGGTTGCGAATCCGTCATTAACGTTCCGATCGTCGTCGCCGGCCGGTTTCTCGGCACCATCAACTGCCTTGACGCCGCCGGGCACTATACGACGGAGCGGATCACCGCATCGGAGGCGCTGAAACTTCCCGGCGCGGCCTGTTTTCTTCTGCAACGCACGATCGACCAGGGAGGCCTCTAGTGGCTGGCAAGACAATACGTGTGGCAACCGATGTCGGCGGCACGTTCACCGATCTGGTCTGCTTTGAAACCGATCCCGATAACGGTCGCTCGACCGTCGTCACGGCGAAATCCGACACCACACCGCCCGATTTCGAACGCGGCGTGCTGAACGTCCTTGAGAAAGGCGGCGTCGACCCGGCGACCGTCGATTTTCTGGCGCACGGCACCACCGTCGTCATTAACGCGCTGACGGAACGCAAGGGCGGCACCGTCGGCCTGATCACGACCGAAGGCTTTCGCGACACGCTGGAGATCGCACGCGGCAACCGGCCCGACTTCTTCAATCTGCACTATGAGAAGCCGAAGCCATTTGTGCCGCGCTATCTCCGCCGCGAGCTGCCGGGGCGGATGAGCTATCGCGGCGAGGAGATGGCGCCGCTCGATCTTTCACCATTGCCGGGCATTTTGGAGGACTTTCGTTCCGAAGGCGTGGAGGCGATCGCCGTCTGCTTCCTGCATTCCTACGCCAACCCGTCGCACGAGCAGGCAACGCTGGCGAAAGTGCACGAGCTGTGGCCGGAGGCTTCGGTGGTGTCCTCGCACCAGATCACCCGCGAATGGCGCGAATATGAGCGCACCAACACGGCGGTGCTCTCCGCCTATGTGCAGCCCACTGCGGAGCGCTATCTGCGCCGCCTCAACGATGGCCTAAAGGCCAAGGGTTTCACGGGCAGCCCTTACATCATGCAGTCCAATTGCGGCGTGGATTCACTTGAGTCCGTGGCGCGCATCCCGATCACCATGGTGGAGTCCGGACCCGCGTCAGGCTTCTGGGGTGCAGCGGAACTTGGTCGGCTGATAGGCGAGCCGAATGTGCTCGCCCTCGACATCGGCGGCACCACGGCAAAGTGCTCGCTGATTGAGAACGGCCAAGTCCGCATCATGACGGATTACTGGATCGAGCGCGACCGCACCTCCGCCGGCTATCCGATCATGGTTCCGGTGGTCGATCTTGTGGAGATCGGCAATGGTGGCGGCTCCATCGCCTGGGTCGACGATTTCGGCAAGCTGCATGTCGGACCGCAATCGGCCGGCGCGCTGCCCGGCCCCGCCGCCTACGGCAAAGGCGGCACCGAAGCCACCACCACCGACGCCAATCTCTGGCTCGGTCGCATCAACCGCGACTATTTCTGCGGCGGCGAGATCGACGCCGACATGGCGGCCGCCGAGACCGCGATCAATAATGTCGGCCAGAAGCTCGGCGTCGACGCCGACGAGGCGGCGCGTGGCATCATCCGCATTGCCAACAACAACATGGTCAACGCGCTGAAGCTTGTGTCGCTCAATCGCGGCTTCGATCCGCGCGACTTCGTGCTCGTCGCCTTTGGCGGCGGCGGCGCGATGCACGCGATGGCGCTTGCCGCGGAGCTTGGCGTGAAGAAGGTGGTCGTGCCTGCAGGCGCGCCGGTCTTCTCCGCCTGGGGCATGATGATGTCGGACCTCAGGCGCGACTATTTCGTCACCAGGCTGGTCGATCTGCAGAAGGGCTCAGAGGCGACGATCGAGCAGACCTTCGCCGACACCGAAGCCGTCGCCAGACAGCAATTCGGCGATGAGGGCGTCGAGCCGGAGCGGATAAAATTCGTGCGCTTCGGCAAGTTCCGCTATCAGAACCAGGAGCACACCACCGAAGTGCTGCTCGACGGCGCCGTCACCGCGGAGAACCTCGCTAAGATCGAGGCCGATTTCCACGAGACCTACGAGCGCGAATACACATACCGGCTCGACGCGCCCGTTGAGATGGTGGGCATACACCTCATCGCGTCAGCGGAGGTCGGCAAGCTCACCATGACGGAAGCGCCGCGCGGCGATGCCGATCCCGCGCCGGCGCTGAAGGGCAAACGCGCGGTCGATTACGCGCTTGAAGGCATTCACGAAGCCGACATCTACGATGGTACGAAGCTGACGCCGGGCATGGTGCTGAGCGGCCCGGCGATCGTTGAGGACCCCGGCATGACCGTCGTGCTGCATCCCGGCAACCGCGCCGAGGTCGACGGCTACGGCAACATCCATATCGACATGGCGAATTGAGGATCGGACCCATGAGCGCAATCTCCAACGACCCGATCACGCTGGAAATCATCCAGAACTCACTGCAGGCGGCCGCCGACGAGATGTTCGCGGCGATGAAGAAGACCGCGATGAGCTCCATCATCTATGAGGTACTCGACATGGGCACCGGCATCATGGACGCCAAGGGCGAACTCGCCTCCTCCGGCGCCGGCATCCCCGCCTTCATCGGCGTGCTCGACAAGGCGGTGAAGGTGATCATCGCCAAGTTCGACAAGCCGGGCGGCATCGAGCCCGGCGATGTGTTCGCCACCAACGATCCCTATTATGGCGGCGTCACGCATCTCAACGACATCGTCGTCGCCATGCCGGTCTTTGCCGGCGGCCGTATCATCGCCTGGACCGCCAACATCGCCCACAATTCGGATGTCGGCGGCATGGCCCCCGGCTCGCTGACCGGCGAGGCCACGGAGATCTTCCAAGAAGGCCTGCGCCTGCCGGCTATCAAAATCATCTCCAAGGGCGAGCCGATCAAGCCGGTGATGGAGATCATCAAGGTCAATTCTCGCATGCCCGACGTGCTTGAAGGCGACGTCTGGGCAGCAATCGCTTCGGTGCGTGTCGGCGATCGGCGTCTGCGCGAGCTGGCGGAGAAATACGGCGTCGCCACCTTTGATAACGCCATGGTCGCGTTCATGGACTATGGCGAAGAGGCGTCGCTGAAGGCGCTCTCCGGCTTGCCCAAGGGCACGTTCGATCTATCGGAGGAGCAGGACGACGGACGCATCTTCAACGTCAAGATCACCATCGCCGACGATCAGTTCACGGTCGACCTGCGCGACAATCCCGACCAGGCGGACAATCCCGTCAACACCAGCCGCGACGGCGTGATGGTCGCGGCACAGATGATCTTCAAGTCGCTGACCGATCCCTATTCGCCGGCCAATGGCGGCTCGTTCCGCCCCATCAATCTCTTGACCCGCGAGGGCTCCGTCTTTCACGCCAAGGAGCCGGCCCCGATCGGCTTCTATTACGAGATCGAATTGCGCGTCTATGACATCATGTGGCGCTGCCTCGCGCCGCATATGCCCGACCGCCTCGCTGCCGGCCATTTCGCATCCGTGTGCGGCACGTTTATCGGCGGCATCCACCCCGACACGGGTCGGCAATACACCATCATCGAGCCGCAGCTTGGCGGCTGGGGCGCGAGCCGCGTTCGCGACGGCAATTCCGCCATGTTCTGCGGCTTCCACGGCGAGACCTTCAACTGTCCCGCCGAGATCAACGAGGCCCGTAACGGCCTTTATGTCGACCGCATGGAACTCAACATGGAGCCCGGCGGCGAAGGCAAGCATACCGGCGGGCGCGGCATCGTCATGGATTACCGCATCCGCACCGACAACGGCTTCCTTACCGTCGGCTACACGCGGTCGAAGTTTCCGGCCTGGGGCGTGGATGGCGGCGCGGATGGCTCGCCCAATTACGTCGAGTTCCGCCCCAAGGATGGCGATCCGGAGACGTTCGCCTTCATCTCCGGAAAGGTCACGCATGTCGACGACGTCATCCGTGTCGTCACCGGCAATGGCGGTGGCCAGGGCGACCCCAAGGAGCGCGACCGCGACGCCGTCCGCGACGACATCAAGAATGGATTGATCACGAAAGCACGCGCCGAGGAGATTTACGGCCCGGTGTGACCGACGACATACCGGCTCATGCACAAGGAGGATGACATGAACGCACCGCTAAAGATCATGTATTTGAGCCCGGTGGGCAACCGCGGCGCGGATGACGGCATCTTCGCCAAGATGGCCGCCGACCACAAGCTGCCCGGCACGGAAGTGCACGTCACCTCCCTGCCCGATCACGACGGCGCATTCACACACATCGAGTTCCGTTCCTATGAGGCGATCGTTACCCGCGGCATCATCCGCGCCGTCAGGGCGGCCGCGCGCGAGGGCTTCGACGGCTTTGCGATCGGCTGCTTCTATGACACCGCGCTACACGACGCGCGCGAGATCTCCGGCGACATGATCGTCACCGCGCCCTGCGCGGCGTCCTGCGAGATCGCCGCCAGCCTCGCCAACCGTTTCGGCGTGATCGTCGGCCGGCGCAAATGGGTGAACCAGATGCAGGCGACCGTTCACGAGCATGGCCATCGCGACCGGCTGGCCGGCTTCTACCATGTCGAGCTCGGCGTGAACGATTTTCAGCGCGATCACGCCGAGACCAATCGGCGGCTCACTGAAGCCGGCCGCAAGGCCGTGGAAGAGGATTACGCCGAGGCGCTCATCCTCGGCTGCACGCTGGAGGTCGGCTTCTATCGCGAATTGTCACAGACGCTCGGCGTGCCGGTGATCGACCCCTCGATCGCCGCGCTGAAACGCGCCGAATACGCCGCCATCCTCAAGCGCCAATGCGGCTGGGTGCCGAGCCGCAAATGGTCGTGTGAAGCGCCCTCGGAAGAGGAAATCGCTCGCTTCGGCGGCTTCGACGACGGCGAGGCGTTCGGCAACCGCGTCATCGTTGAGGCCGAACCCGGCGCAACATCATTGGCGGCCTGACGCTGCACCGCACTGACGCAGTTCAAAGCCGTCAACAACGCCAAGGACGAGAAGAAAGGACAGGAAGCCATGCCGAGGGAATGGGTGATTAACGCTTATGGCGGGTATGAGGGGCTCGAGCTGGTCGAGTGCACGATGGAGGAGCCCGGCCCGACCGACGTGCGCCTTCGGGTGGAGGCCTTTGCGCTCAACTGGGGCGACGAGGACCTGATGAACGATCGCTATTCCTTCAGCTTCTCCGCCTTCCCCGCGCGCATCGGCTGTGAGGCAGCCGGCATCGTGGAAGCCGTCGGCGAAAAGGTCGAGGGGATCGAGGTCGGCGAGCGCTATTGCACCTTGCCCTATTTCTACGATCGGCGTGGCACCAGCGCTGACACGATGCTCATCGACCAGGCCTACATCACCAAGGCGCCGGATGGTCTGACGAAGACCGAGGCTGCGTCCATCTGGATACAGTTCATGACCGCCTACTTCCCGATTGTGGAGCTGGCAAAGGCGGCGCCCGGCAAGAACATTCTCATTCCCGCCGGCACCAGCACCTCCGGGAACGCGGCGTTGCATATCGGGCGGCTCTGCGGCGCGACCATGATCGCTACCACACGGTCGGAGGCGAACAGGCAATACCTCCTCGACAGCGGCGCCCATCATGTCTTTGTCGACGACGGCGGAGACATCGAGGGCTTCCTGCGCGACGTGACCGATGGCGTCGGCGTGCACGCCTCGTTCGACCCCGTCGGCTCCGACTTTATGGACCGCTACGCCAATGCCATGGCCAAAGGGGGCATCCTGTTCCTCTATGGCGGCTTGACGGGGCAATATGCGGTTCCCCCCTTCCTGCCCATGATCCAGCGAAGC
This sequence comes from Afifellaceae bacterium, assembly GCA_028284625.1. Classification (GTDB taxonomy): domain Bacteria; phylum Pseudomonadota; class Alphaproteobacteria; order Rhizobiales; family Afifellaceae; genus DASWJZ01. Next base: position 98,214 of record JANQRH010000028.1, on the reverse strand, counting down.
CTCTGGTTCCACACCTATTCGATCTTCAATTACGTCGAGGACGATGCGGCGAACGCGCGGGGCAAGGCCTATGTCTACAAGACGATCGCCGATGGCTCGCTCAAGCCGAACGTCGACCGCGTGTATCCGATGGAAGGTTACAAAGACGCATGGCGCTACTTGAGGGGCACCAGGACCAGCCACGGCAAAGTGGTCGTGGAAACCGGGCTCTAGCGGGAGAGGTTCATGGATCGTCTGGAGAAACTCCGCGCGAAGATGCGTGAAACCGGCACCGACCTCGTCGCGCTCGGCCCCGGCCCGCATGTCGACTGGCTGCTCGGCTTCCATCCACATCCCGACGAGCGCCCCTGCCTCTTGCTTGTCGGCGTGGAGAAAGAAGCGTTCCTCATGCCGGCGCTCAACGCCGAAGGATCGCGCGAGCGAACCGACATCGCCTTTCACGAATGGGCCGACGCGGACGGACCGGTGGATGCGCTGAACGCAGCCCTTGCCGCCACGAGTGCAGATCGTGCGCGCGCCGTTGCGGTCGACGAGACAATGCGCGCCGATTTCGCCCTGCTCCTGCTCGATAACCTGCCCAACGCTCGGCGGAGCTTCACGGAGGATACCGTGGGCGCGCTCCGCATGCGGAAGGACGACACCGAATACCGGCTCCTGAAGGAGAACGCCCTCATCAACGACCGCGCCATGCAAGCCGGCTTTGCCGCTTTGAAGCCAGGCGTTACGGAGCTTGAGGTCGCGGCGGCCATTCGCGCGCATTTCGCAAGCGAAGGCGCCCAGCCGCAATTCTCCATCGTCGGCTCCGGGCCCAACGGCGCGTTTCCCCACCACGCCACCGGCGAGCGCAAACTTGAAGCCGGCGACGCCATCGTCATCGACATCGGCGGCCGCAAGGATGGCTTTCCCTCCGACATGACGAGGATGGCAGCGCTCGGCCACGCGCCGGAAGGCTACGCCGAAATCCACGCCATCGTGGAGGCCGCCGTCCAAGCGGGGCTCGCGGCCGCGAAGCCCGGGGTCGAGGCAAAGTCAGTCGACGCCGCCGCCCGCGACCTCATCACAGAGGCCGGCTACGGCGAATATTTCGTGCACCGCACCGGCCACGGTCTCGGCATTGAGGTGCATGAACCGCCTTACATCACCGCAACGTCTGAGACCGTGCTCGACGAGGGCATGGTGTTCTCCATCGAGCCGGGCATCTATCTGCCGGGGCGCTTCGGCCTAAGGCTGGAGGAGATCGTCATCCTGCGTTCCGACGGCCCGGAAATCTTCTCCGAATTGCCGCGCGCGCTTCATGTTGCGGATGCTTGAGACCATCCGTGCCACAAGACGAATTCGACACGTTCACGATCTCCGTCATCCAGGCGAGCTTGATCGCCGCCGCCGACGAGATGTTCGCGGTTCTGAAGAAGACCGCGATGAGCCCGATCATCTACGAGGTGCTCGACGTAGGCACCGGTATCACGGATGCGGAAGGCAATCTCGTCTCCTCCGGCGCCGGCATCCCAACTTTCGTCGGTGTGCTCGATAAGGCGGTCAAGCGCATCATCGAGCTGAACGGCGCCGATGCTATCCGGCCGGGCGACATGTTCGTCACCAACGACCCCTATTTCGGCGGCGTCACGCATCTGAACGACGTGGTGATCGCCCAGCCGGTCTTCGCCGGCGACACGCTCGTCGCCTGGACCGCCTCTATCGCGCATTGGAACGATGTCGGTGGCAAGACGCCGGGTTCCATGGCGGTCGATGTCAGCGAGATTTTTCAGGAAGGCCTGCGCCTGCCAGCGATCAAGCTGTTTGAAAACGGCGAACCGGTGCGCTCCGTCTTCGACATCATCGCGGTCAATTCGCGCCTCCCCGATTTCGTCAACGGCGATCTGTGGGCGCAAGTCGCCGCCTCCCGCAAAGCGGAGGCGCGCATCCGCCAGCTAGTGGAGACCTACGGTTTGGCGGCATATCGAGCGGCCTTGTCGGCGCTCTTTGAGGAAGGCGAGCAGCGTGGCCTCGCCGGCCTCTCCTCGCTCCCGGATGGCACCTACGAAATCGAGGAGGAGCAGGACGACGGCGCCCTGTGGCGTGCCACGATCAGCGTGACGCCCGACCGCTTCATTGTCGACCTCAGAGACAATCCGGCACAGCGCAACGCGCCCTATAACACCAGCCGCGACGGCGCCGTCATCTCCTCGCAGATGATCTTCAAGGCGCTGACCGATCCGACCTTGTTCACCAATGCCGGCTCGTTCCGCCCGCTTCACGTGATCACCGAACCCGGCACGATCTTCCACGCCACCGGAACCGCGCCGCACGGCTATTACTTTGAGACCCGCATCCGGCTCTACGACATGCTGTGGCAGTGTATGGCGCGCGCCATGCCCGAACGCCTGCCCGCCGGCCACTTCGCCTCCATCTGCGGCACGGTGATCGCCGGCCGGCACCCCGACACCGGCCGCCGCTACACTATGGTGGAGCCGCAGATGGGCGGCTGGGGCGCAACGTCAAAGCGCGACGGGCTCGACGCCATGTATTCCGCCAGCCATGGCGAGACCTTCAACTGCCCCGTGGAGATCTGCGAAGCCCGCTACGGCATCGATGTCGGCTACAAGCGCCTGAACGAGACGGACGAAGGCCGCGGCCTGCATTCCGGCGGTAAAGGCTTGGAGATCAGCTACCGGCCGCGCGGACGCGCCGTGCTTTCCGCCGGCTACAGCCGCTACAAACAACCCGTCTGGGGCCTGAAGGGCGGCGACGATGGCGGGACGAACGGCATCGCCATCGTGCGCAGAGCCGGCGCGCGTGAAGACTACGCCTTCGTCTCAGGCTTGGAGGTTAATCACGGTGACGAGATTGTCGTGTCGACGGCGAATGGCGGCGGCTGGCAGGCCGCACGATCATGATCGGACGGACTCAGGACAGCCGCAAAATCGTACACAATCAGCGTTGCGCGGCGTAGTGCCGAAGAAAGTCGATATAGCTGATGATGCCAACGAGTTTCTGGTCGTCTACGACCGGCATAGCGCCAAACTTGTTGAGAGAGAGAAGGTCGGCTGCTTCATGAAGCGGCGTGTCTGACGTCACGCATTGCGGATTTGGGGTCATGCAGTCGATGACTTGGATTCCATCTAAGACGTCTTCGCGTGCGGTCTCCACCGCCTCGCCGAGAACCGGAGAGTTGACCGCCAGACGGACGTCGCGATCCGTGACAATGCCAACCAATTGGCCATCGTCAACGACCGGCAAATGTCGATATCCGGCCCGGTTCATCTTCTGCAAGACCTGATGAAGAGGGGTGTCCGACGACACCACCTCCGGCGCACCGCTCATCAGATCACTGACCCGCAGCATTGCCATGGCCGCTCTCCTGTTCAGCGTTTTTGCCACTTTACGGGAGTGCGCCGAGGGCAAATTGATTGGTGTCAACTCAGCTCGAACTCGGCCGAAACTGCCCGGATCGTGCAGCCCGATCACGTCAGCGAAGTGACTTCTGGCGGTGTTGCGGGTTCCTCGCCTACGGCGTGAAGATTGTCGAGCCGGTGGTTTCGCCAGCTTCCAGTGCTCGGTGGGCTTCGGCGACATCCGACAGGGGCCACCGCTGGCCGATGTTGATAGCGATGGCGCCCTCGCCGATCAGCCGGAAGAGTTCGCTTGACGCTCGCTCAAGGTCCTCCCGCGCCTTCATGTAGTCGGCAAGCGTTGGCCGGGTGAAATAGAGCGACCCGCTGTGCTGCAATAGGCTGGGTGGGACCGGAGGGGCTTCTCCTGTGGTAGCGCCGAAGGAGACGAACAGACCGTATGTCGCAAGGCTCTTGATGGAAGCATCGAACGTCGCCGCCCCGATGCTGTCGTAGACCACCGGAACGCCCTTGCCGCCGGTCAGCTCCCGGACGCGTTCGGCGATATCCTCGGCTTTGCGATCGATCGCCTCGGCATAACCCACTTGAAGGATGTTCTTGCAGTTCTCCGCGCCGGAGGTCACGCCAATCATGCGCGCGCCGAGATGTTTGCCCCACTGGCCGGCGATCTGTCCGACGCCCCCCGAGGCGGCGTAGAACAGCACGTCCTCGCCCGCAGACACCTTGTGCGTGCGGGTCAGCAGATACTCCACCGTGAGGCCCTTCATCAGCGCAGCTGCTGCGGTTTCATCGGAAACGCCATCGGGAATCTTGACGACACGTCCCGCAGGAGCATTGCGGTGGCTGGCATAAGCCCCGAGGACCGGGCCGTAGGCCACGCGAGCGCCAACACCGATATCCTCGACCCCCTCGCCAACCGCCGTGACGACACCGGCGGCTTCCAGCCCGAGCCCACTCGGCAGCGTCAACGGATAGGCGCCGGAGCGCTGATAGACATCCATATAGTTGAGGCCGATCGCCGTTTGCTGGAGCTGAACCTCTCCGGGACCGGGCGGCGCGAGTTCCGCCTCTTCAAGGACCATGACTTCCGGTCCGCCTTGCGCGTGCACGACCACTCGCTGGATCTTCATCTATGCTGCTCCGAGAGCTTGAGTTTCGGGTACGGGACCCCGCGGTCACTTTGTGGCGTCGCCGCCTTCCACCATGATGGTTTCCACCCGCCCCACGCCATCGGCACGCCGATAGCGCGCCGCCGCCTCGTACTCGTCAGACTGAAAGCACGCAGCGCCGGTCTCCAGGTCGGGAAACTCGATGACGACGAAACGGTGGAAGGTGTCCGGCCCCTCCATGATCTGAAAACGGCCGCCACGAGCGAGCACCTTGCCGCCGTATCTGGCGACGATAGCCGGCACGAGATCGGTGTATTTCTTGTACTCGACCGGATCGTCGATCCTGGCACGTGCGACCCAATAGGCTGGCATTCGTGGCACTCCTGGAAATTCGGACAGACCCGCCCGCTCACATCAGAACGGACGGCAGATAGTTGGCGATTCCGGGGAACAACAGGATCAGCGCCACGGCCAGAAGCATGATGCACCAATATGGCACTGAGCTCTTGAATATCTGCTGCACACCGACGTCTGGGTCCCGAATGGCGGCCTTGACCGTATAGATCAGGAGTCCGAAGGGCGGCGTGAGCAGACCCGCTTCGATGGCCAGGATACCAATCATCGCGAAGGCGAGACGGTCGTAGCCAAAAGCGGTCGCGATCGGCTCAACGATCGGCACGGTCAACAGCATGATCGAGATGCTGTCGATCAGCATGCCCAGGATGAACCAGATCAAGACGATGATCGCCAGCACCATCCAGGGCTCTAGTCCCGACTGGATGAAATATTCCCGAATGGCTGTGGTTACGCCGGTCATGGCGAGGGTCCGGGAATAAAGTGCGGCGGCGAAAAGCAGGATCAGGATTGGGGCGGCGGTTTTGCCGACGGCATAGATGGCCGAAACGAACATCTTGAAGCGCATGCCGTTTGCCATTGCGAAGAGCAGCGCAAGAGCCGCCCCTGCCCCCGCCCCTTCGGTGGGCGTGAACACACCAAACCAGATCCCGCCGAGCACTGCGGCGATAATGAAGCCAACTCCCAATATGCTGGTCACGACCGTTACGGGGTCCAGCGGTGCACCATCGTCATGAGCCACCGGCTTGACCTTTTCTGCAGCTTTGCCGAACCCCTCTTCGCCGACCATCTCGGGCCGCAGGATCGCGATCCCGACAATGTAGATCAAAAACATGCTGGCCAGCATGAGGCCCGGCAGGACACCGGCCAGAAACAGTGCGCCGATCGATTGCTCCGTCAGGATGCCCCACACGATCATGAGGACGCTTGGCGGAATCAGCATGCCAAGCACGCTCGACCCGGCGATGGACCCGAGCGCAAAGCCGCGATGGTACTGGTATGCCCTCATCTCCGGATAGGCGATCCGCGAGAACGCCGCCGCCGAAGCGATGCTGACGCCGGTGACGAAGGAGAACATCGTGTTGCCGAGCACTGTGGCGATGGCAAGTCGCGCGGGCACGCGTTTCAGGCCTCGATTGATCGCGGCGTAGATGTTGGTAATGGCGCCTGACCGGGCGATGAACTCGCCCATGAGCATGAAGAGCGGAATGACCGCGAAGGTGAAGTCGCGCAGCGCTTCCGCCGCCGTGCTGGCCAGGGTCGCCTCGACAATCCGCACCTTGCCGGTGACCGCATATATGCCGACGGCGCTCGTCACGCCCAGCGCCACAGCGACGTGCACGCCAAGCAGTACCAGCCCCAGCAACATGGCGATAATGATCGTTGCGGTGCCGACGTCGAACACGGGGCTCAGTCCGCAACCAAGTCGAGCTCTTGGGACTTGAGGCCAAAAAGCTCTATGACGCACAAGATGAGGTAGTTGAGCCCCGCGAGCCCGCCGCCGAAAATAATCATGAAGCGCGCTGGCCAAACCGGTACCCGCAAGGCGCCCTCGCCGTCGAACTCGCCATTGGCGAAGGACCTGAGCGCCGGTGTGATCCCAGCTTTAAGCAAAAACAAGAAGAACGCGGCGCCAAGCAGGTATCCGAGCACGACGAAGATTCTGCGCACCTGAGGGTTAAACGTCTGGATCAGAAAGTCGGCCTGCAACATGGAGCGGCTGCGCACCGCAAATCCCACCTGCAGGAAGACGATCATCACGACCGAGTTGGCCACGATTTCCTTGGTGCCCTGCAGCGGCATGTTGGCCGCGCGGAAAATGATATCCGCCAAAATGAAGAAGCAGAGGACGAACGCCCAGATTGCGGCCAAGATCATCAGGGTCTTGGTGATGAAGTCGCTGAGGCGTATCAGGGCCACAGATGCACGGGCCTCTTCGTCCGGTGAGATTACGTGCCGCGCGACGGCGCGACACGCAAGGTGGAAACCGTCAGTTGATCTCGTAACGAACCGGCCAAGTGTAGCCGCGCTCTTCGGCCTTATCCAGCACGAGGTTCAGAACCTCGCTCGCCGGCAAGCCCTGACCATTGAGATCGTCCGCCAGCGATTGCGGCCAGTTCGCCAGCGACTCCGCCCACGCCTTCCGCACGTCCGGATCGATTTCGCTGACCGTGATCAGCCCGCGAAGCTCTTCGACAAGGCGGTCATATTCCTTCTGGTTGACGATGCCCGTCTGCTCTTCGTAGTCGGCGGCGACCTCGTGCAAGATCTCCTTCACGTCGTCCGGCAAGCCGTCATACGTCTCCTTGTTGATGGTCAGGCCATGCCAGGTCATCGAACCAAAGCCGATCAACGTGTAGTAAGGGCCCGGCTCATAGAGCTTCAGGTTCACCCAAGCGGAGGGGAACATGATCCAGCCTTCGTACACGTTCGTGTTCATCTCTGTGTAGGCGGTCGCCAGCGAGCTCTGCACGGGGGAGACACCGGCATATTCAAGCCAGTTCAGGTTCAAGCCCGCGCCGGCAATCTTCTGGTCCTTAAGGTCCGATAGATCTTCCCACGGGAAGCTCGTGCCGAGATTGTATCCACCATCGGCGATTCGAGAGAGCAGTATCTGATTGAACTTATCCTCAAAGACGTCCGTCAGATACGGCACCTCCGCGTAGACATCCTGCGCGACCTTCAGGCTTTGCACCGGGTCCATGGTGCCAAATGGTAGCATCACCTGGAAGGCATGCAGCGGCAAGTTCGACGGCTCGAAGCAATAGCAAAAGCCGCCGATATCGATGATGCCGTCTTGTACGCCTTCAAGAACCTCCGTCACCTTGACGATTGAGCCTGAGTAACCCTCGACAAAGTTGATGGTGTGGTCGGTGCGTTCCTCGACACGCTTCTTCAGCTCCGGCTGGAAGTAGTCGATCATCAGCCCGGCATAGACGACGCCCGGCGGATGGCCGGAACCAATGCGCAAGGTGATCTCGTCGGCCATGGCTGTGGCGCCAAAGGCCGTGATGGCTGCCGACACGGTCAGCATCTTGAGTTTGTGTTTCATCGCGTATCCTCCCTTCAGTTTCTGTTGCACCCGGGGCGATTTTGGCGCCGAGCGGAAGATCGTCAGGCGGCTCGTATCCGGCCGTTTGGCCGGCGGGTCACTCCGCGGCCATGTCAGCTTCGCTTTCCAAAGTCTTTAGATCGGCGCGGAGTGTGGATTCCTGGTCGGGCGTGAGCGGCCGAAGTGGCGGCGCCATCCGCAGCCAGCCATCGTCACCGCTACGCCACGCCTCAATGCGTTTCATCGCCGCCATGAGCGGGTATTTTTGAGCGATCGCCCGTGCGGCCTTGACCCTCTCAAACGCCGTCTCTCGAGCGGGGCCGCTTGCAGCAAGCGCCGCCTGAACGCCGTTTGCGAACGCGTTGGTGGAACCGGAAATCACTCCAGCGCATCCGACCGCCAAGCCGTCGAACAGAAACGCTTCGCTCGAAGGATAAATATCGAAGTCTGCGTCCACCCCGCCTGTGGCTTCGGCGAAAGCCCTTGTTTGCTCGAAGTCGCCGCTGGAATCCTTCACGCCGGCGATGACTGGGCCGAAGTCCGCCTTGAGACGCTTCACCAGGTCGGTGGATAGCGGCGTCATCGACATTTGCGGGAAGTGATAGAGGTAGATGCGCAAACGGTCGTCGCCGACGCGGTCGATCAGCCGGGCATAATAGTCGTAGAGGCCGTCATCGCCGGCGTTCTTGTAGTAAAACGGCGGCAGCACCAGGACATTGAAATATCCTTCGTCGACGCAGGCTCGCGTGAGAGCCACGGTGTCGTCGGCCGAGCAACTGCCGGTTCCAGGGATAACTCGGTCTCGTGCGATTCCGGCCGCGGAGAAAGCCGCCGGCAACGCCAGGCGAGCTTGCATTGAGATGGATGTGCCTTCGCCGGTGGTGCCCGTGGGCGCGACGCCGTCGCAACCGCCGTCGGAAAGGAGGTATTGGCAATAGGCGATCAGCTTGGCCGCATCGAGGCCGCCGCCCGGTCCGAACGGTGAAATAGCGGCGGCATAGATGCCTCGCTGTGCCTTTGTCATCGGGAGGTCGCTTCCATTACTAGGCCTGCCTCTCGCTCACGCCGCATCGGACTTCTCACCGGCCTGACCGCCGATGGCCACGACCACCTTGATGGCATCGTCCACTCGGTCGCGCGCGTAGCGCAGAGCGGTCGGCAGGTCTTCCATCGGGAATGTGTGGGTATGGATCTTGCTGGCGTCGAAACGCTTCTCGGCCATGAAGGCCATCGCCCGGTGGGTTGCTGACCGGCCCTCGCCCCGGATGCCGTAGAGGTAGATGTTGTTGACGGCGAGGTAACCGATGTCGAAGTTGACCGGCTCCTTGGGAAACGCTGCCAGACACACGCGCCCGCCGCGGTTGGTCATGTGGACGGACTGATTGACCGTTTCCTCGGTTCCCGCGCAGTCGATGACGTAGTCGGCACCCTTGGCGCAGTGCGCTTTGACACGGGCGACGACGTCCTCCTCGCGGGCATTTATCGTGACATCGGCGCCAAGCGCGCGTCCGATCGCGAGCCGGTTCTCGCGCGTTCCGATCAGGATCACCGGGTCTGCGCCGAGCGATTTCGCTACCGCTGCAGCCAGGAGGCCGATCGGTCCCGGGCCGATCACCACGACGCTTTCGCCAGCCACCAGGCCGCCCAGTTCGGTCAGTCCATACATCGAAGTTCCGGCGGTGACGACGAGCGTAGCCTCCTCGTCCGACATGTCGTCGGGAACCTTGATCATGGTGTTGATATTGTTGACGGCGTACTCGGCGAACCCGCCGTCCGTGGTGAAGCCGTTCGCGCGGTGCCCCTTGTCGCGGTCACCGTAATTCAAGCCGTAATTGTGGCAGCTCGTATACATGCCCATGCGGCAGCGCTTGCACTGTCCGCATCCGGCATGAATCTCCACAGTCACCCGGTCCCCAACGGCAAACTCATCGACCCCCGGACCCAGCGCGGCAACAGTTCCCATATACTCGTGGCCGGGCGTGAAGTTCTTGTTGAAGGGAGGTCCGCCCTCAATGAGCGCCGGCGTGCCGTATTTGATGACCTCAAGATCCGTCGCACAAATGGCCACGGCGTCGATGCGGACCAGGGCCTCGGCCTTGCCAGGTATAGGCACCGGTTTGTTGATCAGTCTGAGGTCTTCGGGATCGCCAAGCACCCAGGCACGCATCGCCTCCGGCACCGGCATGTCGAGCGATGTCGTGACGCGAGACCAGCTTTCCACCGATTGGGTCTCAGCACGCGACACGACGCGCGCTCCCATATGAACCGGGCTCAGAAGCGGACTTCGTGCCCTCGCCACGCACTCGAAATTGGCTGACCAATACGAAGACTGGATGCTTTGCGCGTGTTCTCATCGCCCACCATTAGACCACATATCGTGTGTCATGCAAAGAAAATCGATTTTATTTAGGCTAAGGTGCCAGGTACAACCGAGCTGGTGGTCGCTTGATCTCAAATTGGTCCACCAATAAGGTCCGGAAATGCACCCGAGCCAATCCGTCGCCCTCAAGCGTCTCGAAGCGTGGATCGCAAAGTCCGATTTGGGCGAGGGAAGCCGTCTTCCGCCGGAACGCAGCCTATGCGGCAAGATCGGCGTATCACGCACCGACCTGCGCAAGGCGCTTTCGGTTCTGGAGTTCAAAGGCGCGATTGAGCGTCATGTCGGACGGGGGACATTTCTGACCGCCGAACCGGACCCGGTTCCTGTGTCCCGCGGGGAACTGGATCGCCTGGCTAACAAGACCAGTCCGCACGAGGCTATGGTGGCGCGGCTGTCTCTGGAGCCGGAGCTGGCGAGCCTTGCCGCTATTCACGCCGCTCCGCGCGATCTTGCGCATGCGCGCTCGCTTTGCGAGGCGATGCGGTCCGCGCCCGACTGGCCGACTTATGAGCGGTTGGACTCAGAGTTCCATGGCCTGATATCGCGGGCTGCCGGCAACCGGTTGCTGACTGAGCTGCACGGCATCGTCAACGCGGTGCGGGTGGCGGTGGTCTGGAAGCGGCTTGATGTTCCACCCGACGGACCGCCGCCCGATTATCATTCCTTCCGGGAACATGAAGCGATCGTCGGCGCTCTGGAGGCGCGCGACCGCGCCGGGGCGCGCGCAGCCATGCGCTCGCATATTGAAGCGATCATGGCGGCAATGATCTTCAAGGCGTAAGGCCGCCTGGCGATTAGAGACGAACTGTCTGCCCCGTTTCGGCGGAGCGCGCCACCGCTTCCAGAATCTCAATGTTGTGGACCAGTTCCTCCGCCGTATAGGGGTAGGCTGCCCTGCCCTCCACGGCGGCCGCGAATGCTTCCAGATTCGCGAGCACGGTGTCGGTCCAATCGTAGACCGTCCGGCGATCGTTCTGCCCGGATTGCGACAGAACCAGATCAGCTTTCCCACCGGGCGTGTCGGGGTGCGTGTCGTTGCGTACCTCGGCCCATTTGTCGGAGCCAAAGACGTGAAAACGCATGAAGTGTGGCGTTGCAAGGACGGCGCTGAGGGTTCCGGTCATGCCGCTTTCGAACTGCATCTGCACAGTCACCACGTCGCCGGTCTCCCAGTTAAGAACCCTGTCCGCTGTGATGGCCTGCACGGCCTTCACCCGGCCGAACAGCGAAATGTAGAGATCGCTCAAGTGGATGCCCGTGGCAGTCATACCCGCCGCTGGAGACACCTCTTTGGAGGTTCGCCAGTCGCCGGCAGGGACACCGGCGAGTTTGTCGTGGGACCACGCGGCCTCCGCGTGCATGAGTGTGCCAAGCTCGCCGGTTTCGACAAGCCGCCGCACCTCCACCAGCGCCGGCTCGAAGCGGCGTTCGTGGCCGATCCCTAATACGACGCCGGCATCTTTGCAGGCGTCTACAGAACGCTTAGCGCTGGCGCCGGTGAGGCCCAGGGGCTTTTCGCAGAAGACGTGCTTGCCGGCGGCTGCGGCCGCAATCACTTGCGCTTCGTGAAGCCGGTTCGGCGTCGTCAAGATGACCGCATCGATGGTCGGATCGCCGAGTGCGGCGTCCAGATCAGCGGCGGCCGCGACACCTTGATCGCGGATCAGAACCTGGCGCTCGACATCGGGCTCGACCACCAGCGCTACACGGATCCCAGGATGGCCTTGGAGCCGGCGCAGCATGAGCTGCCCCCACCAGCCGAAGCCTGCAATCGCAACTTTGATCATCTACGCCGTGACTTCGCTGCTTCCGCTCCGACGCCCGCTTCAGGCTAGCAGGTCTTCGACGGCTTTGAACTCGCCACGATGAAAGACAAGCGGCGGGCGGTCGAATTTCGAAAGGTTCATGACCTCGCCGAGATAGATCTCGTGGTCTCCGCCCGGATAGCGTGCATAGGTCCGGCATTCGAACCGCGCCGTGGCCCCCGCGATCAGCGGAACGTCAAAATATCCCGGCCGGAAGTCGACGCCGTCGAACTTGTCGGGCGATGGCGTGGCGAACTGTCGGCAGATATCGATTTGATCCTGCGCCAGGATGTTGATGGCGAACGCGCCATGGGTGCGGAACGCCTTCAGGCTCGGCGCTTTGACCGCCAGGCTCCAGAGCACCAGCGGCGGGTCGATCGACACTGAGTTGAACGAATTGATAGTGAGGCCAACCGGCGCTCCGCCATCGCCGATCGTCGTCACGACAGCCACGCCGGTGGCGAACTGTCCCAGCGCATCGCGAAAGTCCATGGGATCGAACATGGGCCTTTGCTCCTGTCGGGAGTCGAACGCGATGACCTGGGACATTTCCGGCTCCTCGCCACGAAGAATGCGCGGGAAACTAGGGGGCACGCCTTGGCCGTTCAAATAAAAAGGCTTGATGGAGCGCATCAGCACGGGTGAAGACGCCGCTCGCAGGCGCCTGGATCATCATGAAACCTGAAGGAGCCGATCAGCCAAAATCATTGGGTTTTGGCGCGGCACGTTCTTATGGTCGGTGCTCCAGCCGAGCAGTGCTTCTCAGGATATCGCGCCATGGAACTGTCGTTCTTCACGATGCCTATTCATCCGCTGAACAAGCCCATCGCGCAGTCACTCCGCGAAGACCGCGAAGCGTTCATGCTAGCGGATGAACTTGGTTTCGTTGAAGGCTATGTGGGCGAACACACCACTGACCTCGCGGAGAACATCACTTCCTGCGTCGCCTTCCTCGCAAGCCTTGCCTACGAGACCAAGAACATTCGCCTCGGCACCGGGACCGTCAACCTGCCGAACAGCCATCCGGCGGCTGTGGCGGGACAGGTCGCGATGCTCGATCACATGCTTGAGGGCCGCTTCAATTTTGGGATCAGCCCGGGGGGCCTGATGTCGGATGCCGAGATATTTGGCAATCTCGACAGGGATCGCGGCGCGATGTTCCTTGAGGGCATCAATATGATCCTGGACATCTGGGCCGGGGAAGCACCGTACAACCTGAACGGCCAGTTCTGGACGCTCACGACTGAGAAAACCAAGATGCCGGAGATCGGCCAGGGCATCATCATCAAGCCCTACCAGGACCCGCATCCTCCCATCGTCGGAACCGCCGTGGCGCCATTCTCCAAGGGTGTGACCGCGATGGCGGCGCGCGGCTGGGACCCGATTTCGGCAAACTTCCTCTTGCCGAAATGGGTCGCGACGCACTGGCCCAACTACGCGGAGGGATGCGAACAGGGCGGTCGACCGGCGGAGGGTGCCAATTGGAGCGTCGCCAAGAGCGTTTTCGTCGCCGAAGACGAGGACACAGCCCGGCGGTACGCCACTGATCCGAACGGACCCTATGTGTCGTACTACCAATCCATCGTGACAAAGATGAAGCGCGCCGGTCGCATGAACCTGTTCAAGCAGGACCAGGCGATGGACGACGACGCAGTCACACTTGAGGACGTCTGCGACGCGCTGATCATCTACGGCACTCCGGACAGCGTGACCGACAAAATCCTAGCGTTTCGCGAAGAGGTCGGCGATTTCGGCAAGCTGGTCTATGCCGGCCATGACTGGGCGGACCGCGAACTTGGGCGTCGCTCCATGATTCTGATGGCGGAGCAGGTACGCCCGCGCCTCAACGACGCGATCAAATCCTCCATGAAGGCGGCCGAATAAGTGACCCTGCAGAAAGCCCGCCTGAACGGCGTGGATCTCGCCTACCGGATCGACGGTGAGGCGGAAAAACCCTGGCTTATCCTCTCCAACTCGATCGCCACCGACCACGGCGTGTGGGCCCCGCAGATTGAAGCCCTGGCCAGGTCGTTCCGGGTGGTGCGCTATGACACGCGTGGACACGGCGCAAGTTCCGCTCCGCCCGGCCCATACGGATTTGGTGACCTCGCCGGTGATGTCGTCGCTCTGATGGACCATCTGGGCATCGCGCAGAGCACCTTTGTGGGCATCTCTCTCGGGGGCATGACAGCACTTGGTTTGGCCCTCGACCATCCGAACCGGTTTGACCGCTTTGTTTGCGCGGATGCGAGGGCCGACGCGCCTGACGCGTATAAACAGATATGGCCCCCCAACATCGACACGGCGCGCGCAAAGGGAATGGCGGCGCTGGTTGAGCCGACCTTGCAGCGCTGGTTCAGCGAAGGATTCCGTGCCGATCCCAGCTCTCACCAGGTGTTGTCCGACGCAGCGACCATGATCAGCCGGACATCTGTCGAGGGCTATGCTGGGTGCGCCAATGCTCTCATGTCTCTCGACTTCCTGCCGCGGCTTCACACGATCTCTGTGCCGAGCCTCTTTATCGTCGGAGAACACGATCCGGCCGCGCCTGTGGCCGTGATGAAGGACATGTCCGCCACGACCCCCGGGAGCAGTTTCACCGTCATCGAAAATGCGGCGCACCTTGCCAATTTGGAACAGCCCGATGCTTTCAACGCCGCGCTTCTTGGTTGGTTAGAGGCCTGACGGTCGCCGGGAGACTGAGACCTGCTTGGACACCCGCGTTAGATGGCGCCGGCTGCGGCCAGTCCCTCCTCAACGCCGTCCTTCGCTGCATCCGGACCCAGTCTTTCCCTGCAGAAAGCGCAGGTTTCCTGAATCCGCTTTAGCAGGTCGCCTGCGAAGAGCTGGGCTGCCGCTGAGGTCGTTTGCGATATCGGTTCAATAAGAATGTAGTCCACCATCAGCGGAGGGTTGATGATCGGATGGAGCTTCCGAACCTGGCCATCAAGATCAGGAAACGAAAGGCATCCAGGCAAAATGGTCGTCCAGTCGCTCCGTGCCACCAGATCCATGGTGCCCATCATCGAATCGAGCTCCATGATCGCCTTGGTCGGGACGTTGTAGGTCGCAATGTAATTATCGATCTTGCTGCGCCTCCCATTTGCCGGCTCCGGCAGCACTAGTTTCAGTGGACCGGATCGGCTGAGATCGACCGGAGCCAGATGATCCCAAGGCGAGTCCGGCCCGGAGACGAAAACCTCGACATCGCGGTCGATATGAGTGCCCCGAACGCCGGCCATATCTCGGCTTGACGGGACAATGGCGAAATCCATCTCACCACCCGCGACGGCGGACGACAAAACGGCGCTATAGGCCTCGATCACACAGACATTTATCTGAGAATGCTGGACATCGAAGCGTTCAAGTACCGGCGCGAGGACAGCGCGCGCAAATGTGGGCATCACGCCGACATTCACCGTCCCCGTCACCTCGCCCGCCATGGCCTCCACGTCGTTTTCGATTGCGCTTACCTCGCGCATGATTCGCGTGGCCCGGCGATAAAGCTGCTCGCCGACGTTGGTAGGCGTCACGCCCGTCGATCCCCGCTCGAACAGCTTGACGCCAAGCTGCGCCTCCAGATCCTTGATCTGCATACTCAATCCGGATTGGGTCGCGTGCACACGGCGCGCCGCGGCCGTGAAGGAGCGTTCTTCGTAGACCGCGATCAGAAATCGGAGCTGCGAGAGCTTCATTGCATCAAAACCCCTGATGGGCCGCGAGCGTCGGCATCAGGATCGTTGATAGTAGCGGCAGTCGTCAAGCCCAAAGCGACGGGCCCAAATGAACCGGCTATTGTTGAGCCGACCCAGCAATAAAATAGGTCAGCAACAGAAGTCCCGGGAGGAGCGCAAATGTAAACAAAGTCGAAACAACCACCGCACCGGCGACCTTTTGCGAATCCGGTTGGTAACGCTCAACGAAAACGTAGTTGACGATGGCCGTCGGCATCGTGGCGAGGAGAAACACCACACCCGCTTCAACCCCCGACAGGGACAGAGCAAAGATCACGATGAACCCGGCGGCGACGCCAATGAGAAGGCGTGATATCGCCACGAATAGAGCGGGCCCAAGGTCGGAGACCGTGAGCTGGGCCAGCGAAATTCCCAGCATGATGAGCATCGCCGGGATCATCAGACCGCCCATGATTTCGGTGGATCTGGCGATCACCACTGGAACCTCGACGCCCGTCGACACGACGACAAGCACCAAGACGATGGACCACACCAAAGGCTGGCGGATCACTTCGGCGTATTTGTACTGGCCGGAGATGATCGACGCACCAACGGTGTACTGAAAAAGCGCCACGACAAAGAAGTACGAGATACCGAGCACCAGCCCGGTACCGCCGAAGGCGAGAAGGACCAGCGGCAGTCCGATGTTCCCCGAATTGGGAAGCGCCAAGCTGGTCAGGAAGGTTCGTATCGGCAGACCGACGAGCCGCAATAACGCGAAGGCGAACACGCCGGCGACAAGGATGCAGCATGTCGCCGCTAAGGCCATTCGGCCCAAGGTGGTCAGCTCAATCTCCAAAGAGGTGAGCGTCGAGAACACCAGACACGGAGTGGCCACCAAAAGCACCAGAGTGCTGATGCTGCGCGTGTCGATTCCGGTGTTGAACCGGCCAAGGACGAAGCCAACTCCGGTGATGATGAAGATCGGCGCGATGACGGTGAAGATTTCGCTGTACACAGGCTGATCCGAGGCTTGTGAAGACAAGAAGGCGGCACGGCTACGCGCGTTCGCCAGCGTGATTGCGTGGTTGGCTCTCAGTTCACATACAGAAATCGACTACGCGCCGCGATCAGGAATGATGATGTCGCGTATTGCGGAATATTATGGGAGCGGAGGCGAAACCGCGTCGTCTTCAACAAACGACTTACCTATATTTCACGACTTCGCGCCGTGGATACCCGAAGCTAGGTCGCGCAATGCGGCCAGAGCCCGAGGAAGTGTAATGCCGCACATCAAACCGTTGTCGGTAGAGGAGTCGGATGCGGCGAAGGCCGACATCGAATGGCTCGCCTCTGCCACCGGTTTTGTCGCAAACTCAATGCTGACATTGGCGTACCGGCCCGAGATCGCCCGAGCCGTGCTGCAGCTGATCCGCGCCGTGGTGCGCAATCCTGACGGCAAAGTCGACCCGGCGCTTCGGTGGATGGTGGCTCACGTCACAAGCTTGGCGAATGGCTGTCAGTATTGCTCCGCGCACACGTTCAAGAACGGTGCCGACAATGGTGTGCCACAGGAAAAACTCGACGCGATTTGGGATTTCGAAACCAGTCCCGTCTTTACGCACGCCGAGCGAGCCGCGCTTCGGGTCGCCATTACCGGCGGTCAGTGTCCTGCGTACGCGACCGAGCAAGACATGACGGAGCTGCGTCGGCATTTCACCGAAGAGCAGGTCGTGGAGATCGGCTCGGTGATCGCGCTCTTCGGCTTCAACAATCGTTGGAATGCGTTCATGGGAACCGACATTGAACCGGAGGTTCTCTCGTTCCTGGAACAAAACTCTTACACCAAGCCAGACCATAAGCTGGCGCCGAAACAAGACTGAACTGACGAAGAAAGACTGAACTGAAACGGAGGAAACGATGAGCGACAAGAAGACGCCGAGCTCGGGTCTAAACCGCCGCGAGTTGCTTGCGGGGGCCGCCGGTATGACCGCGTTGGCGATCACAATCCCCGCCGGTAGCGCCCTTGCACAGGATTTTCCGGCGCGTCCGATCACGGTCGTGGTCATGTACGGCGCAGGCGGCGGCACCGACACCATCATGCGCAAGCTTGCCGAGGAAATGGGCAAGGCCAAAGGCTGGCAGATCAACGTCATCAACAAGCCTGGCGCCGTCGGAGGCGTTGCGACGCAATATGTCCATGGCCAGACGCCTGACGGCTACACCATTCTGGGCGGTGCGAACTACAACAAGTTCGTCCGCGTGATGGGCCACGTCGACTTTGTGCCGTGGGAGGAATGGGTGTTCTTCCAGGCCGCCAATGCCATCGCCAGCTGGTCGGTTCGGCCGGACTCTCCCTTCCAAACATTCGATGACGTTGTGCAGGCGGCCAAGGCCGACCCCGGAAAGGTCTCAATCTCCACTTCGGGCACCGGCGGATTGTGGCACGAGCTGGCTCTGATCGTTGGATCGTTCGCCGGCATCAATCTGAAATACGTGCCGTACAAGGGCGGCAAGGCCGCCACGTTGGCCGGCCTGCAGGGCGAAGTCGATATCGCAGGCGGCGGTGTTCATGAGCACGTCGATCTGGTCCGGGCGGGCGAGCTGCGCAACCTTCAGCAGACGGGCACAGAAGACATCACGCTGGAGAACGGCACAATCATGCCGTCGGTCGGCGGGCTGATCCCGGAGATCAAGCCGTTCCTGCCGATTGGTGGGACTTACAACTTCATCATGCGCCGCGACACACCGACCGAGGTGTTGGAAGTGGTGAAGGAAGCATTTGTGGCTGCCGCCAACTCTGACGGCTTTCAGGAGATGGTGAAGTCGAAATTCTTCCAAACCGACATTCGAACCGGCGAAGAGGCCGACAAGCGGGCGGCACAGCTTGAGGTGATCACGGTCGACACCTTCAACAAGTTCGCCGATCAGATCGGCGCCGAGGTAAAATCGGCCGCTGATCTTGGGCTCCCCGCACCGGCCGATTTCGAATCCTGGTGGCCGCCGGAGGGCTATCAGGCGCGGATCTGAGCCGCAGCACAAAGCGCCGATCATGACATCGCGGCATTCGCTGCGATTCATGGTCGGCGATAACGTTGTGCTCGTTGTTGCGAGGCTCCGCTTCGCGGCGACGAATACAGCAGCCCTATAGACCTCCCAGCCACCGTCTCAACCGTGGACAACAAAGCGCACTTTGTCGGCGAAGACGAGAATGCCGGTTACGCGACCCCGCGCCAGGACCTGATTGCCTCAGCAATCCTGATCGTCCTCTCGCTGTGGGTGATGGTGGAATCCGTCTCGCTCGCCAATCCGGGGACGCTGGCGACCGCCCCCGGCCTCCTCCCCTTCATCGTCGCCGCGAGCTTGGTGGGCATGGCGCTCGCTCTCGCAGCGCTCGCCGTCCAGCGCATCAGGTCCGGCGAGAAACCTGTTACGACCGATAACCCCGATGAACTTCGCCGAGCTGGCATGCTCTCGGCAATCGTCGTGATTTATCTGATCGGGCTTGAGAAGATCACCTTCGACTACACGACGTTGGTCGCAGGATTCCGCCTCGGCTACGGTGTGTTCGAAATCCTCACCACCATCATGCTGACACTCGTCCTGTGGCTGTTTTGGAAGCAACGGGTTCTGCCGTGCCTCGTCGTTGCGGCCGTCTGGTCCACATTGCTTGCGGGGGCCTTCCGCTACGTTTTCGTGATCCCCCTGCCTGGGACGCTGTGAAGCGATGATCTTTGACGCCGTTCTCCAGGTTCTGACGCCGTATTTGATCGTCGTCTCGCTGGCCGGCGTGTCGCTGGGCATTGTTTGGGGTGCGCTGCCCGGTCTTTCCACCACGATGGCCATGGCGCTGCTGATCGGCCTTTCAGCCGGAATGCAGCAGGACACGGCCCTGGTCTTCATGCTGGGCGTCTACACCGGAAGCGTCTTCGGTGGGGCCATATCGGCGGTGCTGATCAACATTCCCGGAACGCCGGACGCGGTGCCGACCATGATTGAGGGCCACCAGCTCGCCCGCCGCGGCGAGGGCGGCCAGGCGCTCGGCATGGCTATCGGCGCTTCGTTCATCGGCAACTGGGTCGGCATTCTGCTCTTGATCGGATTCATCCCGCTCATTCTGACATTCGCGCTGCAGTTCCGTTCCTGGGAGATGTTCCTGCTTGCCGTGATCGGCATCTCGATTAGCGGTACCATGGCGGCGGGCGCATTGCCGCTGAAGGGTTGGATTGCTGGCTGGCTCGGCATGCTCGTGGCGTTTGTCGGGCTCGACGCCATCCACGCAGTGCCGCGGTTCACCTTTGGCGTCCTGGAGCTACAGGACGGCGTCAACTACGTCGCGGTTCTTATCGGCCTCTT
The DNA here is from genome assembly GCA_028284625.1 of Afifellaceae bacterium. Lineage (GTDB taxonomy): Bacteria > Pseudomonadota > Alphaproteobacteria > Rhizobiales > Afifellaceae > DASWJZ01. Next base: position 78,134 of record JANQRH010000028.1, on the reverse strand, counting down.
CGGCATGTCTGAGATCCTGCGCGTCCTGCCGCAGAAGGATCACTACAGCATCCCGACCGAAGTCGGCCGGGTCATTCCCCCATTGGGCCGTCTGGCGAAGTACAGCCGCACGGCTGTCCGATCAGGCGTCGTGGGAACCGTCATCGGCGCCATCCCCGGCGCCGGGGCCAATGTCGCCTCGTTCCTGGCCTACGATCTTGGCCGCCGACGGGCGCCGCCCGAAGAGAAGAAGAAATGGGGCAAGGGCAGCTACGAAGCGATCGTCAGCGCCGAGGTCGCAAACAACGCCAATATCGGCGGGTCCATGTTGCCGCTGCTCGCGCTGGGCATTCCCGGCAATGCGGCGGCCGCTGCTCTATTGGCGGCATTGACGCTAAAGAACGTGGTCGTCGGCCCGACGATCGAGATCGACCATCCCGGGCTGATCTATTTCATCTATGCAGCGTTGGTGCTCGCGAACCTGCTCATGTACGGCGCTGCGATCATGCTGATCAAACCGTGCGTGAAGCTGTTCAGTCTCCCCCGCGGCCTCCTGTTGCCGCTCATCATCCCCATCTGCGTGATCGGCGCCTATGCCATCCGCCTCTCTATGTTCGATGTGTGGGTGATGCTGGCATCGGGCGTGGTCGGCTACGCATTGACGCGGTTCCATTTCCCGACCGCACCGATCGTTCTCGGCGTGATCCTGGCTCCGCTGGCAGACGAGAACTTCCGCCGCGCCTTGTTGCTGTTTGAGGACAAATCGATCGGGTTTGTGGCCTCGCAATGGGTCGGAACGGTGCTGCTCATCGGGCTGCTCTTCATCTTTGTCGAAGGCGCCTTGCGCATCCTCCGCGATCGGCGCGCACAACAGGAGAATGCGTGAATGGCGCAACAAGACCAGATCGGCTTGGCCGTCATTGGCTGCGGGACCATCGGCAGAATTCGGGCAGAGTTGGCGCGGGCCTATCCCGGCATCGGCTGGATCGGCCTCTGCGACCTGAAATCCGACATTGGTCAGAGTCTGGCTGATGACGTTCGTGCGGATTTCTTCACGACTGATTTTCGCGAGTTGCTGCGCCGCCCCGAAGTGACTGCGACCATCATAGCCACGGACGAAAACTTCCACTTCGACCCGACGATGCTCGCCACGGAAATGGGCCATGCGCTCTTCATCGAAAAACCGCTGGCCACCGACGCCCGGCAGTCGGCCGAGATCCTGTCGGCGATCGAAGCAGCCGGTCTCGACGCGGTGATCGGCTATACCCAGCGATTTCGCCGCCGGTTCTTGGCGGTCAAGGAACGGCTCGTCACCGGACAGATCGGCGACGTCCACACCGTCGTCACGCGCGCCTTCATGAACCGCATGGTGCCGATTGCCACCGTCCGTCGCACCCAGGACCGGGCCACGCTGACACCCATGGTCGTTTCGGGGACCCACAGCCTGGACATGTCCCTCTGGCTGATGGAAGGCAAGAATCCGGTCTCCGTCTATGCGCAATCAACCAACAAGGTTCTCGGTGAATGGGGCACGAAGGATTCCACGCTCGGCGTCTTCACCATGGATGACGGGACGATATTTTCGATGAACATCTCGTGGGCCCTGCCTGAAGTCTGGCCCGGGGCGGTCTATGGGATTGAGATCGGAATCGTCGGCAGTCAGGGCGTAATCGATATCGAGGACACGCACCGCGACCTGGTGATGGCGACCAATGTCGCGCAAGGCGCGGGCTACGCGCCCGAGGGGTACAAAGCGCCAGAGCGCCACGTCGACTTTCTCACCAGCTATCCGCCCGGCGACCTGCATGGTGGTCAGCTCTGGGGCCCGATGCGCGAGGAGACCAATTCCTGGTATCAACGCATCTACACAGGCCAAGCGACGCCGCACGCCACGGCCGCGGACGGACACAGGAACCTCCTGCTCACCATGGCCATGGACCTTTCGGCCAAACGCGGCCAGCCTGTTTCGCTGCCTGCCGATCCCGAAGAACTGATGCGGGAGCTGAGCTAGTATGCCATGACGCTGGAATTGAAGTTCGGTGGTTATCAAGGAGACAAGTCCGTTCACACGCGCGGTGGGCGTGTCTTGGCCGAGGCGGTGGCAGCGGAGACGAGTGGCACGGTTTCGCTCGCGTTCGACGAAAACATCGTCGCGCGGGGTCACAAAGCCGCCGATCTGCTTTCGATGACCGAAAGCGGCGAACTGGACGGTTGCTATTTTTCGTCCAGCTATCTGGCCAAGCGCGTGCCCGAACTCGGCCTTTTCGACCAGCATTTCGTGGTCCCGGACCGACGGCGCGCCTACGCGCTGCTTGATGGAGCTCTCGGGGCTCGGCTGCGACGCGAAGTGGCAGCGGCCACCGGGTACGAGGTGTTGGGCTATTGGGACAACGGACTGCGTCACATCTCAAGCGCCGCACCCATCAAAAAAGTCAGCGACTGCAAGGGCCTGACAATTCGCACATTGGCCAACGAAGACCACCAGCGCGTTTTCCGCGCGCTTGGCTTTGAGCCAATGGCCATCGATGTGCGCGACCTGCCTGATGCCGTGAAGTCAGGCCGTGTCGATGCACAGGAGAACCCGCTCACGAACATCCTGAATTTCGAGCTTCACAAGACCCACCGCCATATCCTCCTGACGCGGCATCTGCTGGGCGTGGCACTTGTTCTTTTCAACGCCGAACGCCTCAGGGGCCTTGACCCCGATGCCCGCGACGGCCTTCACCGCGCCGTCGACCGGTCCGCCAAAGCGCAAAGACAATTTGCCGAAGAGGACGACACGATCTGCAGCGCAGAACTACGCCGCCAGGGGGTCGAAATCACCGAGCTTGACGACGCAACTCGAAACACTTTTGCCGAAGCAACGCGCGCCGAAGTCGACGTCGCGCGCCGCCGGTTTGCGCCAGAGCTGCGCGAACTGTTTGACGCGGAACTTCGCGCTGCCTGACGCCCTATTCCAAAGAGAGACACCATGACAAAGCAGGATTTGCCGACACCCGACTACTCCAGAAACATGAACCTGATCGGCTATTCGGATCAGGGCGGGCGGCCGGACGGTGTGCAGCTCATGGTCAACAAGGGGCATGCGATTATCGGGCATATGTTCTCCGACGGGTTCAGCGTCATCGACTGCAGCGATCCGCGCGACCCGAAGCCAGCGGCCTATGTCCCCGCCCCGCCCAACACCTGGAACATTCATTTGCAGAGCCACGAAGACCTGCTCCTGGTCATCAACGCAAAGAACATGTTCGCAGCTGCGGAGTTCCAGAACGAGGAGGATTACTACAAGGGCAAGCTCGGCAAAAAAGTCGGTACGGCCGACACGATGCTGTCGAAGACCCGGGACTGGACGGCGGGCATGGCTGTCTATGACATCTCAAACCCGGCTGAACCCCGCAAAATCGGCTTCATGGACGTTGAAGGCGGCGGCATACATCGAATCTGGTACGTCGGTGGCCGATGGGCTTATGCCTCTGCGTTGATCGACGGTTTCACCGATTACATCTTCATTACGATCGACATGGCCGACCCGACCAACCCAAAAGAAGCCGGGCGGTACTGGCTGCCGGGCATGAACGCCGCGGCGGGCGAAGAGCCATCTGAAGATCAGGCGCGCGCTGGCCTGCACCACGCCATCGTACATGGCGACACCGCGTACGGGGCCTGGCGCGATGGAGGTCTTGTGATCATGGACGTCAAAGACCGCACCAACCCCGAACTGATCGTGCATCGCAACTGGTCGCCGCCCTTCGGCGGCGGCACCCACAATGCTCTGCCCCTCCCCGACCGTAACCTCCTGGTCGTCGCAGACGAAGCCGTGCTCGACAATTGTGCGGACGGGATCAAGCACATCTGGCTCTTCGACATTCGCGAACTGTCCAACCCGGTCAGCATCTCGACGGTTCCGATCCCGAACGAGGAGGACTACGCCGCCAAGGGCGCGCATTTCGGACCGCATAACATTCACGAGAACCGGCCCGACAGCTTTGTCAGCGACCAGCTGATCTTTGCCACTCAGCAAAATGCCGGCGTACGCGTCTACGATATCTCGAATGAATATCAGCCGAAGGAAGTGGCCGCCTTCGTTCCCCCGGCGCCCGCGCGGTTGATGGACAGCCGTCCGAACCGGGCCAAGGTCATCCAGTCCTGCGACATCTGGGTGTCAAAGGACGGGCTGGCTTATGTCTCGGACTACAACGCTGGGCTCTACATTCTGGAGTACCAGGGGTGATGGTCGGCTAAGAATCCGGCAGAGATCGGCACCATTACCCGGATCAAGATGACCGCTGCGCGGACGTTTCCCCCGTTCTGCTGGAGGCCCACTCGCAGACGTGTCCGCTACCCGTAACTCTCCACGAAGTTTCGCAGGATTGTCATACCTGCTTGCGGATTCCCCAACCGTGCCGCAGCTGTCAGCGTCGCGGCGTCTTCCGGTGCAAAATACCCCTTGTCGCGATAGATGCGAATGCGCAACGCGAAGACATCGCCGTCGGCCTCAGGGTGAAACTGCGTCGCGTACACGTTTTTTCCGTAGCGGATCATCTGAAACGGGCAGGCTTCCCCGGCGACCAGGTGTGCACAGCCGGGTGGCAGTTCCTGTAAGGCCTCCTTGTGGCCGACGAAGGCGTCAAACTGAGTGCTGACACCCGCGAGCAGAGGATCAGTCCTGCCCGTCTCGGTCAGTGCCAGACGCACAACTGAGACCGGTTCGCTATACCGTTCCTTCGAGACCGACGCACCGAGATGGTGCGCCAGAATCCCTATGCCGTAGCAGCAACCGAGAAACGGCACGTCGTTTGCCGTAATCTCCGGCATCAGCGACATAATGCTGTCCTCGATGTGCCTTTCGACGGCCGACTTGCATTCTCCCGGATCGGAAACACAGCCAGGGCCGCCGCCGACGATCACACCGGCATATGAGGACAGGTCGAGTTCGGAAAGCCCCTCGCGCTCCAGGCGCAACCGGTGCGCTCGGTTTTCGTCAAGCCCGCTTTTGTAGAGCAGGGCACGAAACTCGTTTTCGGAGGCCTCCTCTTCGGGGCGCAATTGAAGAATGAGAAATGGTTTCATTTGCAAGGGCCGACCAACTCAGGGATAGCCTGGATTTTTCCGAAACGTCCACCAGGAACACGAAACATCTGCTTGATGCAGCCGGGCTACGAGCAAAGAAGATGTCCGTGGTGGGCACATTTCCGCCGCATGCGACATGGCTTGAATGGCCGGGAGGGGCTCGTAACTGCCATGCGACGCAGAACCCCGATGTGACATCAAATCAAAGAGGCTGCTGCCTCCTTCCCGCCAAGTTCAGGCTGCGCCACCTGAAAGCACGCGTCGCACGTTCTCCGCGGCGATTTCGGCAATGCGCCGGTTCGACTCTTTCGTGATGCCAGCGATATGTGGCGTCAGGATCAGGTTGTCGATCCCGTGGAACAACGCACCGGCCTCCGGCGTGATGGGCTCCACATCCAGCGTATCGAGCGCCGCCCCGGCGATCTGCCCCGACCGCAGGGCGTCTGCACAGGCCGCTTCGTTGACGATCCCGCCACGAGCCGAGTTTATCAGCACAGCGCCTGACTTCATCCGTCCGAACTGCCGCTTGTCGATCAGATCGATGGTCTCCGGCAACTTGGGGCAATGAAGCGAGATCACGTCCGCTTCTTCCACCAGATCATCCAGACCTACTCGTCGCGCATCGGCCCAGGCGGGATGATCCTCAGGCAACATCGCATCATAGGCGATCACGTTCATACCCATGCCGCGCGCCTTTTCCCCGACGACCTGGCCGATCGAGCCGAAGCCGATAACGCCTATCGTCCGGCCTGCTATCTCGGTCGCGCCTGCAAACTTCGGTCGGTCCCAGGCGCCAGCGGCAACGTCCGGCGTCGCGAAATAGGTGGGGCCGCGCAGCAGGATCATAGCCGTCGCGATCACGTATTCCGCGACTGAAACCGCATTGGCCCCGATCGCAGGACAGACCTCGACACCCCGCGCCGTGCAAGCGGCCAAATCGATATTGTCGAGCCCGACACCCAACCGGGCCACCAATTTCAGGTGCGGTGCGGCCTTCAGAAGCTCGGTATTCACCAGCGTCGCATTGCGCACCACGATAGCTCGCGCATCTGCAACCTGCCCAAGCAGTTCGTCTCGCTTGCCCCAGAGATCGGGATCCCAATGGACGTCGAACTCGGCGATGAGCCCTTCGGCTACCCCTTCGTCCATGAATTCACTGATCAGCACATCCGCCATGGCACGGCTCTCCCAAAATAAAGCCCATCAAAGGAATTCGCGTTCCTTGTTGTATGGGTGCTCCTTCCCGTAACCGTGAACGGCGCGATAGCCGTCATAGCGGCGCTCCAGGAACTCCATGACGATCCAGAAGGCGAGAAACACGAAGGGAATGATGAAGACGATCCTGGCAAGCACCGGCATAGGATATTGCATCAACCCCGAGCCGATCGCTCCTACAGCGCAGAACAGCGTGTAGTACCCAGCGGTCTTGTGATACGCCTCAAAAATCCGCCGCCGCGTCGTGCGGCTATAGTGATCGCCCTGCCAAGTCGCAGGGTCGTTGGGGTCAGCCTTGTTGTAATACTTGCCGCCATGCGTTCCTCGCAGCATCCCGGCAACGATTTGGATCACCCCGAGAACAACGGTCAGGGTCCCGAGGATCGCATGGACTGATCCGCTGAACCCGCCGCTGACGACCATTGCGACCGCCGCTCCGCAAAAAGACAGAAACACCGCCAATGACAGCCCGTATTTGTGGACGCTGAACCACCACCATTCGATGTGCTTGACGTGCACTTGGCGGCGCAGCCCGAACTCAGTCGGGCGCGGCTTACCATAGCGTATGATCGTGATGCAGAGCGGGACCAGCACAAGCCAGATGCCGACCATCAAATACGCATGGTAATTCCAATGGATGTTGATCGTCTGGCCAAGGAAATCGAGATACACCTCGTCCTTGATATGGGGCATTTTTTCGAACGTCTGAGGCTCGTCCACCGTGCATCCCTTCTATCTGCGTTTTCAGCTTGCCCGCCAAATCAACACCCGACAGGGCTGAGCGTCAGCGCCAAAGATCGGGTCGAACATTTCCGTCTGTGGCGGCGAAAAGCAACCACTCGAATGCTTGATGCACCGCGTGGAGCTTTCACCCGCGTCCCGATCCCTCTCCATCTCGCGCCCCGCGGGACCAGAACCGCAACGACACAAGGGAGTCTTCAATGACCAAAACCGTCGGCGTTATCGGCCTTGGCAACATGGGGCGTGGAATTGCGGCGAACATCGCCAAGGCCGGCCACAGCCTGGTGGTCTGGGACGTGGCAGAACCCGCGCGGCAACGCTTTGCCGATATTGCGCGCATTGCTCCGCCATCCGAGATGGCAGCACAAGCCGACGTCGTGATCTTCGTTGTCCCGGGCTCCGAGCAGATAGACGAAACCCTCGATGCCATCCTGAAGAAGGCAAAAAAAGGCCTTATAATCTGGGACTTTACGACCTCTGACCCTGTCTACACCAAGCGGCTTGCCGCGCGCGCCGCTGCTGCCGGTGTTCCCTACATGGATGCCGGCATGACCGGCGGGGGCGCGAAGGGCGCCGACGAGGGTACGATGACTCTGATGATTGGCGGTGACGCTGACGTGCTTGAACGATCGCGGCCCGTGCTCGAAGCCTGCGCCGGCAAATTGATCCATCTCGGCCCATCCGGTGCTGGACACACGATGAAGGTGGTTCACAACCTGATCACCCACACGAACTTTCTGGCTTGTTCCGAAGCGGGCCGCCTGGCTGAAGCCGCCGGGATCGATCTCGCCGACATGATCAGAGTGTTCAACGCCGGCAATGCGCGCAGCTTCATTTCAGAACGCCGCTTTCCTGATCACATCCTGTCGGGAACCTGGGACGGCCGCTCGCGGATCTACAACCTGCGCAAAGATGTCGGCATGGCCGTGGCTCTCTCAGAGGAGCTTGGCAGCCCAATGCGGATTGGTCACCAAACGCTCGCCTGGATCCAAGCTGCAATAGATGCCGGCATGGAGGACGAGGATTTCACCCGTATGTACCCGGCATTGGACGCGCTGGCGGCCAAACCGCGTTAAGCACACGCCGCTGCTGCTCCGCCCTGAATGGCGATTTCGCCGGGAATGAATTCGCGCCTAGCCGGAGGTAGAGAGGTCATTTTTCTGCCGGCAACGCACTGGTCGTATTTGATGACGGGCATCAGAAATAATTGTTTGCGGGCTCCGGGAGCCGCGGGCTTAACTGGGCCGTAGGTGTGCGGATATGACCGATGGGACGGGCGAGTGGCGACAACGGAAGTGGCAGTCATCGGAACCGGATGGTGTGGTGGAATCCGGGCGGAAACGCTGGCTAAATCGGCACTGGTCGACGCTCTGCACATTTGTGAAATCCGCCCGGAACGGTTGGAAGAAGTCCGCGCTCTGACCAATCCGGCGTCGGCAACGCTCGACTATCAGGACATTGTCTCCAACCCGGCCATCAGCGTCGTCTATATCTCGACGACACCGGAGCAGACCCATTATCCGATCGCCCGGGATTGCCTGAAGGCGGGCAAGCACGTCCTCCTGGAAAAGCCCATCGCGCTGGAGTTCTGGGAAGCCGATGAGCTGATCGTGCTGTCTAAAGCCAATAAAGTGAAGTTCACGATCGGCTATTCACAACGGTTCAACCCCAAGATCGCCTATGCCAAGAAGTCCATTGCAGAGGGCAAGCTGGGCAAGGTCGTCAACGTCATGGTCAGCCGCCACCTGTCGCGAAACCTCGGAAAGAAAATCGCCAATCGCGTGAAGCTTTCGCCGGCGGCGATGGAATCCACGCACGATCTCGATTTTGTCTTTTGGCTCCTGGAACCCGCCAAGCCGGTGAAGATCTATTCGCAAGGGGCGTACGGCTACATGAAGGACCTTAACGGCTCCTATGATTGCATGTGGTCGACAGTGACAATGGATGACGGAACGTTGGTCGTCATCGGCGGCGGTTGGAATTTGCCGCCAAGCTATCCGAACTATTGCGGCACTTGGATCGAGATTACCGGCACCGAGGGTGCTTTGATCCTGGATGACACCGCGCGCGATCACTGGCTGAACACCGTGTCGGAAGGCACCCAATATCCGATGTCCACAATGCCCGGCGAGCACGTGGACTACGTCTTTGCTGGTCAGATGGGACCTGAGACGATCCATTTCCTTGAGGCGGTGTTGATGGACCGCCCCGCGATGGTTGATCCCGCTCATGCTCGGCTGGTCATGGAAGCATATTCGGCCGCAGATTTGTCTGCAGAGACCGGCGAGCCCGTCTCGCTTCCGCTGTCGAACTACTCGATAGCGCAACTGGCCGACCTCAAGGCGGCGGAATAGGTCTTATGGCCAAGACCGTTGGGATCTTCGGGCTCGGACTGATTGGCACGGCTCTGGCGGAGCGCCTTTTGGCGGCGGGGCACAGCGTGATCGGCCACGATGTGGATGCCGCACGCGAGGCGATCTTGCGGGAAATGGGCGGGACGCCCGCCGAACCCGCTGCAATCTGGCAAAGCGATATCGTTCTCTCAGCCGTCTTCAGCACCGACCAACTCGCCGACATCATCGCCGCAGCCCCCAACGTCACAGACAAGTTGCTCGTCTCGATGAGCACCTGCGATCCCGACCAAGTGGTCGCGTTGGCTGAGACGGCCGACGAGCGTTCAATCGTGCTTGTCGAGGCGCCGATCTCGGGAACCAGCCTTCAGGTCCGTCAGGGCACGGCGCTCCTCTTGCTTGCCGGAGACCCCGCGGGGCTCGATGCTTTTGAAGAGATTGCAGATGCGATTTCACCCAATCGAGAGCGGGTTGGCGCCATCGGCAATGGGAACAAGACAAAACTCGCGATCAATTGCGTTCTCGGGCTGAACCGGGCCGCTGTCGCCGAGGGACTTGTCTTTGCCGAAGCCATGGGCCTCGATCCTGCGACCTACTTGCATACGGCGTTGCGGTCCGCTGCGCGCTCCGACGTGATGGCGGCGAAGGGACCGATGATGGTCTCGCGTGACTTCACGCCGCTCGGCCGGATCGCCCAATCTCACAAGGATTTCAAACTGATCTGTGAGATGGCCGCACGCAACGGCCACGGAAACATGCCGATGGTCAATCGTTATCTCGACGTGATGGAGAACGCCGATCAGGCGGGCGACAGCGAGCTGGACAATTCGGCCGTCTTTCTTGCGGTCTCACGGATGGCGAAGGCCTAACCGACAGGGGCAATGGCAGCGTGAAGATCGTTAAGCAACTCACTGCAGAAGCTTGGCTGGCCGGCGGTCTGGCGCTTTTGGGCATCCTCGGGTTCCTGTTCATGTCGCAACTCGTGGCAGCGCCCAAGCTTTTGTTTGGGCGGTCGCTAACAGCTATTCCGCCTTCGCTGTTTCCGGCGATCGTCCTGGGTGCGATGGCCATCCTGGCGTGCCTGCTACTCTATTCGCGTCGCGGATCGCTCCTGGATGAGGAAAGCAGGACTTTTGACGAAGGCGCCCTCCTTCGCATCGTGATGCTGTTTGCGGTGATGGTGTTCTACGCGCTGACAATGGCGCCGCTCGGATTTTTCATCTCCTCTGCCCTATCGATGGCCGCTGTCGCCTGGATTGCGGGCAACCGTTCGATCCTCCAGATATGCGCGGTCTCGATAATCAGTCCCATCGTGCTCTACGTCGTTTCGACCCGCGGGCTGGCGGTGTCGCTGCCTGAACTCAGTTCAATTGAATTTCTTTATGCGCGAATCTTGGACTCATCGAGTGCCGTGCTCATTGACCCGGAAGGACGCTCGCAGTGATCGAGCAGTTCGCCGAAGGTGCGTTGATGGCGTTCCGCGCCGACACGATTGGTATGATCGTGATCGGGCTGTTCTCAGGAATGCTCGTGGGTGCCCTGCCCGGCTTCACGACGCTGATGGCGATGGCGATATTACTGCCGTTATCGTTCTTCCTGGATCCACTGGTCGGCATCCCGTTCCTTTTGGGCGTCTACAAGGGCGGTATCTTCGGCGGCTCGATCCCAGCAATCCTGGTCTCAATGCCAGGCACCGGTGCGGCTGTTGCGACGTCCATTGACGGCTACAAACTCACGCAGAAGGGCGAGTCCCGCAAGGCGCTGGATATGGCGCTTTTCTCTTCGGTCATTGGCGACACGTTTAGCGACATCTTCACCATTCTGCTGATCTTCCCGATCGCTATTCTCGTGATGCAGTTCGGCCCGCCCGAATTGTTTGCCGTGCTTTTGATGAGCCTCGTCATCATCGTCGCCACATCGGGCAGCAACCCGCTGAAGGGGTTGGTGATGATGCTCTTCGGCCTGTGGCTTGCGCAGATCGGGACGGATCCGATCGGCGGCGTGGAGCGATTCACCTTCGGTATCTTTGAGCTGAAATCGGGTATTCCGCTCCTGCCGATGCTGATCGGCGTCTTCGCGCTACCCGAGCTGGTCTACGCGGTCATGCGCAACGAGAAGGTCGGCGGGTTTGCCAAGTTGGTGGGTAAGCGCCTGAGCCGAGCGGAATTCAAGCGCTGCATTCCCACGATCCGCCGCTCGACGCTTCTGGGAACGGCCATCGGCATCGTGCCCGGCCTTGGCCAGGTCGTTGCCGCGATGATGGGATATTCCGCGGCCAAGAATGCCTCAAAGCACCCGGAGACTTTTGGACAGGGTGAAGTCGAAGGCGTGGCAGCCGCCGAAGCGGCGAACAACGCCGTCAACGGGCCGACGCTTGTTCCGCTCCTCACGCTCGGCATTCCAGGCGACAACGTGACGGCGATCTTGCTCGGCGCCTTTGTGGCGCAAGGTCTGCGGCCCGGACCGCAGCTTTTTGAAGATCAGGGATCGATCGTGTTCGCCATTCTGGTTGCCATGGTTTTGGCGAACCTCATGTTCGTCGTCATCGGCTACTTGTCGATCCCGCTGTTTGCGCGTGTCGTAACGATCAAAACTGGGCTGCTCGTCCCCATCGTGATCATGTTCGCGTTTGCCGGAGCCTACGTGTTCCGTTCAAACACCACGGACATCCTGATGCTCGTCGGTTTCGGCCTGTTCGGGCTGCTGGCGCGCGCTGCGAAGTTCGATGTCATGCCCATGGTGATGGGCTTCATTCTTGGAAGCGCGCTCGAATACTCGTTCGGCCAGACCGTAGCGATGGCCGGGGCGTCCCCCCTGAGTTTCATGTTTACAGAACGGCTGGGAATGGTTGCCGTTCTGATAGCGACGCCGATCATTGGCTATGTGCTCTGGCGTCGAATGAAGGCCGCGACGGCTTAGACTTGGGAAAAGAAAACAAACGATCATAGGAGGAAAACATGATCTGGAAGTCCATCAAAAGAACCATTGGAGGAGCGCTTGTCGCTGTGCTCGGCCTGGGTTCGGCCGCTTTGGCGGAATATCCCGAAAAGCCGATTACGCTCGTAATCCCCTTAGGGGCTGGCGGTTCACATGACCTCAACGCCCGGGTGATCACGTCGATCATCCCCCAATATCTCGACCAGGCGATGATTGTGCGTCTCAGCCCTGGTGCAGGCGGACAGAAAGGCACTCAGGAAGTGGCGAATTCCGCCGCTGACGGATACACTCTGCTGTTCTCGCACAACTATATCGACATGCTTCAGCAGCACGTCGAAAACCTCCCTTACGACCCGAACACCGATTTCGTCCCAGTCGCACGCGTCAACTACGCGCCGATTGCCGTGGTCGTCCGGGGCGACAGCGAGATTGGCAGCTTTGAAGATCTCATCGCCGCCGCAAAAGCCAACCCGGGAGGCGTTGACATGGCGCACTCGGGGAACTGGGGCGCTCTTTTCGTCCCGGCGGCCCAGATCATGAAAGCCACGGAGACGACCTTCAATCTCGTGCCATTTCAGGGCGGCGGCCCAGCCATGCAGGCATTGCTGGCAGGCGACGCGGACGTGACGATGGGCTTCCCATCGACGCTTTCGTCACTGGTGTCCTCCGGCCAAGTCAAGGTCCTGGCAACCGCGGGTAACGAGCGCATCTATGACGATGTGCCAAGCTTTGCCGAGCTGGGTATTGGCGGTGATGTCGGCTTCATGCACCGAGTGGTTCTTGCACCTGCTGGCACGCCCGACGACGTGCTTGCCAAGCTCGACGAGGCCTTCACGGCCTTGCAAGAAGACAAGACCTACAACCGCATGATGGGACGTCTGGGTGAAAACACCGACTACATCGGCGGTGCAGACTATCAGGCGATGCGGGTCGACCAGAACTCAGCCTACAAGGACCTGGTCGAAACGATCACGCAGTAAGTTCGCGTTGAGTTTCATTGCACCGGGCGGCAACGCGCCGCCCGGTTGACGCCAATCGGAGTGACACGGTGGCCATCAAGCAAAAGCCGATCTGGACGTTCCGCACCCACGCTCGGCAGGAAACCAGAACAAAGTCCCATGCCCGATCCAGGGATGTTGAGATGATCATCGACGAACCCATCGAGCGCGGTGGAACCAACGAGGGGCCAATGCCTGTCGAGATGGTTTTCGCCGGGTTGGCCGGGTGCACGCATGTGATCTCAAACAAGCTGGCGATGGCCAATGATGTCGTCATTGAGGATATGGAAATTGACATCGTGACCACGATGGATAGCCGGGGCACGCGATTGATCGAGCCGATCGACGTGCCGTTTCCCAAGGTCATCATCAACATTACGACGACGATGTCCGGCGAACCTCAGAACATCAACGAGGTCGTGACGAAACTGCGCGAGCATTGCGCGGTCTCCAAAATGCTGCGCCAATCCGGCAGCGAAGTGATCGAGAACTGGACGATCAATGGCGCGGCCTGGCAAGAAGCCGCATAGAAGCTAGAGCCGGTCTATACCCAACCTGTCGGCGAGAGAATCAAGGCGGTTCCCCAATGCCTCGGGGATCGGAATCCCATTTGCCCGGCGCTCGGCTGCCGTGGCCGCAAGTCGTTCGCCGGGCAATCTGATTTCGTCAACGCCCGGCAGCCGGTCGGACGATTTCATCTCCTTCCAGATCGCGTCGACCTGTGCCTTGAACGTTCCGACATCGGCAAATGCCGCGATGTCGAGCGCGATGACAAAATGACCGGTATTTGTGGTCGATTGGGAATCGGCGTTGAAGTCCACCACATCGGCGCCGAAGGCCGCTCCGTTCAGCGTCCCCGCAAGAAGTCCGAAGATCAGCGACAGCCCATATCCTTTCGGTCCCCCGATGGGCAGCAGCAACCCTTCGCCGGCGCGGCTCGGGTCCGTCAATGCCCGGCCCTGTTTGTCGATCATCCACCCTTCAGGCATCTCCTGGCCTCGGTCTGCTGCGGTCTTGATCTTGCCATAGGCCGCAACAGTGGTGGCCATGTCCAAGATAACCGGCGGTCGCGTGTTAGACGGAATGGCAACCGCAATCGGGTTGGTGCTGAGCAGCATATCGGTACCGCCCCAGGGCGGCATGTGGTTGGCGCTGCCTACGGCCACGTAAAGCCCGATCATGTCCTCAGCCAGCGGCATCCGCGCGTAAAGGAACGCCGGTCCGGCATGGTTGGAATACCGCGCGCCAACCCACGCGACCCCGCAGGTCTTTGCTTTCTCTATCGCCAATTTCGCGGCGCGCGACATAACCAGGTGTCCGGGCCCGTTCCCGCCATCAAGCAGGGCGGTGGCGGGACGTTCCGAGACCAACGATATCTCCGGATCGACCGACAGCCCTCCCGCCTGGATCCGTTTGATATATTGTGGAAGGCGAAACACGCCATGGCCGTCTTGTCCGCCGATATCGGCCTCCGCCATCAACCGAGCCATCTGGGAAGCGTTTTCCGGCGGCATGTCGCAGGCCCGAAAGGCAGACTCGATGAAATCGCGAAGCCGGGCCGCTTCAACTTTGCGCGTAATCGTCATCTGCGTCTTACTTCCGTTTGCGGACCTCACTCGCGGAGAATCCTATGAGTGCTGATGCCATCGTTCCTTATGCCTCGATATCGCCGTTCGCCAGGGGTGATGGCGTGGAAACGCGCCTGATTATCGGGCGGGAGCGCGTCGACAATCCGCCCTTCACCACGGGAACGACCGTGTTTCCCAAGGGCTCCGCCGCACCCATGCACAGCCACAATTGCGATGAGCAGGTCACCATCCTCGAAGGAAGGGCGATGGCCGAGGTGGACGGGGTCCGGTCTGAGCTTGGGCCCATGGATACCAGCTTCATTCCCGCCGACATGCCCCATCGTTTCGTGAACATCGGAGACGGGGCGTTGAAGATCTTGTGGATCTATGCGGCGGCCGAGGTCACGCGGACCTTTACGGAAACGGGCGAGACCGTTCCTCATCTGTCGCAAGGCGACAAAGTCTGATTGCCTAAGTCATTGAAGGGAATGGTGGGCGCGACTGGGATTGAACCAGTGACCCCTACGATGTCAACGTAGTGCTCTCCCGCTGAGCTACGCGCCCTCTTTATGGGGGTCGCCGTGTCGCCACGGCCGCCGGATATAAGCGCAAGCGGCGAATGCGCGCAAGGCTCCGCTCGCGCGGGCGCGCTCTAAGCGGCGATCAGCCGCCCGATCTCGCCGACCAGGTCGCGAAGGTGAAACGGCTTGGAGAGGATTTTGGCGTCGCGCGGGGCCTGCATGTCCGGATTGAGCGCCACGGCGGCGAACCCGGTTATGAACATGATCTTAAGGTCTGGATCGAGCTCGCTGGCTTTGCGCGCCAGCTCAATGCCGTCCATCTCCGGCATCACGATGTCGGTCAACAGAAGATTAAACGGCTCCTCGCGCAACCGGTCATAGGCGTCGCGGCCATTGCTGAACGAAACGACCTCATAGCCCGCATTTCCCAGCGCCCGCTCCAGGAATCGGCGCATGTCTTCGTCGTCTTCGGCCAGCAGAATTCGGGCCATTAACTGCCCCCGGGATGGATGATCGATCACGTTCATGTGTGGGCAAGATGACGCCTCCCAGTAAATATCGGGTAAGCGCCGCACTCACAAACCCCCACCGCCTCTTTATATGGACAGACACCTGCCGGCACGGCACATTGCGGCGGGGCTGGAGAGGTACAGAGATGCGAGACGCGGAGGTGGTTGAAGCGGCGGGAGATACACGACCGCCCGCCGGCGAGGTCCACTTGCCGGCCGAACAGACCGTGCCGTTCGTATTCAATTCACCGCATAGCGGCCGCTACTATCCTGATGACTTCATCGAAGCGACATCGCTCAACAAGAGCGAGATACGCCGCTCAGAGGACCTCCTCGTCGACCGGCTCTTTGCCCCGGTCGTGGAGCTTGGCGCGCCGCTCATGGGCGCCGTCTATCCGCGCGCTTATCTCGACGTGAATCGTGAGCCTTACGAGCTCGACCCCAAAATGTTCACCGGCCGCCTGCCCTCTTACGCCAATGTCCGCTCGCTTCGCGTCGCCGGCGGGCTCGGCACGATTCCGCGCGTGGTCAGCGACGCCGCCAACATTTATCGCCGTCCGTTGACGGTGGAGGAAGGTCTCAGCCGGATTGAGCGTATCTACCGCCCCTATCACGATACGCTTCGGCGCCTGCTTGCCCAGACGCATGTGCATTTCGGCATCGCCATCCTCATCGACTGCCATTCCATGCCGTCGAACATTCGCGGCGGGCCGACGCGCATCCGGCCCGACTTCGTGCTCGGCGACCGCTTTGGGGCAAGCTGCATGCCGGAGCTAACCGACTGGACCGCCGCCACGCTTCAGCGGCTCGGCTACACGGTTTGCCGTAACAAGCCTTATGCCGGCGGCTTCATCACCGAGCATTACGGCCGCCCTTCCCGCGGCCTCCACGCGCTGCAGATTGAAGTCAATCGCGGCCTCTACATGGATGAGAATCGCCTTGAGCCGCATCGCGGTTTTGAGCGGTTGTCAGCCGATCTCGCAACGCTCGCCGAATCGCTGATCGCCATGGTGCACGAGGCGACTACCGTGACCCGAGAAGCGGCGGAGTAGCGTCTAACAGATGGTGGTTTCGATTAGCGCCGCCCTTCGATAAAGGCGTCGAACGCGACCCAGAACTGATCGCGATACTGGTTCGTCTCCATCAGGATTTCGTGGCGCGCGCCGGGAATCCTGAGATGCGCCGCCGTCCGGGCGCGGCGGGCGAACTCCTCAGCCGCATAATTGCTGACGATCGTGTCGGCGCCGCCGAGCGTGATCAGAACCGGCATCGGCACCTTCTCCGCGAAGTCGGATTCCGCGACACGGCAGCAGGCGCGCATGGCTGAATTGACCCAGCCGATGGTCGCACCGCCGACGCCGACGGACGGATCGGCATCGACCACGTCGAGCGCCCGCTGATAGCGCTCCGGGTCACTTGTGAGAAGGTTGCCAGCGAATGGCTGCATCTGAATGAGCGTCGCGCCGGCGCCCGGGGCAAACGCCTCGCCAAGCCCGAAATGCATGAGGAAGCCGGTGATCCGCGCCAGCCATTTCGGCGAGGAATACGTCAGCGCCAGGAGCGGTGCAGTGAGCACCATGCGGTCGATCTGTGTGCGCAGGCGCTCTGCCGACAACAGCGCAATCAGCCCGCCCGTTGAATGCCCCAAGACGTGGTACGGCGGCGGGCAATCCGGCAGCACCACCTCCTGCATGAAGGTCTCAAAGTCGTTGACGTGATCAGCGAAGTCGCGGACATGCCCTTTGCGCGGATTGCGCAGGAGGCGGGTGGAGCCGCCCTGCCCGCGCGAATCGAACGTCGCCACCGCAAAGCCGCGGCGGCGCAGGTCGTTAATGGTCTCGAAGTATTTTTCGATGAACTCCGTCCGCCCGTGCAGAAGCACGATCGTCCCGCGAACCGGCGAGCGGTTGGTCGGCCAGCACGCATAGCGCAGCTCAACGCCGTCATGGGTATTCACCATGCCGACGGAACCGCCCTTGGGCGTTGGATTGCTGGGGATTTCGACGAGACCGGCCAAGCGCCACCCTTCTTCGCCTTCCGGCCGACGCCCGAAGACACATCGCGCCGAACCGCTGCTCGGCTAGAGCACGATCCGAAAAGTGGATACCGGTTTTCGGATAAATCGTGCGTCCGTACAAAAAGACAAAGCGCCAGGGCGGTTCAGCGAGACGCCATTACGCTCCGGCATCGGCTTCCGCAGATAGAATGCATCAGATCGCCTGGCAAGGCAGCGAAAAAAGCGTGGCCGGCGGTCAAGGACCGCCGGCCTTTGCATCGGGCGCCGGAGGGGGCGTTAGCAGCGCCCGAATACTCAGTGCCAGCCGTGCCGGCGAATGCGGTGGCGCGACAGGATTTCGCCGCTGCGCGCGCTGATCACCAGCACGAAGGCGCGATGACGCTTCTTGGCGCGCACTTGGTAGACCGGGCCGCGACGGTCCATGAACCGGATTTTGTAGTAGCCGCGCTCGCGCAGCATCCAGCGCACTTCGCGCGGGGAAAGCCGGTGATGGCCCCAGCGATGGCCGCGATCGCGATACCCGTGTCCAGGGCCGCCATAGCCCCAGCTGAAGCCGGGACCGCCATTACCGAAATGGAAAGTGAAGCCGGTGGCATTCGCCGGAACCGCGGTGAGCGCGGTCGCAGCGATGAGGCCGGCGGCGATCAGGTTCTTGGAAAGCATATCGGGTTCTCCAGCTCCGCCCACCGGGCATTGGCCCGATGACGATGGGAGAAACCTAATCGCGGCAGCCTGAACTCAATTGGAAGCCGGCGTTCATGTCGCGTTCATCGACGCCGTCAGGGGCTCAAGGGGGGCGTCGCCGCTCAATACACGACCAGCGGATCGCCGCCGTTCGGTGCTGCCGCAGGCGGCGTCGGCTGCGCATGAACAGCCGGCGGGCGTTGGTGCGCTGGCCGTCTCCGTTCCGAAAGCACCAGCTCGCGCTCAATCCGCCCCGTATAGACGCTGATTTCCAGCGCCACGAGATCGCCGTACCGGTTGACGGCGCGCAGCCGGTAGCGGTCGCGCCGGTCGGCCATGGCGCCAAATTGGCTGTAGCCGGCCCGTTCCAGCGCGTCGAAAACCGCATCAGGCGAGACGCGGCCCATCTCCCAGGGCGGCGGCCCCATCACCGCGAACGGAACCTTTCCGTAGTAATGGGGCGGCGGAAGTTCGCGGTAAGGACCAAGCCCGCGCTCAAAGCCCGGAATCGGACCGTAGACGGAGAGCGGGTCAGCTTTCGCCGCGCCAACGCCAAGGCACGATGCCGACAACAACAAGGCGCCTCCACAAGCCACGATAAGCGATTGGATCGTCGGTTTTTTTGTCGGCACAGGCGCGACCCTTCGTAGTCTGTTTTCGCCCCGAATCTGAGCGCCCCATTGGCGGACCAAAAACGCCGCTTTTGCGGCGGAGCAGGTCTTGAACGGCGCTCCGGCGCTTACCATCTTTTGGTCGTGGGTGCCATTGGACCCACGATGGACCCGGGTCTCGCCGCTGATGGGATGCCCGAGGGTCTGAACGCAACTGTCGCTTCAAGGAGGACATGAAAATGCGTACATTTGATCTGAGCCCGCTTTACCGCTCCACCGTCGGCTTCGACCGTCTGTTCAATCTTCTGGATGGCGTATCGAACGGCGAGAGCCAGCCTTACCCGCCCTACAACATCGAGCGCACCGGCGAGAATGCCTACCGCGTGACCGTCGCGGTCGCCGGCTTCTCCGACAAGGATCTCGATATCCAGGCCAAGGACAACTTGCTGACCATCAAGGGCGAGAAGCACGAGGAAAAGCAGGAAAACGGCGAGGTGCTTTATCGCGGCATCGCCGCCCGGGCGTTTGAGCGCCGCTTCCAGTTGGCCGAGCACGTCGAGGTGACGGGCGCCAGCTTGGAGAATGGCCTGCTCCACATTGACCTGGTGCGGGAGATCCCCGAAGCGATGAAGCCCCGCAAAATCGCCATTGGCTCAACCAAGGGCAGGCAGATCGACGCCAAGGCGGCCTAATCCGGCAGCCCTGATATTGTGATTCGTGCGCCCCGGCCTCGCCGGGGCGCTTTTGCTTTAGCGGAGCATTTCGACGGCGGCGTCCACCTCGTCGGGCCTGGTGGAAAATGCAGTGACGAAACGGACGAGAATTTCGTCGTCCGCCACCTCGGCGCCGCCGCGCGTCCATTCGTGAAATTCGGCGCCGGCCGTCCGCAAGCTCTTCGCATTGTCGCGACGCAACACCGCAAAGATCTCGTTGCCCGTGGTCGGCCACGCTTCGCGCGCGGCATTTGAAGCGGCAAGCCCGGCGCGCAGCCGACCGGCCATCGCGTTGGCGTGGCGTGCCAATTCAAGCCACAGCCCGTCGCGGAGGTAAGCATCGAACTGCGCGGCGACGAAACGCGACTTTGAGAAGAGCTGCCCCGCTCGCTTACGCAGAAACGGCATGTCGGCCGCGCGCGACGGATCGAAGAACACAACAGCCTCCGCGGCAAAACAGCCATTCTTCGTCGCACCGAACGACAGAATGTCGACGCCCGCCTTCCACGTCATCGCCGCCGGCGAGACGTCAAGATGCGCCAGCGCATTGGCGAAGCGCGCGCCGTCCATATGAAGCGGCATGTCGTTGGCGTGGGCGATCTCCCCAACCCGCCGGATCTCCTCAAGCGAGTAGACCGTCCCCGCCTCGCTCTGCTGCGTCAGCGACACCGCCATGCCTCGGCCGTTGTGCTCCGACGCCGGCGTAAACGCGGCGATCGCGCGCTCAAGCGCGTCGATATCGAGCTTGCCGGCCGCACCCGGCAACCCGAGAAGCCGCGCGCCGCCCGTCAGGAACTCCACGCCACCGCACTCGCCTTCAATCATGTGGCAGTCTTCGTGGCAGAAGACCACGCCGCCTGTACAGCCGACCGCCGACATGGCGAGGCCGTTTGCCGCGCTGCCCGTGGCGACGAAAAACACCGCCACCTCACACTCGAAGAGTTCGCTGAACCGGGCCGCGACCCGCTCATCGAGCGCGCTGCCGCCATAGGCCACGCCGACCCGCGCCGCCTCCGCGGCGACGGCTTCAACGATCTGAGGTGCCGCGCCGGCCCAATTGTCGCTGGCGAAATGCATGCCGCCCTAATGCCGGGTCGCCGGCAGAAGAGCAAGCGCTTGGCGGTAAAGGCCGATTAGCGGCCGGCGATCACCCGGTCGAGCGACAGCCCGCCGGGGCCGAGCGCCATGATCGCGAGCGCCATCGCCGCCCAGGGAAGATGGAAGGTGAGCCAGCCGTCGGGAATGGTCAGCTGTATCACCGCCGTCATGATGAGAAGGCCGAACGCGGCAAAACGCGTTCCCAATCCGATCACCAGGAGGATGGGCAGCACGATCTCGCCGACCGCAGAGCCGAAGGCGGCAAGTGTCGGCATCGGGAACGGATAGGTTGCACCGAAGATGTGCAGTTTGAACTCGTTCTCAAAAAGCCAGACTGCGCTCGATGAGAGGGACAGTCCGTCCCATTTCGTTAGGCCGGAGCGGAAGAACGGGATCGCCAACGCGATGCGTAGCACCGGCGGCCCAATCACAACCCCAAGCCACGTCACCCAATTGACCAGCTTTTGGATGAGTCCCGCCAGCCCTCCGGCATGGCTGTCAAGCTGCGTGTCCATCGAGCTCATCGTCATTCCTTTTCTGGAGCGGCCGCGCCCTCAAGCGTGTAGCCGCAGAAGGCGCCGGCCGAAATCAACCCGGCCAGATTCGCCGACAGATCGAAATCAGCCGCGGCAGCGAACCCGGCTTCGGACGCGTCGCCAAGCGAGGCACCCTCGCCCAAGCGCCGCAAGAAGGCCGCCCCACCCGCTGGCACGGACCGCACCTCAACGTCGGCGGCCGGCCGGACGACAAGGCAATCCTCGCCGCCGGCGTTCAGATCAACCGGCGCAGGCTCGCCGCCATCGGCATTCATCCGCCAGATCGTCAGCACCGGATAACGCGACGTGACGATGCGCACCGATGGATGCAATTGGAGGCGCATCCCGGCGAGTTGGTCGGGCGGTATCTTGGCAAGTGCCGCAGGTGGCAGCGGCGCAGCATCGGCGGAATGGAAGGATTCCTTCCACGCATTCTCAATGCGCGCCACGTCGGCGAGATAGGGGAGCGTTGCCGCCGGCGGGAAGCTTGCGATGAAATCGGCAAAGCCCGAGCCGTAATCGAGCAGCATCGGCGAGCGCGGCGGATCGGCGAGAACATAGGCGCGCGCCATAGCGGTGAAGAACTCCTCGCCGACGATCCTGCGGACGGCGGGAAAGGTAATCGTCATCGATTCCGACAGGCCGGCCGCGACATTGTTGCGATAAACGGCGAACCGGCGCGCGCTCGGCACACCGTCCGGCCCGACCAGACCAGGCGGGACGTCTGCTTCGCTATCGAGCAGAGCTGCGGCGAAGCCGCGCTGACGTTCAGCCAGCGGCAGCACGTTGCATGTCTCCGGGCTCTGCGCGCGCAAGCACGGCTTCCGCCAAATCGGCCTCCGCATTCAGCGTCGGCCAGTCGGGAACGTTGGCATCCCATTCCACCAATGTGGGAACCGCACCCGCCGAAGCGATCGTGTGCTCAAACAGGCCCCAGACAATGCGGTCGACCTCGCGGTCGTGCGCATCGATCAGAAGCGGCCGTCCAGCCTCGTCCTTCTCCGGCGCATGTCCGCCGAGATGGATCTCCTTCACAAGCTGAAGCGGAAACGCGTCGACATAGGCGACGGGATCCCATTCCTGGTTGGTGGATGAGACGTAGACATTGTTGACGTCGAGAAGCAGGCCGCATCCGGAGCGCTTCGCGACTTCGCTGATGAAGTCGATCTCCGAATAGGTGCTTTCGGTGAACGCAAGATAGGTCGACGGATTCTCCAAGAGCATCTGCCGGCCAACCGTCTCCTGCACCTCTTCGATGTGCTCCGACACGCGTGCCAGCGTCTCCTTTGTATAAGGAACCGGCAACAGGTCGTTCAGATAGGTCGTGTCGTGCGTGGACCAGGCGAGGTGCTCTGAGAAGAGCCCCGGCTCATAGCGTTCGTTGAGATGCTTGAGCCGCAGAAGGTGATCGCGATCGAGCGGTCGCTCCGCTCCGATGGAAAGCCCAACGCCGTGCAGCGACAGCGGATAGCGTTCGCGGATAGCGGTGAGGTAGCGATGCGGCGGACCGCCCTCACCCATATAGTTCTCCGCGTGCACCTCGAAGAAGCCGATATCGGGGGCTCCCTCAAGAATGTCGCGGTAATGCTGTGGCTTCAGCCCGACGCCGGCCCGCGCCGGTATGGTCGCCGGCGCGGCTTGGCTATGGAGGCCTGTTGTTTCGGGCATGTCAGGCCCCTTCACTTGGGCGATGACTCGCGTCGAGTTTAGGACGCCGGGAGGTCGCGGTCGAGGGCGGTCAACGAGCCCATGCGGCCGTCCGGCAGCTCCATGGTCTCGCAGGTGCCGGATGGAACGAGCGTCCAGGCGTTGCCCTGATAGTCAACCGTCGAGGTACCGGCACAAGTCGTGCCCGGCCCGGCGGCGCAATCATTGGCTCCAGCGAGCGAAACGCCATAGCACTTCTCCTGGTCATCGGCCATGGCCGGAGCGCTAAGCGTGCCGAGAGCCGTCGCAACGGCCAGTGCCACAACGGCGGTAGAGGCGGTCTTCTTCATTGAATCATGTCTCCGTTTGCTTTGCTTTAGTACAGAGGCCGGCGGATAGCCGGCCGCTGCTTCTCATATTGATCCGAACGCGGATCAATTAGCTCTGGATCGGCTCCAGGCTGCCCTGGTGGCCTTCAACGACCATGTCCACGCATGTGCCTGCGGGGACCATTTTGAACGACTGGCCGTCGAAATCGACCGTCGAATGGCCCTTACAGGCGTGCGCGCCGGCCTTGCAGTCGTTCTCGCCGGCCTTGGCGATGCCGTAGCACTTCTCCATCTCCGCTGCGGAGGCGGGAGCTTGAAATGCAACGCTGCTCAGTGCGGTTGCCATGGCACCGGCAAGTGCGACTGCCGTGATTTCTCGAGCTTTCATGTATCCCTCCAAATTTGGTCGCCGACGGACAATTCCGATCCAGCGCAGGCGGGACAGTGCAGCAGGATGAAGAACAACGGAAATTACGTGTGCGCGAACATCGCCGCGCGAGGGCTCAACCGACTGTGAGCGCACAGTGAGGGGCCCGCCCGTCGGCGTCGTGGGGGGCGACGAAAACCTAACGGGCGGGCTTGGAAGCCGGCGCCACCTTGGTTCCGGCTTGCCTTAAGGTATGGAAGCGTTGCCGGCGTAAGGGAAATCAAAGCCTGGTGAAACGCCCGCCGCCCGCGCCACCCGACAGCGTTGATCCGTTCGTTCACCATGTGAAGCAGAGAGCGGCAAGTCTCAGCGTGGCCAACGCAAAACCGGCGCTTCAATGTTGCACTGTCGACCATTTGCAACCGCCGACGCGGCCTGTTTAGGCTTGCCGGCCGAGGTGATATTTGTCATTGTCACGGAAGGGACAGTGTTGCTGTCCTTTCATAATGGCCCGCCAGGCTGACCGCGGCGCCGCATTGAACTAAAATAGGTGCACCGAGGCCGCCCTCAGCGGTGGCGAACCGGTCGCCGGGTGGCGGGACGACCGCCGGTCGAATTGCTGTGAAGCCGGTCTAGATCGATCGAGCCGCACCAGGACGTGCGACCCGGCCGGTCCAGGTGACTCGGCGCACGAGAGACGGGAAATGGTGAGCCAGGGGCAATGCCATGACGAAGCGGATGACGGCACAACAGGCGCAACAGCTGCGGGCGGCCGAGGCCCGCATGGCGGCGGATCGCGCCGCTCGCCTGCCGTTTCCGAAACCGTACGCCCCCACCGCGGGGCTCGTCGACCCAAGCCTTGAGCGCGATTCCTGCGGCGTCGGCTTCATTGCCGATCTGAAGGACGGGGCCTCGCACGACATCGTCCAGAAGGGCCTCCAGATCGTGGAGAACCTGACCCATCGCGGCGCCGTCGGCGCCGATCCGCTGGTGGGAGACGGGGCCGGCATCCTGGTTCAGGTGCCGCATGAATTCTTGAAGGGCGAATGCGCCGACCTTGGCTTCGCTTTGCCGGAGCCGGGCGAGTACGGCGTCGGCTATTTCTTCATGCCGCAGGACGAGGAGTCGTGCCGCCACTACGAAGAGATCGTGGAGCGTGTGATTGCGGCGGAAGGCCAGACGCTCCTCGGTTGGCGCACCGTGCCGACCGACAATTCATCCCTGTCGCAAGATCCGAAGATCAAGGACAGCGAGCCCCGTCATCGCCAGGTGTTCATCGGACGTGGTGAAGGCACCGAACCCGGCGACACATTCGAGCGGCGCCTGTTCATTCTGCGCAAGGTGATCTCCGGCGTCGTTCACGCGGAGACCGACGGCGTCGATCGCGGCTTCTACATCGTGTCGCTGTCGTCGCGCACGATCGTCTACAAGGGCATGTTCCTCGCCTACCAGCTCGGCGCCTACTACCCCGACCTGCACGACAAGCGCTTTGCTTCGCAGATGGCGTTGGTGCACCAGCGCTTCTCCACCAACACCTTCCCCTCGTGGAAGCTCTCCCATCCTTATCGGATGGTGGCGCATAACGGCGAGATCAACACATTGCGCGGCAACGTCAACTGGATGGCCGCGCGCCAGGCTTCCGTCTCTTCGCCTTTCTTCGGCGAGGAGATCGAGAAGCTCTGGCCGATCTCTTACGAAGGCCAGTCCGACACGGCCTGCTTCGACAACGCGCTCGAATTTCTCACCATGGGGGGCTACGAGCTGGCGCACGCCGCGATGATGCTCATCCCCGAAGCCTGGTCGGGCAACCCGCTGATGGATGACGAGCGCCGTGCTTTCTACGAATACCACGCCGCGCTTATGGAGCCGTGGGACGGCCCGGCGGCGATCGCCTTCACCGACGGGCGGCAGATCGGCGCCACGCTTGACCGCAACGGCTTGAGGCCGGCGCGTTACGTGGTGACCGACGATGGTCTCGTCGTCATGGCCTCTGAAGTCGGCGTCCTGCCGATCGATGAGAAGAAGATCGTCAGCAAATGGCGTCTGCAGCCTGGCAAGATGCTCCTCATCGACCTTGAGGAAAAGCGCATCATCGCCGACGACGAGCTGAAGCATCGCCTGGCCACCGCCAATCCGTACAAGCAATGGCTGGCGCGCACGCAGATCGTGCTGGAGGACCTCCCGCAGGTCACAGGCCGGGCGGCCATGACCAATGCCGCGCTGCTCGATCGCCAGCAGGCCTTTGGCTACACGCAGGAAGACCTGAAGCTTCTGATGGCGCCGATGGCCACGACCGGCCAGGAGCCTATCGGCTCCATGGGCACCGACACGCCCGTGGCCGTGCTCTCGCGCCGTCCGAAACTTCTCTACAATTACTTCAAGCAGAACTTCGCGCAGGTCACCAACCCGGCGATCGACCCGATCCGCGAAGAGGCGGTGATGAGCCTTGTCTCGTTCATCGGGCCGCGGCCGAACCTGTTCGACGCGGAAGGCCTGTCGGAGCGCAAGCGCCTTGAAGTGCGCCAGCCGATCCTCACCAACGACGACCTGGAAAAGATCCGCATGATCGGCGAGTTCGCCGAGAACCATTTCCGCACCGAGACGCTCGACATCACCTTTGCCGTGGAGCGCGGCTTGGACGGGATGGAGATGGCGGTCAATCGGCTGAGCGAGCGCGCCGAGCGCGCCGTTCTTGAAGGCCACAACATCATCATCCTCTCCGACCGCCTCATGGGCGCCGGTCGCATCGCCATCCCGGCGTTGTTGGCGACGGCCGCCGTGCACCATCACCTGATCCGCAAGGGACTCAGAACTTCCGTCGGTCTCGTGGTAGAAACCGGCGAGGCGCGTGAGGTGCATCATTTCTGCGTGCTCGCCGGCTACGGCGCGGAAGCGATCAATCCCTACCTCGCCTTTGAGACGCTTCTGAAGATGCATCAGGAGAAGGCCTTCCCCGACGTCGTTGATGCCGACGAAGTGGTTGCCCGCTACATCAAGTCGATTGGCAAAGGCATCCTGAAGGTCATGTCCAAGATGGGCATTTCCACCTACCAGTCCTATTGCGGCGCGCAGATTTTCGATTCCATCGGCCTGTCGTCGGACTTCGTCCACCGCTTCTTCTTCGGCACGTCGACGACGATTGAGGGCATTGGCCTCAACGAGATCGCCGAGGAGACGATGCGCCGCCACACATCCGCCTTCGGCGACGATCCGGTGCTGCGCATCGGGCTCGATGTCGGAGGCGAATATGCGGTCCGCCTGCGCGGCGAGGACCATGTGTGGACCTACGACACGGTCGCGCTGCTACAGCACGCCGCCCGCGGCGAGGGCGCGGAGACCTACGCCAAATACGCCGACCTGGTGAACGGCGAAGCCGCGCGCAGCAACACCATCCGCGGGCTCTTCCGCATCAAAGAGGCCGATGAGGTTGGCCGCCAGCCCGTCCCGATTGAGGAAGTCGAGCCGGCGGCGGAGATCGTCAGGCGGTTCTCCACCGGCGCCATGAGCTTCGGCTCCATCTCGCGCGAAGCGCACGAGACCTTGGCGATTGCCATGAATCGCCTCGGCGGCAAGTCCAATACCGGCGAGGGCGGCGAGGAGCCGGAGCGCTTCCGCCCGCTTCCCAACGGCGATTCCAAGCGCTCCGCCATCAAGCAGGTCGCCTCCGGCCGTTTTGGCGTGACGACGGAATATCTCGTCAATTCCGACATGATGCAGATCAAGATCGCGCAGGGCGCCAAGCCCGGCGAAGGCGGCCAGCTGCCCGGCCACAAGGTCGATGCGGTGATCGCCAAGGTGCGGCACTCCACGCCGGGCGTCGGGCTGATCTCGCCGCCGCCGCATCACGACATCTATTCCATTGAGGATATCGCGCAGCTCATCTTCGACCTTAAAAACGTCAATCCGTCCGGATGGGTGTCAGTGAAGTTGGTCGCAGAGGTCGGCGTCGGTACCGTTGCCGCCGGCGTCGCCAAGGCGCGCTCCGATCACATCACCATTGCCGGCTATGACGGCGGCACGGGCGCCAGCCCCCTCACCTCCATCAAGCACGCCGGCACGCCGTGGGAGATGGGCCTTGCGGAGACGCAGCAGATCCTCGTTGAGCAGGGCCTGCGCTCGCGCATCTCGCTGCAGGTCGATGGCGGCCTGAAGACCGGCCGCGACGTAGTGATCGGCGCGCTGCTCGGCGCTGACGAGTTCGGCTTCTCCACCGCACCCCTGATCGCCATTGGCTGCATCATGATGCGCAAGTGCCATCTGAACACCTGCCCGGTCGGCATCGCCACGCAGGACCCGGTGCTCAGAAAGCGCTTCGTCGGCACACCGGAACACGCCATCAACTTCTTGTTCATGGTGGCGGAGGAAGCGCGCGCGCTGATGGCCTCCATGGGCGTGCGCTCGCTCAACGAGCTGATCGGCGACACAAGCTGGCTCGATACCAAGCCGCTGGTCGACCATTGGAAGGCGCAAGGCCTCGATTTCTCACGCGTCTTCTATATGCCGGAAGCCGCGTCTGAAGAGATGCGCAACACGATCCCGCAGAAGCACCCCATCGACGACATCCTCGACCGTCGCCTCATCGCCGAAGCAAACTCGGCGCTGGAGAACGGCACGCCGGTGAAGATTGACGTGCCGATCCGCAACGTCGACCGCTCCACCGGCACCATGCTCTCCGGCGAGGTTGCCAGACGTTACGGACACGAAGGCCTTGCCGACGACACCATCTCCATCAGCCTGACCGGCACGGCCGGCCAGTCCTTCGGCGCGTTTCTGGCGCGCGGCGTGACGCTCGACCTTGTCGGCGACGCCAACGATTATGTCGGCAAGGGCCTGTCGGGCGGGCGCATCGTCGTCCGCCCACCGGAGAATGTGAACTTCAAGCCCGATGAGAGCATCGTCGTCGGCAACACGGTGCTCTACGGCGCCATTGAAGGCGAATGCTACTTCTCAGGCATTGCCGGCGAACGCTTCGCAGTGCGCAATTCCGGCGCCATCGCCGTGGTGGAAGGCGTTGGCGACCATGGCTGCGAATACATGACCGGCGGCATTGCCGTCGTGCTCGGCGGCACAGGCCGCAACTTCGCCGCCGGCATGTCGGGTGGCATCGCCTACGTGCTCGACGAGGACGGCCAGTTCGCCAGGCGCTGCAACATGGCCATGGTCGAGCTTGAGCCTGTTCCGGAGGAGGACGACCTCATGGAAAAGCTGCATCATTGCGGCGGCGACATCGCGTTCCAGGGGCGGGTCGATATTTCCTCCGACATGACCAGCCACGACGAGGAGCGGCTGTTGCAGTTGATCAGCAATCATCTCCACTACACCGGCTCCGCACGCGCGCGGCTGATCCTCGACAAGTGGGAGGAGTACCGGCCGAAATTCGTGAAGGTTATGCCGGTGGAGTACCGCCGCGCGCTGCGCGAGATGGCCGAGGCGCGCATGGGCGCCGCCATGGCGGCGGAATAGGCGCTCTCCCACAGCAATAGAGAAGCACGGATACCGAGGCGCGAAGAAGCGGCGCTTGACCGCCGCGACGAAGAACGCAGGGTTGCTAAGATGGGTAAAGTCACAGGTTTTCTGGAGATCGACCGCAACGACCGGCGTTACGAGCCAGCGTCCGATCGCGTGCGCCATTATCGCGAGTTCGTCATCCCGCTCGGCGATGAGGGCACGCGCAACCAGGCGGCACGCTGCATGGATTGCGGCATTCCGTTCTGTCACACCGGCTGCCCGGTCAACAATCAGATCCCCGACTGGAACGACCTCGTCTATTCCGGCGACTGGCGCGGCGCGCTAAAGAACCTGCACTCCACCAACAACTTTCCGGAAGTCACCGGACGCGTCTGCCCGGCGCCGTGTGAGGCGTCGTGCACGCTGAACCTCATCGAAGAGCCGGTGACGATCAAGACGATCGAGGCGGCGATCGCCGATCGCGGATTCAAGGAAGGTTGGATCGTGCCGGAGCACCCGGCGACGAAGACTGGCAAGCGCGTCGCCATCATCGGTTCCGGCCCGGCCGGCATGGCCTGCGCGCAGCAGCTCGCCCGCGTCGGCCACGACGTCCACGTCTACGAGAAGCACGCCAAGGCCGGCGGTCTGCTGCGCTACGGTATTCCCGACTTCAAGATGGAGAAGAAGATCGTCGACCTTCGCGTGGCGCAGATGGAGGCGGAGGGCGTCACCTTCCACTACAATTCGCATGTCGGAGTGGACTTGCCGGCGAAGACGCTGCTCGACGAGTACGACGCGATCGTTCTGTCGGGCGGCGCGGAGAAGCCGCGCGACCTGCCCATCGAAGGCCGTGATCTGCGCGGCATCCACTTCGCCATGGACTTCCTGCCGCAGCAGAACCGACGGGTCTCCGGCGAGCCGCAAAACGGCGCCGAACCGATCCTCGCCGACGGCAAATATGTGGTGGTGATCGGCGGTGGCGACACCGGATCGGACTGCATCGGCACGTCGTTCCGTCAAGGCGCGGTCACCGTTACCCAGCTTGAGATCATGCCCATGCCGCCGGAGCAGGAGGACAAGCTGCTCACTTGGCCCAATTGGCCTTTGAAGCTCCGCACGTCGTCAAGCCAGGAAGAAGGCGCCGAGCGCGAGTTCTCGGTTGTCACCACACACTTCTCCGGCCGAGACGGCCGCGTGAAGCGGCTGCATTGCGCACGCGCCGACGAGAGCTTCAAACCGGTGCCCGGCACGGAGTTTGAGCTGAAGGCCGATTTGGTGCTCCTCGCCATGGGCTTCGTGTCGCCCGTGCAGGAGGGGATGATCGAGGAGCTTGGCCTGGAGCTTGACCGGCGCGGCAACATCCTGGCCAACGAAGAGTATTACCAGACCTCCAACCCGAAGGTCTTCACCGCAGGCGACATGCGCCGCGGCCAGTCGCTGGTCGTGTGGGCAATCCGCGAAGGGCGTCAGGCCGCGCACGCCGTCGACAAGCATCTGATGGGTGAGACCACGCTGCCGCGCTGAGTGGGACTCGGCGCTTGTCGCGCCGACGCGACGATCGCCTCTAGGGCTGAACTGGTGGTGTTGTTGGCACTGTCGCGGCGGCGGCCGGCTGCGGTGTCGGCGCGGTGACGGACGGCGGCCATTTGTAGAAGTCGATCCGCCCCGGCGGCGGCGCTTCCTCTCCCGCAAGCCGTTTGGCGATCGTCTCCGCCGCGCCGAGACCCTCGCCCTCCTCCGTCACCTGCGTCGCGCCGGTTGCGAGCGAATCGCCGCCGGCGGTCGCAAGCGCATCGAGCGGCACCATCGGACCGATCTGCGGACCCTCCTCGCCGGACTCAAGCGCCGCGGCATCGGCGGCTGCGAGCTGCGGCGCTATTCCGCCAAAGATCTCATCCAGCCGCTGCTCGACGTAGAAAGCCAGCTTACGCTGACCCGCACGCGTAAAGTTCAAACCGTCGCTGGCGCGCAGCTGCACCGACTGCCCGCGAAAGTCTGGCCCAACGGAGACATACTTGCCTTCCTCGTTGGCGAAGCCGTTCCATGTCTCGATAAACGGCAGACCCTTTGCCTCAACCTGCTCGCGCACGATGCCGTTGAAGGCACTGTAGTCACGCGACATGGTGCTCGATTGGACCGGCACGAGGCCGACCCAAAGCGCCGGCTTGGCCGTCGCCCTGATCGCATCGACAAGCGCGTTCACGCGGCCCGCATAGGCCGTGCGCCATCCGTCGGTGCCGAGCGCGAACGGTCCGCTTTCCGTGTCGATGCCCTGCCGGTCGTTGCCGCCGACCAGGACGAGGATCGCGTCGGGGTTTTGATCCTCGACAATGCCGGGTAGCGTCGCCGGCCAATCGTAATAATCGTTGCGCACCAAGCCCGACGAGCCGCTCGTCGCATCGATCACCAGCGCATTGGGATTTTCGCGATAGGCCGCCGAAAGCCCCTTGGCGAGCGCAGTGGCTAGAAAGTCGCCGACGACCAGCACGCGCTTGGCATCTTCGGCTTTCTCAACCGCGGCGATCGCCTGCGGCCTCGGAGCAGCCGAACGGCTTCGCCGCTGCCGCTGCGGGCGCACCACACGCTCCTGTGGCCGGATCCGCTCCAGGATGGGCGCTGATTCCCGTTGGCCTTCCCGCGGCCGGAACAGCCGTCGGAAGAAATTACGGACCCGGCGATTGTCCTGCGCCACCACGATCTCAGCCGGAGACGCCGATTGCGACGACGACCCCGTCGACTGCGCCTCGGCCAATGAGATCACCGCCTCGCTCGCAAGCAGCGCGCCAAGGCAAAGGCAGATCGCTTTTCCGGCTC
Organism: Afifellaceae bacterium; assembly: GCA_028284625.1. GTDB lineage: Bacteria > Pseudomonadota > Alphaproteobacteria > Rhizobiales > Afifellaceae > DASWJZ01. The sequence continues at coordinate 45,981 of JANQRH010000028.1, read as the reverse complement.
GCTTCATTGGCCCCGCTTCATCGGTAAGGAATGATGCGCCGCCGGCCATAATAGCCGGCTTTGGCCAAACAATGTCACCATTTCACGCAAGCGTGTGACGAGCCGCCAGGAATCCCCCGTTTAGCCGGAACTCGGGCGGGCTGCCGCCGCCCGCAATGAGGGAACAAGACCGGACAGCCGGAACGGTGCCCGGCCCTGGAGAATCGGCTGCTCGATGAAGTGGAACGACAGCGCGGCAATCACGAGGCACACGGGCACGCTCACCGCCAGAACGAAACTCCAATGATAGCCGTGCAGCCAGTAGGTCAGCGGGTGGTGGTAGAGATAGAGGCCATAGGAGATGCGGCCGATATAGACGATCGCCGCACCTGAAAGGACGCGCGTCAGAACCGTCGCGCTGCCGCTTCCATGACGCTCAACAATTGTCAGGATAACAGCCAGCGACACCGCCTCGATGATAGCGATGCCAAGCGTCGCCCAGCCGCCGGTTGTCTCGTCGCCGCCATAGGCGCGAATCGCCAGGACCGAGATGGCGCAGGCCGCGGCAATAAGAACGAACGCCCAAAGCTGCCGCCCCCGCCCCGTCGTGCCGACCTTGAACATCACGGCCAGAAGCGATCCGAGGATCAGCGCCGACATGCGCGTGTCGAAACGAAAATACGCCGCCGCCCATCCGTGCAGGTCGACGCTGACGCAGCGCCAGAGCGTCGCCGCGAGATAGGCCGCCGCGAGCACGGTGACCCAATGCTTGAGCGGGACAAAACGCGCCATGGCCAGCAGCACGAATGGCCAGATGAGATAGTAATGCTCCTCGACCGCCAGCGACCACGTATGGACCAGCGGGTTGTGGCCGATCCAAAAGGCGCGTGCATAGTCCATCAAATAGAAGAAGCTCAGCGCCGACAGCCCGACATGCTCACCCACGCTCCACTCCGTCCAGATGAACGGCGCAAGGAGGATGTAAAGGAGCGTCAGCACGAGAAGCGCCGGCGTCAGCCGTCTGATACGGCGCATGAAGAAGCGCGGCAGCGCAATCGACCCGGTCCGATCCATCTCGTTGATCAGGATCGACGTGATCAAATAGCCGGACAGCACAAAGAAGACGTCCACCCCGATCCCGCCGAGCGAGAAACCCGGAACGCGGATGTGCGACGCAAACACGGCAAGCACGGCAACACCGCGCAGACCGTCCAGGGCTGGAATACGTTGAGAGCGGTCGGTCATAGGTGCGCATGACCTTGACCTGAGAGGCTTAAGGTTCCTTTGCCGTAAGGCCCGACGCCCCGGAACAAGCCGGGAACCGCCAGCGACGCCGTATTTCGGAGGTCAGGCCGCGGCGTGCTTCTTCAGGAGCGTGTTTTCCCACGCCAGCGCGTGCTCCACGATGACGTCGATGTCGTCGTAGCGCGGTGCCCAACCGAGCGTGTCGCGAATGCGATCCGCACCCGCCACCATCATGGCAACGTCTCCGGCGCGGCGGCTGCGCGGACGGATATCCAGGACGCACCCCGAAACACGCTGCACCGCGTCAAGCAGCTCCAGCACCGAATAGCCGCGCCCATAGCCGCAGTTCAGAACGAGGTCCTCGCCGCCGCCGCGCAGATGATCGATCGCCTGGCTGTGTGCGCCGACAAGGTCGGCCACATGGATGTAGTCGCGGATGCCGGTGCCGTCCGGCGTGTCGTAATCGGTCCCGAAGACCGCGACATGGTCGCGCTGCCCGGTGGCGACCTCGATCGCCACTTTCAGAAGGTGCGTCGCCCCGCGTGTCGACTGTCCCGTACGCCCCTTGGGATCCGCGCCGGCCACGTTGAAATAGCGGAGCACGACGGTGCGAAGACCATAGGCGAGCGAGGCATCGGCGAGCATGCGCTCCGTCATGGCTTTTGACGCGCCGTAGGGCGAAAGCGGATTGAGCGGCGCTTCCTCAAAGACCGGCAGCGTCGCCGGCGTGCCGTAGACGGCCGATGTTGAGGAGAAGACGAAATTGGCGACGTCGTTGGCGACCGCCGCGGCGATCAACTCGCGCGACTTCACCGTGTTGTTGAGATAATAGCCGAGTGGATCGGCGACGGAATCCGGCACGACGATAGAGCCGGCAAAATGCAAAACCGTCTCCACCCTCCGGCTTTTCATGATCCGGTCGAGCAGTACCCGGTCGCCGACATCGCCGATGACGAGCTCCGCCCCCGGCGCCATTGCCCATTCAAAGCCTGTGGAGAGATCGTCCAGCACAACGACCCGCTCGCCTCGATCGACGAGGTCGTGGGTCATCTGGCTGCCGATATAACCGCCCCCGCCGGTTACTAGTACGCTCATTCTACGCATACGCCCCGCATCTTCGGCCTCTAGGCGGGCCGATCAAAACACAGTAAGGGATTGGAAAGGATGGGCAATTAAAAGCTCCGGGCGTGGTGAATCCTCTCCGAAAAGCCGTTTTCCCCGTTGCCGGCCTCGGCACGCGCTTCCTTCCCGCCACCAAGGCGGTGCCGAAGGAGATGCTGACGATCGTCGACCGGCCGGCGCTGCATTACGTGCTCGACGAAGCGCGCGAGGCGGGCATCGAGCACTTCGTCTTCGTCACTGGCCGCAACAAGGCGGTGATTGAGGACCATTTCGACATCGCCTACGAGCTGGAGACCACGCTTGAGGCGCGCGGCAAGACGGCCGAGCTGGAGCAGCTGCGCCACGAGCTGCCGAAAGCCGGCACGACCAGCTTCACGCGCCAGCAGGCGCCGCTCGGCCTCGGACACGCCGTGTGGTGCGCGCGCGACATCATCGGGCGCGAGCCCTTCGCCCTGTTGCTTCCCGACATGCTGACCACGCCGGGCTGCCTGCCGCAGATGATCGCCGCCTACGAGAAGCACGGCGGCAACGTCATCGCGGTGGAGGAATGCCCGTGGGATCAAGTCAGCCGCTATGGTGTCGTCGGCGTCGGCGAGGAGGACGAGGTCGGCTTCCGCATCACCGGAATGGTGGAGAAGCCCAAACGCGAGGACGCGCCGTCCAATCTGTATGTCTCCGGCCGCTACATCCTGCAGCCTGAGATCTTTGACCTCCTGGACGACCAGGAGCCGGGGGCTGGCGGCGAGATCCAGGTGACCGACGCCATGCAGCGGCTTGCCGAAGCGCAGCGTTTCACCGGCTTCCGCTATAACGGCCGCACCTTCGATACCGGCACGAAGACGGGCTTCTTGATGGCCAATCTCGCTTATGCCCTGGCGCGGCCGGACATCGCGCCGGAACTCCGCGCCGAGCTGACGACGCTCTTGGGCGACGAGGGCTCTTAGGAAAGACGCCTTTGGACGGCTGCGGGCTTTGCTAACGCTGCAGGCGGACGCGCACTTCCACAGTATGCGCCTTCGAATCGCCGCCCGGCTCGCTGCTTTCTTCTTGTTCGTATTCGTAGCGTGCGGCGAGCGAGGCCATCCGGTTGAAGGCGTATGAGGCCTCTGCGAACCCGGTGAACGTCACGTCTTCCCGGTCGCCGCCGATGACATATTCGTACTCCACACCGCCGCCGCCCGCCAGGAGCACGCGCGGGCTGACCTGGCGCGCCAGCGTCAGCACGCCGGCATAGACGACGGAGCCCGCCTCGCCCGCGACGCTCGTCGTCTGCACGTCGGTGGAGAAATCGAACTGAACCTCCGTCAGCCGCCGCGGCGACCAGACGATGGCGGCGTTTGCCAGAAACGCCTCAAGCTCAGAGAGCCGGCCGTCGTCGAGCTCTTCGTGATGGTAGCCGAGCGACACCTCGCCACGCAGCTTGTCGCCGCGATCGATGACGAGGCCGCCAGAAAGCTCGCCCCAGACGCTTGAGCGCCGAAAGCCGCTATTGTCCACTTCCTGGTCGAAGTCGCGTACGCCGCCCGTGACTTCTACGAACGGCGCAACACCGGCACCCAGCGCAAAGGCTGCGCGAAGCCGGCCGCCATATTCCGTGCTATCCAACTCACGTCGTGACGCGACGCCGCCGCCGGTCAGCGGCACATCGTCATTGATCGTGCGATCTACAAACCCCGACGGGGTCAGGCTGAACCGCCCGATCCGCTGCTCAATGCCGAGCGTTGCATCGAATGACTGGACCAAAGGACGCTCCGCCGCGCCGCCCGGCGTGTCGGGGTCGGTGAAATCCTCGCGGAACTGGGCGTAACCCCCTTCGCCGACGATCGTCGTGCGGCTGGTCAGGTCGTAGCGGCCACCGATACGCGCCGCAGCGCTGCTGGTGTTGAACGCATCGTCCTCGTAGAAGACGCCCTCGCCGCTCAGCTCCACCTCCACACGGTGGCGATCGTCCTCTGAGCTGATGGTCACTTCCGGCGCGACGAGCAGGCCCACCGCGTTCGGTCCGTCCGCAGCCCCGGTGACGTTGTCGGTGGCGCTCATGCCGATCTCAATCGACGGGCGGATGATGAACGACCCCACCCGTATCCCGATCGGGTCGAAGGCGCTGGCGCTGAGTGTCCGGCCGCGTCTGGCCCGCGCCCGCTCTTCAGCCGTCGTGCCCGGCCCGGCAAGCGTCGGTCCGATCGCCTCTTCGCCGGTCGGACCAGCGATCGGGGGACCGATCTCGCTTTCCAGAAGCGACGGCTCCGGCTCCCGGTCCCAGTCCCAGATGTCCTCCTCTTCCTCCTCCGCGGCTTGGGAGGGGCGTAGGACGAAGTCGATCAGAGTATCGAATGCGCCGGCACGCGGCGCGCTCGGCGCTTGAGCGCCGCCCTGTGCGGCCGCGCCGCTCGTCAGGGCCAGAACGGCGAAGACCAGGGCTATGGAGCGCTGCATGTTCACCCGGACGCGGTCACGCGGGCCCGGCCCGCCGAGCCCGCTTTAACGAGAGGTAAAGCCGCATGGTTAACAACACCTTTCCGGGTCGTTTGAAGCCTCGCGCTTCCCGTGGCGGCGTGCTAATCGTCAAGAAAAAGGACCAAGGTATGAGTTCCGCGCCCGCCCACAAACCACACCTCGTCGACGACGTTTCTCCCGCCATCCGCACGCTGCGCATGGACGCCGCCGGCCTGCAGGCCATGGAGAATGCGCTCGCCGGGCCGATGCACGAGCCGTTTCAGCGCGCCTGCGAGATGATCTCCAGCGCCGAAGGACGCGTCATCGTGACCGGCATGGGCAAGAGCGGCCATGTCGGCGCCAAGGTGGCCGCGACCCTGGCATCCACCGGCACGCCGGCTTTCTTCGTGCACCCGGCCGAGGCGAGCCACGGCGACCTCGGCATGATCACGCCGCATGATGTGATTCTGGCGCTGTCGTGGTCCGGCGAGACGGCGGAGTTGCGCAATATAGTCTTTTATTCCCGCCGCTTCCGCGTCCCCTTCATCGCCATGACCTCGCGCCCCGATTCCACCCTGGCGCAATACGCCGATATCAGCCTGGTCATGCCGCGGGTGGAAGAGGCCTGCCCGCACGGCCTGGCGCCGACCACCTCCACGTTGATGCAATTGGCGCTGGGCGATGCGCTGGCCATCGCGCTGCTTGAATCGCGCGGCTTCACCGCCGACGATTTTCTCAAGTTCCACCCCGGCGGCTCACTGGGCGCCAATTTGACCCATGTGCGCGACGTGATGCATCGCGGCGACCGGCTGCCCCTGGCGCCCGTCGGCACGCCGATGGGTGAGGCACTGCTCCTCATCTCGCAAAAAGGCTTCGGCTGCCTGGGCGTCATCGACAAGCGCGGCAAGCTGGCCGGTATCATCACCGATGGCGACCTTCGTCGTCACCTCACCGGCGACATCTTCTCCCACAATGTGGAGGACGTGATGACGCCCGATCCGAAGACGATCGCGCCCGACGCGCTGGTCGCCTCTGCGCTCGATATCCTCAACAGCGCCGCCATCACCGCGCTTCTTGTTGTGGAGCGCAACAAGCCGGTCGGCATCGTCCACCTGCACGACCTTCTGCGCATCGGCGCGGTGTAGCCCACGTCGCCGTTCAGGCGGCGTCCACGGTCAAAATCGTCCCGTCGGCCCCTGTGACGACAACGCGGGTCCCGGCCGGCGCGTCCGGCCCGCGGACCTGCCACACCGAATCGTCGATCGTGACGCGGCCGCGCCCCTCCACGATCGGTTCAGACAGAACGAAGGTCTGTCCCGTCAGCCGGCTGGCCCTGAGGTTCAGGTGCGGGTCGGCTGTCTCACCGTTGACGTTGCCGGCGAAGCGCCGCCCGATCAGCGCGGCAACAACCGAAAGCACAACGAAGCCCAGCACCTGCATCTGCCAAGGCCAGTCGACAAGAAGCGCGCTGATGCCGATCAAAATGGCGGCGATGCCGAACCACAGGAAGAAGAATCCCGGCGCCAGGACCTCAATCCCGAGGAGCAGAAGGCCGAGGATCCACCACGTCCACCCGCCCAGCGAATCGATCAGCTCGCCGATCATCTCAGCCCCCGCTGCCCTCCTCGCCCCCGGCGGGCGGGGTGGCGCCGGTCACCGGCACGGAGCCGACCGCCCGCCGCGGCGCGGCGCGATCATCGTCGCGGAAGACCTCCTTGGCGATCTCCCCGATGCCGGCCAGCGACCCGACGATGCCGGAAGCCTCGATCGGCAACAAGAACGTCTTCTGGTTGGGCGAGCGGGCGAAAGCCTCAAGCGATTCAACATAACGCTGCGCCACGAAGTAATTGATGGCCTGCATGTCGCCTGCGGCAATCGCCTCGCTGACGGATGCGGTCGCCTTCGCTTCGGCCTCCGCTTCACGCTCGCGCGCCTCCGCATCGCGGAACGCGGCCTCGCGGCGGCCCTCCGCCTCAAGAATTTGCGCCTGCTTCTGGCCTTCCGCCTGCAGGATTTGCGCCTGCCGCTGTCCCTCCGCCTCCAGGATCGTCGCGCGCTTTTCGCGCTCCGCCATCATCTGCCGGGCCATGGATTCCACCAGATTCTTCGGCGGGTCGATGTCCTTGATCTCGATACGCGTGATCTTCACGCCCCAAGGCGACGCTGCCGCATCGACAACGCGCAGAAGCCGCTGGTTGATCTCGTCGCGGTTCGACAGCAATTCGTCGAGGTCCATCGACCCCATCACGGAGCGAATATTGGTCATCGTGAGGTTGAGAATGGCGTTCTCAAGCTGATTGACCTCATAAGCCGCACGGGCTGCATCCATGACCTGGAAGAACGTGATGCCGTTGGCTGTCACCGTGGCGTTGTCGCGGGTGATCACCTCCTGGCTTGCGACATCGAGCACCGTCTCCATCATGTTCATCTTCGATCCGATGCGATCGACGAACGGGACGATGATGCTGAGACCCGGTTTCAGCGTTCGGGTGTAGCGGCCGAAGCGCTCCACCGTATAATTGAAACCCTGCGGCACGGTCTTGACCGCCGAGATCACAACGATCACGGCGAACACAACCAGGACGATGACGGCTATATCGAAGCCGCTGATCATGCGGATCTCCTTCAACCCCGGGGGAGAATGGCTGGAATTCCGGCCTGTGGCAATTATCCACGCGGGCCGGGTCGTAGCAGAGATGGACGGCTACCACATCTGAGGTGACGCGCCACCCCCGGGACGTTCAAGTACATCCCGCCTATCAACAAGAGGAAGCACTATGTCTCAACACCCTGCGCTCGCTCCCGGCCGCGCTGCCGTCATTACCGGCGCGGCCAGCGGCATCGGCCTCGCCGCGGCGGAGCGCTTCGCCGATCTCGGCATGAAGCTCTGCCTGGCCGACGTGAACGAAGCGGCCCTGGATGACGCGGTCGCCGCAATAGCGGCCCGGGCCGGCCGTCCCGAAGATGTGATCGGCGTGCCGACCGACGTGTCGCGACGCGAAGCGATCGAGACACTGAAGGCGCGCGCCTACGAGGCGTTCGGCGAGGTTGCGCTGCTTATGAACAATGCCGGCCGCGAGGGTGACGGCAAGCTCCTCGGCGGCGCTGACTGGAACGCCATCATCGACGTCAATCTGTGGGGCGTCGTCCACGGCATGCAGGTCTTTGCCCCGGCCATGGTGGAGCAGGGAACGCCCGCGGCAATCGTCAATACCGGATCCAAGCAGGGGATCACCTGCCCGCCGGGCAACACCGCCTACAATGTCTCAAAGGCCGCCTTGAAGGTGGCGTCGGAAGCGCTCGCCCACGAACTCCGCAATATCGATAATTGCCAGGTCAGCGTGCACCTTCTCATTCCCGGGTTCACGTTCACCAACATCGCCAATTGGCCGGCGGGCACGGAGAAGCCTGCCAGCGCCTGGACGTCGGAGCAGGTGGTCGACTTCATGCTTCCGGCGATGGAGCGCGGCGACTTCTACATCCTCTGCCCGGACAACGACGTCACGCGTGAGATGGACGAGAAACGGATGCGCTGGGCGGTCGGCGACATCATCGAAAACCGCCCGGCCCTGTCGCGTTGGCATCCCGACTACAAGGACGCCTTCGCTGAATATATGGCGAAGTAGGCGGCCTTCTTTGTCGTCATACAGTAAAGTCCACCTCCCCCTTGCGGGGAGGTCGAAATCAAAGGAGCAAAGCGACGCAGGATTTCGGGTGGGGGCATGCCCTTTCATCCCTCATCCTGAGGTGCGTCTTTCGCCCCTTCGAGGCTCGCCCTTTCGGGCTCGCACCTCAGGATGAGGGCGAAAGACGCCTCGAAGGATTGGATGAAAGGGCGATTCCGCTCACCCCCACCCGGACTTTCGCTGCTCGCTTCGTTCGCCGAAAGTCCGACCTCCGCGCAAGGGGGAGGTGGGGTGCTGGCTGACCCGGCACGCGTCAGCGTCACAAAAACCAGGGCGCCTTCAGGCGCTACCCCGCGGCTGCCGCGGCTGCGGTCACCTTCGGCCGCTCCAGCTTGGAAAGCGGTTCCGTCGGCGTCGGGATCTCGATGTCGACGGCGAGCGTGGAAACCGCCTTGCCGCGTTCCATCTTGACCTGGACCTTATCGCTGTCGACGCTCACATGCTTCTTCAGCACGGCGAGAATCTCTTCCCGGAGAACAGCGACGAGATCAGACCCGCCGGCGATGGTGCGTTCATGCGCCAGCAGAATCTGCAGGCGCTCACGCGCAACAGGCGCGGATTTGCGCTTACCGAACAGATTGAGCAGGTTCATGCAGCCCTCCGCATGAACAGCCTGTCGAGCAGGCTTCTGCGGTCCGTCGGTATGGTCAGAAGCACCGTCTCGCCGGAGAGCCGCTTGGCCGCATCCGCATAGGCGCGCGCCGGGCCGCTCAACGGGTTGGAAATCGTCACCGGCGACCCGAGGTTGGAGGCTTTAAGAACCTCCTCGCTTTCCGGAATGATCCCCAGAAGCGGGATGGAGAGGATCTCCAGCACATCTTCCGTCTTGAGCATCTCGCCGCGCTCCGCGCGCGCCGGATCGTAGCGTGTGAGGAGGAGATGCTTGTCGATCCGCTCGCCCTTCTCCGCGCGCGCGGTCTTCGCGTCGAGCAGACCGATGATGCGGTCTGAATCGCGCACCGAGGAGACCTCAGGATTGGTGACGACAATCGCAACGTCGGCGTGGCGCATCGCCAAGGTGGCGCCGCGCTCAATGCCAGCCGGGCTGTCGCAGATGACCCAGTCGAACTTCTCGCGAAGCTCGTTCATGACCTGGCTCACCCCCTCCTCCGTCAGCGCGTCCTTGTCGCGCGTCTGCGAAGCAGGAAGCAGGCACAGCGTGTCGACCCGCTTGTCGCGGATCAGCGCCTGCGGCAGCTTGGCATCGCCCTGAACGACGTTGATCAGGTCGTAGACGACGCGCCGCTCCGCACCCATGACCAGGTCCAGATTGCGCAGCCCGACATCGAAATCGACCACGACGACGTTCTTGCCTTCTTTGGCCAGAGCAGCACCGATGGCGGCCGTCGAGGTCGTCTTGCCGACACCGCCCTTACCTGAAGTAACGACCAGAACTTTGGCCATGTGGCTCCCTCCTTAAAATCTCAACTGAGCGTCGCCATCGCCATGGTTTCGCCGTCGAGCCAGGCCTGAACCGGCCGACTGCGAAATTGAGGATCCATCTCATCCGCTGTCCGGTAGAGCCCGTCGATGGCGATAAGCTCCGCTTCCAGCTTGTTGCAGAAGATGCGCGCCTGGGCGTCGCCGGTGGACCCGGCAATGGCCCGTCCGCGCAGCGCCCCGTAGATGTGGATCGAGCCCCCAGCGACCACCTCCGAACCGGAGGCGACCGAGCCCAAGATGGTCAAGTCCCCCTGCGGGAAGATGACCGACTGCCCGGAGCGCACCGGGCTGTCATGAACGAGCGACGCGGGCCGCGACGCTTCCGCCGGTTCCGCCGCCGGCATGACGGGCGGATTGGCGTTCTCGTTGGCCGCAGGCGCCGACGGCTTCGCAGCCGGTGGCGGCGGCGCATCGGGCAAATCGTTGACGGCTGCGGACGCGCTTCCGCCGCCCACAAGCGGCGGCATGCCAAGCCCCAGGAAAGAAGCCTTGGTGCCCTCCACGCCCATGATTCGGATGTTGCGCGAGCCAAGATCGGCGATCAGCTTCGCCAGGGCCTCCTTGTCGAGCGGCAGGCCGGAGACGTCCAGGATGATCGGACGCCCGACGAAATAGCCGGGAGATTTCGCGCTCCATTCGTCGAGTTCGGCAAGCCACTCATCCAGCGGCTCTTCCGGCGCAAAGACCAGCGCCATGAAGGAACGGCCGCGGAAACGGAGCGACTTGCGTTGTTGTATGGCAACGTTCGCGTTCAACGTCGGCCTCGTTAACTGCTTCGTTACGATTTGAGGCCGCTCTGGTTAAGCAGCGGTTAACGATGATGACTTTCCGGTAAGAAACGTCGGCGGCCGGCGCCACGAGCCTCGCTGACGCGCCGCCCGCATTCTCGGCCGGCCCTTAGATCCAGCCCTGCAGCTCGCGCACGACGACGTTGGCGATCACCCGCATGCCCGCCGGCGAATCGTTAAGGCACGGGATATGCGAGAAATTCTCACCGCCATGCTCGAGGAAGACCTCGCGATTCTCAACCGCGATCTCCTCCAGCGTCTCCAGGCAGTCTGAGACGAAACCCGGATTGATGATGGCAAGCCGCTTCACGCCTTCTTTTGCCAGGCGCTCCACCGTTTCGTCGGTATAGGGCTTTAGCCATTCTTCCGGCCCGAACCGCGACTGAAAGGTGGTGATCAACCGCTCCTCCGGCCAGCCGAGCCGCTCGCGCATGAGCCGCGACGTCTTCTGGCAATGACAGTGATACGGGTCGCCCTTCTGAAAATAGGACAGCGGCAATCCATGGTACGACGCGATCACAACGTCCGGCGTGAAGTCGAGCGTGGCGAGATGCGTTTCGATGCTCTCCACCAGTGCATCGATGTAGACCGGCTCGTCGTGATAGGGCGGAACGGTGCGGAGCGCCGGCTGCCATCGCATCGTCTTCAGTGCGTCGAAAGCCACATCATTCACCGTCGCAGTCGTGCTGGCGCTGTATTGCGGATAGAGCGGAAAGACCAGGATACGCTCACACCCCGCCTCGCGCAGCGCGTCCAGCCGCGAGGCCACGCTCGGCTTGCCGTAGCGCATCGCCCAATCGACGACGAGCGACCCCTCGCCGGCCAGCTCCGCGGCGAGCTTCTCAGCCTGTGAGCGGGTGAAGGTTCTGAGCGGCGATTCGTTCTCCGCCTCGTTCCAGATGGACGCATAGAGCGCGCCGCTTTTGTTCGGACGGGTCGAGAGCACGATACCTTGCAGGATGGGCTGCCAGATCAGGCGTGGCCACTCGATGACCCGGCGGTCGGAAAGAAATTCGTTGAGATAGCGCCGCATCGGCCAATAGGAGGTGCCCTCCGGCGTACCCAGATTGACCAGAAGCACGCCGATGCGCCCGGCCCCGACCGCCGGATGATCGGCGGGCAGGCGCACGGTACGCGCCTCCTCGCGGCGCGATTCGGCGTGCCTGAAGGTCGGTGTGGGCTTCAGCACCGGCAATCTCCTTCCGGCGAAGAAAATAGAACACCGGCGCGCCCCGTCCAGCCCAGTGAGGCCCGGACCTGTGAGGCAAAGTGCACCGCCTGAGCCGGCGGGGCGTCGGCTATGGCGAGATCAGGTCACTCAGCGGCTTGGGCAAGCGGTGTGGGAACGGGCTCGTCAAGCGCCTGGATGAGCCGCTTGCGATCCTCCAGCGCGGCCCGGCCCTGCGCATCCTTGACGTGGCCGAAGCCGCGGATGCTGAGTGGATAGGCGGCCAGCGCCAGCGCCACGTCGCTGCGTTCCGCGGAAAGCTTGGCTTCGATCATGTCGAGATCGGCTTCGTAGTCGGCGAGGAGCTGACGCTCCCAGCGCCGCTCGGCCGTATAGCGGAACGGATTGAGAGCGGTCCGGCGCAGGAAGCGAAGCCTGGCGAGCGACCGGAACACGATCATCATCCACGGCCCAAACTGCATCTTCTTCAGGTGACCCGTCTTTTTGTCGCGTCGACCGAAGATCGGCGGCGCAAGATGAAACTGCAGCCAGTCCCAGCTTTCGAATTGCTGCTTGAGCTGCCCCTCGAACGAACCGTCCGTGAAGAGCCGCGCCACTTCGAACTCGTCCTTCACGGCCATCAGCTTGAAGAGCGCCTGCGCAATCTGCATCGACACGGCCGTATCGCCGTTCGTCAAGCGCCGCTCGATCGTCGCGATCCGCTCCACCCGCTCCTTGTAGCGTGCCGCGTAGCGCGCATTTTGATAGGCCGTCAGAAACGCCACGCGTTGCTCAACCACATCGGACAGGAGCGGGGCGATGTCGGCCGGCTCCGGCGACACGCCGGCCGCCAGCTCCACCGAGCGAAGATCGACCGCCGCCCGCCGGCCCCATTCAAAGGCCGCGATGTTCATGTCCGCGGCAACACCGTTGAGCTTGATCGCCTCAAGGATCGATCCGCGCGACACCGGCAAGCCGCCCCGCTGCCAGGCAAAGCCGACCATGAACATGTTGGTGGCGATGGCATCGCCGAAGAGCGCCACGGCAAGACGCTGCGCCTCAATGACGCGAAGTTGCTCAGCGCCGGCGCGTTCCGCTAGCGCCTGCTCCAACCGGCGCGTCGGCAGCGAGAAGTCGGCGTCGCGCGTGAAATCACCCGGATAGGTCTCGTGGCGATTGACGAAGACCTGCGTAGCGCCCGGCCGGATGGCGGTCAGTGCTGCCTTGGAGCCGGCCACGACGATATCGCAGGCAAGCACTGTGTCGGCCTCCTCCGCGGCAATGCGGATGGCGTGAATATCCTCCGGCTTCGGCGCAATGCGCATATGCGCCGTGACCGCGCCGCCCTTTTGCGCAAGCCCCGCCATGTCGATCGTGCCGACGCCGAGGCCGTCGAGATGCGCCGCCATGCCGATCACCGCGCCGACTGTCACGACGCCGGTGCCGCCGACCCCGGTGATGAGGATCGCCTTGGTGCTGTCCAGTGGGGCAAGCTTCGGCTCCGGCAGCGGCGCAGGTTCGTCCGTCGATGCCACCGGCGCTCCGCCCTTCAGCCGCGCTCCGTGCACGGTGACGAAGGACGGACAAAAACCTTCCAGGCACGAGAAGTCCTTGTTGCAGTTCGACTGGTCGATCGTCCGCTTGCGGCCGAACTCCGTCTCAAGCGGTTGCACGGCAACGCAGTTCGACTTGACGCCGCAATCGCCGCAGCCCTCGCAGACCAGCGCATTGATCACCACGCGGCGGTCAGGATCGGGATAGGCGCCGCGTTTGCGCCGACGGCGCTTCTCCGCCGCACAGGTCTGGTCGTAGATGAGGACGCTGAGGCCCTGCGTGTCGCGCAGCTCCTCCTGCACGTCGGCAAGCTTCGAACGATGATGGATCGTGAGCCCCTTGGGCCAGTTCGTGGCGCCCGGATATTTATGCGGATCGTCCGTCACCAGCGCGATGCGCTTGGCGCCCTCCGCCGCGACCTGCCGGGCGACCTGGTCGACGGTGAGGCCGCCCTCCACCGGTTGCCCGCCGGTCAGCGCCACCGCGTCGTTGTAGAGAATCTTGTAGGTGATGTTGACGCCGGCCGCCGCCGCGGCGCGGATCGCCAGCGTTCCGGAATGGGCGTAGGTGCCGTCGCCGAGATTCTGGAACACGTGGTCGCGCGTGGAGAACGGCGCCTCGCCGACCCAGTTGGCGCCCTCCGCGCCCATCTGCGTGAAGCCCTCCGTAGCGCGGTCCATCCATAAAGCCATGTAATGACAGCCGATTCCCGCGTAAGCGTGGCTGCCCTCCGGCACGAGCGTTGAGGTGTTGTGCGGGCAGCCGGCGCAGAAATGCGGCACGCGCTTGCCGACTTCCTCAGTCGTCCGCACCAGCGCTTCAATGCGCTCCAGCTCTTCCAGCCGGGCGGCGATTTCAGCGTCATCGGAATAGGCCACGATGCGCCGCGCGATGACGAGCGCGATCTGGTTGGCGTCCAGCGCACCCCAGCTCGGCAGAAGCACGTTCTCCTCTTCATCGCGCTTGCCGATGACAGTCGGCGCATCGGCGCGCCCGTAGAGCTGCTCCTTGAGCTGCGTCTCCACCAGCGAGCGCTTTTCCTCCACGACCAATATCGACTGAAGCCCATCGGCGAACTGCTCCACGCCGCTTGGTTCCAGCGGCCAGGGTGCCGCGACCTTGTAGAGCCGCAGGCCGAGATCGGCCGCACGCTTCTCGTCGATGCCCAGAATATCGAGCGCGCCGAGCGTATCGAGCCAGCTCTTGCCGAGCGAAACGATGCCGAGCCGCGGCTTCCGCCCGCCGGCCATCACGATGCGATCGAGGTTGTTGGCGCGCAGGAACGCCAGGGCCGCCAGGCGCCGCCAGCGCTGCAGCAGCTCCTCCTTTTCAAGCGCACTGCGCCCGGAGCGGATATTGAGGCCGTCCGGCGGCGCCAGCACGTCCGGCAATACGGGCGACACGCGGTCGAGCGACACGTCGACCGATCCGGTCGCCTCGACATTGTCCTTCACGCATTTGATGCCGACCCACACTCCGGCGAAGCGCGACAGCGCCCATCCGATCAGGCCGTAATCGACGATCTCCTGCACGCCGGCCGGATTGAGGATCGGCATCATCGCATCGACGAAGGCGAATTCCGATTGATGCGCCGTCGTAGAGCTTTCGCAGGTGTGGTCGTCGCCCATCAGGGCAATGACGCCGCCATGCTTCGATGTGCCGTCGAAATTGGCATGGCGCAGCGCATCCCCCGCTCGGTCGACGCCGGGCCCTTTGCCGTACCAAATGCCAAAGACGCCATCATAGCGGCCTTCGCCACGAAGCTCCGCCTGCTGCGAGCCCCATATTGCCGTGGCCGCGAGGTCTTCGTTCAGCCCCGGCTGGAAGACGACGTCGTTGGCTTGGAGCAGCGCACTCTCGCGCCAGAACTGGTGATCGAGCCCGCCAAGCGGTGCGCCCCGATAGCCGCTGATGAAGCCCGCCGTGTTCAAACCGGCGCGACGGTCGAGCTCCTTTTGCATGAGCGCCAGGCGCAAGATCGCCTGGGTGCCGGAGATGAGCACCCGATCCTTCGACAGATCGTATTTGTCGCCTAACGTCACCCCATGGCGCAAAGCACCTTTCCTTTGGGGCTTAGGCGATGAACCGTACAGAACAAAGGCACGCGTACAATTTGGTGCCGACGCAACAGGAAATCCATCCCGAATCCATACACGCGCCGGAAGAATTTACCGAGTCGTGTTCGCACCATTCGAATCATAAAGTGAAGATGGGAACGGCTCCTCGCTCGCGTCGATGTTCTTCTGATAGCCTGGACCGATCGCAAGCGGCTGATCCGGCAGGACCGATTGGTCCACATCGGAGACGTAGTCTCTTTCCAGCCGCATCAGTTCCTCTCCATCTTGCGACAAGAGGCGCACGACCACGTGATAGGGGCGGTCCTTCTCAACGCCGGTGAGTGCTGGCGTTTGAAGCGCGATTCGCCCGCCGCCGCGCGCGGGGCGGCTCACTACGAACGGCGCGCCGCCGGCAGGGTTCTCAAAGGTCACCTCGATCATTGCGCCGGGCGGCGGGTCCCTGCGTGGCATCAGCACAACGCCATAGGTTGCCTCGGCGTTGCGATAGTTGAAGATGAAGCCGCCGCCGGCGATTTCCAGATATTGGCTTTGGTCGACGCAGCCGGAGAGGCCGAGGCAGGCGACCGCCACCATCGCAGGGACAACGCGGGCCCGCCGCGCTGGCATCGGCTAAAGCGGCACGCGCGGCAGGCCGAGCTCAATCAGCCCGATTCGCGCCGCGCCGCGCTCGATCTCCACCACGATCTCGCTCGCAGGCTCGCCGTCCACGGTTGCTGGCCGCCCGAAGGCGAACAAAGCGCCGACGACGGCATTGCCGAGATTCTGCATCTGCGGCGGCAGCTTGGCGATAAAGGCGGGGAGTTGATCGGCGCCGGCGATGCGCAGCGTTATTGCGCCATCGAGCACGCCGGCGGCATCGACGGAAAGCTGACCGACCGCTTTCAGCTTCGCGCCGTCGCTGTCGAGCACAATATCGATCGCCCTTGCCGAAATCGGTGCGCTCAAGCCCGCGCGCCCATTGAGAAGCGCTCGCGGCGGAACAGAGAGATGCCCCGAGGCGCTACCGCTCACCGTCGGAAAGGCGGCGCCGTCAGCGGAGACCGCAAGGTCGGTGAAGCTGACCGCCGCTTCCGTGCCGCCGTCCTCCGCCGGCATCAACGTGCCGGCGGCACTGACCGCAGCCAATTCCGGGTCCGGAAGATTGGGCAGGGCGAAGGCCGCCGAAAGATCGGCGGCGTCGAAGGACACGTCGCGCGGGCCGTTGAGGCCGATGCCGACATTCACGCCGGCGTCGCGCCAGCGGATTTCCGCCGGGCTCTCAAGCAGCGGCGATTCCACGCGCGCCGGCGAGGCCATGTCAATACGCGCCGTTGTCGGGGCGAAGACGGATGCGCCGCCCGTCACCAGCCCGAGCCTGGCGCGCGTGCCGGTCGACCGCTCCGCCACGGCGGTTTCGCCGCAGACAATGCGCATGGCGAACGGGAAACCGGAGACTTGGCGGTCGCGGCAATCGACCTCCACCCCGCGCTCGGCGATCTCCGTCAGCACCGATGGCGCTTGACGGTCCGCCCAGCCGGCAAGCCAGAACCAGCCGCCCGACCAGGCGGCCGCAACGACAATCAGGATGATCAAGACCGCAATGAGCGTTCGCATTGTCTCCCGTCCGGATCTTGTCAGAGCATGATCCCGAAAAGTGGCTCCCGGTTTTCGGACAAGATCATGCTCACACAAAGAACTAGAGCGTTTGAGCGATTCGATGAACCGCGATATCGCTCTGGCGAGTGGCTCTGTTAGGCGACCCGGCCCACCGAAGGACCAATCCATGACCGAATTATGGGTGTTCGGCTACGGGTCGCTGATCTGGAGACCGGGTTTTCCGTATATAGATCGCCAGATCGCCCGCCTAGCGGGCGCGCACCGGGCACTTTGCGTCTATTCGTGGGTGCATCGCGGCACCCGAGAGCGCCCGGGCCTCGTGCTCGGCCTCGATCGGGGCGGCGCCTGCCAGGGGATCGCCTATCGCATCGCGGCGGAAGCCTGGGAGGATGTCGTCGGCTATCTGCGCGAGCGCGAGCAGGTCACCGCCGTCTACCTGGAGCGAATGCGCACCATCCGCTTCGCCGATGGCAGGGCGGCCCGTGCCCTCACCTATATGGTTGACCGTGGGCACGACCAATATGCCGGTAAGCTCGACGAAGACACGCAGCTCCGCATCGTCGCCGACGCGCATGGCCAGTCGGGAGACAACCGCGCCTATGTCGTCAACACGGCGGCGCACCTGGAGGAACTCGGCATCCACGACGGCGTGCTCAGCCGGCTCGCCGCGCGACTGGTGATGCCTGCTGCCGATTGAGGCTCAGGCCGCCAGCGGTAAAGGGTTGTCCGCCTCGACCGGGCGCAGGTCCCAGATGGCGCCGCGCCGCTCCGCCTCGCTCGACGCCAGGAGATGCACATAGACCGTGGCGCTGGGCGCGACATGCGACGCGGAGGCCATCGCCTCAACCCCGCCGACCCACACGATATGTCCGCCGCTGACGGCGATGGCAACGCCCTCGCGCAACGCCGCAGCCTCCGCCCGCTCCATGCGGGTGAACAGATAACGCCGCCCGGAGCGGCCGGTCCAATAGAGGTAGCGGGCCGGAATTCCGGCGGCGAGCGCGGCTTTGGAGATGTGCGGTATCGACGACATACTGTCTCCCAACGCTGGAACATACAAGGAACGTATTTGTATGTTCACGTTGTGTCTTCGTCAAGCACTGTCCGCAACGACGCAGGCCAAACACAACATCCTGCGCTGAGTATGAAGCCTACCACGAAATCTTGAACATTCAGTAACCATCCGAAGAGCCATCTCCGAGGCTTGGATGAACCGTCCTGTCGACATGTGATTCGGCGATCAGCGCCTCGGTCGCGCCCTCAATCGCCGTCTCCAGTTCCTCGGAGAACGCCTCGCTGTCTCGGCCCGGCGGAATGGGCGGCAGGAGGGTCGCAACGATCGTTCCGGGCCGATGGATGAACGACCGGCGCGGCCAGTACAATCCGGAATTCAACGCAATGGGGAGGCACGGCACATCCAGGTCTCTGTAGAGCCGCACGACGCCGCGCCGATATTGCGGCGGAGCGAGCGGCGGGCGCCGCGTGCCTTCCGGAAAGATGATGATCTGTCGGCCCTCCTCGACTGCCCGCTTCGCGTGTGCCGTCATCGCCGCCATCGCGGCGGAGCCGCCGCCGCGATCGACGGGGATCATCCCGGCTTTCTTCAGGTACCAGCCGAACAACGGAACCCACAGCAAGGACCGCTTCAAGATGAAGGTCGGGCGCGGGAAGAGCTCAATCAGCCGCAGTGTCTCCCACGCCGATTGGTGCTTGGAGGCGACGATGAAGCCGCCCGCCGGGATGTTCTCGCGTCCGCGAATCTCATCGTCGATCCCGCAGATCGTTTCGTGCAGCCACAGTGTGGAGCGCACCCAGAAACGGCCGATCGGCCAAAAGTACTTTTCCGGAAAGAGGAGCATCGGCGAGAAGATGACCGCCTGCACCAGGAAGTTCACATAGACCGCGAGATTGAAAAGGAGGGATCGCAGAATCACAGGAGGCGTTCCCCCAGGGACGTTGTGGTCGGACCGTCGGCCCTTAGTCGATTTCTCTGAGCGTCCGGCGCACCGTGACCCGCGCCGTCACCGCGATGATCACTGCAAGCGCCAGCACTGTCACCGCGGCGCCGACATAGCCGTTCACGCCCACCGCAACGCCGCCGAAGAGGCTGCGCAGCTGTGCCTCCTGAGGCGTCGCGCCCTCCAGCCGCCCGAGGAATGTCAGGCCCAGAAAGAGCGCCACCGCAATGCCGCCGCCAATGCCGGCGCCCTTCAACCCAAGCAGCAGAAAGTGCCGCTGGAATTCGCGTGCGACATAGCTGTCCTCCGCGCCGACGAAATGCAGCACCTCAATCACGTTGCGGTTGCCGGCCATAGCGCCGCGCGTCGCAAAGACCACGCAAAGGGCCGTGGCCGCGAAGACCAAACCCAGCACCACGAGCCCGACCAGCGTCATGACACGCGCCATGGCCGAAAGCCGCTGCAGCCACTGACCGTGATCGTCGAGGCTGGCGGTGGGCACCTCCTGCCTGAGGCGGGCGGCAAGCGCACCGAGGTCGACGTCTGGCGCAATCCGCACCGCGATCAGCCGCGGTATCGGCAGTTCGGCGATTTCGAGACCCGATCCGAGCCACGGTTCCAGGAGTGCGGTCGATTCAGACTGCGCGATGGCCGTCGCCGAGGCGACACCGGGAAACAAGGTCGCAATATCCACCGCCCGTGCGACGGTGGCCTCGACATCCATGCCCTCCGTTGGCTTGATCTGGATTGTCACCTCATCGGCGATCTGCCGCTGCCAGCTCTCGGCGCGATCGGCAACGATGGCGACAGCCGCCACCGAGAGGCAGGCGAGAAAGCTCATGATTGCCACAAGCGTCAGAAGCGTGCGCCGGGCGACGGAACGCGGCGGCACGATCGGATTGATGGAGCCCGGCGGTGCGGCGCGGGCGCCGGCACCGGCCGTCATCTGTCCGACGACCTCCGCCGCCGGGATTTTTGCAGACGATCGGCGGCGACCGCGACGGCCGCGCGCTCCGCGGCCGGGCGCGCGTGGCGCCTGTTCTGCGGCCGGCATCTGCTCAGTCATAGATCTCGACTTGGCCGTTGTTCAGCACCAGCCGCCGCGCGTCATATTGCTCCATCAACGCCAAATCGTGCGTAGCGATGATCACCGACGTGCCCAGACGGTTCAGCTCAACGAAGAGACGCAGAAGACGCCGCGCCAACGGCGGATCGACGTTGCCGGTCGGCTCGTCGGCCAAAAGCACCTCCGGCTTGGTGATGAGAGCGCGGGCAATGGCCGAGCGCTGCTTCTCCCCGCCCGACAGGACGGGGGGATGGACCCACATCTTGTCGCCCAGCCCAACCCACTCCAGAAGCTCCTTCACATCATTGCGGTAGCTCGACTCATCGGCGCCCGCCACGCGTAGCGGCAGCGCCACGTTCTCAAACGTGGTGAGATGGTCGAGCAGACGGAAATCCTGAAACACCAGGCCGATCCGGCGGCGCATGGCCGGGATCACCGTGCGCGGCACCGTTGCGGCGTCGCGATCGAAGATGCGCACGCTGCCGCGCGTCGGCCTCAGCGACAGAAAGAGCAGGCGCAGCAGCGATGTCTTGCCCGCCCCCGACGGCCCGGTGACGAACTGGAACGAGCCGGACCCGATGTGGAAGCTGACGTCACGCAGAACTTCCGGCCCTAGACCGTATCTGAGGCCGACATTCTCAAAGCGAATCACAGCCCGAGCCCCGTTTCTCGTGTCCCGAATCTGAAGTTCGCATCATAGTTCAGCCAGCTCCGAGCGAACTTCAGATTCGATAGGGACACTAGCAAGATATTCAGTCGAGTGTGGTTTTCGGGTTTGAAGTTCCACCAACGAGCCCGCTGGAACAATGATAGGAACTTCAAACCCGCCACACTCGCGTTTCAGCGGACAACCCCACGCGCATTAAGACTGCGTTAACGTTAGCAATCGATGAATCGCTGGCCAGAAAACCCTCCTGAGCAGGCCAGTGACCGCGCAAAACCTCACTACGCCCGATCACGTCGTCATCCAATGCCCCAAATGCGGCGCCAGCGAATCGGCTGAGCCGGCCGTGCTGACGGATGCACCGATGATCGTTTGCCGCGAATGTGGCGAGACGTGGCCAACCGCGCCGCGCCGGCGAATCCGCCGCATCGATCTTGTCGGCCAGACCCGGGAGCGCCTCGCCAGCAATGTCGTGGAGGCCGAACACCGCCCGCTGGTGACCTATACGGGCGGCGAAAAGACCGCCTGGTCGGCCAAGCTGGAGGGCGACTATTACCCGCCGCCGCCACCGCAGCGGCGCCTGCCGCTTTTCGCCGGTGCAACGGCCGCGCTCATGTTTCTTGCCGCCTTTTTCGGCGCCCGCGAGGCCGCCGTTACGGCGCTGCCGGATCTCGCCGGCCTCTATGCGACGGTCGGCCTGCCGGTCAATCTGGAGGGCGTCGCCATTGAGGACGTCGCCGCCGACAGGACCAGCACGGCGGAGGGCGATCGCATCGTCATCCGCGGCCTCATTCGTAATCTCGGCGGCCAGGCGGTCGACATGCGGCCGCTTGCGGCGATTCTCTACGACAGCGGCCGCGTGCCGGCCCGCGCGGAGCGCTTCGATCCGCCGGCGGAGACCATCGCCGCCGGCCAGGCCGTCCCGTTCCTGCTGACCCTTGACGGCGCGCCGCAACGGGCAGCGCAAGTGGCAATCCGCTTCCAGCGCCCGGGTGAGAGCCTCCCCGGTGGCGTCGTCACAGCGCCACGGACGATGCAATGACCGACGCCCAAGACGATCCGACCAAGGCGCGGGTCCGCAGCCTCTTCTCCGAGGAAGAGATCGCCGAGCGGGTGACCGCGCTTGCCGGCGAAATCGCCGCAAGCGAGCCCAACCGCATGCTGTTCGTCATTGTCCTGAAGGGCGGATTCGTCTTCGGCGCCGATCTGGTCCGCGCACTTGGCCGGCAAGGCGTTCGCCTGGAGGTGGAGTTCATTTCTCTGGCAAGTTACGGCTCGCGGCTGGAAACGTCCGGCGAGGTCCAGATCCGCCGCGATATTGAGGTCGCGGTCTCCGGGCGCGACGTGCTGATCGTCGACGATGTCCTCGATTCCGGCCTCACCCTAAGGTTCGCCCACGAGCTGATGCGCTCGCGCGGCGCGAGTCGCGTCTCCATCGCCGTCCTGGTGGACAAGCCGGAGGGCCGGCGGACGGAGCTTGAGGCCGATTACGTTGGGTTTACCTGTCCCAATTATTTTGTTGTGGGTTACGGCATGGATGCCGCCCATGCCTGGCGCGAGCTCCCCTATGTGGGTGTGCTCGAACCCCATTCGAGCGAAGCCGGGTAAGAGGAACGGTCATGCGTATTCTCCTGACAGAAGACGACGATTCGGTGCGGGCCTTTGTCGGGCGCGCGTTGGAGCTCGACGGCCACGACGTTGAGACGGCCTGCCACGGCGTTGAGGCGCTTGAGCGGCTGAAGGAGAACGAGGGCAGCTACGACCTCTTGGTCACCGACGTGAAGATGCCGCTCATGGATGGCATCGCGCTGGCGCACGAGGCCTCGGGCCAATGGCCGGGCCTGCCGATCCTTCTGATGACCGGCTTCGCCGACCAGCGCGAGCGCGCCGAGGACCTGGCGGAAAAGATTCGCGACGTGGTGACCAAGCCCTTTACGCTTGAACAGATTCGCGAAGCGGTGACCGACGCTGCCACCACCGACGAAACGCCGGAAGAGTCGGAAAAAGCGGCTTAGTCGAGCCAAACTTCCTCAGTCGCTGAGCAGCCGCTCCAGATAATCGAGCTCGTAGCGCGGCCGGAACCGCTCGCCGAGGCGGTTGCGAATCGCCTCCAGAATGCGCCGTGCGCGCTCCACGTCGATCTCGTCCGGCACCTTCACGGTCTGACCAAGGTCCGGCCCTTCGGTGCGCTCTGGCCGCCCAAGCGGATCGCGCTGGCCCATGGGCCGGCCGCCGAGCTGCTCGCCGCCGGGGCCGGGCTGGTTGGCGTACATCTGCTGCATCATGCCTTGCAGACCCTCACGCAGCGCATCCAACGCCTCGCCCTGAAAACCGTAGGCGTTGCCCGGGGAGCCGTCGCCGAGCGAGCGTGACGCATCCCCCATGGCGCGACCGGCGCGGCCGAGCGCGCGGCCCATCTCCTGGCCCAGGCCCTGTCCCAGTCCTTCACCGGGGCCGGGCTGCATGCCCTCGCCGTTTTCGCCCTGTTGCTCGCCCTGGCCTTCGCCTTCTTCACCGTTCTGGCCCTGCTGTCCGGCCATTTCTTCCATCAATTGTCGAAGCTGTTCGGCGAGCGCATTCTGGCCCTCCTGCAGCTGGCGCATGAGTTCCTCAAACTCCTCCTGCGTCAGCTGGCCCTGCTCGCCCTGCTGCCCGCGATCGCCGGGTCGGCGGCCTTGGTTGAGCTGGAACGTGTCGTCCATGAGCCGCTGCTGCTCCTGCATCATGCGCGCCAGCTCATCCATCTGCTGCATCATTTCCTGGTCCATCGGCGACATCTGACCGGGCTGCGCCATCTGCAGATTGTCCAGCATCTGCTGCAGCTGACTAAGCAGCTGCTGGGCGGCATCCATGTCGCCGAGCTGGGCGAGGTCCTCGATGCGGTCGAGCAGGCTTTGCAGATCCTGGTCGCTGAGTGTCTGCATGTCCTGGTTGGTCGGCATCTGCGGCATGTTCTGCAGGCCGCGCTCCGCCATCTCCGCCATGTAGCTTTGCAGGAACTCCTGCATGGCCTGCCTCAGCTCATCCATGAGCCGGGCGATCTCGTCCGGCGAGGCGTTGTCTTCCAGCGCCTGCTCCAGCGCCTCGCGCGCGGCGTTGAGCCGCTCCTCCGCGTCGGAGAGCTCGCCATCCTCAATGGCGCGCGCCATCGCCCACAGATAATCCAAGACGTCGCGCAGATCGTCGTCGTCGCGCGCATTGATGAGACGGTGATAGCCGGCGCGCAGCCCAAGATAGACGCCTGAGTCGCTGACACGATCGGGTGCCAGGGTGAGCGCATCGAGCGCCACCGCCACCATCTGTTGCTGATTGGCGTCAAGCGCCAGCACCTGCCGCTGCTCCACCAGCGCACGCGCCAGCGGCCGGTAGAACGGACGGGCGGGAAGCAACATCTCTCCAGAATCGGCCGGCCGCGCCTCCTGCCCGGCCGCGTCGGCGACAACCGCATCGGCTGTCACCTCAAGGCCGGCATAGGGATGCGCCTCCAGCCGTGCATCGGCCCGCGCCGTGCCCTCCCGCGACTGGCCGCGGTCGATGCGCAAGGCCAAGGTGGGCGGCTCCACCAGCGGCCGCGCGTTCGCCGATTGCTCGCCCACGGGGTTGAACGTCACGCTGCCTTCGGTGACGCCGTAATCGTCGGAAACGTTGTAGGTCAGCGCGAACGATCCGGACCGGTTCACCGTCATCGGCCCGCGTTCAATGGTCGGCGGCCGGTCCTCAACAACAACGATCCGGTAGGTCGTCTCGCCGTTGGTATGGGCGATCGCGACGGTCGAATCGCGGTTGAGCACAGCGCTGTAACTGCGAATGACGTCCTCTGAGTCCTCCGCGCGGCCCTCTTCATCCGGCGTCAGCGCCATCATGGCCCCGCCGGAATCCACTGTGATCTGTGCCGGTTCGCGCGATACGACGCGCACGGTGAGCGTGCTCCCCTCCGGCGCGCTGACCGCTTCGGCCGCAGCCGCACCGGTGCGTCGCGACAGGAAAACCGGCGCCTGCCGCGTATAGGGCGGCGGGTCCAGCCAGGCATCGATGCGCGCCGCCACGGCGGTGGGCAGCGCGCGCACCGGCGACCAGGCTTCTGAAAGCCGCGTCGTCCATTCGCCCCACCCCACCGCGAAGGCCAGCGCCAGCAGCACCGGCACCGCGAAACGAAGCCCGTTGCTGTCGCGCTCCGCCAAGGCCGGACGCGGTGGGCCTGATTTCAGGTCCTTGAGAGCCGTGACGAGACGCTCGCGATTGGCGCGCCACAGCGCCCGCGCGCTCAGATCGTCGGCAACCGACGACATGGTGTCGGTCAGCCCGTGCGCCGGTCGGTGCGGCAGTTCGGATTTGGTCTCCACCCGACGCATCGCCTCAGCGCGATCGGGCAGCTGAATGCGCGCCAGCCGGATGAGGCACCAGGCGAGCGCCAGGCCGAGCGCGGCCAGCGTGCCGATGCGCAGCCAGTCGAAGCCGAGACGCCAATAGCCGAGCCACGACAGCACGACATAGACGCCGGCAATGGTGAGGATGGGCACCAGGAGCGGCCACAGCCGCTCCCAGATCACCGCCAGGCGCGCACGACGAATGGCCCGCTCAAGAAGAGCAAGCGTGCTGTCGCCCCGGCGCGAGCGGCTCATGCGCATCGATTCATCATACACGGGTTGGCAACCGGGATCACGTAGCCGGGCAACACGGAGCCGTGATGCATTTAGCCAAGCCAGTCCGGCAAATGGTCCAGCCCGATCAGGTCCTCATAGGTCGGACGCGGGCGCACGACCGCGAACGCGCCGCCATTGACCATGACCTCCGGCACCAGGAGCCGCGAATTGTAGGTGCCGGCCTGCACGGCGCCATATGCGCCGGCGGAGTAGATCGCCAGAAGATCGCCGGGCTCAGGACGCGGCAGCGCGCGCTCGCGCGCGAAATAGTCGCCCGTCTCGCAGACCGGGCCGACAATGTCGCAGACGATCTCCGGCGCATCGGTCACACGGACCGGTCCGATGCGGTGGTAGGCATCATAAAGTGTCGGGCGCAGGAGATCGTTCATCGCCGCATCGACGATGACGAAAACGCGTTCCTCGCCGTCCTTCACATAAAGGACCTCGCTCACCAGGATTCCGGCATTGCCGGCGATCAGCCGGCCCGGCTCGAACACCACCTGGCAGCCGATCTTGTTCATGTGTTTCTTCACGATGTCTGCATAGGCGTTCGGCAATGGCGGCGCGGCTTCGTCGTCGCGATAGGGAATGCCGAGCCCACCACCAAGATCGACATGCTCAATGGCGTGGCCGTCTTCCCTGAGCGTCACGACAAGGTCCGACAGAAGAGCGAAGGCATTGTCGAACGGCTGAAGAGCGGTGAGTTGGCTGCCGATATGGGCGTCGATGCCGATCACGCGAATGCCGGGAAGCGCCGCGGCATGCGCATAGACCTCGCGGGCGCGCGTGAACGGGATGCCGAACTTGTCCGCCTTGCGTCCCGTGGTGATCTTCTCATGCGTGCGCGCATCGACATCGGGATTGATCCGCAGGCTGACCGGAGCCATGGCGCCGCGCTCCGCGGCCAGGCGCGACAGGACCGCAAGCTCAGCCTCCGATTCCACGTTGAAGGAGCGGATGCCCGTCTCCAGCGCGAAGACGAGCTCTGCCTCCGTCTTGCCGACACCGGAAAAGACGATCTTCTCCGGCGGCACGCCCGCGGCGAGCGCGCGCCTCAGCTCGCCTTCGGAAACGATATCGGCTCCGGCGCCGAGCTTTGCCAGCGTTGCCACGACCGCTTGGTTGGAATTCGCCTTCAGCGAATAGCAGATCAGATGATCGAGCCCGGCGAAGGCCTCGTCGAAGACCCGGTAATGGCGCGTCAGCGTGGCCGTCGAGTAGCAATAAAACGGCGTGCCGATGGCCGCGGCGATCTCCGGCACGGCCACGTCCTCGGCGTAGAGCACGCCATCGCGATGGGCGAAATGGTGCACTGGGAGCCTGCGTCTAGAGCAGGAAGTCGAGGAAGAAGCGGCGCTTGGGCGCCGGCGGCGGGGGCTCCGCCGCGCTCGCCCCGAGCGCATCCGAGCCTGGATCGAGCGGCGACACCCCGTCGTCGGGCAACGGCTGCGCAGGTGCAACCGCCGCCGCGGAAGGTGGCGCCTCCAGCGCACCGCGCCGCCCGCATCCGGTGACGACGGCCGCAGCCAGAACGGCAATGATCAGAACACGGATCGACATACATAACTCCGGTCGGGGGTACTATAGCGAAGCGTGCCGCTGACGCATCCCCTCTATTGGTCCGCGCCTAAAGCGAGCCGCATTCGCCAGGCCTTGGCCGCGGCACGCACGTTGTCCGGCGCGGTGCCGCCCTCGCTCGTGCGGCTTGCCACAGACGCCTCGACGGAAAGGACGGCATAGACGCCTTCGCTGATCGCTGGATGCACGCCTTGCATGACCTCCAGCTGCAAAGCGTCCAGCGCAACACCGCGCGTCTCGGCTTCAGCCACGATGCGCCCCGTCACATGATGGGCGTCGCGAAACGGCAGGCCGGCTTCGCGCACCAGCCAATCGGCAAGATCGGTCGCGGTGGAATAGCCCGCACCGGCGGCGGCGCGCATCGCGTCCTTATCCGCCGTCAGATCGCTTACCATACCGGTCATGGCCGCAAGGCAAAGCGACAGGCTGGGGAGCGCGTCGAAGATCTGCTCCTTGTCCTCCTGCATGTCCTTTGAATAAGCGAGCGGCAGGCCCTTCATCGTCACAATGAGCGCGTTAAGCGCGCCGACGATGCGGCCGGTCTTGGCGCGCACCAACTCCGCCGCATCGGGATTGCGCTTCTGCGGCATGATGGACGAGCCGGTCGTGAAGCGGTCGGACAGCTTGAGGAAGCCGAACTGAGCAGTCGACCAGATCACGATCTCCTCGGCGAAGCGCGACAAGTGCACGGCACAAATTGAAGCCGCGGCAAGCGCCTCCAGCACAAAGTCTCTATCCGACACGGCGTCGAGCGAATTCGCCGCCGGCCGGTCAAACCCGAGCGCGGATGCGGTCGCCTGCCGGTCGATCGGAAAGGCGGTGCCGGCAAGCGCCGCCGCGCCGAGTGGAGATGTGTTCAGCCGCCGACGGCAATCGGCAAACCGACCGCGGTCGCGCTGCAGCATCTCCACATAGGCCAGGAGATGATGACCGAAGGTGACGGGCTGCGCGCTTTGCAGATGCGTGAAGCCCGGCATGACGGCATCGGCATGCGCCTCCGCCTTCTCCGCCAGCGCCTCTTGCAAAGCGTGGAGCTGCCCATCCAGCTCGTCGATCGCGTCGCGCACCCAAAGCTTCAGGTCCGTCGCCACCTGGTCATTGCGCGAGCGCGCCGTATGCAGCCGGCCGGCGGCCTCGCCGATGATCTCCGCAAGCCGCGCTTCGATATTCATGTGGATGTCTTCCAGCGCGCGCGAAAAGGTGAACGTGCCGGCCGCGATCTCTGACGCGATTTTGTCTAGACCCGCGACAATTCGCTTCGCATCTTCCGGCGAAATGATGCCTTGATCGGCAAGCATCAGCGCATGCGCGCGCGAGCCGGCGATGTCCTGCTCGGCGAGCGCCTTGTCGAAATCGATCGAGGCGTTGATGTCTTCCATGACGGCGTCCGGCGCCTCTGCGAACCGGCCGCCCCACATTGTGTTTGTCATAGTCCCTCGTCAGGAGGCGCGTGCACATGGCCGACGGGCAGAAGCGCCCATTCGCGATCAACTGGCGCCACGGCGCAGCCGCCGCGGCTCTGGCGGCCGTTCTGGCGGGGGTATACGTGACGCTCCAGGACCAAGGCAACGGCGGCGATCATGCCGCCTGTGCGGCGACGGAGCCACGTGCCGCCTTACTCGATCCGCTGATCGGCGGTGAGGTCGCGGCTTTTCGGTTCGCCAAGGAGCCGGAAAAACTCTCCGAGCTCGCCTTCAACGACACCAATGGCGAGGCAACGACGCTCGCCGCCTACGAGGGGCGCATCGCGCTGGTCAACCTCTGGGCGACGTGGTGCGCGCCCTGCCGCCGAGAGATGCCGGCGCTCGACCGCCTTCAATCCGCGCTCGGCGGCGAGGACTTCGCCGTCGTTCCGATCTCAATCGATACCGGCGAGCGCGGGCGTGCGGCGCAGTTCCTGGAGAGCATCGGCGTTGAAAACCTGCCGCTCTACACCGACCCAAGCACCAAGATCTTCGAGGCGCTGAAGGTGCGCGGCCTCGCCGTCGGACTGCCGGTGACGGTTCTGCTCGACCGCAATGGCTGCCGGCTCGGCCACATGAACGGCCCGGCCGAATGGGACAGCGACGATGCGCAGAAACTGATCGAGGCGGCTATCGCCGGCAGCTGATACGGTCCCGCAGTTACCGCGTCGGCACCGGTTCTTCGCCGCGATAGTCGTAGAAGCCGCGGCCCGTCTTGCGGCCAAGCCATCCGGCCTCGACATATTTCACCAAAAGCGGGCACGGCCGGTATTTGGAATCCGCCAACCCCTCGTAAAGCACCTGCATGATCGAGAGGCACGTATCGAGCCCGATGAAATCGGCAAGCTGCAGCGGCCCCATCGGATGATTGGCGCCGAGCTTCATGGCCATGTCGATGGCATCGACAGTGCCGACACCCTCATAGAGCGTGTAGATCGCCTCGTTGATCATCGGCAGGAGGATGCGGTTGACGATGAAGGCCGGAAAATCCTCCGCCACCGCTGTCTTCTTGCCGAGCTTCTGAGCGAAGACCTTCGCTGCCTCGAAGGTGGTGTCGTCGGTTGCGATGCCGCGCACCAGCTCGACAAGCTCCATGACCGGCACCGGGTTCATGAAATGCATGCCGATGAAGCGCTCAGGCCTGTCCGTCGCGGCCGCCAGGCGGGTGATGGAGATCGACGACGTATTGGTGGCGAGGATCGTGTCCGGCCTTAAGAGCGGACAAAGGTCGGTGTAGATCTTGCGCTTGACGGATTCGTTCTCCGTGGCGGATTCAATCACGATATCCGCATCGGAGACATCATCGAGCGTCAGCGCCGGCTTGATGCGTCCGACCGCATCCTTGCGCGCCTTCTCATCGATACGACCGGAGGTGACCTGACGGGCGAGATTGCCGTCGATGGTGGCGAGGCCCGCATTGATGCGCTCCTCGCTCAAATCGTGCAGCAGCACCTCATAGCCGGCAAGCGCACTGACATGCGCAATGCCGTTGCCCATCTGGCCTGAACCAATGACGCCGATTTTGCTCATCGCGGCAACTCTCCGCTCCCGCCGAACAGGCGGTAAGTATCCCGCAAGCCGGGACAAAGGGGAAGCGGCGGCGGCGCGTCAAATGCGTTCAACGTCTCTACTCTGCTCGTTTCTGCAACTCAGCCTGGAACTCCGGCAAAGCCTGGAAGAGATCGGCCACGAGGCCGTAATCGGCGACCTGGAAGATCGGCGCTTCCTCGTCCTTGTTGATGGCGACGATCACACGGCTGTCCTTCATGCCCGCCAGATGCTGGATCGCACCGGAAATGCCGCAGGCAATGTAGAGGTCCGGCGCGACGATCTTGCCAGTCTGCCCGACCTGCCAATCGTTCGGCGCGTAGCCGGCGTCGACCGCCGCGCGACTTGCGCCCACGGCCGCGCCAAGCGCGTCGGCGACTGGCAGGATCACCTCCAAAAACTGCTCTTTTGAGCCGAGCGCCCGCCCGCCTGAGATGATGACCTTGGCCGACGCCAGCTCCGGACGCTCGCTCGCCGCCACGCTCTCCTCAACGAAAGACGAGAGACCTGCGTCGTCGGGCGGCGCCACCGTCTCAACCGACGCGGCAGCGTCACCGGGCTCGGCGGCCGCGAAAGACGCGGTGCGGATCGTCACGACCTTCTTGGTGTCACGCGACTTCACCGTCTGTATAGCGTTGCCGGCATAGGTCGGGCGGCGGAAGGTCTCCGCGTCCACGACCTCCGAGGCGTCGGAAATCTGCATGACGTCGAGCAGCGCGGCAACGCGTGGCATGACGTTCTTGCCGTTGGTCGTGGCCGGCGCCACGAGTGCATCGTACGAATCGGCGAGCGACACGATCAGCGCTGCCAGAGGCTCCGCCAGCGCATGCTCCAAGGCATCCGATTCCGCCAAAAGCACCTTGGTCACGCCTGTGAGCTTCGCCGCCTCGTCGGCCACGGCCGCCGCGCCCTTGCCGGCGACCAGCACATGCACCTCGCCGCCGAGCTGAAGCGCGGCTGTCAGCGTCTTCGCCGTCGCCTCGTTGAGCGCCGAATTGTCGTGCTCTGCCAAAACAAGCGCCGTCATTGCCCAATCCTTACGCGTCTGCCCCTTACTCGCCCGTCCGTCACAGCACGCCGGCTTCCGATGTCAGCTTGTCCACCAACTCGCCGACGGAGGCGACTTTCGCGCCCGCCTGCCGCTTCGGCGGCTCAACCGTCTCCACGATCTCGAGCCGCGGCGTCGGATCAACGCCGTAATCGCCGGCGCTCTTCGTGTCGATCGGTTTCTTCTTGGCCTTCATGATATTGGGCAGCGACGCGTATCGCGGCTGGTTGAGCCTGAGGTCGGTCGTGATGATCGCCGGCATCTTGAGCGCAACGGTCTGCAGCCCGCCGTCCACCTCGCGCGTCACGTCAACGACGCCGTCTTTGATCACGATCTTTGAGGCAAAGGTCCCCTGCGCCCAGCCGAGCAAGGCGGCCAGCATCTGGCCGGTCTGGCTGGCGTCGTCATCGATGGCCTGCTTGCCGAGGATCACGATCCCCGGCGCTTCCTCCTCCACCACGCCCTTCAGAATCTTGGCGACCGTCAGCGGCTCCACGATCCCGTCGACCTCGACGAGGAGACCGCGGTCGGCGCCCATGGCAAGCCCGGTCCGGATCGTGTCCTGCGCCTGCGCCGGGCCAATGGAAACGAGCACGATCTCCTCCGCCGTCCCCGCCTCCTTGAGGCGGATCGCCTCCTCCACGGCGATCTCGTCGAACGGATTCATGGCCATCTTGGTGTTGGTCAAATCGACGCCTGACCCGTCGGGCTTCACCCGCGGCTTGACGTTCGCGTCGATGACCCGCTTCACCGGCACCAGCACTTTCATGGGAGTCCTTCCGGGCTTTCAGGCGTCGGACTAAACCGCCTGGGCCCGGCAAATCAAGCCGAACCGGCCAGCTTCAATGCCGCATAGAAGTCATCCGCCCTGCCGCAGGTTGCGGTCAAAAAGCACCACGCCCGGGCGACGAAGCAGGACGATCAGCACCGCGCCGGCGATCAGCCCACCGATATGCGCCCACCAGGCCGTTGAATCCGCCTCCGTGGCGGCAGCAGCGCTGAAGAACTGGAACACCACCCAGCCGCCGAGCACCCACATCGCCGAGAGCCGGACCGGAATACGGCCGAGCAGCAGGATCCAGAGTTTTACGCGCGGGTGGAGCACGAGGTAGGCGCCCACCACGCCGGCCACCGCGCCGGAAGCGCCGATCAAGGGCGCCGTGGATTGCGGATCGGACAAGGAATGGACCAAGGCGGCGAACACCGCACAGACGATATAGAAAGCAAGATAGCGAAGGTGCCCGAGCGCGTCCTCGATGTTGTCCCCAAAGACCCAAAGGAACGCCATGTTGCCGACCAGGTGCCACCAATCCGCGTGCAAAAACGCGTAGGTCAGATAGGTCGCCGTCGCCGGCACATATTGCGGCGCCAGCGCATAATCGTTGACGACGGAGGGAATGAACCCGAACGCGATTGCCGCGGCGCTGATCGCCCGCTCACCCAGATTGCCGGAGACGACGAAGCTCATGAGAAAACAAAGCGTCGTGACGCCGATCAGGGCGTAGTTGACGTACGGCCTGGGCAGATGGCGAAGCGGATTGTCGTCGTGGAGCGGTATAAACACGGGATGTGGGCCGGCCGGACCTAGCGGTTCTTACCGGGGACCCACAGCACGTCGCCCTCACCGCGCTTGTTGACCCAGCGGCTGGCGACGAACAGGAAGTCGGAAAGGCGGTTCATGTAGACCAACGCGGGGTTGCCGACGCCGTCAGGCTCTTTCTCCGCCAGCGCCACCATCAGACGCTCCGCTCGCCGCGTGATGGTGCGCGCCAGATGCAGCGCCGCCGCCCCACGGCTGCCGCCGGGCAGCACGAAGGAACGCAGCGGCTGCAACGCCGCATTGAGCTCGTCGATGTCGCGCTCAAGGCGTTCCACCTGCGTTGAGACGACGCGGAGCGGCTCGTAGTCCTTCGGCTTGCCGTCATCCGGCGTGGCGAGTTCCGCACCGAGATCGAACAAGTCGTTCTGCACATGCTCCAGCATGGCGCTGAGGTCCGCTTCGTCGGCGGAAAGCTCGGTTCTGGCGACGCCGATCGCGGCGTTTGCCTCATCGACCGTTCCGTAGGCCTCGATACGCAAATCGTGCTTGGGGCGACGCTCGCCGCTCCCCAGCGCCGTCGTGCCGTCGTCGCCGGTCTTGGTGTAGATCTTGTTGAGGACCACCATGATGGCAGGAGCTTATAGAGCGAACGCCCAGACGTCAGCGATAAATGCGCGCGGCGCAGCGGGACAATTGACGCGGCAGTTCCTCAGCCCTGCATGATCCACAGCACCGCCATGGCGACGACAATCGCCGCAAATTGCGCAATGACCCGCGCCCGCATCAACCGCTGCGACGCGTTGCCTGAGCCGCCGCGCATCATGTTCCACAAGCCGAGCAGCAGGATGATCGCGACGATCGCGACCGCGATGGGCAAGAGCCCCTGAACAAAAGACGCCATCGTCGCTTATTGCGCCTTGCCAAGCCGATGTTCAACCCGCTCAGCCCTTGCGGGTTGCCCAGGACAGGAAGGCATGCAGCTGGCGCTTGGTTGCGAAGCGCCTGAGCAAGCCCATGCCGTGGGTCGGATATGTGACGAAATATTGCGGCCGCGGCCGCGGGCTCTCCAGCGCGCGAACAAGAACGGCAAGCACAGCGTCTGGGCCAAGCTCGCCGTAGGTCACGCCGCCCTTCTCAAGCGATCGCAGGCGGTAGCTGTAATACTTGGCGTGGACGGAGTTTTCCACGTCGATGTTACGGCGCGCATGCGCCACCGCGCTCTTCATGAATTGCGTGCGGATGGGGCCCGGCTCGATCACGGAGACATGGATGCCGGAGCCCTCAAGCTCGATCCTCAGCGTGTCAGAATACGCTTCCAGCGCCCATTTCGTGGCGGCATAGGGCCCGCGAAAGCCCATCGTAACGAAACCGAGCACCGAAGAGCACATCACGATGCGCCCGCTTCCCTGTTTGCGCATGGCCGGGATCACCCGCCGCGTCAGATCGTGCCAGCCAAAGAAATTCGCCTCAAACTGCGCCCGCAACACCGAAGTCGGGACGTCCTCCAACGCGCCGGGTTGCCCGTAGGCGCCGTTGTTGAAGAGCGCGTCGAGCCGGCCGCCGGTCTCCGCGAGCACCGCATCGGCCGCCGCAGCGATGGAGTCTTCTTCCATGTAGTCGAGGTAATGCACGCCGAGCCCGGCCGCCTTCAGCCTGGCGATGTCCTCCGGCTTGCGCGCCGTGGCAAAGACGCGCCAGCCGCGCGCCTGCATGCCGAGCGCGGCGCACTCGCCGATGCCGCTTGAGCAGCCGGTGATCAGAACCGTCCGTTGCATGCCCCCCTTGCGCTTCCCTCCCCGCGCCTCTCGCCCAATCGCTTTCGCGAGCTCGACCTCTATGGCAGAAACCGCACGGCCGAAACCCCGCATGTCAGCCCGCCGCGGGGATCGGCAGCGGGCAAGCCGGAGCACCTCTTGTCGGAAACGCTCATCATCGTCGTTTCGATCTTCGGCCTGATCGGCCTCGGCTATCTCTCCGCTTGGACCAAACTCCTGTCGTCAGACGTAGGCGAGAAGCTCGCAGAGTTCGTGTTCGCGCTGCCGATCCCGTTGCTCATCTTCAACACGCTTGCCACGGCCGGCCCTCAGGGCGCGTCGCCCTGGCGGATCTGGGCGGCCTACTTCGTTCCGTTCGCCATCGTATGGGCGGCGTCGCACCTGATGGTCGTGCATCTCTTCAAACGCGACACGCGCGCCGGCATCGTGGCCGGCGGCTCTGCCGCCTACTCCAACTCCGTGCTGGTCGGCCTTCCCTTGGTACAGGTCGCGCTTGGCGACGCCGGCATGGTCTTCCTCATCGTCGTCATCGCCATACATATGCCGATCTTCATGGTTGTCAGCGTCCTTCTCAATGAATGGGCGCTCTCCGCCGACGACCGTGCTGCCGCGAGCACGTCCCGGACAGATGCCTGGCGCCGACTTGGCATCACCCTGGCGACAAATCCGATCCTGATCGGGATAGCGCTTGGGCTTCTTTGGCGCCTCACGGGGCTCACGATCCCCCGCGTCGCCGCGGCGATCATTGAACCGCTGGCCCTTTCAGCCGGACCGCTTGCGCTGTTTGCCACCGGCGTGGCGCTGGTGAATTACGGAATGGCGCGGCAGATACGCCCCGCAATGGCCATCTCCGCGTTGAAGCTCATCCTTCTACCGGGCCTGGTCCTCGCGACCGCTTGGGCCATTGGTTTGCCGCCGATCGGAATCGCAGCAGTGACACTCATTGCGGCGAGTCCGACAGGCGTAAACGTGACCATGATTGCGATGCGACTCGGGACCGGGCAGGCGCTGTCATCCAACACGCTGGTCATCTCAACGGCGGCAGGCGTTCTCACGACCAGCGTCTGGCTTATCGTGGTGCGAACACTCTTCCTCTGAGATCAGAGCCCGAGGCCGGCGATCAGCGCTTCGCGGCTCTCGCCTGCATCGCGTCGGGCGCGAATGGTCTCTGAACCGCGCGACTTGGCGAGCTTGGCGCCGGTCTCGTCAAGGATCAGCCGGTGGTGGAAATAGCCCGGCTCGGGAAGATCAAGCAGCGTCTGCAGAACGCGATGTACGGATGTGGAAGGCTGCAGGTCCAGGCCGCGCACAATGTCGGTGACGCCCTGGAACGCATCGTCGACGACGACCGAGAGATGATAGCTCGCCGGCAAGGCCTTGCGCGCCAGCACGACATCGCCCCATGCGGCGGGATCGGCGGCCCGCGTCGCCGGAGCCTCTTGCGCAAATGGATCGGCTTCCCGCCAGGAGAGCGCCGGTAGGCCGTCAAGCGCCCGCGTCATGTCGAGCCTGAGCGCATAGGGCTGTCCTCTCGCCATCTCCGCTTCGCGCCGCGCCTTGCTCCACTCGCGTTCCACGCCTGGATAAAGCGTCGTACCATCGGGATCGCACGGCCAGTCAGAACTCGCGGTCGCCGCCGCAATCTCCCTGCGGCTCATGAACGAGGGATAGAGGAGACCGAGGCGGTCAAGCGCGGCGAGCGCTTCCCGGTAAGCGTCGAAACGCTCGCTCTGCCGCATCACGGGCTCTTCCCATGTCAACCCAAGCCACCCGAGGTCTTCGTAGATCGCCGTCTCGAATTCGGCGCGCGCGCGGGTCAGATCGATGTCCTCGATGCGCAACAGCAACCGGCTGCCCGTCACCTCCGCCGCACGGTGATTGAGCAACGCGGAGTACGCGTGGCCGCGATGCAGATAGCCGTTCGGGCTCGGCGCGAAGCGAAACACGCGCGGCCCGGCCCCAAGCTCTGCCTTTGAAGTTGGCTCTTTCGTCACACGTGCTCTTCCGTCGACAATGCCGCTTCCTGTATCCCTTGGCGGAAACCTGTAGCCGGCGCTGTTTCAGCGGTCGGCACGACTGTGCGAGGATTCATGCCGTTTCGCGAATGGCACATTACGGCTGGCGATCGTCTTGATCCTAAACGCACGGTCGCGGTCCTGCCGCTCGCCGCAACCGAACAACATGGGCCGCATCTGCCGCATAGCACGGACTGCGTCATCGCCGACGGTCTGATGGCGGAGGCGTCGCGGCGCGCACCGGACTCCCTCTCCGTCGTCCGCTTTCCCACGCAAGCCGTCGGCGCTTCGCTAGAGCATTCCCGGTTCGCCGGAACGCAAAGCCTCACCACCGCTGAGCTGATTGAGACGATCGTCGCGCGTGGCGGCGAGGTTGCGCAATCGGGCCTGCGCAAGCTTGTGTTGATAAGCTCGCATGGCGGCAACGTGTCGGCGATGAACGCGGCTGCGCTGGAGTGTCGCGCACGTTTCGATCTGCTGGCGGTTACCTTGACCTGGAATCGGCTGGGCCTTCCCACCGGCACGATCTCAGAGGAGGAACGCGCGTTCGGCGTGCATGGCGGGCAGATCGAGACATCGTTGATGCTGCATTTCAGCTCAGAGCAGGTGGACATGAGCCGCGCCGCGGACTTTCCTTCCCTTCAGGCCGAGCTATCGCAACGCTACGCATGGCTGCGCGCCTACGGCCGGATCGGCTTCGGCTGGCTGGCTGGCGATCTGAACCGTGACGGCGTGACGGGCAACGCTTCGGCGGCGACCGCTGAGATCGGCGCGGCGATCGCGGCCCATCAATCGGCCGCCTTCGTGGAACTCCTGAGCGAGGTGGCGGAGGTAAATATCGACGACCTCCTGCGCGGCGAGGATCGCTAGATGCTTCTGAAGGACGACCCGGTTCACGCCTTCATGCCCTACGATGCGGTCGCCGTACCATCGGCATCGAGCGGTCCCCTTCACGGCCTTACGGTCGCTGTGAAGGACATCTTTGACGTCGCCGGCTATCCGACCGGCAGCGGCAGCCCGATCAAGCTGGCCGAAAGCCCCGTTCACACAGAGACCGCACCCATCGTCGCCGCCATGCTGGATGCCGGCGCACGCTTCATCGGCAAGACGCAGACCGATGAGATGACGTTCTCCATGAACGGCCAGAACAAGCACTACCCAGAACCGATTAACGTGCGCGCCGATGGTCGCATCACGGGCGGATCATCATCCGGTTCGGCGGCGGCCGTGGCGGCCGGGCTGTGCGACTTTGCCATCGGCTCTGACACGGGCGGCTCGGTGCGCGGGCCGGCGAGTTATTGCGGGCTGTGGGGAATCAGGCCGACGCATGGGCGCGTGCCCAACGCGCGTGCCATGCCGCTTGCCGCATCGTTCGACACGATCGGCTATTTCGCCGACGACGCGACCATCTTCGCCAAGGTCGCGCCGCACTTTCTCGGCGAGGACGAAACGCTATTCGCGCTGACGCATGCGATGCGCGCCGACGATGCCTTCGCCATGCTGCTTTCAGAGCGCGAGGCGGCGGCGCTCAGGCCGACTGAGGCGAAGGTTGAAGCGCGGCTCGGTGCGGCGGAGCATGTCACAGTCGCACCTGAGGGGCTTCAGCCCTGGTACGAGACGTTTCGCCATCTGCAGGCCGTCGAAGCGTGGGAGGCGCACGGCGCCTGGATAAAGACGCACGACCCGGACATGACCCCCGGCGTGCGCGAGCGGTTTGAGTTCGGCGGCACGATCACGCCCGCCATGCGGCGCGAGATGGAGGAGCGGCGCGAAGGACAGCGTGCACGCGTTGAGGAGATTGTTGGGCGCGATGCGGTCCTTGTGGTGCCCACCGTGCCGGCGATCGCGCCGCGGCGCGAGCTCGTCGGCGACGCCTTGCAGGCCTACCGCGAACGCGCGCTCTCTATTCTTTGTATTGCCGGGCTCTCCGGCCTGCCGCAGGTGACGATGCCAATCGCTGAGTTGGACGGCTCGCCCATCGGCCTATCTTTGATCGGACCGCGCGGCTCCGACCGCGCGCTCATCACATTGGCGAAACACATCGCGAAGGGTTGAATGGACCGTTTGTTTGAGGGTTACCGGCGGTTCCGCACCGAGACATGGCCGACTGAGGCCGCTCGCTACCAGGAGCTGGCCACGGTCGGTCAGAGCCCGGAAACGCTCGTCATCGCTTGCTCCGATTCACGCGTCGACCCGCAGACGATCTTCGACGCAGGCCCCGGCGAGCTGTTTATCGTGCGCAACGTCGCAGCCCTCGTGCCGCCCTATAAGCCGGATTCCGGCTACCACGGCACCAGCGCTGCGCTGGAGTTCTCCGTGCGGGTCTTGAAGGTCAAGCGCATTGTCGTCATGGGCCACGCGCAATGCGGCGGCGTGCAGGCGATGGCACGGGGCGCGCCGGAAGAGGCGCGCGACTTTGTCGAGCCGTGGATGCAAATCGCCAAGCCGGCGCTGAAGAACGTTCCCGACGATTTGGATCCCGACCAGTTTCTAAGCCGCTGTGAAACGGAGGTTGTGCGCCTGTCTCTGGCCAACCTCATGACCTTCCCGTGGGTCGAAGAAGCCGTTTCTGCGGGAAGGCTGGAACTGAACGGCTGCCGCTTTGCGATCCGCACGGGCGCTTTGGAGGTATATGACGGGGAGCGCTTCGCGCCTGTCACATAGCCCACGTCTTGAAATTGCCGGGTTGGCTGGACACATCGAAGCCGTCCGGTTGGCCGCCACGAAGGGAAAGACATTTGCGGCTTCGAGCACTCATTGCCGCAATCTTCCTTATCCTAGCGCCGGCGGCGGCGCTGGCGCATCCGCACGTCTGGGTCGACGCGGCCTCCGAGGTGGTCTTCGACGACAAGGGGCGCATCGTCGCCATTCGCCATCATTGGCGTTTCGACGAGGCCTTCTCGGTATTTGCCCTGCAAGGCCTCGATGCCGATCGGGACGGGTCCTATTCCACTGAGGAACTGGAGCCCTTGGCCAGAGAGAACGTCGAATCGCTTTCCGACTTCGACTTCTTCACGTTCCTCTCCGTCGGCGATTATGAGGCTGGCTACGCCGCGCCGCAGGATTACTACCTGGAGCTCGACGGCGATCGGCTGATCCTCCATTTCACCCTGCCGCTGGCTCAGCCCTTCTTCTCCAGAAGCACCATCCTCCTGCAGGTTTTCGACCCGGAATATTACGTGGCGTTCTCGCTGCCCAACGACGAAGCCGTGCGACTGGTCGATGCGCCGCCGGCCTGTGTGCTGACCGTCTACCCGGCGCAGGAATTGAGCGACGAAGCCGCCGCCGCTCTCGCCGCGATCGGTCCCGAGCAGCGTGAGCTGCCGGAGGACATGAAGGCGCTCGCTGTCGGCATCGACAACAGCGCGGAGATTGCGTGTGGCGGTGGCGCCGCTTCGGCGGCCTCGGCCGGCGAGGCGGCCACGGAGCTGGCGCAGGCCGGCGGTGAGAGCGGCGACCTAACCGCCCTTCCGGCAGAGTCGTCGAACGCCGAACCGGCGGACGCCCAGCCTTCACAGTCGCAGCCCTTATCATGGGGCGGCTTTTTGGCACGCATCAACGCCTGGCAGACAGCCTTCTACCGCGACCTGACCGCCGCGCTGAAAGCGCTGAAGGAAGGCGGCGCGTTTTGGTGGCTCGGCGGCATTTCTTTCCTCTACGGCATTGTTCACGCCGCCGGTCCCGGGCACGGCAAGGTGGTGATCTCGTCCTATCTCGTCGCCAACGAGTCGCATGTCCGCCGCGGCGTCGCGATCGCCTTCATCGCCGCCTTTGCACAGGCTGTTGTGGCCGTCGGCATCATCGGCGCCATGGCGATCGTCCTCAACACGACCTCCATGGCGATCACCGACACGGCCAAAGCGTTCGAGGTCGGAAGCTTCGCCCTCGTCATCGCGCTGGGCCTTTACCTTCTCGCCCGCAAGGGGCGCAGCGTGTGGGCGCTCGCCACAGGCAACGGCAACGGCCACGCCCATCACCATCACCACCATGATCATCATCACGACCACGGCGCGGCGGTCTGCTCCCACCATGTCGCGCCGACCGCCACCGGATCCGGCCTGTCCGGTGCGGTAGCGGCGATCGTCTCAGTCGGCATCCGGCCCTGCTCCGGAGCGCTGGTCGTGCTGGTCTTCGCACTGGCGCAGGGCGTCTTCTGGGCCGGCATCGCATCGACTTTCCTGATGGCGCTCGGTACGGCGATCACGGTTGCCGTGCTTGCCGCTCTCGCTGTCGGAGCCAAGGACCTTGCGCGTCGCCTCACGCGCGGCGACGGACAATCGTCGGCAACAATCATGCTCGGCCTTGAGCTTCTCGCCGCGCTGTTCATCACCGCGCTCGGCGTGGTCTTGCTGATGGGTGCGTTGACGACCTGAGAAACTACTCAGCCGCGTGCGCCACAGCACGGCCGGCGTGGTCGTGCGCCGCCTTCGCAAACGCCCGGAAGAGCATACCGGACGGCGGATCGCTCGCCGCCCAATATTCCGGATGCCATTGCACGCCATAGGCAAAGGCAGTGGCATCGGCGACGCGCACCGCCTCAATGGTCCCGTCCTCTGCCCGCGCCTCCACGACAAGCCGAGGAGCGAGTTGGTCGATGGCCTGGCGATGCGCTGAGTTCACGCGAATGGTTCGGCTCCCGAAGACATCCGCCAGCCGGCTGCCGGCGTCGAACGTCACGTCATGCGCCAGCTGAAAGCGCTCATCCGGTGAGAGGTCGGGCGGGGCGCGATGATCGAAACGGCCAGAGAGCTCTTGGACTTCGGCGAAGAGCGTGCCACCGAGCGCAACGTTCAGCTCCTGCACACCGCGGCAAATGGCAAAAAGCGGAACGCCGAGATCAAGCGTTGACCTGATCAGACGAAGCGTCGTCTCGTCGCGCGCCGGATCGAAAGGCTCATGGACTTCGCTCGGCTGAACGCCGTAATGCGAAGGGTGGATGTTGGACCGCGCGCCGGTGACGAGCACGCCGTCGATCCGCGCCAGAGCGGCCTCCAGTTCCAACACCGATCCGAGGCTCGGCAGGATCAACGGTATCGCCCCTGCCCCGATCAGCGCCGTGAGGTAAGGCTCCAACGCGGCATGCCACAGAGTGCCGTCGATTTCGCGTACATCTGCTGTCACCAAGATAACGGGGGCCACGCGCAAGACACCTTCTGGATTAGCGGCCGAATCTGACCGTGAACGGAGTTTAACGCGGGCCAGGTGCCACGTCCCGCAAAGTCGCGTAAATGCCTAAAGATGCGGCAGTTCAGCCCATCGAATGGCCTAGACAGTATGACGACTGCGTGTCACGGTGCCGCAAACCAATACTGAGGGAGTGAAACCACAATGGATCGTCGTTCGTTCATCAAGAAAGCCGGACTTGCCGGCGGGGCCGCAGCTGCTTCGACACTCGCCACGCCGGCGCTTTCGCAAAGCCGCGAAACCTTGACCATGGTGACCACATGGCCGCGTGGGCTGGCCGGTGTGTGGGATTCCGTTGAGCGCTTCTCCGCAGCCGTTGCCGACATCACCGACGGCACGCTCACCATCGACGCCAAGGCGTCCGGCGAACTGGTCGGCGCGCTTGAGAGCTTTGACGCCGTGTCGTCAGGACAGGCCGACGTCTATCACGGTGCCGACTATTACTGGGTCGGTCAGCACCCTGCGCTTGCCTTCTTCACGGCGGTGCCTTTCGGCATGACCGCGCCGGAGATGATGGTTTGGTACTATGCCGGTGAAGGCATGAAGCTCCATCACGAAGTCGGCGAGATCTTCGGACTGCGCAGCTTCATCTGCGGCCAGACCGGCGCGCAGGGCGGCGGCTGGTTCCGCAAAGAGATGACGTCGGTGGAGGATTTCCAGGGCCTCAAGTTCCGCATGCCGGGCTTCGGCGGCCAGACCGTCTCCAAGCTCGGCGCCTCTGTGCAGACGCTGCCGGCGAGCGAAATCTATCAGGCCCTGTCGAGCGGCGCGCTCGACGGCACGGAGTGGATCGGTCCGTGGTCGGATGAGAAGCTTGGCCTGCAGGAAGTCGCCAAGCACTATTACCCGGCCGGCTTCCATGAGCCGGGCGCGGCCTTGTCCGTGGCGGTGAACCTTGACCGCTACAACAGCCTGTCGCGTCAGCATCAGCGCGCGATCGAAGTCGCCGCCGCCGATTCCCACCAGGCCAATTATGCGCTGTTCCTGGCTAATAACGGCCCGGCCCTGCAACGCCTCCTGTCGTCCGGCGTCCAGACGCATGTCTTCTCCGACGCGATCTGGGATGCCTATGCCGCCGCGGCGCAGGAAGTGCTCGGCAGCCACATGGACGACGAGCTGTTCAAGAAGGTCAGCGACTCCTTCAGCGCCTCCATGCGCGACACCGCGGCATGGATGTCGCAGTCGGATTCCGCCTACGTCGCACAGCGCATCCGGATCATGGGCTGATCGGGGCTTAGTCCGGTCGACTTAAAGGGGCGCGGGCTTCAGGCCCGCGCCCTGACGGGCCCACCGGGGCGGGGGATCGGGGGCACTCATGTGGGACGGGATCGTCTGGTTTGTCCGTAGCCTGGCGCTCGCCTTCTATAATCTCGCTTATGCGCTGACCCACCCCACATCCTGGCTGAACTGGTCCGACCCTGAAGCGCTTATGCGCTTCATTTATTATGGCGGCTCGGTTGACTTCATCTTCGTTGTCTTCGCCGTCCTCCTGATCGTAACCGCCGTCGGAATCTGGCGGAACAGCGTGCTCTGGGGCGTTGTCCGATCTCTGGAGGCCTTCGCCAACGCGACCGGTCGGCTCTTCGCCTGGGCCGGCCTCATCATGGTCCTTCAGCAGACCATGGTCATCTTCCTGCAGGCGATCTTCCGTGTTTCGGAAATATCGCTGTCGCCGTTCGGGCTCGACCTGACGATGCCGCTCGGCTGGTGGGGCGACGGCCTAAAGCTCTACAACGCGCTGATCGTCTGTCTGTGCTGCACCTACACCTTCGTGCAGGACGGGCATGTGCGCGTCGACCTCTTCTACGCGGCGGCCAGCTTTCGAGCGAAGAAGATCATCGACATGTTCGGGTCGCTGTTCTTCGTGATGCCGATGGCGGTGCTGGTTTGGATCTTCGGCTGGTACTTCATGTGGCGCCACCTCATCACGCCGAAGGTCAACGCCACCGATACGCTCGAACGATCGCTGTTGAAGGCGCGCGCCGTTCGCTGGAACGTTGAGACGATCGGCTTCAGCCCCAATGGCTTCAACGGCTACTTCATCTTCAAGGTGCTCATCGTCGCGTTCGCCGGCATGATCTTCCTGCAGGCAGTGGCTTTCTTCTATCGGTCCTATTTGGAGCTGCGCGAGGGGCAGGAGCGTCAAGGCCGCTACCTCGACAAGGACGTGCTGGAACCTCATACGGTCGATCCCGCCGCCGCCATGGCCCCGGAGAAGGGTTAGCGGATGCCGTTTGGATTGGACGGCATCGAAGCCGCACTCCTGATCGTCTTCGTTTGCCTCTTCGGCGGCATCATGACGGGCTTTCCCGTCGCTTTCGCCATCGGCGGCTCAGCTGTCATCTCCTTCATCATCATCGCCGCGCTCGATGCCGGCGGCTTCCTGCTCCATCAAGCGATCGACACGCAATCGGCTGAGTATGCAGCGCTCGTCGCCCAGGGCGTTGCGCGCGGGGCGATCAGCGTCTTCAGCTACCCCGA
Organism: Afifellaceae bacterium; assembly: GCA_028284625.1. Taxonomy (GTDB): domain Bacteria; phylum Pseudomonadota; class Alphaproteobacteria; order Rhizobiales; family Afifellaceae; genus DASWJZ01. The sequence continues at coordinate 1,923 of JANQRH010000028.1, read as the reverse complement.
TCTGCCGCGCATCACCGAGCCGCTCTTCGACGGCGGCTGGCAGACGGCGCTCAACCGCACCATCAGCTTCGTCGTCAATCGGATGAACGAACGCGTGATTGCGGGCCAATCGATCGACACGCTTCTGGCGGTTCTGATGTTCGTGATGATGGGCATCACGCTGGAGCGCTCGCGCATCGCCAACGACCTGCTGACCACCATGGCGCGCGTCTTCGGTCCGCTGCCCGGCGGGTTGACAGTCTCCATCGTCGTGGTCGGTGCGTTCCTCGCCGCCTCCACCGGTATCGTCGGAGCAACCGTCGTGACGATGGGGCTCTTGGCGCTCCCGACGATGTTGCGGAACGGCTATTCGCCGGAGCTTTCCACTGGCGTGATCGCCGCCTCAGGGACGCTGGGACAGATCATTCCGCCGTCGATTGTCATCGTGCTTCTGGGCACGCTCGCCGGCGACATCTACTCCACCGCGCAGGAGAACCGCGCCCAGCTCGTCGGATGCTCCGACGCGCTCACCTATCTCGGCGAGCCGGCCGTCGTGTCGGTCGGCACGCTGTTCCAGGCGGCGCTTCTTCCCGGGCTCATGCTGGCGGCGCTTTACGCCGGGTATGCCTTCGTCTTTGCGCTCTTCAATCCCGATAAGGCACCGCCGGTGACCGGCGATACGACCGCGGCTGAAGCGTCACGCCGCGACGTGCTGATCTGGTTCCTCGTCGCGCCCGCCGCGATCCTCCTCGTCGCCTTCGCGGCAAACAGCACCGGCTTCATCGGCGCCCAATCCGTGGTGGTGAGCACCACTGCCCAGGAAGCCCAGGCGCCCGACCTGCGCACCAATGTCTCCCCGCAATGCGCCGAGGCGATGATCGAGCTGCACGGCCAGGAGCGCTGGGACCGCGCGGTGGAGCAGGCAGAAGCCCTGGCGGCCTCCGGTGTTTCCACAGAGCTGCGCGAGCTCTCAGCGGAAGAAATTGCCGCCGCCCGCGAAGCGAAGCTGGCGGACGCGGCGCCGGTCGGCAACGGCATCGCGGCGATGCTGGTGTTCTTCGCACTCATCCTGGCGCTCGCCCGGGGCGTGGCGCCGCGCGACGACCCACGCCCGCTTATCGCCGGGGCTTTCGGCGTCGCCGCCGGTTTCGTGGTCGACGCCACGTTGATCTCGCCGACCGCCTCGCCCGGCACGACCTTTGCCCTGATGGCGATTCCGGTGGGGATTTCGGTATACGGGCTCCGAGCGGCGGCGGCGCGGCTATCGCGTAGCGATCTCCTCCGCGTCGTCTTCCCGCCGATCGTCCTGATCGTAGCCGTGCTCGGATCGATCCTCGGCGGCATCACCAACCCGACGCCCGCGGCGGCACTCGGAGCGGCCGGCGCGATCATGCTCGCCGCCTACCGCCGCCTCCAGGATGAGAAGCGGCCGGGCGGCATCGTGATCTGGGCGAGCTTCGCCGTGGTGATCATGATCCTCGTCGGCGCGAACTTCGATCTTCGCGTCGATCGAGAGAGCGTGTCCTTCGCCGACTGGATCGCCATCGGTGTGGCGCAGCTCGCCTATCACGTCGCCGTCTTCGGAACGCTCTACAGTATTTGGGTGCTGTTCCGATCCGGGGTGATGGGCGCCGTCGTCCGCGAGACGGCGAAGGTCACGTCGATGGTTTTCACCATCCTCATCGGCTCGCAGCTTCTCAACCTCGTCATTATCTCGTTCGGCGGCGAGGAATACATCCAGGCCTTCCTGCGCTCGTTCAATGATGAATGGGCGGTCTTCCTTCTGGTGATGATCATCCTGTTCATCCTCGGCTTCGTGCTGGACTTTCTGGAGATCATCTACATCGTCATCCCGATCGTCGGGCCGGTCATCTATGGCGGCACGCTCGACCCCAAATGGGTGACGATCATGATCGCGGTGAACCTGCAGACCTCGTTCCTGAC
>JANQRH010000005.1 GCA_028284625.1 Afifellaceae bacterium | reverse complement strand
AGCAGTCCGTCTTCGTCCAAGTCGAAGTCCGGCAAATGCGGCTGGCGAGGAACTCGCGTCACGCCCGCGCCGGAAGACGGCCATGGAGGAATCCGTCATACTTGTATTAGGAACGCGCGCCTATGAATGCAAGCACTGGCGCTTCTTAAAGGAAATCAAAGTGTTCCGGCTAACGTCGCCGGGGCGGGACTTCAGAATCGGGCGTGGAGAACGTGTCGGTGCCTTCCGCCTCGTCGATCAACTCACGGATTCGGCCCCAGCGTTCCTGCTCCGCCAGATCGCCCAGGAGGTAGGCGTCCATGGAGCGCAGCCGCGCCAAAAAGCGCGCGCGGCGGCCGTGGCGGGCGATCCATTCCTTCGCCAGCTGGTCGTCCAACCGCTCGCGGTTTCGCCTGGAACGCAACCAATGAAGCATCCTAAGTCCCTGCGCGCGTTCCAAAGGCTTCAGCCGCCCGGCGAGAATAACGCGACGGCGGTATAGCAGGCCAGGGCCCGATTTCTGCTGATAGTGACGTATTTCGCCTTGTTTCGGGCACACAGACGGGCGATTGAGGCGCCCGAGGACCACGATTTATGCAGAATATGCTTCGTTTTCTGTGTTTCATGATTGCGACTGCCATTGCTGGTAGTGCCTGGGCGAATATCGTCGCCGACATGCGGCTGATCGGCGATGCGGAGCGGACGCGCTTCGTCGTCGATATGGAAGCAAGCCCGGAATACGTCATCTCGAGGCTTTCCGATCCCGATCGCCTGATCATCGACCTGCCCGATGCTGAATTCGATGGACCACCGGAGCCCGGCGAGGGGCGCGGGCTTGTCTCCGACTATCGCTACGGCCTCATCGCGCCCGGCAAAGCGCGGATCGTGCTCGATCTCGGTGCGCCGGTTGAGGTCGTAAACACCTTCGTTCTTGACCCGGTCAGCCCCGAGCCTGCGCGGCTTGTCATCGATCTGGCGCCGACATCGACGGAGCAATTCGAAGCGGCGGTGAGCCGTGATCGGCCGCAGCGCCCGCGCGTTGCGCCGCGCCCGGGGCCGCCTTTGGCCGAGACGGGGCTTCCTCTCGTCGTGCTGGACCCGGGCCATGGCGGCATCGATTCCGGCGCCGTCGGCAAGGGCGGGCTCCGCGAGAAGGAGGTGACGTTGGATTTCGCCCTGGAGTTGGCGAAAGAGCTGCGGGCCGGCGGCAAGCTGGAACCGCTTTTGACCCGGGAAGACGATACGTTCCTGTCGCTGTCTGATCGCGTGGACGTCGCGCGCGAAAACCAGGCGGCGCTGTTCGTCTCCATCCACGCCGACACGGTGCGTCAGGATTATGTGCGCGGGGCGACGGTCTATACGCTCTCCGACGACGCCTCCGACGAATTGGCCGCAGCGTTGGCGGAGCGCGAGAACCGCTCCGATATCCTGGCCGGCCTGGCGATTGAGGATCAGCCCGACGATGTGGCGGACATCCTGGTCGATCTGGCGCGGCGCGAGACGCGAAATCTCTCAGTGCGCTTCGCCAAATCGCTTGTCGGCGACATGGAGGACAGCTTCACGCTGAACTCAAATCCCTGGCGCCGGGCCGCGTTTAAGGTGCTGAAAGCGCCTGAAGTGCCCTCCGTTCTCCTGGAACTCGGCTATCTCTCCAATGAGGAGGATGAGGCGATGTTCCGCTCCGAGGAATGGCCCGAAGCTCAGGCCAAGGCGATCGCCCGGGCCGTGGAGGCGTTCCTGGCCGGCCAGTTGACGGCCGGCAAGCGGGTCCGTTAGGCGTCCGGTCGGGCCGGAAGAGGGCGGCTTAGGCGCCGTTTCCCGGCAAACGATGCAGATACTGGAAGCATCGCCTCAGTTTGATCATAAAGGGATCGATCTCATTACTGCTTCACAAGCGATTCACACACGGCGCCGTAACTCATGCTATTGAGGATATCTGGCTACGTATTCGGTATAGGAGCCTTCATGCTTCTCAGCCTTGCCGTGGCGGTGGGCGTCCTGTTGCAGACCTTCAACGCCGACCTGCCCGACTATGAGAGCCTGGCGCAGTACGAGCCGCCGGTGATGACGCGCATCCATGCCGCCGACGGGCAGCTGATCGCCGAGCATGCGCGTGAACGCCGGCTCTATCTCCCGATCCAGGCCGTGCCGGATTTGATCAAGGCGGCCTTCCTCTCTGCGGAGGACAAGGGCTTCTACGATCATGAGGGCATCGACATCGCCGGCGTGGCGCGGGCGATGGTGGTGAATGTGCGCAATGCCGGCTCCGGTAAGCGCCCGGTCGGCGCCTCGACGATCACGCAGCAGGTCGCCAAGAACTTTCTCCTGTCGAACGAGATCTCTTACGAGCGCAAGATCAAGGAAGCGCTCCTGGCGCTTCGGATCGAGCAGGCCTATTCCAAGGACCGCATCTTTGAGCTCTATCTGAATGAGATTTACCTGGGGCTTGGCTCCTACGGCATCGCGGCAGCCGCGCTGAACTACTTCTCCAAGCCCGTGAACCAGCTCGGCATTGCCGAAGCAGCGTATCTGGCGGCCTTGCCGAAGGCGCCGGAAAACTACAATCCCTTCCGTCACCCAGAGCGCGCCAAGCAGCGCCGCAACTGGGTCATCGATCGGATGGTGGAGAACGGCTACATCCGCCGCGAGGACGGCGAGACGGCCAAAGAGGGGCCGATCGAGGTTTCGGTGCGCCGCCGTGGCACGTATCTCGCCGGCTCGGAGTTCTTCTCAGAAGAGGTGCGGCGCAACCTCATCGAGCTTTACGGCAGCGACAAGCTCTACGAGGGCGGGCTTTCGGTTCGCACCACGCTTGATCCGGCGCTGCAGCGCCTGGCGCGCGAGAAGCTCCATGACGGGCTGATCAAGTTCGACGTCGCGCGCGGCTATCGCGGGCCCGTGACCTCCGTCGATGTCTCCGGCGACTGGGGCGAGCCGCTGGGCGAAGTGGAGGATTTGACCGATGTGCCGGAATGGCGCCTCGCGGTCGTGCTTGAGGTCGGCGGCAGCGCACTGACGATCGGCCTTAAGCCCGGGACGTTGCCCAACGGGCGGCTTGCGGCAGATCGCGACACGGGCGCGCTGCCGTTCGGTCAGATGAAATGGGCCAAGCGCAGCCAGCTTCCCGTCGGCAGCGTTCTCTATGTGCAGGCGGTCGACGGCGAGCCGGGCGTGTGGAAGCTGCGGCAGCCGCCGGAGATCCAGGGCGCGCTTGTCGCGATGGACCCCTACACCGGCCGCGTGCTTGCCATGCAGGGCGGCTTCTCTTTCTCCGAAAGCGAGTTCAATCGCGCCACGCAGGCACAGCGCCAGCCGGGCTCCTCGTTCAAGCCCTTCGTCTATGCGGCGGCGCTCGACAACGGCTACACGCCGTCGTCGGTGGTGATGGATGCGCCGATCGAAATCCGCGCAGGCAACGAGGTCTGGCGGCCGCAGAATTACGGCGGCAAGTTTTACGGGCCGGCGACATTGCGCACCGGAGTGGAGCGCTCGCGGAACGTCATGACGGTGCGGCTGGCGCAAGACATGGGCATGCCGCTGGTGGCGGAATATGCGCGGCGCTTCGGTATCTATGATGATCTTGGGCCGTATTTGCCGATGTCGCTGGGCGCCGGCGAAACCACCGTCCTTAAGCTCGTCACCGCTTACGGCACGATTGCCAATGGTGGGCGCAAGATCAAATCCACGCTGATCGATCGCATCCAGGATCGTTTCGGCAAGACGATCTACCAGCACGATCAGCGCGAATGCGCCGGCTGCACGGCGGACGATTGGGCCAGCCAGCCTGAGCCGCAGCTCACCGACCGTCGCGAACAGGTGCTCGACCCGATGACGGTCTACCAAATCACCTCCATGATGGAGGGGGTGGTGCAGCGCGGGACGGCCACGGTGGTGCGCAATGTCGGCAAGCCGATCGCCGGCAAGACCGGCACGACCAATGACGAGAAGGACGCCTGGTTCGTGGGCTTCTCGCCTGATCTCGTGGTCGGCGTGTTCATTGGCTACGATCAGCCGCGCCCCATGGGCAAGGGGCAAACCGGCGGTGTGCTGGCGGCGCCGATCTTCACCGAATTCATGAAGGTGGCGCTGGCCGATTCACCGCCCAAGGAATTCCAGACGCCGCCGGGCATTGAGTTGATCCCGATCGATCGCCGCACCGGGCTGCGCACGCAGGGGAGCGGCGGAGGCGTGATCCTGGAGGCCTTCAAGCCGGGAACGGCGCCGCCGTCGAACTACTCGATCATCGGCTACCAGGATTCCATGGGCGTGCCGGCGTCGATCTCAGACGAAGCCGACCGTGCCGTTGCGACGGGGACCGGCGGCCTCTATTAGCAAACGCCGACATTCTACCGGCTGCGTTGCTGGGCGCTTCAGCGCCAGCACCGGCCTATCTCAGGAGAGATCAAAATGCGCGCCGAGACGCAGGCCATCGTCAACGACATCCGCAGCGCCATTGCGTTGATCCGGAGGCATCTTTGACTGGGATGTCGCTGAGCGCCGGTTGGCGGAGCTGAACGCCCGCGTCGAGGACCCCGATCTTTGGAATAATCCCCAAGAGGCGCAGAGCGTCATGCGCGAGCGCCAGCGGCTGGACGATTCCATCAGTACGGTCACGCAAGCTGAGCGTGAGCTGGACGACAATCTTGGTTTAATTGAGCTGGGTGAGGCTGACGACGACGACAGCGTCGTCGCGGAAGCGGAGGCGGAGATCGCCCGCCTTTCGGAGATACTGGCGCGGCGCCAGGTGGAGATGCTCCTCTCAGGCGAGGCCGACGGCAACGACACCTATCTTGAAATTCATGCCGGCGCGGGCGGGACGGAAAGCCAGGATTGGGCGGAGATGCTCTTGCGCATGTATACGCGCTGGGCGGAACGCGGTGGCTACAAGGTGGAGGTCCTGCAAATTCACTCCGGCGAGGAGGCGGGCATCAAATCCGCCACGCTGCTGGTCAAGGGCGACAACGCCTATGGCTGGCTGAAGACGGAGTCCGGCGTGCACCGCCTCGTTCGCATATCGCCATTCGACAGCGCCGCGCGCCGCCACACGAGCTTCGCCAGCGTTTGGGTGTTCCCCGTGGTCGACGACCGCATCGAGTTGGAGATCAACGAAGGCGACGTGCGCACCGACACCTATCGCGCCTCAGGCGCCGGCGGACAACATGTCAACACGACGGATTCCGCCGTTCGCCTGACGCATGTGCCGACCGGCATTCAGGTCGCCTGCCAGAGTGAGCGCTCGCAACACAAGAACCGCGCAACCGCGTGGGACATGCTGCGCGCGCGTCTTTACGAAGAAGAGCTGAAGCGGCGTGAAGAGGCGGCCATGGCCACGGAGGCCGGCAAGACGGAGATCGGCTGGGGCCACCAGATACGCTCTTACGTGCTGCAGCCCTATCAGCTCGTCAAAGACCTGCGCACCAATATGGAGCATACGACGCCAAGCCAGGTGCTCGACGGCGATCTCGATCGTTTCATGGAAGCATCGCTGGCGCAGCGCGTTGGAGCCGGCGGGGCGGAGGCCGAGACGAGCTAGGCTTTGCGGGTCTTCGTTACGCGCCGCCGAGGATTCGTCCCGCTCTGACGAAAACCGCTGGATTGACGGCCTTGCCGTTGCGGCGGGTCTCGTAGTGCAGATGCGGACCAGTGGAACGCCCGGTGGAGCCGACGCGACCGATCGGCGTGCCGACTGAGACGATTGTCCCCGGTGTCACCAGAGCTTTGGAGAGGTGGCCGTAGCGCGTCGAAATCCCGTTGGCGTGACGGATTTCCACCATGATGCCGTAGCCTCCCTTCCGGCCGGTGGAGACGACCTCGCCGGGGGCCGTGGCATGCACAATGGTGCCCTTCGGGGCGACGAAATCCAGTCCGGAATGGAACGCGCGCTTCTTCAAGAACGGATCGATGCGCGAGCCGAAGCCACTCGAAATGCGCATGACCTTCAGCGGTGCGGCCACGGGCATCGCCGCTGCGGAGCGGCGCATGAGGCTGAGCTCGCTGAGGGTCCGGTCGAGTTCGGCTGCGCGCTCAACGAAGTGCAGGGCGCCGGTCGGAACGAAGGGGCCACCTTGCGGCTCGGCGCTGTCGTCGTCGGAGCGCTCAACTTGAATGCCGAGGGGCACAAGCGCCTTGGTCAGGCGCTCTGACTCTGCTTCCACGGTCGCGCCCAAGACAGAGAGCGCCTGGCCCTGGCGCGCCTGAGTATCGTCTAGGGAGGATTGGACGCGGGAGAAGGTGGAGCGCAGCGCCGAGTTCGGTTCGCCTTCCGCGCCGCGCGTCAGAAGTGCGTTCAAGATGGCCTGGTCGGCCGTACTCGCGGCGCCTTCAGGCAGATATCCAAGCGCGCTGATGGCAGTGTCGCCAGAAGAGGCAGCTTCCGCTTCGCTTGCCGGTCTTGGCCGTGGCAGCCGCGCTTCAGCCATGGCCACTTCAATGCCGGAGGCGCGCGCCTTTGAGACAAGGCCATCGAGCACCGATTGGCGATGATCGATCAGCTCCTGTCGGCTGAGAAGCGTGGCGAGCTGCTGTTCCAGGCCTTCCGATTGCACGATGTGGCGGCTGGTGACGCGATCAAGCTCGGCGCGCAGCGTGGCGATTCGCTCCTCGTAGGCATATTGCATCTCCACCTGGCGCGAGACCGCGGCGCCCAGAAGCTCATCTCGAAAGATGATGTAGGCGGCGGCGCCGACATAGGTGGTGACGAACAGAACGGTGAGGCTGACCAATGTGACGGCCAGCCAGGGCCGGATGTTCAGCACGCGCGCCTTGCCGCGGAACAACACGGTCAGGCTCGATGCAGGCTCGGGACGGGGTAGTGGCTGACGCTGTTGGCTCGGATGCACCATGGTCACGATTGATGTGCGGAATCGACCCCCAGATCATGATTTGTCAAGGTTAACAAAGGCTTTGCGAGCGGCATGTCGGCGATGGGTGAGGCCCCAGTACGCGTGACCGGGACTCCCGTCGTAGCCCCTATGGAGGGAAGCGGAATGCGGGGGCTCTTTCGCACACCCTCTCGTTTGTCATCCCGGAAAGCGCGTCAGCGCGTGTCCAGGATCTATAGCCACCGGAGCAAGCGGACGGGACGGTCGTGTGGCCCGATCCGGCCGTGTTCATGGGTCCCGGTCTCGGCCTTGCGGCCGAACCGGGATGACAGACGACGGGTTTGATCGTGACCGAACCGTTTCCCGGATTGCGCTTCGCTCCATCCGGAGCACGCGGCTAATCCCGCTCCAGCCGGGCGATGAGGCTTGAGGTGTCCCAACGCCCGCCGCCCATGGTCTGGACTTCGGCGTAGAACTGGTCGACGAGGGCAGCGACCGGGAGATGCGCGCCGTTTTCGCGCGCCGCGGCCGTGCAGATATCGAGGTCCTTGCGCATCCAGTTGACGGCGAAGCCGTGGTCGAAGAAGCCTTCGTCCATGGTCTTCCAGCGGTTCTCCATCTGCCAGGATTGAGCCGCGCCCTTGGAGATCACCGAGATCACCTTCTCCACGTCGAGGCCGGCCTTTTTGGCAAAGTGGATGCCCTCCGACAGGCCCTGGACGAGCCCGGCAATGCAGATCTGGTTGACCATTTTGGTGAGCTGACCGGCGCCGACGGGGCCCATGAGGCCCACCATCCTGGCGTAACTGTCGATGACGGGCTTGGCTTTGTCGAAGGTCGCCTGGTCGCCACCGACCATGACGGTGAGCTGGCCGTTCTCCGCGCCGGCCTGTCCGCCGGAGACGGGCGCGTCAAGAAAACCGGCGCCGACGGCGTCCGCCGCTGCGGCGATCTCATGCGCGACTGCGGCACTAGCCGTGGTGTTGTCGACAAGAACGGCGCCAGCCTTCAGGCCGGGAACAACGCCGTCGTCGCTCAGGGTCACGGCGCGCAGATCGTCGTCGTTGCCGACGCAGGTGAAGACAAAGTCCGCGCCTTCGGCAGCGGCGCGTGGCGTATCGGCCTGCATGCCGCCGTTCTCCGCCACCCATTTTGCCGCCTTCTCGGCCGTGCGGTTATAGACGGTGAGGTCGTGCCCTCCCGTCTTCGCCAGATGCCTCGCCATGGGATAGCCCATGATTCCGAGTCCGATGAAGGCGACCTTTGCCATCCGTGCCTGTCCTTGTCGGTTGAGGTGGAGATTGCGCGGCTTTCTTAGCGCGCCAGAGCCGCAAGGTCAGCCCGGCGCGGAAACTCAGTCGCCGCGCTTCAGGTGGCGGGTCAACCGTCGTTCCAAAACGTCCCAAACCCGCCGCAGGATCTCCACCATCGTAAGATAGATGATCGCCGCCCAGATATAGGTCTCGAAGTCGAAGGAGCGCGAGAAGGCGCGACGGGTCTCGCCCATCAGATCGAAGACGGTGACGATCGAGGCGACGGCGGAGCCCTTGATCATCAGCACGATCTCGTTGCCGTAGGGCCTGAGCGCCACGATCAGCGCCTGCGGCAGGATGATCTTGCTGTAGATGACCCATTTGGGAATGCCGAGCGCGGCGGCCGCTTCGCTCTGTCCGCGCGGGACGTTCTGGATGGCGCCACGCAGAATCTCCGCCTGGTAGGCGGCGGTATTCAGCGCGAAGGTGAAGATGACGCAATTGTAGGCATCGCGGAAGAACCACCAGAGCCCGGCGGCGTCGAGCGCGTCGCGGAACGTGCCGGCGCCGTAATAGACGAGGAACGTCTGGGCGATGAGCGGTGTGCCACGGAAGAAGTAGACGAACGCGAAGGCGGGCGCGCCGGCGAGCGCACTTTGCGACATGCGCGCCATCGCCACGGGCACGGAGATCGCCGCGCCGATCATCACCGAGAGCGTCACGATCTGCAGCGTAACGATTGTGCCGTCGATGAATTTCGGCGTGTAGCGCTTGTAGAAGGCGGCGTCGTAGCCGGTGATGAGGTGGATGACCAACGCTGCGCCTGCGACGATCCATAGCGCCATGAGCGCATGGCCGGTGATGCGTCCCTTGGTCCACGTCTTGGCCGGCGGGGGCGGGGCGGCCAGGGTCCCGGCATTGGCGGTGACCTCGCTCATCGCGCCGCCTCGCCGCGTTGGCTCCAACGCTCAATCCAACCGAGCGCGAAGGAGGAGAGGATCGCCAGCACCAGATAGATCAGGCAGGCGATGCCGAAGAACAGGAACGCCTCCTTGGTGACACGCGCGGCGATACCCGCCTGGCGCAAGGTATCGGCAAGCCCAATGACGGAGACGAGGGCGGTGTCCTTCAATAGGATCAGCCACAGGTTGGAGAGCGCGGGAAGCGCGAGCTTTATGAGCTGTGGCAGCACAACAAGTCGCATCGTCTGCAGCCCGCTCAAGCCGACCGCGTAGCCGCCCTCATATTGGCCGCGCGGGATGCCCCTGAAGGCGGAGAGAAACGCCTCGCTGGCATATGAGGAGAACACGAAGCCGAGCGCCACCATGCCGGCGACGAAGGAGTTCACCTCAATGGTGGGGTTCTCGACGAAAAGCTCCGCTATCCGTCGGACGCCGATCTGCACGCCGAAATAGACGATGAAGAGCGTCAACAGCTCCGGCAGGCCGCGGAAGATGGTGGTGTAAATCTCCGCCGCGCGTTTCAGCGACGGCTCGTCGGAATCCTTTGCGAGCGCGATGAAGAAGCCGAGCAGAAGACCAAAGGGCAGGGTGGCGAGCGCCAACGCGACGGTCACGACCACGCCGCGCGCAATCTCGTCCCCCCAGCCCTGGTCGCCGAAGGAGATAAGGGTCCAGATGGACTCCATCCACCCCCCTTCGTTGGGTCCGGCGGGCGGGTACCCGCCGGACGTGTTTAGTCGTGCTTCGGCTTAGCTGCCGTAGACGTCGAACGCGAAGTATTTGTTGTTGATCTCTTCGTACTTACCGTTCTCGCGGATCGCTTGAATGGCGGCGTTGAACTTCGCCTTGAGATCATCCTCGCCCTTGCGGATGCCGACGCCGGCGCCTTCGCCATTGATGACGGGATCGGGCGTCAGCGTGCCGAGAATACGACAGCACTTCCCGTCGTCGCTCTCCAGCCATTCCGACAGCACCACGACGTCGTCAATGGCAGCGTCGATGCGGCCGTTGGCGAGGTCTAGCTTGTACTCGTCCGGTGTCGGGTAGAGCTGCAGGTCGGTGTCGGGGAATTTTTCCTCCGCGTAGTTGGAGTGCGTGGTCGCCGATTGCGCACCCATGCGGATGCCGGAGAGATCGTCGGCGGTGACGCCCTTCAGCTCAGAGTCCAGTGGCACGGCGATCGCCGGCGGGGTGTTGTAGTACTTATCGGTGAAGTCGATGACCTCCATACGCTCCTCGGTGATCGACATAGAAGCGATGATGGCGTCGAACTTGCCCGCCAGTAGCGCCGGGATCATGCCGTCCCAGTCCTGCACGACGAACTCGCACTCCACCTGCATCTCCTCGCAGAGCGCGTTGGCGATATCGATGTCGAAGCCGACGAGCGAGCCGTCCGCTTCCAGATTGTTGAAGGGCGGGTAGGCGCCTTCGGTGCCGATACGGACTTTGTCCTCTGCGGCGGCAAGCCCGGCAGAGAATACAATTGCGGCCGCAGTGGCGGCCAAACGGGTGAGCATACGCATACTGCCTCCCAGCAAGTAGGTTCGGGGTGTCCTGATGTATGAACCATCAGGCCTGCCCGGCCCGTCCAGCGGCGAGCCGGCGTGGGTGGCGACAGTCTGCCGCGATTTCTCACTGAATCAAAGTGGTTTGGAGCGATTTCCCGAGGGCGCAGGATTGCGCGCCTAAGGTGCCAGGCCAAGCCCGGAAAATGGCAGGAAGGTCACCGGCGCCCCGCGTTTCACCGAGGGTATGTCCTCCTCGATCTCGATCAATCCGTCCGCTTCGCGGAGCGAGGTGATGAGGCCGGAGCCGTCACGCGGGAATTTTTGCACGACCGGGCGTCCCGACTGATCGGCCGCTAGCCGCCCGCGCAAGAACTCGCGCCGGCCGGTCTTGCGCGTGGCGATCTCGAAATCCGCGGCGATCTGGAAGCGCTGCGGCTCAGGCCACGCGCCGCCGGCCATCACCGTCAGCGTAGGGCGAACGTAGATCAGGAAGCAGACGAAGGCTGCGACCGGATTGCCTGGAAGCGCCACGACGGCGCAGTCGCCGATCTGTCCGAAGCCGACGGGGCGGCCGGGCTTGATGGCAAGCTGCCAGAGGTGCCGCTTGCCGAGGGCGCTCAGGCTCGCAGCAAGGTGATCCTCCTCGCCCTGCGACGCACCGCCTGTGGTGATGATGGCATGATGCTCCGCGGCGAGCTTGGCGAGCGTTTCGCGAACAATATCGGAATCGTCCGGCAGGACGCCGGCATCGGTGAGCTCGCAATCGGCGCCGGCCAGAAGCGCGGCGAGTAGCGCGAAGTTTGAATCGTATAGCTGTCCGGGCTTCAGCGAAGCGCCGGGCCGGACGATCTCGTCGCCCGTTGAAACCGTGGCGACCTTAAGCCGGCGGAAGACGGAAAACTCTGTCTCGCCGACGGACGCGATGGCGGCGATCTCCTGCGGCCTCAAGCGGGTGCCGGGCTTCGCCAAGGCATCGCCCTTCGTGAGGTCCTCGCCGGCCTTGCGCCGGTTTGCTCCGGGCTTCAGGCCGGGCGGAATGGCGACGAAGGCCTGCGCGTCCTGCACATGCGGCTCGCAATCCTCCTGCATGGCCACAGTGTCGGCGCCGTCGGGCATAGCCGCGCCAGTGAAGATGCGCACTGCGGTGCCGGGCATATGTGCTGAGGCGGGGTGACCGGCGGCAAGCCGCGCGACAACCGGAAAGTAGCCTCCGGCGGCATCGTAGTCGCCGCTGGCATAGGCGTAACCGTCGACTGCGGCATTATCGGCTGGCGGCACGTCGCGTGGGCTGACGATGCGTTCCGCCAGGATGCGGTTATGAGCGGCTGCGAGCCCGACCCGTTCCGTCTCCACGACCGGGCGCACGCGTTCGCGCAGAATCGCCAGCGCGTCATCGTGACGAAGCCGTTCGCTGTCGGTGACAAAACAATCGTCGATGAGCCGACGCTCAGCCATGCGCCTGTTTTAGGCCGAGCTCCGCGGCGATGAAATCCGCCATTCCGTTCACGTCGTTGAGGTCGAATAGCTTCCGGCCGGCGTCGTCGGTGGGAAAGTCGGCGGCGATTGCACGGATGGAGGCATCGTCGTCGGCGAGGTTCTGTTCCTGGCTGGTCTCCTGCCGGCGCACTTCGATTTTCGGATGGCCGGCGCGCTTGTAGCCTTCGATCAAGATGAGGTCGCAGGGCGAGATGCGCTCAAGTGCGGCTTCCAGCGGTGGCTCGGGGCTGTCGCGGAGCTCATGCATCAGCGCCCAACGCACACCGGAGACGAGCATCACCTCCCGCGCGCCGGCCTCCCGGTGGCGGAACGAATCCGTTCCCGGGTGATCGACGTCGAAGGCGTGATGCGCGTGCTTCAGCGTGGAGACCGCCAGCCCGCGCTTGGTGAATGTCTCGACAAGCCGCGTCAGCAGCGTCGTCTTGCCGGAGTTCTTCCAGCCGGTTACGCCGAAGACGGGGATGCTCAACGGAGTGCCGCCTCGAGATGTGGCCGCAAAGAGGTTTCAAGCTTGGCCATGTGAACGGCCAGTCGACAGTGGATGTCCTGCCAATTCCCTTCGTCAGACCGATAGCCTCCGTCAATGTCGAACCGAAGGCGGCACGCTTGCCGGCCCGCCATCTCGTCCCAAGTCAACGCGCCCCTAAACTCATCGTCCACGTTCTGCATCTCTGCTCGCAGGCGCTCGAATATCCTTAGGTTTTCGGCCTCATCTTGCGTGTTCATATAGAGTTCGACCGATGTTTTGTCTTGCGTAACTCGGTAAACAAACGCGATGCCGCTCCGCCCAGCGCTGGCCGAGATGTAGTTATTGTCCGAAGGGCCTACCGAACGAAATAGGCTAGTCTTTTCGTTCGAGATCGGAAGCAGTTGCTCCCAGTATTTGTAGCGAAGCTTATGTCGCTCCGAGCGCTCCTTCTTTTCCTGCCCGGCCTGAGTGACTGCCTCACTGGGGCCGGTGATCAGCGTGAGCAAGGGTGCAGGATCGGAAGAACCGATCCTCACGGCTTCGATCTTCATGAGATAAAATACGCAAAGGTTAGCTTGGTTCAGCCAGGTAACGGCCTCAACAT
The DNA here is from genome assembly GCA_028284625.1 of Afifellaceae bacterium. Lineage (GTDB taxonomy): Bacteria > Pseudomonadota > Alphaproteobacteria > Rhizobiales > Afifellaceae > DASWJZ01. Next base: position 247,431 of record JANQRH010000005.1, on the reverse strand, counting down.
GTTCTGGTCGCGGGTTCCCGACGATCCATACACCGATTTTGGCCTCTGTCCCGGCAACGTAGGTCAGCAACTTGCCAAGGTGATCGTGATCGCTTTTGCCGAGTTGGTTCTCGATGACTACGACGTTACCTTCGTCGTCCTCTCCGACAAGATCGGCTCTGAATGATCCAACCTGATCTTCACTTGCGGTAATCGCCATCGCCTGCCCAGTGGCATCGGCCAAAACGTCTGGGTTGCCGGCGAGCCACCGGGTCAAATCACGTGCCTCGTGTGGGAAGACGTCGCGCAGAGGCACACGTTCTAACTTGCCGACTGTCACGCAGCGTGCCCCTCAATCGCCGCGGCGGCGACTTCGGCTTCGACCGCGTCTTCCGGCGTGTTGACGTTGAAGAACGGATCGATCGTCTCGCCGTTCGGCAGCGCGATGTCATCGAACGGCACGTTCAGCCGGATATAGCGGTCGGCGAAGATCAGGATCTTGGCGTGTTCACCGCTCGTCATAAACGTTTCCAAATCGTCGGCCAGCGCCACCGGCCAGCGGCCTATCACCGGGTGGGTGCCGGCGGGTGAGGCGGCCAGCGCGACGGTGTCCGCCGCATCGCCGCCGCAATCGGCAAGCTGCTGCACCAGGTTCGGCGGAATGAACGGCGTGTCAGCAGCCACGGTGACCAGGAAGCGTACGTCCGGCGCGTTCGTCTGGACCCAGCGCATGCCGGCGAGAAGGCCGGCAAGCGGCCCCGCGAAGCCGTCAATCGTATCGGCGATCACCGGCAGGTCGTAAGCGTCGAAGCGTGCCGGATCGCCGTTGGCGTTCAGCACGATCTGCTCCACCTGCGGGCGCAGCCGCTCAATGACGCGATTGAGCATCGGCTTGCCGCTGAGGGTCACCAGTGGCTTGTCGCCGCCGCCCATGCGCTTGCCAAGCCCGCCCGCCAGGATGACGCCAATGTGGCGCGACAGATCGCTCATAGTCTACTCAGCAGCACTCATACGTTGGGAAGGGCGAGGGACGGGCCGTCCCATCGACTCAGCAGCTTCGATCCAGGCGGCGATCGCATCCTGAACGTTGACCAGGGCCTCTTGCGCCGTCTCTCCATCGGACATGCAGCCCGGCAGGTCGGGGACCGTCGCAACGAAACCTCCTCCGTCATCGGCGCTAAGGGGCTCTATCAGAACCGGATATTCAATCTCGGCCATTGCTTGAGGCTGCCTTCACGGAATCGATGAAACGAACAAACCGGCGAATATAGACGGGCTTTATCGGCCGCCTTCTGGGGATGGTGATTATATCATGGGCCTGCGGGTGGAACACCTTGTAATGGGAGCCGCCTCCGCGCGGAGGTTCGCACCGCGCGCCGTGCTCCCGGCATACCGCCTCAACATCTGCAATCGTCCAATCCCCTTTCGGATTGGCGCGCATGCCCTCCAAACGGGAGGAGGTCAACCGGCCGCCTCTCCGGCGATTGCGCGCGCCGCTTTGCGGACATGGTGTGGCGCCTCTTCGTCGGCAACCGACGCGTCAGCGTCAAAGATAATACGTTCTGTCCCCGCAAGCGCCACGAACCGTCGCCCGCGGGCGCGCCCGATTAGGGTCAGGCCGGCTTGCTGGGCAAGTTCCACCCCCCAGGCCGTGAAGCCGGAGCGCGAGACGAGGATGGGTATCTCCATCATGGCGGTCTTGATCACCATCTCGGAGGTAAGGCGCCCGGTCGTATAGAAGACCTTGTCGTGCGGGGAAACAGTGTTCTGCCACATCCAGCCGGCGATCTTGTCGACCGCGTTGTGGCGGCCGACGTCCTCCATATAGACGAGCGGGCGATCCTCCTTGCAGAGCACGCAGCCATGGATCGCGCCGGCTGCCAGATAGAGCGAGGGCGTCGTGTTGATCGCCTTGGTGAGGGCGTAGAGCCAGCTTGTCCTGAGCCGCGCGTCGGCCGACAGCTTAATGTCCTCAAATCCGGCCATGACATCGCCAAAGATCGTGCCCTGCGCGCAGCCGGACGTCCGTGTCTTCTTTGCGAGCTTCTCTTCGTAATCGGTCTCGCGCTCGGTACGGACCACCGCTACGCCGAGCTCATCGTCATAGTCGACGCCGGTCACCGGATTGTCGGCCGGCAGCATGGCCTGGTTCTTCAGGTAGCCGATCGCGAGCAGCTCCGGATAGTCGCCGATCGTCATCATGGTGACGATCTCCTGGCCGTTCAGAAAAAGCGTCAGCGGCCGTTCCGTGACCACCCGGGCCTCGGCCGGCGCGCCGGTCTGGTCAATGCCGGTGACGGATCGCGACAGGCGCGGATCGTCGGGGTCAGGCAGCACTGTCTCTGTCGGGGGCGGCTCGCGCATGGCGGAGACAATAGGTAGCGCTTCCGCACGGGACAAGCGCCTGCCCGAAGCGTCCGCGTTCAGGCCTGAGGGCGGTTCCGCGGGTAGAGCAAGATGGCAACGACGAGGGCCAACGCGGCGGCGGCCAGCATCAAGAAGAACATCGGATTTGCGGACGTCTGGCCGGTGAGAACAGTGCCGGCAACAGCAGAAATCGCCGCGCCCACGCCCATCTGCGCGGCCCCCGATAGGCCCGCGGCGGAGCCGGCAATATCCGGCCTGACGCTGACGGCGCCGGAGATGGCGCTCGGCAGCGACACGCCGTTGGCGATCCCGACCAGAATCATCGGCAGAAACAGCGCCTCGGCGCTGGCTATCCCGGCAGAGAACAAGATGAAAGGCACGGCGGCGCCGAGCAGCGCGATGGCCGACCCGGCCAAAATCATGCGCGCGACGCCGAAGCGCTCCGTGTAGCGGCCGGCGAGGTAGTTGCCGGCCACATAGCCGACCGGGGCGGCGGCGAACCATAGCCCGTAGATTGCCGGCGAAAGGTCGAGGATGCGCTCGGAGACGTATGGCGTGCCGCCCAGGAACGCGAAGAAGACGCCGGTGGTCAGGCTGCTGCTTGCGGTGAACAGCACGAAGTCGACGTTGCGCACCAGCGCGCCGAAGTCGCGAAAGATTGTCGTGAAGCTCAAGCGCTCGGTCGGCCGCAGGTTTGTCTCCGGCACATAGGCCCATGCGACAGCGATGCAGCACGCGCCGAGGAGGGCGGTGAACCAGAAGATCGACGTCCAGCCGAACGCTGCCTGCAGCAGGCCGCCGATGGTCGGCGCGACCATGGGCGCTACGGCAAGGCCCATGGTGACGTAGCCGAGCATGCTTGCCGCCTGTCGTCTTTCAAAGAGGTCGCGAACGATAGCGCGGCTCAGGACAATTCCCACACAGCCCGATGCGCCCTGCACAATGCGGATAACAATCAACACATCGATCGACGGCGCCGCCGGGGCAAGCGCGGTGACCGCCACAAAGACCAGAAAGCCGCCCAGGAGGACCGGTCGACGTCCGAACCGGTCGGAGAGTGGCCCGATGATGATTTGCGCAATGGCGACGGACGCCAGGAACGCGGAGAGCATGAGCTGCACGCGTGCGTACGGCGCATCGAAGGCCAGCGATATGGCTGGCATGGACGGAACGACGGAGTTGATGGCGAAGGGGCTGAGCCCGGAGACGGCGATCAGCGCAAAGACGGGCGGCCGGCGCGGCGCGGGGGACGCGGGGCCGGCGTGCGGATCGCTCCTGCTGATGGTGGCGTCGTTCATCGCGGATGCGTGCCCGCGGCTGGCTCGGATGCCATGGCAGCGCCGGCACTTTTGACCTTGCGCTCGCGATAGAGCGTGTAGAGCCCGGTGGCGACGAGCACAGCGCTTCCGATCAAGGTGATAGTGTCAGGCCAAACGGCAAAGACCACGATCTGAACGAAGATTGCGAGCAGCATGACGCTGTAGCGGAACGGCGAGATCACCGCGATCTCCCCGTGGCGCATCGCCTCGATGATCATCAAAAAGGCGAAGGAGAGGAGGAGGCCGCTTCCTGCACACAGGATCAAGCCGTGCAGGGTCAGCGGACCCCAAAACGAAAACGGCAGCATGATCAGGCCAAGCGGAATCATGGCGACAAGCGACAACGTCACAACGGCGAGCGGGTGCATGTCTTTGGGCAGTTTTCGTGATGCCAGGTCACGCAGCACAATGAAGCCCACTCCAGCGAGCGCCGAAAGGGACCATATGTTAAAACCTTCCATGCCCGGGCGAATAATCATCAACACCGCGCCGAGACCAATCAGGATTGCGGTCCAGCGGCGGATGCCGACCCGCTCGCCAAGCACGATCGCAGCGGCTGCCGTCACGGCGAGCGGAATGATCTGAATGATCGCGGTGGCGTTGGCGATGTGCATGCGCGCAAGCGCCGCCAGGTAGAACGCGGTGGCGCCTATCTCGCCGACGGTTCTGAGCCAGATCACGCCGCCGGTCAGCCTGAAGTTGCGGAATGCGCCCTGCTGCACGCTGATGATGACGACGACGGGCAACGCGATGATGCTGCGCAGAGCAACGACCTGACCGACAGAGAGTGTCTCGGTGGCCAGCTTCACGAAGGTGTCGCTGAGGATGAAGCCGGTCGATGAGCCCAGCATGAAAAGGATGCCGCGAGCGTTCTCGCTGAGGGGGGAAGCGGTGGACATAGGGCTCAACTGGCGGGTGCCACTTTGGCCTAACAGGTCGCACCGGCAGGCGGAAGGCATAGCTCGGAGGCGAGCTATGCACTCGCCTAAGGCGTGCGCGCTACGCTAAAGTGCGCGCACCTTTCGCCCCTATTGTCCCAGGAGAGGATTTCAGATGGCCACCACCGGCAACGGCCTTGCCGCGCGCTTCCGCGACGTCGTTCAATCTGAAGCAGAGCTTCGCGACGTCCTCGGCGAGCCGAATCCGCGCGCCGCCGCGAAAGTGATCTCCATCGTCGACGATTTTGCTGCTCGCTTCATCGCCGCGTCGCCGTTCATCCTCATCGCGACGGCCGGCGCTGATGGCGCGATGGACCTTTCGCCGAAGGGCGACCCAGCAGGCTTCGTCAAGGTGCTGGACGAAAAGACGATCGCCATCCCCGATCGCCTCGGTAATCGCCGGTTCGATTCCTTCCGCAACATTCTCACCAATCCCGAGGTTGGGCTGATCTTCCTCATTCCCGGCGTCAATCACACGCTCCGCGTCAGCGGCAAGGCGATCATCGTGCGCGACCATGATCTGCGTCAGGCGATGGCCATCAACGGCAAGCTCCCCGATCATGCGATCGTGGTCGCCGTGGAGAGGGTGCTCTCGCACTGCCCGAAATGCATGATCCGCTCGCATCTATGGAAAGCGGAGGAATGGCCGGACGCAGCAAGCGTGCCTTCGCTCGCCGAAATCCTGGTTGAGCATGCGAAGCTGGCGGAATCGGCCGACGTTCTTCAGGCAGCCATCGACAATGATTCAGTAGAACGACTGTACTGAGGGACTATCCGCCGGTGACGCTCATGTGACGCGACACGGCCGGCGCCTGGGTGTTGCGGTCGATGATGAAGTCGTGGCCCTTAGGCTTGCGCGTGATTGCTTCGTCTATGGCTTGGTTCAGGAGCTCGTTGCCCTCCGAGGCACGCAAAGGCGCACGCAGGTCGGCGGCGTCATCCTGGCCGAGGCACATGAAGAGCGTGCCCGTGCAGGTGATGCGCACGCGGTTGCAGCTCTCACAGAAATTGTGGGTCAGCGGCGTGATGAAGCCGAGCCGGCCGCCGGTCTCCGCCACGCGCACATAGCGCGCTGGGCCGCCGGTCTTGTAGTCGAGGTCCTCCAGCGTGAAATGCTCGGAGAGCTCCGCGCGCACCTGCGACAGCGGCAGATATTGATCGGTCCGGTCGCCGTCGATGTCACCAAGCGGCATCGTCTCAATCAGCGTCAGGTCCATGCCCCGGTCGTGGGCGAAGCGGAGCATCTCCGGAATCTCGGTGTCGTTGACGCCCTTCAGCGCCACGGCGTTGATCTTGATCTGCAACCCGGCCTGCTCAGCGGCACGAATGCCGGCCATCACCTTGCCGAGGTCGCCCCAGCGGGTGATCGTCTTGAACTTCTGGTGGTCGAGCGTGTCGAGCGAGACGTTGATACGGCGGACGCCGGCATCTCTGAGGGCCGGGGCGAAGCGCTCCAGCTGCGAGCCGTTAGTGGTCACCGTCAGCTCATCCAGCGCGCCGGTCTCAAGATGCCTTCCTAAAGCGTTGAAGAGGCTCATAATATTTCGTCGGACCAGCGGCTCTCCGCCGGTGATGCGGAGCTTCCTGACGCCCTTTTCGATGAAAGCGGCGCAAAGGCGCTCCAGCTCCTCCAGCGTCAGGAGGTCGCGCTTGGGCAGGAACGCCATGTCCTCCGACATGCAGTAGACGCAGCGGAAGTCGCACCGGTCGGTGACGGAGACGCGCAGATAGGTCACAGCGCGCCCGAACGGGTCGATCATCGGGCCCGACCCTGCGCTTTTCTTGTCCACGGCCATCTCCACCAAAAACCTGCTGCTGTCAGCTTGCGCTGAGCCGACTGAACAACAATCTAGTCGGCTGCACCGGATGATCCAAGACTCGTTCGATTACGTATATGCGCGGAGGACGCAAGATTGACAGCACCTTGGCCAACCGAAATCCGGCTGTCGAAGGACCGCCGCACACTCTCCGTATCGTTTGACAACGGGGAGCGCCATGCGCTTGCAGCGGAATATCTGCGGGTCTTCTCTCCGTCCGCAGAAGTGCAGGGTCACTCGCCGGAGCAGCGCACGGTACTGGGCGGCAAGGCGGATGTGCTGGTGATCGACATTGAGGCGATCGGCAATTACGCCATCAAGCTGCGCTTCGACGATGCCCACGATACGGGGATCTATTCCTGGGACTATCTTCTGAAGCTCGGCACGGAGCACGAGGCGCTCTGGGCGCGCTATCTGGAAGAGCTTGAGGAACGCGGTCTGGCGCGGGAGAGCGCCTGACCGGCCGCGCCATAAGAAAAGGCCGGCTCGGGGCCGGCCTTTGGATTCTCGATTTCGCGGCGGGCTTTACCTCCGCACGATCACCTTGGCGCCCACCTTGATCTGGTCGTAGAGGTGGATGACGTCCTCGTTGACCATGCGGATGCACCCGGACGACACGGCCTGTCCGATAGACCAGGGCTGGTTGGAGCCGTGGATGCGATAGAGCGTGGAGCCGATATAAAGCGCCCGCGCGCCGAGCGGATTGTTGGGTCCGCCCTCCATGTATCTGGGGAGGTGCGGCTGGCGCTTGCGCATCGCCGCCGGTGGTGTCCAGCCGGGCCATTCGGCCTTGCGCGTAATGCGGTGCGTGCCGGACCATTGAAAGCCCTGGCGGCCGACGCCGACACCGTATTTCAGCGCCTTGCCGTCGCCGAGCACGAGGTAGAGCCGGCGCTCGGAGGTGTCGACGATGATCGTGTTGGCCTTGTGCGGGCCGTCATAGTCCACGACCTCGCGCGGCACGGGATTGCGCATGCTGCGCCCTGGCGTGACCTCTTGCCAGGTCTTGGTCTGTGGATCGAAGAAACGCGTAGCCGCCGCGTCGGCGGCGGGAATGTTCGTCAGAAGAAAGCCGGATATTGCGAAAGCCGCGATGAGCCCAAGTCGTGTCCCAGATCGTATCATTGTCAGCCCCATTCAACGCCCCAGATGGGCGTGACCCTAGGGCACGGTGTTTCTCCAATCGGTTAAGCGCGGCAAGTCACGATCCCGCCAGACGGGGGTTTTCCGGGCCTGAAAGCCGCCGGCTGTGGCCCATGTGCCACGATTCCGCCATGTTTCGTTCGGTTCGGTTAGCGGGGCCTTATCGCGCGCACACCGGCGAGGAGACCAAACGCCAAGATCCCAGAACCGATTGCGAACCAGCTTCCCGCCGCGGCGAGACCCGCGGTGCCGGCCCAGGAGATCGACGAGAAGGCCTCGGCGAAGGTGGCGATCCGGGAAGAGGTTTGCCGGCGTCGGAAATGGCTGCGCTTTGCCTGCTTGCGGAACCAGAGCTGGATGAGGGTGGCGGACGCGGCGGCGAGCATCACGCCGATGATCGTGACGAAGGCCTCGTAAAGCGAAGTCAGCGCCAAGAGGATGATCAAGGGCGCGACGACCAGGACGATGCTGCCGAGCACAGCTTCGACCTTGGCCCTCAGAATGCGCGCCTGCGGTACCGGCGCTGTCGCCACAAGGTCAGGCGCATCCTCACCGGAGACAGCGAGCCATGCGAGGCCGCCCGCCAGTTGGCCGGCGGCCATCACAAGGACCGGCACGAGCACGACAATAGCTTCGCCGCCTGTTCCATAGTTACGCCATAGCAGCAATGCGGGTGGCAGCAGGTAGAGCACCTGCATGAGCGACTGCGAGACCAGCCATGGATCGCGCTTGAGAAGCGCCCATTCCTTGCGCCGCAGGATGTGTTGCGGTGTCGTGTCGCGGAATGCGTTGGCGCGCGGCCGCTGACGGATAAGCGTGGCGGAGACGCCTGCTGCGGCGGTGGCGTAGCTGGCGAAGCGGCCGGAGAAGGCGAGCGTGGTCGCCGCTAAGAGAACCAGGCTTGCGACGAGCACGCCGATGAGTGCCGGCACGTCGCCCATGATGGCGCGCGCCGGCCACCAGAAGGGGCTGTCCAGGCCCGGGGCGATGGCTTTGAGCGCGTCGGATTGCAGCGCGGCGAAGCGCGACAGCGTGTTGGTTGAGAGGATCGCCAGCGCCTGGACGCCGATGACGAAGATAGCGCCGACGATCGCCGCGACGATCTGGGCGACGAGCCGCGTGCGCCGCGCGCCGAGCGTTCGGAAGAGGGCGACGGTCAGCGTCAGCGCGATCGCCGAAGCCGTGAAACCCACCGCGACGGCCACGCCATAGGCGCCCAGCCATCGCAATCCGCCGGAATAGGCGAGCACGTTGATGAACGGCGCGGCAAGCGGCACCGTCATCACCGTCGTGGAGAGCGCGATCGCGGCCACGCGGACGGCGAAGATTTTTCGTGCCGAGACGGGTGAGGAGAAGATGAGGTCGAGGTCGGCGCGCGCGTAGAAGACGCGCGTCACCATCTCCATGGCTTGCGACAGCGTCAGCGAGCCGGAGAGCAGCGCGCAGCCCGTCACCAGGATCAGCGTCGCGCGCTCCGGATCGATGCCGGACGGGGCGTAGGGGCCGATCAGATGATAGGCCAGCGCATGCATCAACACCGCGACGATCAAGATGACCCCAGCGACGATCGGAATGCGACGGCGTTGGCCGCCGGTCACCAGGGTCTGCCAATCGCGCCAGGAGAGCTGCAGCTCGTGGCGCGCCAGCCAAAGAAGCGATGCGGGCTGGTTCATGCCGCTGCGGCCTCTCCGGCAGCTTGCTCTGCGGCCTCTTCGGCGACCAAATCGAGGAAGATGTCTTCCAAGCTGCTGTCTTCGCCTCCGGCCTGGGCGCGGAGTTCTGCAAGCGTGCCTTCGGCGATGAGGCGGCCATTGGCAATGACACCGATGCGCTCCGCCATGCGTTCGGCGACTTCGAGAATATGCGTTGTCATCAGCACCGTTCCGCCGGCGCGCACGCGAGCCAGCAGCACGTCCTTCACCTGCCGGGCGGAGCCGGCGTCGAGACCGGTGAGCGGCTCGTCGAGAATAATGAGCCGCGGGTCATGCACCAGCGCGCCGGCCAGCGCCACCTTCTGGCGCATGCCGCGCGAGAAGCTTTCGCAGCGCTCATTGGCGTGCGGAGTGAGGCCGAGCCAGTCGATCAACTCGTCGGCGCGCGCTTGCGCCTGGCCTGCTTCGGTGTTCCAGAGGCCGGCGACGAATTCCAGATACTCGTACGGCGTCAGCTTGTCATAGATCATCGGTTCGTCTGAAACCCAGGCGACGATCTGCTTCGCCGCGACCTGGTCCAGCCGCGCGTCGATCCCGAAGATTGCGATGTCGCCGGCATCGGGCTGCAACAACCCGGCGACCATCCTGAGCGTGGTCGTCTTGCCTGCGCCGTTTGGCCCGAGCAGCGTATAGAACTCGCCGGCGCGCACCGTGAGGTCGAGCCCGTCGACGGCGGGGCGGTCGAAACGCTTTGAGAGGCCGCGCACTTGAAGCGCCGGCGCCGGGTGTGTGGAGGTCATAAAAGGGGCCTACCCTTGGGTTCTCGTGGTCTTTCCGACTGCTTAGGGCAGCGAGGTTTCCGCCGCGTAAACCTCCATGGTTGCCCTGCCGCCGCCCAACCCCGATAGTGGCGCATTGGCGGCGTTGCGTGGGAGGGGCGTTGTGGCGACATCGGAAGCAAACGGCAGGCCGTTGGTGCGCGACGCCATGGCTTATGTGCTTGCCGGCGGTCGCGGCAGTCGGTTGATGGAGCTCACCGACAAGCGAGCCAAGCCGGCTGTCTACTTCGGCGGCAAGTCGCGCATCATCGACTTCGTGCTGTCCAACGCGCTCAATTCCGGCATCCGCCGCATTTCCGTGGCGACGCAATACAAGGCGCACAGCCTCATCCGGCACATGCAGCGTGGCTGGAACTTCTTTCGGCCGGAGCGGAACGAGAGTTTTGATATCCTGCCGGCCAGCCAGCGCGTGTCGGAGACCATGTGGTACGCCGGCACGGCCGATGCGGTCTTTCAGAACATCGACATCATCCAGAGCTACGCGCCGGCCTATGTGATCATCCTCGCCGGCGATCACATCTACAAGATGGACTACGAGCCCATGCTGCGACAGCACGTGGACTCAGGCGCAGACGTGACCGTCGGGTGCTTTGCGGTCCCGCGACCGGATGCGTCGGCGTTTGGCGTCATGGCGATCGACGAGACCGATGCGATCGTATCGTTTCTTGAGAAGCCGCAGGACCCGCCGGGCATGCCGGGCAAGCCCGACAAGGCGCTCGCCAGTATGGGCATCTACGTCTTTGAGACGCAGTTCCTGTTCGACCAGCTCAGGCGCGACGCCGCCGATCCGAACTCAAACCACGATTTCGGTAAGGACATCATTCCGTATCTCGTCGAGAACGGAAAAGCGGTGGCGCATCAGTTCGAGACATCGTGCGTTCGGTCAAGCGAGGATGCGGAGCCCTATTGGCGGGACGTCGGGACGATCGATGCCTATTGGGAAGCCAATGTCGATCTCACCGCGCCCGTGCCTGCGCTTGATCTTTACGACAAGAGCTGGCCGATCTGGACCTATGCGGAGATCACGCCGCCCGCCAAGTTCGTCTTCAACGATGAAGGCCGGAGAGGGCAGGCGGTGGACTCGCTCGTGTCGGGCGGTTGCATCATTTCCGGCGCGAGCCTGCGCCGCTCGTTCCTGTTCACCGGCGTTCATGTGCATTCGTTCGCCGAGGTCGAGAGCGCCGTGATCATGCCCTATGTCGACGTGGCGCGAAGCGCGCGGTTGAAGAACGTCGTCATCGATCGCGGCGTAAAGATACCGGAGGGCCTGGTCGTTGGGGAGGATCCAGAGCGCGACGCCCAGCGCTTCCGTCGGACGGAACGCGGCGTCTGTCTCATCACTCAGCCCATGATCGACCGGCTGGCGCTCTGAAGCGGCGCGCGCGCGCCTTGCGCGTTCTCTCCGTCGCGTCGGAGGTCTTTCCGCTCGTCAAGACCGGTGGGCTCGCCGATGTGGCCGGCGCGCTGCCGGGTGCGTTGGCGTCGCGCGGCGTGACCATGCGCACGCTTCTTCCAGGCTATCCGACAGTGCTGGAGAAGCTGGACACGCCCAAGACGCTCCGTCGCATCAGCGGACTCTTCGGCGGTGACGCGCGGCTCCTTGGCGCGGATGTCGACGGCCTCGACGTGCTGGTGCTGGACGCGCCGCATCTCTACGAGCGGCCGGGCAATCCCTATATCGACAGCCTCGGGCTGGACTGGCCGGACAACGCGCAGCGGTTTGCGGCGCTGTCGAAGGTGGCCGCTGATATCGGGCTCGAGCTGTTGCCACGCTACCGGCCGCATGTCGTGCACGCGCATGACTGGCAGGCGGGCCTTGCGCCCGCTTATCTCGCCTATGCCGGCAAAAAGCGGCCGGGCACGATCATGACCGTGCACAATCTTGCCTTCCAGGGGCGCTTTCCTGCTGAACTGCTGAGGCCGCTCGGGCTTCCTCAAAAAGCGCTCTCCATGGACGGCGTGGAATATTTCGGCGGCATCGGGTTTCTCAAGGCAGGACTGAGGCTCGCTGACCGCATCACCACGGTGTCGCCGACCTACGCGGCGGAGATTTCGACCGTGGAGGGCGGTATGGGGCTCGGCGGCTTGATCGGCGGCCGCGCCGATCTGCTCTCCGGCATTCTGAACGGCGTCGACGAGGCGGTGTGGGACCCCGCCACCGATCCGTATCTCAAGGCAAGACGCCGCGGTAACGGCTTGGCCTGGCGGGGGCGCAACAAGGCGGCGCTGAAGGAGCGGCTGGGTCTGACCACGCCGCCGGAAAATATGCTGTTCGGTGTGATCAGTCGTCTCAGCGAGCAGAAGGGGCTTGATCTGTTGCTCGCTGCACTGCCGCGCCTGAAGGCGCTGGGCGCCGACCTGGTGGTGCTTGGTTCCGGCGACGCCGCACTTGAGCGGGCCTATCTCGCAGAAGCGAGCAAGGACCCGGGGCGGGTCGGCGTGTTCATCGGCTATGACGAGCCGCTGGCGCATCTTGTCCAGGGCGGAAGTGATGCGCTGCTCGTACCGTCGCGCTTCGAGCCCTGCGGCCTCACGCAGCTTTGCGCGCTGCGCTACGGGTCGGTGCCTGTCGTTGCGCGCGTCGGCGGACTGGCCGATACCGTCATCGATGCCAACGAGATGGCGATTGCAGCGGGTGTTGCGACCGGCATCCAGTTTGCGCCGGTCGCAAGAGAGCCGCTGGAACATGCGTTGGCGCGTGCCGCGGATTTGTGGCGACAGCCGAAGATCTGGCGGCAGATGCAGGCCAATGGGCTTGCGACCGATGTCGGTTGGCAGCGCCCGGCAGCGCATTATGCCGCGCTTTACCGCGCAGTCGCATCCGATGATCGGTGAGGGGGCATGGTGGCCGGTGAATGGTGGGCGGTACTGGGATTGAACCAGTGACCCCACGCGTGTGAAGCGTGTGCTCTCCCGCTGAGCTAACCGCCCAACCGCTTCAGGTCTAATAGGAGCCGTGAGAGGCGAAATCAAGAACCGGGCGCGGGGGATACCGCAGCGTCGGCCGGGGATTGAGCCGCATTGGCCAGAAGCCCTTTTGCTGCGTCGATCGTCAGCTCGTCGAAATGGTCGATGAGGAGATCGGGGTCGAGCTTCGCCATCGGCACATCGGTGTAGCCGAAGCTCACGCCGACAACGGCGACGTTCATGTTCCGCGCCGCATCGCGGTCGGTGCGGGAATCGCCCACCATCAAGGTCTGCGCCGGCGTGCCGGACGCCGCGGCAATCGTGCCGCCGAGATGCGCCGGATCAGGCTTGGGCGCGGCGAACGTATCGCCGCCGCATATCGCCGCGAAGCAGCCGCTCACGCCGATGGCCTGCAGGAGCAGCTTGGAGAGGTGTTCTTTTTTGTTGGTGCAGACGGCAAACCGCCATCCGGCCTCGGCAAACCGGTCAAGCAGTGCCTCCGTCCCCGGATAGAGCGTCGAATGCCGGCAGATGTTTGCTTCGTAATGGGCAAGAAAGTCGTCGTTGATGGCGTCCAGCGCCTCGTCGGAGAGCGTCACGTCGTGGCGCAGCAATGCCTGCTTGATCATGTGGCGTGCGCCATGGCCGATCGTGTCGCGCAGCGAGGCGTCGGCCATCGGCTCGAAACCGTGGCGCGGCAGCACGGCGTCCAGCGTCGCCAGGAGATCGGGGGCGGTGTCGACGAGCGTACCGTCGAGGTCGAAGACGAGGAGTGGAGCGGTCATTTGACCGCGATTATCGCCCAGCGGCGCCCTTAGCAAGGTGTCACCTCCGCCCTCTTGGTAGAGCGAAGGGCGCATGCTAAGGCGCGCCCGGCATCGTCAAAGCGGTGTGGGAGATATGTCGGATTATCTGAAACGCCGCGCCGCTGAAGCCGCGCTCGCCTATGTGGAAGACGGTATGCGCCTGGGGCTGGGCAGCGGCTCCACGGCGGCGCATTTCGTCAGCCTGCTTGGGCAGCGCGTGTCATCCGGGCTGAACGTCGTGGGCGTTGCGACCTCCGAAGCCACGGCCGAACTGGCGCGCGAGGCCGGCGTGCCGCTGACCACGCTGGCGGAGACGCCGGAGCTTGATCTCGACGTGGACGGCGCCGACGAGATCGGGCCCGAACTGGCGCTGATCAAGGGTGGCGGCGGGGCGCTTTTGCGCGAGAAGATCGTGGCGTGCGCATCGAAGCGCATGATTGTCATCGCCGATGCCAGCAAGAACGTGGAGGCGCTAGGCGCCTTTCCGCTGCCGATCGAGGTGGTTGCATACGGCATGAACGCAACCGCGGCGGCGATCGAAAAAACCGCAGCGGAACTGGGGCTTAGCGTCACGCTTCAAGAGCGGCAGGCGGGGGCCGGCGCGTTCGTGACGGAGAACGGGAATCCCATCCTCGATGCCTCTTTTGGCCGCATTCCGGACCCAAAGACGCTGTCCGACAGACTTGCAAACATCCCCGGCGTCGTGGAACACGGCCTTTTCCTCGGCCTTGCGGACTTGGCGCTTGTCGCCTCGCCGCAGGGCGTTACAGAAATCGAAGCATGATCAGTATCAATGTATGCCGGCGGCGTGGCCGCCCACGGAGGATCTCATGAAACGTATGCTTGCCGCGCCTCTCGTCCTGGCGGCGGTGTTCTTCAGCGCGCCTGCCTATGCGCAGGACGCAGCTAACGAGGCGACGGCGCTACGCGAAATCATCCAGAACGAGCTGCCGTCTGGAACCAAAGAGCTGGCTGATCAGCTCGTGCAGCTCACCGGAACGGCGCGGCTGTTCGATGCGCTGCTGCCGAACATCGCCGACGAGGCGAAGAACAGCTTCATTCGCGCCAACCCGCAGATGCAGCTCGGCATCATCGCGGTGGTCGACCAGGTCGCCGTGGAATTGGTCTCACGTCGGCCGGAGCTTGATCGCTACCTCGCGCGCGTCTGGGCCTCGGGGTTCACTGACGAGGAGATGCAGGTCTTGATCGACTTCTACAGCAGCGAGACCGGTCAGAAGTTCGCACAGACGCATGGCCAGTTGTTGGCGGTGCAGACGGCCGCGGCCGAGGAATGGGCAAAGTCCGTTGCGGCTGATCTCGACCGGCGCGTCCGCGAGGAGCTACGCTCTGCGGCCGAGGCAGACCAGCGGGCGCTGGAAGGCGACATCGCCGGCCCGGCGCAGGAAGAAGCGCCGCAGCAATAGCGCGGCAAAAGCGAGCCGTGGCCTACGATTACGACCTTTTCGTCATCGGCGCCGGATCGGGCGGCGTGCGCGCCGCACGGCGCGCGGCGGAGGCCGGCGCCCGCGTCGCCATTGCGGAGTCGGATCGCGTGGGCGGGACATGCGTGATCCGCGGTTGCATCCCCAAGAAGCTTCTCGTCTACGCCTCGCATTTCCACGAGGAGTTTGAGGATAGCGCCGCGTATGGGTGGACGATCGGCCCGGCGGCTTTTGACTGGCCGACGCTGATTACCAACAAGGACAAGGAGATCGCCCGGCTGGAGGGCCTCTATCGGGCCAACTTGGAGAAGGCCGGCGTTGAACTTCTTGAAACGCGCGCGTCGCTTGACGGGCCGCATCGGGTGAAGCTCGAACAACCGGGGCGAACGATCACGGCCGAGCGCATCCTCATCGCCACCGGCGGCCGGCCGAACCCACACCGGGCACTCAGCGGCCACGAGCATTGCATCACGTCAAACGAGGCATTCCATCTGCCGAGCCTGCCAAAGCGCGTGCTCATTGAGGGCGGCGGCTACATCGCCATTGAGTTCGCCGGTATCTTCCACGGGCTTGGGGTTGAGACCACGATCGTCTATCGCGGCCGCGAGGTGCTGTCGCGCTTCGACATGGATTTGCGGCGGCTCCTGCATGCGGAAGCCACCAACAAAGGCATTCGTGTTCTGTGCCAGCAGATCATCACGCAGGTGGACAAGAAGCCTGACGGCGGGCTCAGCGCACAGCTTTCCGGCGGCGGGGTCGAAGAGGCGGATCAGATCCTCCTTGCCGTCGGGCGCCAGCCGAATGTCGAGGGCCTGGGGCTGGAGACGGTCGGGATTGAGCTGACCAAGACCCACGCCATTCCCGTCGATGATTATTCGCAAACCAGCGTCGACCACATTTGGGCGATCGGCGATGTGACCGATCGCATGCAGCTGACGCCTGTCGCGATTCATGAAGCGATGTGTTTCGTCGATACCGTCTTCCACGGGCGACCGACAAAGCCCGACTACGACAATGTGGCGACGGCCGTGTTCTCGCAGCCGGAGATCGGAACCGTCGGCCTGACGGAAGATGCAGCGCGTAGCCGCCACAGCAATCTCGACATCTACAAGACGGCGTTCCGTCCCTTGAAAGGGACGCTCACGGGACGCTCGGACCGGATGCTGATGAAGCTCGTGGTCGACGCGGACACCGATTGCGTGCTCGGCGCGCACGTGCTGGGGCCCGGCGCGGGCGAGATGGCGCAGCTTCTGGCGATCCCCATCAAGATGCGCGCGACCAAGGCGGATTTCGACGCCACCATGGCGGTGCATCCGACGGCCAGCGAGGAGCTGGTCACGTTCTCAGCGCCCACGGAACGCATTCGCGACGGCGAGCCAATAGCAGCATAGCCGTCGCCGTTCAGGCTTTGCGGCGGCTGAGTCCCGCTGCGCAGAACGCCGCAATGACCCCACCGATGCCGAGCACGGCAAACGTCCAGCCCCACACGAAGGCCGGGCGCCAGTCCATTGCGGTCGCCGCGTCAAAGGTGAAACCGGCGGCGAGCGGGGCGATGGCGCCGGCACCAAAGCCCAGCAGCGATCTCAGCGCCAATACCGCGCCGAGCCGGCCGGGCTCAGTGACTTCCGTGATCGCCGTGGTGAGCACGGGCGAATCTCCGATGGTGAGGAAGGCGTAGAGGATCGCGAGCGCCAGCACGATCCACACCGGAAGCCATATGACCCAGCCGATCGACAGTGACAGGAAGGCGGCGGCCGCCGCCACGCCGAGGAGCACCGTGCGGCGACCGAGCCGATCCGACAGCGCACCCATGACGAAGGAGGCCGTGGCGCCAATCAGATGCATGGCGCCGGTCGCCATGGCGCTTGATTGACTGGCGGCGGCGACTGAGCTGCCGTTCAGCGTGTAGGCCGCAGCAATTAGCGCGGGGAGCCACGCCCAGCTCCCCAGAAGCTCCCAGCAATGCGCCGTATAGCCGGTCGTCAACAGACGTGCGTCACGGCCGCCGAACGTGTGTTGCCACACGCTGCCGTGTGACGTTCGCGGGTGCACTTGGTTCGGCGTGCCGCGCAGGCAGATGAGAAGCAGGATCGCGCCGACGGCCGGGGCCAGCCCCGTCAAAATAAACGCGGCTTGGTAGCCTCCCTGACTAAGCGCCAGTCCGCTCAGGATCAACGAGCCTGCATATCCGACCGATGTGGAGGCGATGAGCCAGCCCATGGCCGTGCCGCGCCTGACCGGATCGGTGCGCTCCGAAAAGAGCATGATGAGCGGCGTGTAGACGCCGCCTTGGGCAAGGCCGACCAGCCCGTAGAGAAGCGTTGCGCTCAGCCAGTCGCGGGCAAGGAACCCGAACGCCGCGGAAGCCAATGCACTCGCGATGGCGGATATCTCCACGGCGCGCCTTGCGCCGATATAGTCGGCGGCCCAGGCAAAGCCAAAGAGTGACGCCGCGTAACTGATTGTGAATGCTGTTATAATCGCCCCGGCTTCGGCGCCGCTGATCTGCCATTCATCGAGCAGGATCGGGATAACCGCCGCAACCGTCATGAAGTTGGCGAAAAGGAGTATCCGGGCGGCGCTGACCGCGAATGTCCAACGATCGATCTGGAGCATGGCGCATTGGCGGAGAGCTAGCTCGCCTCGCACCCCTCAAGCGTTTCCTCGATCAGATGGTCGACGACGCGGCCGAGCGCCTCCCGCTTGTCGGCGCCGTCCGCCATTGCGCGGTTGAAGATGTCGAGTTGGCGGTCGGCGCTGGTGCCTTCCGCGGCGATCACGCGCAGCCGCTCCACTTCAGCCAGGCAACCCAGCGCTTGCGCCTCGTCGGCGATGAGCGCGATCAGCTCTTCCATCAGATCGGAGAACGGCACGGATTCACCGCGGCCGAAATCAATGAGCTCGCCGCCGACGCCATTGAGTTGGGCAAGCCAGCGGTTCTCCGCGATCAGCGGCGGAAGGTATTGGCGCCAGCGCTGGTTCTTCCGCTTCAAGGTGATCAGCATATGTACGATCGATTGGAAGGTTGCGGCGATGGCGATGCCGTCCTCCAGCCGCGTGCAGATGTCGGAGATGCGCATTTCCAGCGTCGGAAATCGTGCGGATGGGCGCAGGTCCCACCAGATCTTGGTGGCGTCTTCGATGCAATTGAGGTCGACCAAAAGGTCAACCATGCGGTTGTATTCACCGGCGCTACTGAATGTCTGCGGCAAGCCGGCGCGCGGCAGCTCGATGGAGATCGACGAGCGGTAGGATTTCAGGCCGGTATTGTTTCCCCGCCAGAACGGCGACGAGGTGGATAGCGCCAGAAGGTGCGGCAGGAAGTAGGTCAGCTGCCCGTGCAAGTCGATCCTGAGCTCCTCGTCGGGCACCGACACGTGCACATGCATGCCGCAGATCAGGAGCCGCCGGGCGACGGCCCGCAGATCCCGCACAAGCTGGGTGTAGCGCTCCTTGTCGGTGGTGACCTGCGCGCTCCAGTCGGCGATCGGATGGGTGGAAGCGGCGACCAGCCCCATGCCATGCCGTTTGGCTTCTGCGGCGATGGTGCGGCGATAGAAGGCGAGCTCCTGGCGGGCTTCCGCGATAGTTTCGCAGACGCGCGTTCCGACCTCGATCTGGCAGCGGAGGAACTCAGGCGTGACGTGTTCGCCAAGTAGCCACCGGCACGTCTTCATGAAGGCTTCCGGTGGGTCGACGTAGAGGTCGCGCGTCTCTAGGTCGACGAGGAGGTACTCCTCTTCAATCCCGATCGTGGACGGTTCGTCGATTGCCATTTCATGAAGCAATCATGACGGGACGCCAAACGCCAGCCCGATTTGCGGCGGTGCTGAAGTGGAAGACCCGGTTCGGACGGCTGGTTAGCGCGTGGCGCGGACGTCGCGCGGCCAGGCGAAGACCTTCTGGCGGAAGTGGCTGCGCACCAGGCCCATCAGTTCGCGCATGGCCTCTTCGCGGTCCGGGTGGCCGTCATTGCTGCGCATGACTTTCAAGAGGCAGGGCAAGAGCCGTGCGAATTTATCCTTGTCGGCAAGGAGGTTAGCGACGGAATCGGCAACCGCCTCCAGCGGCGGGGACAAGTTGTCGAGCCAAAGCTCGATATAGGCATGCGGCGGAACACGGCAGCCGACCGCCTTGGCTTCCGCCTTCACGTAGTTGAGCACGGCAACGCGCGCTGCCGTCCCCAATGTTCCGTCCTGCATCGCCAATTGCAGCAAGGCAAAGACGCCGTCTCGCGTGGCCTCCTGCAGGGCGGCAAGCGCCACGAAATCAGGATCGCGGTAGGCGCCATGCAGGTAGGGGGCCAGCAGCGCCATTTGCTCGTGGCTCGACAGAATGCGGCCAGTCCTGAGATCGGCAATCGATATGATGCGGTCGACCCGGAACGTCCGCTCTTCACCACGGACATTGCAATGGGCTCTGATGGCCGCCGGATGAATCGGATCAACGGCCAGGCAGCGAACGGTGCGTGTGCTGTCCCATCCGCGGCTGTCGCAATATTCCAGTGCGAAGGTCAGGCCGCGGATCGATTGATCGGAAAAATCGTTGCTGCCGTCGCGGTCGTCGTCAAGCGGCGCATACTCACGAAAGCGCGCGGGAGGAGCGAGCGGACGCTCGCCGTGCCTGACAAACCAGTCTACGACCCCCTGCATAGCTCCCCCTGAGCCTGCCCCGACCTCATGCAACACTAGTGTGCCCCCGCACTCAAGGGCTCCGGGCCCAGATCGACCAATAAATGGCTTGCGTGATGTGCTCATGACACGTTCACGATGCTTTGCGCAACTTCAGAGAGTTGTTCTATTACCGTGGGTTGGCCTGGGTCGGCTTAACCTCTTTGTTTGCCGAGGGGCGGCGCGATTCCGCTGATTCCGGTGATTCGAGCCGCCGGCGATAACGTCCTGTTTACTGTGTCGGCGCAGACTGCAACGGTTCAGCATGGGGGGATCGGCACATGCGCGACAGACGTCGCGAGCGGCGCAAAAGGGTCCTGAAGGAAGGCAAGCTGATGCTCACCGAGTGGGTCTCGGTGAGATGCATGGTGCGTGACATCAGCCCGGGCGGCGCCCGGCTCGAGTTCGACGGACCCGTCGATCTACCGAACGCGTTCCATTTGTGCCTGGTCACCGCCGACCTGACGATCCCCGCCGTTCCCGCCTGGCAGCGTCGCGACGAGGCCGGTATCCGCTTCACTGGCGTCGGAGTGGCCGGCAACGTCGACAACACGCCCAAACGCGCGTCGCAGGCCGCCTGACTTAACGAGGCACGCCTCACGCAAGATACGCACGGCGAAGTTTTCCCCTCCGCGTCGTTACGGTTGAGAATGTTTCGGTTTGCGCATGGCGGCCGGAATCGGCAATCTGGCCGCTCCATTTCCTTTAGCGTTTGCCGTCGCGAAGTTGAGCGTGGGTGGGACGAACATCGCGGTCGCCGATGCCGGCAAGGCATCCTCAACGGCCAAGACCATCGCGCGGCCGCGTGACCTCAGGCCCTGGCTGTTGCTGCCGGCCGTCGTGGCCGTCTTTGCCGTCGCCATCGCTCCGCTTCTCTACGCGCTGTTGACCGCCTTGCAGGCGACGCCAAACGGCTTTGAAGAATTGCGCGCCGATCCAAGCCTCTGGGAGGCCGCGCGTCGGACGCTGGTCTTGGCGTCGGTTGCGCTGCCGATTGAGCTTGTGCTCGGCCTGGCACTAGCCGGCGTGCTGGCTAAGCCGATGCCGGGCAGGCGTCTCTTCGTCACGCTCCTGGCGTTGCCGGCCCTCGCTGCGCCGGTGCTATCCGGCGTGACGTGGCGGCTTCTGTTCGACAACGATTATGGGCCGGTCAACCATATCCTCAGCGGGATCAGCGGCAGCGCCGTGATGACGCTTTGGACAGAAGATCCGAGCTTTGCCTATCGCGCAGTACTGATCGCCGACATCTGGCAATGGACACCGTTCATGGCGCTGCTAACGCTCGCGGCACTGGCGAACGTAAGCCGCGAGCAGCGCGAGGCGGCCGCGATCAACGATGCGGGTCCCTGGCGGACGTTCTTCAGCATCGTGCTGCCGGCGCTGCTGCCGGCAATTGCCGTGGCTGTACTGATCCGCGGGCTCGACCTCCTCAGGCTTTTCGACGTCGTTTGGGTGCTCACACGTGGGGGACCGGATGCCACGACCGAGACACTTTCGGTGTTTGCCTATCTGGGCCTTGTTGAAGGTACCGGCGATGCCGGTTTGGCGGCGCTGGCCTTCACAACGCTTCTTAGTGTGACGGTGATTGCCGCACTTTTTGTCGTCTTTCTCGGGCGCGACCGGCGAGGTGTCGCGGCATGAACTGGGGTGCTGCCGCATGGCTTGGGCTGCGCTACGCCGTGGCGATTGCCGCGCTCATTGTGTTTCTCTTCCCGCTTTATTGGCTCGTCGTCACCGCCATGAAGACCCCGGAGGAAGTGCTCACTTATCCGCCGGTCTGGTGGCCGGCCACGCCACAGTTCAAGAGCTTTGAAATCCTGCTTGAGCGCGAGACGCTTTGGGCGATCGGCAACAGTTTCATCGTGGCGGTTCTTTCCATGGCCCTGGCGATGGCGCTTGGAACCATGTCCGCCTATGCGCTTGCGCGATCCGGATTTGGCGGCAGGTTCTTTGCCGCCTCGGCATTAGCGAGCCGCTTGGTGCCGCCGGTTCTCCTTGCCCTTCTCGCTGTCCTGGCCTTCGGCCGCTTCGGCTGGGCGGGCAGTCTTGTTACGTTGGTGGCGGTTCTGACGGTCTTCAACCTGCCTTATGTGATGTGGATGATGCGCGGCTATTTCCGCGACGTGCCGGTTGCCTTGGAGGAGACGGCGCTCGTCGCCGGGCTCACCCGGCGGCAGCTTCCGGTCATGGTCGCCTGGCCGATCGTGCGCGGCGGCTTTTTCGCTACCGCGGCCTTCACGTTCGTATTGGCGTGGAACGAGCTTGCTTTTGCGCTTGTGTTGGCGGACGAGGGCGCCACGACGCTGCCGGTGCTCTTGGCTGAGGTCGGCACCGGGCCTGAAGCGTGGGGTGGCGTTGCCGCACTCTGCCTGGCAGCAATCGCGCCGGTCATCGTCGCGTTGGCAGTCATGCATGGGCGGTTGGCGCGAACGCTTTCGCTTGGTCTGGTCAGGGATTGAGCATGGCCAACGTTTCGATTTCCGGACTGACGAAGTCGGTTGGCCGCGTGCGCGTTTTGAAGAATATCGACCTCGCCATTCAGGCCGGTGAGTTCTGCGTCGTGGTTGGTCCCGCCGGCAGCGGCAAGTCCATGCTCCTGCGGACGCTTGCCGGGTTGGAGTCAGCCGACGCCGGAACCATCACATTCGACGGCGAGGCGGTGAACGATCTGATGCCACGCGATCGCAACGTCGCCTTGGTGCCGCAGGCGCCGGTGTTGTTTCCGACGCTTTCGGTCTTTGAGAACATTGCGTTCGGGTTGCGGACGAAGGGGCTCGCCAGAGCAGAAATCATCAAGCGCGTGGAGGAAGCCAGCACGCTTGTCGATCTCCCCGAGCGGCTCAGTCGATCGGTACGCGGCCTCACCGCCGGCGAGTGCCAGAAGATCGCGCTCGCACAAGCGATTGCCCGCGATGCGCTCCTGCATCTCTTTGACGAGCCGCTGTCACGTCTCGACGGTGTACGCCGCGAGCCCATACGTGCTGCACTCAAGCAACTGCATCAGGAAAAGGAGATGACGATCGTCTATGTCACGCAGGACCACATGGAGGCAATGAACCTCGCCGACCGCATTGTGCTTCTGCGTGACGGCGCGGTGGAGCAGCAGGGCACGCCGATTGAGCTGTTCGAGCGGCCCACGTCACGCTTCGTTGCCGGGTTCTTCGGGGCGCTGAAGATGAACTTCTTGACCGGGACGATTGCGCGTGACGAGGCGGGACCGGCGGTGCGGCTTGCCAATGGCGGCATGAGTGTGCCGCTACCGCCGAACCGGCTGCCGCAGAACATCGCCGACGGGACATCCGTCATTCTCGGCCTCAGGCCGGAACATATGGCCCGCGCCGTGCGTGTCTCGCCGCCGGACGGGACGATGCGTTACGAGGCAGAAATCGAGCTCCTGCAGCCGACCGGCCCGCGGGTCTGCGCAACGTTTCGCATGGGCGGGGAGCCGGTGGTGGCGGAATTGCAGGCGCACGATGTCAGCGCGCCGGGCGAAACCGTGGCCATCGACATCAACTTGAAGCGTGCGACTTTGTTCGACGCTGAGACGGAGAAGACGCTGTCGCCGGAATACGTCGCGTCGTCCGACAGCGCGGCCTAGTAGACGGCGCGACCGCCCGAAGCATCGAACACCGCGCCGGTGGTGAAGGAGCATTCCTCACTCGCCAGCCAGCAAACCAGCGCTGCGATCTCGTCGACCGTGCCGAGCCGCCCCATCGGGATCTTGGAGAGCATGAACTGCACATGCTCCTCGGTGATCTGATCGAAGATCGGCGTGCGTACGGCTGCCGGCGTGACGGAATTCACCGTGATCCCGGTCTTCGCCAGCTCCTTGCCGAGCGACTTGGTGAGACCGATGACGGCGGCTTTGGAGGCGCTATAGGCCGACGCGTTGGGGTTGCCTTCCTTGCCCGCGATGGAGGCGATATTGACGATGCGGCCGTAACTCTTCGCCATCATGTGCGGCACCACGAAGCGGTTGCAATAGAAGACCGCGTGCACGTTGATGTCGAACACATCGCGCCAATGATCGATCGGAAAGTCCCACAAGGTCGCAACCTGGCCCGCGACGCCGGCACTGCAGACCAGTATATCGATGCCGCCGAGTGAATTGGCCGCGTCGTTGGCGGCCGCCTCGACAGCGGCGGCATCCGTCAGGTTGAGCTTGACTGCTTCGATTGAAGCGCCGGCCGGCGCATCGGATGGCAGGTCGCCGAGATCCCAGACGCGAACGGCGGCGCCTTCTTGCGCCAGCCGCTTGGTGATGGCCCATCCGATTCCGGATGCGCCGCCGGTTACGATCGCGTTGCGGCCTTTGAACCGGCCATCCGTCTGCGTCATTGGAGCTCCCGTCGCGTAGGTCACGCAACCTGCATGGTCCTGGGGGCGCTCAGACCATGCAGGTCAGGGCTACGTCAAGTCGCGTCGGGTGGTTGGCGCGCGAGGCGCGCGCCTATTGCAATTATGCGGGGCAGCTACTCGGCAGCGTAGTCTGGGCAGGGCCAGGAAGCCGGCGCTGAAAGACCCGCCGGCAGGAGGGTCGACCCAGAACCGCAGGCGATTTCCAGCTGGCCGGCGGTGAGGCCTTTGGTGCGGCTGAGATCGGCGCCACCGAGCTGCGTCAGGAACATGTAGGTGCCGGTGAGGTCGGCATCGTCGAGATCGACGCCACGGAAATCGGCGCGCGAGATGTTGGAGAAGCTGAAGGATACGCCGGAGATCACCGCGTCGGTGACGGTGACACGCGCAAGCTCCGCCTTGGACATGTTGGCGCCGGTGAGGTCGGCCTCGGTAAAATCGGAGCGGTTCATCTCAGACGCGCCGAAATCGACGCCCGTCAGAGTGGCGCGTTTGAAGTTGGCGCGCGAGAACTCCGCCCCATAAAGCCGCGCATCGGCGAGATTCGCCCCGGAGAAATCGGTACGGAGACCCGCGGCCTTCTCCAGATTGGCGCCGGATAGCTCAGCACCCGCCAGGCTGGCATTGGAGAATTCGGCGCGAACCAGATTTGCGCCCGACAGATTGGTTTTGCGGAGATCCGTTGAGGTGAAGAATGTCAGCTCGAATGTGCCGTCGGAGAGGTCGCTCCCGCTGATCATCAGGCGTGTCTTCTGACATTCCGACCAGTCGATACCGGGGCCGGGCTCCTCCTTGCAATCGGCTTGAGCCATGGTGGTGGCCATGGCGGCAAGAGCCAGCGAAAGAGCTGTCAGGATCAGCCAATGGCCGGTGCGCGAGGCCGTCGCGGCTTTGGCAGCCGATCGGGAGGGTCGGTTCAGGTGGCGCTGCATGGGCAACCTCCAGCTGGTCGTAGCCTTATCATCTGGGGCTGCGCGGAAAGATCACAAGCCTGTTTCTGCGCAATTGGCAAACAGGATTGAGATTGCGTTCACGTGCGAACCCCGCGGATTTCACTGCGCCCGCGCGGCTGAGGCGCGGTGCTCGCGCAGCACGAAATGAAGATTGCGCATATAGACGAACAGTCCAAATCCCTGGCCGGCGATAAACACCGGGTCCCTTCGATAGAGGGCGTAGGTAAGGAGGAGCACGCCGCCGCCTATGGAGAACAGCCAGAAGGCGAGGGGCACGACGCTCTTGCCGGCGCGTTCAGAGGCGATCCACTGGACCAGGAAGCGGGCGCTGAACAATATCTGTGCGGCAAATCCGATCAGCACCCACCAATCCATGTGGTCGAGCACATCCAACAGATAACCGTTCACAGCGTTGGACAAATCAACGAGCATTCAGCGTCTCCTCTGAAACGGCTGGGACGTGCCTGCGGCGGCCGATGAGCCAGCGCACGCCGAGAATGTCGGCGAGGCTCACCCATAAGCGGTCCCAAATGCGATAATTCGACTGGCCGAAGCCGCGCGGCCGATCAACGACGTCGATGTAAGCGATCTTCAGCCCTTCGCGGCGCACGAGCGGCGGCATGAAACGGTGCAGGCCGTCGAAATAGGGCAGGGCCAGCAGGACATCACGGCGGATGGCCTTCAGGCCGCAGCCCGTGTCGCGTGTATTGGTGCCGTGCATCAGGTTGATCACACGGTTGGCGAGCCGCGACACGGTTCGTTTCATGCCGGCGTCCGTGCGCTTCTCGCGTTGCCCGGCAGCGAGCCCGACATCGGGCGCGCCGGCCTCCAGCGTGTCGATCAGCTTGGGCAGGAAAGCGGGGTCGTTCTGTCCGTCGCCGTCCAGCGTTGCGATGATCTCGCCACGCGCGGCGGCGGCGCCGGTGCGAATCGCGGCGGATTGTCCGCAGGAACGGGCGTGCCGCAATTGGCGGAGCCAAGGCCGATCGGCCATCAGGGCACGCAATTCGTCGCTGGTGGAATCGGTGGAGCCGTCGTTCACGTAGATCACCTCAAACGTCCAGCGATCCGTCAGCGCCGCGGCGATCTCGGTGACGAGCGGCGTGATATTGCCGGCTTCGTTGCGCACCGGGACAACGACGGAAATCCGCGGAACTCCTGCCTCTGCCATATTTGCTCCAGCAACACGCCCCGCGCGCCTTCAAAGCTGAGTTGCGCGCACCCGGACGGTCAAATCGGCCTCCAATACCAACACTTTGGCATGGGAAGGCCGAAGCAAGCGCCGGGCAGGCACTCCCTTAGCGGGATCGTGGCGCTCCTGCCACAGCAACATGCAGCGGCGAATGGTCGGCGGGGGCGGTGGTTCGGCTTCTCAACGGCAGTCGCCGTTCGGCTCCGCGTAGTGCCGGTAGCGCAGGTGAAGCGTGCCGTCGGCGGGGGGGAGACGTGCAGCAGACACGATTCCGCTCTCGTGCGCGGCGTCCGGGGCGCCGGCAAGGCGGTCGGCCAGATAGCTTGTAAAGCCTTCAGGTGGTGCAGCCGGGCTTTCCGGATTTGCCTGCCAGACGAACAGGCACGCCGCCTGTTCGACGGATTCCGGGCCAGCGGCCGGCGGCCAGCGCGTTCGCCGGTAGTTTGGGTCGATGATCCGTGCCTGCGGAAATACGCCGCGCAGGTTGCCGGCGATGGTATCGGTGGCGAGAATCGTGCCGCCGCCGTTGTAGCCCGCTTGGCGGAGCTGGGCGGCGAGTTCGGGGTAGGGCTGCATCTCCATGCACAGGTCGCAATCGACCGCGCCGGTAATGGTGCCCACACGCTTGCCGATGACGAAAAGCGTCGCGGCGGCGAGGATGATGGCGAAGAGGCTGACGGCGCGGTGCGATGGTCGTCCCGGTGCGATCACCATGACAAGCCAGACCGGCAGGATCAGAAGCACCGGGTAGACGTAGCGGACCTTGAACTCCGTGGCGCCGAGCACGAGTACGAAACCCCACAGCAGCGCCAGGCCGATGGCGATCGTCGCACCGACCAGCATTGCGTCGGGGCGATAGATTGCGGCTGATGTGGTCGCGCTGTCGGATTGCGTCGGCGCGGCGGCCCAATATCCGTGCAGGCTTCGCCAAAGCGGCGCGGCGAACACGATCAAGACGATCGGCAGAAGCGGCAGGGCGTAGGTGATCGTCGTCTCGACAAGCTTGAGCGTGCCCTCCGCAATGGCCGCGAGGCCCGGGCCGGCGGCAGCGTCGAACACGGATTGGACGTCTTCGCCGGGTGGCGGGCCCATCTGCAGCGTTGCAACAAAGGTCGGCAGGACAATCAATGCCGCGATCATTCCGGCGGCGATCGTCTTCCATGTCCAAACCAGCCCACGACTGTTGCCCCGGAGCAGGCAGGCGAGCGGCAGCGCGGCGGCGAAGATCACAAAGTTCCATTTGGCCAGCACGCCAAGGCCGAATGCGACGCCGAGCGCCAGATACCATTTGAGTGCCGGGTTCGCGGCGAGGCGCACGAAGATGTACCAGGTGATGGCGATCAGCGCCGCAAGGGTCGTTGAGTGCGTGAGGTTCTGGTGCACGCCCTCGGCGAACGTACCGATTGCGGCAAAGCTGTAGACAGATAGCGCGGCGAGCCGCGCGTCCGTCAGAAGGCGCCGCGCCGTGAGATATATGAACCCGTAGAGGATACCCAGGAGCGTGTAGCGAAGAAGCGCCAGGGCCAGCGCGCCGACCGGCATGACCTGGCTCAGCGTCGTCAGCCACCAGGTGAACAATGGCGGGGCGCGATATCGGTACGCCCACGCGTAATGCTGAGCGAATAGCGCCTGCTCCGCATCGTCGACGCCGAGCCCCGGCCCCATCGCCAGGCGGATGGCGAAGTGCGCGGCGAGATAAGCGAGAATCGCGGAGAGGACGAATCGAGGCCTCGCCCAGAATGGCGGCAGCATATCGTCAGCCATGGAACGCTGCGAACCGCGTCCTGGCGTCGCCGTCACGCAGGGCGGCATTGAAGCCAGCGGCCAGATAGCGCAAGGACATGGCCGTTGAGCGCGCGCTCGGCGATTGCCGGCGACGCGCGGAGGGGATTGGCAGAGTGCAGACGGCTATTTGCATCAAATGGGGCACGGGATACGGCGCGGAATACGCCAACATCCTTTACTCGATGTTGAGCCGCAATACGTCGCGGCCGCTGCGGCTTGTGTGCTTCACGGACGACGCCTCCGAGCTCCGGCCGGAGATTGAGGCGATGCCGCTGCCGCCGATCGACCTGCCGCCATCGCATCAATGGAAGACCTGGCGCAAGATATCGCTGTGGCAGCGCGAGTTGCCGGGGCTGGAGGGCGATGTCCTGTTCTTCGATCTTGACGTGGTCGTCACCGGATCGATCGACCCGTTCTTCGACTTTGAGCCGGAGGCCTCCTATTGCGTGATCGAGAATTGGACGCAGATGGGGAAAGGGATCGGGAACACCTCCGTCTTCCGTCTGCGCATCGGGGCGCATAGTGAGGTCTACGACACGCTGATGGCCGATCCCGCAGGCACGGTCGGAAAATTCCGCAACAGCCAGACCTTCGCGTCGCGCACGATCTCCAGCATGGCCTATTGGCCGGCGGATTGGTGCGTCAGCTTCAAGCATACGCTTATGCCGCGCTGGCCGATGAATTTCATCAAGACAACGCCGCTGCCGGAGGAAACGCGGGTCGTGTGCTTCACCGGCCTGCCCAATCCCGATGACGCGCGGGATGGGATATGGCCGACGAAGCAACGCTGGAAAGCCATCTACAAGCATGTGCGGCCGACGCCATGGATTGCCGAGCATTGGCGCTAATGCCGGCGATCGCGACTTTCGAGGTCAGGCGGAGGCCGTGACCCAAATGCGCGTCCTCATTTTGTCGGACGGGATCGCCGGCCACGACCGCTCGTCGCTCGGAATTCTCGCGGCGCTTCAAAGACACCGCGCGGCGAAGGCCGTGGTTCTGCCGATCCGCGAGACGCGCCACCTGTCGCGCCGGGTCAAGCGCACGCTTGCCGGGATGATGCCGTTTGAGACGTTCTGGCAGGCCTTCTACACGATCGGCGACGGCGCGAGCCCATTCAATCCGTTGCCGCTGACGGACGTCATCCCCGATGCGCCGTTCGACCTGGTGATCTCCACCGGCCCAAAGACATCGGCCGCCAATATTGCGGTGGCGCGCCGACTCAAGGCGAAGAACGTCTATTTCGGTTTCTCCAAATGGCCGGCTGACGGCTTCTACACCGTGCTCCTGACGTCGGAACGGCGGCGACCGCATCCCCATCGCGGCTATACGCTGCGCCCCTCCGAACTTGATGCGACGGAGCTGGCGGAAGCGCGTCCGCTCGTTGCGGACGGAACGGAGCGGCGTGCCGCGCTGCTCTTCGGGGGGCAGTCGAAGCACTATTACTACACGCTCGCCGACATGGAGCGCCTGGCGGAGCGGCTTGTTGCGCTGGCACAGGACATGCCGTGGCTGAGTTGGACGCTGTTCGACTCACGCCGCAGCCCGAAAGCGGAATTCGATCGGCTGGTGGAGATTGTTGAGCCGACCGGCGCGCCGGTAACCTTCGTCCGCTTCGCCGACCAGGGGCTCCTTTCCAACAATCCCGCCTTCTCCGCCGATCTTGTCCTGGTGACAGCGGATTCCATGTCGATGCTGGCGGAAAGCATCGCCTCTCGTCGGCCAACCGGGATCCTCTTCGCCGACGCATACAAGCCACCCAAGCGCGACGCGATCGAGCATCAAGCGATGATCACCGATCGGCGAGCGTTTGCCATCACGTTTTCCGGCCTGACGGCCGAACGGCTTCGCGATGGAGTGAGCGGATTGCAGACGCTCTCGGGCTCGCAGCTCGACACCCTCTACGAAACGCTGACGCGCTACGGGATCTAGCGGGCTCTGCCCGGGTTAGGGGCGGAAGGGAACAGGGTAGCGCCGGATCGGCCATATACGGAGCAATGGGTTGATGCTGTCGCGATAGCTGCGGCCGCGGATGCTGCGTGGCTTGATCAAGCTGTCCAACGTCACCGTGTCGCCAGGCACGACGCCCTCCTGCACACAAAGGGCGGGCACGACCTGATAGCAGCTGAGCTGCTTGGCCATGGGCGACACCTTTGGCTTGAAGAGGAACAGATCTGCCGGCATGCGGAGTTCGGGTGCGGCGTCGCACAGCCGAGCCGCGGCGTGCTTCGCGAGGATGTAAGCGGCCGCGCCCGAGGTTCCCGACAGCGCGCGATAGACCTTTCGGTCCGTCAGGCCGGGGATCGCGCGTCCGTCGCTGAGGCGCATCGGTCGATAGGCCTCCAGGCGCACAATGTCGGCGCCGAGCGGAATCCAATCCGGCGAAGCGAGCAGCTGGCCAAGCTCCTGGGAGACATGGATGTCGTCCTCAAAGATCGCCCCGAAGGCGTCCGAGCTGTCGGCAATACTGCGCCACGCTTCCAAGTGACTGAGGAAGCAGCCGATTTCGCCTGGCAGCCAATCCACGTGGCGCGGTGCTTCTTGGCAAAAAGCGTTCAATGCATCGGTCTCAAGCGCTGCGCCGTCGATAGCAGCGACGCGCTGGAACGTGATTCCGGCGCTCGCGAAGGCCGCCTGCATATGAGCCAGCCGATCGGCGGATCGGTCGAGATTGATGAGGTAGGCCTTCAGCACTTGTCTCACGGCGCGAGGCTCGGCCCGCAGCGCTCCGTCACGCGGCTGGCTCGACGGCCTGTTCCGGGGGCCGCTGGCGCGATTGCGGCAGCGCACCGATGCCGTCGTGCGACATCATGAATCCGTCAGTTGCCGCCATTCGCCAGTCCATCGACACGATGCGCTCAAGCCGCGCCCATGGCGCTTCCGTCGCGCCGCCGCGGACCACATGCGAGGTCGACGCCTTCCAGTTCATGAAATGCAGATAGATGAACTCGCGGTCCGTGTACCCCTCGGCGGTGAGCTTTCCGTTCTGCCAATACCAGCGGCTCGGGTAGTTGGACGTGCCGTCAAGCCAGGGCTTTTTCGTCAGTGGCGTGGTGTAGCGCTCCTCAAACAATGCGGGGACACGGCGTTCCGTCAGCCGTCGCCAAAACTTTGGACGGACGAACACGTTGCCGAAGCGGTATTCGTCGATGGCGTGCATGTGTGGGTCCATGACCTTTCGGCGCCAGCCCTTGATGCGGCGGAAGGCAGTCTTGTTGAACGCGTTGTTTCGCAAGACGCAGAGGTGGCCCGACATGCGGTCGTCATGCGTGGACAGCACCTCGTACTGCTCCAGCACATCGTCGGTGTAGAAGCTCCGGATATCGCCGAAGATCAGGTCGAGGTCGCAATGGCCGTAATTGCGGTAGCCTTCCGTGTCGGCGGAGAAGACAAGGCCGAGCGTCGGTTTAAGGTCGCACAGCTTTAATGGGTTGACGTGCGAAAGATCGAAACCGATCGCCTCGGCGATCAGTGCCTTGTGCGCGTCGAAATCGATCCCCTTGTAGCGGACATTGGGCGCTTGGTTCTGTGGCGGTTCCTGGTCGGTGAAGATCAGCCAATCGATATCGCGGTTCCACTTGCAGGATTCCACGAAGAACTCGATCCATTCCGGCCAAGGGCCGAACCATTGGGAAAAGAGGATAAGCGGCTTGCGCATGTTGCTCAGGGCGGTCGGGGGTGGCGGCTTTTCTCCCATTTCGGGGTGATGCTCGCAAGGCCCTGGGGCCCCGGTCAGCCCGGGCTTTGTTGCCAAGGCTTTGCGCTGTATGACCTTTGGCCCATCGATGTCGGCGCGTGGCCGGGAGAGGAAGCATAAGTATGCAACGGCATTTGCGGGAGCGCGTTCTGGTGACGGGAGGCGCCGGCTTCCTCGGCTCGCATCTTTGCGATCGGCTCCTAGCGGACGGCGCGGAGGTTCTTTGCGTCGACAATTACTTCACCGGCGCGCGGAGCAATATTGCGCACCTATTCGGCCATCCGCGCTTTGAGTTTCTGCGCCACGACGTCACCTTTCCGCTCTACGTCGAGGTCGACCGCATCTACAACCTCGCGTGTCCGGCCTCGCCGGTGCATTACCAGCATGACCCTGTGCAGACGACCAAGACCAGCGTCATCGGCTCAATCAACATGCTGGGGCTCGCCAAGCGGCTGAACGCCCGCATCCTGCAAGCGTCCACGTCGGAGGTCTATGGCGACCCCAACGTGCACCCGCAGCCGGAAGATTATTGGGGCAACGTCAATCCGATTGGCGCGCGCGCCTGCTACGACGAAGGTAAGCGCTGCGCGGAGACTTTATTCTTCGACTATCGGCGGCAGCATGGCTTGCCGGTCAAGGTGGCGCGCATCTTCAACACCTACGGACCGCGCATGCATCCCAATGACGGACGGGTGGTGTCGAACTTCATCGTGCAGGCGCTTACGGGGAAGGACATTACGGTCAGCGGCGACGGCGCGCAGACGCGCGCGTTCTGCTACGTCGACGATCTGATCGACGCGCTCGTGCGCCTCATGCAGACGGGCGACGACGTCACCGGCCCGATCAATGTCGGCAATCCGGCGGAGTTCACCATTGCCCAGCTTGCCGAGCTGACGATTGAGCTGACCGGATCGCGCTCGCAGATTACCCATGTGCCGCTGCCGTCCGACGATCCGCGTCAACGGCGTCCCGATATCTCGCAGGCCCGCGACCTACTCGGCTGGGAGCCATCTACGCCGCTGAAAGAGGGCCTGACCCGCACGATCGCCTATTTTGAAGCTTTATTGGCGGAGCCGGGGTCCTCGCCTGCGTGACGGGCCGACGCACCGCCCACGATTTCGGCTTGCGCGCGCCGGGCTCCTCGACGAGACTCAGGCAAGTGTCGCCGTGTTTCCCGCTTGGAGCCGGGTGAACCGCGGCTCAAGTTCCTTCGTTGTGGAGCGCGTTGATGGCGAGTGATCCCGTTGTGAGACTGCGTTCAACCGGCCGCGAGGCCGGCGGGCGCCAAGCGCCGAATGCCGCGCCGGCAGATCGCGACCACAGCAACATTCAGCGCAATGAAGGCACGCCGCTCAATGTCGACTGGGTTGAGGCGGTGCGCGTGAACCGCTCCGCCGTCGAACGCCGCGCGGCAACGCTCACCACCCGACGCAGCGTCAAGAAGGAATGGCAGGCGGCGTGGCTGATCAAAGCCATCACCTGCATTGATCTGACGACGCTCGCCGGCGACGACACACCGGATCGCGTGGCGCGGCTTTGCGCCAAGGCACGCAACCCGCTGCGGCAGGATCTGGTCGAGGCGCTTGGGCTTGACCACATGCCGACGACCGGCGCGGTTTGCGTTTACCCCACCATGGTCGGCCATGCCGCGAAGGCGCTCGAGGGTTCTGGCATTCCCGTCGCGTCGGTGGCGACGGGCTTTCCCGCCGGCCTGATGCCGCTGCCGCTCCGGCTGGAGGAAATCCGCTATGCTGTCGGAGAGGGTGCGCGCGAGATCGACATCGTTGTCACCCGCGCGCATGTGCTCGATCAGGACTGGCCGGCGCTCTACGACGAGATTGCCGCCATGCGTGAGGCCTGCGGCGCGGCGCATCTGAAGGCGATCCTCGCCACTGGCGACCTGAAGACGCTCCGCAACGTGCATCGCGCCTCCATGGTGGCCATGCAGGCGGGCGCGGATTTCATCAAGACCTCGACGGGCAAGGAGGACGTCAACGCCACGCTGCCGGTGAGCCTCGTCATGGTGCGGGCGATCCGCGACTATCTGGAGCGGACCGGTTCCAAGGTCGGCTTCAAGCCGGCCGGCGGACTGAAGACGGCGAAGGATGCGCTCGCCTGGCAGATCCTCATGAAGGAGGAGCTCGGCAATGACTGGCTTCAGCCCGATCTCTTCCGCATCGGGGCCTCGTCGCTGCTCGGCGACATTGAGCGGCAGATTGAGCATTTCGTCACCGGCCGCTACTCCGCCGCCAACCGCCACGCGATGGCGTGAGGGCCGAGACATATCGATGGCGATGAGCCTGCGACGCTCCGCAGACTTAACCTCCCCCTTGAGGGGAGGTCGAGATTTGCGAGGCGGCTTGTCCGCCGAAGCAAATGTCGGGAGGGGGGATCAGTGGCAACCTCCAGCCCCCCTCCCGAAAACCAGCGTCGCTTCGCTCCTCGGTTTTCGACCTCCCCTCAAGGGGGAGGTTGGCCTCCAACATTGCGGCGAACCGCGTGTGGCCTATCCGCTTTCTCCGTCGTCAAGCCCGGCAATGACGACACGGAAACGGCGCGCATGCTCTAAAGGTGCGTAGCAAGGACAACGATTCGAGAAGAACGCCATGACCGCCGTCACCGACATCCTTCGCACCATGGATTACGGCGTCGCGCCGGAGGCGAGCGACCGCGTCGTTGCGTGGCTTGAGAAGCACGACCGGCGCTTTCAGCACTTTATCGGCGGCAAGTTTGTCGCGCCGGCCGAGGGGGGCTCCTTCGCGGTCCTGAACCCGGCGAGCGGTGAGACGATTGCGGAATGCGCTGAGGGCGGCGCGAAGGATGTCGACGCGGCGGTCGCGGCTGCGCGAAAAGCCTTCAAGTCCTGGTTAAAGCTCTCCGGCGATGCGCGGGCGCGCCACCTCTATGCCATCGCCCGCATCCTACAGAAGCGGTCGCGCTTCTTCGCGGTGCTGGAGTCGATGGACAACGGCAAGCCGATCCGCGAGAGCCGTGACATCGATATTCCGCTAGTGGCGCGGCATTTCTATCACCACGCCGGCTGGGCGGAGCTGATCGACAGCGAGTTCGCGGGCTACGGGCCGGTGGGCGTCTGCGGGCAGATTATCCCGTGGAACTTCCCGCTTCTGATGCTCGCCTGGAAGATCGCGCCTGCCTTGGCGGCGGGGAACACCGTGATCTTGAAGCCGGCGGAGTTCACGCCGCTGACGGCGCTGGCCTTTGCGGAGGTGTGCGTCGAAGCCGGGCTGCCGGCGGGCGTGGTGAACATCGTCACCGGCGACGGCGCCACCGGTGCGCTGATCACCGAGCACGAAGGCATCGACAAGGTCGCCTTCACCGGCTCCACCGATGTTGGCCGCATCATCCGCAAGGCCACGGCAGGCACCGGCAAGAAGCTGTCGCTGGAGCTTGGCGGCAAGTCGCCGTTCGTCGTGTTCGACGATGCCGACCTCGACAGCGCTGTTGAGGGCGTGGTCGACGCCATCTGGTTCAACCAGGGTCAGGTCTGCTGCGCCGGCTCGCGTCTCATCGTGCAAGAGGCCGTGGCGGAGGCGATGCACGCCAAGCTGAAGGCGCGCATGGCCAAGCTCCGCGTCGGCGATCCGCTCGACAAGTCCACCGATATCGGAGCGATCGTCGACGACGTGCAACTTCAGCGCATCAAGGCGCTGGTGGACCAGGGCAGGGCGGAAGGCGGCGAATGCTGGCAGCCCGACTGCGCGCTGCCTGAGAGCGGCTTCTTCTACCCGCCGACCTTGGTCGCCAACATCGCGCCGGCGTCCACCTTGGCGCAGGAGGAGATTTTTGGGCCGGTGCTCGTCTCCATGACGTTCCGCACGCAGGACGAAGCTTTGGCGCTCGCCAACAATTCGCGCTATGGGCTCGCCGCCTCGCTCTGGTCGGAATCGATCAACGTCACGCTCGATGCAGCGGCGCGTGTCAAGGCCGGCGTGGTGTGGGTGAATTCGACGAACCTCTTCGACGCGGCGGCTGGTTTCGGCGGCTATCGCGAATCCGGCTTCGGTCGCGAAGGGGGGCGTGAAGGACTCTACGAATATCTCGCGCCGGACTGGGCGAAGAAGCCGGCCAAGGCCGTGAAGACGCCGGCGGCGAACTTGGCGGCTGGACCGGCGCTCATCCCGCCGGAAGCGCGCGGCGATGTTCCGCGGCTTGATCGCACGGCAAAGCTCTATATCGGCGGCAAGCAGACACGGCCGGATTCCGGCTATTCCTATGCGGTGCTTTCCGCTTCCGGAACGCCGGTGGGGCAGGCCGGGCTCGGCAACCGCAAGGATGTCCGCAACGCCGTGGAAGCCGCCGGCAAGGCGGGCGCCTGGTCGAGCGTCGCAGGCCACAATCGCGCACAGGTGATCTTCTATTTGGCCGAAAATCTGGAGGCGCGCGCCGCGGAGTTCCGCGATCGCATCGCGACATTGACTGGCGTCAGCGCCAAGGTGGCGGCGGAGGAAGTTGCGGCCTCAATCCGCCGCATCACGTTCTACGCCGCGCATGCCGACAAATATGACGGGGCGGTGCATTCCACCCAGTCGCGCCACGTGACGCTCGCCATGAACGAGCCGTGGGGCGTGATGGGCATTGCGTGCCCCGACGAAGCGCCGCTGCTGGCGTTCGTGTCGCTGGTGATGCCGGCGATCGCCATGGGCAACCGCGTGATCGTGACGCCGTCGCCGGTTCATCCGCTTGCTGCCACCGATCTCTATCAGGTGCTCGACACTTCCGACGTGCCGGCAGGCGTGGTGAATATCATCACGGGCGACCGCGAGGAGCTCGCCAAGACGATCGGCGAGCACGATGACGTCGCCGCGTTCTGGTACTTTGGGACGAAGGAGGGGAGCGCTGCCGCGGAGGCGGGCTCGATCGGCAATCTGAAAGCCACCTGGGTCAATCACGGTCGGCCCATCCGCTGGTCTGACCCGATCGAGGGGCAGGGCCGCGACTATCTCCGCCACGCCACGCAGGTGAAGAACATCTGGGTGCCCTACGGGGAGTAGGGGGCACCGCACGGGTGATTGATAGGTAGGGGCCTTATATGCCGGTTCACCACAGCGTTTGGCGCGTCGGTCAGCCCCCAACCCGTCTTGTCGAGGCGAAGCTATCCGAGCAATCGCTCGAAGACATGATCGTGGCGGCGCCCGAAATCCTCTCCGATGAATGGATGATCATCGGTCGCCAGGAGCACACAGGATTCGGGGGCCGAATTGATCTCCTCGCCGTTGCTCCCGATGGCTCCCTAATTCTGATCGAACTGAAACGCGGGCGCACGCCTCGGGAAGTCGTGGCACAGGCAATCGACTACGCGGCTTGGCTTGAGAACCTGGACAGTGATGAGATCACTCGCATCTACAGCAGATACTCAGTCGGCAAAGACTTATCTGCCGAGTTTCGAGCCCGGTTCAACGTGACGCTTGACGAAGAGACGTTGAACGAACACCACCAGATCGTTGTCGTTGCTGAGTCCCTCGATGCAAGTTCGGAACGGATCGTCTCGTATCTGAACAAGCGCGATATCCCGATCAACGTGTTGTGCTTCCAAGTTTTTAGCCATGAGTCGGATCAACTCCTAAGCCGAGCTTGGCTGATCGATCCCGCGGAGACACAGCTTTCCGCCAGCACATCCGGCCGTGCAGCGAAGGAGCCTTGGAACGGCGAGTATTATGTCTCGTTCGGGCACGGTTCATCGAGGTCTTGGGACGAAGCGGTACGATATGGCTTTGTGAGCGCCGGCGGCGGTTCGTGGTACTCAAACACACTCAATCTTCTGAGTGTCGGCGATCGAATCTGGGTGAAGGCACCCGGTCACGGATTCGTGGGAGTAGGCCGCGTCAAAGGACCGCGCGAGGACGCCGCAACTTTCAAAATCGAAGTTGACGGGCGAGAAAGATCGGCAATGGATGTTCTTCAAGCCGACTATCATCGGGCGTTCATCGAAGATGCGGATCGGACGGAGTACTTCATTCCAGTCAAGTGGCTCGAAACGGTCTCACTAGAAAATGCAATCTCTGAGATTGGGCTGTTTGGAAATCAGAACACGGTGTGCGCACCTAAAACCCCAAAATGGCGGCATACGATCGAGCGTTTGCGGCAGGCGTTCCCGAGCTTCGACGCGGCAGAGCAGACTGATTAAATGTATGCCTACGGAGACGTGACATGGATATCTACCGGGCCGGCTCTCGCGCCACCATCAGGGCCAATCCAGACTGGTTCACCGGCACCGTGCTGCAGGACCCGATCGTAGGGGCGCCCGACCCGGCGCGCGTCCACGCAGTCACCGTTTCGTTCGAGCCGGGAGCGCGCACCAACTGGCACACGCACCCGCTCGGTCAGACGCTCTTTGTGCTTTCCGGCGTCGGGCGGATTCAGAAGCTCGGCGAGCCGGTGCGCGCCATCAGGCCTGGCGACACGGTATGGATCGCGCCGGGTGAGAAACACTGGCATGGCGCGGGACCTGAGACACGCATGGTGCACATCGCCATCCACGAGGCGATCGATGGCAAGCACATCGATTGGCTTGAGCCTGTTGATGACAGCGACTATCGGGCCGAGCCGGCCGATTGAAATTCGAGGAGGTTTTCGATGAGTGACGATCTCTCCAAGTTCATTGCCGATATGAAGCAGAAGCGCGACGAGATGCGCCTACAGCTTCATCTCGGCACCAAGGAGGCGGAGGAGGAGTGGGACCGCATTGTCGACGAATGGGACCGCTTCCTGGAGCAGGCGCAGTTCGACAAGAGCCGCGATGAGGTCGGCGATGCGGCCAAGCAATTGGCGCTGCGCATGAAGGACGCCTACGACCGGATGCGCAAGGCGCTCGACTGAGGTGGGGCGCGGCGGGTCGGCCGCGTGCCTCAATCCAAAAGCGCGTTGATGATGCGTTTCATGCCGGCGGCGAAGGCTTCCGGGCTTTCCGCCGTGACCATGAGCCCCTTGGAGGCCATGTCGAGCGTGTGAGCGATGTCCTGCGCGCGCTTTTTGTTCGCGCAGGCCTCGCGCTTCATCAGGAAGCGGACGATCTGCTGCTCGAACGCCGCCACCGGGCTATTCTTGATGCTCTTCAGCGCCTCCGTGGCGATCTCGATGATCTCTGCGCCATGCGGAGCTGAGCGGAGCAGCGCGATGTGATCGCCCTTCCAGCGGCCGAACGCCTGTAGGAGGCATTCGGCGGTCGTCGCCTTGTCGTTCTCCAGCTCCGACGCGGCTCGGGCGACCATATGCCGGCTGAAGCCCTCCACGGCCCAGTCGCGCACCGCCTCTTTGGTCTTGAATCGATTGTAGAGCGTCTGCCGCGACACGCCGAGCGCCTGCGCCAGATCGTCCATCGACGCCTTGCGGAACCCGTAATAGGCAAAGACGGTGAGGGCGTTCTTGAGGTCGGTTTCGCTTTCCATCTGGTCGTTATTGACATTTTCGGCACAATTTGTAAATCACGTCTTAACGCGGCCGAGAGACGTTCGGCGCCCGCTGATGGAGAATTACGATGGCACGCCACATTGCCGATAGCGGCTTCAGAGACTGGACGCCCGCGCGCCTGCCGGACCTTTCCGGCAAGACCTATGTGGTCACGGGCGGCAATAGCGGCATCGGCCTGGAGGCGGCGCGGATGCTGGGTCGAGCAGGCGGCGATGTCGTGCTGGCGTGCCGGTCCTTGGACAAGGCTGAGAGCGCCAAGGCTGCGCTCGCCGGCGACGTCAAAGGCGGTGTGGATGTCGTGCGGCTTGATCTCTCCGATCTGAGTTCGGTGCGATCGGCCGCAGCGGAGCTCCGCGGCAAGCTCAGCCGCATTGACGGGCTCATCAACAATGCCGGCATCATGCAGACGCCGCCGATGAAGACCAAGGATGGCTTTGAGCTGCAGTTCGGCACGAACCATCTCGGCCACTTCCTGTGGACCAGCCTGTTGATCGATCTGGTGGAGGCGGCCGCGGGGCGCGTCGTGATGGTCTCAAGCATCGCGCACAAGTTCGGCCGCATGAAGTTCGACGACCTCATGCACGAGACCGGCTACACGCCGACAAAGGCCTATGGGCAGTCCAAGCTCTCCAACCTGATCTTCGCGTTCGAGCTGGATCGCCGCCTGCAGGAGGCCGGGTGCAAGGCAATCGCGATCGCCTGCCATCCCGGCTATTCCAGCACCGCCTTGCAGAGCACGGGTCCCACGGGCGTGCTCAACCTGATCTACAAGGTGACGAATGCTCTGATGGCGCAGGGTGCGGAGGCCGGCGCCATTCCCACCGTGCTGGCAGCGGCCGGGACTGAAGCGAAGCGCGGCGCCTATTACGGCCCGCAGAAGATGAGCGAGGCGCGCGGGCCTGTCGGCGATGCGCTGGTCGCGGATCACGCGCTCGACAAGGCGGCCTGGGCGCGGCTGTGGGAGGCGAGCGAAGCGCTGCTGGGCGAGCCGTTCGCCATGCCGGGCGGTGGCGCCGCGCCGCAGGCGAAGACGGGATAAGCCCCGCACCTGGACGCCGGTAGCACCCGGCTTCCGCTATGGCTAGACGCCCGGGGTCGCCGGCGATACATCGGCTCGTCGCCGTCCTTTGTGGCGGACGCCGGAGACCGGAATGGCCGACAAGCCGATTGTGTGCTGCGTCAAGTGGGGGACGAAATATCCGGCGCTTTACGTCAACCGTCTGCGCAGCATGGTGCGCCGGCATCTTGCTTCGCCGCATGAGTTCGTCTGCCTGACGGACGATCCCGGCGGTCTCGATCCCGACATTCAGCCAATCGCGCTGCCCGACGCCGGCTATTCAGGCTGGTGGAACAAGATCAGCCTCTTCCGTGGCGATCTGTTTCCGCCGGGGCGTACGCTGCTCTATTTCGATGTGGACGTGGTGATCGTCGGGCCGCTCGATTTCATGCTTGATGGGAATGCGGATTTCACGATCGCGCGCGCCTTCAGCAAGAATCTCGGCTTCAATAGCTCCGTCATGCGACTACGCGCCGGAGCGCTGACCTATGTCTACGAGCGCTTTGCCGAGGACGCCGAGAACGTCACGACATCGGTCAGATTCGCAGGCGACCAGAATTGGATTCAAGCGCAGGTTCCAGACGCTGCCCTGTTTCCGCCGGACAGGATCGTCTCCTACAAGAAGGATCTGAACGCGCACATCTTCCTCTCCGCAAAGAAGCTGGGCCTCGATTTCCTTAAGGCGCCGCACTTCATGACGGTCAGCCCGCCGCCTGGCGCGTCGATTGTCGTATTTCACGGCAAGCCCGACCCTGAAGACGTCATGGATGCGCCTTACGGCCCATGGAAGCGCGCGCCCTTTATCAAGGAGCACTGGCGCTAGGGTCGGGCGGGCGGATGATGGCGGCGCGCGGCGCTCACGCCTTGAACGGTACGTGCTGTTTTTTCCCGGGGATGAACCGCGTGATGTTCAGCCATCGATCGCGATAAGGCGGCGGCGTGCGCCCCGTGGTTCCGACCAGGCTGGGGAGAGCTTTATCTGATCCGGCAACAAGCTGTTTTTGGATGCAGAGCGCGGGAACGATCTGAAACGTGCGCATGGCGGACGCCATCACCGAGCGGTCGGGCTTGAAGAGGAAGATGTCGGCTGGAGAGTGCAGGTCCGGATCGCTTTCCGCCAGACGCGCGGCGGCGTCCCTGGTCACGATGTATCCGGCCGCCCCCCAGGTGCCGGACGCGACTTCGTAGATGCGGCGCCCTGCCGTCGCCGCGATCTTCCGTCCATGGCGCAGCAGCAGCCTTCGGTTTGATTCAAGCCTGATCAGGTCCGCGTTCTCCGGAAGCCAATCATCCGACGAGAGGAGGGGGCCGAGATCCTTCGCCAGAAGGACGTCGTCTTCAAAGATGGCCGCCGCCTTGCCTGGTGATGAGGCGATCAGCTTCCAGGTCTTGAGATGGCTCAGAAATATGCCGATCTCGCCGGGAAGCCAGCCGCCGGGTGCGCTCTTCGTTCGCTTCTCAGTGAAATCCGCACGCTCGGTTTCCGACAGATGCTGAGCATCGACAGCCTCGACGCGCTCAAAGGCAGCGCCGGCGCGCTCAAACGCGGTTCGCATCTCAGCCAGGCGGTCTGGAGAGCGGTTGAGGTTTATGAGGTAGGCCTTCACGTCGCCAATCTCCGGCGAAGGGATTCAGCTGGCCGATTGACAACAGGGCACGGTCGTTGGCGCATCGGTCGCCACACCATCCCGACGATCAGTGCCGGCGCTCGAATATCAGCGCCGTTCGCGTGAAGCCCTTCTTCTTCTTGAAAGGCTTGGTCGGTTTTCTGATCGTCTCAACGTAGCGGAGGATTTCCGTTCCTTCGACCTCTCGCTGCAGCGCATTGGGCGTGGCGCCATACATGTCTAGCTTATCGACCATTTCGTGCGTTTCAGTGTGCTCCAGATACATGAGGCCGCCTGGGCGCAGCGAACGCCCCCAAGCATCGAACACTTTCGATGGTGAGTAGGCGTGGTCCCAGGAGTTGGAATAGACGACGTCCCAGTGGTCCTTCCATTCGTCCTTAATCTCATGGAAGTCCCATTGTATCGTGAGCGGAAAGTCCGTCGCGGTCGGCGAAATCTCCGTGCCAAGCACGTCGGCGTCGGGGAAGTGTTCCTTAAACCAAGCCTGCTCGGTGCCGTTTCTTGTGCCGTGGCATAGGATGCCGCCGATCTTGCCTAAGCGGGAAGCGACGTCTTTTGAGATGAGATCGACGAACTCTTTGCTGGCGAAGACCGTGCGCAGCTTCTCTCTGTTTCCGGCTTCCTGCATTCGGCGATAGGTCTCGTAGTCGAACTGCCCGTCGCGCTCGTAGCGGCCAAGCTGGAAGCCGTCGCCTTGCTCAAGGT
Organism: Afifellaceae bacterium; assembly: GCA_028284625.1. Taxonomy (GTDB): domain Bacteria; phylum Pseudomonadota; class Alphaproteobacteria; order Rhizobiales; family Afifellaceae; genus DASWJZ01. The sequence goes on along the minus strand of JANQRH010000005.1, from coordinate 204,754 downwards.
GATATTGAGTTCCGTCACGCTCCGCCTCCTTGGCGAGCGTATCCCATTTCTGAGTGTAACCGGCCAAATCGTAGGCGGGCTTTCGCTTCTTTTTCTTCTTAAATGGCCACATGGCGTACTGTGAGGACGAGTATCGCGGGCGCGCCGCTGCCGTTCGTTGATGACCTACGCCACCAGTACGTACGGCGCAATACCGAAAGGGCCGAAGGCCGTTCGGCGCGGCGTTCCAAGCCATTTCTTGAGGATGGCGTCACGCACGAATAGGCTGGATCAAAGGTCCTCCGCCAGCTTGGAGTCTCAGAAGCGTCCAGCAATGCGGATTCCGACCATTGATGTGATACACCCCGCCTTCTGCCATGCCACCGATGAAGATGGGCAACCACGACACCCCCCGGATATAGCTGATCAGATGTCATCGCGTTCGCTCGACAAGGAAATAAGGGCGCTTTCGGTTTCCAAACGTCGTGCACGTTGGACCCATCGATTGTCCCCCAGCGGTGACCGTGTCGACGGTTTTCGGCTGGTGGACGGCCGAGGCCGTATTCCGGACACGGTGGTTCAGATGCTGAGGCGCGGCGACTACGAAGCGCCTGAGCGGGTGATCGTGAAGCGCATCGTGAAACCGGACGATCGCGTTCTTGAAGGGGGCGGGGGCCTTGGAATCGTATCGATGCTGCTCGCCAGCATTGTCGGCCCCGACGACCTGATCGTCTATGAAGCCTGTCCAACCACGTTCTCACTTTTGAACGAGAATCTGGTGGCCAACGGATTCCGCGTTGAGACCCGCAACAAGGCGCTGTTGGACCGAGATGGCTTTGTCACGCTGAACGTGCATGACAATCCTCTGTCATCCAGCACTCATGAACGAGAGGACACGCAGCCGATCCAGGTCGCCGGTGATGATATTGCGTTCGTTTGTAACGCGTTCCGGCCAACCGTGCTCCTGCTGGACATTGAGGGCGCTGAGGTCGAAGTTGTCGAGCGGGCGCCACTTGAGGACATAAGGGCGGTGATTGTCGAACTGCATCCGCATCTGATTGGAGACAGGGCGTTGACCAAGCTCTATCGCCGAATGTTCGATGCCGGTTTCGTCCTTAATCACGATAATTGCTGGGGCCGGGTAGCTGTTTTCATCCGCGAGTAGGCCACAGCGACAGTGCCGTTGTCGGTCACGTAATGGCCTGCTCGAACATCACAGCATAGAACTCGGCTTCGCCTGCGGTCGTCGGGTCGATCGTGTCTCGGTGGGCGAGCAAGTTATCGAACATCGTCTTTGACGGGTCGTAGATTGCCGTTCTCGCGGCCTTGCGGCGGCGAGCAGACCGATTCCCTTTGCGACCGAACTGTAGTGCTCGCGTCACATAGTTCCCCAACGCAAACGCACGCACGGAATGTACTCCCGGAGCGGCCGTCAGACGGTCGATCTGATAGGGCGCGTAGCGTCGATAGCCGTGATACCGATATTCCTCGTACGACTTCACTGCTGGAATGAGATGCAGATGCGTCAGCAGACGCGACGGGTTTGCCGTGATGCGGTGAAAGATGGCGGCATCGTTGGCGACGTGCTCCAAGACCGATTGTGAGAACGCCACGTCGTAGCCGGTCGCGTCGATGGGATCGACGCCGAGTTCCTTGACGCCGAACGCCGTGTCTTCTGCTTCAAGATCGGTCCAATCCGGGCGGCGCTCGATGTCATAGCCGACATAACGACGGTACCCGAAGTTGCGCCTTATATGCGCGGCATAGTTTCCCCGACCACAGCCGAGATCGATGACAGCCCGATCGGGCGCGAACACACTGGCGCCGTGTGTGGCGATGAAGTCGTAGCAAAGGACGCGCGCGGCAGAGGCGTCCAACATCGCCTCGCCAAACGACCGCACATAGGAGGCCCGGTCAAATGTCGGTCGGTAGATCTCGATCGGCGTCTTCGCTGGCTTCAGCGCAGCCAGCGCCCGCTCGGCCGAATAGCTTAGCCTGTATGAGAAGCGCTCGATCTTCGAAAGGCGCCGGTCGCCGGAGATGAAGTGGAACGAGCTCCTCTTCCTCATGGTCTCGGGCCCATCTCGATGGATTGGCCTTGCGCATCACGCGGCGTTATCAGGCAATCGATATAGGACTGGCAGATCGCCTCTTCGGAGAATTGTTCGTCCAGTTTAGCGGCGCCGGCTGCCGCCAATCGATGGCGCAGCTCGGCGTCACGACCTAGACGCGCGAGCGCCTGGGCGAGGGGCTCGATCTCCCCGAGGGGTGTCACCAGACCGGTGCGCTCGTGATCGATCAGCCAGCTCGGCCCTTCGCTGGCGGTGGCGACCACCGCCTTGCTCGCGGCCCAGCCCTCCAGAACGACATTGCCGAGCGGTTCTTCATGCGAGGGGCAACACAGAATATCGGCCGCCTTGATATAGGGGAGGCCGTTCGGCTGCCAGCCGAGCAATCGTACGCGGTCTTCCAGGCCGTGTTGCGCGACCAACGCCTTTATCGGTTCAACCTCCGGGCCGTCTCCGATGAGCCACAGGTACAGATTGTCGGTACGGGCGATCGCCTCAACGAGCAGATCGAAGCCCTTGCGCGGTACAAAACGCCCGAGCGCCACGACCACAACCGCGTCGGAGGGCGTGGAGGCGCTTGCCCGGTTTATCGGATCGTGCATGCCGGGCTGGACGAAATTGCTGATCATGCGCGTGCGCTCCGCGGGCCAGCCCATCTCGACGCAGCGGTGCACGACTTCCGGCGTATTGCCGATGATCGTCTCCACGCGGCCGAAATTCTTGAAATCCAGCGGGAAATCGCCAAGCCGGGCGAAGGTCCGAAAGTCGCGGCGCGGGGCGGGGATCCAGCGCGGCGCCTGGTTCATCCAGGCGAGAACCGCGCCTGCACCAAAGCGACGGATGATCTGCCGGATGCGAAGAATCGTGAGCTGCTTCTTCGGGAAGGAGCGGCGGTATTTGAACTCATGCGTCTCGCAGTATTCCGCAATTTCCGCGCGCCAGGGCCTGTCGGGCCGCACAAAGACGATCTGCTCGATCCCACGCTGCGCGAGCCCGCGAACGAGCCGAACGAAGAACCTCTCCGCCCCGCCATCTATGCCGAGATGGATATGCGCGAGCCGCGGATTGCTGGTCGGCATGATTGTCTATTCCCGGCTGTCAGACATGGAAGTTGGGAGGGACCTCAACGGCCGTCGATCTGGTCGTAATATCGATGCCGGTACCCAAGGAGGCCACGCAGAGTACCCGTCGCCCGAGCGATACGGGCAAGCCCCTTATACCAAATCGCCTCGCCCTGCCTGGACGAAAACGCCCTGACGAGCAAGCCGGCCGGCAGCGAGAGCGAGCCGATCACGATACGGCGCAGAGCGCGCGGCAGCGACCGGAGGGCAGGCCTCAGGGGGCCCTCATTCAGCACCTCATTGTAGGTGCTTGCGGCCGCGGCCATGTGGAGGCGGCTGATCAGCCGCATCGGACGCACGCGAGACGCGGGAATGCGTTCCTCCACCCACGCATCGGCGGCCCACACGATCCGCGCGCCGGCGGCGTGCGCCCGGCGGAAGAAGTCGAGGTCCTCGTTGCCGAACGTCAGCCTATCGTCGAAGCGCAGATTGAGTCCGTCGCTGCTGATCACACGCGCCTTCATGAGGATGTTGTTCGTCGATGCCTGGGTGAGCGGCGTGCCGGTCTCCATGTCTCTGACACCCTGGCTCTTCCACCAATGCGGAACCGGCGCTTCAAATGTCCGCCTGACGGGGCCGGTCGCGATGTCCGCATCATGCTCACGGCATGCGTCAGCAGCCTGGCAAAGCCAATCGGGATCGACTGTCTCGTCGTCATCGACCAAGCCGATCCAATCTGCGCCCGCGGCGATCGCCTGTTCCAGTGCCGTGTTGCGGGCGATCGGGATGCCTCTCCGCGGCTCGAGGCGATGGTGCATGGCTATGGCGCTGTTCGCGGATATCTCGGAGACGATCTCGGCGGAGCGCGGCTCTGTGTCGTTCTCCACAATCACGACCGCCAGTTCTCCGCCGGTGGGGACATCCAAAGCCGCGATGGAGGTCAAGCAGGCGCGCAGCATTTCCGGCCGGTGGGCGGTGCACACGGCGATGACATATCGGATCACCTCTGCGTCCACGCCCAAGCCTCCGTCGCCGCCGCGCTCATTGGGCCTTAACGGCCCCGGCGGGTGTTGCTTCGGATATCCGGACGACAGAGCAAGTCAATGGCGACCCCGGCAGGATTCGAACCTGCGACCAATAGCTTAGAAGGCAGGTCGAACGACATGGATTGCGAGCGGCCACGTTGCCGTAGCTGCAAGGACCGGACAAAGAGCGAAAGTCGGAATTGGTAATCGGCGCGTTGGGAACCTATCCTATGGTTGGGTGTCCGTGGCACCTAAAAATGTTTCGGTGGATGATGGATTTGGAACTGCCCGATGCCGACATACAATCGCCCTCCAATCACAGAGGCTGTAATTGCGATCAACTTTGAGAAGCCGGCGCCTCGGGAGAAAGTCGAGAAAGCTGGCGGCCGATTGAAGCGCTTCTACGCGAATCAAGATGCTGAGGAGCATGCCGAGTTTCTGCTTCAGGGCGGCAGCAAGCCGTTGCCCACACCCGAGTTCAAATGGGGTGGCCTCAGACTCAGCTCCGATGACCGGGCCGATGTCGCGTTGCTTCGATCGACAGTTCTCGTTTGCTCGAGACTTGCGCCCTACAATGGTTGGGAGGGGTTTCAGCACCGTGCGATCAGGGATTGGAAGATTTGGAGGAAGGCGGTAGGCAGACTGAAGATATCGCGAATTGGTGTTCGCTTCATCAACCGAATCGATATACCTGCCCAAGACTCGCCGATTCGTATAGAGGATTTTCTTCGTATATCTATGAATATGCCGCAGTTCCAATGGAAACCCATAGAGGCATACACAATCCAGGTCCAAAGACCGCTTCAGGACGGGCTTAAACTGATTCTAAACTCTGGTTCTGTCCGCTCACCGCTGCTTGAGCACCTCTCATTCTTGTTGGACATTGACGTATGCCGTGATGCCAACTTGCCTCAAACTGACAAGGACGTTTGGTCCCTTGTATCTGAAATGCGGGATGTTAAGAACGCAATCTTCGAAGCCTCGATCACAGATGCCGCCCGAGAGCTGTTTAGCCGATGAATCCGTTTGACCTCGAAACAACTCGGCTTCGTGATGTGACCCAGCTTCTTTCTGGAACATCAATTGCGTCCCAGTCCGCGGGGGCCAGTGACGAATCGAAAGAGATAGACAAGCTGCTCAGGGGGATACGCGAACGGACAACTCGCCCTCACCCGCAAGTCAGTCGCGAGGCATCGCTCGAGGAGCGACTCTACGATGCCTTAGCGAGCTTCAAAGTCCACACCGCCAGCGTCGCGATGCACCTGGAGCGCGATTGGCGTCAAAGCTTATTTAAGCAGCTCGATGGGCTGCTGGAACTAGAGAACTGGGAGGACAGCGATCTGCCGCCCACACTCTCTTCATTCGCAACCTTGTTACGGATGATCTTTGTTCTGAACCCGGCCCGGCGGCCAGGTCTGTCAGCGACGTCGGACGGATATCTAATCGCATCTTGGACGGTCGACGACTACAGGCTTTCAATCGAGTGTCAGCCTAATGATCGTGTGCGCTGGCTGGTCTCGCGTCCACTGGACGGAGAGGTTGAGTATGGAGCGGGCCTCTCCGACACCCAACGTTTACCTATTGTACTAGCCCCCTACGACCCAACGAAATGGTTCGGAAGTGTCGGTCACGTACATTGATGCCGAACATCATCTGCTAAGGGCGGTTCCTTGGGCTCGTCTTCGCAAAGACGAAAATGAAAAAGTCGTGGGCATTGAGGCCGTCGCGTTCCGGCTAAGGGAAGGCGAAGCGTACCTTTCGGCAGCGTGGCTTGAGTATTTTGAAGGCGACCGTGATACGCAGATAGCGGCGCTTGTAGACACTTTCCGCAGAAGCAATATGAAGCCAACCGCCAAGGGCGGGTTCGCTCTCGGAAATGCAGGGAATATCCGGGATGGATGTTACGCCAGAAACCACAAGGTTCGGATTATCCACGAACGCACCGATGACAACGCTGCGCACGTCGCTGTTAGGCGTTGGCCTGCGGATGACGTGATACTTCACGAGCAAATGGCCCGGGAACTCTGGGCCGAGCTCATTCTCAATAAAGACATCGACTAGATGCAGCCTTGTCCGATCTGTTGAGCGTCGCGATCGTTCCGCGTCGATACAACCGGGCAAGCGTACGGTTAGCATTCAACGAGTTAGTGAGATCGACAGCCGCAAGCTGCAAACGAAAGTCGAGAATGACAGCCCGGCGAGTTGGATCCGTAGGGTGTTCTGACCGTCGAAGTTATTGACAACAATGGCGACCCCGGCAGGATTCGAACCTGCGACCAATAGCTTAGAAGGCTACTGCTCTATCCCCTGAGCTACGGGGCCGATTGGTGTCTCGCTTCGGCTGCTCCGCCCCGCCGCAAACTCTAGTGCGTCCAGGGCTGCGTCCGGTCGCGACGAAAGTTGTCGGCATAGGCGATCGCCGGTCTGGTGCGGCTCTTCGGCTCAAACACACGATAGGCGAGCCCGTGTCTCTTGGCGTAGTCGATGGCCGCTTCCTTCGTTGCAAAGGTGAGGCGTATCTGCCGGTGCATGTCGTCGCTCGACGTGTAGCCCATGAGCGGCTCGATGGAGCGGGCGCGCGCCGGCTCGTGCTCCAGAACCCAGCGATGCGTCTTGGCGCGGCCGGAGCTCATGGCGGTCTTTGCGGGCCGATAGATGCGCGCTGTCATGGTCGTCTCACGTTGTTCAAGCGGTCTTGCCGCAGACGGTCGATTGATTGGTCGGGGCAGCAGGATTCGAACCTGCGACCCCCTGCTCCCAAAGCAGGTGCGCTACCAGACTGCGCCATGCCCCGATTCCGACGCCCGCGGTAGGCCGAGCCGCCGTCCCGGTCAAGCCACGTGCCTCATATCGGACATATAGGGCCAAACCGTAAAAAAGCCGAGGGCAGGGCGGTGCTCTTTTGCGGCATTGGAGGCGGCGTCAGCCGTCGGCGAGCGCGGCGAAACCGCGTTCCAGGTCGGTGATGAGGTCGGCAACGTCCTCCAGGCCGGCATGGAGGCGGATCACCGCGCCTTCGGTCCATGGTCGAACGGTCCTGGCGTGGTCCAACTCTGCCACCACGGCGAGGCTCTCAAAGCCACCCCAGGACGGACCGAGCCCAAAGAGGCGCAGCGCGTTCAAGAAGCGCTTGGCCTCAGGCATGCCGCCTTTCAGGACAAAGCCGAAGAGCCCGGATATGCGTTTGAAGTCGCGCTGCCAAAGCGCGTGACCGGGATCATCGGGAAGGGCCGGGCAGAGCACCCGGTCGACCTCGGGGCGTGTCGTCAGCCATTTGGCGATCGCCAGCGCGCTTTTCTCGTGGCGCTCCAGGCGCACGCTCATGGTTTTGAGGCCGCGCAGCGCTAACCATATTTCTTCCGTACCGGCCTGCAGACCGAGGTTCTTATGGAGCCGGGCGAGACGCGGCCAAGTTGCCGCGTTGGCGGTGATGGAGCCGATCATCAGGTCGGAATGGCCGCCGAAATATTTGGTGCCGGCATAGGCGACCAGGTCAACGCCATGGTCGAGCGGCCGGTAAATGAGTGGGGTTGCCCAAGTATTGTCAAACACGGTTAACGCGCCGGCGTCGCGTGATGCCGCGACGATCTTCGCCGTGTCGGGGAGCTCGAAGGTGAGGGAGCCAGGCGCCTCGATCAGAACGACGGAGGCGCCGTCGAGCTTGCTCTTCACGTCGTCGATGGAGAGCGGATCGTAGTACACCGCCTCGCCGCCGAACTGCGCGAGGGAGGTATCTCCGAAACGGCGCGACGGGAAGTAAGCGTTGTCGGGGATGAGCACCTTCGACGCCGGCCGCATACCCGCCATGATGCCTATTGCGACCGCCGCCAATCCGGAGGGAAGCAGCACAGTTCCTGCGGCTTTTTCGCCTTCAAGGGCCGTCAGCGCCGTGGTCAGCGCTTCGATCGTGGGTGTGTTGTTCAGCCCGTACGGATAGCGGACTCCGGCGCGGGCGAGCAACGAGTCCGCGTCCTTGTGAAGCACGGTGGAGGCGCGGACCAGCGGCGGATTGACGAAGCCATGATAGTCGTGCGGCGCCAGGCCGGCATGCGTCAAAATCGTGTCGCTGCGCCATTCTGGATCATGGCGCGGGCCGTTTTCGGCGTCGTCTTCAGACATTGAGGCTCCTTCCGATCTCGCCCGCAATAAGGGACGTTGATCGAAAACGCCAATGGAAGTGGCCCTTGACCGGATGTGACATTTGCATTTCGATCCGATGCATCCGGGGCGGGTATTGGCCGACAAGACGCACCCGGCGTCATCCACGATCGGTCAATGATACTGACCTGTCCTATATAGGTGAGGTAACAAGGGAATACGCTACCAATGGGTAAGATGCTTCTTCCGATCGTTGCTGGTGCTGCGCTGGGTCTGACAGCGAGCGTTGCATCGGCAGCCACGCTTGACGAGGTGAAAGAGCGCGGCGAGCTGGTCTGTGGTGTGAGCCAGGGGCTGCCGGGCTTCTCCAACCCAGACGCACAGGGCGCCTGGTCAGGCATTGACGTGGACGTCTGCCGGGCCATCGCCGCGGCGATCTTCGGTGACGATTCGAAAGTCAGCTACACGCCGCTCTCGGCCAAGGAGCGCTTCACGGCGCTGCAATCGGGTGAGGTCGATCTCCTGAGCCGCAACACGACATGGACCATGTCGCGCGATTCAGAGCTCGGGCTGAACTTCGCCGGCGTCAACTATTACGATGGCCAGGGCTTCATGGTGCGCAAAGATCTGGGCGTCAACTCAGCAACGCAGCTTTCCGGCGCCGCAGTCTGCACGAACACCGGCACCACGACAGAGCTCAATGTTGCCGACTACTTCCGTGCGCAGCGTATGGAATATGAGGTGGTGGCCTTTGAGAAGGCCGATGAGGTTGTGGCCGCGTACGATGCGGGCCGCTGCGACGTCTATACGACGGACGCCTCGGGCCTCTATGCCCAGCGGCTGAAGCTCGCCAACCCGGGCGACCACATGGTGCTGCCGGAGATCATCTCCAAGGAGCCGCTCGGACCGGCCGTGCGGCAGGGCGACGATCAGTGGCTCGACATCGTCAAGTGGACGCTGAACGCGCTGATCAACGCAGAAGAGATGGGCATCACGTCGGCCAATGTCGAAGAGATGAAGGGCAGCGGCGATCCGGCCATTGCGCGTCTTCTCGGCGTTGAGGGATCGTTCGGCGAAGCCATTGGCCTGGACAATGACTGGGCGGCAAAGGCGATCGCCGCGGTCGGCAATTACAGCGAGATGTTTGAGCGTAATGTCGGCCCCAACACCGATCTCGGCATTCAGCGTGGCTTGAACGCGCTGTGGAGAGACGGCGGCATCCTCTACGCGCCGCCGGTTCGCTAAAAACCAGAAGGACCCGGCCAGCAATGGCCGGGTCTTTTTCTTTGGTCGATACCGGTGCACGTGACATGCGTGGCGCCGGTCGAGCCGTGGCGATGGGCTGAAACATGGCAGTGCAGGACGCAGGCGTTCCAAGGCTTGCGGGGGGCGGCAGCGGCTTCTCGGTGCTGAACGACCAGCGCGTAAGAGGCGTGCTGTTTCAGGTTCTGCTCGTCATCGGCGTCGTCAGCTTTGCCTGGTGGCTGATCAGCAATACGGCCGCCAATCTCCGTGCGCAGGGCATTGAGTTCGGCTTCGGCATTTTGTGGAACACGGCCGGGTTCTCAATCAATCAGACGCTGATTGAGTATCAGGAGAACTCCACCTACGGCCGCGTCTATGTTGTCGGGCTGCTCAATACGCTGCTGGTCGCAGCACTCGGCGTTGTTCTGGCCACGGTGCTCGGCTTCATCGTCGGGATTGCGCGGCTTTCCAACAACTGGATCATTGCGCGCGCGGCGACCGTCTATATCGAGGTGCTGCGCAATATCCCGCTGCTCCTGCAGATCTTTATCTGGTACTTCGCTGTTCTCAGGCTTCTGCCGGCAAAGCGCGAAGCGCTCGATCTGGGCCCGTTCGGGCTCCTCAACATTGCCGGCTGGTACGCGCCGAGTCCGATCTTCGGCGAAGGCTTCTCTGTTGTGGTCATCGCCCTTCTGCTGGCGATCCTCGGCTGCTTCGCGATTTCGTCCTGGGCGCGGAAACGGCTGGCAGCCACCGGCCAGCCGTTCCCGGTTTTCCTGGCGAGCGTCGGCCTGATCGTTGCAGCGCTTGTCGTCTCCCTGCTTCTCGTCGCGCTGATCTGGGGCAGGCCGCTGACGCTGGAATATCCGACGCTCGGCAATTTCGGTCCGCGCGGCGGCGCCCGACTGTTTCCTGAGCTGATGGGCCTGCTTCTGGCTCTCAGCACCTACACCGCGTCGTTTATCGCCGAGATCGTCCGCGCCGGCATCCTCGCCGTCTCAAGGGGACAGACGGAGGCGTCTTATTCGCTTGGCCTGAGGTCCGGCCCGACCTTGCGGCTGGTGATCATTCCCCAGGCGATGCGCGTGATCATTCCGCCGCTCACCAGCCAATATCTGAACCTGACCAAGAACTCCTCGCTGGCGGTCGCGATCGCCTATCCGGATTTGGTTTCCGTGTTCGCCGGTACGGCGCTCAATCAGACGGGCCGGGCGGTGGAGTTCATCCTCATCACGATGGCGACCTATCTGATGATCTCGCTCATCACGTCGCTCTTCATGAACTGGTACAACGCGCGCATGGCGCTGGTGGAGCGCTAGGTCATGGCCGATACAAGCATGACCGATCTCTCCTATGTGCGCACCGAAATGGTGCCCGATGCGCCGGCGCCGAGGCGCGACACGGGCTTTGTCGGCTGGCTGCGCCAGAACCTGTTCTCAAGCTGGGCCAACACGCTGCTGACGCTGCTCGGCGCGTGGGTCATCTGGGTCGTGGTTCCGCCATTGATCCAGTTCTCCTTGATCGATGCGGTGTGGACCGGCGAAAACCGCGAAGCGTGCACGACCATCGCCCAAGGCGGCGTTCTGCCGGACGGCTGGTTCGGCGCCTGCTGGCCCTATGTTGGCGATTACTTCGCGCAGTTCGTCTACGGGCGCTATCCGTTCGACGCCCGCTGGCGCGTGGACATCGTGTTCGTGCTGTTCGCCATTGGACTGGTGCCGATGCTGATCCCGTCGGCTCCGTTCAAGCGCGAGAACATCCTCTATATGTCGGTGATTTTTCCGGTGGCGGCGTTGCTCCTCCTGACCGGCGGCCATTTCGACTACGGTCCGTTCATCACGGGGCAGGGGTTCTGGATCGACTATCTCATCCTGACCGTGATCGTCTGCGCCATTGTCTATGCCTGGGGGCGGGCGACGGGCACGACCTCGCTGGGCCCGGTGCGAGTCACCGGGCTTTCGATGGTCGCGATCGCGGTGCTCCTTTTTATACTCGGTATCGATTTCGGCCTCAGCCACGTGGAGACGGATGTCTGGGGCGGTCTATTGGTGACGCTGGTCATCGCCGTCACCGGCATTGCAGCTTCGCTGCCGCTGGGCATCTTGTTGGCGCTGGGGCGGCGCTCCAACATGCCGATCGTGCGCGCCGTATGCGTCGCCTTCATCGAATTCTGGCGCGGCGTGCCGCTGATCACCGTGCTCTTCATGTCGTCGGTGATGCTGCCGCTCTTCCTGCCGGAAGGGGTGACCTTCGATAAGCTCCTGCGCGCTCTGATCGGCGTGGCGTTGTTCTCCGCGGCCTATATGGCGGAGGTCGTGCGCGGCGGCCTGCAGGCCATTTCCAAGGGGCAATATGAAGGCGCCGATGCGGTCGGCCTGACTTACTGGCAGAAGACGCGGCTCATCGTCCTGCCGCAAGCTCTGACGCTGGTCATCCCGGGCATCGTCAACACCTTCATCGGGCTCTTCAAGGATACCACCCTGGTGCTGATTATCGGCCTGTTCGATTTTCTGGGGCAGATGCAGTCGAGCTTCACCGATCCGACCTGGGCGAGCCCCGTTCAGGCGACCACGGCTTATTTCTTCGCGGCGGTCGTCTATTGGGTCTTTTGTTTTGCCATGTCCCGCTATTCCATCTTCACGGAGCGCCGGCTCAGTACCGGCCATAAGCACTAGGAGCCACGCTGATGAGCGAGAACGTCGTAACGGCTCAGGACATTCGCCATGTCGACGCGCACATAGAGAGCGAAGTCGCCATCGAGATGGACGGCGTCAACAAGTGGTTCGGCGAGTTCCATGTGCTGAAGAACATCGATCTTTCGGTGCGGCGCGGCGAGCGCATTGTCATTTGCGGGCCGTCGGGTTCCGGCAAGTCGACGATGATCCGTTGCATCAACCGGCTGGAGGAGCATCAGAAAGGCAAGATCGTCGTCGACGGGATCGAGCTCACCAACGATCTGAAGCGGATCGACGAGATCCGCCGCGAAGTCGGCATGGTGTTTCAGCACTTCAACCTCTTCCCGCATCTCACCATCATGGAGAACTGCACGCTGGCGCCGATCTGGGTGCGTAAGATGCCGAAGAAAGAGGCCGATGAGATCGCCATGCACTATCTGACCCGGGTGAAGATTCCGGAGCAGGCGCAGAAATATCCGGGGCAGCTTTCCGGCGGTCAGCAGCAACGCGTGGCGATTGCGCGGGCGCTTTGCATGAGCCCGCGCATCATGCTGTTCGACGAGCCGACGTCGGCGCTCGACCCGGAGATGATCAAGGAAGTGCTCGACGTGATGGTCGGCCTCGCGGAGGAGGGCATGACCATGCTCTGCGTCACCCACGAGATGGGCTTTGCACGGCAGGTGGCCAACCGCGTCATCTTCATGGACCAGGGCCAGATCATCGAGCAGAACGAGCCGGAAGCGTTCTTCAACGATCCGCGCCACGAGCGCACCAAGCTGTTCCTCAGCCAGATCCTGCACTGACCGAGCGCGGCCGCGCCTGCGTCAGCGGCGCTTCGTCGCCAGCAGCCCGATATAGTGGTGTGCCACGGTGGCCGCGGCGATCGCGGTGATGTCGGCGTGGTCGTAAGGCGGCGAGACCTCCACCACATCACCGCCTACAAAGTTCAATGCGCCAAGTGCGGCGAGCGTCATCAGCGCATGTGCGGATGAGAGACCGCCGGCGACCGGCGTGCCGGTGCCGGGCGCAAAGGCGGGGTCGAGGCAGTCGATGTCGAAGGTCAGGTAGGCGGGGGCGTCGCCAACGCGCTCCGCGATGCGCGCCGCGATTGCGTCCGCTGACATCCCGTGCGCTTCGTGGGCGTGTAGAATTTCGATGCCGCAATCCTCCGGCGCTTGCGTGCGAATGCCGATTTGTATGGAGCGGCCGGGGACGATAACGCCCTCATGCACCGCGCGAGTAACGAATGTGCCATGCGAGAGTTCCTGGCCGTCGTCGTCCCACGTGTCCTGATGAGCGTCGAACTGCACGAGCGCCAGCGGTCCGTGCTTCGCCGCATGCGCCTTGAGGAGCGGCCAGGTGACGAAATGGTCGCCGCCGAGCGAAAAGAGGTGCACGCCGGCGTCAACGATGCGCCGCGCCTCCGCCTCGATGCTCTCAGGGATCGTCAGCGGATGATGCAGGTCGAGCGCCACGTCGCCGTAATCGATGGCGGCGAGGTTCGCGAAGAGATCGATGCCGAAGGGGTATTGCGGGTCGCCGTCAAAGATCGCCGATGCGCGGCGGATGGCCTGCGGGCCGAAGCGGGCGCCCGGTCGATTGGTGACGGCGACGTCAAGCGGCACGCCGAGGATCGCGAGGTCGACATTTGCGAGATCCCGCGAATAACGCCGGCGCATGAAGGAAAGCGCGCCGGCATAGGTCGGGTCGTCGGCGCCGCCCTTCAGCGACGTAGCGCGGAAGGCGTGGTCGATGGGGGGCTTGTCGGGCGTCTCGGCCATGATGACGCCTTCGATAGTCGTTCAGCGCTGAAGAGGGAAGGCACGCGAACGAACCTGCCGTCAGGAACGGCGTGCAATATCGGTCGAGGCTGCGGCCGACTTTCGGTCCGGCGCTTACGCGTTGCTTTGCAAAACCGAGCCGGGCCTGGCGGACTCGATCGCCACGCCAGCACGCGCTGCTTCACGCGCAATCTGCCGGGAAATTTCGGCTTCGCGCACCGAAAGCGGGGTCGACGATGCGATCCGCCGCGCAAAAGCGTCCGCCCAGATCACGCCTTTCCGTGCCTTCGCGTGCTGAACGCCAGCCTCGATAATCGATTGGAACTGCGTGCTCATGCCACCTCCGATAGTGGGGGCAAGTGGCACGATTATGACCGATTCGGTGAACTTCTGCGCTGATTGATTAGCCGGAAATGGACCCAATCTGCGGCATTTTCAGTATTTGTGGCGGCTAGATCAGCTTTCGTTCGCCCCAAAACAGAAAGAGCGGACCGCTGGTCCGCCCTTTCTCAACCGTCTTATTGATCCGAACTTGGCGACCGCTAGCGCTTGGAGAACTGGAAGCTGCGGCGGGCCTTGCGGCGGCCGTACTTCTTGCGCTCCACGACACGGGCGTCGCGGGTGAGGAAGCCGTTGCGCTTCAGAACAGGGCGCAGATCCGGCTCGTAATGCGTCAGCGCCTTGGAGATGCCGTGGCGGAGTGCGCCGGCCTGACCCGACAGCCCACCGCCGGACACGGTGGCCATGATATCGTATTGGCCGTTGCGATCGGTCAGCATGATGGGCTGGCAGATGATCATCTGCAGCACCGGGCGGCCGAAATATTCAGTGTATTCCTTGTCGTTGACGACGATGCGGCCGGAGCCAGGCTTCACCCAGACACGGGCGACGGCATCCTTGCGTTTGCCGGTGGCGTAGGCGCGGCCGTACTGGTCGAGCTTCTGCACATGCATCGGCGCTTCGGGCTGCGCTTCGGCGCCGTCGGTCAGCGCGGCGAGATCTTCAAGCGACTGAGCCATGGTCACACTATCCTGATGTTCTTCTTCGACAGCGAGGCGACGTCCAGCACTTCCGGTTGCTGCGCCTCATGCGGATGCTCGGTGCCGGCATAGACCCGGAGGTTCTTCAGCTGGCGCCGGCCAAGCGGCCCGCGCGGCAGCATGCGCTCCACAGCCTTTTCCACCACGCGCTCCGGGAACCGGCCTTCCATCACCTTGCGCGCCGTGCGTTCCTTGATGCCGCCCGGCCAGCCGGTGTGCCAATGATACTTCTTCTGGTCCAGCTTGCGCCCGGTGAGTACCACCTTGTCTGCATTGATGACGACGACGTTGTCGCCCATGTCGACATGCGGCGTGAAGGTGGGCTTGTGCTTGCCGCGGAGGCGCGTGGCGACAAGAGCGGCCAGCCGACCGACGACGAGATTCTCAGCGTCAACGAGAACCCACTTCTTCTCCACCTCCGCCGGCTTTGCGGAATAGGTCTTCATGCGTTTCTTCCGAAAAGATAAGGCGGCCCATGCGGGCCGCTGATGGCGGGCAGATAGGGCGAGTGCTGTGTCCCTGTCAAGGCTTGGCGGATGGGAAATCGCCATAAAATCAGAATATTAGGTGAGAGGTAATATAATACCATGGAACGATGCCGCGCGCACCGCTAGCTGGTCTGCCGACAATTGCAAGGAGTTGCGATGAGCATCGCGGAGCAAGCGGACCTGACGACGGTGATGGTCGATGTGAGCGTCGACGCGGGCGTGCGGCGGATCACGCTTTCCAACCCGCCGGCTAACGCGCTGTCGCTTGCGATGCTCGACGCGCTGGTCGGTGCTATGGACGAGGCCTCGTCCGATCGAGACACGCGGGTTGTCATCATCGCGGGTGGGGCACGCATCTTTTCGGCCGGGCACGACCTCAAGGAAATCACCGCGCACCGCAACGATCCCGATCGCGGGCGGGCGTTCTACGAAGAGCTCATGGGGCGCTGCGGGACGCTGATGCAGGCGATCGTGCGCCAGCCCAAGCCGGTAATCGCCGAGGTGGCGGGGATCGCGACGGCGGCCGGCTGCCAACTCGTGGCGAACTGCGATCTTGTTGTGGCGAGCGAAGCTGCTCGGTTCCAGACGCCCGGCGTGGATATCGGGCTTTTTTGTTCCATGCCCATGGTGCCGCTGTCGCGCAAAGTACACCAGAAGCACGCCATGGAGATGCTGTTGGGCGGGGAGCCGATATCGGCGGCCCGCGCCTATGAGATGGGGCTCGTCAACCGCGTCGTCCCGGCGGCCGAATTGCAGACAGCAACGGCTGAGTTAGCGGAGCTTGTCGCCTCCAAACCCGCGGCAATCGTGAAGATCGGCAAGGAAGCGTTCTACGCCCAGGCGGAGATGGCGCTTGCTGAGGCCTATGCCTACACCGCGCGGGTCATGACGGAGAACATGCTGGCGGCGGAGGCGGAGGAGGGGATCGGCGCTTTTGTCGAGAAGCGCAAGCCGCGATGGCCGGGCTCGTGAGCCATCACACCTACTCCGACGCGGAAATCAGCGGAATCCTCAACAGCGTGCGCTCCGTCGCCATTGTCGGGGCAAGCCTGAAGGATGTGCGGCCCAGCTACTTCGTCGTGCGCTATCTCATCGACAAGGGCTATGCCGTGTTCCCGATCAATCCGGGGCATGGCGGTGAGACGCTCCTCGGCCGAACCGTCTATGCAAGTCTCGCCGACGTGCCGGAGGCGATCGACATGGTCGATATCTTTCGCGGAGCCGAGCACGCGCCGGGGATTGTCGACGAAGCGCTGACGCTTCAGCCGCGCCCCAAGGTCATCTGGATGCAGCTTGGTATCCGCAACGACGAAGCCGCGGCAAAGGCGGAGGCGGCCGGCCTGACGGTCGTCATGAACCGCTGTCCCAAGATCGAGTACGGCCGGCTCTCCGGCGAAATCAGCTGGAGTGGCGTCAACTCCCGCGTGTTGTCGTCGAAGAAGCCGGTACTGCGGCCCGGCTTCCAGCATCGCGGCTTGCCTGGCACGTAGGTTCTCTCAGCGGGCCGATGCCGGCAACGCCATACCTTTGCGACGGGCTGGGGATGGGCTAAGCCCTAGCCGACTGCCATCGGGACGGGAGGGACTAGTATGGCCGAAGAGCGCACACCTGGCTTCAATACGCTTGCCATCCATGCCGGCGCCAAGCCGGATCCGGCGACCGGCGCGCGTGCCACGCCGATCTATCAGACGACATCCTATGTCTTCGACAACGTTGAGCACGCGGCCTCGCTCTTCGGATTGCAGGCCTTCGGCAACATCTACACGCGCATCATGAACCCCACGCAGGCGGTGCTGGAGGAGCGCGTCGCCGCCCTTGAAGGGGGAACCGCAGCGCTTGCTGTCGCGTCAGGCCACGCCGCGCAGGCGATCGTCTTCCACACGCTCTGCCAGCCGGGCGATGAGATCATCGCTGCCAAGAAGCTCTATGGCGGCTCCATCAATCAGATGGGGCACTCGTTCAAGAGCTTTGGCTGGAACGTGGTGTGGGCCGACACCGACGACCTCTCCACGTTCGAAGCGGCTGTTTCGCCGCGCACGAAGGCGATCTTCATAGAATCGATCGCCAATCCGGGCGGCATCGTCACCGACATCAGCGGGATCTCGGAGATCGCGAAGAAAGCGGGCGTGCCGCTCATCGTCGACAACACGCTCGCGACGCCCTATCTCTGCAAGCCCTTCGAGCATGGCGCCGACGTCGTTGTGCATTCGCTCACCAAGTTCTTGGGCGGCCACGGCAATTCGATCGGCGGGATCATCGTTGACGGCGGCACGTTCAATTGGTCGGCGGAGGGACGCTTTCCGCTCCTCTCAGAGCCGCGGCCGGAATATCACGGCATCAAGCTGCACGAGACGTTCGGCAATTTCGCGTTCGCCATTGCCTGCCGAGTCCTCGGGCTGCGCGACCTCGGCCCGGCCATGGCGCCGTTCAATGCGTTCCTGTTCCTCACGGGCATTGAGACGCTGCCGCTCAGAATGCAGCGCCATTCAGACAATGCGTTGGCGGTGGCGGAATGGCTGACGCAGCACGATGAGGTGACGTGGGTCAGCTATGCCGGCCTGCCGGGTGACCGCTATCACAATCTGGCCAAGCGCTATTCGCCGAAGGGGGCAGGTGCGGTGCTCACGTTTGGCGTGCGCGGCGGCCACGAAGCCGGCGTCAAGATCGTGGAGAGCGTGGAGCTCTTCTCGCATCTGGCCAATATCGGCGACACGCGCTCGCTCATCATCCACCCGTCATCCACCACGCACAGCCAGCTGACCGATGACGCCAAGGTGGCCTCCGGTGCCGGCCCAGACGTGGTGCGGCTCTCTGTTGGCCTGGAGGATGTGGAAGACATCATCGCCGATCTCGACCAGGCGCTGAAAGCCTGATCCGCCGCTGCGGCGAGGATCATCGAGCGGCGGCTACGGCCGCCGCCCCTATGCGACGCAATCCGATGTTGCATGACTGACCCCCGGCGGCGGCGGTGGCGTTGCCGGGTCTGAGCCGCTATGTGGGGGCAGACGAGCCGGAAACGGCGGCATCTCCTCAGGGAGCGAGCATGGCGACCAGCTACGACGTGATCATCATTGGATCGGGGCCGGGCGGCTACGTGGCGGCGATCCGTGCAGCGCAGCTTGGCCTGAAGGCGGCTGTTGTGGAGCGTTCCTATATCGGCGGCGTTTGCCCGAACTGGGGCTGCATCCCGACTAAGGCGCTTCTGCGTTCCGCGGATATCTTTCACGCCATGCAGAACGCCAAGGAATACGGCCTGTCGGCGGAGAATGTCGGCTTCGACATCGGCGCGGTGGTGAAGCGTTCGCGCGGCATTGCCGGGCGGATGAGTCAGGGCGTTGGCTTCCTTCTAAAGAAGAACAAGGTCGACGTGATCTGGGGGGCAGCGAAACTTGCCGGCAAGGGCAAGGTGTTCGTCGAGGAGGCAGACAATCCGCCGAAAGGAACGCTCGGCGCCGGCGAGTATTCCGCCAAGCACATCATCATCGCCACCGGCGCACGGCCGCGGGAGCTTCCGGGTCTGGAGCCGGATGGCAAGCTCATCTGGACCTATTTCGAAGCCATGGTCCCGCCCACCATGCCGAAATCGCTGCTCGTCGTGGGCTCCGGCGCGATCGGCGTGGAGTTCGCGTCCTTCTTTGCCACGCTCGGCGCTGACGTGACGGTCGTGGAAATCCTGCCGCAGATCCTGCCGGTGGAGGACCCGGAGATCGCCGCGCATGCGCGCAAGCGCTTCGAGAAGGCGGGCATCAAGATCCACACCGAGGCGAAGGTCACCAAGCTCGACAAGGGCACGGACGACGTCACGGCGACGCTCGAACTGAAGGGCGGCAAGACGGAAACGCTGAAAGTCGATCGCGTCATCTCCGCTGTCGGCGTGGTCGGCAATATCGAAGGGCTCGGCCTGGAGGCGCTCGGCGTGAAGACCGATCGCGGCATCGTGGTCGCCGACGGATTGGGCCGCACAAACGTCGACGGAATCTACGCCATTGGCGATGTCGCCGGGCCGCCGATGCTTGCCCACAAGGCAGAGCATGAGGGCGTGGTCTGCGTAGAGGCGATCGCCGGCAACAACCCGCACGCCATGGACAAGCTGAAAATCCCCGGCTGCACCTATTGCAATCCGCAGATCGCCTCCGTTGGGCTGACGGAAGCCAAGGCCAAGGAGGCCGGTCACGACCTAAAGGTCGGGCGTTTCCCGTTTATGGGGAACGGCAAGGCGGTGGCGCTCGGCGAAGCGGACGGGCTGGTGAAGACGGTCTTCGACGCCAAGACCGGCCAGCTTCTCGGCGCCCATATGGTCGGCGCGGAGGTGACGGAGCTTATCCAGGGCTTTGTGGTCGCCATGAACCTGGAAACCACGGAGCAGGAGCTGATCGACAGCGTCTTCCCGCACCCGACTATCTCCGAAACCATGCATGAGAGCGTGCTTGACGCCTATGGTCGGGTTATACACACTTAGGCGCAACTTGCGCGGCAGCAGAATGGTTACTTAGCGGGCATAAAATGGTAGTGTTTGCCTGTATACTTTTCGTTTTTGGATTTTCTTTGCTTACGTTTGTTCGCTACAAGACTTCGGGGAACTACGAGGTAAGATTAAAGGATGCCGCAATCGCCACGATTCCTGCCTTGATCATAGCTGTATCAAGTGGAACAGTTGCGAAATTGACGTTATCAGCAATAGGCTTCGAATACGAAAGATTTGAAACTGCCGTCATAGAAGCAAGCAACTTATCAGTCGAAAAGATATTAGAAAAAAGAAACATTGTATTCGCCTCGGATATAATATCAGGTATCAAAGATAGCACATTGTTTGACTTATATAAAGAAAAGTCAGAACAACTGAATGAAGGAAAATTAGATGAAAAGACTTCTGTTACCGAATATGGCGTTTTACATGGTTGGACCACCTACGTTATGTCGGGATCGTGGTTTGATCCCAAAGAATACAATAAATTTCAAAATGATAAAGAGTTAAATAGAATTAGAGAATTGGTCTCTGGAAGAGATTTGGTCGTCCGAATTGGCAGTGGTGACGTTTATTCAGACGATAAAGAGAAATTTTATTTTGGAATTATTGTCTCAGAGCTACAAAAGGGCAGTGAGGATCATCCTTCTGGGAATGATGTTGTTTTCGTAGACTCTGATGATTCATTTGTCGGGGCATGTAGATCCTCTGCATTCTTCGCGTGCCATCCTTTTATTATAAACTGCCAGACCGACGAAGTTGTTTTTGAGAAAATGAACTCGCGTTACGAAACAATACAACTCTTAAGAGACAAGAACGACGGCGAGCACAAGTGCGAACTTGCTGATGTGGCCCTTGCAAAAAGTGAAACAATTGGCGACGCAATTTCTATCATGGAAGAGAACAACCTTGGCGCGATACCCATCGTAGGCCAAAAGGGCGAATATCTGGGTCGTGCCGAGGGTGTGACTGCTGTAAACCGCGCGGTGTTGGAGTTACTTCGATCCGTTCGGTAGTAGCCGTGCGCTTGACGCTCAGGGCGGTGTCATCCACGTTTCGCCGGCAGGTGAACTGGGAGCGGACAGCAAGGCTCAGCCAGGAGGTAGAGATGGCAGGATTTGGTTGGATCATGACGATCGTCATCGGCGGGCTCGCCGGTTGGATCGCGGAGAAGGTGATGAAGGCCGATCACGGGCTGGTCACCAACATCCTGCTGGGCATCGCCGGCGCCGTCATCTTGAACGCCATTCTGATCGGGTTGCTCGGGTCCACGCTGGGCGGCTTCATCGGTCAGCTCGTCGTCGCGATCATCGGCGCCTGCGTCCTGATCTATGGCTGGCGTATGATCCGCAGCCGCAGGTGAGGCGCGTTTAGCGAAAGCCGATCTTGGTCAACCTCATCAACACGCTTGAACGCCCGGCGGGCAATGACGCCCGCCCGCGCCATCCGGAGAAAGCGCATCGGCCGGACAGTCCGGTGCAGCGCAAGCCGGACTGGATTCGCGTGCGCGCGCCGGGCTCGCCCGTGTGGGCGGAGACGCGCGACATCGTGCGGGAGAACAAGCTCGTCACCGTGTGCGAGGAGGCGAGCTGCCCGAATGTCGGGGAGTGCTGGTCGAAGAAGCACGCCTCTTTCATGATCCTTGGCGACACGTGCACGCGCGCCTGTGCGTTCTGCAACGTGAAGACCGGCATTCCCGGCGCCGTCGATCCCGAAGAGCCTGAGCGCGTTGCGAATGCGGTCGCCAAGATGGGGCTGAACCATGTCGTGGTGACGTCCGTTGACCGCGATGACCTAGCCGACGGTGGCGCCGGCCATTTCGCCGACGTCATCCGCGCCATTCGCGACGGGTCTCCCGGCACGACAATCGAAGTGCTCACGCCGGACTTCCTGCGCAAGGATGGTGCGCTGGAGGTTGTCGTGGAGGCGCGCCCGGACGTCTTCAACCACAATCTGGAGACGGTTCCGTCGCTCTATCTGACGGTCCGCCCGGGCGCGCGCTATTTCCATTCCATCCGGCTCCTGCAGCACGCGAAGGAGCTGGATCCGCAGATCTTTACCAAGTCGGGGATGATGGTCGGGCTCGGCGAGACCCGTAACGAAGTGCTGCAGGTGATGGATGACCTGCGCGCTGCCGACGTCGACTTCCTGACGATCGGCCAATATCTGCAGCCAACGCGCAAGCATCATCCGGTGGAGGAATTCGTCACGCCGGAGGCGTTCCGCTCCTACGAGACGATCGCTTATGCGAAGGGCTTCCACCTGGTGTCCGCCAGCCCGCTGACCCGGTCGTCGCATCATGCGGGCGAGGATTTCGC
Organism: Afifellaceae bacterium; assembly: GCA_028284625.1. Lineage (GTDB taxonomy): Bacteria > Pseudomonadota > Alphaproteobacteria > Rhizobiales > Afifellaceae > DASWJZ01. The sequence continues at coordinate 182,510 of JANQRH010000005.1, read as the reverse complement.
GCGGCTGAAGGCGGCCCGCGCAGCGCGTCACTAATCTTCCGGCGACGATGCCGGAATTTCGCACGACACGACGCGTCGCGCATTCCCCTGAAAAGATGTTCGATCTTGTTGCGGACGTGGAGCGCTATCCGCAATTCGTGCCGTTCTGCGAGCGTCTTACGGTGCGCAGGCGTGGCACGGAGAACGGCAAGGACATCGCAGTCGCCGACATGACGATCGGCTACAAGCTGGTGCGCGAGACGTTCACGTCGAAGGTCATCTTCGACCGCCAGGCGCTGCGCATCGACGCCGATTATCTGGATGGGCCGTTCCATAACATGGAGAACCGCTGGGCGTTCCGCGCACTCCCGGACGGGAGCTGCGAAATCAGTTTTCGTATCGCCTATGAGTTCCGCAGCCGCGCACTGGCCGTGCTGATGGGGGCCGTCTTCGACCGCGCCTTCCGCATGTTCGTGCATGCCTTTGAGACACGCGCTGACGAGGTTTACGGGTAGGCGGGCGAGCAGAGCGGGGCCTCACCCGTACACCCTTCCCGTGGTCATCCCGCATGCGGAGCGAAGCGACGCTGTGTGGGACCCATAACCATCGTAGCAAGCGGACGAAACGGCCGTATGACCCGACCCGACGATGTTCATGGGTCCCGGTCTCGGCCTTCGGCCGAACCGGGATGACAAACGGAACGATGGGGCAGGTCAGGACTGGGCGGCTAGGTCGCGAAGCAACTTGAATGCCTCCGCGACCGACACGCGGCGGATCGCGCTGCGGCCGATGTCGCCGGTGCGCAGCTCGCGGTGGTGCAGGCGGCCGGCGCGATCCGTAGCAGTCAAATGCACCAAACCGACCGGTTTGTTTTCCGTGCTGCCGCCTGGTCCGGCCACGCCTGTGATGGACACCGCGATGTCGGCGAGTGACTTCGCCAACGCGCCAGCGGCCATGGCTTCCGCTACCTCTTTGCTGACGGCGCCGTGCGCTTCGATGAGGTCGGCCGGCACGCCGAGTGTCTCCGTCTTGGCGTCGTTGGAATAAGTGACGAAGCCGCGCTCGAACACATCGGAGGAACCGGGCACTTCCGTCAGGATCGCCGCAACCAATCCGCCGGTGCAGGATTCCGCTGTGGCGATCTTCAGGAACTCTTCACGGCACGCATCGATCAGCGCCGCGGCTTCGCTGATAAGTGCGGCGAAGGAGGGAGCGTCGGCCGAAGCGCTCATGACTCTGCCGGCAGTGCGACCGTGGCGATCGCGAGCGCCACGATACCTTCGCCGCGGCCGATAAAGCCCATCTTCTCGTTGGTCGTCGCCTTCACGCCGACACGGGTCGCACCGATGCCGGCGAGTTCGGCGATCCGTTCCTGCATGGCCTCGCGATGCGGGCCGATGCGCGGCGCTTCACAGACCAGGGTCACGTCGACATTGACGATGCGCCCGCCTTTGTCATGGACGCGGCGGACGGCATCGACGAGGAACTGGTCCGACGAGGCGCCCTTCCATTTCGGGTCAGATGGCGGGAAGTGCTCGCCGATATCGCCGTCGCCGATCGTGCCGAGCAGCGCGTCGGTCAAAGCGTGCAATCCCACATCGGCGTCCGAGTGTCCGACGAGCGCCCGGTCATGCGGGATCTCCACGCCGCACAGCCAGACCGCACTGCCATCGCCAAAGGTGTGTACGTCGAAGCCCTGACCGGTGCGGGTTTCTATGGCCATGGTCAGCATCCGTTCTGCGGCGGCAAAGTCCGCTGGGTTGGTGAGCTTGATGTTGCGGCGGTCGCCTTCGACAGCGCGCACAGTGAGCCCGGCGAGGGCGAAGACGGCGGCGTCGTCGGTCAGCTCCGTGCGGCCGGAATCCCAGGCGTCGCGATGCGCCTTGAGGAGAGCGGCGAAGGGGAAACCCTGCGGCGTTTGCGCCGTGCCAAGCGCGTCACGCGGAACCGTCGCGGTGATCACACTGTCCTCGATCCGCTTCACCGTCTCCGTCACGGGAAGCACGGGAATGGCGCCGTGGTCGGCATCGCATCCGACAATCACGTTCTCCACCACGTCCGCGGTCACGAACGGGCGAGCGGCATCGTGGACGAGCACCAGACGCGGTGCGTGCTCCGCCAGCGCTTCCAGCCCGTTCTTCACCGATTCCTGGCGCGTCGCGCCGCCGGCAATCGGGGGGAGGAGTTTTGACGTATCCCCAACAGCGCTGCGGTAGAGCTCCGCGTCGCCCTCGGCGATCACTACCTGAATGAGGCTGACAGCCGGGTGGGACAGAAGCGCCTCGATGGTGCGCTGCAACACCGTTCTGTCGCCGAGCCTCACATATTGCTTAGGCAGGTCATGGCCGGCGCGGACGCCGCGTCCGGCGGCGACAATCAGCGCGGCGACGTCCGCTTTGGAAGAGTTTTGGGAGGTTTCCATGGCTTTCCGGGGCGCTCATAACACAAGCGCTCCAGCGCCGTCGCCCTCTTGCGCGCTTTCGATAGTTGTCTATTCTTAGGGCAATTGTTGATCTGCATAATTATTGGGCATCGGGCAAAGCGATGACGTCAGGCAGTTTGGGTGCTGCGGCCGAGCCGTTCGGTGACGGCGCCGGGGCCGTCTTGAATGCGCTCCCGCATCCGGTCGTGACGATCGCGCCCGACGGTCGTGTCTCCAGCGCCAACCAGGCGGCGGAGGTCTTCTTCCAAAATTCCAGCTCGGTACTCGCCCGCCATGAGCTGGCGCATTTCGTGCCGTTCGGCAGCCCGCTGTTCAGCTTGCTGGAGCAGGTACGCGGGAGCGGCACGCCCGTTACCGAATATCGCGTGGACATCGGTTCGCCGCGGCTGGGGCCGGATCGGGTGGTGGACATCTACGCAGCGCCTGTCGCGGAGCGCGTTGGCTATGTGGCGATCATGCTTCTGCCGCGCTCCATGACGGAGAAGATCGACCGCCAGCTCACGCATCGCGGTGCGGCGCGGACGGTGACGGGGCTTGCCTCCATGTTGGCGCATGAGATCAAGAACCCGCTCTCCGGCATCAGGGGAGCGGCGCAGCTTCTGGAAGCCGACACCGACGAGAACGGCCGCGCGCTTACGCGCCTCATCCGCGACGAGGCTGACCGAATCGTCGGCCTCGTCGATCGGATGGAGACGTTCGGCGATGAGCGTCCGCTGGAGCGTGAGGCCATCAACATCCATGCCATCTTGGAGCGCGTGAAGGCGGTCGCCCGCAGCGGCTTTGCACAGAGCGTGCGCATTGTTGAGGATTACGATCCATCGCTGCCTCCGGTTCACGGCAATCGCGACCAGCTCATCCAGGTGTTCATGAACCTGGCGAAGAATGCCGCGGAGGCACTTCAGGGAACCAAGGACCCGGAAATCGTTCTCCGCACGGCGTTTCGCCCCGGCATACGCCTCTCCATGCCCGGCAGCCGCAGCCGCGTCAGCCTGCCGTTGGAGTTCTCCGTGATCGATAACGGCCCCGGCGTGCCCGACGATCTGCTGCCCTATCTCTTTGACCCCTTCGTCACATCAAAGGCCAATGGCAGCGGCCTGGGTTTGGCGCTGGTCGCCAAGATCATCGGCGATCATGGCGGCGTCATTGAGTGTAAGTCGCAACCCCGGCGAACCGCCTTCCGCATTCTCATGCCGGCGCATGCCGAGGCAGGCGGCGATGGCGACGCGGAGCAAGCGACATGACCGGCGACACCGTGCTGGTCGCCGACGACGATGCGGCCATACGCACCGTCCTCAATCAGGCGCTGTCGCGTGCCGGCTACACCGTGCGGCTCACCTCCAACGCCGCCACGCTTTGGCGCTGGGTGGCGGAGGGGGAGGGCGACGTGGTCGTCACCGACGTCGTGATGCCGGACGGCAATGCGTTCGATCTGATCCCGCGGATCAAGCGCACGCGCCCGGACCTTCCAGTCGTCGTTATGAGCGCGCAGAACACTTTCATGACGGCGATCCGCGCCTCGGAGAAGGGCGCCTATGAGTACCTGCCGAAGCCGTTCGATCTGAAGGAGCTCACGGCCATTGTCGGACGGGCCTTGGCGGAACCACGGGGCCCGCAGCGCGCCGATCTGGACGAGGAGGGCGGCGAGGCGATCCCGCTCGTCGGGCGCTCGCCGGCAATGCAGGACATCTACCGCATGCTGGCGCGGCTGATGCAGACGGACCTCACGGTCATGATCTCCGGAGAGTCAGGCACCGGCAAGGAATTGGTGGCGCGCGCGCTCCACGATTACGGCAAGCGGCGCAAGGGTCCGTTCGTTGCCGTCAACGTGGCGGCTATCCCGCGTGACCTGATTGAGTCAGAGCTTTTCGGTCATGAGCGCGGCGCCTTCACCGGCGCGCAGGCGCGCTCCGCGGGACGCTTTGAGCAGGCGGAGGGCGGCACCCTTTTCCTCGACGAAATCGGCGACATGCCGATGGACGCGCAGACGCGGCTTCTCAGGGTCTTGCAACAAGGCGAATACACGACCGTCGGCGGCCGCACACCGATCCGCACCGATGTCCGCATCATTGCGGCCACCAACAAGGACCTGCGCCAGCTCATCCGGCAGGGCCTCTTTCGCGAGGACCTCTTCTTCCGGCTGAACGTCGTGCCGATCCGCCTGCCGCCGCTTCGCGAACGCGCCGACGACATCCCCGATCTCGTGCGCCATTTCCTGAGCCAAGCGGAGCGGGAGGGGCTTGCAGCCAAGACGATCGAGCCGGGTGCGGTAGAGGCCATGCAGCGCTACCGCTGGCCGGGTAACATCCGCGAGCTGGAGAACCTCATCCGCCGACTGACCGCGCTCTACCCGCAGGAGACGATCACAACGCCGATCGTGGAGAACGAGATCGGTCCCGTATCCGAGATTGAGACGGGGACGAACCACGAAGCCGACACCATCAGTGGTGCGCTGGAGCAGCATCTTTCACGCTATTTCGATGAGTTCAGCGGTGAGCTGCCGCCTCCGGGGCTCTATCAACGGGTGCTGCGCGAGGTCGAAGTCCCGCTCATCAGCGCCGCGCTGGGTGCAACGCGCGGCAATCAGATCAAGGCCGCCGAACTGCTCGGCCTCAACCGCAATACGCTGCGCAAGAAGATCCGTGAGCTTGACATCCATGTGATGCGGCGCGGCAGCGTTTGACGGAATCCCCCGCCCGGTCTTAATAGTGACATATTGGTCACGCCTGTTGCTCAGGCGCATCTTTGCATGCTCAGCCTGCGGGGGATCCGGGCCTTATGATTGCTGCGGCGAGCACTCACACCGCTGATTCGCCAGGCGAACGCCGACGGCTTCCGCGCTGGATCGGCTTGGCGATCGTCATTTGTGCGGTCGTCACGTCGGTCACTTCGTTTCTGGTTCTGACCGGACAGACGCCGATTGAGCCGACGCCTCTGGTTGTGCGCAGCGCCGGCATCGCCAACGGGCTGATTGCGGTCCTCTTGATCGGGATCGTTGCCTACGAGGCGGCTGGGCTGTGGATCGCGCGGCGGCGAGGGCGGGCGGCCGCGCGGCTCCATGTCCGTATCGTGCTGCTCTTCTCGCTGATTGCCGCCACGCCGGCGATCCTCATGCTGGTCATAGCCAGCGTAACCCTCAACAAAGGTCTCGACAGATGGTTCGGCGGCCGCGTGCCGGCCATCATCGACACGTCGCGTGCGGTGGCGCAGGCTTATGTGGAGGAGCACAGCCGTCAGCTGGCGCTCGATCTTCTCGCCATCTCTGCGGAGTTCAATCGGGTCACCCCGGATATCGACGCCAACGCGCGGGCTATTCAGGGCTATCTGACCAATCAGGGCAGGCTGCGGGGCCTATCGTCGATCCAGCTCATTCGGCGCGACCGAAGCCTGATCCTGGAAGGGGAGACCGGGAGCGAAGAGCCGGTGCCGCGAGCGCCGGAGAGTATCTTCGCGGACCTCGATTCAGGGCAGCCCGCAGTCCTTGCGCCAGGCACGACGAACCTCGTCGGCGGCGTCTTGAAGCTCGCGAATTTCGACGATGTCTATCTCTACCTGTCGCGGCCGCTTGACCCGCGTGTCACGCGCAATCTGCGCCTGACGGAAGAAAACGCTGCGGAATACGCGGTGCTTGAGGCAAACCAGTTCGGCGTTCAGCTGGCGTTTGGTGTCGTCTTTGCCGGCGTGGCGCTTGTGGTGTTGCTGTCGGCTATCTGGATCGGCCTGGGCTTTGCGGGCTCGCTGGTCTCGCCCATCCGCAGGCTGATCAACGCCTCGCAGGAAATCGCCGGCGGCAATCTCAATGTCAGGGTGCCGGTGCGCAGCTCCACCGGCGATATCAGCGTGCTCGCCGATACGTTCAACACGATGGTAGGCCAGGTGAAGTCGCAGCGCGACGAGCTGGTTGCCGCGAACGTCCAGATGGACCAGCGGCGGCGTTTCACTGAGGCCGTGCTTTCCGGCGTCTCCGCCGGCGTCATCGGAATGGACGGCGAGGGGCAGGTGACGCTGGTGAACCGTTCTGCGCTCGAGGCGCTGGGCCTGGAGGATGGCGATCTTGTCGGGCACCTGCTCGGCGACGTCATCCCGGCGCTGCGCAATGTGCTCGACGTCGCCCGGCAGCGCGGACGTGGACCGGTGCGTGACCAGGTGCAGATCGTCCGTGACGGCGAACCGCGGACCTTCAACGTCCAGGTCACGCAGGAGGGCGTGGGCGCACAAGGTGATGGCCTGGTCGTCACGCTCGACGACATCACTGATCTAACAGCGGCGGAACGCCGCTCCGCGTGGGCGGACGTGGCGCGGCGCATTGCGCATGAGATCAAGAATCCGCTGACGCCGATCCAGTTGTCCGCCGAGCGACTGAAGCGCCGCTTCGGAGAGCGGGTCGAAGAGGGCGACCGCGCCGTCTTCGACCAGTGCACGGAAACGATCGTGCGGCAGGTTGGAGACATCCGCCGCATGGTCGACGAGTTCTCCGGCTTCGCGCGCATGCCGCGGCCAGTGATGGCGGATCGTGATCTCACCGAGATCGTGCGCGAAGCCGTGTTCCTGCAGGAAGTCAGCCAACCCAACATCCGCTTCGACCTGCAGCTGCCTGAGCATCCGGTTGTCGCGCAGGTCGATCATCGGCTGCTCACCCAGGCGCTGACCAATATCGTGAAGAACGCCACGGAATCGATCGAGGCGGTACGGCTCGGCGAAAACGAGCCGGGACTGATCATTGTGTCGATTTCGGTCGACGGCGACAACGCCATCATCGACGTGGAGGACAACGGCAAGGGCTTGCCGCGGGAGGACCGCGAAAAGCTGCTTGAGCCCTATATGACGACACGTGAGAAGGGCACTGGCCTTGGCCTCGCCATTGTTCGCAAGATCATGGAAGAGCACAGCGGCTCCATCACGCTTCTCGACGCGCGCGCCGTGGCGGAAGGTGGGCGAGGGGCCTGTGTCAGGCTGACCTTTCCGCTGGTCGTAAATTCAGAGGCCGCGCCGGCCGATCCCGTCGCCGCGCAGTAATCGTACCCAGGACAAAGGACCACGGAGAGCAACCATGGCCGCGGACATACTTGTTGTCGACGACGAGGCGGACATTCGAGAGATCGTCGCCGGCATCCTGGAGGATGAAGGGCACGGCACACGAACGGCGAGCGACAGCGACGGAGCGCTTTCAGCTATCGCCGAGCGGCGGCCGAGCCTCCTCTTCCTGGACATCTGGCTGCAAGGCAGCCGGCTCGACGGTCTTTCCCTACTCGATGAGATCCACGAGCAGCACCCCGACCTTCCGGTCGTGATCATCTCCGGTCACGGCAACATCGAGACCGCGGTCTCCGCCATCAAGCGCGGCGCCTATGATTACATTGAGAAGCCCTTCAAGGCGGATCGCCTGGTGCTGGTTGCGACGCGGGCGCTGGAAGCATCGCGGCTGAGGCGCGAAGTGGCGGCGCTCAAACAGCGCTCCGGCGAGTCCGATGACCTCGTCGGCTCGTCTGCGGTGATGAACCATCTACGACAGACCATTGACCGTGTGGCGCCCACCAACAGTCGCGTCATGGTTTTCGGTCCGTCGGGCGCCGGCAAGGAGCAGGCGGCGCGCGCCATTCACCAGCGTTCGCAGCGCGCCAGCGGACCGTTCATCGTGCTCAACGCGGCCGGCATCACGCCTGACAGCATGGAAGTGGAACTCTTCGGCACCGAACCGGCCAACGGCGCGTCGCGTCGTGTCGGCGCGCTGGAAGAGGCGCATGGCGGAACGCTTTATCTCGATGAGATCGCGGAGATGCCGCGCGAGACGCAGGGAAAAATCCTGCGCGTGCTCGTCGACCAGACGTTTGAACGGGTCGGCGGCTCAACCAAGGTGAAGGTCGATGTCCGCATCTTGTCCTCCACCGCGCGCGACCTTGAGATGGCGATCCAGGAGGGGCAGTTTCGCGAGGACCTGTTCCACCGTCTGAGCGTCGTGCCGCTCAGGGTGCCGTCGCTGGCGGAGCGGCGCGAGGACATTCCGGAGCTGGTGGCGCATTTCATGGATCAGGTCACCGGCTCCACAGGACTTAACCCTCGGCAGATCGGCGACGACGCGATGGCCGTTCTGCAGGCGCATGACTGGCCGGGGAACCTCCGGCAGCTCCGCAACAATGTGGAGCGGCTGATGATCCTGACGCGCGGCGATTCCGAGGCCGTCATCACGGCCGACATGCTGCCCAAGGAGGTCGGCGAGATCCTTCCGTCCACGCCGTCGGAGGGCAGTACGCACATCATGTCGCTGCCGCTCAGGGAGGCGCGGGAAGTGTTCGAACGCGAATATCTGACCGCACAGATCAATCGCTTCAGCGGCAACATCTCGCGGACCGCGGAGTTCGTCGGGATGGAGCGCTCTGCGCTTCATCGCAAGCTGAAGAGCCTCGGCGTCTAGATGTCGCGTGTCGCCTATGTGAATGGCCGCTACGTCGTGCATCGCGACGCGGGCGTCCATGTTGAAGATCGCGGCTATCAGTTCGCCGACGGCGTGTACGAGGTCTGCGAGATCTGGAACCATCGCATCGTCGATGAAAGGCGGCACCTTGATCGCCTGGAACGGTCGCTTCGCGAGCTGGCGATCGCCACGCCGATGCCGCGTGATGCGCTCAAGGTCGTGATCCGCGAGATCGTCCGGCGCAACCGCGTCAAGGACGGGCTGGTCTATATGCAAGTGACGCGCGGTGTGGCGCCACGCGATCATGCTTTCCCCACCAAGCCGACGCCGCCTGCTTTGGTGCTCACAGCGCGAAACGTGCCGCGCGAGACCGGAGAGCGGCTCGCCGCAGAAGGCGTCGCCGTCATCACGCGGCCGGACAATCGTTGGGAGCGGGTCGACATCAAGTCGGTGAGCCTCTTGCCGAACGCGATTGCGCGCCAGGAAGCCAAGGAGGTTGGCGCGCGCGAGGCCTGGTTCGTCGATGGCGAGGGCTATGTGACGGAAGGGGCGGCCACGACGGCATGGATCGTGACCGGCGAAGGCGTTCTGGTAACACGCCCCAACGGCACGGACATCCTGCCGGGCATTACGCGAATCACGGCCTCAGAAGTGGCGCGGCGCGCCGGGCTGTCGATTGAGGAACGGAAGTTCAAAGTGGCGGAGGCCAAGGCAGCGCGGGAGGCCTTCATGACGGCGGCCAGCACCATCGTAATGCCGATTGTTCGCATTGACGGCGCGGAGGTGGGCGGCGGCAAACCGGGGCCGATTGCGACCCAGCTACGCGCCGCTTTCCACGAAGTCGCTGAGAAGAGCTACTAGTGCCTCTTCTCCATTCTGGCTGAATCAGATGGAGGCCCTATCTCTTTGCTGGAGCATGATCTTATCCGAAAAGATGGTGTTCACCTTTCGGGATCACGCTCTAGGCTCGGTTGTGGGTGTTCCCGCTCTTCCAGGGTCGAGGGGGTGACAGTGCACGGCGAAAAGGGCAATCTGGTCGTCGATTTTTCAAACGGCCGGGCAAAAGAACAATGGCTGACAAGAGTCACAATCTACAGGACACGTTCCTCAATCATGTCCGTAAAGCTAAGATTCCGCTGACGATTTTCCTGGTCAATGGGGTCAAACTTCAGGGTGTGGTGACCTGGTTCGACAATTTCTGTCTGCTTCTGCGCCGCGACGGGCACTCGCAGCTTGTTTACAAGCACGCCATTTCAACGGTGATGCCGTCACAACCTGTGCAGCTTTTCGAGCCCGAAGGCGAAGAGCAAGCGAGTTCTGATTGAAGCCAAGAGACAAGCGCGCCAAGGAGCAAATCAGCGGCGCCTCAAAGGATAGCGGCGGCCACAAGGGTGGCGCTGACCGGCGGACGCGTGCGCTCGTCATCCTGCCGGACGACCGCCGGGCAGGGCACGGCGCCGCTGCGGGACGGAGTGCCGGTCCGGCGCGCGCGGCCGAAGCGCGGCTTGCCGAAGCCGTCAGCCTGACGGAGGCGATTGCGCTCGACGTTGCGGCAGCGCACATCGTCGCCATGCGCAAGCCGGCGCCCGCCACGCTCATCGGCGCGGGCAAGGTTGAGGAGATTGCCGCGCTCGTTCGCGTGCACGAGGCGGAGCTGGTTATCGTCAATCACGCGCTAAGCCCGGTGCAACAGCACAATCTGGAGAAGGCGTGGTCAGCCAAGGTGCTCGACCGGACGGGGCTCATCCTGGAAATATTCGGAGAGCGGGCGCAGACCAAAGAGGGCAGTCTGCAGGTAGAGCTGGCGCACCTCAATTATCAGAAGAGCCGGCTTGTGCGTTCATGGACGCACCTTGAGCGGCAGCGCGGCGGCTTTGGCTTCCTTGGTGGCCCGGGCGAGACTCAGATTGAGGCCGACCGCCGGCAGATCCAAGGGCGCATCAGTAAGATTGAGGCGGAGCTCGGCCGCGTGCGCAACATGCGCTCCGTGCATCGCGCGGAACGCAAGCGCGTGCCGCGGCCGATCGTGGCGCTTGTCGGCTACACCAATGCCGGCAAGTCGACATTGTTCAACCAGCTCACCGGCGCGGACATCCGCGCTGAGGACATGCTCTTTGCCACACTCGATCCAACGCTGCGGCGCGTGCGCCTGCCGCATGGCGAGGAGGTGATCCTGTCCGACACGGTCGGCTTCATCTCCGAGCTTCCGACGATGCTGGTGGCGGCGTTCCGAGCCACGCTTGAGGAGGTCCGCGAGGCGGACGTCATCGTTCATGTCCGCGACATCGCTTCGCCGGAAACCGCGGAGCAGGCGGACGATGTCGCCGAGGTTCTGGCCGAGCTCGGGATTCATCCCGGCGATGGCCGTCGGATCGTAGAGGTGTGGAACAAGATCGATCGGCTCGAGCCGTCACAGCGTGACGCGCTGGCGGCAAAGGCAACAACGCTTCAGCCGCCGGCGGTTCTGGTCTCGGCGGTCAGCGGCGAGGGTCTATCCGACCTTCTTGCCACCATCGAGCAGGCGCTGATGGGTGGGCGGCCAACCGTCATGGTGGAGCTTGGCGTGGAGCAGCTAGGTGCGGCGCCGTGGCTCTACGCCAACACCGAGGTCCTTGAGCGCAGCGATGACCCGGAGACCGGGGGTGCGCGGCTCAAGGTGCGGCTGGCGGAGAAGCGCCTTGCGCCGTTTCGTGCCTGGGCCGAGCGCGAGCATGTCGCCGTCGCCGCGGCATAGTGTGGGCGCTTAGAACCTAGGAGCCGATCCCGCGTTCCTTGGCTTCCGTCCAGAGCGCTTCCATTTCCTCAAGCGAGGCGTCCTTCGGGTCGCGACCGCGATTGCTGAGCTCGCTCTCGATGTGACGGAAGCGCTCGACGAACTTGCCGTTGGCGCGCCTGAGCGCCATCTCCGGGTCAATGTCGAGGTGGCGGCCGAGATTCGCCACCGCGAAGAGGATGTCGCCGAATTCGTTCTCCAGCCGCTCCTCGTCGCGGTCCGGACGCATCAATTCCTGCTCGAACTCGGTGACTTCCTCTCGGATCTTCGCCAGCACCGCTAGGATGTTGCCCCAATCAAAGCCGACACTCCCGGCGCGCTTCTGCAGGCGCACCGCGCGGCTTAAGGCGGGGAGGGCCATCGGGATGCCCTCAAGGATGCTCGCTACTTCTTCTTCGGCAAAACCGTTCTTGGAACGGCGGGCGGCGCGCTCGGCTTTCTCTGCCGACTTGATGGTATTCCAGTGCGCCTTCACCTCGGCCGGGTCTTGCGCATCAAGGTCGCCGAAGACATGCGGGTGGCGGCGAATCATCTTCGCGGTGATCGCTTCTACGACGTCCTCAAACGCAAACGCGTCGGCCTCTTTGGCCATCTGAGCGTGGAAGACGACCTGCAAGAGGAGATCACCGAGTTCGTCCTTCAGGTCGTCGAAGTCGCCGCGGGCAATGGCGTCGGCAACCTCATAGGCTTCCTCGATCGTGTAAGGGGCTATGGACTCAAAATCCTGCGTCAGATCCCACGGACAGCCGATGCCAGGCGTCCGCAGGCGCGCCATGATCGCGAGAAGGTCTGCAATATTCTTGCTGGGTTTCATGCCGCACCTTTTTCTTATGTTGGAGCAACGACGAATCGTTGCCGACAGCCGATGAACACCCGCAACCCCACGTTGGCAGCGCCTGCGGCGGTGTCAAGTCACATCGGCACTGCAGATGGCGCACGCAGCTTGAGATTGGAGGGAAATGTGCAAACGCGGCGAAGAGAAGGCCTGTTTGTCCAAGGCGATGCGATATCCATAAGTCGCATAAGATATATTATGGAACTAAACGATATACGGCAAAGAGGCGCCAACCGCCGGTAGCGCCGCCTATCTTGCCGAGGATCGCGTCAGGAACCCATCAGGCCGGCAAATCGATCGTCATCCCGTCGAACGCCGGCTCGATATGCCTGGGCAGTTCACGACGCAGGGTCTCGTAATCAAGATCGACATGCATATGCGTCAGCACAGCGCGTCCAGGCTTGATGCGGTCGATCCACTCGAGCGCTTCGCCGAGCGAAAAATGACTTGGATGCGGCGTTCGGCGCAAAGCATCGACGATCCAAACATCGAGGTCGCGGAGCTGATTGATGGCGTCGTCGTCCAGCCCGTTGACGTCCGGCGAATATGCTAGGCCGCCGAAGCGAAACGCCAATGACGTGATGCGGCCGTGGCGTTGCGTGATCGGCATGGCGGCAATTGCGCCGCCGGGACCTTCTATCGAGACAATATCACCGACGCTGAACGCCTTTGCCTCAGCGATCGGTGGATACTCGCTTCCCGGCGGCGTCTCAAAGCAATAGCCAAACCGCTCCTTCAGTCGCGCCAGCATGCGCGCCTCGGCATAGACGTCGACGCGGCGCTTCGTGTTGATGACAAAGCCGCGGAGATCGTCGATGCCGTGGATGTGGTCGGCATGGTCGTGCGTATAGAGCACGCCATGAAGCTCCGCGATGTCGGCGCTCAGGGCCTGCTCGCGAAGATCGGGGCTTGTGTCGACAATGACATTGGTGACGCCGCCATCGGATATGCGCTGAACCAGCAAGGAGCACCGCCGGCGGCGATTGCGCGGATTGTTGGGGTCGCAGTCACCCCAATAATTACCGATGCGCGGCACGCCTGGCGACGAGCCGCATCCGAGAATGGTGAAACGCAGACGATCCGCCAAACCGGGCCTCAGTCGCTCGGGACTTTGGCGAAGAGCCGGTGGAAGTTCGCCGTGGTTTGCTCAGCGATCTCGGGAAAGCTGACGCCGCGGGTTTCGGCGAGCATTGCGGCCGTCTTGGCGACAAATGCCGGCTCGTTCCGTTTGCCGCGATGTGGCGTCGGCGCCAGATATGGCGCATCGGTCTCAACAAGGATGCGGTCAGCTGGAATGTCTTCCGCTATCGCTCGGATTTCGTTGGCATTTTTGAACGTCAGGATGCCGGAAAACGAGACATAGGCGCCGATCGCCAGACCGGCTTTGGCCAAAGCGCGGCCGGACGAAAAGCAGTGCAGAACGGCAGGAAAGGCGCCCTTCTCCGCTTCTTCTTCCAGGATCGCCGCAAGGTCGTGATCGGCCTCGCGCGCATGAATGACCAGCGGCAGACCGGTCGCCCGTGCCGCGGCGATATGGGTGCGCAGTCCGGCGGCCTGCGCGTCGCGCGGTGAATTGTTGTAGTGATAGTCGAGCCCCGCCTCGCCGATCGCCACGACCTTGGGATGCTCCGCCAACCGCGCCAACTCGTCGGCGGTCGCGTCAAGCTCCTCGTGCGCGTTGTGCGGGTGCGTGCCGACTGAGCAATAGATGTTCTCGTAGCGCTCCGCGATCGCCAGCACCTGATTGAATTGACGCACGCGCGTCGAGATCGTCACCATCGTCTTGACGCCGGCCGCTGCAGCGCGCGCCACGACCGCGTCGAGCTCGGCGGCGAAGTCGGGAAAGTCGAGGTGGCAGTGGCTGTCGACGAGCATCAGCCGCCGCCTCCCTCCTTCTTGGCTTCTTTCTCCACGTAGCGCGGGAAGACCGGCTCGGCCGCCGGCAGCTTGGTGCCGGGCTTCAGTCGCCCTGCCTCACCGAGTGCGGCGAAGTCGCGTGCCTCTTCGGGCGCGGCGACGAGGTCGAGCAGTTCTGCGCCCGCGGTCGGCATGACGGGCTGCACCAGGATCGACACTTGCCGCACCACCTCGGCCGTCACGTAGAGCACCGTCGCCATGCGGCCCGGGTCGGTCTTGCGCAACGACCACGGCTCCTGCGCCGCGAAATAGCGGTTCGCCTCCGCTACGACTTGCCAGATCGCCGTCAGCACAAGATGCAGCGCCAGGCCGCTCATCTCCGCGCGGCAGCGATCGACAAGCCCGTCAGCGGCCGCCAGCAATGCGAGGTCATCGCCGGTGAGTTCCCCGGGCTGCGGGACCACGCCATCGGCATAACGGCCGATCATGGACAGCGAACGCTGCGCCAAATTGCCGAGATCGTTGGCGAGATCGGCATTGATCCGGTTGACGATGGCGTCGTGGCTGTAGGAACCGTCCTGCCCGAATGAGACCTCGCGGAGGAAGAAGTAGCGCACCTGGTCGACGCCGTAATGCGCGCTAACGGCGAACGGATCGACGACATTGCCGACCGATTTCGACATCTTCTCACCGCGATTGAACAGGAAGCCGTGTCCGAAGACGCGGCGCGGCAGCTCCACGCCGGCCGACATCAGAAACGCCGGCCAGTAGACCGTGTGGAAGCGCACGATGTCCTTGCCGATGACGTGGATATCGGCTGGCCAATAGCGCCATAGCGGCGCGTCGGCGTCCGGGTAGCCGATGCCGGTGATGTAATTGGTGAGCGCGTCGACCCACACATACATCACGTGCTCCGGATCGTCGGGCACCTTGACGCCCCAATCGAAAGTCGTGCGCGAGATCGACAGGTCGTTCAGCCCCGACTTGACGAAGTTGACCACCTCGTTGCGGCGCTCGCGCGGTCCGATGAAGTCCGGATTGGCCTCGTAATGCGCCAGAAGCCGATCCTGATAGGCCGACAGGCGGAAGAAGTAGCTCTCCTCCTCCACCCATTCCACGGCCGTGCCCTGCGGGCCGACGCGCGTGCCGTCGTCGCGGAGCGTGGTCTCGCCCTCCGCGTAGTAGGCTTCGTCGACCACAGAGTACCAGCCGTTGTAGCGGTCCTTGTAGATGTCGCCATTGGCGGCCATGCGCCGCCAGATCTCCTGGCTGGCGTGATGGTGGCGCTCTTCGGTGGTGCGGATGAAGCCGTCGTTGGAGCAATTCAGCGCCGCGGCCATCTCCTCAAAGCGCGCCGCGTTGCGGTCGGCGAAGGCACGCACATCCAGGCCCTCGTTCCGCGCCGTCTGCAGCATCTTCAGGCCGTGCTCGTCGGTGCCGGTGAGGAAATACACATCGTAGCCGTCGAGCCGCTGGAAGCGGGCGATGGCATCTGTGGCGATGATCTCGTAGGCATGCCCAATATGGGGCGCGCCGTTCGGGTAGGAAATCGCCGTCGTGATGTAGAATCTGGGCTTCTCGGCCATTGCGGCGTCGCCTGGGTTACACGCGTTCTGGGATCCCGGGCTGACGAAGTGTGGCGGCCGATGTCTCGAGCAGGTCGAGGACGAACTGCCGCCGGTCAAGATTGTAAGTCTCGACTTCCCGCCCGGAAAGCGTCGCCTTTTCCCATAGCTCCGCCCACCTGACAAGCGCGACGGCGGGCGGCTGTTGCTGGCCGGTGGGCTCCGCCTCGCCGCGCACACGGCGGCTGAGATAGCCTTTGAAGAGGTCCATGAGCTGCTCGGTCATAGCGGCGGTGGAGGCGCGGGCGGAAAGCGCAAGCTGCGCCTCCTTGCTGCCGTCCTCAATCGCCTGCCGCATGAGCCGATAGAGCGCGACGCCGTCCTGGCGCTGCAGTTCGATAAAGCGTCGCACACTGCCGCCGGCGAGCGCCGCTGCCACATCTGCGTCATCGGTTTCCGCCAGCTCCGGCGCCGCTGCGCTCGCGACGCTTCGCGTCTCCGCAGCGCTCAGCGGTTTCAGGTGGATGGCGCGACAGCGCGACAGGATTGTCGGCAGAAGCGCACCGCGGCTTTTGGTGATCAGGAGGAAAAGCGTTTGCTTGGGCGGCTCCTCCAGGTTTTTCAGGATGGCGTTGGCCGCGCTCGTCGTCATGTCATCGGCGGGATCGACGATGACCACGCGCCAGCCCCCCTCGCCCGCAGTCGTGCCGAGGAACGGCGTGATCCTGCGGACGGAATCGACGGAAAGCGCTGTACGGTATCGGTTGTTCCTATCGTCCCAGTCGCGCTGCAGATGCAGGAGGTTAGGGTGTGCGCCGATCGCCAGCCAATGGGCATCACGGTGGTCGGCGGGAACGGAAAGATCGGTTGCGTCCGCGACCTCCTGTGCGGTCGGGTCGGGATGGGCGAAGACGAAGCGGGCAAGCCGAAAAGCGAGCGTCGCCTTGCCGATGCCGCGCTCGCCGGAGAGGATCCAGCCGTGATGCATGCGCCCTGACCGGTAGGCTTGCAGCAACGCGTCTTCCGCTTCGCGATGGCCAATGAGCGTCGTTGCCTGACGCGGCAGCGCGACGCCTTCCAGGGCGTCATGCGGCGGGCGTTCCGTTTCAGGCTTGGGCGCGCGTGCCATTGCTGATCACGGCGTAGAGGCGGCCGCAGGACGCAGCCGCTCGCCGACGACGGCGCGGATAGCTTCGGCGACGTGGTCTTCGCCGGCGCGCGCGTCGATCACGACGCAGCGTTTCGGTTCCTTCTCGGCGATCTTCAGAAACGCCAGGCGGCGCGCCTCCTGCTCATCGCCACCGTCGCGCTCAAAGCGGTCCGGCCCGGCATCGCGTCCATCGATACGCTCAAGTCCGGCGGCGGCAGGCAGGTCGAGGATCAACGTCAGGTCGGGGCGATCGTTGCCAACGGCGATTTCCTCAAGCTCAGTGAGCCGCTCCGGAGACACACCGGCCGCCCCCTGATAGGCCCGGGTGGAATCGAAGAAGCGATCGGAGATCACCCAGGTCCCGGCAGCGAGCGCCGGGCGGATCGTCTCAGCCATGTGGTCGGCGCGGGCAAGCGCAAAGACGAGCGCCTCGGCATCTGCGCCAAAGGGAGCGACTTGCCCACCTAGGAGCAGCGCCCGCAGCGTCTCAGCCTTGGGGCTGCCGCCCGGCTCGCGCGTCAGAAGCACGGTAATTCCTTGCGACTTGAGCCAATCGGCGAGGCGTGCGGCCTGCGTGGACTTCCCCGCGCCCTCACCGCCCTCAAGCGTGATGAAGCGCCCGCGTTCGCTCACAGCCAGCCGAAAAGTAGCTCACCCAGCGCGTCGAGCGCGCGCGAGTGAAGCGGCCCCCTCTCAACCGTGCCCGCCGTGTAAAGCGGCACTTCCTGGATGAGCCGGTCGCCGGCCCACACCTTGAAGGCGCCGACGCGACGCCCCTCCTCCACCGGCGCCACCAGCGGACCTTCATAGACGACGCGCGCGCGCAGCCGCTCGCCGGCGTCGCGCGGCACAAGGATGCGGATCGCGCCGTCGGCCTTCAGCGGAACATCGCCAACCTCGCCGCCGTAGACGGAGGCTTGGGCAACGATTTCGTCAGCCTCAAAAGCGGTGACATGCAGGAAGGCTCGGAAGCCCCAGTCGAGAAGCTTGGTCGCTTCGGTGATGCGATTGCGCTCAGAATCGAGGCCGCCAACAACCAGGATGAGCCGCTGGTCGTTGCGCTTGGCCGACACGACAATGCCGTAGCCGGATTCCTTGATGTAGCCGGTCTTCAGCCCGTCCACGCCAATGCCGTCGTCAAGCAGCGGATTGCGGTTGCGCTGCTTGATGTCGTTCCAGGTGAATTCCGGTTCGGAGAAGATCGAATAGTATTCCGGGTAGGTACTGATGATGTGCCGGGCGAGGATCGCCAGGTCGCGCGCCGTCATGTACTGGTCGGGATCGTTCAAGCCGCTGGCGTTTTGCCAGCGTGAGTTCCGCATCCCGAGCCTGACGGCACGGTTGGTCAGCCGATCGGCAAAGGCGGCCTCGGAGCCGGCAATCCCCTCGGCGACGGCAATGGCCGCGTCATTGCCGGATTGCACGATAAGGCCGCGCAGGATGTCGCGGACTGCCACGCGCGAGTTGATTTCGGCAAACATGGCCGATCCGCCGGAAGGCGCACCGCCCTTGCGCCAGGCGTTCTCCGAGATGATGAAGGTGCTGCCTTCTGAGAGGCGGCCTTCCTTGAGTTCGTTGAACAGATATTCCGCCGTTCCCAGCTTGGCCATCGAGGCCGGCGGGAACCGCTCGTCGGCGGCCTTTTCAAACAGCACCGTCTCGCTGTCGTAATCCATCAGGATGGCGTACGGCGCCTTGGTGTCGAACAATTGCGCGCGCGCCGCCCCGCCGGCGAGAAGCGCCGGCATCAGGACAAGCGCCAGGAGAAGCGCCGATCTTGCGAGGAGCGTCACGACTCACCTGATGGGTTGATACTTCGCGTCATGAAACGACGCGCGGGCGGTGGAATCAAGCAGCGACGATGTCGCTTCTCAAGTCGCCTATTCTTCGGCTTCCGCGGCGGCCTGGAACGCCAATTTGATGCGCTCGGCCGTCGGCATGGACTGGCTCAGCCGGCGAATGGCCATTTCGGCCGGCCGCGGTTCCGCTTCAGGCGCGAAGGCGAAGGCGCGCGCCAGGATCGGCCTCGCCTCCTCCGATGCAAGCACCGTGCTCGGTGCAGCCTCGGTCGGTCCGGTAAAGGACGCCAGCAGCCAATCCTTGTCGTTGCCGGCAAGTGGCGCCTTGGAGACATATTCCACGCGCACCCGCGCCAATCCGCGCTTGTGGAAGCCGAGAAGCGAGGCGGCCTGCTCCGAGACATCGATGAGGCGGCCATATTTAAACGGCCCGCGGTCGTTGACCCGCACCATGATGGAGCGGTCATTGTCGAGATTGGTGACGCGCACATAGCTCGGCAGCGGCAAGGTCGGGTGCGCGGCGGTAATCGCGGCGCGGTCGAAGATCTCGCCGTTGGCCGTCAGCTTGCCGTGGAAGGCGGCGCCATACCACGATGCCTTGCCTTCACGGTTGTAGTTCGGCTCTTCCCGGGGCTCGTAGAGCTCGCCGGCGATCTCGTAAGGCTTGCCGACCCAGTAACGCCCGCCGCCATGGATGACATGGGCGAAGCGCTCCAGCACTTTCGGATCCGGAACGGCGGCAACCGTCGGGTCCGCCTGCTCCACAACCTGGAAACCGGATGCAACAGCCGCTTTCGGTTCGGCGAGCGGCAGCCGCACTTGTTGGACGGTGATCGTCTGAGTCGGCGCTTTGGCGCGTTCGGCAGGTTCAGCAGCAATGTCAACGGCCGTTCCCGGCCCCGGCCCGAAGGAACAGGCCGCCAGGACCGCGCAGAAGCCGGTCGCTACGACAATGCGCCCCGATGGCAAACAGGCACGCACGAACCGACGCGCTGACCTCAAAGCACCCCCTTCATGCCGGGCCATTCGCCACGCCGTTTGGCGCGCCCACCCGAAAATCCCGTCTACCCCAGCCGTTCATAAGCCGGCTGAGGGCTTATGGTTACGACTCTCTAAACGCCATGGCTAGAGGGCTGTCGAATCAAGGCGAAAACATGGCAGATGGCCGGATATGGTGCGGAATCCGGCGCTAACGTTAGCGGGGGAGCATGTTGCAGTGAGGATGCAGCGCCTCCTGGGCCAAGTGCCTCATCTGTTTCCTCAAATGGCGATTGGTTCGCGAGAACTTCGCGTAGCCGTTTCACGGAACGGCAAAAGTGGGGCCTGCAAGGGCGCCTATGCTCCCTCGCTTGCGGCCGCAAACAGCCGGCTTGCCAGTTCTATGCGAATGGCCACATTAAGGGCGCGACGGATGGGTGGCCGAGTGGTTGAAGGCACCGGTCTTGAAAACCGGCAGGCGGGCGACCGTCTCGTGGGTTCGAATCCCACCCCATCCGCCAGAAGTCGCCGAAGCGAAGCGCGAAAGCCCTGATCCGAGCACCGGTTGCGGAAACCGAAGAATGGGAAATCTGAAGCGCCCGAAGCAGCCAATGCCCGGCTTCGTCAGCGAAGCGCTCAAAACGCATGGTTTGGAAGGCGCTTACAACGACCGTCCGCCCTATCAGCGCAATGACTATCTTTGGTGGATCAATGATGCAAAGCAGGATTCCACCAAACAGCGCCGCCTATCCAAGATGCTAGACGAATTGCGGCAAGGCCACGGCTACATGGGGATGGACTGGAACACCTGAACCACGTGACCAATCGTAGCGTGGCGTTGAACGGACCCAGCGCCTCATGCCTCCATGTCCGGCTGCCGCGCCAAGGCACCCCTCATCCATTCTCGATCACCGCGTCGAACCTCTCCGGGCGCGCGAGGGTGTCAAAATACCAATCTTCGGCGCGGTGCCATTGGCGCTCCCATTCGGTGAGCGTGCCCTCGCGCTCAAGGAGCCGTCTTTCGCGCTCGGCGTCTGACGTCTGCAGCAGAATCGTGAAATCGACGACGTCCCTGAGATCGAGATGCGTGGCATAGACGCCTTCGACGATCAGCACCTGGCGCGGTTCGATCGTTGTTTGCTGCGCGGCCAACGTTCCGTCGAAGGCCTCCCAGTCAAAAGCGGCATAGCGCGCGGGCTTGCCAGACTTGAGCGTCTGCAGCACCGAATGCAGCCGGGCACGGTCGATGCAGATGTCGGCGAGTGCCTCAGGCGTGCTGCGATGGATCTCGGTTCCACCGGCGTAGAAATCGTCGCCCGGAATGAGCGCGGCATCCAACCGATTGGCCAACGCCTCCGCCAAAGTCGATTTCCCCGTGCCGCTTCGACCATCGATAGCGATCAAGAACGGGCCATCCGCACGGTCGAGACGGGGTGCAAGCGCTTCGGCAAGCGCTGCGACACTCTTTTCCGCTGCTGAGTTCAACTTTTTGCCGTCAGGGACGCCTGCTTCGCGACCAGCCCTCAAGCCGCCGGTCGCGCGCGCTCGTCGTTGGCCGGCGCGACCTCGGTTCCGGCCACCAGTTCCGGCGTGCGCCGCGCGACGGGCTTCGGTTGCCGTGAAAACCTTGGTCGCCAGACGCCTAAGACGACGTTGGCGACCGACATAACCATGACGAAGACGAGAAACGCCCATTCGTTGAAGATCGCCTGTTCAAGCAGCGCTTCGGCGGGCTCACCCCCCTCTATCCTCCGGGCGATGTCGGCGGCTTGGTTGGCCGTGACGCCGACGATGGTCAGCACGGCCTTGAACATGAAGAAGCCCATGCCGGCCTTCAGCCAGGCCCACCCTTTGTCGAGGAACGGCGGGTGCACGGCCATTGAAAGCAGGCCGGAGATGAGCACGATCGCCAAGGACGGCACGAGCACATAGTTGCTGATTGCAGAGATCGATTGCCGCATGTCCGCATAGGCCGCTGGCGTGTCCTGCGGGGCAAAGATCAGCAGGATCATGTGGCAGCCGACGCCGCCAATGATGCCGCAGGCGGCGAGCGTGTGCAGGAACTTCAGGGCTTTTGGCAGGCGGCGCATTGGACAATTCTAGCTGGGGAAACACCCGCCGGTCCATCCGTCCCACGAATGCGTGTTCAGCGATGCGCTGATCGCTTCCGCAGATTTCGCGCGCGGGCGCGCACCGAAGCCGCGGGATCGGCGTCCGCTTCGTTCAAAGCGGCCTCAGCACGAGCGGCCAGGCCGGCGTTTCGCAGCGCAAGATGTTGAAGCGCATCCATCGACCAGGCGCGCAGAAAGGGCCTTTCGCTTTGCAGGAGCGGCGTCAGCCAGTCCGCGCAGGCGCGTGCCTCTTCAGCCGACGGTTTGAGATATTGCACCGATTGGCAGACATGGAGCTGCGATTGCCAGAACGACATCGCGTCAAGGCCACCGATCAGCGCTTTGGTCTGTGCCCGTGTAAGGTGGCCGCCGGTCTCAAGATGGTCTTTGATGAGCCACGTCGCACCGGCAGAGACATTCGCCTCGTCGTGTGCTGCCAGTCGCACAAGGTCCGACAGGAAGGACGGCCGCCCACCGAGAGTCGCGCGGGCCTCTGATAGGATAGTCATCGCCTTCCCGTCGAAATCCCTCAGGGCTTCGTAGAGCGCTTTCATCGTCTCGCGGGCCTTTGGCTCGGCGTTGGGGTCGCGTACGGCTTCAACCGCGCTGTAGCGGCGCGGTGTCCGCATGACCTCCCAAGTGGCCGGACAGGCCTTAGTTGCTCGGCGCGCGCTACGGAAGGGAGACAAGATGCCTTTAGTGTCGCGGCTACCGTGCCGATCGCAGCGAAAGCCCAGACGGCTGGGCAGCGTGGGCCTGGTGAACCCGAAAATCGGCCGGCGGTGCCGATCTAACTCTTAGCAACGGCCACTCCGACAGGTTGTGCCGATTTGTTGATTCTAGCAAAATGCTATATAAGGAACCAGCCGATCTTCACAGAATTTAGATCGGCCAAATAGAGCTGAATTGACCCAGTTGAAATAAACAGGGGGAGACTATGAGCTCACATCGCAAAATCGTTTCTGCACTCACCCTTGCGTCCGCTGCCTTCGTTTCAGCCCCGTTGCTTACGGCCGCAACACCGGCACACGCAGACGGAGATAGCGTCCAGCCTGGTTCCTCGTCTGGATCCCAACCCAGCGCCCAAACCGGCTCTCCGCCGGATGCGGGGATGATTGGCAATATCCGTATCAACGACTATCCAATTGTGCCGCCGCGTTTCCGCTATGATTGGACGGGTGGCGATGATGTTCCTGCACCGATAATCCTCCGGTGGAGAATCGATGGACGCGACGACTGGTAATCGACACCATTCTTGATTGTTGTTGCTAATCTAGTGCCGCCACCGGCGGCCGAATGATGCCCGGTGGCTGCCGAGTTAGCCATCGGGCACTGTGATCGTTGAGTTCGCCGACACTTTGTCCTGCGCATTTGCCACGCGACGCCCCCTCATCCCTATCGACCAGCATTGGCGGGAGTTGAGGCGCGCTTTCCGTGCTGTTTTAAAGCGCCGTCTGCGGCTGCGCCACAGGCCGGTGGGATCGTCGCTCGCTTCGTTCAGAGTCCTGTCGGCGCACGAATCCAAGCCCATCTGCTTGGGGGCAGCAGTTCAGCGTATCAGGCGGACAAAGAACATTGACGGGCAAATCAGCATTCGGCCCGGCTTTTTAGCGAAATGCGCTTTGATTTTGCGACGATTTTTTCAGCCGAGCTCCACGGCGGGTAAAACAATCGATCAGTTTTTCAGAACCCCGTCGGAGAAAATGAAGCAGACTGAAATCGATCGGAATTGGCGAACGGAGATGGAGCGATGTCTAAGGTCTTGCTCCGCGGGTCTCTGCTCCTGGGGCTTTTCTACACGTCCGGCTTTGCCGGCGTGCCGATGACGGAAAGGCAGGCGAGCGAGGCGCTGTTCAAGGTGCACCTTGGGGCGACGGCGGTCAGCCAGGCGTTCAACCGAAAGATGGTTTCGCTGGTCGAATAACCGCCGACTTCTATTCGGCCGGCATTTCGGAGTGGATCGGGGCCTCCGGGCGGAAGGCGTGGAAGGCAAAGGCAAACGGCGTATCGAAGACGACCGGCTCCTCGCCGTTGGCGGTCTCGCGATGCACGGTCACCGTGCCAACATCGCGACCACCGGCCACGGTCGCCGCATCAAGGGCAGACGCCTTCCCCGGTCGCCAGCGCAGCACCAGGTCGCCATGGCGGATTTCCTTCTCGTCGCGCACCAGCGCCAAGGACCAAGCCTCATGCTCGCCTTCGCCGGCATCGATGGCGACCACACGCTCCATGGCCGCGACATTCTCCGGCATGGCGCCGGAATAGAGGAACGGTTTGCGGCCCACAGCATCGTAATTGACGTAAGGGTTCCGCCCATAGGGCCGCATCGTCATGTTGGTGGGGATCAGGATCTCACCGTCAGGATAGGCGTCGGCAAAGTCCTGCAGCGACGTCAGCAGCGAGGGAAGAAAGCGCAGTGTGGTGCCGGTCATCTCGCCGATGATCGCTTCGCCGGTGAATTGCTGCCACCAGCTTTCTGTCTGACGGTCATACATGACGAGATCGGAGTTGCGTAGCTTGCCCGTCGTCCCGAAATCGAGCACGCGCTCGTCGAGCCTTCGGTCGAAAACGATGGCTGAGTTGCAGAGCGGGCAATAGGTCACGCTGACCGGAACGCCACCGAGCGTGTCGTTGACGATCTCGTGCCACATGAGGATGCGGATCGGGTACGCGCGCGCCGCGCCGTTCACCTCAACGGCCACCACCGCTTCGTTAGGCTCAAGCTGCTCTGCCCAGCCGGTCGCAGCGCCGTTCTCCATCTTCACGAATTGCGGGTCGTCGATGGCCGGAATGCCGTCCTTGGGCGGTCCGCCGGAGCGGATCTCGCTGAAGGTGACGGCCGTCTTCTCAAAATCGGTGTCGGGCCACTCCACCGTCCAACCGCGCGGCGGGGTCTGGGCGGCCAGAGCCGTTCCGCAGACCAACAAAAGCGCGGCGACGGGGGCGCTCAGTCGCTTGGTCGTGCTCATAGCTAATTCTAGGGCCCTGGCGACTACACGCGGAAGTCAAGGTTCGGTGAGATGCGCGTGGTCAAACCACTGGACATAGCGGGCTGCGCTGGTTTGAATCCACTATTCGTTTGTGAGTGGGTCGGGTTGTGACGCAGACCAAAGAGAAGAACGCCGCGCCGTCCGTCGACTTGCCGGATGTGGAACCGGCGCGCGGCGGTGTTGCCTATCAGCTTGCTTATGAGGGCGTTTCGCCGAGCCTTGCGACGCCACTGGAGCGCTGCGGCGCCGACGCTGCCGTGCTTGGTCGCGCCACGATCGGCAGGAATGCCCGGCTCGGCACGTCGAGCGTCATTCGCGCCGACGGCCACGTCATCAAGGCGGGCGACGACTTCACGCTCGGCGATCGCTCCACGGTCCATATCGAGCACGATCTGCTGCCGACGGAGATCGGCGATCGTGTCACCGTTGGCGAAAACGCAGTCATCCATGCCTGCACGGTGCACAACGACGTCGTATTGGAAGACGGCGTGCTGGTGCTCGATGCGTCGGTCGTGCCGGACAATGTCGTGCTGGAGGCGCGCGCTGTCGTCTTTCCGCGCTCCAAGCTTGAGAGCGGCAAGCTCTATGCGGGCATTCCCGCAAAACCCCAGCGTGACCTACGGCCCGGCGAGGTGGCCGAACGTGCAGCACTGCTGCGCGAACGGGTCGGAACCACGCCTGGGGCGGCGCGGGCGCTCACCGATGGCAACATCCATGAGAGTGTGTTTGTCGCGGCCACCGCACGGCTGCGTGGCAACATCATCGCGGCGGAGAATTCCAGCATCTGGTTCGGCTGCGAGTTCGATTCCTCAGATGGCGTGATTGAGATCGGGGCAAACTCCAATATCCAGGACAACACGCTGATCCGCTGTCGGCCGGGCGAGCGCGCCGTCATCGGCGCCGACGTCACCATTGGGCACAACGTGACGCTCGGCGATTGCACGATCGGCGCACGGTCGCTGATCGGCATTGGCAGCATTGTCGCCAACGGCACGATCGCGGAAGATGAGACCTTCCTTGCCGCCGGCGCCGAGACGACCGAGGGCCAGGTGCTGGAAGGCGGCTGGCTCTGGGGCAAGCGTCCGGCCGTGAAGATCGCGCCGCTCGATCAGGTCAAGCGCAAGGTCATCCTCATGACGCCGCCGCTCTATATGGGATATGCGCGGGCATTCGACGCCGCCCAACGCGGGTCCGCATAGCGGATCAGCGTCGCGAAGCGCCATGACGGATGACCACGGCCAACCGGCACACACCGGCGGGTGTCATTGCGGAGCGATCCGCTATCGTTCGGCCAAGCCCTACATGCACGCCGTGCATTGCCATTGCGGAACGTGTCGCCGCAGCTCGGGCGCGGCCTTCATGACCTGGGTTCTGATGCCGCGCGAGGCCTTCGCGGTGACGAAGGGACGACCGATCATCCGCCGCGTGTCGGACAAGGCGCGCCGCGCGTTCTGCGGCTCGTGCGGGGCGCAGATCTATATGGACTATGAGGACGAGCCGAGCATCGACGTGTCGATCGGCACGCTCGACGCGCCCGACGAGATTGTCGTGCTCGACAATATCTGGGCGGCAGAACGGATCGTCGCGGCGAAGGGCTTCGACGCTGCCCTACCCGATCATGAAGGCGACCCTGAGCGTCCGGACTAGCCTTAAGCAGCCAGGCTGCCGTGCATGATCCCGAGCGCGGTGCGGTCGCGTAGCACGATTTGCCGCGAGACGGGGATGGAGATCAGCCCGTCCCGCTCCAGCTGCGTGAGCGTCCGCGATACGGTCTCAATCGTCAGGCCCAGATAGTCGGCGATGTCCTGGCGCGACATGGGCAGCCTGATCTTGCCGTTGCAGCCCAGGCGTTCAGCTAGCTCCAGCAAGAAGGCGGCTATGCGTTCCTGCGCATTCTTGCGGCCGAGCAGCAACATGTGATGCTGCGCGCGCCTCAGATGATCCATCGTCTGTGCCCAGAGCTGGCGGACCAACTCAGGATGGCGGGTCACCTCCGCCAGGAAAGCGCCACGCTTGACGATCAGCACCTCCGTGTCGCCGACAGCCTCTGCGGAGAAGAGATGCGTGTCGTCGGTCTCCAAGCCGAACACGTCGCCCGGCAAGTAGAAAGCGCTGATCTGACGGCGGCCGTCGCTCATCAGCTTGGAAAGCCGAACGGCGCCGTTCAGGACTTTGTAGACAAACTCCGCTGGCTCGTCTTCGCCGTAGATTTCGCTGTTTCGCGGATAACGCATGCGCACGCCCATCGTGGAGAGCATATCGCTGACCGTCGGATGGGTTTTCTTGGTCCCCTTGGTCTTGGCTCGCAGGGGAACCACCTCGGCTGTCGCCGGTGCACCTTGCCAATGTAGCATCGGAATCCCCTCCTACGTCGCCTCTACATGAGATAGAAAGACCAGCGGCTGAGCGGAATTCGGTATGTCCACTAACGTAGTTTTACGGAGGCGAATCCTGCGGAAATCTCGGGAATCCTGGGGGCGCGGCAGACGGCCTCCGCGGCGGCGTTGCGGCTGGGCGCGTGACAGCTGAAGACCGCACAATCTCTGCAAGGAGGTCGGAGGGGCATCTGATTCGCCTGCCTGCCGGGCAGTCGGTGCTTTTCGAGTACGGCTTGAGCATCTCTGTCGTCCTGGCGGCACTCATCTTAAGCTTTCTCCTGGGGCCGTCGCTTGCCGGTCACGCGGCGTTTCTCTTCTTCTTGGTGGCCATATTGATCGCCGGAGCGGTCGGCGGCCTTGGGCCGGGCTTGCTCGCTACAGCGCTGAGCGCGTCGCTTGTCCTTCTGTTCATCTCGGAGTTCACGGTCGGCGAGATCGCCAGCCTGGCCGCCTTCGTGTCGATCGGGATTGGTACGGCTGGGCTCGGCGAATGGCTTTATCGCGCCCGGCGCGAGGTCGCACTCGCGACCGCCGAGGCGCACGCTGGCGAAGCGCATTTGCGGTCCATTCTCGACACCGTCCCCAACGCGATGATCGTCATCGACGAACAGGGCGTCGTGCAGTCGTTCTCCAGCGCGGCTGAGCGGTTGTTTGGTTTCTCCGCCGAGGAAGCGGTCGGCCGCAATGTCAGCATGCTCATGCCCTCGCCCTACCGCGAGCAGCACGACCAATATATCAGCCGTTACCTTAAGACCGGAGAGCGACGCATCATCGGCAAAGGCCGCGCCGTGGTGGGTCAGCGCCGGGACGGGACGACATTTCCGATGGAGCTGGCGGTCGGAGAGATGCACTCCGCCGATCGGCGTTACTTCACGGGCTTCATCCGCGACCTCACGGAGCAGCAGCGGACCGAGACACGATTGCAGGACCTGCAGGCGGAGCTCGTGCACATCTCGCGCCTCACGGCGATGGGGGAAATGGCGTCGGCGCTGGCGCATGAGATCAACCAGCCGCTCGCCGCGATCGGCAATTACGTGAAGGGGTCGCGCCGCCTTCTGGAAACGCGAGACGATCCGGAGGCGGAGCGTTTGCGTGACGCGCTCGACAACGCCGCCGAACAGACATTGCGTGCCGGGGAAGTCATCCGGCGGCTACGCGATTTCGTTCGGCGCGGTGAAACCGAGATGCAGAAAGAGAAGATCAGCACCTTGGTGGAGGAAGCGAGCGCGCTGGCGCTGGTCGGGGCCAAGCAGCATGGCGTGAAGGTGCGCTTCAACCTGGATCCGCGTGCGGATGCCGTCGTCGCCGACCGCGTGCAGGTGCAGCAGGTGTTGGTCAACCTCATGCGCAATGCCACAGACGCCATGTCGGACGGCCACTCCGCGCATCGGGAGCTGTCGATCACGACGATGCTCGCCGACAACGGCATGGTGGAAACCAGCGTGTCCGACACCGGGCCGGGCGTTGCGCCGGAAATGAAGTCGCAACTGTTCCAGCCCTTCGTCACAACGAAGCCGCAGGGCATGGGGATCGGCCTCTCCATCTCGCGCACGATCATCGAAGCGCACGGCGGTGTGCTATGGGCGGAGGCCAATCCAGGCGGGGGCGCGCGATTCCGCTTTACGCTGCCGGCAGCGAGAGGAGAGACAGAAGATGGCGATTGATGCGGTCGTTCACGTCATCGACGACGATGAGGCGATGCGTCAATCGCTGACCTTCCTCCTGGAAACCGCTGGGCTGAAGAGCTGCGCCTATGCGTCGGCGCTGCCGTTTCTTGACGCGCTTCCGCTCTCCGAACCCGCCTGCGTGGTGACCGACATCCGCATGCCGGACATGAGCGGGATTGAGCTTCTTCGAAAGCTCCGTGCCGACAAGCATGATGTTCCGGTTATCGTGATCACCGGGCATGGCGAAGTGCCTTTGGCCGTCGAGGCCATGAAGCTTGGCGCCGCCGACTTCATCGAGAAGCCGTTCGCCGACGAGGCGCTGATTGAAGCCGTGCGCGAGGCGATGGCGCGGCATGCGGCGGCTGAGGAGGTCGGCCGGGAACGCACTGCCGCGTCGGAGCGTATGGCGACGTTGTCGGCGCGCGAGCGGCAGGTGCTGGAAGGGCTCGTCGCCGGCAGCCCGAACAAGGTGATCGCGAATGATCTCGGCATCAGCCCGCGCACGGTGGAGGTCTATCGGGCCAATCTGATGGCGAAGATGCGGGCGGGAAGCCTGTCGGAGCTGGTGCGCATGGCGCTTCTGGCGGAGGGCTTCTCTAACTAGTCCCCGGATTATGCTTCGCTTCATCCGGGCTACGCGCTGCGGCCGGCAACCTCCCCCTTGAGGGGAGGTCGAAGTTTGTAAGGCGAAGCCGCGACAAACTTCGGGAGGGGGCGAGCCTCTTCTCGCAGCGGCTCTACCGCTCACCCCTCCCCGAAAGCGGCATTGCCGCTTTCGACCCTTCTCAAGGGGAGGGTTGAGCGCCATGCTAGCCTCATGTGTGCGTGACACGCCCGGCAGGCGTCAGGAAAACGCCTGGATACCGGTTTGCGCGCGTCCGAGGATCAGCGCGTGGACGTCGTGCGTGCCCTCATAGGTGTTGACGGTCTCCAGGTTCAGTGCATGGCGCATGACATGGTACTCTTCCTGGATACCGTTGCCGCCGTGCATGTCACGGGCCGTGCGGGCGATATCGAGCGCCTTGCCGCAATTGTTCCGCTTGATCAGTGAGATGGCTTCCGGCGCAGCCTCGCCCGCGTCGAACATGCGCCCCACGCGCAGCGCCGCTTGCAGCCCGATGGCGATCTCCGTCTGCATGTCGGCGAGCTTCTTCTGCACAAGCTGCGTGGCAGCCAGCGGTCGGCCGAATTGCTGGCGCTCCAACGTGTAGCTTCGCGCGCGGTGCCAACAATCTTCCGCAGCACCCATGACACCCCAGGCGATGCCGTAGCGCGCGCGGTTGAGGCAGCCGAAGGGGCCCTTCAGGCCGGATGCATTAGGAAGTAGCGCCGCTTCACTGACTTCCACGCCGTCCATGACGATCTCGCCGGTGATGGAGGCGCGCAGGCTGAGCTTGCCGCCGATCTTCGGTGCTGAGAGGCCATCGGTCCCTTTGTCCAGCACGAAGCCGCGGATGGCGCCATCATGCGCTTCAGACTTCGCCCACACGACGAACACGTCGGCGAGCGGTGCGTTGGAGATCCACGTCTTGGTGCCGGTGAGCCGATAGCCGCCGTCGATCTTCGCCGCGCGCGTGCGCATGCCGCCGGGGTCGGAGCCGGCATCCGGCTCCGTCAGTCCGAAGCAGCCGATCCATTCGCCGGTCGCCAGTTTCGGCAGATATTTCTGCCGCTGGCTTTCGTCGCCGTAGGCGAAGATCGGATGCATGACGAGCGAGGATTGAACACTCATCATCGAGCGATAGCCGGAATCCACGCGCTCGATCTCGCGCGCCACAAGGCCGTAGGACACGTAGCCGGCGTTGGCGCAGCCGTACTCCTCCGGAAGCGTCAGACCGAGCAGTCCGAGCGAGCCCATCTCGCGGAAGATCTCCGGGTCGGTCTTTTCGTCCCGATAGGCCTCAAGCACGCGCGGCAGGAGCTGCTCCTGCGCATAGGCCCGCGCCGTATCGCGGATCATGCGCTCTTCGTCGCTGAGCTGCTCGTCAATGAGGAAGGGATCGTCCCACTGAAACGGGCGGCCGGTGCCACCTTGGGCAGGCGCCCTCGCCTCTTGTTTCACTTCAGCATTGGCCATTGCTCGCGCGGGTCCCCGGTTTGGCTGGCGCGAACCTACTCCGCCATGCGGCGCGATTGAAGGGGCTGGCCGCTGTCGAACTTGCACTCATCCGCACCTACCCGGATGCCCGCACAACCGAAATCTGAGAAGCTCACGCCGCCAGGATGCTGATTCGGCCTGTCGGCGGAGAAACGAATGAACAACGCGGCTGAGACGGGACGCCTCCAGCGGCTTCGTCAGACGCTGATTGGGCTTTACGAGGGCGATTCTCCCCGCGCCCATCGCTTTCGCTACGCCCTGCTGGTCTTCGATTCGTTCACGATCCTGTTCATCATCGGCACGTCGTTCGCGCCGCGCGTGGCGCCTGAGGAATGGATCGATGCCGTTCTCGGCGTGGTCATTCTGGCGGATTTCTCAGCCCGCATGCTGATCAGCCGCAACCGCACGCGCGACTTGATGCATCCGGCGACCTGGGCCGACATCGTCGCCATCATCTCGTTCCTGCTGCCGATCATCGGCGAGGGCGCCGGGTTCCTGCGGGTGCTGCGCACGCTCAGGCTCCTGCGGACCTATCAGATGATGGCCCGGCTTCGACAGGACAGCGATTTCTTCCGCCGCAATGAGGAAGCCTTCACGGCGATCGTCAATCTCGGGGTCTTTGTGTTCGTGATGACGGGGATCGTCTACGAGACGCAGCACTGGCGGAATCCGGCGATCGATAACTATGTCGACGCGCTTTACTTCACTATCACGGCGCTGACGACGACGGGCTTCGGCGACATCACGCTGAGCGGCACGGCCGGCCGGCTGGTCGCCGTGCTCATCATGATTTTCGGCGTCACGCTTTTCCTGCGGCTGGTGCAGGTGCTTCTCAGGCCGCGCAAGGTCCGGTTCTCGTGCCCCGATTGCGGGCTTTTCCGCCATGAGCCGGACGCGGTCCACTGCAAGGCATGCGGCGGGCTGCTCAGGATTCCCGACGAGGGCCGTTACTGAGCCTTTTTCGGCTGCCTCGGTGCTGCCGCAAAGACTCACCGCCAGCGGCACTGGTTAACAAAAAGTGACAAAATTGTTTCGGCTACCCAGCAAGTTACGGCAGGGCAGGTATGCATTTGTTGCAGTGCACAAAGGCGAAGACTGGGACTATATGCGCCGCGTCACCTGATGAGTGACCCGTCCTGCATGGTGCGGGGCGCGAGGAAGGAAGAAAACTATGGCACACAACACAAACACCCTTACCGGGCGTTTCCGCCGTTGGCGGCGTTACCGGGACACTGTCCGCGAGCTGCGGAACCTCTCGGTGCGTGAGCTGGACGATCTCGGCATTCGCCCGGGCGACATCGACCGCCTGGCCCGCGAAGCGGCTCGGCTTTGACCAGGTCAGGCACTTCGATGCCCTTGCCAAAAAGGCCGGGGGCGCACGGCGCCCACCGGCCTTTGCTTTATGATACGGCGGTTCGCCTAAGAGCCGTTGTTGCGCGAGCGACGCCATACCGGCAGCGGCTGTACGACAGGCGGCTCGCCGTTGGCCCGCGGCCACGAATCGACCGCCCACTTCTCCTTGCTGCCCTTGACCGATAGCACCGCAGTGGCGTGCGGGTAGCGGCCGTCGAGGAAGAAGCCGCGTGAGGCAGGCTCTCTAACCACATGATGCTGGATGTAGCCGTGCTCTGAGAGGAGCATCAGCAGGCTGGTCGTGTTGGTGGCTTCGTCGATGCAATCCATCTGATCCGGCTTGGCCTGACCGAATTGCATGCCCGGCAGATCGTTGCCGGTGCCGATCCGCGGACCGACAATCTTCTCAAACGTCTGCACTGCGCGCGAAATCGCTTTCAACTCCGCTTCCGCGCCGGACGTTCCACCGCGAAGGTCGCCGGCAATCTTGGCGATATCAGCCGCGCTTAGGCGCACCGGCGTGACGATGCGGCACGAATAGCCATGGCAGACATGCACGCGGTCGCTCTCGGGCGCACGCCCATACCCCCTGGAGAACCAGTTGATCGCCAAGGCCGCGTCCGCGGCAAACAAGCCGGCGAGGCCGAGGCTCAGACTCATAAGGAGGGATTTCCGCATGTCAGAAACCTATCAAGCACTGAGGATACGGCAAGCCGGAGTGCGTCCTGACGGCAGCGATCACGGCGAATTGCACGATTCGCTCTACCCTGAGCGCATTTGGTTGCGGAAGTGTTTGGAGGGCACAGCGGGCTGCCTTTAGAGGCATGGGTGCCCTGCTCCTCCGCTGGCCCTTGCCCGCGGCACCTCCAGTGGCCCATACAGCGGCATGTCGGAGCAGACCGTGACCATCATCGGCGGGGGCCTCGCAGGCTCTGAAGCGGCCTGGCAACTGGCAGAAGCGGGCGTCTCCGTGCTCGTGCATGAGATGCGCCCGGCGGTGACCACGCCAGCACACCATACCGGCGGCTTCGCCGAGCTTGTCTGCTCCAACTCGTTCCGCTCCGACGATGCGGAGGCCAATGCCGTTGGCTTGCTCCACGCGGAAATGCGCCTCGCCGACTCGCTGATCATGCGGATGGGGGACGCGCACAAGCTTCCGGCCGGCGGCGCGCTGGCGGTGGATCGGGATGGCTTTTCCGACGGCGTGAGCGAAGCGCTCCGCGCCCATCCGTTGATCCGGATCGAGACGGGCGAGGTCGAGGCCCTGCCGCCGGCCGATGCCGGGCTGGCGATCGTGGCGACCGGTCCCCTCACTTCCTCGGCGTTGGCGCATTCCATCCAGGAGACGACCGGGACGGAGCGGCTGGCGTTCTTCGATGCGATCGCGCCCATCGTCTATCGCGAGACGATCGACATGAACGTCGCCTGGTTCCAGTCGCGCTACGACAAGGCCGGTCCGGGCGGGAGCGGCGCGGATTACATCAACTGCCCGCTCGACCGCGATCAGTACTATGCCTTCGTGGAGGGCCTGGTGGCCGCGGAGAAGGCCGCCTTCCGCGATTGGGAGAAGGATACCCCCTATTTCGACGGCTGCCTGCCGATTGAGGTGATGGCGGAGCGCGGCGCGGAGACGCTGCGGCATGGGCCGATGAAGCCGATGGGGCTGACCAACCGCCATAAGCCGGAGGAGAAGCCCTACGCGGTCGTGCAGCTGCGTCAGGACAATGCGCTCGGCACGCTCTTCAACATGGTCGGGTTTCAGACAAAAATGAAATACGGAGAGCAGGTTAGGCTCTTCCGCTCCATCCCGGGGTTAGAGGGAGCAGAGTTCGCGCGGCTTGGTGGCGTGCATCGAAACACGTTCCTGAACTCGCCTCAGCTCCTGGACGAGACGCTGCGGCTAAAGGTTTCGCCGCACATACGATTTGCCGGACAGATCACGGGCTGCGAGGGCTATGTGGAGTCCGCCGCCATGGGCCTGTTGGCCGCAAGGTTCGCGACCGCCGACATCCTGGGTGTCGAGCAAAGTGTTCCCCCGCCGACTACGGCGCACGGGGCGCTTCTGGCGCACGTGACCGGCCGGCACAGGCTCTCGGGCGAGGCGCGCGACTTCCAGCCCATGAACGTGAATTTCGGACTCTTTCCGCCGATTGAACAACCGCTCAAAGATGCCGAAGGTAACCGCTTGCGTGGCAAAGAGAAAACACGGGAGCGCAAGCGCGCTCTGTCGCGGCGGGCGCGGCGCGATTTCGAAGCCTGGCTCGGCGAAACGAAACTGATGGCGGCGTAGGCGCCACCCTCACATCCCAAACCAGCCAGCGCGCGCGATGCGGGCAAGCATGCCGATATCCGACAGAGCCTGCGGCCTGACCACAATGTCGGAGCCGGTGCGCTCCACCCGCTTCAGAAGCGGTGCGACGATGGCAAGCGGCAGGAACGCCGATCGCGTCGCAGGCGGAAGCGCAGCGATATGGCGGCGGGCATTGTCGAGGTGCCGGCGCGCCAGCTGCACTGCGGCGTTGACCACCTTGTGCAGCCCCTCCGGCGGCGGGAACGCAAAGATGTCCGCCGGCACAACCTCCTCCGCTGCAAGCATGTCGGCGGGGAGGATGATGCGCCCATGGGCGCGGTCGGTCGCCAGAGCGGCCAGGCGCGTCGCGAGGCCATAGGCCACGCCGGCATGCCCGGCCGCATCGGCGGCTTTTTGCGGCTCGGCTCCCAAGACGATCGCCGCCATCTGAAAGAGCGCCGACTGCGTTTCGCCGAGCCGGCCCTCAAGATCGCCGATCGTCGCCGGCGGGTCGGCGTAAAGGTCAAAGGCGGTTGCCTCAGCCAGCGCCTCCAACGCCTTCACAGGCAGCACATGGCGCTCCAAAGTGCGCGCCAGCGCCCGGATGGCCGGCGCATCGCCTCCCTCGCCCGTCGTGAGCGCGTCCTGCCACCATCTCAAACGGATCTCGCCAAGCTGCGGCTCGCTGACGGCGTTGGGAATACGGCCGACCTCCGCGGCGAAGCCGAAGATGGTGCAAAGGTCGTCGCGCTTGTCGGCGGGCGCAAAGAGCGTGGCGTAGTAGCGCGGTCGATCGTGCGCCCTGATGAGCGCCGTCAGATAGGCAATGTCATCCCGGTGGTGGTCCGCAGGCTCGGCCATCCCCCGCGTCTAGAGCCCTATCCATTCTGATTGCATCAGAATGGAGGCTCTATGTCTTTGTTGGAGCATGATCTTATCCGAAAACCGGTATCCACTTTTCGGGATCATGCTCTAGCGGATGCTCTCTACGGCGACCAGCGCGGCGGCGACCTGTCGCTCTTCCGACAAGAGCACATTGTAGGTGCGCACGGCCGCGCCCGTGGACATGGGGTCGGCATAGAGCCCGGCCGCCTCAAGCGCAGCGGCGACATCCGGCGACATCGGCACCATCGTATCGCCCGTGCCGACCAAGAGGATATCGATGGCTTTGGCCTCGGCGATCAGTCGCGAGAGGTTGTCCGGATTGATCTCATCGACGCGGCTGACGGGCCAGGCCTCAATGCCGCTCGGCAGAACGAGGATTGAGCCGCGATGCGACATGTCGGCGAAGCGGAAGCCGCCATTGCCGTAGGCTTCGATGGGTGCGCGGCCCGGAAAGCGCGCCGGCTCCATGAGAAAGCCGCCGCCACTTTCCGACATGCCGTGGTTCCTAGAGGCCCTTCCATTCTGAACGCATCAGAATGGAGGCTCTTTCTGTTTGCGGGAGCATGATCTTATCCGAAAACCGGTCCCCACTTTTCGGGATCATGCTCAAGCCTTTGCGGCGTCGGTGGAGGACGCTTCGCTTTGCGCGCGGATGCGCAGGTAGATCAGGATCGGGCCGCCGATGAAGATTGAGGAATAGGTGCCTACAAACACGCCGAAGATCATGGCAGCGGTGAAGGATCGGATCACCGCGCCGCCAAAGAAGAACAAGGCGAACAGCGCAATCAGCGTGGTGACGGAGGTCATCAAGGTACGCGCCAGCGTCTGATTGATCGCCAAGTCGATGATGTCGATGACGGGTTTCTGCTTGTAGCGCCGCAGCACCTCGCGGATGCGGTCGAAGACGACGACCGTGTCGTTCAACGAATAGCCGACGATGGTCAGGATCGCCGCGATGCTCGACAAATTGAAGTCCAGCTTCGTTATGGCGAAGAAGCCAATCGTCAAAGCCACGTCGTGGACGAGCGTGGCGATCGCCCCGATGCCGAACTGCCATTCAAATCGAAACCAGATGTAGAGCAGCACGCCGATCATGGTGACGATCACCGAGATCGTCCCGGTCCACGCCAGTTCCCCGGAGACGCGCGGGCCGACGACCTCCACGCGCCTGTAGGTGTAATCGTCGGAGCCGAGTGCGGCTTGCGCCCTTTGCACAGCAACCTGCTGGGCCGCGTCGCCGCCCGGCTGTGTGGCGATGCGGATCAGAACGTCGTTGGGCGAGCCGAAGCCCTGAACTTCGACATCGCCGAGGTCGAGCGCATCGAGCGTGGAGCGGATGGCGCCGAGATCGGCGACCTCCGTCTTGCTGCGCACCTCAATCAGCGTGCCGCCCTTGAAGTCGATGCCGAGGTTCAGGCCGATCACGAAGGCGAGCGCCACGGAGATGATCATCAGGCCGATGGAGACCGGAAAACCGATCCGCGCCATCCGCATGAATGGGATGTGCGTGTCGTCGGGAACGAGGCGAAACGGCATGGCGTCAGCGTCCGGTCAAAGCGGCACGGCTTTAGGTCGCCGTTGGCGCACCCACGTGGCCACGATCAGCCGCGTCAGCAGGAAGGCGGTGAACATCGTCGTCATGATGCCGATGGCGAGCGTCACAGCGAAGCCGCGGATCGGACCGGAGCCGAGCGCGAACAGCGCAGAGGCGGCAATCAGCGTGGTGACGTTGGCGTCGACGATCGTGCCGAGCGCGCGGCTGAACCCGGCTTCGATGGCGTTGATCGCCGATCGGCCGAGGCGCGCCTCCTCGCGTATTCGCTCAAAGATCAGCACGTTGGAATCGACCGCCATGCCAACCGTCAGAACGATGCCGGCGATGCCGGGCAGCGTCAGCGTTGCTGGGATCACCGTGATGATGCCGAAGACCAGCGCCATGTTGGCGAAGAGCGCCGCGATGGAGAACACACCCATCAGCCCGTAGGCCGCCACCATGAATATGACGACGCCGATTATGCCGATCACCGCAGCTATCCTGCCGGCTTCGATGGAATCACGGCCAAGACTCGGGCCGACCGTGCGCTCTTCGACGATCTCAAGGTCGGCCGGCAGCGCGCCGGCGCGCAGGAGGACGGCGAGGTTCTGCGCGCTCTCAACGGTGAAATTGCCTTCAATCTGCCCCGAGCCGCCGAGGATCGCGGAGCGGATGACTGGGGCGGTGATGTATTTGTCGTCGAGCACAACAGCGAAGCGGCGGCCGACATTCTGCTGCGTGGCATCGGCGAACAGACGGCCGCCACGCGCGTTGAAGCGGAAGGTGACCACCGGCTGATTGGTCTGCTGGTCAAAGGCCGGTTGCGCGTCGGCCAGATCGTCGCCGGAGAGCAAGGCGCGGGTCTCCGCCAGCACCGGCGGTTCGTCCTCTTCCGTCGATTCAAACAACTCACAGCCCGGAGGCGGGCCGAGCTGCAGCGCTTCGGTGATGTTGCCCTCGGTGCATTCCATGTGGAACGTCATGCGCGCCGTGCGCCCGAGGATGTCCTTGAGCTGTGCGGTATCCTCCAGCCCCGGCACCTGAACGAGGATGCGCTGGCTGCCCTCTGCCTGGATGGACGGCTCGGTGGTGCCGAGCGCATTGAGACGCCGGTTCAGGACATCGAGGCTCTGGGTGACGGCGGCGCGCAGGCGCGTGTTGAGCCCCTGCTCAGTGAGGCTTGCGGTGATGCGGCCGTTGTTCTCCGACAGCTCCACCTCGCTGATCGTGCCTTGGCCGAAAAGCCCCGATTGGATCGGTGCGGCCAGCGGTTCAAGCGCGGTCATAGCGCGGTCGGCGTCTTCCGGGTCCCGCAGCGTGAAGGAGGCCGCCTCGCCCCGCTCGCCCAACCCGCGATAGCCGATGCGCTCATCGCGCAGGATCTGGCGGACGTCGCCGGTCAGCGTCTCCACTCGGTCCTTCACCAGGCTCTCGCGATTCACTTCAAGAAGGAGATGCGCGCCGCCCCGCAAATCGAGGCCAAGCGCGATTTGCTCGCGTGGCAGCCAGGTCGGCCACGATGCGACCGTCTGGGCGGAGAACAGATTGGGGATGCAGGCAACCACGCCGCCAAGCACCGTCAGCAGGATCAGCACAATGCTCCAACGTGGGAAATACAGCATGGGCTTCTCTAGGCCGGCCTAGTGGTCCGATTCCGACATTTGCTACCCTTCTCAGCCCCCGCCCGAGCAAATGTCGGAATCATAAGGACCATTCGTCAGTCTATTGTCTCTAGTGGAGCTTCTGAATTTGACATTTGAGCAAGAGCCTCGCCGCAAGCGGGACTCAAATGTCAAATTCGCTCCACTAGGTGTTTCCGGCAACGGGCTCCGCCTTGGCGCGCACGTCTGCGACGAGATTGCGCATGGCTCGAACCTTCACGCCATCGGCGATCTGCAGCTCCAACTCGTTGTCGTCGACGACCTTGGTCACTTTTCCGACAATGCCGCCATTGGTGACGACGGTGTCGCCGCGGCGGATCGCCTTGAGCATCTCCTGGCGCTGCTTCGCCTGCTGGCGTTGCGGCCGGATGATCAAGAACCACATGATGACGAAGATCAGCAGAAACGGCGCAAGCTGAATAAGCCCCAAGCCGGCGCCGCCACCGCCTGTTTGCGCAAAGGCCGGAGTGACCCACATAAAGGCTGCAATTCCCTTTGAATCGGGCCGCAGCCCTTAGGTGGCGCGGACTATAGCCACGGGACGGGGCTTTGCAACCGCGCCGGGGCAGCCAAGTCGGGCCCTTTGCCGCAGCTTCTGGGCGTGATAATCGCGCCGCGGGGGCAAGGATGTCGTGTCCTCGGAGGGCTCGTGCAGAAAAACCTCGATCCCACGCGCGACCTGCTTGAACGGATCGCCGACGCGCTAGAGCGCCTGGCGCCGTCCACGGCCGCGCCGGTCGACTTTGCCGGGGCGGACGCCTTCATCTGGCACGCCAGGCCGGCGCATCTCCAGCCGGTGCCGCGCATCAACCGCGTGGCGCTACCGCTTTTGAAGGGGATCGACCGCTCACGCGACACGCTGATGGAGAACACGCGGCGCTTCGCCGACGGCCTGCCGGCCAACAATGCGCTTCTTTGGGGCGCGCGCGGCATGGGCAAAAGCTCGCTGGTGAAGGCCGTACACGCCGCAATTGCCGCCGAGTTGCCTGCTGACGCCGCGCCGCTCAAGCTGATTGAGATCCACCGCGAGGACATTGAGACGCTGCCGGAGCTGATGGGGCTGCTGCGCGACCGGCCGGAGCGGTTTCTGCTCTTCTGCGACGATCTCTCCTTCGACGCCGGGGACACGTCCTACAAGTCCCTGAAGGCGGCGCTGGAGGGCGGCGTCGAGGGCCGGCCGGAGAACGTCGCTTTCTATGCGACCTCCAATCGCCGGCATCTTCTGCCGCGGGACATGATTGAGAACGAGCGCTCCACCGCTATCAATCCGTCGGAGGCGGTGCAGGAGAAGGTGTCGCTGTCGGACCGCTTCGGGCTGTGGCTCGGTTTCCACAATTGCAGCCAGGACCAATATCTGGAGATGGTCGCTGGCTATGTGGCGCATTACCAGGTCCCCGCCGCGGAAGCGGAGTGGCGTCCTGAAGCTTTGGAATGGGCAACGACGCGTGGCAGCCGCTCAGGCCGCGTGGCGTGGCAGTTCGTTCAGGATCTCGCCGGGCGAAAGGGCGTCAGGTTGGGCTGACGCCCGCCGATTACTCTCTGTCGTCATGCCCGGACTTTGATCCGGGCATCCATAACCTGAGCCTTGGAGCTGGCCGAGTGGATTGCCGGGTCAAGCCCGGCAATGACGACGAAGTTGAACCGCGCTTAAGTTTCCGTCAGGTGCTTGAGCGGATCGACGGGTGCGGCGTCCTTGCGTAGCTCGAAGTGCACCTGCGGTGTGGTGACGCCACCGGACATGCCGGAAAGCGCAATGACTTGCCCACGCCGCACGCTGTCGCCGCGCCGCACCTTGAGGTCGCTGTTATGCGCATAGGCTGAGACCCAGCCGCCGGTGTGGCGCACAAGAACCAGATTGCCATAGCTCTTCAGCTCGTTGCCGGCATAGATGACCGTGCCGTCCTCGGCAGCCTTCACAGCCGTACCTTCCGGCACGGCGAGGTTGATGCCGTCATTGCGCTCGCCGTTCGGCTTTTTGCCGAAGCCGGAGATCACACGCCCGCGCACGGGCCAGCGGAAACCGGAAGGTGCCGCGGCGGCCTGTGGCGCGGTTGCGGCCTGCGCACCGGCTTCGCCTGTCTGCGGTGCAACCGCCACCTGCTGTGCACGCGCCTCGGCAATGGGTGAAGCCGGAGCCTGGGCCACCTCCTGCGGCACGGCGGGTGCTGCCGGTGCCGCTGGCGCAGGAGCCACGGCCTGCGGGTCAAGGCTTGCTACCTGAACCGGCGGTGCGGTGACGGGCTGCGGCGCACCGGCGCCCGGAATGCGGATGCGCGAGCCGAGCTTCACCGTGGTGGAGCCGCCATTGGCGGCTGCGAGCTGATCGACGGTGATGCCATAGCGGCGCGAGATGTTCCAAGCCGTATCGCCGGATTGGACGATGTGGACGGAGGAGCCGCCGATCGGCTGCGGCGCGACATTCGCGGTGCGGATGCGGGTGGCCTGCTCGTTCAGCGTGGTGGGCGGTGCGCCCAGTGTCCGCGGCTGCGCCGGCGCGGCGGCGATCTGGGTCGCCGGCGGCGTATAGGGCTGCGGGCTCATGGTCGGGGCCGGCTGCGTGACGTAAGTCGGCGTGCCGGGCGTCCCTGGGGGCGGCGGCAGCTCAGCGGCCTGCACCGCACCGGGCCGCGTGCCGACATAGGTGTTGCCGAGCGGCGTCGTCCCCTGCGCGGCGATGATCTGCTGCTGATTGGTGGACCCGGTAAAGACCGGCGACCGCAGGCCGCCCATATTGGCGCAGGCGCCAACGCTGACCAGCAGCGCCGCAAGGCTGAGCCGGCTGGTCAGAGTGATCGCGGTCGAAGAAGAAGCGGATTCAGAGGATTGGATACGCATCGTTTTACTCAGCACCCCGGGGGAATTCGATGCCGCACAATGAAACGTCAGGGTTGATATCGGGTTAAAAGGCAGCGGCTATAGGCTCTGCGCGACCCCGGAAACGAGCGGCAGAAAGCGCGAGGGGCCGAGGTCGCGCGTGTCGACATTGCGGCCAATGCGCTGAAAAAGCGTGAGGCGCTGCCCCCCGCGCCCGTCGCCCGTGGGGGCAATCAGAATGCCCTGATCGCTGAGTTGAGCGATCAAATTCACCGGAGGCGTCTCGCAGCCAGCGTTAACCAAGACACGGTCGAACGGCGCCTGACGCGCCCATCCCTGGGCGCCGTCGCCGACAATCGCCGTGATGTTGCGGATGCCGAGATGTTGCCAGCGGAGCTCCGCCGCCTTCACCAGCTTGCGGAAGCGATCGATCGTCGTAACGCGCCGCGCCAGCCGCGACAGGATGGCGCTCTGGTAGCCGGAGCCGGTGCCGATCTCCAAAACGCTGTGGCGATCCGAGACGTCGAGGGACACGGTCATCAGCCCCACGATGGTGGGAGCGCTCATCATCTGCCCGCAATCGATGGGAAGTTCGTGATCGGAATAGGCGTGGTGGCGCCACTTCTCCGGCACGAAGAGCGCGCGTGGCACGGTCTCGATCGCCTTGAGCACGGCGCGATCCGCTATCCCCATGCCGCGCAGCTTGAGGATGATGGAGGCGGAGTGGACGTGGGCTTCCTCGTCCTCCTCAACCGCAAATGCTGCTTCCGCGCCCATACGGCGCAGCATGGACGCGGATGGTTAAGATTGGGCTTCGGCTAGGAGAACGCCTTGGCAAGCGCCTTGTGGGCGCTTTCATGGGTGAGGTCGAGCGACAGCGGCGTGATGGAGATGCGATTGTCCTCCATGGCGGCGAGGTCGGTCCCCTCCTCCGGCTCCATCTTGGAGCGGCGGAAGCCGATCCAGTAATAGGGAAAGCCGCGCGCGTCGCGCCGGCTTTCAATGTTCAGCCAGTCCGGTACGCGCCGGCCTTGCCGCGTCAGCGTCACACCCTTCACAACGTCGGGCGCGCAATTGGGGAAATTGACGTTGAACAGCGTGCCGTTCTCAAAGCCGATCTCGATGAGCTTGGTGACGATCGCCGGGGCATGCGTTTCCGCCGTCTGCCAATGCGGGTTTTCGCGCGTGTCGGCGCCGAAGCCCTGCGACAGGGCGATGGAGGGAATGCCGAGGAGCGTGCCTTCCATGGCGCCGGCGACTGTGCCGGAATAGGTCACGTCATCGGCGATGTTCTGGCCGCGATTGACGCCGGAGATGACGAGGTCCGGCTTTTCGCCGATCACCACCTTCAGGCCCATGATGACGCAATCGGTCGGCGTGCCGCGCACGGCGAAACGCCTCTTGTCGACCTGCCGGATGCGGATCGGATCGGCGAGCGTCAGCGAGTGCGCGGAGCCGGACTGGTCCGTCTCCGGTGCGATCACCCACACATCGGAGGAGAGTTTTTTGGCGATCCGCTCCGCGACGTTGAGGCCCGTCGCATGCACGCCGTCATCGTTGGTGACGAGGATTTTCATCCTTCAACCTTCTCCAATCCGCCCATATAGGGGCGCAGCACATCGGGAACGGTGATCGTTCCATCCTGATTCTGATACGTCTCCATGACGGCGATGAGCGCGCGGCCGACCGCAACGCCCGACCCGTTCAACGTATGCACGAACGGCCACGGCGCCTTGCCGCCCTGTCCTGAGCCTGTCGAAGGGCGATAGCGCGCCTCCATGCGCCGCGCCTGGAAGTCGCCGCACACGGAGCATGACGAAATCTCGCGATACGCCTTCTGGCCGGGCAGCCAGACCTCAATGTCATAAGTCTTCTGCGCGCCAAAGCCCATGTCGCCAGTGGAGAGCGTTACGACGCGGTAGGCGAGGTCGAGCTGCTTCAGCACCTCTTCCGCGCACATGGTCATGCGCTCATGCTCTTCGCGGCTCTTCTCCGGCGTGGTGATGGAGACGAGTTCCACCTTGTCGAACTGATGCTGGCGCAGCATGCCGCGCGTGTCCTTGCCCGCGGAGCCCGCCTCGGAGCGGAAGCACGGCGTCAGTGCCGTGAAGCGCCGCGGCAGGTCCTTTTCGTCGAGGATGGATTCACGGACGAGGTTTGTGAGCGGGACTTCGGCGGTGGGGATGAGCCAGTATTCGGCGC
The DNA here is from genome assembly GCA_028284625.1 of Afifellaceae bacterium. Classification (GTDB taxonomy): domain Bacteria; phylum Pseudomonadota; class Alphaproteobacteria; order Rhizobiales; family Afifellaceae; genus DASWJZ01. Next base: position 138,739 of record JANQRH010000005.1, on the reverse strand, counting down.
CTCGTAGCAAGGCCTCACGTTCGGCCTCAAGGCGATCGGCGTCCATTTTCGCATAAAATAGGTTCCGTTTGACAACACTCGGGTTCTCGCCTGGAGACTTGGCATCCAGTTTGTTTTGTAGCTCGTTTTGCATCGATCGCTTTTTGGCTATCGCCTCCTTGAGAGCCATCATTTTTTGCTCAATCTCGGGCACATCTACAGGGGCTGCCGTGTAGAAGAGGTCGTCTCTGAACTTCGGCAGTTGCCCGGTTCCAAACGCCGCATCGTCGCGGACCAGAAGCGGCGGCTGCACCTCGGTGTATCCACCCAACCCGCCTTTTTCCGGTTGCGTGTGCAGGTCGAGCATGAACTGACCGAGCGCGCGCTCCATCCGCGCGAGCTTTCCCTTCAACACCACGAAGCGCGAGCCGGAGAGCTTCGCCGCGGTCTCGAAATCCATGAGCCCGAGTTCCTCGCCGAGCTCAAAATGCTCCTTGGCGGAATTGGTGCGCTTCGGCTCGCCCCATGTGCGCTCCTCTCGGTTGGCGCTTTCGTCCTCCCCGACCGGAACGTCGTCGAGCGGCGGGTTGGGGATTTCGGCAAGCGCATCGGCAAGCGCCTTGCCGGCGATGCGCTCCTCCTCCTGCGCGGCCTGCATGGACTCCTTCAGCCCGGCGACCTCGTCCATCAGGGCCTGCGCCTTCGCCTCGTCCTTGGCCGCCTTGGCCTGGCCGATCCCCTTGGACGCGGCGTTCCTGCGCGTCTGCATGTCCTGCAGCGCCTGCACGGCGGCGCGGCGCGCCTCATCGAGCGCGATCAACCGCTCCGCCGCCGGCTCAGCGCCGCGGCTGGCGAGCGCGCGGTCGAGCGCGTCGGGATTCTCGCGTATCCAGCGAATATCGAGCATCGTCTTCTTCCTTGGCCCAAGCCGATTCACCGGACTTGAGGCGCGGGTGTTGGGTAACGGAACCGACTGCCGGCGTCATCCCGCTATCGGGGAGCGCGGCAATACGACGTGGATATGAGAAAAGCCTGTATCCGCCGCTCAGGCGGACGAGCCCGGCGTGCTCAGGCGCAGCAATGTGTCGTCAAAGCTGACATTCGCCATCTCAGTCACTCCGCGGCGGCGTCGGCCGCAGCCTCCTCCGCCTCGGCGGTGGCGCGGGCGCGCTCAATCAGGCGGACGGCCTGGATGGAGATCTCATAAAGAAGCAGCGTCGGCAAAGCCAGACCGAGCTGGCTCACCGGATCGGGCGGGGTCAGCACGGCGGCGACGACGAAGGCGATGACGATGGCGTATTTGCGCTTGGTCTTCAGCGTATCGGACGACACGAGCCCGGCGCGGCCGAGTAGCGTCATCACGACCGGCAATTGGAACACCAGGCCGAACGCGAAGATCAGCGTCATGATCAGCCCGAGATATTCGTTCACCTTGGGCAGAAGCTCGATTGCCGCGCGGCCCTCGCCGGCCGCCTGTTCCATGGAGAGGAAGAAGGTCAGCGCCAGCGGCATGACAACGAAGTAGACGAGCATTGCGCCGAGCGCGAAGAGGATCGGCGTCGCCACCAGGAACGGCAGGAAGGCGCTCCGCTCGTTCCGATATAGGCCGGGCGCGACGAACTTGTAGATCTGGTTGGCGATGATCGGAAACGCGATGAACAGCGCTCCGAAGAGCGCCAGCTTCATCTGCGTGAAGAAGTATTCCTGCGGCGCGGTGTAGATCAGCTTGATCTCGCGCTCCGCGCCGGCTGCCCGCTCGTAAGGAACGATGAGCAGATTGTAGATGTCGGTGGCGAAGTAGAAACAGACGATGAAGGCAATGAAGATCGCGATGAGCGCGCGCATCAGCCGCTGACGCAGCTCAATCAGGTGCTCGATCAGCGGCGCCTTCGATGCCTCGATATCGTCATGCGTCACGCGGCGCTGCTCCCCTGCTTGGAGGTCGCGCCGGCTTTAAGCGGCTCGGCTTCGTGCAGTCGCTTGTCGGTATCCGGCTTGGGCGCCGGCGCCTCGACGGCCGTAGGCTCTGTCTTCTTTGTCGGCTCGGTCTTCTCCGCCGGTTTCGGCTCGGGTTTGTCGGCGCTGGCCATCGTCTTGTTGAGGTCGTCCTGCATGTCCTTCAGCGGATTGGCCTTGGCGATCGACTGGAGGTCCTTGCGGGTCTCCTCCAGGCCGGCGGAGCGCTCCGCCTCGCGCAGTGCGTCGTCGAATTGCCGGCGGAACTCGTTCGACATGCGGCGCACCTGCCCCATCGTCTTACCGAAGGCGCGCAACATGCGCGGCAAATCCTTCGGCCCCACGACGACGATGGCGATCGTCGCGATGACGAGAATCTCTGTCCAGCCGATGTCAAACATCACAGACTCACGCGCCGCCTTGCGAGGCTCTCAAGCCGCGGGCGGCCTAGCCTGCTTTGGCCTTGGACTTCTCTTCCTCAGTGCTTTTGGCCGTCATGGGCTCAGCGGCATTGTGGTCGATGGTCGGGTGCTCGTCGGTCTCGTCCTCGGCCATGCCCTTCTTGAAACTCTTGATGCCCTTCGCCACGTCGCCCATCAGGTCGGAGATCTTGTTGCGCCCGAAAAGCAGCACAACAAGCGCCACGACCAGCAGAATTTGCCAAATACCGATAGACATTCGCTCAACCTTTCATCCCCGGACGGGATCGTTAGTGACTATCGCAAATCGCCCAGACGCCATCAATAAACTGGCAATCAATGCTGCCGATCCTCGGCCCTGGGGAACACGAGGACATCCCGCGCCTCAAAGCTCACCGTTACGTCGGCGCCCGGGACCATCCCCTCTTCGCCGCGCGATCTGGCCAGAAGATAGGTGTCGCCGCCGTTCACCGCTACGTCGAAGAGGTCGATTTCGCCGAGGAAATGCCGCGTTACGATGCGTCCAGGGGTCCCTTTTTGCGCGTTTTTCGCGGTTGCCAGCCTTATGCCCTGCGGGCGTATCGCCACTGTGACGGCATCGCCCTCGCCATATCCCGGCGCGCCGAAATCACCGATTGTGGTCACCGCGCGCCCGGACCGGACCGTGCCGCTCAGCTCGTTGAGATGGCTGAAATAGCGCGCAACGAAGAGGTTCGCGGGCTGGTCGTATAGGTCTGCGGCGCTGCCTTGCTGCACAATGCGACCACGTCGCATCAGCATGATGCGATCGCTGACGCGCATAGCTTCCTCCGGGTCGTGCGTGACGATGACCGCGGTGGCGCCGGTTTCGCGCAGGACTGAGAGCGTATCGGCGCGAACACTATCTCTAAGCCGGCTATCTAGGCCAGAGAACGGTTCATCCATCAGGATGATGCCCGGCCGCGGCACGATGGCGCGGGCAAGCGCCACGCGCTGCTGCTCGCCGCCGGACATTTCGTGCGGATAGGCGTCCGCCAGATGCGCCAGGCCGACGCGGCCGAGCGCCGCCAGGGCCTCCTTGCTGCGCTCCTGCCGGTCCAAGGCGGTCAGCCCGAACATGACGTTCTTCGCCGCGGTCAGGTGCGGGAAGAGCGCGTAATCCTGGAACATGAGCCCCACGGAGCGCTTCTCGGGCGGCACAAAAACCGTGCCGGACGCCACTTCAACATCGTCGAGGAGCACGCGGCCCGACGTCGGCGCATCGACACCGGCGGCGACGCGCAGAAGCGTGCTCTTACCGCAGCCGGAATGCCCCAGCAGCGAGACGATCTCACCGGGACTGGCGTTCAGATCGATGTCTTGGAGCGCCGTGACGTCGCCAAAAGTCCGGCACACCTTCTCCAAGGTGAGCCGGGACGCGATGGTTGCCGCGGCGCGGCGGCGCAATCCCTGCGCAATCAAGGCCATGGACCGGGCTTATGACGGTCCGCATGCGCGGCGGCAAGGCGTTTGCTGTGGTCGCGGTTTACGTGTCGCGGTGCGGAGTCTCGGCGTCTACGCCGGTTTCCTCTTCCTCCGCCGCCAGATCGGCGTCGGCTTCCAGGTCGGCGAAGTCGAGGTCGAGCGGGTCCTCGTCCTCAGCCAGCTCTTCGTCGTCACGCGGCTGGAGCTCGGCATCAGCCTCCACGATCGCCTCCAAGAGACCGGCGGCCTTCAAGTCTGCCAGGCCCGGGAGGTCGCCGATCGATTCCAGTCCGAAATGGTCAAGAAAGGCCGGTGTCGTGCCAAAGGTTACCGGGCGGCCAGGCGTACGCCGGCGGCCGCGAAGCCGAATCCAGCCCGCCGCCAGCAGCACATCGAGCGTGCCGCGCGAGAGCGAGACACCGCGGACCTCCTCAATCTCGGCGCGCGTGACCGGCTGGTGATAGGCAATGACCGCCAGCGTCTCCACGGCGGCGCGCGATAGCCGCCGCTCTTCAACGACGTCGCGCTTGAAGATGAACGCCAGGTCCTCGGCCGTGCGGAAGGCCCAGGAATCGTCGGTGCGGCGCAAGACCACGCCGCGCCCCGCATAGGCGGTTTGCAGTTCGCTCAGCAACGCGTCGAGCTCGATGCCCTCAGGCATGCGCTCGGCGATTTGTTTGGTCGATAACGGCTCGCGGGCGGCAAACAACAGCGCCTCAAGCATCCGCAGATGCCTGCGGTGATCCTCAGTTTCCATCGACAAGCTTTGGACGTTTGTGCCTTCCCAGACCTGCGCGGCTTCAGCCATTGGCGACCTCTGCAAGCTCCGTGTTCTCGCGCAGCCGGCGGCGAACGAAGAGCGGCGTGAAGTGCTCGTCCTGCTTCAGCTCCACCTCGCCTTCACGCACCAGCTCCAGGCTGGCGGACAGCGCGCTGGCACGCGCGGAGCGCTGCAGGTCCGGATGCACCAGATATTCGATGAGGTAGGAATCGAGCGACTCCCATTGGGTTGCCGCGCCGATCATCCGCAATAGCCGCTCACGAGCCTCCTGCAAGGTGATGACGCGCCGGCCGCCGACCTTCACATGCGCCGCAACGGAGCGAAGCCGCAGCGCGCCGTAAGCGGAAAGGAGATCGTAAAGCTTCGTTCCCCAGACCGTGCTGGTGTTGACGGAGAGCGGCTCCGGCATGCCGCGCTGGAAGACATCGATGCCAACTCGCGAGGACGACATCAGCCGGCGACCCGCCTCGCGGATCGCCTCCAGATGCTTGAGGCGCCGTGCCAGCACCGCGGCAAGCTCCTCGCCGCTCGGGCCGCCATCTTCCTCTTCCGCCGGCAGAAGCAGCCGTGACTTCAGATAAGCGAGCCATGCCGCCATCACGAGATAATCGGCGGCGATCTCGATCCGAAGCCGGCGTGCGGCTTCGATGAAGGCCAGATATTGCTCAGCCAGCGCCAGGATAGAGATCTTGGAAAGATCGACCTTTTGCTCGCGCGCGAGATTGAGAAGCAGATCGAGCGGGCCCTCAAATCCGGCAACGTCGACCATCAGGCAGTCGTCGGGACGCACGGGCGCGTCTTCGAACTCCGCCTCTGTTTCCGGCGGCTCCCCTTCCGGCAAGGCCTCCGCGGTTGCGGTCGCAGGCTCGCTCATGCCGGTTCCTGAACCTGGGTCAGCAGGTAATCGAAGCGGCGCTCCAATGCGGCGCGGTCGACTTCCTCGGGTTCGCGGCGCAGGGCAAGGGCTGCCGCCGCGCGTTCAAGCATGGCCTCCGACAGCTCCGGCACGCCTTCAGCGATGCCGCGCATTTCTTCCATTTCGCCATTGCAATGAAGCACCAGGTCACAGCCGGCGGCGATCGCCCGCTCTGCGCGTTCACGCGGTGTGCCGGAAAGTGCTTCCATACTGATATCGTCGGTCATCAAAACGCCATCAAAGCCGATTCGCTCTCGAATAACGTTAACGATTACCAAAGGCGAATGCGTAGCCGGCGCAGCGTCATCCACGTCCAAAAATACCACATGCGCGGTGATGCCGAAGGGTGATCGCTTGGCCAGGAGCCGGAACGGCGTGAAATCCTGGGCTTCCAGCTCGGCCATGGTGGCATCGGCCTGCGGCAGTTCGTGATGACTGTCGACGAGGGCGCGGCCGTGTCCGGGCATGTGCTTGATCACCGGAAGAACGCCACCTGACAGCAGGCCGTCGATCTGCGCGCCGCCGAGCGTGGCGACCGCATCGACGGTCAGGCCGAGCGCGCGGTCGCCGATCGCCGCCGTCACGCCCTCCACCGGAATGTCGAGAACCGGCACGCAATTGATGGTGATGCCCAAGGCATGGAGGTCGAGCGCGATCAGACGTGCGCCGAGATAAGCAGCTTCGACGCCGGCGAGCGAGTTGTGCAGATAGATCTCGCCGTAGCGTGCGCCTGGCGGATAGGCGCGGAGGTGTGGCGGCCCGAAGCGCTGAACGCGGCCGCCTTCCTGGTCGACGAGAACCGGCGCGTCCTCTCGTTCCAGCGCTCCGCGTGCGGCGCGGCAAAGCCGGCGCACTTGATCGGGATCGTTCATGTTGCGGGCAAAGAGGATCACGCCCCAAGGGCGTGCCTCACGCAGGAAGGCAGCTTCCTCGTCCGAAAGCTCGGTTCCTGCCAATCCGCTGATAAAGGCGCGCGGCGTCACGCTTGGCCTTCGGTGCCCACGTTCTAGCGCGCCACGAAGCAGTCGCCGCCTGCGGCCTGCAGCGCTTCACAGACTTCCACTGCATCGGCACGCTCCGCCCACGGGCCGACGCGCACCCGATAGTAGATGCCTTTTGCGCCGAGATCGGCGCGCTGGATATTGGGCTCAAGACCTCCGAGCACGGAACCGTAGCTCCGCTGCAATGATGCAAAGGTCGATTCAGCCGCCTCCTGGCTGGTCTGAGACGCGATCTGCACAACAAAGCCGGAAGCGGCCGTCGGCGGCGTCGCGGGCTCCGGTTCGGGTTCGGGCGCAACGGCGACTTCGACTTCCTCAACCGGCTCGGCGGCCGGCGGCGCTGCGACCTCTTCGGCCGGCTGCGCGACCTCCGCCGGCTGTTCGGCGGGTGCTTCCGCAACGGTCTCCGGCGCCGGCGTTGCGTCCTGTGTCGCCGCCGGTTCACCGGCGGTGCGGGGTTCGCTGATCGTGACGGTCTCTACCGGCTTGGGATCCATCGCCTCCGTCTGCGCAGTCGCCATTTCCTGCGCCGTCAGATCGGGCTCGCTGGGCTCGCCCGCCTCCGCGGTCGTGACGATTGTGCCATCGGGGCGGACCACAAAGGTCTCAACCCGGCGCGGCCCGAAATCCTCTAGGCTGGCCTGCGCCTCCTCCGCGGACCCGGCGGGCTCCTCAGCGACGATCGTGTTCTCCGCCGGTGCGGGCGGCTGCTCAGCCGTCGTGCTTTCCGCCTCCGGCAGCACGATGCGGGCAATCTCCTGCGGCTCCTCGGCTCCCTCAACGACGGTCTCTGCCGTCTCCGGCGCCTGCCCGGCCACGCGGTCGTAGACGGCCTCGCCGACTGTCTCGCCACTGCCTTCAGCTTGGCTCGCCTCCGGAGTGATCTTCACCGGACCGTCCTGCGCGGCGATGACCGGGGGCGGCCCGGACGAGGTTCCGTCGAAGGTGCGCAGATACATCGCCCCCGCACCGCCGATCGCCACGACGATCAAAACCGATGCGGCGGTGACCAGAAGCTTGCGCGAGCGCCTGGGCGGCGGCGGCGCCGGCTCGGGCGGCGCCCGCATGGCGTGCTGTGGCGCGATTGCGGCGGCAGCAGCGACATGCGCCATATCCGCGGACGCATCTTCTACAGGCACCTCTTCTACAGACGCCGCTTCCGCCTGGTTGGCGGCTGGTGGCGTCGGAGGCGCTGCAGGCGGGGGCGCGGGCGCGCGCCCTCCCCCAGGATCGAACTCCGCCGACAGCTCCTCTTCAAGGTTCGCAAGCTCCGACGTTCGCGGCGCTTCGGCCGCGGGCCCGTCAGTGGCATCGGCATCGGGAAAATCGGGCGGCAAGCGCAGCCGAAGCGGCGGCGGCGCGGTTGGTTCCTCGGCTTCAGCCGCGGCAGCCGGTTCTTGCGGCGTGTCCACGGGCGGCGCGACCGGCTGTGGCTGAGCAGGCTCCGCGGGCTGTGCGTCATCGAGGCTGTCCCAGCCTCCTCCGGCGGGACCGCGGAACCGATATTCCGCTTCCGTGGGCTCCTGCTCCACATGCCACTCAGCGACGGGCTCCGGCGCCGGCTCTGCAGGCGCTAGCGGTTCTGGCTCAATAGGCGCGACCGGCTCCAGTGCAACGGCTGCGCGCGGTTCCGGTTCGGGGGCGGCCGGCGGTGCGGGCTCGGCAACACGCTGTTCCGGCTCAATCGCCGCGCGTGGCTCCGGCTCGGGCTCAGGCGCACTGTTCCAGATCTCCTCCTGCGCAACAGGCTGGTCATCGGCGGCGGCGAATCCCTCAGCGCGGGCGCGTTGATCGAACTGGCTGAGCTGCTCTTCGATCGAGCGCAGCAGGTCATCGGGATCGCCGGCGTCGGCCGCGGGCGCGGCGACCGGTTCCGGCTCAACGGCCGGCTCGGCCGGATAGAGCGGCGCTGCGACCTCTTCCGGCGGCGCATCGGCGACGACGCCTCTGAGGGGCGGCAATTCGCTGACGGGCTCCGCCAAGCTCGGCCGAAGTTCCTCGACTGCTGCCGGAGGCTCCGGCTCGACGGGTGGTGGTGGCGGCGGAGGTGGTGCAGGCTCCGGCACGAATTCCGGCTCAGGCTGAGGCGGGGCCGGCGGAGCCGCTGCGGCGGCCGGTGCGGCAGCACTCGGCGTAGCCTCGCGGCCGGCAAACGAGGTTTCCAGCTCCTGCAGGAGTTCCGCTTCCAGGTCGGACGAAAGATCTTCGTGAGCGACGGGCCGCGCGTCCGGGCGCGGCCTCAGCCGGCCGGAGAAGCCGCCATCCTCGCTGACAATACGCGCAAGCTCCACGAGCGGATCTTCATCCGCGTCAAAGGACCCGCGATTGTCGCGTACGTTCTTAGGGTCGTTACCAGCCATACGATTGGCCCGCCGTCATCAGCCTCCGCAGATTAGCGCGGGTTCCCCTGTATTTCATCCACCTATTACATTTCCTCAGGCGCTTCGACACCAAGAACTTGCAAGCCGCATCTCAGCACACTTTGCAGCGCCGTGACGAGCCCGAGCCGGGCGCGGCTCAGGTCGATATCGTCAGGCCGGATAAAACGCAATTGCGGCAGTTCCTTGCCTTTATTCCAATGAGCGTGGAAAGCGCTTGCCAGGTCGTGGAGGTAGAAAGCGACGCGGTGCGGCTCCCGGTTTCGGGCCGCAGCCTCCAAAATGCGCGGCCAATCGGCCATGGCGCGCAAGAGCGTCCGCTCGCCGGAATCGGTCAAAAGCCTGAAATTTGCGGCTGCCAGCGATTCCGCCTCCAGCGCGATATCGGACGCCTCTTCCCGCGCTTGGCGCCTCACGGAGGCGGTCCTGGCGTGCGCGTACTGGACATAGAAGACCGGATTGTCCTTCGATTGCTCCTGGACGGCGACAAAGTCGAAATCCAGCGGCGCATCGGCCTTGCGGTAGAGCATCATGAAGCGGGTGGCGTCGCGCCCTACCTCTTCAACGACCTCGCGCAGCGTCACGAAGTCGCCGGCGCGTTTCGACATGGCCACCGGCTCGCCGCCGCGGAAGAGCTTCACCAATTGGCAGAATATGATCTCCAGCGTTGCCTCGCTGCCGCTCATTGCCGTCACCGCAGCACGCATACGCTTCAGATAGCCGCCATGATCGGCGCCGAGCACGTCGATCAGGCGGCGCGCGCCGCGGCTGAACTTGACGTAGTGATAGGCGATGTCGGAGGCGAAATAGGTGTAGCTGCCGTCGGACTTCAGAAGCGGCCGGTCGATGTCGTCGCCGAACGCTGTTGAGCGAAAGAGCGTCTGCTCGCGGTCTTCCCAATCATCCGGAATCTGGCCTTTGGGCGGAGGCAGCGTGCCACGATAGATGAGATCGCGCTCCGACAACGTGGCGATTGCTTCGGCCACCCGATCGGTGCCGGACAGCAGCGAGCGTTCGGAAAAAAAGATGTCGTGCCGGACGCCGAGCAGTTCCAGGTCGGCGCGGATCATATCCATCATCGCGTCGACGGCGCGCTCACGCACCACGGGCAGCCATTCGGGCGGTTGCAGATTGAGCAGGCCTTCGCCGAACTCGTCCTTCAACGCCACACCGACCGGCTTCAGATAATCGCCGGGGTAAAGACCGCTCGGTATCTCGCCGATCGCTTCGCCGAGCGCCTCCCGGTAGCGCAGATAGGCGGAGCGGGCGAGTTGATCGACCTGCGCACCGGCGTCGTTGATGTAGTATTCGCGGGTGACGTCGTACCCGGTCGCGTCGAGGAGGTTAGCGATCGCATCGCCGACAACGGCGCCGCGGCAATGGCCGACATGGATCGGACCGGTCGGGTTGGTGGAGACGTATTCCACGTTGATGGCTTCGCCGCCGCCGCTGTCGCTGTGACCGTAGCGACGCCCGGCCTTGAGGATCGCGCGGGGCTGCTCGGCCCAGAACCGGTCCGACAGGCGGAGGTTCACAAAGCCGGGCCCTGCGATCTCAACGGATTCAACGTCCTCGTCGTCCGCCAGCGCAGCGGCGATCTTCTCGGCAATGTCGCGCGGTTTGGCCTTAAGCGGCTTGGCCAGCACCATCGCAGCATTGGTGGCGATGTCGCCGTGCGCCGGGTCGCGCGGCGGCTCCGTCGTGATGCGGTCAAGAACGATCTCCGCCGCGTCCCGATCAGCCAGGACGGAGGCTTCGACGGCTTTGCGGATGCGGCCGGTGAAATCGTCAAAAATGTTCATGCGCTGCTGAGAGCTATCGAAAGCTGCAGGGGGGCCTCGTTGTGCGGCCAGAGCCCTATCGCAAGAACGGCGTTTCTCCAACCGCAGGGTGACGGTCAGTCGCTAGCGCGCGCCGGGATCGGCGCCTTGTCCAAACAGGCGATCGTGCTCCGCGTCGGCGTAGCGGTCGGTCATCCCGGCGACGTAGTCGGCCACGCAATAGGCGCGCGCCGCGGGCTCTTCCGTTGTGTGGAAGCGGCGGCGCCAATCCTCCGGCATCAGGTCCGGCTCGGCGAGATAGGCGGCGAAGAGCTCGGTGACCAGCGTTTCGGCCTGACGTGCGGGAAGCAGGACGGGTTCGGCGCGGTAGACCCGATCAAACAAAAAGCGCTTCAGCGCTGCCTCCGACTTCGCCATGTCCAGCGAGAACCCGACCAGCGGCTCGGCTGCATCACGCACATCGTCGGAACCTTGCACGCCGGATGCGGCGATTCGGCGGGTCGTTTCTCCAAGCACGTCGTGGATCATGGCGGAGATCATGCGGCGGTTCAGCTCATGCACGGCACGCGGCGGCTCAAGGTCGGGGTGCTCGGCACGGATGGCGTGGAGCATCGGGCCGACAAAGGACAGGTCGCCGAGGTCAGCGAGCGTGATCAGTTCGGCGCGGAGGCCGTCTTCCAGATCGTGGCAATCATAGGCGATGTCGTCGGCAATGGCGGCGACTTGCGCTTCCAAGCTGGCAAAGCGCGCCAGCGCCAGGTCCTGTTTCTGCCGAAACGCGATGATGACGCGCGGGACGCTGCCGCCGGCATAGGGCCCCGCTGCATGGCCATCGGCGTCCAGCACCGGGCCGTTGTGCTTCACCAGACCCTCGTGCGTCTCCCAGGTGAGATTGAGCCCATCGAAGGCGGTGTAACGCCGCTCCAAGGCGGTGACGACGCGCAGGCTTTGGGCGTTGTGGTCGAAGCCCTCATGAACGGTGAGCGCCTCGTTCAGCGCCCGTTCGCCGGCGTGGCCGAAGGGCGGATGGCCGAGATCATGGGCGAGCGCCAGGGTCTCCGCCAAATCCTCGTCGAGCCCCAACGGTCGGGCAATGGAGCGGGCGATCTGGGCGACTTCCAGCGTATGGGTCAGCCGGGTGCGGAAATGGTCGCCTTCGTGCTGGATGAAGACCTGGGTCTTGTGCATCAGCCGGCGGAAGGTGTTGCAATGAACGATGCGGTCGCGGTCGCGCTGGAAAGCTGAGCGCAGTGGATCATCTGGCTCCGGATGGATGCGGCCGCGGGATGCCGCCGGATCGGCGGCATAGGGGGCACGCCAGCGTGAACCGCGGCGCAAGAGATCGTGCGGTGGCTCCGCCATCGGCCTCCCCCCGATTTGACTGCGCGCGCCGTCGTTCTTAGCTACTATGTCAATCGGAACAAAGGGCCGACGATTGCCATGGACCAGCAGAGCGTGATCCTGACGGACGCCGCCGCCAGGCGGATCGCCAAAATCCTGAGTGCTGAGCCGAGCGGGACAGCGCTGCGCGTCAGCGTCGAGGGCGGCGGCTGCTCCGGCTTCCAATATCGCTACGACCTGGTCCAGGAGACGCCGGGCGACGAGGACATCGTGCTGGAGCGCGACGGCGCGCTCGTGCTCATCGACAGCGTTTCGCTCGACTATATGAGCGGCTCTGAGATCGACTTCGTCGACGACCTGATCGGCCAGTCCTTCCAGATCAAGAACCCGCACGCCACGGCCGGGTGCGGCTGCGGCACGAGCTTCTCCATCTGAGCACACTGGCTCGCTCTTCGATGCGCATCGCCACCTGGAACATCAACGGCGTCAAGGCGCGGCTTGAGAACCTTTTGCATTGGCTGAAGGAGAGCGCGCCGGACGTGGCGTGCCTGCAGGAGATCAAGAGCGTCGATGAGGCATTCCCGGCGCTTGAGATCGGCGACCTTGGCTACAATGTCGCGGTGCATGGGCAGAAGGGCTTCAACGGTGTTGCGCTTCTGTCCAAGCGTCCGATGGAGGATGTGGTGCGCGGGCTCCCTGACGGCGACGGCGACGAGCAGGCGCGCTTCATCGCCGGACTTGTTCCCACCGACGACGGAGCAGTACGTGTCGCCTGCTGCTACATGCCGAACGGCAACCCGGTGGGTTCGGACAAATTCCCCTACAAGCTCGACTGGATGCAGCGGCTTGAGGATTGGACGGCGGCGCGGCTTGAAGAGGAGACGCCGCTGATCGTAGCGGGCGACTACAACATCATCCCGGAGCCGATCGACGCGAAGCACCCGGAGAACTGGACGGGCGATGCGCTCTACCAGCCGGATTCGCTTTCCGCCTTTCGTCGCCTCACAGCACTTGGTTTGACCGACGCGGTCCGGTCGGTCGCCGATGGCGGCAACGTCTATACGTTCTGGGACTACCAGGCCGGCGCCTGGCAGAAGAACAACGGTATTCGCATCGACCATCTGATGCTCTCGCCGGAGGCTGCCGACCGCCTCGTGGAGGCCGGGATCGACCGCCACACGCGAGCCTGGGAGAAGCCGTCCGACCACGTTCCGGTGTGGGTGGAGCTCAACTGACGGCACGCTGACGAACGTGACTTAGGTCGCGATTCTGATAAAATGGTGGGATGAGGCTGATCCTCACCGGCGCCGCCGCGGGGGTTCTTCTCGGCGCGATGTTGTCGCCGGCACATGCGGATTGCACGTGCCGGGCGCAGGGCGGTGTTGAGGCGATTGTTGGCCAGACCGTCTGCCTCGACACGGCGAAAGGCCCACAGCTGGCGCGCTGCGATCAGGTCCTCAACAATACCAGCTGGAAATTTCTGGACGTGCCCTGCCCGTTTGCCCGGCTCCAACGCGCGCCGGATGAGCGGATGCTCTCTCTTGCTTTGCCGGTTGTGCCGCTGGCCGAACATTGAGGCGGTCAGGCAGGTCTAACCTCCCCCTGGAGGGGAGGTCGAAGTTTGCGAGGCGAAGCCGCGGCAAACTTCGGGAGGGGGGAAGCGTCGTTCCACTGCGGCTCGACCGCACACCCCTCCCCGAAAGCGGCACGCCGCTTTCGACCCTCCCTCAAGGGGAGGGTTAAGTGCCGTGCCAGCTCTTCGCCTTGCGGCCGAGCCGGAATGACAAACGAGGTAGTGTGTCGTGAACGGTCGGCTATTGCGCCTGTGCGGCTGCCTCTGCCTGAGGGGCCTGCGCCTGCGCGCCACCGGTGCGGTTGGTCATCCAAGTTTCCGCGGCAGTCATAGCGGCGCGCCGAAGCTCTTCATTGGCCGTTGAGAAGGCTTGCTCGTGACGGGCCTGGATGACCGGGTCGCCGGGGCTGGCGAGCCGAGCAATGCTTAACCATTTGAGCCCCTCGGCCGGTCGGCGCCCGACGCCGATCCCTTCGAAGAGCATGTGGCCGAGCTCAGACTGCGCGCCGACATGACCCTTGTTCGCCGCGAGGCGATACCAGGCCGCCGCCGTGCTGGTGTCCTGACGGCTGCCGACACCCTCGTGCAGCATCCGAGCCATGAGATATTGCGCCTCGGCGTTTCCGAAGATGGACGCGGCATGGCGGAACAAGCGCAGCGCGTATTCCGGATTGGGGTCCACGGCGTCGGGAACCCCGTTCAGATAATAGCTGCCGAGCGTGACCAGCGCGTCGGCGACGAACGGCGCATGGGGTCCACGCGGATTGCCGTCGCCGTAGTCGCGAGCGACGCGGGCATAGAGCTCGATCGCCTTGTGGGCGTCCTCGCTTACGAGGTCGCCGTTCTGATACATCCGGCCAAGCTTCCACAGCGCCGCCGCATGACCATGGTCGGCTGCGAAGTTGAGCGCTTCGATCGCCGTTTCGGCGTCGCCGGCCTTGTAGGCCTGATAGCCGGAGCTGAACGCTTCGCCTGCCGAAAGGTTCGGATCGAGCGCGAGCGCCGCGCCCGCGCCGAACGCGGTCAGGCAGACAGCAGCAGCGCAGGCCCTAAATATCCGCATAAGTCACCGTCTCCGCCGCGCCGCCGGGATGCGTCACGGCACCGTCGCGCGCCGGGCCGACACCCTGCGCGAATTTCCAGATCGCGCCACTTGAGTAACGCTGTTCACGCGGCGTCCACGCCTCGCGGCGTTTCGCCAGTTCCTGATCATCGAGCCGCACGGAGAGCGTGCCCTCTGTGGCGTCGATGTCGATGATGTCGCCGTCGCGCAATAGAGCGATCGGTCCGCCGAGCGCCGCCTCGGGCCCGACATGGCCGATGCAGAAGCCGCGCGTGCCACCGGAGAAGCGACCGTCGGTGATGAGCGCCACCTTCTCGCCGGCACCCTGTCCGTAAAGCGCCGCCGTGGTTGAGAGCATTTCCGGCATGCCGGGGCCACCGCGCGGGCCGACATAGCGGATGACGAGCACCTCGCCGTCTTGGTATGTGCGGTTCTTCACCGCGGCGAAGCACTCCTCCTCAGAATCGAAGCAGCGCGCCGGGCCGGAGAATGTCAGCGTCTTCAAGCCGGCGACCTTCACGATGGCGCCTTCGGTCGCAAGGTTGCCCTTCAGCCCGACAACGCCGCCGGTCGGCGAGATCGGATCGTTCGCCTGGCGGACGACATCCTGATCGGGGTTCCACTTCACCGATTTCATGTTCTCGGCGATCGTGCGGCCGGTTACCGTCATGCAATCGCCGTGCAGATAGCCGTGGTCGAGCAGCGTCTTGATGACGAGCGGGATGCCGCCGGCCTCAAAGAGGTCCTTAGCGACGTAGCGGCCGCCGGGCTTCAGGTCGGCGATATAGGGTGTGTGCTTGAATATCTCAGCGACGTCGAAGAGGTCGAACTCAATACCGCATTCATGCGCCAGCGCCGGAAGGTGCAGTCCGGCATTGGTCGAGCCGCCGGATGCGGCGACGACCGTGGCGGCATTCTCCAGCGCTTTGCGGGTGACGATGTCGCGCGGACGGATGTTGCGCGCGATCAGCTCCATCACCTTCTCGCCCGCGGCCATGCAGAAGCGGTCGCGCATCTCATAGGGCGCCGGTGCGCCAGCGGAGTACGGCAGCGCCAGCCCGATCGCCTCCGACACCATGGCCATGGTGTTGGCGGTGAACTGACCGCCGCAGGCGCCGGCCGAGGGACAGGCGACCTGCTCAAGCTCTTCGAGATCCTCTTCCGACATCTTGCCGACGGAGTGGAGGCCGACCGCCTCGAACACATCGACGACCGTCACGTCACGGCCTTTGAAGGTGCCCGGCAGGATCGAGCCGCCATAGATGAAGATCGACGGCACGTTGAGACGGCACATCGCCATCATCATGCCGGGCAGTGATTTGTCGCAGCCGGCCATGCCGACCAGCGCGTCATAGCCATGGCCGCGAATGGTCAGCTCAACGGAATCGGCAATGGCTTCGCGCGAGGGCAGCGACGACTTCATGCCCTCGTGGCCCATGGCGATACCGTCGGTGACGGTGATGGTGCAGAACTCGCGCGGGGTCCCGCTGGCGGCCGCGACGCCATGCTTCACCGCTTGCGCCTGGCGCATCAGAGCGATGTTGCAGGGGGCGGCTTCGTTCCAGCATGTGGCGACGCCGACGAACGGCTGATGGATCTGCTCACGCGACAGACCCATGGCGTAATAGTACGAGCGATGCGGCGCGCGGCTTGGCCCCTCCGTCACGTGACGGCTGGGCAGCTTCATCTTATCGAATGCTCTTGCGTCCATTTACGCCCGCTCTCCCGGTTGCCTCGGGTTCTGCCGCGCCACCCTTCGAGATTATCGCGCCCAGCCCCAGGGCAATCCCAACGGCCTCGGGAGATGTGCCGTTGAGTCCTTGAGAAACAATAGAAGGGATCGTGGCGCAAAGGGGGCGTATGGCCCGGGCGCACGGATTCAGTACATCTGTGGCAGAAGTGCGACAGGGTGCGCCATGGGCGCTAAGAGCTCAAATGCCTGTCAGGCCGCCTGTTTCAGGCGCTCCAGCGCGGCGGAAAGCCGTTTACCATCCTCCTGGTAGGCAGCGCGCTTGTCACGCTCCGCCTGCACCACGTCTTCAGGTGCACGAGCGATGAAGTTCTCGTTGGCGAGCTTGCTGTCGATCCGCGAAATCTCGTTCTCGACTCGGTCGATCTCTTTCTTGAGCCGCGCCTCCTCGGCGGAGAAATCAATGATTCCGGCAAGCGGCAGCGCGAACGTGGCGCCGCCGACAACAATCTGCGCGGCCTGACGCGGCGCGTCGCCGTTGGCGGCGATTCCCTCCACTCGGGCGAGCCGCTCAACCGCCGGCTCATGGCGCCGCAGGCGGGTCAGGAGCGCATCGTCCTTGGTCAAAGCGACAAGCTGCGTCTTGGACGCGGTGGGCACGTTCATTTCCGAACGCACCGAACGGATGGCGCCGACAAGTTCCACGAGCCAGTTGATCTCCTCGGCCGCATCGGCGTCGGCGAAATCAGGCGCCGGCCATTTGCTGAGCGCCAGCAATCCGTCCTTGCCTGCGCTCAACTCCTTCCACAGCGCTTCGGTGATGAACGGCATGAAGGGGTGCAGCAAGCGCAGGATGGTCCCGAGCACATGCGCGGCGGTCGCGCGCGTCTCCGCTTTCGCCGCTTCGCTGCCGTCGGCGAAGATCGGCTTGATCAGCTCCAGATACCAATCGCAGAAGGAATCCCAGACGAAGCGATAGGCCGCTTCGCAGGCGTCGTTGAAACGAAAACTCTCCAGCGCGACGGTGACTTCGGAGGAGGCCTTTGCGGCCTCGGTAAGGATCCAGCGGTTGACAGTCTCCGACACGGCTTGCGGATCGAAGTTTGGATCGGGCCGGCAATCGTTCATCTCGCAGAAGCGGGCCGCGTTCCAAATCTTAGTGCCGAAATTACGCGATCCTTCGATGCGCGCGCGCGACGGCTTGACGTCCTGTCCGGGTGTCGTCAGCGACGCCATCGTGAAGCGCAGCGCGTCGGCGCCGTATTCGTCGATCAGCTCCAAGGGGTCGACGATGTTGCCCTTGGACTTCGACATCTTGGCGCCCTTCTCGTCGCGCACGATGCCGTGGATGAAGACCTTCTGGAAAGGCTCGTTGCCCATGAAGTGAAGGCCCATCATCATCATCCGCGCCACCCAGAAGAAGATGATGTCGAAGGCGGTGACCAAGACGGCGGTCGGGTAATAGCGGCTCAGCTCCGGAGTCTCCTCCGGCCAGCCGAGCGTGGAGAATGGCCACAACGCGGACGAGAACCACGTGTCGAGCACGTCGTCGTCGCGTTTCAGCTCAGTCTCTTCGCCGTAATGGCGCAGCGCCGCGGCCACCGCCTCCTCTTCCGTCTCCTCAACGAAGATCTCGTCGTCCGGGCCATACCAGGCGGGGATGCGGTGCCCCCACCAGAGCTGCCGCGAGATGCACCAGGGCTGGATGTTCTCCATCCAGTCGAAATACGTCTTCTCCCAATGCTTCGGCACGATCGTCGTTCGGCCGTTCTTGACGTCGGCGATGGCCGGCGTGGCGAGCGCCTTGGCGTTGACGTACCATTGCTCGGTGAGGAACGGCTCGATCGGAACGTTGCTGCGGTCGCCGTGGGGGACCATGTGCGTGTGGTCTTCCGTCTTCTCCAGAAGCTCACGCTCCTCCAAGAGCGACACGATAATGGCGCGGGCGGTGAAACGGTCGAGGCCGTCCAGCTCGTCGATAATGCGCGTCAACTTGGAGGACGGCGCCAGCTCGTTGAGGAACGCCTCGTTGTTCTTGAGGCTGATATTCGCCTCAGCGTCCATGACGCTGATGAGGGGCAGATTGTGGCGGCGGCCGACCTCAAAATCATTGAAGTCGTGCGCGGGCGTGATCTTCACCGCACCGGAGCCAGCTTCCGGGTCGGCATATTCGTCGGCGATGATCGGAATGCGGCGACCGACCAAGGGCAGCACAACATATTCGCCAATCATATCGGCGTAGCGCTCGTCGCTTGGGTGCACGGCGACTGCCGTGTCGCCCAGCATAGTCTCCGGCCGCGTCGTGGCGACGGTGATGGAGCGGCCGTTTCCTTCCAGCGGATATCTGAGATGCCAGAGCTGGCCTTCCACCTCGACCTGCAACACCTCCAGATCGGAGATGGCGGTCAACAGCGCCGGGTCCCAGTTCACCAGGCGCTGATCCTTGTAGATCAGCCCTTCCCTATAGAGATTCACGAAGACCTTGGTGACCGCCTTCGACAGCCCGTCATCCATGGTGAAGCGTTGACGTGACCAATCGCAGGAGCAGCCGAGCCGTTTCAACTGGTTGACGATGACACCACCGGATTCGGCTTTCCACGCCCACACCTTCTCCACGAAGGCGTCGCGGCCGATCTTGCGCCGGTCCGGTTCCTGGCGCTCCATCATCTGGCGTTCCACGACCATCTGCGTGGCGATGCCGGCATGGTCCATGCCGGGCTGCCAGAGCACGTCCTTGCCGCGCATGCGCTCAAAGCGCACCAGGACGTCCTGCAAGGTGTTGTTCAGCGCATGCCCCATATGGAGCGAACCGGTCACGTTGGGCGGCGGGATGACGATGCTGAATGGCTCCGCTTCCGCGCTCGCGCCCGCGCCGGCGCGGAAGGCGTCAGCCTTCTCCCAGCTCTCGCGAATTGCGGGCTCAACGCTTTGAGCGTCGTATGTCTTTTCAAGCATGGAGGTTCCAGCAGTGGCGGCGGTGTTAAACTGACGGCGTCGCCCCGTGTCAACCGCCCCAACAACAAGCAAAAAACGCGCCGTCCGGGAAGGCGGCGCGCTCTGCTGGTAGCGGACGTGGTCCCGGGCGACTTAGGGCCGGCCGCGGGATACCCGCTGTATTTCCTCCTGAACCAGCCGCTCCACCAGGGACGGCAGGTTGTCGTCGAGCCAGCTCTTCAGCATCGGCTGCAGCATCTCCGCAACCAGATCTTCAAGCGTGCGGGCGTTTTGCGCCAGGATCGTGTGCGCCAGCGCACTGAATGCGCCGTGCACGGCCTCGTCGGATTCCGACGAGAGGAGGTTGTTGTCGCGGGCCGCGGATTGCGTTTCGCCCGATGCCGCAGCCGGCTCGAACGTCAACGCCTCGGCGGCTGAGGAAGATTGCGGTGCCATGAACTCTCCGTATGCAGATGCGCCCTCGGGCTCAGGATCGGGCTCGAACTCAGGCTGAGGCTCGGCTTCGGCCACGTCGACCTCCGGTTCGAATGGATCGGAGGCGGGGGTGTCCTCGTTTTCGTCCGTAGTGTCCTCTGCGGCTTCCGCACTCGTTTCGGTGGCCGCTTCTGCCGTGTCGTCCGGAGCCAGTTCGCCTTCCGGCGCCTGCTGCCCTTCGCCGTCCTCAGAGATGATCTGCCGGATCGACGCCAGAATCTCCTCCATAGAGGGTTCGTGAGCCGCGCTCGGATTTGCCATTGTGCCTTCTCCGGTGAAGTCGTCTGTCGATTCAATGCCGAATCGCGACACGATTAGACGCGCACATGAATGTTAAGAAAAGCTTCGCGGCACGATCACAACAGAATTGGATTAGCGGGCGTCCGGCGTGCGGGTCCCATAGATGCGATTGCGCACCGCACGGTAGTGCTCACCGGGATCGTAAAGCGGGGCCGGAAGCGTCAGCGCCTCCGCCGTCAGGCGCCCCATGGCCGAAAGCAGCGAGAATGAGGCCACCACCCGGTCGCGGCGTGCGACGACCAGCGTTTCACGGGCGTTGAGAAGCTCTTGCTGGGCGTCGAGCACGTCGAGCGTGGTGCGCTGGCCGACGCGGCGCTCTTCCTGAACGCCTGATAGCGCGATCTCCGCTGCTTCCACGCCTTCACTTGCGGCGGCGATGGCGCCGCGAGCTGCATCGGCTTGCGCCCAGGCAGAAACGACGGCGGCGCGCACTTGGTCGCGAGCGACGTCCACCTCAATCTTGCGCAATCCGTATTGCTCCTTGGCCTGGCGGACGCGGGCTGAGACCCCACCGCCCTGATAGAGCGGAATGGAGACCCGGCCGAGGATCGTGGCGGTGTTCGGATCGATGTCGGTGTCGAAGCTTTCGGAACGCTGGAGCGTCCCCTGCACGCTGACGGTGGGAAGGAGCTCGCCTTCGACTTGCTTGACGACAAAGGCCTGCGCGTCGGCCTGGTTGATGGCCGCCAGAATGACTGGGTGGCCGCTCTGGCCGATGGAGACCGCCTGCCCAAGGGCGCCCGGAACCAATCGGGCATAGGGGAAACTCTCCGTCAGCGCCTTCGGGTCGTGACCGATGATCTGGCGGTAGGTGGCACGGCTGATCGCCAAATTGGCGCCGGCCAAGCTCACCGCGGCGCGGGCTGAGGCGAGGCGCGCGCGGGCCTGAGCGACGTCGGTGCGGGTGTTTTCGCCGACATTGAAGCGCTCGTTGGCGGCGCGCACCTGCTCTTCCAGAAACAGCACGTTGCGGCGCCGGATATCGAGGATGGCGCCATCGCGGAGCACGTTCTGGTAGGCCTGGGCGGCATCGAAGAGCACGTTCTGCACGGTATTGCGAAGCAGCTCGCGGCTCGCCAGCACGCCGGCTTCCGCTTGGCGCAGGGCGTTGCGCACACGAAAGCCGGTGAAAATATTCTGCGTGACCTGCACGCCGAAGGCGCCGTCCCAGGTCGTGTTGTCGGCGCCGGGCAGCGGCGTGTCCGTATTGCGGCCGGTGATGGTGCTGAACAGCGAGACGACGGGGAGCCGGCCGGCGCGGGCGATGGGAATATTCTCATCGTCGGCGCGCGTCTGGGCGCGGGCGGAGTTGATCTGCGGATTGGAGCTATAGGCGGAGGCCAGCGCCTGCGCGATCGATTCCGCCTCGGCGGAGGACACCAGGGCGGCAGCGAGAAGATAGCCAGAGGCTACTGCGAATACGGCACTGCGAATGGACACGGGCTCCTCGAAATCCGCCTGACGGTGACGTCAGCCGACCGCGCGGCCACTACTAACACGCTCTGCCGTCTTTGCGCCCGCGTCCTACCGTCATCAACAAGAATGAGGCGCGAACGCGGCGCAAATGCAACAGATTCCGAGGACTCCCGCGCCCGCGGCTAGAACACGAAGGCGGCCTCGCGGTCGAAGCCCGGCAGCAGCGTGGCCCATGCCTCAAATTGCGGCCAATTGGCCGCAGAGTCGCCCACCCGCTCCCAGATCATCGCCCGGCTGATTCGTTCAGAACGCTGGATCGCCGCCAGCATGCCGCCCGGCTTCAACTGGCTGATCAGCGCGTCAGGCGAGGCCTCAATGGCCCCCTCAACAAGGATGGCGTCGTAGGGAGCTTCAGCCGACCAGCCGTCGACGAGCTTCCCCTCCTCCAACGTGACGTTTGCCGCAGCGACCTCCGCCAGGCACTCGCGGGCCTGAGCGAGCAGCGCGGGGTCCTCCTCCACGGCCACGACCGACGACGAAAGATGCGCCAGGACGGCCGCAGAGCAGCCTGAACCGCAGCCGACCACCATAGTGTTGGCTTCCGGGCCGAGCGGCAGCGCCTGGATGAGGCGCGCCAGATTGATCGGCGTCAGCATGCGCCGTTCCGGCGCCTTCGCGGACATGAGAAGCTCACGCTCGGCATAGGCAAACGGAATCTCGTCTTCGGCCACGAAGACGTGCCGCGGCACAGCCAGCATCGTTTGGATCACATCAGGATCGGTGACCGCGCTGGGTCGGATCTGATGGTCCACCATGCGCCGGCGCAGCGTAGCGAAATCGGCCATGCGGAAGCGCTCCGAGGATGACGTCCGGTGGGTTCTAGAGCCTTTTCCATTCTGATGGAATGGAGGCTCTATCTCTTTGTTGAAGCATGATCTTATCCGAAAATCGGTGGCCACTTTTCGGGATCATGCATTGGAAGTCTGGCTGCCCGAGCACAAGCGGGATGGGGGCATGGAGGCCTCGGCCGGAATCGAACCGGCGTATACGGATTTGCAGTCCGCTGCGTCACCACTCCGCCACGAGGCCATAATTCGTGCGTTACCAGACCGCGATTGGCACCACAAGCAATTGCCCCGAGCGCTCAAGGTGCGCTGTCGCGCGGGATCGGCTATGGCCGCTTCCTCAGAGCTTTAGATGGGGTGCAGGCGCGTGAATAGCCAGCGCGGCACGGGATACATGACTGAGATCGCGCAGTGACGCTCCTGGTGCTCGCACTTGCGCTGGGGATCGACCGTTTGGTGGGCGATCCGCGTTTCTTATGGTCGCGCGTGCCGCATCCCATCGTGCTGGCAGGGCACGCGGTTGAGCGGCTCGATGCGCGGTTCAATGATGCCAGCCGCGACGCAACTGAGCGGCGGCGCCTCGGCTTGATCGCAGTAGCTGTGCTGATGGCGGGGGCCGCGGCATTGGGGATCGCACTCCGCACGCTGTTTGCCGTGCTGCCTGGCGGCCTTGTCATCGAGGCGGTGCTCGTCTCTGTCTTCATCGCCCAGAAAAGCCTGATCGACCATGTCGGCGGCGTTCGTCGGGCGCTTATGGCGGATGGCCTGGGGGGCGGCCGGCAGGCGGTCGCCCATATCGTCGGGCGTGACGTTTCCACGCTCGATGAGGCAGGCGTGGCGCGGGCGGCCATGGAAAGCGGGGCGGAGAACTTTTCCGACGGCGTGGTGGCGCCGGCCTTTTGGTACGCGCTTTTCGGGCTGCCGGGCCTGCTCATCTACAAGGTGATCAACACGGCAGATTCCATGATCGGATACCGGACCGAGCGCCACGAGGCGTTCGGATGGTCCGCGGCGCGGCTCGACGATGTGCTGAGCTACCTTCCCGCCCGGCTGTCGGCCGCTCTGCTTGTGATCGCCGCGGCCATCACCGGCCGCAAGGCGCGCGCCGCGGCAGCCGTGACGCTGCGTGACGCACCGAAGCATAAATCCCCGAATGCCGGGTGGCCGGAGGCGGCTTTGGCCGGCGCCCTCGGCCTGGCGTTCGGTGGCCCGCGCCGCTACAGCGAGACCGAGGTGGACGGCGTGTGGCTCAACCGGGAAGGACGGGCGGAGGCCGAGCCGGCGGATATCCGCGCGGCAACCCGGCTGATCGATGTGGCCTGGGCGCTGGCCGTGGCGCTCGTATTGGTGCTGGCGTTTATCCTGTCCGCGCTTGGGCGATAGCCAGGATCGCATCCAGATCGATATGGGCCTCCAGATGGCCGGCGAGGCCATCCAGCGTCGCCTCCACGCCGGCCTCATAGCTTGCCGTGGCGCGCGCGCCGAGCTTGGCAATAAAGGTGCGGCGGAACGCATCGCCGGCGAACAGCCCATGGACATAGGTGCCCATCACACGCCCATCGGCGGAGATGGCGCCCTCCGGCCGGCCGTCGATGGTGAGCATGGGTCGTGCGCGATCCTCGCCGTCGCTCTGCCCCAGATGGATCTCGTAGCCGGTGACCTGCGCGCCGCTTTCCACATGGATCGCCGATACCGGCGAGGTGGTCTTGTCGGCGTCGAGTGTTGTTTGGACCGCCAGAAGGCCAAGCCCTGGAACCGTGCCGGCGGGCCCTTCGATGCCCTCAGGGTCGGCGACGCTCTGTCCAAGCATTTGATAACCGCCGCAGAGTCCTAAAACGGCACCGCCCCGGCGGTGATGGGCGGCAATGTCGATGTCCCAGCCCTCGCCGCGAAGCGCCCGCAAATCCGCGATCGTCGATTTGGAGCCGGGCAGTACCACCAGATCGCAATCCCCGGGGATCGGTTGCCCCGGCTCCACGATCAGCACCTCAACGTCAGGCTCGGCGCGGAGCGGATCGAGGTCGTCGAAATTGGCGATGCGCGGGATGCGCGGCACGGCAATTCGCAGGCGGGCGGCCGCGGCCTCCTGCTTCGCCGCAAGCCCCAGAACGTCTTCCGCCGGCAAGCGCGCGGCCGCGGCGAAATACGGCACGATCCCGAGCGACGCCCAGCCGGTGCGCCTCGCAATCTCCGCCAGACCGTCATCGAAGAGCGACGGATCGCCCTGGAACTTGTTGATGAGGAACGCCCTGATGCGACTGCGCTCAGCCGGTTCCAATACGGTATGCGTGCCGACCAGTGCGGCGATGACGCCGCCCCGATCGATGTCGCCAATGAGCGCAACGGGTACGTCGGCGGCTTCCGCGAAGCCCATATTGGCGATGTCACCGGCGCGCAGATTGGTTTCAGCTGGCGAGCCCGCCCCTTCGATCAAGACCAGGTCAGCGGTCGCCGCGATCGTCTTAAAGCTCTCCAGAACGCGCGGCAGCAGCTTCGCCTTCTGATCGGTGTAGTCGCGTGCGCTGAGCGTCGCCCGGCGCTTGCCGTGCACCACGATCTGCGCGCCGGTATCCGTCTCCGGTTTGAGAAGCACCGGGTTCATGTGAATGGATGGTGCGACCCGCGCTGCGCGGGCCTGGAGCATCTGCGCGCGGCCGATCTCGCCGCCGTCCGCGGCCACGCCGGCATTGTTCGACATGTTCTGCGGCTTGAACGGTGCGACCTTGAGCCCGCGATCGGAGAAGGCGCGGCAGAGCCCGGCAACAATCAGCGACTTGCCGACATGGCTTCCGGTGCCCTGGAACATGATGGCCGCTGTGGTCATCTTTCGGCGTATAGCGCACCGACAAAGAGGCGAAAGCCCCTGCCCTAGCAATCAGGCAATCGGCTCGCCGTCACGGCCAATCCCTGCTACGCTGAATTTTGAGGGGATTGAAGGAGAACCAAGATGCGCGTGATCTACCCGATTGCAACCGCCGCCGCCGCGCTGGCGCTCAGCCTGACGACGGCTCAGGCCGCTCCGCTGCAGCCCAATTTCGACGCGGTGAGCGGAACCGATGTGATCCAAGTGCACAACAGCTGCCACCAGCGGATTCGCAATCACGGTGGGTACTACCCGAACCACTATCACGGGCCCGGTTGCCAGATGATCCCGACGGGCGGCGGCGGCGGTCCGGCGCCGGCCCCGACGCACTGCCATGGCAACGTTCAGAGGCACTGGACGCCTGGCTACGGAAATGTCTGGCATAGCCATGGCGGGTACAATTGCGGCGTCGATGTCTACAATGCGGCACCGGTTCCCACGCCGGGTTATGGCGGGTGCATCAGTGTGGGTGGCGTTCTGACTGTTTGCCCCTAAAACTTCAGAGCAGCAGCGCCTCGCTGCTAAACGCATAGAATTCAACATCCTTCTGCGCCGTCATCCCGGCGCGGAAGGATTTCACTGATTTAGCGGCGGTTGCCCAGTCAACACGCCTTGGTGGTGAAAAAGGCCGTGCCGGCACCTCAGTAAACTCTTCGTTGTCGACCCGAGTTCCATGCTACTCTTTTGCGGCAGCAAAGGAGGTCGACATGCGACTGATGCTCTTTGTGACGATTGCTGCCGCAACAGCCCTACTTGCCGGACATGCGATGTCGATGCCGTTCGGACAGGGCGGGCAAGTCGCCATAGGCGCTTCGGTGATCCCCGTGCACACACCGTGTCACAGCGAATGGGCCCACCATCAAAACTCCAGAGGCCCCCACCACCACTATATCGACCCTAACCGGTGCATGACGGTGTATGGCAACGCCCCGCAGCGGCAGCCGAACATCATCATCCGGCCCGAGTTCAGGTGGGATGGAAATCGCGGCAACAATTGGAACGGCCATAACGGCGGCTCCACGGGCGATTTCATCTTCCGCTTCTAGTTCGCCGCACTTGTTGATCGCCGTGAAGCCGGGTTTGGACAAGGAGGCTCAGATGTGTCGTCCTTTGCTCATTTCGATTGGCGTCATCGCCATGAGTGCAAGCGCCGTTTTGGCTACGCCTATGCGTGCAAACACGGTCGCTTCTTCCGCGACCGATATCGTCTTGATCCACGACACCTGCCACGAAGAAATCGTTGCTCACAGGGCGGGCGCCGAGCGCCACTACCACCGAAAGCACCAAGTGACGAATCTGAGCTTCGAATGCCGCACCTATCGAGCAGGCGACAATCGACCGGGCATCGTCATCCAGTTCGGCAACCGGGGTCAGAACAACAACAACAACAATCAGAACAATGGCGGTATTGGGTTGGACGGCCTGTCGATTGGGATTTCCCCGAAGTTCTAGTCCGCGGCGCGCCTTAGAACTCAATCCCCTTCTGCGCCTTTACGCCGGAGCGGAAAGGATGCTTCACCTGCGCCATCTCCGTCACCAGATCGGCGGCGTCGACGAGTTCGTCCTTGGCGTTGCGGCCCGTCACGACGACATGCTTCATCTCCGGGCGCGCCGTGAGGACTGACAGCACCTCATCCGCGTCGAGATAATCGTAACGCAGCACAATGTTGAGTTCGTCGAGCACGACCATTTGGTGCTCGTCGTCGGCGATCAGCGCCTTGGCCTTATCCCAGGCGGCCTTCGCCGCAGCGATGTCGCGCGCGCGGTCCTGCGTTTCCCAGGTGAAGCCCTCGCCCATGGTGTTGATCGTCACCTGATCGGCGAATTTTTCGAGCGCCGCACGCTCGCCCGTTTGCCACTTGCCCTTCACGAACTGCACGATGGCGACCTTCATGCCGTTGCCGAGCGCGCGGAAGACCAGCCCGAAAGCGGCGGTCGACTTGCCCTTGCCTTTGCCGGTGTGGACGATGAGCAGGCCCTTCTCGATCGTCTTGGTGGCGACGATCTTGTCGCGCGCCTCCTTCTTGCGGCGCATCTTCTCCGCATGGCGGGCGTTGATTTCCGCTTCCGACAGGCCTTCGGTCTTCATGCCACCATCCTCCCGGCAATGTGCTTCAACTCATCGTAGGCGCTGTTGCGGTGCGGCGCCCAGAGGCCTCGATCGACCGCCTCACAGAAACGCTCCGCGATCTCCTTTAGCGCCGGCGGATTGTTTTGAGCGATGAAGTCGCGCACCGCGGAATCCGCCATGTAGGCCTCGTAGAGCTGATCGAAATGATGATGCTTCACCGCGTTCGTCGTGGCGGCGAAGGCGAAGAGATAGTCCACGGTCGCGGCGATCTCGAAGGCGCCCTTGTAGCCGTGGCGCATAACACCGGCGAGCCATTTGGGATTGGCGGCGCGGCCGCGTACGACGCGCGCGATTTCCTCCTCAAGGGCGCGGATCACCGGGCGCTCGGGTCGGGAATGGTCGTTGTGGTAAGTCCGTGGAGCCGCGCCGCGCAGTGTTTCGACCGCCGAAGTTAGGCCGCCTTCGAACTGGTAGTAATCATCGGAATCGAGCAGATCGTGCTCCCGATTGTCCTGGTTCTGTACCACGGCGTCGGTGGTCTTGAGCCGTGTCTCCAGCTGCGTTCGCGCGCTTTCGCCGGTTGCGCCGCCGCCATAGGCATAGGCCGACCATTCCAGAAACGACGCGGCGAGGTCCTTGCGCTCTGCCCAGATGCCCTCGTCGATGAGCGCCTGCAGGCCCGCGCCGTAGGCGCCGGGCTTTGATCCGAAGACGCGGAAGGTCGCGGCGCGCGTTGCTTCGTCCGTGGTCAGGCCGGCTTGTGTTAGCTGATCGGCGTCGCCGCGGATGTTTGCCGTGATCGGATTGGCGTCGGGCGGTTCCTGCCGCGCTGCTACGAGCTGCACGGCTTCATGGAAGAGCGCGATCTGGCTCGGGAAAGCGTCGCGGAAGAAGCCGGAAATCCGGAGCGTGACGTCGACGCGCGGGCGCCCCAGCTCCGCCAGCGAAATGGCCTCCACGCCTGTGACACGGCCCGATGCACCCTCCCAGACCGGGCGTACGCCAATCAGCGCCAGGGCCTGTGCGATGTCGTCTCCGCCGGTGCGCATGTTCGACGTGCCCCAGACCGTGAGCGCCATTGCGCGTGGCCATTCGCCCTCATCCTGGAAGTAGCGCTCCGCCAGGAGATCGGCGGAGCGGCGTCCCAGTTCCCACGCCGCTGGCGTCGGGACGGCGCGCACATCGACGGAATAGAAGTTCCGGCCGGTCGGCAGGCAATCGGCGCGGCCTCGCGTCGGCGCGCCGGACGGCCCCGGCGGCACGAACCGACCGTTGAGCGCGGCGACCGTCACGTCGATCTCGCGCGTGCCGGAGGTGTCGAGAGACGGCGCGATATCGTTTGCAATCGATGCGAGGACGGCTTCGGTTCGTGGTCCCAACTCACCTCTCGGAGATGCGTATGTAACGGTTGCGCTGATGGACGAGACAGGCACGGCCTCTAACCTCCCCCTTGAGGGGAGGTCGACGTTTGGCGCGCTTTGCGACGACAAACTTCGGGAGGGGAGTGAGGCATCACGATCCCCCTCATACTCTCTGCTTCTTGAAAGGTTGCGCCCCCCTCCCGAAACCGGCTGGTGCCGGTTTCGACCTCCCCTCAAGGGGGAGGTTACTTCAGTGCCGGCTTCGCGGCAGTTCCTGTCCATGAGACTCAAGGCCAGCGCCTCAAGCCGCTCCACCGTATCGCCGTGCGTGCGCCAGGGGGCATCGGAGAGCGCGGCCAGGGTTTTGGGCTTCGGGCCCGCCCATTGCTCTGCGAACCTGCAGGCAAGTGGGTCGAAGCCGAGCTTGAGATCATCGGCGAGCGCGCGCAGGAGCGAGGCTTCAGGTCCCGTTCCGTCACCCCGGGGTACGCGCGCCAAGGCGACAAGCGTCTCCGCCCGCTGTTTTTCCGCCGGCCCCTCGCCGAGCACATGCAGGCCGTCGCGGATCTGAAGTTCCTTGAGATCGCAGATGTGCTCGTCGAGCTTGGCAAGTGCCGATTGTTCATCGCGCCCAAAGTCGAGGCCGAGGTCCTCATCGAAGCCGTGCGCCTGCGCAAGCTCGGCGATCTGCGCGCCGACAAGCTTGGCGCGTCGCGGATCACCGGCTTCCGCGGCAGCGTATTCGTCGATCAGCGCTTCCAGCTCAGCGGCCGGACCGTAGGTCTCAGCGCGCGCCATGGCCGGCATCAGATGATCGACCACAACGGCGGCGCTTCGCCGCTTGGCCTGCGCGCCCTCTCCGGGATCATTGACGATGAACGGATAGACGACCGGCACAGCCCCAAGCGCGGCTTCGGGATAGCATTCTTCGGAAAGCGCCAGCGCCTTGCCGGGCAACCATTCCAGATTGCCGTGCTTGCCCATGTGGACGAGGGCATCGGCCCCGAACGCTTGGCGCAGCCAGATGTAGAAGGCAAAATAGGCGTGCGGCGGAACGAGGTCGGGATCGTGATAGGTCGCCTTTGGGTCGAGATTATAGCCGCGCGCCGGCTGGATGCCGATCACCGCATTGCCAAAGCGGTGGACCGGCAGGACAAACGCGCCGTCCATCACAAACGGATCTTCGCTCGGCGCGCCCCAGCGGTCCTTCACGCCCTTCTGCACGGATGGCGGTAACCCGCTAAATGCCTTGCGATAATTCTCGAGCGGTAAAGTGATGCTCTCCGCATGCACTGGCGGCCCGTTCTTGCCGGGAGCATTGGTCGGGCCGGCGAGCAGGCGCTCCATCAAGGCGGCGCCGGTTTCCGGCGCGCCGTCGATGCGATGGCCCGCTTCCTTCAGTGCACTGAGGACGTTGACGGTGGAGGCCGGCGCATCGAGCCCAACCCCATTGGCGATGCGCCCGTCCTTGTTGGGATAATTGGAGAGCACGATCGCCAAGCGCTTCTCGCTATTGGGTGCCGCGCGAAGCTTCGCCCAGTGGGCGGCCAGATCGGCGACGAAGGCGATGCGGTCCGGCTTCGGCCGGTAGCGGATCGGCCGGCATTCGGTGAGCGGATCAAGCTCGCCCGCCTCCTTGAACGACACGGCGCGGGTGATAAGGCGGCCATCGACCTCCGGCAGCACGACATTCATCGTCAGATCGGTGGGTGAGAGGCCGCGCGTGGACTCTGACCACGCTTCCTCCGACGCGCCGGCGAAGGTGACTTGCAGCACCGGGCGGTCGCCGCCATCGAGTACTGTGCTAGCGAAGGTCTGGCTCGGCTGTGATAACGCGAAGGCCGTCGCGTTCAAGACGATCGCCGGGTCGTGCTCGGCGAATTGCTCTGCAACGAACGCGGCGTCCTCCTTACTCTTCAGGCTGGAGACGAAAAGCGGCAGCGGCGCCAGGCCTCGCTCCGCCAGCGCCGCGCAGAGAGCGTCCACTGGCTCCGTCTGGCCGGCCTGCACGAGCGCCCGATAGAAGACGATCGCGGCGACAGTCGCGTCGCCATCAGGCGCTTCGCCATAGTCCCCGGCCGTAGGCAGCGGCCGCGGCGCGCCCGGCGTGTCGCCGGCTCCGATGAGATGGGCGCAATAGCGCAACGCAGAAGCCAAGTTCTGCGATCCGCCCTCGACCAAGAATGACCAGAGCGTGTTGGCGTCTGTTTCAGCGACGGTCCCGTGCTCTACGAGGCTTCCATCCCAATTGGCGTCGCCCGGCACGACCAACAGCTTGCTGCCATTGGCGCGGGCGATCCGCAGCGCCTCCTCCAGGCCGTAGCGCCAGTAGGACGCGCCGCCGAGAAGGCGCACAACAATCAGCTTGGCGTGCGCCAGTACCGCTTCGCCATAGAGATCGACGGAATAGGGATGCAGAAGCTGCATCCAATTCGCCAGGCGTACAGAGGGGAACGGCTTACCGATAGCGCGCCGCGCGGCGGCCAGTCCGGAAATCTCCGTGTCGGCGGCGGACAGGATGACGATGTCGCCCGGCGATTGCTCCAGGTCGACGGGCTCGGCCTCCCCGGCCAGCGTCCGGGTCTGGCCTTTCAGGATGTGCATGGGAGGCGCTCTGCAGCCTCTGTCACGAGCTGCCCAGCAGTCGCTCCAGCGCCGCGCGGTCCACGTCCTTCAGCCCGATAACGACGAGACCTGCGCCACGACTCTCGTCGGGTACGAACCAGGTCTCCACGCGCGGCCCCACCGCCTGCACGGCCAACAGCGCGTTGCGATCATCCACGGCGATAAGCCCCTTGATGCGCAGGACGCCGGGAAGCGCCATGGCCGCGCGCACGCGTTCTTCCATCGCGGCGCGATCCGCCGCGCGGACGTCAAGCACGAAACTGTCGAAATCGTCGTGGTCGTGGTCTTCCTCGCCGGCCAACTCGTGGTGGCTCTTGCGGGTCTCGCCGTCCTGTTCGGCCGCCGCAGCCTGGCCGAGCAGGATGTCGGCCGGCAGCACGCCATTGGCAATCTTGAGCGTCTGCGCCTCTTTCCGCCGGTCCGTCGCAATAGCGGATTCAACACGCGCAAGCCCGGTCTCGTCGACCAGATCGGTCTTGGAGATCACCACTAGATCGGCACAGCGAAGCTGATCCTCAAAGAGCTCCTCGATCGGGTCGTCGTGATCAAGGGACTCGTCGGCCGCGCGCTGCTCGGCAAGCTTCGCCTCGTCGGTCGCGACGCGGCCTTCGGCAATGGCCGCGGCATCGACGACAGTCACGACGCCATCCACGGTGACGCGGTTCTTCACACTCGGCCAGGCAAAGGCCTTCACCAATGGCTGCGGCAGCGCCAGACCGGAGGTCTCAATCACGATGTGATCGGGCGGCGCTTCGCGCGCCAAGATGATCTCCATTGCCGGCAGGAAATCGTCCGCCACGGTGCAGCAGATGCATCCATTGGCGAGCTCGATGACCTCGTCCTCACCGCACGCCTCGTCGCCGCAATCCGACAGCACCTGACCGTCGAAGCCGACATCGCCGAATTCGTTGACGATCAATGCGATGCGGCGGCCGCCGGGATTTTGCAGGAGATGCCGGATCAGCGTCGTCTTGCCGGCGCCGAGGAAGCCGGTGACGATGGTCGCCGGGATACGGCCGAAATCTCCCTTCGACGCGGCACTCATTCCAACTCTCCCTTCAGCGCCAGCGGCAGGCCAGCCGTCACCAGAACGACACGGTCAGCCATGCCGGCCATGGATTGATTGAGTCGGCCTTGCGCATCGCGGAACTGGCGGCCAATCGGGGTTTCCGGCACCAGGCCTTGGCCGACTTCGTTGGAGACGAAGACGACCAGACCCGGCAGACGCCTCGCTTCGTCGCACAAGGCCTGGATGCGCAATTCCAGGTCGGCGCCGGCCTCCAGGATGTTGGAAAGCCAGAGCGTCAGGCAATCGGCGAGGACCGCCCGCCCCTCGGCGGCTTCCGCCACCAGCGTGTATTCAAGCTGCTCGGGCGCCTCGATCGTGCGCCAGGCGTCACCGCGGCGCTCGCGATGTGCGCGAACGCGGCGGAGCATCTCGACGTCGCGCGTCTGAGCGGTGGCGATGTAAACGGGCTCAAGCCCGCTTTCCAAAACCAGCCGCTCCGCATACGCGCTCTTGCCAGAGCGCGCGCCGCCAAGGATTAGCGCGGTGCCGGTCTTCATGCCGCCGCGGCGCTCAGGATCAGGTTCTTTAGCATGGCCGCCTCAGTGGCAGAGAAGCGCGATCAGCGCGGGGCCGCGTGCACATTGCTGAGTGGATGTGAGGGGCGTCGAAGCGTTCATCAAACCTCCTTGCCGTCCCACCGACGGCGGCTGAGCATTCACGCTCCGGCTGGTCTCCTGGCTTGCGGGTCTTGGCCCCTTCCCGCGCCTTCCCGTTTCCGGTGGCTTCGTGCGGGTGGACTCGCCGCTCACAGTTGCGGGGGCAGCTGCGGCTTTGGAACCCCGGCTTGGGTCGTTCCGCACCGCATTCCCATTTCATCCCCAGACGCGTTTCACGCCAGCAGGGAACCTGAGCGATTCCATTATGGGCAAAGCGCGGGGAAGCGGCAAGCTGTTTGGAGCAATGCGGCCAACCAAGATAGTCGGCCCAGCTCACATAGCCCACGTCAAGGCTGATAGCCCGTCAGCAGCACAAGTAACGGCAGAGGAGCGACGGCCAGTAACACGGTGACACAAAACGGAAGCGCACCGAAGAGCTGGCTCATGCCCGCGAGCATGCTCAGCCCGCCACCGCCGCCCAGCAAGCTGTTGCCTGGAATATTGAACGCGATCGCCAGAGCAATGTAGCGATGCTTCACAAGGAACGGTGCCCACCGACCGGGTGCGCCCGCGGTCACAGCGGCGATCCGATCAGCGGGGTCCAGTTCGGCAAAACGCAGAACAAGATCACGGGCTTTCCTAAGCTCGAGATAGCCGAATATCGCAGCCAGTACGTGCACAGGAATGAAACGGCCGATGCAATAAGCCAGCAGTAGTGCCACCACCATGCAGCCATAGACCAGCACGACAATTCGACTGCCGAAAGCGGCAATGAGCGCCAGTCCGATCTCAGCGCCGGGCACAAACGGCAGCGCCGCGGTGACGACATAGATCGCCGAAGCGGCCATCACCATGCGATGTATCTCCGGCTCGTTGATCGGTCGAACCTGCACCACCGACCACTGCGAAAGCTGCTCGCCGAACATCCATCCGCCGCCGATCAGCAGCACGTAAATGCCGATAACGAAAAACCAGCGCCGTCTCATGCGCTCATATGGTGCACGTGGGCGCGGCTTCTCCCAAGGCGCGGGACCGGGCGCTGCTCAGATTCGCCGACGAACCGCCGGCGTCATCAATGCGGCCCTCAAACACATAGTCGCGGTCAACGGTCCAATACCACCGTTCACGAATCCAGTGGATTTTGGCCTCAACACGACCGTCGACGACTGAACCTTGGTACGTGAAACGACCGCGCTCGGGACTTTCAAGCACGCCTTGAAATTCAATCGCTGCGCCATTCTGCCTGGTCCAATAGCTGCCAGGCATGAAGCTGCACTTCGTGCAGCCGCTGGACCAAAAATGCCCCTCACTGAAATGCAGCGTGTCATCCAGGGTGTTGGCGCCATCGACCGATTTGAGCTGGCCAACAAAACTCCGCCCATCGAGAATGCCTGTGACCCCGGTTGGATAGGTGCGGTCACCAGCGACCGAGCGCAACGCCAGCTGTTGGATAAGCACGGCCGATAGAAAGGCCAGTGCAATTCCGGCCAATATCAACGATCTTGGTCGCATGCCTGCAAACCCAGACACAATTGAAAGCTCAGGTTACGGGCTCTGCCTTGCGGCATCAACCGATGGCCTGCGCAGTGCACCGAGGACAGGCCGGTTCGGCCCGGAAAGGCACAAGCTGCGCGCTAACGTGCGGTCGATTCCAGCCACATCGCTTCGCTTTCGCGCGGCGCGATGATGTGGCCGTCACATAAAACCCAGGGATGGCCGGTCTGCGGCGCGCCGGTGAAGATGGCATCGAGCGCCTCGCGCAACGTTGCAAAGCGGATCGCGCCCGACCATTCCTCCGGCGGCCTCTCTTCGTCACCGTGCCACATCACTTGCGCGGGCGCCGACAAATCATGGTGCATCGCGGCCCTCCCCTCCCGGGCCTTGTTCAAACGCGCTATTTCCACAGCATAAGGCGAATTACGGGTCATTCACATGGATTGGACAGCGCCGATCGACATCTATTGCGAGCGGCTTGGTCCGGACTTCTGGGCGGAGCCGATCAACGCGATCACCAATCTCGGATTTTTGATCGCGGCAGCTTACGGATCTGCCGCGCAGCGACGCGAGGGGCGCGCCGACCCGGCCGTCACGACGCTGATCGCTTTGGTCGCCGCGATCGGTATTGGCTCGTTCCTGTTCCACACCTTCGCCAACCGCTGGTCGGCCTTGGCGGACGTGATCCCGATCACGCTGTTCATCTACATCTATCTCGGCTTGGCGCTCAGGCGCTTCTTCGGCCTGTCGTGGCTGGCGGCGGTCGCGCTGCTTTTGGCGTTTTTCGTGTTCAACCTCCTTGCCGAACGGCTGCTGTCGCCGCTTCTCTCAGGTTCGGCTGCCTATGTGCCGGCGCTTGTCGCCATGCTCGTCTGCGGCGCATTGCTTACGGCGTGGCGGCACCCGGCGGGGCGTTACCTGCTCATAGCCGGAGGCGTGTTTTTGGTTTCGCTGACGGTGCGAACGCTTGACCTGCCGCTTTGCGACACTGCGCCGCTCGGCATCCATTGGGCTTGGCATTTGCTCAACGCAGTGACGCTCGCCGTGCTTCTGAAGGCGGCCATCGCTTCGCCGATGCGCGGGGGAAACGTCGGCTGACATAGTCCGCAGGCTTGCAATTGTCGGCCGCGGCGGGCTGTTTAGGACGTCCGGTTCAAACATACGGGGACGATGAGCAAAAGCCGCCCGAGCGATCCACTTGCGGAGAACGCCCTCCGCTATCACCGCCATCCGAGCCCCGGAAAGCTGGCCATCGTCCCGACCAAGGCGCTCGGCACGCAACGCGACCTGGCGCTTGCCTATTCGCCCGGCGTGGCCGAGCCGTGCCGCGCCATCGCCGCCGATCCGGCCACCGCGTCGGACTACACGGCGCGCGGCAACCTCGTCGCAGTCGTTTCAAACGGCACAGCGGTGCTCGGGCTTGGCGCCATCGGTCCGCTTGCCGCCAAGCCGGTCATGGAGGGCAAGGCGGTCCTCTTCAAGAAGTTCGCAGGCGTCGACGTCTTCGATCTTGAGGTCGACACGACGGAAATCGATCGCTTCGTTGAAGTCGTCGCTGCGCTCGAACCCACCTTCGGCGGCATCAATCTGGAGGACATCAAGGCACCGGAGTGCTTTGAGATCGAGGCGCAACTTCGGGCGCGCATGGGCATTCCGGTGCTGCACGACGATCAGCATGGCACGGCGATCATCGTCGCCGCGGCGGTGTTGAATGCGCTGGATCTTGCCGACAAGCGGCTGGCTGACGCCAAGATCGTCACATCCGGAGCCGGCGCGGCGGCCCTCGCCTGCCTCGGCCTTCTGGTGCATCTCGGCGCAAAGCGGGAGAACATCTGGGTCACCGACATCGAAGGCGTCGTCTATGCCGGCCGCGAGGCGCTGATGGACCAATGGAAGGCGCCCTACGCACAGGACACCTCACATCGCGCGCTCGATCAGGTCATCGACAAGGCCGATGTCTTCCTCGGCCTTTCCGCGCCGAATGTGCTGAAGCCGGAGATGGTCGCCACGATGGCCGACAAGCCGCTGATCATGGCGCTCGCCAATCCGGAGCCTGAGATCATGCCGGAGGATGCGCGGGCGGTGCGCGATGACGCCATGATCTGCACGGGCCGCTCCGACTACGCCAACCAGGTGAACAACGTCATCTGCTTTCCCTACATCTTTCGCGGCGCGCTCGATGTCGGGGCGACCGATTTCAACGACGCGATGAAGGTGGCGGCCGTGCGTGCGATTGCGGCCTTGGCGCGCGAGGAGCCGTCGGAGGTGGCGGCGCGGGCCTATGGCGGCGAGACGCCGACCTTCGGGCCGGACTACCTGATCCCGACGCCGTTCGATCAGCGGCTCATTCTGAGGATCGCGCCGGCGGTCGCGCGCGCGGCGATGGAATCGGGTGTTGCCGCGCGGCCGATCGACGATTTCGACGCCTACGACGACCGGCTGACCGGCTTCGTGCTGCGTTCCGGGTTAATCATGAAGCCGGTTATCGCCGCGGCGAAGGCGGAGCCTAAACGCGTCATCTATGCCGAAGGCGAAGACGAGCGCGTGTTGCGCGCCGCACAGATGGTGATGGAAGAGGGTACTGCCACGCCGATCCTCATCGGGCGCCCGCAGGTGGTGGAAGTCCGCGCGCGGCGCTACGGCCTGAAGATCAGGCCCGACCGTGACTTTGAGATCGTCAATCCGGAAGACGATCCGCGCTACCGCGATTATGTCGACGATTACTTCGCCCTCGTTGGGCGCAAGGGGGTCACGCCGGAAGCGGCGCGCACGGCGGTCCGCACCAACACGACGGTGATCGGCGCGCTCGCCGTGCATCGCGGCGAGGCCGACGCACTGATTTGTGGGCTGGAGGGCCGCTTCGCCCGCCACCTTCGCGACATAAGGCACATTATCGGGCAGCGATCGGATGTGCGCGATCTATCGACGCTGAGCCTGCTGATCTCGTCTTATGGGCCGATCTTCCTCAGCGACACCTACATTTCCGTCGATCCGTCGGCGGAGCACATCGCCGAGACGACAATGATGGCGGCCGACCACATCGAGCATTTCGGCATCACGCCAAAAGCCGCGCTGCTGTCGCACTCCAATTTCGGCTCACACGACACGCCGAGCGCCGCCAAGATGCGCCGCGCGCAGGCGCTCTTGGAGGAGCTGGCGCCCAATCTGGAAGTCGACGGCGAGATG
Source organism: Afifellaceae bacterium (assembly GCA_028284625.1). Taxonomy (GTDB): domain Bacteria; phylum Pseudomonadota; class Alphaproteobacteria; order Rhizobiales; family Afifellaceae; genus DASWJZ01. The sequence goes on along the minus strand of JANQRH010000005.1, from coordinate 101,163 downwards.
CACGGCGATGCGGCGCTGTCTGAGGAGCTGCGCCGACGCTTCATGCCCTCAAGTCGGCTGGATGGCGCCGCCAACCTCCTGATCTTCCCGACGCTCGACGCCGCGAACATTGCGCTGAACCTGATCAAGGTCATGACGGACGCGCTGCATGTCGGCCCGATCCTCCTGGGTTCGGCGTTGCCGGCGCACATCCTGACGCCCTCCGTCACCGCCCGCGGCGTGGTCAACATGACGGCGCTGGCGGCCGTGGAGGCGCAGGAGAAAGCGCAAGCCACCTAGATGCTTGGCCGGCGGCAAGTCCTTTGGCGCACCGATTGCGTGCCTTGCCCTCGCCTTAAATCGTCGGAATCTGCATAATCCGGTAAAGATTGCGGCGATACGATTCGCCAGTCACAGGCTTTGTCACGGGCGGAAGGAGGTTGCGTGCTCCGGTTCGGCGCCCTGATCCTTGTGAGTACGATTTCCGGCTTGTCCGCGCTCGGCGGGGCGGACGCCCGGTCTTGTTTTGCCCTGCAGGCGGAGATGATGAACCTTCTGTCGCAAAGCGGCGGCAGCAGCGGTGGCAGCGACCGGTCGCGCTTCGATCGCGCCTATCATGAGCAGGCCAGGGTGATCGCGCGCACCGAGCAACATGCGCAGAATGCCGGTTGTTTCGGTGGCGGCTTCTTCCTCTTCCGGCGCGATCAAAGTCGCGTCTGCCGCACCTTGGTTCCCAAGCTTCAGGAGATGCACGCCAATCTGGCGCGGCTTGATCAGCTCAGACGACGGTCGGGCAACGCCAACGATTATCGGATTCAAGAGCTGCGTTCGATCATGAACGCGCGCGGCTGTGACCTGCCGGGACGCAGCGTCTTTGAGGCGGCACCTGACCGGCGCTGGCTATGGGAGGACGATTCTTTCTATCAGTCGCACGGCACCTACCGAACACTGTGCGTGCGTACCTGCGACGGCTATTACTTCCCAATCAGCTTCTCCACGGTGCCGGATCAGTTCGCCACTGACGACCAGGCATGCCAGGCCATGTGCCCGGGCGCGGAGTCCCGTCTCTACTACCACCCCAATCCCGGCGGCGGGCCGGAGAACATGGTGTCTATGGCGGGCGACATCTACTCGTCGCTGCCGACGGCTTTCCGTTACCGGGAGAGCTTTGACGAATCCTGCTCCTGCCGTCCGCCAGGCGGCTATTCAGTGGTCGCGCAGGCGTCGCAATCGCCGACTTCGGTGGCGCGCGCCGATGTAGCCGCACCCGTGCCGCGTCCGCGGCCGGCGCCAGGCGAGGATCCGGAGACGCTCGCCAACCGGGCGGGGCTCCTGGTGCCCGGCGCTTCCGAAGAGAAGGACACCACGGAGACGGCCGCCGTTACCATCGGTTCGGACGGGCGCGCCGTCCGTATCGTCGGACCGGTCTATTGGGGTGCGCCGGAACAGGACGGTGTGGTCATCACGCCCGTGCCGAATTAGCAACCAGTCCGGCACCGCCCCTCTTCTGACGTGTGCAGCTAATTCAGCAGCCCGTGGAAGCGGGCGTGGCGGAGTTCCGCCTGCCTGGCGAGCCGTTTGTGGGCGACCTCTACGGAATAAATGATGCCGTCGATCTCAGCGGCCCAGAAATCCAGGAACTTGGCGAGCCGCGGATAGTCCGGCGCATTGTCGTAGAACTGCCAGACAAAGGTCTGCAGCAGCTTCGGCTTTTCCGGCATGTGGTAGAGGATGTTGGCCGTCGCGAGGCCATAGCCGGCCTTGTCGCTCAAGAACACGGTACGAAAATCGTGATCGCTCAAGTCACGCATATTGACCCTCATCGCTGGGGGCTATTGCTACGCGCCCAAACAGAATCAATAGCGTGGGTTCTGGATATTTCCAAATAGTTACAAAAGCTTAGCAGCCTCTCCTTGAGAGTGCTGCCAGCTTCAATACGGCTGCACCGACTCCAGATAAGCGATCAGCGCGGCCACCTGCTCGGGCGGGAACGCCAGCTCCGGCATGTCGGGGTGGCCGCTCACGATGCCCTCCGCCAGAGCCTCTTCAAGGTTGGCGACGGGATAGTTGGCCGACAGCGTCCGGAACGCCGGTGCGTCGTCGTGAGCGCTCTCGTCGCCGGCGCCGATAGCGTGGCAGCTCGCGCAGTTCTCCTCCGCTAGCGCACGGCCCTCCGCGATCAGATCTTCGGCCGCGGCAGGTGCTGTCGCCAGCGCGAACGCTGCAATGGCAAGTCGTACTCGCATCACGCTCCTCGTTGCTTCGGCTATAGCGCGATTCGACCGCGCCAAGCGTCAAGCCTCCTCCGACAGCAAGCCGCCTGCCTCGGCAAGCGCTTCGCGCGTGTCGACATCGACACCCGCGGCCGCGCCGATCTCCACGCGCTCCACCGATTCCTCGTGCTGCGCCAGGATGTGGCGGGCGCCGGTGTCGCCGGTAACCATCATCAGCTCTGGAAAGAAGGCCCGCGACCACAGCACAGGATTGCCGCGCTTGCCATCGATGGTCGGCAGCACGATCGCGGGTTCCGGCTGCGCGTTGTAGGCATCGATCAGACGGTCGATCATTTCAGTCGTGATCTCCGGCATGTCGGCGAGAAGCACCAATGCACCGCCGGCATCCTGGGGCACGGCGGACAGCCCAACTTTCAGCGACATGGCAAGGCCGTCCGCATAGTCGGCGTTGTGCACGATCTCAACGTTAAGGCCGTCCAAAGCGGCGGCGACGTCGCCTTCGCGATGTCCGGTGACCACGATCACCCGCTCCACCTTAGAGGCAAGCGCCCTCGATGCGACGCGGCGGATCAAGGGCTTACCGTCAAAGCGCGCGAGCAGCTTATTCGGGCCGCCCATGCGCCGCGATTGGCCGGCGGCGAGAATGATCGCCGCCACGTTGTCTTGCCTCGGCGCTGCCGGCTCGCGCGGCTGGGGTCGTGACACGATCTCCATCAGGAGGCCGCCGACGCCCATGCCCGTAACGTCGTCCGGCGTCACATCAAGGCCGGCAAGCAAGCGATTGAGGACCCAGTCGAAACCGTTCTCCACCGGCGACCTTGCGCAGCCCGGCGCACCCAGCACGGGACGGCCATCGAGTTCACCAATCAAAAGCAGGTTGCCGGGGTCCACCGGCATGCCGACATGGCGCACATGGCCGCCCGCGGCCTCTATGGCGGCTGGGATGACATCGGCGGGATCAGTGATGGCAGACGCGCCGAAGGCGACCAGCACGTCGGCGCCCTGTTCGCGAAGATTGCCCAGCGCGTCGGCCAATGATGCCGTCTCGTGCGGAACACGCACCTCATCAAGTAGCGACGCGCGGGTCGGCTGCAGGCGCTCCTCCAGGATGCGCCGCGTCTTATCCATGATTTTGGGCTTGAGGCCCGGAAGCGTTGTCGCTGCCAGACCCACTTTCAACGGCCGCCACGGCGCGATGGACAGGATCGGCGCGTTGGCCAGGGCGACGGCCGCGTCAACGGCCGCAGACGGAACCGCGAAGGGGATGATCTTCACCGTCCCTACCATGCGTCCCGTTTCGACGGGTCGGAACTCCTCAAGCGTTGCGATCGTTATGCCGGGGTCGAGGCGGTTCAGTGCGTCGATTGCGCTTCGATCAACGACGAAGAGGCCGGCCTCCTCCGCGTAAAGATTGCAACGGCCCGTGCCGGCTTCGTCGAGGCGGATGTGCGTGCCGGTCAGCACCTCTGCGACGCGGCGCGCGGCCTCGTCCTCGTGCACATCGCCGGGCTCCAGGCGCGCGGCGACGATCTCGTCGATGCCTGCTGCGCGGAGGGTTTCGATCAGTTCTGCTGAGAGGATCGTGCCCTTCTTGATGATTCCGGAGGCATGACGCAGCGAATGGGCGGCGATGGCGCCCTCCGCCTCAGCGATCGGTACGGGGCCGAACTTCATCGTGACCTCAGGCGGCGATCCGCTCCGCCTGCTTGCCCCGCCGGAGTGCTGCGATCACCTCGGCAAGGACGGCGACGGCGATCTCAGCCGGCGATTGTGCCCCGATATCGAGACCGACGGGCGCGTGGATCTGCTCCAATTGCGTGGCGGAGGCACCCTGCTCCAAGAGCCGCTCGCGGCGCTTACCATGGGTTTTGCGGCTCCCCAGCGCGCCGATATAGAAGCATTGCGCCTCAAGTGCTGCGAGAAGCGGCGTGTCGTCGATCTTCGGGTCGTGGGTGAGCGCAGCAACGGCCGTGTAGGCGTCGAGCGGGACCGCCTTGATGGCTTCGTCCGGCCACTCGGCAATCAGTTGGACGTCGGGAAAGCGCTCCGGCGTGGCGAAGGCGGTGCGCGGATCGATGATCGTCACGTCGAAGCCGGCGAGCTTGGCCATGGGCGCGAGCGCCTGGCTGATATGGACGGCCCCGATGACGACGATGCGTGGCGGCGGCACCTCCACGGTCAGAAACGTTCGGCCATCCTCCAGCATGCCGGAGCGGCCGGAGCGGAGCCGCTTCTCCAGCTCCGCCGCAAGCGGATCGGCGGCGGCCGCCTCGGCATGAACGAGGCGTGCGTCGCCGCCCTCGGTGTCCGTGACGAGGATTGCCGCCCGGCGTTCGCGCCGTGCTGCATTCAGCGCTTTGAGGATGTCGAGCTTCATGGTTCGCCTGCCGCGCCGCTATTCGACCTTCTCAACATAGACGCGAATCTTGCCACCGCACGACAAGCCGACGCGCCACGCGGTCTCATCGGCGACGCCGAATTCCAGCATGCGCGGTTTGCCTGTGGCGATGACATCGAGCGCCTCGCCGACGACGGCGCCCTCCACGCAGCCGCCGGAAACGGAACCCTCGAAGTTGCCCTCCTCGTCGACCAGGAGATGGCTGCCGACTGGGCGCGGGGCCGACCCCCAGGTCTCCACGACCGTGGCGAGCGCCACATTCCGCCCTGCCCCGCGCCAGCCTTCAGCGGCGGCGAGGACGTCGGGATAGGCTTCGGATTGGGTGTCGGTCATCAGCGTGCCCTCTCGCAAGCCGGCGCTGCCACGGCATCAAGGGCCGGCGCGCCTTGCCTCAGACCTATGCACCCGGGACGCTTCGCGCAAGCGGTGGGCTCGTTTCGTTCACGCCGGCGCAGCAGACGCCGCCAGGATGCTGACGACAACGGCGGCGTAGTGCGTCGCTGCTGCTGCGACGACGAAGGTGTGCCAGATCGCGGTCTGGAACGGCAGCCGCTCCCACAGATGGAAGACCACGCCGATTGTGTAGAGCCCGCCGCCGACGACGAGCAGGATCAGCGTAGCGTTGTCGAGCGCCTGGACCAGCGGAGCGAGGGCGATGAGCCCCATCCAGCCGAGCGCCAGGTAGAGCCCGATGGAGATGCGGTCGAAGAGACGGCCGTTGAGAAGGCGCACCAAGATGCCGGCCGCGGCAATCGCCCAAACGGCGCCAGTGAGGCTGAGGCTCCAGGCGCCCTGCATATGGAGCACGGTGAACGGTGTGTAGGTGCCGGCGATCATGATGAAGATCGCCGAGTTGTCGAGCGAGCGCAGCCAATCTCCGTGCCGCGTCCAGCGCGCCAGATTGTAGGCGCACGAGCAACCGAGCATGGCGAGAAGGCCCGTGGCGTAGATGGCAGAGGCGGCGATATCGTCGGCGCTGCCGCGGGCGATCGCGATCCAAAGAAGGGCGGCCGTGCCGACCAGCGCTGCAACGATCGCTGCGGCGTGGATGGCGCCGTCCACACCGATCTCCCACCGCGTCAGACGGCGCGACAGGTTGGCGCGCACATAGTCGCGTGCCGCGGCGGCATTCATGTTCAATGCCTACTCATGCGGCGTCCAGCCAGCGGCGCGGATCGGTGTCGCGACCGCTCACGCCCTCGGACAGCGCGGCTACCAGATCGCCAATCGCCTCGAGCGAATGCACGGCGCGAAACTCATCGACATGCGGCAGCATGATGCGCACGCCGCGTGCCTTGGCGGCAAAGCCCTCAAAGCGCAGAAGCGGATTCAGCCAGATCAGGCGCCGGCAGGAACGGTGCAGACGGTCCATCTCCGCGGCCAGGTCGTTGCCGGCATCCTCCTGCTCCTCGCGCTCCAGGCCGTCGGTGATGAGAAGCACAGTGGCGCCCTGCCCCAGGACGCGGCGTGACCAGTCGCGGTTGAAGGCGCGCAGCGTGGAGGCAATGCGCGTGCCGCCCGACCAATCCTCAACGGCATCGGAACAGCCGGCGAGCGCTTCGTCGGGATCCTTGCGCTGAAGCTGTCGCGTGACGTTGGTGAGCCGCGTGCCGAAGACGAAGGTGTGCACTTTGCGGCGCTCAGACAGCGCATGCAGGAAGTGCAGCATGAGGCGGGAATATTGGGTCATGGAGCCGGAAATGTCGCAGATGGCGACGATCGGCGGACGGCGCTCGGCGCGGGCGCGAAAGGCGGGCATGATGATATCGCCGCCGACGCGAAGCGACACGCGCATGGTGCGGCGCGGGTCGAAGCGGCCGTGCGGCGCACGTTGCAGTCGCCGGGTGCGCAGTTTGTCGTCAGGCAGGAAGAGCGCGGCGAGAGCACGTTTGGCTTCGGCGATCTCCTCGATGCTCATCTGCGCAAAGTCCTTGCGCTGGAGCACTTCACGGGCCGACACCGACAGCCGCATGTCGAACTCGACCTCACGCTGATCCTCTTCGCGATCTGACTCCGGCGACATAGCCTGGCGGACACGCGCTTCGGCGGCGCGCGGCTTCTCGCGCTCCTTCGGCGCGGCCTGCGGTGACATCATGGAGATCATCTTGTCGAGCAGACCGCGCTGCTGCCAAAACAGCTCAAACGCCTCGTGGAAGATTGCGCGATGCTCGCGCTTCTTCACGAAGGTTGAGTGCAGCGTCCAATAAAAGTCCTGGCGGGAGGCAAGGCCAACAGCCTCCACGGCGCGGATGGCGTCGATCACGGCCGCCGGTCCGACCGGCAGTCCGGCGCGCCGAAGCGTGCGGGCGAAGTAAACGATATTGTCGGCGACGCGGCCGCCCTTGCTAGCGGCGGCGCCGTTGGGCGAGTCGTTTTCCATTCCGCTCAATACAATGCCCGCGTTGTCATGAGCTTGAAGCTAGCGAAACCGCGTTACGGTTCAAGGCGCCGGCCGAACAATGGTGCGCACGAGGCCGGCAATGGACGTGAAGAACCTACTCCGCCGCCGTGAGCTCGGCGCGGACCTCGTCGAGGATGGCTTTACTGCGGCTGTCGCTGATGCGTGCGATGTCGTCCTGGTATTTCAGGAGCACGCCGAGCGTGTCGTTGATCGTCGCGGGATCGAGCGCGAGCTGATCGAGCTCCGTCAGCGCCGATGCCCAATCAATGGTCTCCGCCACCCCAGGCCGCTTGAACAGATCCTCCTGGCGGAGCCGCTGCACGAAGCCGACCACCTCCGCGGCGAGCCGCTCGCGGATGCCGGGGATGCGCGTCGTCAGGATCGTCAGCTCCCGCTCCGCATCCGGGTAGTCGACCCAGTGATAGAAGCAGCGACGCTTCAGCGCGTCGTGAATCTCGCGCGTGCGGTTGGTGGTCACTACAACGATCGGTGGATGGTCGGCGCGGATGGTACCGACCTCCGGCACGGTGACCTGGTTGTCGGCGAGCACCTCCAGAAGAAACGCCTCAAACGCCTCATCGGCACGGTCAAGCTCGTCGATCAGAAGAATCGGTGCGCCGGCGATGTCAGGCTCAAGAGCCTGCAGGATCGGGCGCTTGATGAGGAAGCGGTCGGTGAAGATGTCCTTCGACAGGGTGGCGCGGTCGATGTCGCCGGCAGCCTCAGCAAGGCGGATCTCCACCATTTGGGCGGCGTAGTTCCACTCATAGACGGCGGAGGCGACGTCGAGCCCCTCGTAGCATTGCAGGCGGATGAGCTTGCGCCCCAGCGTCTCAGCCAGAACCTTGGCGATCTCCGTCTTGCCGACGCCCGCCTCACCTTCCAGGAAGATCGGCCGGCCCATCTTCAGCGACAGGAACAGCACGGTCGCAAGCGCCCGGTCGGCTATGTAGCCGGCGGATGACAGGAGCGTCAGGGTGTCGTCGATCGAGGCTGGGATCGAGGCGGTGACAGAAGATGATTTCGGCGGCATGGAGGTCAGATCAGGTCCGGAACAGGGCCTATATAAGCGAGGTGCCGCGCGGGCGCACGCTCAGATTTATGCGGCAATCGGGCGCCGCTTTTGGGTCCCCTCAGCCACTTGCATCGCATTTGCAACACTCCCGTGTCGTGGTTTCGCCAGCGATTTGGGGCAGTTGTGCTGGGGGAAGCGCCTTGCTAGCCTGATTTCACCCGAGCAGGAGTGCGACGGGACGGGGCCTGCGCCACGGGCGGCGCACAGGGGGACAAGGCCGGATGGAGTATTTCCTCCAGCAGCTCATCAACGGGCTGACGCTGGGCTCAATCTACGGCCTGATCGCCATCGGCTATACGATGGTCTACGGCATCATCGGCATGATCAACTTCGCGCATGGCGACATCTTCATGGTGGGCGCCTTCATCGCGCTGATGGTCATCCTGGCGCTCGGCCTGACGGCTTCGGCCGGCCTCGCCTTCATGCTTCTGGCGCTGTTGATCGTGCTGGTCGTGGCCATGGTCTTCACCTCCGTCTGGGGGTGGACCGTTGAGCGACTGGCCTATCGGCCGCTGCGTGGCTCGTTTCGCCTTGCACCATTGATAACTGCCATCGGCATGTCGATCGTGCTGCAGAACTTCGTGCAGGTGTCGCAGGGCGCGCGGGTGAAGCCGCTGCAGCCGATCATCAGCGGCGGGGTCAAGCTCTCCGAGGGCGACGGCGGCAACTCCATCGTCGTGCAGCTTTCTTACATGCAGATGATTATCATCGTGACGACCGTGGTGCTGATGGCCGGCTTCTCGCTGTTGATCGCCAAGACGCCACTCGGCAGAGCGCAGCGGGCCTGCGAGCAGGATCAGAAGATGGCGGCGCTGCTCGGCGTCAATGTCGACCGCACCATCTCGCTGACCTTCGTCATGGGTGCCGCGCTCGCTTCCGTCGCCGGACTGATGTTCCTGCTCTATTACGGCGTCATCGATTTCTACATCGGCTTCCTCGCCGGCGTGAAAGCCTTCACCGCAGCGGTCCTCGGCGGCATCGGCTCGCTGCCCGGCGCCATGCTCGGCGGCCTCCTGATCGGCCTGATCGAGACGTTCTGGTCGGGCTATTTCACCGTCGAATACAAGGACGTGGCGGCGTTCTCCATCCTCGCTATCGTGCTGATCTTCCTTCCGTCTGGTTTGCTCGGCCGCCCCGACGTGGAGAAGGTGTGAGCGCATGACCGACGAGACGGCCGGCAGCGTCTCCAATCGCACCGCGCTCGGCGCAGCAAAACGCCAGCCTGCGGCACCACCGCAAGCTGCCTCCTATGGTCCCGGTAATCTCTTTGCTGAATCTCTGAAGGACGCCGTGCTCGTCGCCATCGTAACGGCGGCGCTCGGCTTTTTCTTCCTTGGTCTCCGGACTGAGATCGGCGTCGGCACTTTGGAAATGTCGACTCGATGGGGTCTGCTGCTCTCCGCCGTGGCGGTGGTGTTCACCGGACGCCTGATCCTCAATTTGATGGTCTTCAAAAGTGCGCAGCCGCTTGCTGCCCGGCTGCCCAGCGTCTCGCTGCCCGGTAATGCCCTGGGGACCATCGGACGCGCGGCGGGTCCGGTTCTGCTCGTGGTCGCGCTGGCGTTGCCGTTCCTGCTTCTGGAATTCGCCGGCTCGCGCAGCCGCCAGTTCATCGACCTTTCCATCCTGATCCTCACCTACATCATGCTCGGATGGGGGCTGAACATCGTCGTCGGGCTCGCAGGCCTGCTCGACCTTGGCTACGTGGCCTTCTATGCGGTCGGCGCCTACTCGTTCGCGCTGCTTGCGGAATATTTCGACCTCGGTTTTTGGATTTGCCTGCCGCTGGCGGGCATCCTCTCCGCCTTCTGGGGCATCCTGCTCGGCTTTCCGGTGCTCCGATTACGCGGGGACTATCTGGCCATCGTGACGCTCGCCTTCGGCGAGATCATACGCGTGGTGCTCTTGAATTGGTACGAGTTCACCAACGGGCCGGACGGTATTTCCGGCATTCCGAAGCCGAGCCTGTTCGGCCTGGAATTCACACGTGGCGAAGGCGGCTTTGCAGATTTCTTCGGGCTGGAATTCTCCAGCCTGCACCGCTTCATCTGGCTCTATTACATCATCCTGGCGCTGGCGCTTCTGACCAACTTCGTCACCCACCGGCTCAGGCGGCTGCCGATCGGGCGCGCCTGGGAGGCGCTCAGAGAGGACGAGATCGCCTGCCGGTCGCTCGGCATCAACACGCGCAACACCAAGCTGACCGCGTTTGCCATCGGCGCCATGTTCGGCGGCTTTGCCGGCTCCTTCTTCGCCACGCGCCAGGGCTTCATCTCGCCGGAGAGCTTCACGTTCATCGAGTCAGCGCTGATCCTGGCCATCGTCGTGCTCGGCGGATTGGGGTCGCAGATCGGCGTGGTTGTCGCCTCGGTGGTGATGATCGGCGGCATCGAGATGCTGCGGAACCTCGATTTCCTCAAAGAGATTTTCGGGCCCACCTTCGAGCCGACGCATTACCGCATGCTGATCTTCGGTCTCGCCATGGTGTTCATCATGGTGTGGAAGCCGCGCGGGCTGATCACCAGTCGGGTGCCCTCCGCCGCGCTGAAGGAACGCAAACGCATTGGCGCGGATATGGTTTCGCAGGGCGAAGGGCATTGAGCGGAGAAGCTGCAGCCTCCGCTTCAGCCGGCGACAGCACGCCGCGCTGGGAAAGCGACCCGATCCTCACGGTCGAGCATCTCACCATGCGCTTCGGCGGATTGGTGGCGGTGGGCGACCTCACCTTCAACGCCGGGCGCGGCGACATCACCGCGCTGATCGGTCCGAACGGCGCAGGCAAGACGACGGTCTTCAATTGCATTACCGGCTTCTATAAACCGACGGAGGGGCGCATTGCGCTCCGGCGCAATGCCGGGCTCAGCGACCAGACGATCCGCAGCCTCACCACGTCGGGCAGCCAATGGACGGCCGACGGCGAGAACGCCGTCTTTCTGCTGGAGCGCATGGCGGATCAAGATATCGCCTGGCACGCCAAAGTGGCGCGCACGTTTCAGAACATCCGACTGTTCGGGGGCATGACGCTTCTGGAGAACCTGCTCGTCGCGCAGCACAACACGCTGATGATCGCCTCCAATTACACGGTTGGCGGCATCTTCAACCTGCCGGGCTTTCGCCGGGCGCGCGAAGCGGCCATTGAGCGCGCCGCCTATTGGCTGGACCGCATCGAGCTTCTCGACCGCGCTGACGACCCGGCCGCGGACCTGCCCTACGGTGCGCAGCGTCGCCTGGAGATTGCCCGTGCTCTATGCACCGGACCGCAGCTCCTCTGCCTGGACGAACCCGCCGCCGGCCTCAACGCGCGCGAAACGTCGGAACTCAACGACCTGATCCGCTTCATCCGCGATGAGCACGATGTTTCGGTGCTTCTGATTGAGCACGACATGGGCGTGGTGATGGAGATCTCCGACCACATCGTCGTGCTCGATTACGGACAGAAGATCTCCGACGGGTCGTCGGAGCATGTGCGCACCGACCCGAAAGTCATCGCCGCTTATCTCGGCGTTGAGGAGGTGGAGGAAGCCGAAGAGCTTCACACGCGCGAGGCTGGCTCATGAGCGACGGGAATGGCAGCGCGCCTCTCCTTGCCGTGCGTGGGGTGAAGACTTTCTACGGCAACATCATCGCGCTCCGCGGCGTCGACGTGGATGTGCACGAAGGCCAGATCGTTGCCCTGATCGGCGCCAACGGCGCGGGCAAGTCGACGCTGATGATGACCATCTGCGGCAACCCGCAAGCGCGTGAAGGCAGCATTGTCTACGAAGGCGCGGACATCACGCGCATGCCGACGCACCTCATCATGGCGCGCTCCATCGCGCAGGCGCCGGAAGGTCGCCGCATCTTCCCTCGCATGACGGTGCTTGAGAATTTGCAGATGGGCGCGGCCATCACGAACTTCGAGCATTTCGAGGAAGACCTGGCCCGTGTCTTTGAGCTCTTCCCGCGCCTTAAGGAGCGGCAGCATCAGCGCGGCGGCACGCTCTCCGGCGGCGAGCAGCAGATGCTGGCGATCGCGCGGGCGCTCATGAGCCGGCCACGCCTTCTCCTCCTCGATGAGCCGTCGCTCGGCCTGGCGCCGCTGATCGTCAAGCAGATCTTCGAGGTGATCCGTGACCTGAACGAGAAACAAGGGCTGACGGTCTTCCTGGTGGAACAAAACGCGTTCCATGCCCTGCGGCTGGCGCATCACGCTTACGTTATGGTCAACGGCGAGATCACCATGTCGGGCACCGGAGCGGAACTGCTGGCGAGGGAAGAGGTTCGCGCCGCCTATCTCGAAGGCGGACGGCATTAGAGGGTCTGAATGACAGCGATCTGGGAAGTCTCGTTAGTCGATTTTCTCCTCGTCACCGTCTTTATCGGCGGGGGAGCCTCGTGGCTAACCGGCCGCGCCACCGCCATCACCTGGTCGCCATGGTGGTTGCTTCTTATCTATATTGTTCTACTTACGCTGGCGGCGCGTTTCATTCATTTCAGCCTGTTTGAGGGGACGTTTTTCCTGCCGCCAGAGACGTTTATGACGGCGCTTTACTACACCGGCGTGGATTTCATCATTTTAATGGCGGCAGCGGCACTGGGTCGGCAGATCACAAGGGCTAGCCAGATGAGCGCCCAGTACCACTTCCTCTACGATCGCGCGGGGCCGTTCAGCTGGCGGGAACGCGCGTGAACCATGATTGCCATTGCGGTGGCAGTCCCTTTTCTTTCCACGAAAAAGTGGGCTAAATGCGCGCAGTTGGGGCATTCCTCGGCTTGCCCCTCTAGCGACACGACGGCCCGTTGGCGCTCGCCGCGAGGTCGTGTGAGCTTTGAAAATAAGGGAGACATCATGAAGAAGCTTTTGCTTGCCAGTGCGGCTGTTGCCTGGGCACTGACCGGCTCAGCCTGGGCTGACATCAACATCGCCACCGCTGGTCCGATGACGGGTCAGTACGCATCGTTCGGCGCGCAGATGAAGGCGGGTGCTGAGCAGGCGGTTGAAGACATCAACGCCGCCGGCGGCGTGAACGGCGAGATGCTGTCGCTGACGATCGGCGACGATGCCTGCGACCCGAAGCAGGCCGTTGCGGTCGCCAACCAGATGGCGGGTGACGGCGTGGTCTTCATGGCCGGCCACTTCTGCTCCGGCTCCTCCATCCCGTCTTCGGCGGTTTATGCCGACGAAGGCATCGTTCAGATCTCGCCGGCTTCGACCAACCCGAAGTTCACCGACGAGCGTCCGAACCCCGATGGCGGCACGTATCGCGTCTGCGGCCGTGACGACCAGCAGGGCGCGACGGCTGGCGCCTACCTCGCCGCGAATTTCGGCGACAAGAACATCGCCATCATCCACGACAAGACGGCCTACGGCAAAGGCCTTGCCGACGAGACGCTGGCGGCCATGAAGGCGGCCGGCAAAGACGAGACCCTCTACGAAGCCTATACGGCCGGTGAGAAGGACTACACCGCGCTCGTCTCCAAGCTGAAGGCTGAGAACATCGGCGTGCTTTATGTCGGCGGCTACCACACCGAAGCCGGCCTGATGAAGCGTCAGATGGTCGAGCAGGGCATGGACACCATGCTGATCTCGGGCGATGCGCTCGTCACCGACGAGTATTGGGCGATCACCGGCGACGCTGGCAACGGCACGCTGATGACCTTCTCTCCTGATCCGCGCAATGCCGCGGGCGCCGCAGATCTGGTGGAGAAGTTCCGTGCCAAGGGCATCGAGCCGGAGGGCTACGTCCTCTACACCTACGCCGCCATCCAGGCGTGGGCGCAGGCGGCCACGACGGCCGGCTCCACCGACTATGACGCGGTCAACGAAGCCCTGAACTCCGGCACGTTCGACACGGTGCTGGGCACGCTCAGCTTCGACGACAAGGGCGACGTCTCGCTGCCCGGCTACGTCTTCTACGAGTGGAAGGACGGCAGCTACGCCGAGATGTAAGGCTGGCACAGCGCCGGCACGCCCGGCGCTCCAGCTAGACAGCATCGAGCCCCGGCGCCACGCGCCGGGGCTTTTCGTTGGGCTGGCTCCGGCGGCGGGCTTTTCTTGGCCGGTCGTTTGGCGCATGTCTGCATCAGTCCCCCAGCAGTGAGAGCTCGCACCGTGCAGTCCTTTCCCGGCCTCAAAGTTGGCCACGCCACCAACGCCAAGCTGAAATCCGGCGCGACGGCGTTTCTGCCCGACGCGCCGGCCGTGGCAGCGGTGCATGTGGCGGGCGCTGCACCGGCGAGCCGTGAGACCGACCTGCTCCGTCCTGAAAATACGGTCGAGCGGGTCGATGCGGTCGTGTTTTCAGGCGGCTCCGTCTTCGGCCTTGCCGCGGCCGACGGCGCAGCAGAATGGCTGGCGGAACGCGGCCGCGGCTTTGTCGCCGGTTCGGTGCGTGTGCCGATCGTGGTCGGCGCTTCGCTGTTCGATCTGACCAATGGCGGCGACAAATCGATACTCGTGCCGAGTTCGGCGCGATCGGCCTATCACGCCCTCGGACTGGCGGCCTGCCACGCAGCCGACGACGCCGTCGCGATGGGCTCGGTGGGCGCGGCAACGGGCGCCACCACCGCCGACCTGAAGGGTGGCTTCGGCGCGGCGGAGACCATGCTGGACGACGGCTCTCGCGTGACCGCCTTCGCCGCGGTGAACGCAGTGGGCCGTGTGACGCTTGGCGACACCCCGCATTTCCGTGCTGCGCCCTACGAGAAGGACGGCGAGTTCGGCGGGCTGGGTCTACCCTCGCCGCTCCCCGCAGAAGCCGATGCGGTCGTGACCAAGAGCCTTGGAGAGCCGCAGACCAACACGACCCTCGCCGTTATCGCAACCGATCGTGCGCTGACACGCGCCGAGGCGAAGGGCGTCGCAATTGCGGCGCATGACGGACTGGCGCTCGCCATCTTTCCGGCACACACGCCGTTCGACGGCGACGCCGTGTTTGTGCTCGCGACCGGCACGAGCGGCGCGGATTCGGGCGGGCCGGACGGGCTGACGGCGCTCTGCGCGGCGGCGACAACCACCCTCGCCCGCGCCGTCGCACGCGGCGTCTATGCGGCCGTTGCCGCGCCCGGCGACCCGGTGCCGACCTGGCGCCGGCGCTATGGGGCAGCCCCACGTCCCTGATCTTGCGTGCCCGGCTCGCGTTGTCGGCCGGCGCTTTGCTCTGCTATGCCGGGCACCCACCACGGAGCCCTAAATGATTCCGCGCTACAGCCGCGCTGAGATGGCCGACATATGGTCGCCGCAGACGAAATTCCGTATCTGGTTTGAGATCGAGGCGCATGCGCTCGACGCCATGGCATCACTCGGTCAAGTGCCGAAAGAGGCGGCGGCGAAAGTCTGGGAGAAAGGTCATGCGGCCACGTTTGACGTGGCTCGCATCGATGCCATTGAGCGCGAGGTGAAGCACGACGTCATCGCCTTCCTGACGCATCTTGCGGAGATCGTTGGACCGGAGGCTCGCTTCGTGCATCAGGGCCTCACCTCCTCCGACGTGTTGGACACCTGCTTCAACGTGCAGCTCGCGCGCGCCGCCGACCTGCTGCTTGCCGATGTGGACGGGCTGCTGGCAGCGCTCAAGAAGCGTGCATTTGAGCACAAGGACACACTGACGATCGGCCGCTCGCACGGCATCCACGCGGAGCCGACGACCTTCGGCCTGAAGCTTGCCGGCGCCTATGCGGAGTTCGCTCGCGCCAGGACGCGGCTTGAGGCGGCGCGGGCGGAGGTCGCGACATGCGCCATCTCAGGTGCCGTCGGCACGTTCGCCAATATCGAACCACAGGTGGAGGCGCATGTTGCGAAGGCCATGGGGCTTACGCCGGAGCCGATTTCCACGCAGGTCGTACCGCGCGATCGCCACGCGGCATTCTTTGCGGCACTCGCCGTCATTGCCTCGTCCGTGGAGCGGCTGGCGACGGAGATCCGGCATCTGCAGCGCACCGAGGTTCTGGAGGCTGAGGAATATTTCGCACCCGGTCAGAAGGGCTCCTCGGCGATGCCGCATAAGCGCAACCCGATCCTGACGGAGAACCTGACGGGGCTTGCGCGCATGGTGCGCGCTTATGCGTTGCCGGCGATGGAGAACGTCGCCTTGTGGCACGAGCGCGACATCTCGCATTCTTCCGTAGAGCGCATGATCGGGCCGGACGCCACGGTGACGCTCGATTTCGCGCTGGCGCGACTGACCAACGTCGTCGACCGGCTGCTGGTCTATCCGGAGCGTATGCGTGAGAACCTCGACCGGCTCGGCGGCCTCATTCATTCACAGCGCGTGCTACTGGCGCTCACGCAGGCCGGAATGTCACGCGAAGAGGCCTACCGCGTGGTGCAGCTGAACGCCATGAAGGTGTGGGAGGCGGGTGCGGATTTCCTCACCGAGCTTCTTGGCGACAAGGATGTCCGGGCGGCCCTTTCAGAGGACGATCTCCGCCAAGCCTTTGATCTCGGCTACCATACCAAGCATGTCGACGCTTTGTTTCAGCGTGTTTTCGGCGATGTTTAGTCTGAGTAAAGCGTTGCTTCGTTTGGTGAAATCGCTCTGAGGCCTGCTCTCCAGATTGGAGCCTGATCTGATCGGAAAACCGGTGTCCACCTGATGGGGTCATGCCGTAGACTGGGCGC
The DNA here is from genome assembly GCA_028284625.1 of Afifellaceae bacterium. Lineage (GTDB taxonomy): Bacteria > Pseudomonadota > Alphaproteobacteria > Rhizobiales > Afifellaceae > DASWJZ01. The sequence goes on along the minus strand of JANQRH010000005.1, from coordinate 84,477 downwards.
AAGGAGAATCAGATGAGCGATCGCAAAGGAAGCAGTCGATCTCCGCACCGCGAAAGCGCTTCCTCCGCGCCCACCCGGCTGAAAGTTCCTGATCCCGACGAGATCGGGCTGCCGCGCGCGCAGCGCAGCTACGTGCTGCCGCTGGCAATCGCGATTGCGGTCTTTGTGGTGATTATTCTGGTGCGGATGGCCTGGGGCTAGTTTTGGTCTCCGGCCTCGGCCTGCGCCTCCGCCTCGATCTGCTCGATCGCCTCTGTCAGCTTCTCGTCCATCGTCCGCCGAATCTGGTGGTCTGACTTGTCGACATTGGCCGCATCGAAGTCACCGCGGATCTTGCGGAAAACATCCTCGTCGCCGACCTCCTCCATATCGGCGCGGATCACTTCGCGGGCATATTCGTCCGCGTCAACGCCGGTCTTGCCCAGCAACTCGGCCGCCCACAAACCCAGGAGCTTGTTGCGCCGCGCCTCAGCCTTGAAACGCAGCTTCTCGTCAAGCGCAAATCTGGTTTCGTGTTCTTTTTTGCGCTGATCGAAGGTCATGGTCCTCGCTCCTCCTCCGAAACTTGGTTCCGAAACTCTGTCTCAGAACCTCTCGCGCTCTCCCTAGCCTCACGACAGATGGCGCGCAATGCCAGATGGATTGGAAATCAGCCTAATCCCGCCGGGCAAAGCCGACATTGCGCCCCGTCATTGTGTCCGACCGGCCTTTCCGGTAGGTTCCGCGCCGCCGGGGGCTGGCCAGGATTCCCGCTCGTCGGCGCCACAATATTTAAGACCCCCACTATACTCAGACCCGTGAGAGCCATGAATCGCCGCCGCCGCATCTATGAGGGCAAGGCCAAGATCCTGTACGAAGGGCCCGAGCCCGGCACACTCGTCCAGCATTTCAAGGACGACGCGACCGCCTACAACGCCAAGAAGCACGAGATTGTCGACGGCAAGGGCGTGCTCAACAACCGCATCTCCGAGTACATCTTCAATCATCTGAACGCGATGGGCATTCCCACCCATTTCGTCCGTGCACTCAACATGCGCGAGCAGCTCATCCGCGAGGTGGAGATCATCCCGCTGGAGGTGGTCGTTCGTAATGTGGCCGCCGGTTCGTTGTCAGAGCGCCTCGGCATGGACGAAGGCACGGCGCTGCCGCGCTCCATCATCGAGTTCTACTACAAGAACGACAAGCTGAACGACCCGATGGTTTCGGAAGAGCACATCACCGCGTTCGGCTGGGCCAATCCGCAGGAGATCGACGACGTCATGTCGCTGGCCATCCGGGTCAATGATTTTCTGTCCGGCCTCTTCCTTGGCGTCGGCATCCGGCTTGTCGACTTCAAGATGGAGTGCGGGCGCCTGTGGGAGAACGACATGATGCGCATCGTCGTGGCTGACGAGATCTCACCGGATTCCTGCCGGCTGTGGGACATCGCGACCAACGACAAGCTCGACAAGGACCGCTTTCGCCGCGACATGGGCGGGCTGCTTGAGGCCTATCAGGACGTGGCGCGGCGGCTCGGTATCCTCAATGAGAACGAGCGCGTGCCGGCAAGCGGCCCGGTTCTCGTGCAGTAGCAGGACGCCGAGTTCGCGGCGATGAAAGCGCGCATCTTCGTGACGCTGAAAGACGGTGTGCTCGATCCGCAGGGTCAGGCGATCGAGGGCGCGCTCGCCGCCCTCGGCTTCGACGGCGTCGGCGCCGTGCGGCAGGGCAAGGTCTTTGACATTGAGCTCGCCGACCCGGTCGATGGCGAAGCGCGGCTGAAAGCCATGTGCGAGAAGCTCCTCGCCAACACTGTGATTGAGGATTACGAAATCGAGCTTTCCTGACGTCGAAGCGCGGTCGGCGTTGGCGTCACCGCGCTTGATCGAGTATGGCGGCCACATCATACGCGTCCTCTGATCGATCGGCGGCCTCCTCGAAGAACGCCTCCGCAACAGAAGCCCATTCGGCTTCGTCATAGTCGACCACCTCGAAACCGGAATCTTGCGCTGCGCGGACCGCAGCCCTGGCCTCGTCCAAGGCTCGCTCGTTGAAGACGCGTGTCGCCTCGGCGCATTCCTCGCGGAGGATGTAAAGCAGCTTTTCGCCCCAATTCTTGAGCGAAAACGCGCCCATTACCACCACAATCGGAGTGACCAGAGGCGTGAACTCGTCGGACCACATCAAGGTGAGCGGTTCGCCTTTGCCGAAGCTTCGAAGGTCAGCCACATAGGTTGTGCCGAGAACGGCGCCGTCGATGACACCGACGTTCATCGCGAACAGGACCTCGGAGAGAGGCAGGACAATGGTGGTCGCACCAAGCTTGGAGAAGAAGTCGGTATGGGTCGGCGACGCTCGTATCTTCATGCCGTCGAACTGGTCTCCGGTGCCCAACCGCTTCGCGACGACTTGGTATTGCCAGCCGATGGCCGCGACCCGAACGCCGTTTTCGTTGCCGCCCGATTCATCGAGCGCCTGGAGAAGCGCCGTGCCCTCCGAAAGCTGCAAAGCCTGCCGTGGTGAGGTGATGGCGCCAGGCGATACGAGCAGTCTCAGCCCTGGCCAGTCTTTGGCGATCGCAATGGCAGGGAGAAATGCGAGGTCCAGATGGCCGTTCACCACGGCCTCGTGTACGTCTGCTGTCCTGCCGATGGCGCCGCCGGGCAGCAGGTCGAATGGAATGCCCAAGGCGGAATCGACGCACTGCACCATCTCGCGCGCCCAGCGATCAACCGGGCTTCCATCAGCATAGGGATGCGCGGCGACCAGACCGCCCGCGAAAGCCACCCCCGGTGCTGCCGCGAGCGCAAGCCCAGCGAGCGCAGTCGGCAGGTGGCGCCAGGGTGTTCTCTTTCGAGCCATGTCATAACTCCACAGGCCGGCAGGCAAGCTCTTCGAGGTGCGGCCGGACCTTGAAGTAGGCGACGATGAAATCCTCGGCATGCTCGCTTTCCATGAAGGCCTCGAACTCAGGCGCTGAGCGCACGTAAGGCCCGACATGGGGCAGCCGTATGGCGTTCCTCAGGAGCGTCAGCGCACTCGCGTGGTCGCCAACGCGCACGTAGTATTTCGCCAAGGCCAGCTCCAAGCGACGGCGCGCCTCTTCGTCGTCCAGGCTGTTCACTAACTGGTCGACGTCCGGCAGATTGTCGTCCGGCATCACCATGTCCCCGACCCGACATCCAGCGACTTCTACTTGGGCAATCCGGCGAGCGTCGAGGTCGGGGGCGCTGTCGACGAAGTTGTCGGCGTCAGCGCGGAAGACCTCCTCGGACGTGCTTTCTGGGTAAATGCAGGCGTTGAGGACAAGCACACGCTGCAACGGCCATTTTCGACGACTCTTTTCGCGCAGCCGGAGCTGTACGTCGCTGTCGATCGCCACAATGCGCTGGCGTACGCGCATGATGCTGGCGGCGCGTTCTTCGGCCGTTTCGAGCTCCATGAGCTCGGCATAGAACGTCGCGGCCTCCAAATAGGGCTTGAGCGGCTCGGGATAGGCGTCGATATCCCCGACCTGATCGAGGCATCCCCTCCAGTCGCCGAGGCGGAAGGACTCGAGCGTGCAGACGAACTTGCCGACATCGTCGAAGAACGTCTTGTCGAGAACGAGCCCACCGAGTTGCAGGGCATCGAACTGGCTGGCGAATTCGCTACGGGCAAGCTGCTCGCGCAGAAAGCGGCTTTTGCGTGCGCGCTTCATGAGCCTGGACGCGCGCTGCAACTTGGCCTCAACAGCGCGATCGGGCTTCAGCGTCGCTGCGTTGGAGAAACCCTCCTGTGTCGCAATCAAGGCGAGCCCGAAAGCGGCAAGGGGGTTGTTGCGCACGCCGCCCTGCTTCTCGTCCAGCGCACGCTCGAAGCGCCCGCGCGCCTCCAGAAGACATTCCGCCGCCGACAGCGATTGGCACGTCGGATGGCCGGTGCCGTCTTGCAAAATCTCAATGCCGGTCGCTGTATCTTCAAGCGCCTTCATTCTGCCGGGCACCGACGCGGCAAAGATGTATGGCTGCTCTTTCTGGGCATTCTCCGGTTCAATCTCCCATAGATCGCCGGTGCGCCTTACGACTCCCGTCACGACCAGCACGGCCAGATTCCGTGCGATCTCCTCAATCGTCCCTTCAAAGACCTCCGTGCGCAAATCCGACGGGGAGAAGTGCGCAAAGACGCGGTAGCATTTCGCGTCCGGGCACTGGAGTTCCTCAATGCCGGATATCGACAGGAAGTAGTCTGTCCAGCCAACAGCGCCGTAAAGCGCCTCCAAAAGGGCGACGCCGTCGATGGACAATGCAATGCGTCCGGTCTCCTCGTCGATGGACGTCTCGACAAGAAAACTGGTGATCAGACTCTGCAACGAGTGCCCACCGGGGGTCTCCGTCGGCGGCATCGGGACGAGCGGGCGCGCCGCATTGTGGTCCCTCAAAGACAACCGGGAATGGTATCTTTGCGCTTCATCGACCTGAGAATCTGTAAGCCTGAAAAGCTGGGCTGCCACCCGCGCCTTCTCTTGTTCGTTCTGAACGGAGGAGTCGAGCGCCAGGCGCAGTTCGCCGCGCGGCGCCGCCAGCAGCCAGGCGAGTCCGGCAAGCGCGATTACAAGAAGGACAAGCAAGACGGCCGGCCGTAGGATCCGCAACAGGCTTCGCCCGGGATCTTGGCCGCCCCCCTCAGGCGGTTGCTGATCTGTCGTCGTTGAATCGGCCATGCCAGGCATCCTGCTCGATGCCGATAGTGGCGTCAGAGGGCATACTAAGCCTCGCCGCGTGCGATTACAACCGCAGGCAGCGTCACACCATTCACGATTGGCGCTCGATCATCACGCCTTCGTGTCGCTTGCGGCGAATCGTCGGCCTCTCTAAGTAGGCGTCGATGAAATCCGCCCTCATCCTTTTCCCCGGCACAAACCGCGAGCGCGACATGGCTGCTGCCTTGAAGCGCGCCGGCGGGCGTGATCCCACGATTGTCTGGCACGGCGAGACGTCCCCCCCGGACGCCGATCTGATCGTGCTGCCGGGCGGCTTTTCCTTCGGAGACTATCTGCGATCCGGCGCGATTGCCGCGCGCTCGCCGATCATGCCGGAGGTGGTCCGGCGCGCTGAAGCCGGGGCGCTGGTGCTCGGCGTATGCAATGGCTTTCAGGCGCTCTGCGAAGTCGGGCTCCTGCCCGGAATCTTGATGCGCAACACGTCGCTGAAATTCGTGTGCCGTGAGGTGAAGTTGGAGGTCGTCAACGCGGAGACCCGGTTTACGCGCGGCTATCGCGCCCGCCAGGTGTTCCGCTGTCCGGTGGCGCATCATGACGGCAATTACTTCGCCGATGCCGCCACGCTGGATCGCCTGGAGGGCGAGAACCGCGTCGTCTTCCGCTACGCCGACGGCACCAACCCCAACGGTTCGCAGCGCGACATCGCCGGCATCATCAACGCGGCGGGGAACGTGCTTGGCCTGATGCCGCATCCGGAGAACCTGACGGAAGTCGCGCAGGGCGGCACGGATGGCCTGCCGCTCTTCCAGAGCATTGCGTCGACATTCCTGGAGCGCGCGGCATGACGTCAGGTCGGTTGAGCACACACGCTTGCAGAGCTTTCGGGATCGTAACCTCCCCCTTGAGGGGAGGTCGAAATTCGAAGCGTCGCGCGAAGGGCGATGCGCACGAATTTCGGGAGGGGGGTGTTGCCGCCGACATTGCAGCCCCCCTCCCGGAGTTCTCTACGCTTCGCTGCGAGAACTTCGACCTCCCCTCAAGGGGGAGGTTAAGCGGCGCCGGTGGCTTCGCTCGGTCTACAATGGCTTCGGCGTGCGTTGCGCTTCTCGCCGCGTGCCAGACGGCGCCGCAGGGCTACGTGCTTCTGCACGCCAATCAGAAACCGCTCGATGTGGCAGAGCGTATCGCCAACAATGTCGGCACGTGCTGGTTCAATGGCGGGCGTAAGGCCTTTGCTGAATCTTCCTATGCGCCGGAACTGTCATCGAGCCAGCGCCCGCGCGTGTTGATCGTCGACAAGGCCGATCCGACCGGCCTGCCGCAGCTTGTCATCGAGGTCGTCTCGGCGAAGCGCGGCTCCGACGTGCGGCTCTTCGGGCCGCTGATGGACACCGGCGAGGCCGACCGCATTCGTCGCGATGTCGGGTTCTGGGCCGGCGGAGGCCGTACCTGCCGATAATTCAAGCGCTATTGCAGCGCGGTAGCTGATGCGCTTGGCGGCCAAACGGCAAACGGGCGGCACAAGGACTTTGTGAGATGGATTATCGGGGGCAAAGCGCTGCGGCTGGACGTCATGTTCTGCCCGATCTGACACGGGCTTGTGCGCTGATCGGGATTGCGCTCGTCAATGTCGGTTACATCGCCTGGCCACTCATCACCAGCTACCACGATGGCGGACTGGGAACGCCGGCAGACGACGCGGCCTATTTCGGCGTCAACGCCCTGTTCCTGTTCAAGTCCTATTCGTTGTTCGCCTTCATGTTCGGCGTGGGATTCGCCTATCAAATCACGTCGGCGGAACGACGGGGCGCCAGCTTTGCCGGTCAATATTGGCGTCGCATCGCCGGTTTGCTCGGCTTCGGATTCCTGCATGTCGCGCTGCTGTTTCAGGGCGACATTCTCATCATCTATGCGGTGCTCGGCGCGGTCTTCTTCCTCTTCCGCAACCTCAGCATCAGAGCGCTGATCCGCTGGGCGGTCGCGATTTATGCCGTTCAGCTGCTGGTGATGGCGACTCTGGCAGCGCTGATCTGGGTCGCCAATACGTTTGCGCCCGAAGACATGGCGGCGGAGGCGGCCTTCACCCAGGCTGCGGTGGATCGCGCTCATGCCGTGTTCGGCGCCGGCACGTTCGCGCAGTCAGTGCAGCTGCGCATCAGCGAGTGGTCGGAACTGACGAGCTATGCCTTTCTGATGCAAGGCTTCGGCGCGTTCTCCTTTTTCCTGTTCGGGCTGGCTGCGGTGCGCGCCGGCGTGATCGCCGATCCGGGCGCACCCATCTGGCAACGCGCGCGGCGCGTCTTCCTGCCCGTCGGGCTCGCCGGCAGCGTGTTCGGCGCCTGGATCATGGCGCAGGCCGACAGCTCCACGTCACCGGACATGCTCCTGGGCCTGTTCGTGATCACGTTGTTCAGCCCGTTTTCGAGCGCCGGCTATGTCGGCCTCATCGCCGCATGGGCACAAAAGCCCGCCGGATGGCTGCAGACATTTCTCGCGCGTGGCGGCACAGCGACACTGACTGCCTATCTGATGCAGAGCCTTCTGTTTTCGCTCGTCTTCAACAATTACGGACTTGGTCTTTTTGGAGAGCTCGGCGCGGCCGCCTGCACGGCCATCGCCTTCGCCGTAGCGCTTTTCTCAATCGCGTTCTCAAGCCTGTGGCGCCGGCGCTTCAAGCGCGGCCCAATGGAAGCGATCCTGCGCAGCTGGACCTATTGGGGGACACGCTGATCGACCCGCTGGCCAATCCCGCGCAGCGGCGCTAGGACCCCGCCATGACCATCCCAATCACGCCGGAGCTCGTTGAAGACCACGGCTTGAAGCCGGACGAGTATCAGCGCATCCTCGATCTCATCGGGCGTGAGCCGACGCTGACGGAGCTCGGCATCTTCTCCGCCATGTGGAACGAGCATTGCTCGTACAAATCCTCCAAGAAATGGTTGCGCACGCTGCCGACCGCCGGTGATGTCGTCGTTCAGGGTCCCGGCGAGAATGCCGGCATCGTCGATATCGGCGACGGGCTGGTGGCTGTCTTCAAGATGGAGAGCCACAACCACCCCTCCTATATCGAGCCCTATCAGGGCGCGGCGACGGGCGTCGGTGGGATCCTGCGCGACGTCTTCACGATGGGCGCGCGGCCGATCGCGGCCTTGAATGCGCTGCGCTTCGGTGAACCGGAGCATCCGCGGACAAAACATCTCGTTGCCGGTGTAGTCGCCGGGATCGGCGGCTACGGCAATTCCTTTGGCGTGCCGACCGTTGGCGGCGAGGTGAATTTTCATCGCCGCTATAACGGCAATTGCCTGGTCAACGCGTTTGCGCTCGGCATCGCGAAGCGGGACGCGATCTTCTACTCGAAGGCCGAGGGCGTGGGCCTGCCCGTCGTCTATCTCGGGGCGAAGACCGGACGAGACGGGGTCGGCGGAGCGACCATGGCGTCGGCGGAGTTCGATCATCGCATCGAGGAGAAGCGCCCGACCGTGCAGGTGGGCGATCCCTTCACCGAGAAGCGGCTCCTGGAAGCGTGCCTGGAATTGATGATGACAGGCGCGGTCGTCGCGATCCAGGACATGGGTGCGGCTGGCCTCACCTGCTCGGCCGTTGAGATGGGCGCCAAGGGCGACCTCGGCATCCTGCTTGACCTCGACAAGGTTCCGACCCGCGAGACGGGCATGAGCGCCTATGAGATGATGCTCTCGGAGAGCCAGGAGCGCATGCTCATGGTGCTGCGCCCCGAAAAGCACGCGGCGGCCGAAGCGGTCTTCACCAAGTGGGGCCTCGATTTCGCCGATGTCGGCCGCACGACCGACGATCTGCGCTTTCGTGTTCAGCGACACGGCGACGAGGTGGCCAATCTGCCCATCAAGGAGCTGGGCGACGAAGCGCCGGAATATGATCGGCCGTGGGCGGAGCCCGCCGTGCCGCCGGCGCTTGATACGAGCACCCTCGGTGAGCGGGGCGATCTTGCCGAGGCGCTTCTGACGCTCATCGGCTCGCCCGATCTCGCCTCACGCCGTTGGGTGTGGGAGCAATACGATCATCTCATCCAGGGCAACACGATTCAGCGCCCTGGCGGCGACGCGGCGGTCGTGCGCATCGACGGCACGGACAAGGCGCTGGCGCTTTCCGTCGACGTGACGCCGCGCTACGTGGATGCCGATCCGTTTGAGGGCGGCAAGCAGGCGGTGGCGGAATGCTGGCGCAACCTCACCGCCGTCGGCGCGACGCCGCTTGCCATCACCGACAATCTGAACTTCGGCAATCCGGAACGGCCTGACGTCATGGGGCAGTTCGTGCGCGCCATTCAGGGGATCGGCGAGGCGTGCGGCGCGCTCAACTTCCCCGTCGTCTCCGGCAATGTCTCGCTCTACAACGAGACGCATGGCGAGGCGATCCTGCCAACGCCTGCGATCGGTGGCGTCGGGCTGATTGCGGATTGGCGTCAAAGCGCGACGCTCGCCTTCAAGGCGCCCGACGAAGCGATCCTGTTTGCAGGTGCACCCGTGGAGGGCGGCACTTGGTTTGGCCAGTCGATCTATCTCCGAGACGTGCTTGGCCGCGAGGACGGCGCGCCGCCGCCGGTCGATCTGGCGCACGAGAAGCGCGTTGGAGATTTTGTGCGGACGGCCATTGTCGACGGCCTGGCAACGGCGACGCACGATTTGTCCGATGGCGGTCTCGCCATCGGGCTGGCTGAGATGGCGATTGCTTCAGGTATCGGGGCAACGGTTGCGTTGCCCGAGGGTGGCTACCCTGCGGCGCAATGGTTCGGTGAGGATCAGGGGCGCTATCTCCTGACCGTTCAGAAGAGCGATCGAGACAAGCTCCTGGAGCGCGCGACGGCGGCGGGCGTTTCGCTAATGGAGATCGGCACAACCGGCGGCGACATTCTTGCCCTCCCCGGCGCGCCGGCCGTTTCTGTGGCGGAGCTCAAAGAACGCCACGAGAACTGGTTTCCAAGCTACATGGCTTAGGCCGACGATGCGGCGAGGCGGTGCTGACAAGCAAGCACCGCTTCACTAAACGAGCGCATGGAACGGCTCTACGACACGATCGGCCTGAATTACGCGAACCTGCGTCGACCCGACCCGCGAATAGCGCGGCGCATCGAAGCTGCCCTGCACGGCGCCGAAACGGTGCTGAACGTTGGTGCGGGCGCAGGTTCCTACGAGCCAACGGGTTGTCGGATCACGGCCGTTGAACCCTCAGCGGAGATGATCGGCCAGCGCCGACCGTCAGATGCAGTGGTCATTCAGGGCAGCGCGGAAGACCTGCCGTTTGAAGACAACGCATTCGACGCGTCGATGGCCGTTCTCACGATCCACCACTGGTCGGACAAGAAGCGTGGCGTCGCCGAGATGCGACGTGTGACCCGGGGCAAGATCGTCTTTCTTACTTATGATTCTGAGTTCCCCGCATTTTGGCTCACTGACTATCTGCCGGAGCTCGTGACCCTGGACGAAGGGCAGATGCCCAGGCTGCAAGACTTCGACCGCTGGCTCGGACCGGTCGCGGTTTCGCCGGTACCGATTCCACACGATTGTACGGACGGCTTCTTGGCGTGCTATTGGCGGCGTCCGGCCGCCTATCTCGACGAGAAGGTTCGCGCGGCCATGTCCTCCTTTTGGGCCTTGGACGATGTCGCCGATGGGCTGGCGAAGCTGGAAAGCGATCTGAAAAGCGGCGAGTGGGAACGACGCTATTCTCGTCTGCTTGCTCTGGACGCCCTCGATTGCGGATACCGGCTGGTCGAAACGCGGTGAACCCGGCTGGGGCGGCGCGTCGGGTCGGTGGGGTCCGCCCCTCCCCGCATTGACCTCTCCGGGCTCCGTGCCCACATTGAGGCGGCTGCCGAATCCCGGCCGTTTGCGGAGCCTGCTTCATGCCCATGAGTCCGAGCGAGATCGAGAAACTGATCAAGGAGGCGCTGCCCGATGCGACCGTCTCCATTCGCGACTTGGCGGGCGACGGCGATCATTACGCCGCCGAAGTGGTTTCTGAGCAGTTTCGCGGCAAGAACCGGGTGCAGCAGCATCAGATGGTCTACGACGCGCTGAAGGGGAACATGGGCGGCGCGCTCCATGCGCTGGCGCTACAGACGAGCGCGCCCGACTAAACCGATCGTCGCACCGGGCCTGCCCCGGTTGCCGAAATCGCGCGTTTCGGCGTAAATCGGGTCCACGGATGGCGCCGGATATGCTCTGCCGATGGGCCCGAGGAAGCCGCCGCAAGGCGCCGGCGAGGAAGGATATTGCGAGATGACCGAGATTAAGGGCTGGATCGACGGCCAGGTGAAGTCCAACGACGTCGTTCTCTTCATGAAGGGCACGCCGACCTTTCCGCAGTGCGGCTTTTCCGGTCAGGTCGTGCAGATTCTTGACTATCTCGGGGTCAACTATTCCGGCGTCAACGTGCTGGAATCGGACGATCTTCGCCAGGGGATCAAGGATTTCTCCGACTGGCCGACCATTCCGCAGCTCTACGTCAAGGGCGAGTTCCTTGGCGGCGCCGATATCGTCCGCGAGATGTTTCAGGCCGGCGAGTTGAAGACGCTGCTGGAGGACAAGGGCGTCCTCGGTAGCGCCTGACATAAGCCTTTAGACAGGGCTGTCGCGCCGCTGTCCCTTATTGTCTGCTAAACTATCTGAATGTTCCTGCTGGTGACTCCTCGGTCGCCAGCCGTTCCAGCCTTCCATCGACCACAACCTGATCGCGGTTCCGGTCGGGTCATGTCAGGGACGTCATGTCCAAGCCGCCCGCCGAGCAGCCGGCAGCCGCCGCGCTGCCCTACGCCGAATTCGTGGCCATCATCGCCTTCATCATGGCGCTCAACGCGCTGGCGATCGATATCATCCTGCCGGCGCTGCAGCAGATGGGCGAAAGCCTGCTGGTCAGCGACGAGAACGCCAGGCAGTTGCCGATCACGGCCTATGTCGTGGTCTTTGGCCTGTCGCAACTCCTATTCGGGCCGGTGTCGGACCGCTACGGCCGGCGGAGCGTGCTGCTCTTCGGGCTGGCGGTCTACACGCTCGCCGGCATCGGATCGGTCTTTGCAACCGACTTCACCACCTTGCTGGTGATGCGCGCCGTGCAGGGGCTTGGCGCAGGATCAACGCGTGTGATCGCGATCGCAGTGGTGCGCGACACCTATGGCGGACGCCAGATGGCGAGCGTCATGTCGCTTGCCTTGATGGTCTTCATGGCGGTGCCGATCATCGCGCCGACGCTCGGCCAGGGCATTGCCATGGTCGCAGGGTGGCGCGGAATCTGGGTCGCCGTGGCGCTGATCGGTCTCGCGGTGATGGTCTGGTGTTGGATACGCCTGCCGGAGACGCTGCGCGAAGCGGATCGCCGCTCGCTGCGGCCGGGGCCTGTGGCAGAGGCATTCCGTATCGTCTTAGGCAACCGCGTGGCGGCGTCCTATGCGCTGAGCACGGCGCTCATGTTCGGTTGCATCTTCGGGTTCCTGAACTCCGCCCAGCAGGTCTACCAAGGCACGTACGGGATCGGCGTGGCGTTCCCAATCTACTTTTCCGCAGGCGCGATCTTCATCGCCGCATCGTCATTCGCCAACGCCAGATTGGTGGAGCGGTTTGGCATGCGGCGGCTGTCGCACGGCGCGTCGCTCGGGTTTGTCCTTGCAACGGGCCTGTTGACTCTGGTGGCCGTCATGAGTGGCGGGATTGCCCCGTTCTGGGCGTTCTACTGGCTGATCTGCGTGGCGTTCTGCTTCTTCGGCTTCATCGGAACGAACTTCAACGCGCTTGCCATGGAGCCGCTCGGCCATGTGGCGGGGACGGCGTCTGCGGTGCTTGGCAGCCTGCAGACCTTCCTCGGCGGCGTCATCGGCGCTGCTATCGGCTATGCCTATGACGGCACGGTGCTGCCGCTTGCCTTGGGGCTTTTCAGCCTGTCGATCTTGATGGTTGCGATCGTTGTGGTGGCGGAAGGCGGACGACTCTTTAGCCCGCAGACAGGGCCATAGGCGCCTCGGCGCCCTTCAACGTCACCACGGTGATCTCCGGCGGCACGCCAAGGCGAACGGGCATGATGGAGCAGCCGAGCCCGGCGGAGACGATCAGATCGCGACCCGTCTCGCGGATGTGCCCATAAGCGAAGCGCTGACCGAAGGCCGACGGCACCACCGGACGTCCCAAGAACGGTAGCCGCACCTGGCCGCCATGCGTGTGCCCCGACAGGGTCACGGCAAAACGATCCGGCACGTCGACGAAAAGGTCCGGCTCGTGCGCCATCAAAATCGCCGGCGCGTCGTCGGTGATCTGCGCCAGCGTGCCCGGCAGGTCATCTTCGCCGTTGAAATGGCCGGGGCCGGGAAGCCGATGCGCAACGATGCTGTCGGTGCCGGCGAGCCAGAACGGCGATGGCGCGGAGAAGTGCTGCGCGCGGTTCTGATAGATGTTGATACCGGCGGCGCTCAGTGTGTCGGTCACCTCGTTGAGGTTCGTCCACCAATCATGGTTGCCCGGGATGGCATGGACGCCGAGCGGAGCGGAGAGCTCCGCAAGGGCCCTCCCCCAGACACGCGCCGCTACCGGCGCCAGCTTGAATGGGCCGAGGCCGGCGGTGAAGTCGCCGAGCAGAACGATGATGTCGCCGCCAAGTGCGTTGGCCTGTTCCACGATAGCACGGATGCGGCTTTCCGGCATCCAGGGCTCGCAGGCATGGATGTCGGACAGCGCCACGATGCGCAGCGGTTTGGCATTACGCCAGCGATGCGTGGCGAGCTCATATTCGGTGACGACCAGCCGAAAGCGCGGCTCTACCGCGAAGGCATAGCTGCCGAACGCGCCGCCAAGCGCGACACTGCCGCAAAGGCCGGTCAGAAACTGCCGCCGCGTGATCATGCGCGTTTCATACCCGCTAAATGAAACACCCGCCTTCATCCGGCGGGTGTTTGGTAAACTTGCGGCCGAAGAGCGGCGATTTAGCGGGAGTAGAACTCCACCACGAGGTTGGGTTCCATCACGACCGGATAAGGCACGTCGGCGAAAGCCGGCTGGCGCAGATAGCGCGCGGTCATCTTGTTGTGGTCGGCTTCGACGTAGTCGGGCACATCGCGCTCCGCGAGTTCAACGGACTCCAGCACCAGTCCCATCTGCTTGGACTTCTCGCGCACCTCGATCACGTCGCCGATCTTGCAGCGATAGCTCGGGATGTTGACCCGCTTGCCGTTCACGGTGACGTGGCCGTGGCTGACGAATTGCCGAGCGGCAAAGGGCGTGGGCACGAATTTGGCGCGGTAGATGAGCGCGTCGAGCCGCGATTCCAAAAGACCGATCAGGTTCTCCGACGTGTCACCGCGCAGGCGCGCCGCTTCGGTGTAGATGCGGTGGAACTGCTTCTCCGAGATGTTGCCGTAATAGCCCTTGAGCTTCTGCTTGGCTTTCAGCTGCGTGCCGAAATCGGAGAGCTTTGTCTTGCGCCGTTGGCCGTGCTGGCCGGGGCCGTATTCGCGCTTGTTGACGGGGCTCTTGGGGCGGCCCCAGATATTCTCGCCCATGCGGCGATCGATTTTGTATTTCGCCGAATTGCGTTTGCTCATCGTGTCGTCCTTACCGTTTCGAGCTTCGAAACGCGCCCATCCTCTGCCTCAGGACCGAAACAATCCCGCGGCCGACAGGGGTCGGCGGAGCACGCCAGATCCGATTGTTCGGAAAAACCCCACGGGTGCGATGACGCCGGAAAGCCAGCGTCGCGCGGTCACTTAGGGGCTTTGGCGTGTTCTGTCAAACCGCCGCGTTCAGGTCGCGGCTGGCGCGGTGGTGGCGCCGTGCGGGACGATTGGCGGCACGCCATGCGCGACGAGCAGCGAATGGAGGCCGGCGGGCAGTTCCTTGCCGCTCGTGAAGACAGCGAAGGACGGTGCTCCGGCCGCTGCCTCGGCTCCGCCGAGCACGGTTGCGACGCGTCTGGCAATCGCAGGCGCGGGGTCGAGCCATGTGACGGGCCACGGCGCCAGCTCCGCCAAGACATTGGCAAGAAACGGATAATGCGTGCAGGCAAGCACCACGATGTCGGTGCGGCGGCCGTCCATCTCTACAAAGCACGGCGCGATCTCCGCGGTGATCCGCGCGTGGTCGACGGGCGATCCGCGCATCAACGCCTCAGCTTCCGCAGCCAGGCCCGGGGCGCCGACCAAGCGGACATGACAGGCACCGGCAAACGTGCGGATCAGGTCGCGTGTGTAGTCGCGCTTCATCGTACCGGGCGTGGCGAGCACGGCGACGACGCCGCTCATCGTCTGCTCTGCCGCCGGCTTGATCGCCGGCACGGTACCGACAAACGGCACGGAGAAGCGTTCGCGAAGCGACGGCAGAACCAAGGTGGAGGCCGTGTTGCAGGCGATGACGATCACGGCCGGACCATGGGCGGCGATGAGGTCTCCCATCAGCGCGCCGATGTGATCGCAAAGCGCCGTCTCCTCCCAGTCGCCATAGGGAAAGGCAGCATCATCGGCGGCGTAAGCGAAACGCGCGTCGGGAAGCTTGGCTCGGATGGCGGAAAGCACCGACAGCCCGCCAATGCCGGAATCGAAGACGAGGATCGGGCCGGAACGGCCCTGACCCTCACGCATCCGACGCTCCGTCCTCGCGCCGTCCGCGCTGCCGCTCAAGCGCTGCAACAACGCCGTGGAGCACGTCGATCTCGTCGCGTGTGAAGCCGGCGCGCTGCAGAAGCGCGCGGAGGTTCTGCACCATGGTCGGTTTCATGTCTTCTGTGCGGAAATAGCCGGTCGGCTCCAGCGCGTCCTCCAGGTGCTGCATGAGGCCAAGGAGATGAGCTTTCGGCGCCGGCGTCAGGTCCATCTCCTGAAAGGCATCGCGGGTCGGGAGCGTGCCGTCCAAGCCGGCGGCCAGCCATTCATAAGCAAGAAGCAGCACCGCCTGAGCGACATTGAGCGAGGCGAAAGCCGGATTGACCGGATAAGTGACGATGCAATCGGCGAGCGCGACCTCCTCGTTGGTCAGGCCCCAGCGCTCGCGGCCGAAGAGCACGCCGGCCGCCTGACCCTGGGCCGCGCGCTGGCGCAGGGTCTCCACGGCCTCACGCGGCCCGACGACCTGTTTGGGCAAGTCGCGGCTGCGGGCTGTAGCAGCATAGACAAAGTTCAGATCGGCAACCGCCTCCTCGGTGCTGTTGAATATCCGCGCGTCATCGACAATGGCGCTGGCGCCGCTGGCGGCAGCGCGCGCCTTCCGGTTCGGCCAGCCGTCGCGCGGTGCCACGAGGCGCAGATCCGTGAGCCCGAAGTTCGCCATGGCGCGCGCCGCCGCACCGATATTCTCGCCGAGCTGCGGCTCAACCAGGACGATGGCGGGGCTTTGAAGCGCATTTGGAGGCAACGCGCCGGCGGCGGACATAACAACCTCGCTGAGAAATGCCTCCGGTAGCAGAGCCTAAGGGCCCCGGCCAGCGAACCCGCCGCCCAGGGGCTTTGGTTGGCGACCCTTAATAGCTTTGCTATAGGGCGCTTCCCCGCCAAATTCCTACCTTCCGGCGCTGAACGTGGCGCCTTTCAGAAAGGCTTCGATTGATGGACAAGATCAAGGTCGCAAACCCCGTCGTAGAGCTCGATGGCGACGAGATGACCCGGATCATCTGGCAGTTCATCAAAGACAAGCTGATCCACCCCTACCTCGACATCGAGCTGCGCTACTTCGATCTTGGCATCGAGCACCGCGACGCCACCGATGACCAGGTGACGGTGGATGCGGCCAACGCCATCCGGGAAGCAGGCGTCGGTGTGAAATGCGCCACCATTACCCCGGACGAGGCGCGCGTGGAGGAGTTCGGGCTGAAGCGCATGTATCGCTCGCCGAACGGCACCATCCGCAACATCCTGGGCGGCGTCATCTTCCGTGAGCCGATCATCTGCCGCAACGTGCCGCGCCTGGTACCGGGCTGGACCAAGCCGATCATCATCGGCCGTCATGCGTTCGGCGACCAATACCGCGCCACCGACATGCTCTTTCCAGGCAAGGGCAAACTGACCATCCGGTTTGAGGGCGAGGACGGCGAGGTCATTGAGCGAGAGGTATTCGACGCGCCGGGCTCCGGCATTGCCATGGCGATGTACAATCTCGACGAGTCGATCCGCGACTTTGCCCGCGCCTCGCTCAATTACGGATTGGCGCGCGACTATCCCGTCTACCTCTCCACCAAGAACACGATCCTCAAAGCCTATGACGGGCGCTTCAAGGATATCTTCCAGGAGGTCTTCGACGCGGAGTTCCGTCAGGAGTTCGAGGCCAAGAACATCACCTACGAGCACCGGCTGATCGACGACATGGTGGCGGCGGCGCTGAAGTGGTCGGGCGGCTATGTCTGGGCCTGTAAGAACTACGATGGCGACGTACAGTCCGACACGGTGGCGCAAGGATTTGGCTCGCTCGGCCTGATGACCTCTGTCCTGATGTCGCCGGATGGGCGGACGCTTGAGGCCGAGGCCGCTCACGGCACCGTGACGCGCCATTACCGCCTGCACCAGGAAGGCAAGGAGACCTCCACCAACTCAACCGCATCGATCTTCGCGTGGACGCGCGGTCTTGCCCATCGCGGTAAACTTGACGGGAACGACGCCCTGACGCGCTTTGCCGATACGATGGAGCGCGTGACGATTGAGACGATCGAATCCGGCTTTATGACCAAAGACTTAGCGCTTCTGGTCGGGCCCGATCAGCCGTGGCTCTCCACCTCCGGCTTCCTCGACAAGGTCGACGAAAATTTACAAAAAGCGATGGGCTGAGGCCGACAAAAGGCCTTACCTCAGGGCCCTTGCAGCCTATATAGGGGCGCAGTCGGTTCCTTTTTGGAGGCTTTCGATGATTCGCATGCTCTTCGGGTTGGCGCTGCCGATCTTAGGCCTGGGCGCGGCGATGGTCCTCCTTGGGCCCGACCTTCTCAGCGGACCGCGCGGCGCGCCGATCGTTGTGGCAGCGCCCAGTGATGCGACGCTGCAAAAGGCGAGCTTCGACGGCACCGCCTGTGCGCTGCCGCTAGCTGCAGAGCAGGAGCTGCTGCTCGACCAGCCGGAGGCGGCGACACACTTTGTGACGCTGGCGCTTCGCTATGGCCCTGAGGGCGCCTCCGTGACGGTGGAGAACGGCGTCGCCGGCGCTGCCGCAGACGCTGCTGTGGTTCTCGCATTCGATGCTGAGAGGCGCATCATCTCCGTCAGTGAGCCGGTCGATTGCCTGCCGGGCGGCGAAACGGACCTTCCGGCGCGGATTTAGCTACGCCTCGGCGAGTTCGCCAATACGGCCGGTAATCGCCCGAAGGGCCGCGTCGGCGCCGGCGGCGTTGGGCCCGCCGGCCTGCGCCAAATCGGGTCGACCGCCGCCGCCCTTGCCGCCAAGCGCTTCTGAGCCGAGCCGCACCAGATCAACGGCGTTGATCTTGTCGGTCAGATCGTCGGTGACGCCGACGACCAGCCCGGCCTTGCCGTCGCTGACGCCAACGATGGCTACGACGCCGGACCCGACCTGCTCTTTGCCCTGGTCGACCAGGCCGCGCAGATCCTTCGGCGCGACTCCCTCCACCGCGCGGGCCATGACCTTGATGGCGCCGATCGCCTTGACGGCCGGCTCTTCGCCGCCACCGCCGCCCATGGCGAGCTTCTTCTTCGCCTCCGCCAGCTCGCGCTCAAGCCGGCGCCGCTCTTCGACAAGCTGATCGACGCGCGCCAGCGCCTCATCGGGCCGCGCCTTCAGCTTGCCGGCGATCTCGCGCACCCGCTTGTCCTGCTCGGCGAGATGGCGTCGCGCTGCGTTGCCGGTGAGCGCTTCGACGCGGCGCACGCCAGCGGCTACCGCACTTTCGGCAAGCACCGTCAAAAGGCCGATCTCGCCAGTGCGACCCACATGCGTGCCGCCGCAAAGCTCGACGGAGTAGGTCTTGCCGGTCTTGTCGCCGGTGAGCGCCTCGCCCATGGAGACAACGCGCACCTCGTCGCCGTATTTCTCGCCGAAGAGTGCCATGGCGCCGGACTCAATGGCGCTGTCGCGGTCCATGAGGCGCGTCTCGACCGGCGCGTCCTGCAGCACGATGGCGTTCGCCATGTCTTCGATCGCCTCCACCTCGTCGTCGGAGACGGGCTTGGGATGAGAGAAGTCGAAACGCAGCCGCTCAGGCGCCACGAGCGATCCCTTCTGCGCCACATGCGTGCCAAGTGTCTGACGTAGCGCCTCATGCAGAAGATGCGTGGCGGAATGGTTGGCGCGAATGGCGCTCCGCCGCGCGCCGTCAACGACAAGCCGCACGGCCTGGCCGCTGACAAAGCCGCCGATCTCGACCTTGCCGACATGCACGATGAGACCATCGGCCTTGCGTTGCGTGTCGGTCACGCGGAAGCGCGCGCCGTTCTCCGATTCAATCAACCCGGTGTCGCCGACCTGGCCTCCCGCCTCTCCGTAGAACGGTGTCTGGTTGACGAGGATCACGCCTTCGTCGCCTTCGCCGAGCGCGTCGACCTCGGCGCCGTCATTAACCAGCGCCCTCACCTCGGCCTCAGCGCTCTCTGTGTCGTAGCCGAGGAACTCCGTGGCGCCGTGGGTTTCACGCAAGCCAAACCAGACCGTCTCCGTCGCCGCCTCGCCCGAGCCTGACCAATGGGCGCGCGCTTCGGCACGCTGGCGATCCATGGCATGCGTGAAGCCGCTGATGTCCACGCCGATGCCGCGCGTCTTCAACGCGTCCTGGGTGAGGTCAAGCGGGAAGCCGTAAGTGTCGTAAAGCTTGAAGGCGGTCTCGCCGTCGAGCGTGTCGCCCTTGCTGAGCCCGCCGCTCGCCTCCTCAAGCAGCGACAGACCGCGCGCCAACGTACGCTGGAAGCGCGCCTCCTCGAGCCGGAGTGTTTCGGTGAGGAGCCCCTCGGCGCGGCCGAGCTCCGAATAAGCCTGCCCCATCTCGCGCACCAAGACCGGCACGAGCTTGTAGATGGCGGGCTCACCGGCGCCGAGTAGATGCGCGTGGCGCATGGCGCGGCGCATGATGCGGCGGAGCACATAGCCGCGGCCTTCGTTCGACGGCAGCACGCCGTCGGCGATGAGGAAGGCGGTGGCGCGCAAATGGTCGGCGATGACGCGTGGGCTTGCCTGGTTCACGGGATTGGACGGTGCGCCGACATGATCGTGCACGGCGGTTATCAACGTCTGGAAGAGATCGATGTCGTAATTGTCGTGCGTGCCCTGCAGGACGGCGGCAATGCGCTCCAGCCCCATGCCAGTGTCGATGGATGGGCTGGGCAGTTCGACGCGCTCATCCTTGGAGACCTGCTCGAACTGCATGAAGACGAGGTTCCAGATCTCAACGAAGCGGTCGCCGTCCTCCTCCCGGGAACCGGGTGGACCGCCCCACACGTCCTCGCCGTGGTCGAAGAAGATCTCCGAGCAGGGCCCGCACGGGCCGGTATCGCCCATGGCCCAGAAATTGTCGGAGCCGGCGATGCGAAGAATGCGTGATTCCGGAAGGCCTGCGACCTTCTTCCAAAGTTCGAACGCGTCGTCGTCATCGACGAACACGGTTGCCAGAAGCCGTTCCGCCGGCAGGCCGTACTCCTTGGTGATCAGCCGCCAGGCGAGCTCGATGGCGCGTTCCTTGAAATAGTCGCCGAAGGAGAAGTTCCCCAGCATCTCGAAAAATGTGTGATGACGGGCGGTGTAGCCGACATTGTCAAGGTCGTTGTGCTTGCCGCCGGCGCGCACGACCTTTTGCGCGGTGACGGCGCGCGGATAAGGCGGCCTGGCGCGGCCGGTGAAGTAGTCCTTGAACTGCACCATGCCGGCATTGGCGAACATCAGGGTCGGGTCGTTGCGCGGCACAAGCGGTCCGGAGGCGACGGATTCATGCCCCTCGCTCACGAAGTAATCGATAAACGCGCTGCGGATGTCGTTGACGCTCGCCATCTCACCTCTGCCCGGCACCGATCGCCCCGCTCAGCGGCGATCGATCAGCCCAGCCCCTTGATTCCGCTGCATTTAGACCGCGGGCTTAAGGGCTGTCCAGCAAGGGAGGATTTTGAGAGGCCCAGCGTTACGAAAGGTGTAGATTGTCGTCATTGCCGGGCTTGACCCGGCAATCCATAGCGGAGAGCCCGCTCTTAAGGATGGATGCCCGGATCAAGTCCGGGCATGACGACCGATGAGGGGTGCTCCTGAGACCAACAAGTCGGGAGCTGCCTACCCCTCCGCGGCTTCGTCGGGTTCGGCCGCTTCATCGCCCTCAAGCTGCTCGGCGATCAGACCGGCGCTTTGGCGGATCGCGTGCTCGATTTCACCGGCCATGTCGGGGTTCTCTTTCAAGAAATGCTTGGCGTTCTCCCGGCCCTGCCCGAGACGCTGGCTGTCATAGGAGAACCAGGCGCCGGATTTCTCAACGATGCCGGCCTTCACCCCGAGATCGAGCAGTTCGCCGGTCTTGGACACGCCCTCGCCATACATGATGTCGAACTCAACCTGCTTGAAGGGCGGCGCCAGCTTGTTCTTGACCACCTTTACGCGCGTCTGGTTGCCGACCACCTCGTCGCGTTCCTTGATGGCGCCGATGCGGCGAATGTCGAGCCGAACGGACGCGTAGAACTTCAGAGCATTGCCGCCGGACGTGGTCTCCGGGCTGCCGAACATCACGCCGATCTTCATGCGTATCTGGTTGATGAAGATCACCATCGTGTTGGAGCGCGAAATGGAGGCGGTGAGCTTCCTCAGCGCCTGGCTCATCAGCCGCGCCTGCATGCCGGGCAGCGAATCGCCCATCTCGCCTTCCAGCTCGGCGCGTGGCGTCAGCGCGGCGACGGAATCCACGACAAGCACATCGACGGCGCCGGACCGCACCAGCGTGTCGGCAATCTCCAAGGCCTGCTCGCCGGCATCGGGCTGCGAGATCAAAAGTTCGTCGAGATCGACGCCCAGCTTGCGCGCATAGATCGGGTCGAGCGCATGCTCCGCATCGACGAAGGCGCAGATGCCGCCAATCTTCTGCGCCTCGGCGATGGTGTGCAGCGCCAGCGTGGTCTTGCCGGAAGATTCCGGCCCGTAAATCTCCACGATGCGCCCGCGCGGCAGGCCGCCTATGCCCAGCGCCATGTCGAGACTGAGCGAGCCGGTGGAAATGGTAGAAATCTCCACCACCTGGCCGTCGCGGCCAAGCCGCATGATGGAGCCCTTGCCGAAGGCCCGCTCAATCTGGCTGAGCGCGGCGTCCAGCGCCTTCGTCTTATCCATACTGTCCTTAGAACCTTCGACGACTCGCAGCGGACTTACCATGGCATCCCCCGATTCCCAGCGAAAGGGCCGCAGGCGCGGCTTCAAGAGGCAATTTGTTTATCATCTGTTCTTTTCGATTGTCAAGAACGAAGCGTGAACTTCGGCGGAGCGCATAGCGGATTAAAGGTTCAGGCTTCCAGCGTCGCCTTCACGGTGGTGGCGAGCTCTTTCAGGGAAAACGGCTTCGGTAGGAACTGAAAGCTCTCCTCGTCCGGCAGATTGCGCTGGAAGGCGTCTTCGGCGTAGCCGGAGATGAAGATGATCTTCAGATCGGGCTGCCGGCGTCTGAGCTCGCGCATCAGGGTCGGGCCGTCCATGCCCGGCATGACAACGTCGGAAATCACCAAATCAAGCGGCTCATCGAGGCCCTTGAGGAGATCCAGCGCTTCCGGGCCCGAGGCGGCCTGGTGCACGTTGTAGCCACGCGCTGATAACGCCCGACCGGCGAAGGCGCGCACCGCTTCCTCGTCTTCCACCAAAAGGATGTTGGCGCTGCCGGTCAGGTCGGTCGGCGCCGGCGGGCGGTCGCTTTCTTCCACGACCTCATCGGGGAGCGGCACGTGGCGTGGCAGGAGGATGCGGAATGTCGTGCCCTCGCCCGGCTTGGAATCGACGTATATGAAGCCGCCGGTCTGCTTGACGATGCCGTAGACGGTGGAGAGGCCGAGGCCGGTGCCCTTGTCGACCTCCTTGGTGGAGAAGAACGGCTCAAAGATGCGGTCCATCACCTCCTGAGACATGCCGATCCCGGTATCGGCGACCTCCAGGAGGACATATTCGCCGGGCTTGAAGCCCTGCTCGCGGAACCTGGCGCTATCCTCTTCCGTCACGTTGGACGTGCGGATAGAGAGCCTGCCGCCGTCCGGCATGGCGTCGCGGGCGTTGACGGCGAGGTTCACGATGACCTGCTCAAGCTGATTGAGGTCCGCCTTGATCGGCCAAACGTCGCGCCCGCGCACGACGTCGAGCTCGATCGTCTCGCCAAGCAGACGGTCGAGCAGAACCGACGTTTCACTGAGCACGTCGGCGAGCTGCAGCAATTGCGGCCGCAGCGTTTGACGCCGCGAGAACGCCAGCAATTGCCGCACCAGACCGGCGGCGCGGTTGGCGTTCTGCTTGATGTTCATGATGTCCTGGAAGGACGGGTCGGTCGGCCGGTGGCTTGTGAGAAGCAAATCGGAGAAACCGATGATGGCGGTAAGCACGTTGTTGAAGTCGTGCGCGATGCCGCCGGCGAGCTGGCCCACGGCTTGCATCTTCTGGCTCTGCGCGAATTGCGTCTCCAGCGCCCGCTGCTCGGTCGTCTCCAGCGCGTAGATGACTGCGGCGTCCTGGCCCTCATCGGCCTCCAGGATGGGGCTGACGAAGAAACGCGCGCTGCGCTCGGCATCCTCCGCCAGGCTGGCGTCGACGGCGGGGATCTCGCTTTGGCGGGAGAGCGCCGCATCGACCGCCGCCGCAAGCCCGGCGCGATCGCTCTCCTGAACCAGTTCCGTCAGCATCCGCCCGGCGGCGCCGGCCTTGCCGAACAGCATGACGAAGCGCGCATTGGTCAGCGCGATGCGGCCTTCGCCGTCGACGGAGGCGATCGCCATGGGCGTGTTGTTGAAGAAACGCGCGAAGCGTGCCTCGGCGAGCCGTCCGGCCTCGCGGTCATTGCTGCCGCGCATGTCGAGCACAAGCGTGCGCGACGCGCCGACCGTCCCGTCGGGCGCCACTGGCACGCGATGGATGAGGCGCACCGGGAGCCGCGTGCCGTCGGTGCGTACCAGGTCGATGTCGAGCGCTTCGGATTCGGCGCTCTTGCGGCCCGCCGCCTGGATCACCGACAGCCCTTCCACCGTCACAAGCTCGCGGATCTGAGCGGCACCCGGCTCGAACTCGGCGAGGTCGATGCCGATCCATTCCGCAAGCGTTGCGTTCAGGTAGCGAATGCGCCCGTCCGGCTCCAACGAGAAGAATCCGGCCGGCGCATGGTCGAGATAATCGATGGCGTTCTGCAGTTCCTGAAAGATGTTCTCTTGGTGCTCGCGCTCGCGCGTGATGTCGGCGACGAGCCAGCCGATGCGGCCGTCGACGCCGCTGGCCGGCGTCACGCGCACGCGATACCAGCGTGCTTCGTTCCGGCGCCCCAAGATGCCGCCGGGCATGCGTATCTCTTCCGTCGCGCGGCGGTTCTGATCGGCGGCGACGGCGAGCCGGTGCACGGCCTCTGCGGCATCCGGGTTGTCGGAGAAGAGCCGCTCGATGGAATGCAGGTCGCTTTGGCTGGTGGCGCCGGTCAGCCTCAGAAACGCGCTATTGGCCCAAAGCGGCGTGCCGTCGGCGGTCGTCATCATGACGCCCTCGGCCATGTTCTCCAGAAGAACCCGCGATGGCCCGTCAGGATCGGCGGGCCGCGTCGGCGCCGATCCCCACGACAGGACCCCGGCGGAAAAGGCGAACAGTGACACGACACCGATCGTGGAGAGAACGCCGATGCAGGCGAGCACCACGAGATTGGCCGCTGGCGCGGGAAGCACCAGGTAGCTGCTCGCTACCCCGACGAGAATGATGACGAGCGCCGTCAGAAGCGCCAAACGACCTCGACCGGATCGCGCCCCGTCGTTCCGCCCGGTCCCGTCTTGCCGCATCAGCACCGACCCCCGGAGCCTTTCCATTTTGGTTGAACCAGAATGGAGGCCCTATCTCTTTGCTGGAGCATGATCTTATCCGAAAAGATGGCGTCCACTTTTCGGCATCATGCTCAAGGGCAACCTATCCGATTCGCCTTGGCTGGATTCCGCCACCTTAGTATCTGTATGGGCCGCATTTTCAACTTCCCGGGACGTTCACCTCCAGATGACGGGTTAATTGAACGGCTCGGCGGTTCCGTCTATGATTCCGCCTTTGGGTTGCGGCGGATTGGAGAAGTGAATGCTGAGTGTTGTCGGCATTGTTGTCGGTCTGATTGTTGTTTTGGCCCTTGCCGCGGCGGTTTTGGCGGTTTTGCATTTCCGATTTGGTCTGTTTCGTCAGCGTAAGGCCCGCGGCGGAACCCAATCGGGCATCTTGGGCCATAGCCGCGTAGAGGTTCTGGAAAGCACGCCCGTGGACGACGAGCGGCGGCTGGTTCTTCTGCGCTGCGACCGGATCGAACATCTCGTTATGGTCGGCGGACCGGCCGATCTGGTTGTTGAGAACGACGTCAAGAAGGTTCGCGGCCCCGGCGCACCGGCTGATGCCATTGTTCCGGAGACGGGCAAGCTCGCCGCAGCGCCGATCCTGGGCGCTGCTGCAGCGAAGGAGGCCCCTGCAGCCCCGATGCCGTCTGTCACGCCGCCTGCGACCGCAACGCCTCGGCCTGAAGCCCCTCCGGCGCCGGCTGCACGCACGCGGGAGAAGCGCCAGCGTTCCGGCGGAGCCCAGTTTCAAAGGCGCGAGCCTGCCGCAGCACAGCGCACTATTCAGCCAACGCCGCTTGGCGGGGCCCGGGCCGAATCCGGCCAGGATGGCCAAAGCGCCGCCGGTCGCCGCAACGGTGGCGGGCAGCAGCGAAACGGCGGCGGTCTGCCAAATGCAGGCGTGCCTTGGGCGGAGCCGGATACCATCGAGAATGAGATCGTGCAGGCGCTCCGCGTTGACCCTGTGCAATCGGACGGCGGAACCAAGCCGCAGCCGCCGCTTTCGGCCAAGCGCTCCAATGACTCGTCCACGACGCTGGGTGACCTTGCCGACCGGCTGGAGGAAGCGCTTGCGGAGGAGGTTCAGTCAGCCAATCAAGGCCGCACCGAGCCCAAGCAAAAAGCATCATCCGATGACGCAGCGGACACCGCGCCGAGCGCAAGCGCCCGTCAACGCTCCGACGGTGGCGACAAGGGCCGTGCCCGGGCGATCGAGCCGCGATCGTTGGGCGGCGAGTCCTCTGGAGCCGCACCCGAAAGCGAGCGACGGCGTGAGTCGTCGGCGCCCAGCGAACGCCGCGAAGAAGCGCCCGTGATCAGCCTCGACTCGCGGCGCCGCGAGACGGGTGACGCGCTTGAAGACGAGATGGCGCGGCTGCTCGGTGAACTGACCGGCGACACCAAAGGCCGCTAGGCCCCCTGCTCAAGGCTAGACCAGAGCCAGGTCCAGTCCCTTCAGCGGCAACCCGCTCAGCTCAGTGCGCCAGCGCTCGCCGGCCTGCACTGGGAAGGCACGCGTAACCGTGCCGGTCGTCACGATCTGCCCGGCTTGAAGCGCCGCCCCGGCGGAGTAATCCGCATGGCCGCGCACGAAATGGCGGAGCGCCTCCAAAGGGCCGCCGCTCAGCACGTTTGTGGCTGCGCCGCGGTCGATCTCACTCTCGCCCTGGAACAGCGTGATCTCAAAGCCCGCGAGCATCTCTACCCAATGTGTGCGCTCCGCCGGCGGGATGGGGACGAACGGGCCGCAGCGATAGCATCCATGGACGGCGCCGGCGGCGACCGTGTCGGCGGCTTTGAAGCGCCAGTTTGAAAACACGGATTGGACAATCTCCACGCCATGCGCGACCGCGTCGATGCAGGTCATGAGCTCCTTGTCGTCCATGTCCGGACGAGGCGTATCGGAGAGCCGCAGTGCTATCTCCGGCTCTATGCGCGGTTCTGCAAAAATGCTGACCGGGCAATCGTGGCTGCCGGAGGTCGGGTCCACATTCACCAGTGTCGTGTCGTACATCGGTCCCCAGATCGGGGCATAGACGCCGTATTCGTCCCAGATGGTGCGGTTGGTAAAGCCGATTTTCCAGCCGATCGGTCGGTCGCCCCGGTCCGTGCGCAGCCCTGTCAGCGCGGCGGAGACGCGGTAGGCGTGGTCGAGGTCGAAGTCAGGCGTGGAGTCGCTGATCGGTGCGATGGATGACGCACTGTCGATCGCGGCGAGCACGGTCGCCGCAATCTCCTCTGCGTCAAAGGTGTCGATGGTCATCGCGGCTGACTAACGGCGCACGCCGCGCGTGAGGCCCGCGTTGCTGCGCTTTTGCGCATGCCTCTCGCTCACTCGTCGCGATAGACCCGCTCGCGGCGCTCATGCCGCTCTTGCGCCTCGATCGATAAAGTGGCGATCGGGCGGGCATCGAGCCGTTTCAGGCTGATGGGCTCGCCGGTTTCCTCGCAATAGCCGTAGGTCCCCTCATCGATCCGCTTCAAGGCGGCGTCGATCTTGGAGATCAGCTTGCGCTGGCGATCGCGTGCGCGAAGCTCGATGGAGCGGTCCGTTTCGGACGAGGCGCGGTCGGCGTAATCGGGATGGTTCTGGCTGTCGGCCTGAAGGGCTTCCAGCGTTTCGCGGCTTTCGGCGAGAATCTCGTCTCTCCAGGACTGCAACTTGAGACGGAAATACTCGCGCTGCCGGTTGTTCATAAACGGCTCTTTGGCACGAGGCCGATAGCCGTTTGCTTTGGAATTATGGCCGTTCGCTCTACTCCGCGCCATAACACACTTATCCCCTATCCCCCCTTTATTGGCGCGCCATATACGGGAGAAAACGTGGCGCTGGCAAGCGCTTCGGCTTGAAGCATTTGTGAAATCTCGCTCAAGTTTAACGCGCCAGCGGGGCTGCAGCATTTGCCGAACCTTAACCTTGGCCTGCCAGGATCGCGGGCATGCGCGCACAAGTATCGAGTATCCGGGCGCAAGCCGAGGCGCAGGCCGACGAACTCCTGCGGGCCATCGAAGCGGCTGAAGGCGTTGTCGTCTCAACAATCGAGCGCGAATGCGAGGCCTTACGCGCCGGGCGCTTTTTGGCGGCGGACGCGTTGCGCATGCGGCTTCGCGAGGCGTCACGCCTCTATCTCAATCTGATGCTTGCGGCGCGCGCGTCGTTATGGACGATGGAGCGGATTCTGCCGGGCGTCGATGCCGCCCTGGCGGAGCGACGAGCAGCGTTTGGCGCATTGCTGAAGGTTGAGCTGGCTGTCTTGGCTGCGGAGCGCGCCGCGGCGGAAAGCGGCTTGCAGCTCGCGGCTGCATCCACGCCGGTTCAAAGCGCGCCCAACGTGCGGCGGCGAAAAGTGCGGCGCCGGCCACGCCTCCGCCGCGCTGCCTAGAAGCCGATCCAAGCTGCTTTATCGCGGCTAGAGGCTACTTCCGATTTCGGAGCTTTGGGGTGCGCGACGGGCAAATTGCACCCGGCACAGGCGCAGAGGCAGCTGAACGTGCGAAATGCTCCGGAAGTTCCTTTTGCAAAGGCAGAGCCGCTTGTGGCTATAGTGCTACCCAGGGCCCTCGGATTAACCCATTTCCGCCGGCGTCGGGACCATTTCGCAACGGACGGTCGGAACAAAGGCGATTGAGTGAGGTTGCTTGAGACGTCGGCAAGACTCTTGCTCCAGCCTTGAGGCAATGACTGTACATCCAGGACCTATAGGCGATCCCAGAGACCGGCTCCGAACCGAGACCCGACAGGACCACGATCGACTGGAGCGCAATCCGCTTTTCGCGAAGCTAATGAGCGAGAAGTGCGACATTGGCACGCTCCAACGCGTGGTCGCCGCCCACCTTGCCGTCTACAAAGTGATGGAGGCGGACCTCAAGCGCCAGATGCCAGAGTGCCTGTGCCGCCACAGCAACTTCCAGTTCCGCGAAGACCTCGCGAAGGCCGATTTTGCCGACATACAAGGAGACGCGTGCCTGATACCTCAAGGACAGGCGCCGTCATTCCGCGAGAATGCCGAGTGGATTGGCTATCTCTACGTCGTCGAGGGTTCGACGCTGGGTGGCCGCCTTATCTCGAAGCGCCTGCGGCAACTGGGGTCAGATCTTTGTCCGAACGGTCTTCGTATCTTCGCCCCTTACGGTGACGCTACGCGGAGATCTTGGACTGCGTTTCTTGACGTTCTGCGAGAGCAAACAAGGAACGGCCTGGAACTCACGCGATCCGTCGAAGCCGCCCGCAGAACCTTCTGCCTGCACGACGATTTTCTCAATCTTGCTTACGAGAGCGACCGATGGCCGAGCTGAAATTGGACTATCGCGCGAGCCTGGACGATTGCGGTAGGAACCCAGGATCGAATTCGGTTCACGCGCTGTAGAAAACGTGCAGGCGCGAACGTTTTCGCAGAACATGCGCAATCGGAATTGAAAAGCCGGCTGCAAGGCTTCATGATGCTCCGGGGGCCGAGCGCGAATGTTGTTCGCGACGGAGTTCGGGTATGGCGCGGCCGCTTAGGGAAGGCATAGACGCTCTTCAACTAACCACCAGAATCGCCCTTGCTGTTTTAGCTCTCGCATCAGGCGTTTACACGTATATTGGCGTGCGCGACCTGCTCGACGGCTCCGCCAGCGTCGTGTTTCTTGGCGCTCTGATCTACTCCGCCGCCGTCTCCGTCGGCATCTACGCATTCTGGATCTTTCTCATGCGGCTCATGCCGCATGTTCGATACGCAGCGCATCGCCGCGCGCTCGTCGGCGCAATCGTGCTTGGCTCCGTCATGATCGTGGCCATGTCGTCATGGCTCAACGCTGCGGCGCTGGCCGGCTCAGCGGCGATCGAGCAGCATTTGTCACGCGCCGCAGAAGGTTACGCCGATGCCCTCGACAAGGCGCATTCCAACGCGTTGGCGGCGCAATCCCTGCTGCCGGACATCCAGCTTGCGGCAAACCGGTTTGCGCGGCTCGCCGATGATGAACGCGCCTCCGGCGCGCTGACCGGCACGTCCGGTTCCGGCACGGTCGTGCAGCTCCTGACGCAGATGTCGAATGATATCCGGGGGCTTGCTGAGGAGGTCATCCAGTCGCGCGAGACCGTGCGACAGTTGCATGAGCAAGGCGGTGAACGCATAGCGCGCATGCGCTCGCTGGTTTCCGCCAGCGGCCCGGTCGCCCGCCGCGCCGACGCTTTCGGCGAGGAGGCGGTGGCGCTCGCCGGTGTCATCGCCAGTTTGCAGCAAACATCCGTTGCCCCGGCAGTGCGGCGCGCCGCCGACGATCTGGCCTCCACCTTCATTGCGCCGGTCGCCGATGGTGGCACGCAGGACCTCCGCAACCGGCAGGAAACGGTGGTCGGCAATGTCGCCGGGGCGGTCGCTGCGCAATCCAAGGCGCTCGCCTCTGCCGCCGATCAGGTGCTTGCGGTCGAGACCGTGCGACCGGAACGCTTTGTGCCGCTGTCGCGGCCGGCAGCCGTGCTGGCTTATGGCGCAGATTTCCTGCCTTCGTGGGCCGGTGCGATCTCCATCGACCTCCTGCCGGCGGTGCTGGTCCTGATCCTGGTTGTGGTGCACAGCGCCATTCGCCGCGAGGAAGACCCGCGGGTGATCGACAATGTGATGACCGCCGCCGACATGATGAAGGCCATGCGGCTCTATGAGCAGATGCGGCGCGAGGAGCTGGCGACCGAACAACTCGGTGCGTCCGCCCCGCGTGAAGCGACGGAGCCCGCGCCTTCGCCACCTGCCCCGCCTGACGACGCCCCCGAGACAGAGGCGCCGCAACCCGACGCCCGCAACGTGACGCCCCTCGCCCCGCAACGCGGTCGGGGAGACACGTAATGGCGCGCATGAAAGGCCTGTCTGAGCGTATGAAGGGGCAGCCGGAAGGCACCGTCCTCAAGCATGGCTTCTACGGACTTGTTGCGCTGTCCGCATTCATGATCGGCATGGATTTCCAGGACCTGCGGCACGAGCAGATCGCCAACCGACCGGACTTGCCGCCGCTTTCGCCGGTCAAGATGGACCGACCGCTGCCGGGCAGCCAGACCCGCCCCTATTTGCCGCTGACGCGACCCATTGCGCCGGATTCCGATTTGAAACGTTTGATGACCCGGCCGCGCGGCGAAACCGAGGGCGAGCCCATGCGCTTTCGCCTCGGGACCAATGGTTCGGCGGTTGCGGAAGGCACGATCACGCAAGGCACCGCCGACGCGTTGGCGGTCTTTTTGATGAGCGAGCGCGCCTCCGACATCGACGAGATTGTGCTGCACTCGCCTGGCGGTTCCGTCGCCGACGCGGTGCAGATGGCCAACATCATCCGCGACGCCGGCCTCAATACGCGCATCGTCG
This sequence comes from Afifellaceae bacterium, assembly GCA_028284625.1. Lineage (GTDB taxonomy): Bacteria > Pseudomonadota > Alphaproteobacteria > Rhizobiales > Afifellaceae > DASWJZ01. The sequence goes on along the minus strand of JANQRH010000005.1, from coordinate 53,519 downwards.
CGGAGGGCTATTGCGCCTCCTCCTGCCCGCTGGTGTTCGCCGGCGGTGTGCAGCGCGTCGCCGATGCCACGGCCTGGATCGGCGTGCATCGCGCCTCGCCGCTTGAAACGGCCTTCGGCTCGCTGGCGGAGGGGATGGATCAGGCGCAGCGCGTCGGCGCGGAGGCACAGGACCTGCTTCACGGCTTCGGCGTGGACCCGCTAGTGTGGACGCGGGCGATGTCGACGCCGAAGGAGAAACTCTACCTCTTCACGCCGGAGGAACTCATCGATCTCCGGCTGGCCACGGAGGTTGAGACAGCGGACGGGACGCTCAAAGCGGAGAGCTCCTGATCGTCCGGTTTCGACTACACCTCACCCGGTGATTGTGCGTCTGAGGCTGGCTGGCGCGCCCGGGCGGAGGCGGCTTCTGGCCGCTCTGCTGCATTGCAGCTTGCCGCGCCCGGGCCGGCGCGGTATCGGCGCTCTATGCCACGTTTGCTTCTTCTCCGTCATGCCAAGGCTGAACGCACCCAGCCCGGCTCCAATGATCACGGACGCGCGCTGACCAAGAGCGGGCGCGAGACCTCGGCTGAGATGGGCCGCGCAATCGCGGGCCGCGGACCGGTCGATCTCGTGCTGTGCTCTACGGCGCGGCGCGCCAAGGAAACATGGGACTTCGCCGGCCCCGCGCTCCGCGACGAACCGGAAGTGCGGCTGTCGCGGGCCATCTATGATGCCAGCTCCTATGTGCCGATCCTGAACGAAGAAGGCGGCGACGCTTCGACCCTGCTTCTGGTCGGGCATAACCCGACCATGCACGAGACGGCCGTGGCGCTCGCCTGCGACCTTGATGGGCCGGACGGCTCGATCCTCGCTGCGCGATTTCCCAAGGCAGCGCTGGCGGTGCTTGATTTTGAGGGGAGCTGGGAAGCGCTGCGGCCCGGCCGCGCGAAGCTTTCAGCCTTCATTCTGCCGTGACACAGCACGCCGCGCCTGACTCTTGAATAGGCGGGCACGGCACATCGCCGTAGGAGCAGAACACGCAGCAATCGCCGGAATTGGGCCGCAGCGTGGCGCCGCATGCCGTGCAGTCATAGAAAACCTGGCAGGCGTTCACCGGCATCGCCTCGGCCGTCGCGTGCCCGCAATGCGGGCAGGTGATGGTGGACGTCACCTGCATATCCGTCACTCCGAGCGGCTCAGGACAACCATCGCTGACAGACTACCGCCTTCCACAATTCACGGGAAGCCACGCGGCGCCTTTGAACTCGTCCCCCCGTTTCCCATATTTTGCCGGCAGGAGAGCCTGATTGTCGACCATCACCAATTTAGCGGACGAGGCCAGAATTGCGGTCGACAACGTGCTCAGCACGCTCGCCGGCGGCGGCACCCCGACCGTGCGCCTCGGCGTGACCGGCCTGTCGCGCGCCGGCAAGACGGTGTTCATCACCGCTCTCATCCACAACCTCCTGCATGGCGGACGGCTGCCGCTGTTTGACGCGTATTCCGGCGGGCGGCTCGCTGATGCGCGGCTCAAGCCACAGCCCGACGATGACGTGCCGCGCTTCGACTACGAGGCGCATGTGCGCGATCTCGTTGAGCGACGCGTGTGGCCGGATTCAACGCGCCGTATCTCGGAGCTGCGGGTCGTCATCGAGTACGAGTCCGCGCGCGCGGTGAAACGCGCTCTCGGCCGCGGCAAGCTCAACCTCGACATTGTCGATTATCCCGGCGAGTGGCTGCTTGATCTGTCGCTCCTCAACAAGACCTATGCGGCATGGTCGGCGGAGGCGATGGCGCTATCGCGCGAGACGCATCGCGTCGGCGTTGCCGCCAAGTGGCACGAGGCGCTGGTCGGCGTCGATGCCGGCGGGGCGGAAGACGAGCCGACGGCGCGACGGCTCGCCGAGGCTTTCACGCAATATCTTCGCGCCGCGCGCGCCGATGAGCATGCGCTTTCCATGCTGCCGCCGGGCCGCTTCCTGATGCCGGGTGATCTGGAAGGGTCGCCCGCCCTCACCTTTGCGCCGCTCGACATTGCCGCTGACCACAATGCGGGCAGCGAAACGCTCGCCGCGATGATGGAGCGCCGCTACGAGGCCTATAAGACGCACGTCGTGAAGCCGTTCTTCCGCGATCACTTCGCGCGGCTCGATCGGCAGATCGTGCTGGTCGACATGCTTGCCGCATTGAATGCCGGACCGGCCGCGCTTCGTGATCTGGAGGCGGCGCTTGCCGATGTGCTTGCCGCGTTTCGCCCGGGCCGTGCGAGCTGGCTCTCATCCATCCTGATGCGGCGCATCGATCGGATCGCATTTGCCGCCACCAAGGCCGACCACGTCCATCACAGCGACCACGACAATCTGGCGCGGCTCCTGGAGCGGCTGACGCGTCGCGCGTCGGAGCGTGCGTCCTTCTCCGGTGCAGAGGTGCGGATCGTGCCGCTGGCGGCCGTCAGGGCAACGCGCGAGGTGGAAGTCCGGCGCGGCGGGCATCAGCTTCCGGCAATCACCGGCGTGCCCATGGCGGGCGAGAAAGTGGGCGGTGACATCTATGACGGCGAAACGGAAATCGCCTTGTTTCCCGGATACTTACCCGACGATCCGGAGTCGATCTTCAACAACGCGAACGCCGCTACGGAGAAGGCATTGCAAGAGGAGGCATTGGCTTTGCGCTTCCTGCGCTTCCGCCCGCCAAGGCTTGAGCGCACGGCGGAAGGGATCACGCTCTCCCTCCCCCATATCCGGCTCGACCAGACGCTGGAATATCTCATCGGGGACAAGCTGACATGAGCGGCGCGCGACCGAGCGACACCGACAGATGGGCGCGCCGCCCCGGCGCGTTTCGATTGGACGACCCGGCCGTGCAGACGCCGGAGGCCGATGCGTTCGACAACGATCCGCTTGAGGCGCTGGAGCCCGACGAGACTGATGCGCATCAGGCGGTGGAGACGATTGCCCATCCGCCGCGCCGCGGCATCCGTTGGGGCGCGCTTGCCTTATCCGCCGGCGGGGCCATCGTGACACTGGCGATCGGCGTCGCATTCGACGCGTTGCTGCGTGATCTGTTCGCTCGCGCCGATTGGCTCGGCTGGCTTGGCGCTGCACTCGTCGCGCTCTTTGCGCTGGCGCTCGTGGCGCTTATCGGCCGTGAAATCGCGGGGCTCTTCCGTCTGAAGCGGCTTGCCCGCCTGCGGCTCGACAGCGAAGACGCGGTGGAACGGAACAATCGCGACGATGCGGAACGCGCGGCGCGCGCGCTGCTCGGCTTCTATCGCGACCGACCCGATACGGCGAAGGCGCGACGCCTCGTGCGCGCGCATCTCGGTGAGATCATGGACGGGCGCGACTTGCTGCAGCTGACGGAGCGCGACTTGATCGCGCCGCTCGATCGCCGCGCCAAGTCGCTGATCTCAGGTGCGGCGCGACGCGTGTCTGTCGTCACCGCGGTCAGTCCGCGCGCCTTCTTCGACATGGCGTTCGTGCTTTGGGAAACGATACGGCTCGTGCGCCGTCTTGCAGCGCTTTATGGCGGCCGGCCGGGCGCGCTGGGGCTCCTGCGCCTGACAAGAGCCGTGCTCGGTCACCTTGCGGTGACCGGATCCATTGCACTGGGTGACACGATCGTTCAGCAATTCGTCGGGCATGGGATTGCCGGGCGGCTTTCCACCAAGCTTGGCGAGGGCGTCGTCAACGGTCTGATGACGGCGCGCATCGGGCTCTCGGCCATGGATGTCTGCCGGCCGCTGCCATTCCTGTCCGAAGAGCGTCCGCGGCTGAAAGACCTTGCCGGCAACCTCGTGTCGCTCGGCGAATCCGACGCCGCAGCCGACCGCGCGGCCGGCACTTTCACCAGGCGTTAGTCTTAATATTCCCTTCAGCCTGTCTCTTTAAGGTCGGGGCGTTGTCCAGTTGGAGTTCCGCATGGTGCGCCTTCGTCGTGTCGCCGTGGCGTTTTTCGTCGCGCTTGCTTTCGTTTCGACCGTGCCCGTCGTTCATGCCGAAGAGCTGATTGCGCGTTTTTCGGGCGATTGGATCGGTACCGGGCAGCTCCTGTTCGGCCCGCAATACGGCCAGGAGTTCCATTGCGAGCTCAACGGCAAGCCGAGCGCCTCGCAGATGCGTTTCGATATGCGCGGACGCTGCTGGAGCGGGCTTCTGTCGGCGCCGGTCACGGCACAGCTCCGTTACAATGCGGAGACCCGGCAATATTACGGTGCGTTCATGGATGGCGCCGAGGGACAAGGCGCCGACATTGTCGGCGCCCGTGATGGCGAAGCGATATCGTTGAAGCTGATGCGTGGCGCGCTGCAGGGACGGCTGGTCGCCGAGACGGTCAACGCCGATCAGATGAAGGTCATGATGTTCTATCGTGACGTTCCGAATGACCGCGAGCTTCCGGTGGTCGCGATGGGCTTTGCCCGCAAAGGCGCGACCGACAAGCTGCCGGATTATCTGCCGGACTTCGTCACGGGGTCCATCAAACCGAAGAACTGAGCCGCCCCACGCGCGTCGCCACCTCGCGCGGCCGTGTGTTCAGCGCGCCGCCGTGGCCGGCTACACTCAAGCGCATGATCCTTCGCATCATCGCGCTTCTTGCTGCGGGCTTGATTGGGGCTGCAGGCGCCTCGGCGGAAGACCAAGCCGTCGACCTTGAACTGGTTCTGGCGATCGATGCCTCCGGCTCCGTCGACAGCGTGGAATGGGCGCTGCAGATGGAGGGCTACGCCACCGCCTTCCGCGACGATCGCGTCAAGGCGGCCATTGCCTCCGGCCCGAACGCACGCATCGGCGTTGCGGTGGTCGTGTGGGCGGATGCGACGGTGCCGAAATGGGAGAGCGAGTGGTTCGTGCTGGCGACGCCGGGTGACAGCGAGCGCTTCGCCGCGTTCATGGGTGGGCTCGGCCGGGGCGCAATCGGGGGAACCGGTATCGGCGCGGGTATCGCTGCGGCGATCCGCAAGCTGGAGCGGAACGGCCTCACCGCCCCGCGGCAGGTCGTCGACGTGTCGGGCGACGGGCGCGAAACACCGCCGCGCGAAACGGCCGTGCTGATCCCACTGGCGAACGCGATGGCGCGGGCGCGCGGCGTCACCGTCAACGGGCTCGCCATCCTCAACGAGGACCCGGACCTCGAGAGCTGGTATCGCGACAACGTCATGTCGGGGCGCGGGGCGTTTGTCATGACGGCCGACGATTACGTGGACTTCGCGGATGCCATCGTCATGAAGCTCGTCCGTGAGATCGAGCACGAGCAGCGGCTGAGTCTTCGGAAATAGTCGTTTGCCTCTGCGGATTTCGCTTCGCCGCATAGGCAGAGATGCGCCAATCAATTAGTTGACTCCGTCAACTAATTTGCACATGCTCACATCGAGTATATCATGGAGGACCGGTCCGTGGCCGGACAACTCGCTGCCGATATCGCACAGCTACGCCGCTTCAACCGTTTCTACACGGTGGAGGCCGGGCTCCTTGGTAATGCACTCCTTGCCAGTCCCTTCTCGCTCACTGAGGCGCGTGTGCTTTACGAACTGGCGCACCGTGATGGGCCGACCGCGTCCGACCTGAAACGCGATCTCGGCCTCGATGCCGGGTATCTCTCCCGCATCCTGAAGCGCTTCGAGACACGCGGCCTTGTTGAACGCCATTCCGCTGCGGACGACCTACGCAAGGCACACATCCGGCTCACCGCCGACGGCCGGAACGCCTATGCGCAGCTCGACAGGGACTCCAGCGAAGACGCGCGCGGCAAACTCGCTGGGCTTTCGGCGCGCGACCGCTCCGCGTTGATGAGCGCGCTGGGCACGATCGAGCACGTGCTCGCGCGGGAGCAGCCGGCCAAGCCGGGCTACGTTCTGCGCGCACCGCGCATCGGCGATTACGGCTGGATCGCGCATCGCCAAGGCGTGCTTTATGCGGAGGAATATGGCTTTGATGCTTCCTTCGAGGCGCTTGTCTCAGAGATTCTCGCCGAGTTCGCCAAGACCTTCGATCCACAATGGGAGCGCGGCTGGATCGCGGAGCGAAACGGCGTCGTAGTTGGGTCGGTGTTCGCCATGCGGAAATCCAAGCGCGTGGCGAAGCTGCGGCTCCTCTATGTGGAGCCGAGTGCGCGCGGCCTCGGTATCGGGCGGCGGCTGGTGGCGGAATGCGTCGCCTTTGCCAAGGCCAAGGGTTACGCAAAACTCACCTTGTGGACGCAGGCGAACCTGCTTGCCGCGCGGCGACTTTATGAAGAGGCGGGGTTCACGCTCGTCGACAGCGAAGAGCACCGTTCCTTCGGCAAGGACCTGGTCGGCGAGACGTGGGAACTTGATCTGAAACAGGCATCGTAGCCGCTTGTGCGCGCTCACACCTCCCCCTTGCGGGGAGGTCGGATTTTCGGCGAACGCAAGTGAGCAGCGAAAATCCGGGTGGGGGTGTTGAAGGGCATCTTGCTCAGCGACCCCCACCCGAAAACCGGCGTCGCGTTGCTCCTTGGTTTTCGACCTCCCCGCAAGGGGGAGGTGGCGCGCAGTGCCAGCCGCCTACCCGATCCGCGTCGCCTTCAGCTTCTCCTCGTCCAGCTCCACGCCAAAGCCCGGCTTCTCCGACAGCACGATCATGCCGTCGTCCGTCACGTCCTCTGTCTCCGTCATCATGAAGTCGCGGCGCTCAAGCGACCATTCCGGCGGGTCGAACGGAAACTCAAGAAACGGCGCGTTCGTAAGCCCGCAGGTGTAGTGCGCGTTGGCGACATAGGCGTGGCCGTTCGACCAGGTGTGCGGCGTGACGATCAGGCCCGCCTCTTCCGCTTTCTTCGCATAGGGGATCAGGCCGGTGATGCCGCCGGTCAGCGCCACGTCGGCCTGGAACACATCCAAGCAGCCCTCCTCGATGAGATCGCGATATTCAAATAGTTCGCGGTTGAACTCGCCGCCGGCGATGCGCACGCTCGTGGCTTGGCGGAGCGCCGTCATGCCCTTGCGGTCGCCGCGGTGGAGCGGCTCCTCCATCCAGTAGGCGTCGAGGCGCTCCAGCTCGCGCGCGACAATTAGCGCTTCGTCGAGCGACCACGGCTCCTCGTCGTCGTGGCTCATGCGCCAGCCCTGATTACAGTCGACCATCAGCTCCAATCTGTCGCCGACGCGACCCCGCACCGCCTCCAGCGCCTTGATATCGTCGCGCCAGTCGCCCCGGTGAAACCGCAGTTTCAAGGCCCGGAAGCCGCGCTCCAGATAGCGCTCGGCCGCCTCAGCCATGCCGCCGGGATCACGCAGCGTGCCGGACGACGCATAAGCGGGCACACGGTCTGAGCGGCCGCCGAGCAAGCGCCAGACCGGCTCGCCGGCTCGCTTGCCGGCGAGGTCCCAGAGCGCCAGGTCAAGCGGCCAGCAGCGCCCGTAATGGAGCTGGATGTTGTCGAGGATGCGGTTGTGCCGCTCCAGGTCGGCCGCGTCATGGCCGATGAAGAGGTGCTCGTGCCCGGCAAAACCGGTCATGGTGTCGCCGGAGCCGATCCCTTCATGCCCGTCCTCGTCCCTGACCCGCACGAGAGTGACGTCGAGGTGGTCACGCGGGCGAAAATCCCAGCTCGGGCAAAACGGTGGGTCGAGCGGCAGACGGTGACGCGTGATGTCGATGGCAGCGATTTTGGTCATGGCGAGACGGTTGGCCTGTGATGTCGTCATGCCCGGACTTGATCCGGGCATCCATTTGCACCCTCGCGGAATGGATTGCCGGGTCAAGCCCGGCAATGACGACTTTGTTTAGTGAAACGCCTTGCCCCTTCCACTCACGCGACGTGGGCGGGTTCCTTCTCGATCTGGATCACCGGCTCCATCGCCGCCAACTCGTCACGCGGCAAATGGCAGGCAATGCGGTGCCCGTGGGAGAACTCCACGATCGGCGGCGGGATCGTGTCGCAAGTGCCGGCGATCATGTAGGGGCAGCGCGTGGAGAACGGACAGCCCTTCGGCGGGTTGGAGGGCGAGGGAATCTCGCCGGTCAGAAGCACCTTGCGCTTCTTCACATGCGTGTCGGCGATCGGCACGGCCGACAGCAGCGCTTCGGTATAGGGGTGGTAGGGCGGCGAGAAGATCTCGTCGGTGGTCCCCTGCTCCATGATCTGGCCGAGATACATCACCACGATGCGGTCGGCGAGGTAACGCACGACCGAGAGGTCGTGGCTGATGAACAGAAGCGTCGTGCGGTTTTCACGCTGGATGTCCATCAAAAGCTCGGTGACGGCGGCCTGCACCGACACGTCAAGCGCGGAGACCGGCTCGTCGGCAATCACCACGGACGGGTTGCCGGCAAAGGCGCGGGCGATGCCGACGCGCTGTTTCTGGCCGCCGGAGAGCTGGCGCGGACGGCGCTTGGCGAAGTCGCGTGGCAGCTTGACGATGTCGAGCAGCTCCATCACGCGGGCCTTCACCTTCTTCTCATCGGTCTCCGCACCGAACTTGCGGATGACGCGGGCGATCTGGCCGCCAACCGTGTGGCTCGGATTGAGCGTGTCGAAGGGGTTTTGGAAGACCATCTGAAGATTGGAGATGGTCTCCGGTCCGCGTTGGTCCACCGGCATCTCGGCAAGGTCGACATTGCCGATGGCAACGGAGCCCTCGGTAGCCGTCTCAAGGCCCATCAGCACCTTGGCGAAAGTGGACTTGCCGCAGCCGGACTCGCCGACAATGGCGACGGTCTCCGCCTCGCGGGCGTCGAAGTTCAGCTTCTCGTTGGCTTTGACCGTGTGCTTCTCGCCGGAGAAGAAGAGCGCGCCCTTCTCGATCTCGTAGTGCTTGGTCATGCCGTCGACCTTGAGCACGACGTCGCCGGGCACGGTCGGCTCCGATTCATCGCCGGCGCCGATGGTCGAATCCCAATCGATCTCATCCACGCGAACGCAGCGCGAGGCATGGTGGTCGCCGTTGCCGATCTCCGTCATCGGGATCGCGCCGACATCGCAGCGGTCTTTGACGAAGAAATCGCAGCGCGGCCCGAAATTGCAGCCCGGCGGCCGCTGGTGCGGCAGCGGCAACTGCCCGGGAATGGAGACGAGCGGATGGCTGTTCTTGTCGGCGCCCGGCACCGGGATGGAGGCGAAGAGGCCACGCGTATAGGGATGCCGCATGGCGTCGAAGACGTCCTTGATGGAACCGACCTCAACGGCCTCGCCGGAATACATGACCGTGATGCGGTCGCAGGTCTCCAGGATCAGCCCTAGATTGTGCGAGATGTAGATCATGGACGTGCCGAACTCCGCGGCGATGTCCTTGATGAGCTCTACGATGCCGGCTTCCACCGTCACGTCGAGCGCGGTCGTCGGCTCGTCGAGAAGCAGAAGTTTTGGGTTGGACAGGAGCGCCATGGCGATCACCACGCGCTGCTGCTGACCGCCGGAAATCTGATGCGGATAGGAACTCAGAATGCGGTCCGGGTCGGGCAGCCGCACGCTCTCCAGCATCTTGCGCGCCCGCGAAAGCGCCTCGTCTTTGCTGACCGATTCATGGAAGATCGGCACTTCGGCAAGCTGGTCGCCGATAGTCATGGCCGGATTGAGCGACGCCATCGGCTCCTGATAGACCATGGCGATCTTCGAGCCGCGGATCTGGCGAAGCTCTTCCTCGCTCATGGTCCGCATGTCGCGGCCTTCGAACAGAATCTCGCCACCGACGACGCGGCCGTTCTTGCCCATATATTGCATGATCGCGAGGGCGACGGTGGACTTGCCGCAGCCGGACTCGCCGACAATACCCTGCGCCTCGCCGGGCATCAGCTTCATGTTGAAATCGACCACCGCCGGTATCTCGCCGGCCCGCGTGAAATACGAGATGCACAGGTTCCGGCACTCCAGCACCGGCGTCTCGCCGGTGGCGGGTTGCACAGCTTCTAAGGTGGCGGCGCTTGAGGTGGCAGCTTCGGGCATCAGTCTCTCATGCTCATTTCGCGAAGGCCGTCGGCCATCAGGTTGAAGCCGAGGATCAGGCTCGACACCGACAGCGCCGGGATGAGCAACATGTAGGAGAACTTGAACAGCATTGCCGTCTTGGCGCTCTCCTTGATCATCAGACCCCAATCCGGGTCGGGCGGTTGCAGGCCGAGGCCGAGGAAGGTCAGCGTGGTGATGGCGACCGTGGTGTAACCAAGCCTGAGGCAGGCATCGACGATGATGGGCCCGCGCACATTGGGCAGAAGCTCCACCACCATGATCCACAGCGCCGATTCACCGCGCGTCTGTGCGGCGAAGACGTAGTCGCGCGTCTTCACGTCCAGGGCCAGGCCGCGCACGATACGCATGATCGCCGGGGCGGATGCGAAGGTCACCGCGATGACGATGTTGAAGCCGGACGGCCCGAGATAGTTGAGGATGACGATGAAGAGCACCATCACCGGGAACGACAGGATGACGTTGCCCAGGAAGGAGATGATCTCGTCCCACCAGCCGGAGATGTAGCCGGCGATCAGGCCGAAGGCGGTGCCGACAATGTAGGCGACGAAGGTCGCTGAAACGCCCCACACCAAGACGCGCTGACAGCCCCACAGCGTGCGGGAGAGCATGTCGCGGCCTTTGAAGTCCGTGCCCAGGATGAAGAACACGTCGTTCTTCGCGGTGAACGGCGGCACGAAAGGCGCGATCGGCTTGTTGGGGTCGATGAGCGGCAGATAAGGCGCAGTGACCGCGATGAGGAACCAGAAGAACACCAGCGTCGTGCCTATGAGCGCGATGGTGCTTTCGCGGAAGGTCGAAATGCAGATCGCATAAAGCAGGATCACGGCGGGGATCGCCGGGATCAGAATGAAGGGCTCAAGAACGCCGAGCGATGAGCCGCCCATCACGTAGAGCATCAGCGGCAACCAGGCGATCACGAAGATGGTGATAGACACCTTCGGATTCTTCAGCCGATGCATGAGCGGGACAGAGGGAGGAGGTGCGGTTACGACTGCCATCTTTCCGTCCCCCTACGAGAAGCGAATGCGTGGGTTGAGGAAGGTGTAGCCGACGTCGGAGATAATCTGCGACGTCACCGCGACGACAACCGCCGCCAAGGTACAGGCTTGCACCACTTCAACATCGGGGAACAACGCGGCCTCAAGCAGGAGCTTGCCGAAGCCGTCATACTCGAAGAACACCTCCACCACGACGACGCCCGACAGGAGCCAGTTGAGCTGAAGCACGATGACGGTGAAGGGTGCGATCAGCGCGTTTCTGAGCGCATGCTTCATCACCACCCGTCTATAGGGAATGCCTTTCAGAACCGCCGTGCGGATATATTGCGAGGTCATGACCTCGGCCATGGAGGCGCGGGTCATGCGGGCGACATAGCCGAAATCGTAGATAACCAGCGTCAGCACCGGCAAGATGAGCTGCTTCACGTCGAAGCCCTGGATCATGGCTGATTTCGCCGGCAACCAGCCGAGCCCAAGCGCCAGCACGACAGTCAAGATGATCGCCGTGGCGATCTCCGGGATCGATGTCGTGAACACCGATATGAAGGTGATACTTCGGTCGAGTGGTGAGCCTTCGCGCATGCCCGAGAGCACGCCCAGCGTCAGCGATATGGGGATCATCAGCGCGAAGACGCACAGCGCGAGGATGCCAGTATTGGCGAGCCGCGAGGCAAGCAGCGGACCGACCTCGGTGTTCTTCTCGTATGAGAAACCGAAATCACCCGTCAGGATGTTGCCCATCCAGTCGACGTAGCGCTGGTAGAAGGGGACATCGAGACCGCGGCTTGCCAGCCATTCCTGGTAGTCGGCCTCAGACAAAGCTGAGACGGCAAAGCCGCCAAGTTCCTGAACAGCGAGTCGTTTCTTGAATTGAGGTGTGTCGAAGATGACGAAAAGCAACAGCGACGCCACCAGGATGATAAGGACCATCTGAACCAGACGGCGTCCGATAAGCTTCAACATGTTTGTTGATTGCCTGCGCTTGGCAGGTTCCCCCTCTCCCTGTTCACGATTGCCCGCATGTGATTGTCGTTATTGTGCGTGCGGAAGAGAAAGGCCCCGGAAGCGTGCTCCGGGGCCTTCATTTTGATCAGCTCTCGACCCAGACCTTGTTGTATTGGTGATACTGGGTCGGATGCGCCGGGTAACCGTGCACCCTCGATGCGACGATCGTATAGACCGGGCGGAAGATCGGCTGCACCATCACCGCATCGTCCTGCAGGATGCCCTGCACGGCCTCCATGGCGGCGCGGCGTTCCTCGACGTCGAGAAGCGACTCCGCTTTGTCGAGCGCCGCATCCCATTCCGGATTGGCGTAAAGCGTCTCGTTCCACGGCACGTTGGTGCGGTAGCCGAGCGAGAGCACCATGGTGCCGAGCGGACGATGCGTCCACGCCGTCGCGCCGAAGGGCGTGCTGTCCCAGATCTCCCAATATTTCGACGCCGGCATGACGTTGATGTTGAGATTGATGCCGGCATCGGCGACCTGGTCGCGGATCGCTTCGCAGACGGTCTGGTGCCACGGCCCGTCGGTGTTGCCGACATCGATGGTGACGTCCAGATTCTCCTGCCCGGCTTCGGCGAGAAGCGCCTTGGCGCCCTCCACGTCACGCTCCAACGGCGGCAGCGCGAAATATTCCGGATGGATCGGAGCGACGTGGTGGTTCTCGCCGACATCTCCGCCATCGGGATAGACAAGCTCCTTCACGCGCGCATTGTCGACGGCCTTGACGAAGGCCTGACGCACCCGCTTGTCGGTCCACGGCTCCTGCGTGATCTGGAAGCGGCAGCAAAGCGTCTGCGCGGTGCGCGCCGCGATGATGTTGCCCTCCAGCGCCTTGGCGAGTTCCATCTGCTCGATGGAGAACTCGTAGATGGTATCGACATCGCCGGAGGCGAACGCGGTAAGCTGGTTGTCCTCGTCGAAATTGAAGTAGTGAATCTCGTCGAGATAGACGTCGCCGCCCCAATATTTGAAGTTCGCGCCGGCTTCGGTCTGGTCGAACCGCTTCAAGGTGCAGCGGTCGCCGACGGTCAGTTCGGTAAGCGTATAGGCGCCGGTTCCGATCGGATTGTCGGAGAAAGGCGCCTGGAAGGACGGATGCACGATCGCCGTGGGATAGTTGTACATATCCTCCGGGAACGACAGGACCGGCTTGGAAAGACTGAAACGAATGGTGTGGCTGTCGACAACCTCAACGGCGCCGTCGCGCAGCACCTTCACCATCTTCGGTGAGCCGTCGTCGTTCTTCTCGCCGGAATCGACCTCTTCCACGAGCGCGGAGATCGATGACAGGCCGACATTCGACGAGCCGAGCGCGGGGTCGGTCCAGCGCTCGACATTCCAGCGGATATGGTCGGCGACCAGCTCATCGCCATTGTGCCACATCACGCCTTGGCGGAGGTAGAAGGTCCAGGACGTCAGATCGTCGGAGGCTTCCCAGCGTTCCGCCAGCATCGGGCGCGTGACGTTGTCGGGCGTGGTGAAGGCGAGGTGCTCAAGGATGTGGCGGGTTTGGTTGGACATCTCGACCCATGAATAGGTCGCCGGGTCCTCCATCTTCTGAATCTGCATGCCGACCCGCAGAACACCGCCTGCGACCGGGTCACCCTCAGGGTCAGGGAACGGCAGCATGCTGTCCTGGGCGTAGCCGGCGTCCGGCAGGCCAGCCATCGCATAAGCGGCACCGGCGGATACGCCGACGAGCGCCGCCACCCGGATGAATTCGCGGCGGCTGAGCCTGCCGCGCTCCATGAGGTCATGCGCCTCCTGAGCCTTGGGATGGAGTCGACGTTCGTTATCCTTCGACGCTGGCATATTCGTCTCCCTATGCGTGATCGAGCCTCTGGCCCTATTGGTCGCGCGCACGGCCGGGGCGACTTTCGCAACGCGCGGTGGATGTGACGACAGCCTAACATGCAGGGCCCGGTTGGTTTCAACCCCCGCCGCTTTGTGGCCGAATTTGTCCCGAGCTGTCGCGGAAAGGTTAAGCGATGTCGCGATTAGGTCGTTTTCGCCCGGAAATTCGGATTTTCTAGCGTTTGCGACATCGCTCCGGCGCGTCCGCGTGACGTCGCATCTTTAGGCACAGCGGCCAGCTGCGTAAGAGACCGGTTGGCCACGAAGGTTGTCTGATGCTGGGCTCGGCAGAGTCTCCGCGGCAAAGACGCGCCAAACGCTCCGGCGGCCGCGCCGGCAACGTGCGGCGTTCCGGTACCGCTGCTATCCAGCAGGGTCCGTGGATCATCCCGCAGAATCGTGACGCGCCGACGACGCCGCTCGACGACGAGGCGATCGAGCGCATCCACAACGGCGCGATGCGGATTCTTGAGGAAATCGGCATCTATTTCCTCAACGAGGACGCCAAGGCGGTCCTCAAGAAAGCCGGCTGCGATGTCGACGCCGACACAGACCGCGTGCGGATGGATCGCGACTTCGTGATGGAGCAGGTGGCGAAGGCGCCGGCGCAGTTCGACATCACGCCGCGCAACCCGGCCCACAAGGTCACGGTTGGCGGCGATTCAGTTCTCTTCGTCAACGTCTCAAGCCCGCCCAATGTGATGGACCTCGACCGCGGCCGGCGGCCGGGCGACCGCAACAGCTTCCGCGACCTCCTGAAGCTCACGCAATACTTCAACTGCCTGCATTTCGTTGGCGGCTATCCGGTGGAGCCGGTCGACCTTCACGCTTCGACCCGCCACCTCGATGCCGTCCACGACAAGCTGCTTCTGACCGACAAGGTCGTGCACGCCTATTCGCTTGGCGCAGAGCGCGTGGAGGACGGGATTGAGATGGTGCGCATCGCCGGCGGCCTGTCGCATGAAGAATTCGACGCGGCGCCGCGCATGTATACGAACATCAACTCCTCTTCGCCGCTGAAGCACGACTGGCCGATGCTGGACGGCGCCATGCGCATGGCGCGCCGCGGGCAGCCGGTCGTGGTGACGCCGTTCACGCTTGCCGGCGCCATGGCTCCGGTGACGATCGTCGGCGCGGTGACGCAACAGACCGCCGAGGCTCTGGCGGCCGTGGCGCTTCTTCAATGTGTGAAGCCGGGCGCGCCGGTGGTCTATGGCTCGTTCACCTCCAACGTGGATATGCGCTCAGGCGCGCCGGCCTTCGGCACGCCGGAATATATGCGCGCCACGCAGATTTCGGGGCAGATGGCCCGCTATTATGGTCTGCCGTTCCGTGCCTCCAATGCCTGTGCGGCCAACGCCCCGGACGCGCAGGCGGCGTGGGAAAGCGGCTTCTCGCTCTGGGCCTGCATCAGCGCCAAGGCGAACATCGTCTTTCATGCCGCGGGTTGGCTGGAGGGCGGGCTGACGGCGTCCTACGAGAAGCTCGTGATGGATTGCGAGATGCTGCAGCAGCTGTCGCATTATCTCTTGCCCGTGCAGGCCACCGAGGATGAAGTCGCCGTTGACGCCATCGCCGAAGTCGGGCCGACCGGGCATTTCTTCGGGGCGACGCACACCCAGGAACGCTACGAGACGGCGTTCTACAGCCCGTTCCTCTCCGACTGGCGCAACTACGAGCGATGGTCAGCCGCCGGCTCGGAGGAAGCACCACGCCGCGCAAATCGCATCTGGAAGCAGATTCTGGCGGAGTTCGAGGCCCCTCCCCTCGACCCGGCCGTTGCCGAAGAGCTTCGCGACTTCGTTGAGCGGCGCAAGCGCGAAGGCGGCGCGCCGACGGATTTCTGATGGTCGAAGCATCCGCGACCGCCAAACACCAGAAGGACGGCTGAATGAAATCGCATGTTCAGGTCGCAGTGATTGGCGGCGGCGTTGTCGGCTGCTCGGTGCTCTATCATCTCACCAAAGCGGGCTGGAAAGACGTGGTGCTGATTGAGCGCGCGGAGCTGACGTCCGGCTCAACATGGCACGCGGCCGGCGGCTGTCACACGCTGAACTCCGACCCCAACGTCGCCAAGCTGCAGGCCTACACGGTCAACCTCTACAAGGAGATCGAGGAGATTTCCGGCGAGAGCTGCGGCTTGCACCTGACCGGCGGCCTGCAGCTCGCCGACACGCCGGAGCGCCTCGACTGGCTGAAGATGGCGCATGCGCGCGGCCGCTATCTCGGCATGGATACGGAGATCATCTCCGCCGCAGAAGCCAAGGAACTCATGCCGCTGATGGACGAAAGCTATTTCGTCGGCGCCATGTGGGACCCGATCGAAGGTCATCTCGACCCCTACGGCACCACGCATGCCTATGCCAAATCGGCGCGCAAGGGCGGCGCGGAGATCTATACGCGCAACCGGGTGACTGATCTCAGCCAGAATGCCGACGGGTCGTGGACGGTCTCGACCGAACAAGGAACGATACACGCTGAGCATGTCGTCAACGCGGGCGGGCTTTGGGCGCGCGAGGTCGGCCGCATGGTCGGGCTGGAGCTGCCGGTGCTCGCCATGGAGCACCATTACATCCTCACCGAGGACATGCCGGAGGTGGCCGATCTGGTGCGTACGACCGGCAAGGAGATGATCCACGTCATCGACTTTGCGGGCGAAATCTATACGCGCCAGGAACGCGGCGGCCTGCTGCTCGGCACCTACGAAAAGGCGGCAACGCCTTGGTCGCCTAAGGAGACGCCGTGGGATTTCGGCCAGGACCTGTTGGAGCCCGATCTCGACCGCATCGCGCCGTCTCTGGAGATCGGCTTTGAGCACTTCCCGGCGCTGAAACACACCGGAATCCGCAAGATCATCAACGGGCCGTTCACGTTCGCGCCGGACGGCAATCCTCTGGTCGGGCCGATCGGCGGCTTGCGGAACTACTGGTCCGCGTGCGGCGTCATGGCCGGCTTCAGCCAGGGCGGCGGCGTCGGGCTGGCGCTCGCCAATTGGATGGTGGATGGCGACCCAGGCTTCGACGTTTGGGCCATGGATGTGTCGCGCTACGGCGACTGGGCGACGCTCGGCTATACGAACGAGAAGGTCAAGGAGAACTACACGCGCCGCTTCCGCATCCGTTTCCCCAACGAAGAGCTGCCGGCGGCGCGGCCCATGCAGACCACGCCGCTCTACGACAAGATGGTCGCACAAGGCGCCGTCATGGGCGATTCCTGGGGGCTTGAGACGCCGCTCTGGTTCGCGCCGGAGGGTGTTGAGCCGATCGACATCGTCTCCTTCCGCCGCTCCAACGACTTCGAGCACGTCAAATCGGAATGCCTCGCCGTGCGCGAGAGCGTCGGCATCACCGAGATCGCCAACTTCGCGAAATACACGATCACCGGCGCGGGTGCGGAAGCCTATCTGTCGCGGCTCATGGCCAACCGCATGCCCAAGACCAGGCGGCTGGTGTTGACGCCGATGCTGAATGAGCACGGCAAGCTGATCGGGGACTTCACAATCGCCAAGGCCGGCGAGGATCGCTTCTTCATGTGGGGATCGAGCCAGGCTGAGATCTATCACATGCGCTGGTTTGAGGCGCAGCTGCCGGACGACGGCTCCGTCACCATCGCTCCGCTTGGCATGGACCTCGTGGGGCTCTCCATCGCCGGGCCGAAGGCGCGCGACGTGTTGGCCGCGCTCAGCGACGACGATGTGTCTGCTGCGGCGTTCCGCTTCATGGATTTCCGAGAGACGCATCTGGCGGCGGTGCCGGTGATGATCAACCGCCTTACCTATACCGGCGACCTCGGCTACGAAATCTGGGTCAAGCCGGAATACGAACGCCGGCTTTACGATGCGATCATGGAGGCCGGCGCGGCGCATAACATTCGCAATTTCGGTATGCGCGCGCTGCTGTCACTCCGGCTGGAGAAGAACTGGCCGACCTGGTTCCGTGAGCTCCGGCCCATCTACGGCCCATTCGAAGCGGGGCTTGACCGCTTTGTCTCACTTCAGAAGAACGACTTCATCGGCCGCGAGGCGGCGGCGCGTGAGAAGGAGGACGGCGGCACGCTCCGCCGCGTTACCTTCATCGTCGATGCGGCCGATGCCGACGTCATTGCCGACGAGCCGATCTGGCACGACGGCGAGGTGATCGGCTGGGTCACGTCCGGCGGCTACGCGCATTATGTCGATTGCTCGCTGGCGCAGGGCTACGTGCCCAAAGAGCTGGCTGAGAACGGCGCCGGTTTTGAGATCGAGATCCTCGGCGAGCGCCGACCGGCGACCATCCAGCATGAGCCGTTGTTCGACCCCGAAGGGCTCCGGATGCGGGGGTAATACGGAGGGCCGCTACCTCACCTCCACCACCCGCCCGCTTTTGCAGCTTGCAGCCGTGCTTGATGTAGAGGCCGGCGGCGCGGCGAGGATGAGGCTCCCCAAGTCAGGCGACCTGCCGACATCGCCTTTCAGATTGATGCGCAGTTCGGTGATGATCCTGTTCCGGCCTCGCCCCTGGCAGACGATGATGACACGGTCGCCCGCGCCACGCCCGAAGGCGTCGTCGAACGCAGCTTCAATATCGCGTTGCGTCAGCACCGCACCGAGATATTCGACAAAGAGCGCGCGCACCGGCGATGCGTTGAGCGCATCAATCAGCGCCATGGTTTCGGTGAAATACTCGTCCGGATCGGCGCCGGCATCGGAGGTCGTCTTATCGTCCTCGTAGCACGAGCCGTGCTTGGTCCATTCGTGCCGATGCAGGCCGGAACGCACGCCGGGCATGACGATCCTGAGCGCGTCGAAAATCTCGTCTGACACGAATGCGCTCCGGTCGCTTGGCCGGCTTTCGCGGCAATCCATCGGCCCGCCGCTATCGCAGTAGCAGGGGAAGATCGCCTTGTCGTCGAGGTCGTCGGGCCACAATCCGTGAATGGAAAATTGCGTGGCGTCGGGCCGGTCGGGCGTCTGCGACTGGCACTCTCGCTTGTCGCGGCCGCCGGGCGTGGCGCAGAAGCCCGGCTGCCAGCTTGCCGCGAGCACCAGTTCAATGCCGTCCGGCGGCAGGTCTTGCGCAGCAGCTGGTCCGGCCACGGCGACAGCCATTGCAATCCCGACGGCGCAGCTGAGCACACGCTTCATGCCAATCTCCCAATGCAGCGTTCGCTCATGTGACACACCTTTCAGGCCCCTCTTCAAGTCCTTCGCTCTGGCGTCATTGTAACGCCGGCATGTGACCCGCCGTATTGGCCGGTCATTCGCTTTATTGCGGCGCGGCGCGTCGCGACAAGAGCATTGTCCGGCGAGACACAGGAGCAGCATGGGTCGTCGTAGGGATGCCTTCGTGAGCCCGACATGGACGCCGCCAGTCCGTTCAAAGGTGCCGCACCCTTTTCCGGCCGGCGACGCAAGATCGCCCCCTTCGTCCTGCCTGACCATCCCGGCGAGACCGCCTCACACGAGGCGCTGGCGCATTACGCCATGGAGAAGGCGGCGAGCCTCAACCAGCATGTCATCGGCTACGGCGCGCTGGCGGAGGGCGAATGGGCCGCGCGTAGCCTCGATGCGCCGGATATGAATGCTGCGCGCCGCTATCGGCTGCGGCGCATCCGCGCCGAGCTCGCCAAGCGCGACCTGGCCGGCATCGTCGTTTACGACCCGCTGAACGTCCGCTACGCGACCGATTCCACCGACATGCAATTGTGGTGCACGCACAACGCCGTGCGCTACGCCTTTGTCGGCACCGACGGGCCGGTCATCTTGTGGGACTTCCACAATTGTGAGCATCTCTCCTGGCATCTCGATTGCGTCGACGAGATCCGCCACGGCACGCATTGGTTCTATTACGAGGCCGGCGATGAAGGATCGGCGCGAGCGAAGAATTGGGCGGCGGAGATCGCTGACGTTCTGCAAAGCTGCGGCGGCGACCGGACGCGCATAGCAGCGGATCAGATCAATCCGCGCGGTGTTGCGGCGCTCGCCACCCACGGGATCGACGTATTCGACGGCCAGGAGGTCATGGAGCATGCGCGCAAGGTGAAATGCGCCGAAGAGCTGAAGGCCATGCGCCGGGCGATCGCGTCTTGCGAAGCGGCGATGCAGGTCATGGAAGATGCCTTGCAGCCCGGCATGACGGAGAACGACCTC
The DNA here is from genome assembly GCA_028284625.1 of Afifellaceae bacterium. Classification (GTDB taxonomy): domain Bacteria; phylum Pseudomonadota; class Alphaproteobacteria; order Rhizobiales; family Afifellaceae; genus DASWJZ01. Next base: position 33,623 of record JANQRH010000005.1, on the reverse strand, counting down.
TGGGCCATCCTGCACGCGGAAAATATCCGCCGCGGCGGCGAGTGGATCGAGACGCGGCTCCTCTCCTCCGGCCCGCGCACCAATCCATGGTTCCAGGAATGCTCGGCGCGCGTGATTGAGGATGGCGATCTCGTCGCCTTCGACACCGACCTGGTGGGCGCGTACGGCTATTGCTGTGACATCTCCCGGACCTGGCTTGCCGGAGCGAAACGGCCGACCAACGAGCAGCGAACGCTTTATGCCATGGCGGAAGAGCAGATCGCCGCCAATATCGAGATGCTTGCGCCGGGCCGAACGTTTCGGGAGCTGTCGCATATGGGTGCGAGCCTGCCCGGTGACTATCTACCGAACCGCTACTCGGTGCTCTTTCACGGCGTCGGGCTCTGCGACGAATACCCCTCCGTGCCCTACCCAGAGGATTGGGAGAGCGCCGGCTATGACGGTGTCCTGGAGCCGGGCATGGTGGTGTGCGTGGAAAGCTATGTCGGCCGACATGGCGGGCATGAGGGCGTGAAGCTTGAAGAGCAGTTGCTCATCACCGAGACCGGCTATGAGCACTTGTCACTCTATCCGCGCGACGCGCGATTAAGTGCCGGCTAGGCCTCAGGGCGCGAGCGCCGCAAGCTCCGTGTAACGGTCAGCGCTGAGTTCCTTAACGCCCTCAATCAGCAGCGCGTCGCGAGCTTCGGCCGTATTGGGATCTGCGAGCGCGGCGTTCAGCGCCGATCGGATGGCTTTGGTCTCTTGGCGATTTCGATGAGCGGCTGTGATGAAGGGCAATGCCGGGCGAAGCGGCGTGCGGGCAATCACCTTGAGCTGAGCCACGGCCTCTCGCTCATAGTGAGTGGCGAGCGCCCAGCAGACCGCATCGATCGCAGCGGCATCGGCCTGCCCCTCAGCGACCGCGCGGATGGAAGCGCGGTGGCCGCCGGTCTCGATCCATTGCAAAGCCGTCGGCGCGATACCCGCCTGCCGCAGCGCCTCAATCGGTGCGACAAAGCCGGATAGGCTGTCGCGTGCATTGAAGGCGAAGCGCCGGCCGGCGAGATCGGCGAGGCCTGCAACGCCGCTCTCCCGGTGCGCAACGATAACGCTCGAGTAGAGTGGGCCGTCGCAGCCATCGGCCGCATATATCGGTGTGGCAACGACCTGCACGGCGTCCTTCAAACGCGTTGCGTAAGGAAATCCGCAGGTCTGCGAGAGCACCAGGCCGGGATCGCGCCAAACGTCCTCGGCTTCTCCTGTGCGCGTAAGCGCATCGGGCGCGGCAATGCCCTCGTCTGCAAGACGCTCGGCGATGGCGCGCCACAGCGCATCGTCCGCCCAGGCCACTTCCGGCCAGTCGTACATAGGCAGTGACGCAACCGGGTCCGGCTTGGCCAAGCCCTTCAGCGCCGCCTGAGATGCGGGTGTGGCACCGGCGCTTTCGGCCGCAGAAGATAGCGCCTGATCACTTCGCCATACCCGGAAAAGACGTAGCCCTCATTGGCACGACGATAATCGGCGCGGCCGGCGCGATAAAGTGCGGGAAGCCGATACCACGGCACGCGCGGGTTCTCGTGGTGCACGTAGTGGAGATTGTTGTTGAGGAAGAGCAGCGAAAGAGGCGGCGACGCTTCGATGATGACCGTGCGCCCGCCGACCGTTTCATGCGCCTGATGCTCTGCGAAGGTGCGCAGGTTGAGAAGCGATACCCCGAGATAGGCCGCGACAGCGTAGAGCCAGGCCGGGATGCCGCAAACGCCTGCGGTCCACGCAAAGACCAAGGCGAGCCCGGCGGCGTGGTGACCCCAGGCGCGCAGCACACCCGGGCTGCCGCTGCGGATGAGCTGGATGTCACGGCCGACGAAGCCGACAAACATGACGAGCGGACCGATCAGGAATCGTCCGAGGAATGTGTTGTTGAAGTCCAGCACCCTTTGCAGGGTCGCCGGCAGTCGCTGCCAATCGGCGAGCGCATAGTAGAAGCTCTCCGGGTCGTCGTAGGGATCGGTCAGCGCAGCGTTGTTGTGGTGCCGGAGATGCAACGCCTTGAAGCGGCGGTAGGGGAAGAACAGGCACAGCGGCGGAAAGACCAGCGCTTCGTTGAGCGCGGCGAAGCGCGTGGGGTGACCGTGCAGCGCTTCGTGCTGCAGAGAGCTGTGCAGCGTCACCAGCGGTGCTGTCAGAACAACGAAGACCAGCGGTCCGACGATCTGATAGGCCGCCGTGGCCGCGCCCCAGAGCCCGTAGCACAAGACGATCAAAGCAACGGTCGGCCATTCGACCCGCTGCGCGTCTGCCCCCGTATTTCTCATGCGTCCATGGGAGGTCAGCCAGCCCATCACGGCAACGTGAGAATGCGCTCTCCGCGTTGCGTTTGGATTGCAGCGCTTCAATTAGATGTGCAAAGTCATCAAATGGCGACTGAACACACCAAGCTGCTCCCCACTGACAAACGGGAGATCGGCCCAGTCTTCCGCGAGCGGCTCAATGTCCTTCTGCGGCGCAGTGCAGTCACCCGCTCCGCCTTCGCGCAATCGATCGGTATCGACCGCTCGGCCCTAACGCAGCTCCTTTCCGGTCAATCAACGCGGCTGCCGCGGGTGGAGACGCTGTTGCGCATATCGGAGCGCTACGCCGTCAGCCTCGATTGGCTGCTCGGCCTGTCGCAGGATGAGACACTGGCGGCTGAAGTGAAGCCGGCGCTGGAGATCGCCGAGGCGGGGCTTGGCGAAGACACCGAGCTGGAGCGCTGGCACAAGGACGCGACCGGCTACAAGATCCGCTACGTGCCGACGTCGATCCCCGACCTTCTCAGGACGCCTGATGTCATCGCCTATGAGTATTCAGGCCGCGATACACCAAGCCCCAGCTGGCAGCGGCGCGACGCGGAGTTCCGGCTCGATTACAGCCGGCGTACGGAAACCGACATGGAGGTCTGTATGCCGCGCCAAAGGCTGGAGCTCCTAGCGGAAGGGCGTGGCCATTGGCGTGCACTCGGCAAGGCGGAGCGGCAGGCGCAGCTCGACTATATGAGCGCGCTTGTCGAGGAGCTTTATCCCGGCTTCCGTCTCTACCTCTATGATCAGCTCGACCGCTTCTCCATCCCCTACACTGTGTTCGGCCCGCAGCGCGCGGCGATCCATGTGGGCGACATCTACTTCGTGCTGAACGCGACGGAGCATATCCGCGCGCTGACCCGGCACTTCGACAATTTGATCCGCCACGCGGTGGTCAATGCCAATGAAAGCGCCGATTTCATCCGCACGCTCAAGACGGGATAGCCGACATGGGTGTGTGGCTCGCTGTAATGCCTTGCGTAGAGACGGTCGTTTGCGGTATCGCACCGCGGCCGGCGCATGCGGCATGATGCCAAGGCCGGCCCTTTAGAAAAATTATGCCTAGAAACAAAGAGATAGAGCATGACGACGCTTCATTGCGGAGCGGGAATGCTTTAAGGATCGTTGCGTCATGAGCTTGCTTCACGAGCTTCTTGCCACAAAGAGGGTGCTTCTCGCCGATGGGGCGACCGGCACCAACCTCTTCGCTGCGGGTCTCACCGCGGGCGATCCTCCGGAACTGTGGAACTTCGATTACCCGGAAGCGACCACGTCGCTTCTAGCGTCATTCGTCGAAGCGGGCGCCGACATCATCCTCACCAACAGCTTTGGCGCCAATCGCGACCGGCTCAAGCTGCACGACGCGCAGGACCGCGTCTTTGAGATCAACAAGCGCGCCGCTGAGCTTGCGCGCGACGTCGCCGAAGCCGCGGGCCGGCCGGTGGTCGTTGCCGGCTCCGTCGGGCCGACGGGCGAGCTGTTTGAGCCGCTCGGCACGCTCACCCACGCTTCGGCGGTGGAAGCGTTTGCCGAGCAGGCCGAAGGCCTGAAGGCCGGCGGTGCGGATGTGTGCTGGATTGAAACGATGTCGGCGCGCGAGGAAATGCACGCCGCTGCCGATGGGGCGATTGCCGCAGGCATGCCCTATACGGTGACTGCCAGCTTCGACACAGCCGGGCGCACGATGATGGGCCTCATGCCAAGCGAGCTACCGACTTTATTTTCCGACCTGGCGGAGCCGCCGCTGGCCATCGGCGCAAATTGCGGTGTCGGTGCGCCGGATCTCCTCTATGCGCTGGTGCAGATGACGGAAGCGGCCGCCGGTTCTGGCGCTGCCGTCATCGGCAAGTCCAATTGCGGCATTCCCGAAGTGCACGGCGAGCATGTCCATTATTCCGGAACGCCGGAGCTCATGGCGGAATATGCGCGGTTGGCGATAGATGCCGGCACGCGCATCATCGGCGGGTGCTGTGGCACGACGGCGGAGCATCTCTCCGCCATGCGCCGTGCCATCGATGAGCATGCGCCACGCGCGCGCCCCGACCGCGCGACGATTGAATCGCGCGTCGGCCCGCTCTTGAATCCGCCTACGGAGCGCGCGGCCCGTGAACGCCGCGGACGACGCGGCAGCCGCAGCGAGGCACACGCCGGCTAGCCGGAAGATAGGCGCGACACGCCCAGTCTTCCTAAAAAAATCCGTCACCGCCCCGTCATCTGCCAAGCGTAACGGACTCCCCGCGCCCAAGTTGCGATTCGGGAGGAAGCGCGTGTCAGTGACGGTAGATCAGTCGCGTCCCGCATCGGAGGGCCCCGCACCCTCCGATGCACCCCATCGGGACAATGCGGCAGCCAACCTCCTTCACGACGCTGTCCACCGCTTCAAGGCGGATTCGTGGGCGGGCGTGCGCGAGCGCATCTTCACCTTCGCGTTCAAGGGGCTGGTCTACCCGCAGATCTGGGAGGACCCCGACGTCGACTTGAAAGCGCTGCAGCTCAAGCCGGGCGCGCGCATGGTCACGATCGCGTCGGGCGGCTGCAACGTGTTGTCTTACCTGACGGCCAATCCGGCTTCCATCGTCGCTGTCGATCTCAATCGCGCGCATGTGGCGCTGACGCGTCTCAAGCTTGCCGCGGTCCAGCACCTCCCGAACTGGGACATCTTCTACCGGTTCTTCGGCTCCGCCGACGAAAAGGCCAATGTCGCCGCCTATCGCCGGTTCCTGCGCGATAAGATCGACGACACGACGCGCGATTATTGGGAGGGGCGCAGCGGATTGTTGATGCGTCGCCGCATCACACTCTTTTCGCGCGACCTCTATCGCCACGGGCTGCTCGGTATGTCGATCGGGGCAGCGCATCTCGTTGCGCGCCTCTATGGCGCCGACCCGCGAACCATGATGGCGGCGAAGAGCCTTGAGGAGCAGAAGAGCTACTTTGAGAGCGCGCTGGCGCCGCTCTTCGACAAGCGGATGGTGCGCTGGGCGACCTCCAAGCGGTTATCGCTCTATGGGCTCGGCATTCCGCCGGCGCAATACGAGGCCCTCGCCTCAGCTGGCGGCGGCGACATGTCGGTCGTCTTGAAGCAGCGGCTGGAACGGCTCGCCTGCGGTTTCACGCTCGATCAGAACTACTTCGCCTGGCAGGCGTTCGGCCGGTCCTATGCAGACGATCTATCCGGGCCGCTGCCACCCTATCTCCTCCCAGTTCATTTCGACACGATCCGCGAGCGCGCCAAGCGGGTCAGCGTCGTCAATCGCTCCTTCACGGAGGAACTCGCCGACACGCCGCCGGCCAGCCTCGACGCCTACATTCTGCTCGACGCTCAGGACTGGATGACCGACGCGCAGCTCAACGGGTTGTGGACGGAGATTACGCGAACCGCGCGGCCCGGCGCGCGCGTCGTGTTCCGCACAGCGGCCGAGCCCTCGCTGCTTCCCGGCCGTGTCGACGATTCCATCCTGTCGCGTTGGCATTACGAAGCAGAGCAAAGTCGTGCTCTCGATGCAGAGGACCGATCAGCAATCTATGGCGGCTTCCACCTATACATCTTCAAGGGATGATCGCTCACCAATGAGCGATCCGGCTGTGAGCGATCGGGCCGACGCGGCGGCGGCGCCGGCCGGCGAGCTGATGAACCACATCTATGCGCGGCAACGGCACGTCTACGACCTGACCCGACGCCACTTCCTGCTTGGCCGCGACCGTCTGATCCGCGAGCTGCAGCCGCCAAGCGGCGGGACCGTTCTAGAAGTCGGGTGCGGCACGGGCCGCAATCTGGTCACAGCCGCGCGCTCCTATCCGGATGCGCATTTCTTCGGCCTCGACATTTCCACAAAGATGCTGGCCACGGCTCGCGCCAATATCCGCAGCGCGCGTCTGGAAGGTCGCGTCGCACTCGGTTGCGCGGACGCTACGGATTTCGATCCTGAGCATCTGTTCCGGGTCGGTCATTTCGACCGCGTGTTCTTTTCCTACAGTCTGTCGATGATCCCGGCCTGGCAGGACGCCCTGAGACGCGCACACCGCGTCATCGAGCCGGAAGACGGGCGGCTGCTTGTCGTCGATTTTGGCCAGCAGGAGCGGCTACCGGCCTGGTTTCGCCGCAATCTCTTTGATTGGCTTCAGCGCTTCCATGTGACGCCGCGTGCTGATCTGGAGGACGCGCTGGCGACGCTGAGCAAAGCCGCGGGCGGTCGCCTCGTCTTCCGTCACCTCTATCGCGGCTATGCATCGCTTGCGGAGGTCTCCCGCTGAGGCCTCGCCGCGGAGCGTTCACCAGCGCACGCGTCAATGTATCCTCTTGTTTCCGCCAGGTCCGGGCAGACCTCTTGGGGACGGAGGAACCGCAAATGGCAGCAGACGCGCCCGCATCGCCGACGGCGACCGACGATCCGCAATCGAACCCTGCGACGCAGACCGAAACGGGCCTGACCGAGGAACAGGTCGCCGGCCGCCTGTTGGCGCTCCAGGGTCGTACGGCAGCGCTTGTCGCCATCGCTGCGCTTGTCGCCTTCTTGGTGCCCTTCCCCCAGATGATCTATTACGGCGCATTGATGGTGCTCTTCCTGGCCATCGGCTTTGCGCGCTACGGGCTGGAGCGCAGCGGGCTTTATCGCTGGTGGCACGACTACCTGATCACGGCCGTCGATTTCGCGCTTCTGGCGTTCACGCTGCTCTACCCTAATCCGCTTGCGCCGTCGGATGACACGCCGCTGAACATCGGCAACTTTGCCTATTTCTACGTCATGCTGGCCGGCCTGGCGTTCGGCTACCAGCCGCACCGCGTCCTGTGGGGTGGCCTGATGGGCGCGTTCTTCTGGGCGCTTGGCCTTGCCTGGATCGGGTGGCAGCCGCGCGGCGTCGCCGTCGTGATCACTTTCCCCTCAGTCGTTGAGACCAGCATCGTCTTTCTCATCGTCGCGGTACTGATGGCGGTGATCGTGGCGCGCTCGCAGCGTCTTGTGGATCGTCAGGTGAAGGCGGAACGTGAGCGCTCTCACCTGGCGCGCTACTTTCCGCCGGCCACCGTTGAGCGGTTGACCAGTGAGGACAACCCCCTTTCGCAGATGCGCGAACAGAACGCGGCGGTGATGTTCTTCGACCTCGTCGGCTTCACGCGCTGGGCGGAACGGCACGGACCGGCGGAAGTCATCACCATGCTGCGTGACGTCCACGACCGTGTCGAAAGCGCGGTGTTCGCGCATGAGGGCACGCTCGACAAGTATATCGGTGACGGCGCGATGGCGACGTTCGGCACGCCGGACCCGGGGCCACGCGACGCCACGAATGCGCTCGCCTGCGTCGCCGCTATCGCGCTTGATTTTGAAGCATGGAACGATGAACGGCGCCGTGCCGGCCTGGAGCCCGTACTCATTTCGCTCGGCCTGCATTACGGGCCCGTCGTGGTGGGCAATATCGGCTCCGCCCGGCGGCTGGAGTTCGCCGTGCTTGGCGACACAGTGAATGTCGCCAGCCGCCTGGAGGAGCTGACCCGCGCGATCGACTGCCGCGTGGCGGTAAGCGGCTCGGTGGTGGACGCAGCATCCGACGAAGCCGGCGGCGATACCGCCACCGTGCCGACGGGCTTCTCCGAAGCCGGCAAATGGGAGCTCAGGGGGCGCGACGGCGCGATCGATGTGCTGACTTACGGCTGAGGCCTCAACGCTTCCAGCCGTAACGCGGGACGCTTTCCTTGTAGCTGCGATAGTCGTCGCCGAACTTGCGCTCCAGATAGCGCTCCTCGCGAAGCACCACGCCGTAATGAAGGACGAAGGCCGCCACGATCGTCAGCACCAGCGTCCATTCCAGCGAAAAAGCGAGCACGATCCCCAGCAGACCGGCGATCATGCCGACATACATGGGGTTGCGCATACGGGCGAATATGCCGCCGGTGGCCACGGCAAGTGATGGGCGGAGCGGATTGACGTTCGTCCCGGCGCGCTTGAAGGCGCGGTCTCCGCTGAGGACCAGCGCCACACCAATGCCGAACAGCAGCGCGCCGATGATGATGCCGAACATCGATCCGGTGCGGTTCAGAACCTGAAGCGGCGCGAGCCAATCCAAGAGACCGCCGACGATGAGCACCGCCAACGGTATGAGCGGTGGAAAGACGATGACGCCCGGTCTGTCGTGTTTCTCTTCCGCCATGGCCGACGCCAGCTACAACAGGAACAACGTGGTCAGCTCGGGGAAGAACAGCACGATCGCCAGGACGAGCATCTGAATGGCGATGAACGGCAAGAATCCCCGGAAAATATCGGGAAGCGTGATGTGGTCCGGCGCCACGGACTTCAGATAGAAGGCCGCGGGCCCGAATGGTGGCGACAGGAAACTGACCTGCATGTTCACGCAGAAGAGGATGCCGAACCACACGGCGAGGTATCGTGGCTCCAGGGTGCCGAGTAGCCCGATCTCCTCGATTGGAAGCCGCTGTACGATCGGCAGGAACACCGGGATGATGAGCAGGACGATGCCGACCCAGTCCATGAACGCGCCCATGAACAGCAGGATCAGCATCATCATGAGCAGGATGCCAAGGGTCGGCAGCTCGCTTCCCACGATCAGGTTGGCGACGTAGTTCGGGCCGCCTGCGATCGTGTAGGCCCCGGCAAGTGCTGTCGCACCGATGGTCACCCAGATGATCGTCCCGGTCGATTTCAGCGTGCGCATCAGGCTGTCCCAGACAAGCTCAACGGAGGCCTCACCCCGCAGGATGGCGATGATGAGGACAGCGACCGCGCCCATGCCGGCCGCTTCGGTGATGCCGGTGATGCCGCCATAGATGGAGCCGAGGACGACGCCAACGACGACGATTGGGGCCACCAGGCCCTTGCCATGCCGCCAGCCTTCAGCCGTACGTGACCGCCCGAAGGCAAAGAAGATCAGCCCTAGCGCCACGGCGGCGATGGCCCCGAACCAGGGCACGTAGTCCGGCGTCCCCCAGAAGATGGGCTCCACCCCCTCCTGGATCACGTTCTGCCCGGTGACCGTGAAGAACAAAGCGCGCAGGCAGAGGATCGTCGAAAAGCCGGCGAGGAGCACCGTGAGAAAGGCGCCGAACATGGCCAGCTTCTCAAGCCCCTGAGGCTCGCCCTCGACCGGTTCCGGCAGGGGAGCCTTGTCGGGCTGAAGCCGCGTCAAAATGATGATGTAGATGATGATGAACGAGGCGAGCATGAAGCCCGGCAGGAACGCGGCGGTGAATAGCGATTTGATCGAGGTCTCGGTGATCAGCCCGTAGATGATCAGCACGATGGATGGCGGGATCATGGTGCCGAGCGATCCGGACGCACAGATCGTGCCGATGGCGAGGTTCTGATTGTAACCAAGCCGCAGCATCTGCGGCAGCGCGATCAGGCCGAGCAGCACCACCTCACCGCCTATGATGCCTGACATCGCCGCCATGATCACCGCCATGATGGAGGTGACGATGGCGATGCCGCCGCGCGTACGGCTGAGCCAGAAGTTCAGCGATGAGTACATATCTCGAGCGATCCCCGATCGCTCGAGTAACGCGGCCATGAGTATGAACAATGGTATCGATATCAGCACATAGCCGGTCAGCAGATCGTATATGCGCTTGGACAGGATCGCGAGCGGACCAGTTCCGAATTCGCGGAACAGCACATCCGGGCCGAACCGCATGATGAGCACTGTTACCGCGAGAAACGCCGAGGCTAGGCCGAGCGGCATGCCGATCGCCAGCAGAAAGATCAACGCGAAAAGCAGGATCAGAGAGATCGTCCCGATATCAAGCATCGTCGTTACCTCTCACCATCCGCTTCATCGCAGCCAGTTCCTTGTCGTCGATGTCGTCGGCGGCCGTGTGAACGGTCGGTGCGACATTCCAGTCGCGAATGAGATTGGAGATCGCCTGCAGACCAACCAGCGTGACGACGATCAGGATGGCTGGCGTGAGCGTTGCCGGGATCGGCGGGTCGAAGGCAGTCCCCAGCGTCTCCCAGCGATAGAACTGGGCCTGCGCCTCGCCGTAGCCGCCCCAGATCAGCCCCGCCGCGAAACACATGATCAGGAACGTGGAAAGCGTGTCGCAGGCTTTCTGCAGGCCGCGCGGCAGCATGTCGTATGCCAGGAAGATGCGGATGTGGCTGCGCTGCTGCATCGCGTAAAGGCCCGACAGCAGAAAGACGAAGCCCGCGATCCAAAGAGAGAGTTCGTTGGCCCAGAGCGTCGGCGCTTCGAAGACGTAGCGCAGCACCACCTCGTAGAGCATGACGGAGAGCAGGACGACGATCATCATCATCGTGACCCGCCCAAAGAACACCGTGATCTTGTCGAAGACGCCCCACTCAAACTGTTCCATCGGCGCTCGGCGAACCGAACGGACGCCGAGCCAAACGAGAATCGGTATAGCGATCAGCGCAACGAGATCGATGATGTCGATGAACCCACCGAAGACGCCCGGTATGTTCGGCGTGACGTCGTTGCGCTGGTACTGGCCTGAAAGCCGGTCGAATGCCGATTCCGTATCGGGCGGAAACCAGTCGAGCGTGAAAGCCGGGAGGTGCCAGAGCACCCAGCTCGTGCATAGCACCAGAAGGAGCGGGTACAGCCATTCGACAAACCGCGGTCCCTTGACCGGCGGTCCGTTGCCCCCCGTCTCTGCCATGGCTCACCTCCCCCGCTAGGCATGTGCCGCTGTCTGGTGACGCCGCGTGTCTGGGATTTTTCTCGGCGTAAGAGCCCTATGCCCGTCGCCGACCGCGCCCTTTAAATGAGCGGCGCCGGAGGACCGGCGCCGCGTCTGTCAGGTTCAGTCGAACACGAGGCCGAGCGAACCGAGGTAGTTCAAGTGGCTTTCCACCAGCGCCTTCGCTTCCGGCGTCGTGGCAAATTCCGGCCAGGACTTCTGCGCCGCGGCGCGGAACGCGTTGCGGTCTTCGACGCTCCAATTATGCAGCGTGATGCCTTGAGCCTCTAGCTGGGCCGCCGTTTCGATATTGGCCTTCTCGCCGCTGATCGCCTGACGCAGCGCGAGCTTCTCCATCGCCACTTCCATTATGCGCCGGTGATGCTCTGGCATCGCCTCCCACACCGACATGTTGCAGGCCAAGTGGTCAGACGGCATGGAGTGGAAGCCCGGATAGGTGGCGTGCTTAGCGATGTCGTAAAGGCCCATGCCGGCATTGTTGGCGAGGATCGAGGCGTCGGCGCCGTCGATGATGCCCGTCTCAAGCGCGGTGAAGACCTCCGTGAAGTCCATCACGATGGGGCTGGCGCCCATCTTCTCCATGATGATCGTCTCAAGCCCCGGAGGCGAACGGAACTTCCAGTTCTTGAAGTCGTCGGCATTGCGGATCGGCGTCGTGGACGAGAACGATTCCTGCCCGACGACCCACCAGCCGATGAGCTGCATGTCGTAGGCGTTGTAGAGCTGCTGCGCATCCGACAGGCCGCCGCCCAGGAGAAGCCAAGAAAGCTGCTGGAAGGGCGTGTCATAGCCGCCCATGATGTCGCCCACGAACTGGAAGGCGGGGTTCTTGCCGGTCTGATAGGCGCCGCCGGTCATGTCGCAATCGAGGATGCCAGTGGCAGCTGCGTCGAACGTCTCGGCGGAAGCCACAACCGAAGACGAGTAGAACATCTCCACCTGGATCTCGCCGTTCGACATGGTCTGGATGTCGTCGATGAACATCGCGGCGTTCTTGCCGGAAAGCGTCTCGGGGCCGTAATGCGTCTGGATCCGAAGCGTGGTGGTTTGAGACAGCGCCGTTCCGGCCATCAGGCTGAACGCCGCTGCCGTAATAATCCCCTTGGTCAAAGACCTCATAGTCAGTTCCTCCCAGTCTTTGCGCCCGGTCCGATCGGCCGGGCGCGCTTTAGTTGGCATAAGCCTCGGAGGCTGGGCCGTGCGGCCCCCGACAAACGCGACGGAAACCTCCAAACGCAAGCGATCTTGGCGGTTCGGCTTCGTTCAGGCAATAGTCAGATTCTGCAACATTAGGCGAAGGCGTCGGGCATCGATGCCTTTTTGGCGTCGATGAAGGCAGTCAGCGCCTCGTCGATCGCCGGATCGAGCGGCGGAGCCTCATACTCGGCAAGCCATGCCTTCCACAGCGCATTGGCGCGCTCCTCGGCCGTCTTTGAGCCTTCCGCCTGCCATTGCTCAAACGAGCTGTTGTCAGCAATCGGCGAGCGATAGAACGCCGTCTCAAAGTTCGCCTGTGTGTGGGCGCAACCGAGATAATGACTGCCCGGCCCGACCTCACGGATGGCGGAAAGCGCCTGCCCGTCCTCGCTCAGATCGACGCCTTCGCTAAAGCGCTGCTGCATGGCGAGTTGATCGCAATCCATCACGAACTTCTCGTAGCCGGAGACGAGCCCGCCTTCCAACCAGCCGGCGCCGTGCAGCACAAAGTTGGTGCCGGCGAGCATTGTAGCGTTCAGCGTGCTGGCGCTTTCATAGGCGGCTTGCGCATCCGCCACCTTGGACCCGCAGAGGCTACCGCCAGTGCGGAACGGTATCCCCAGCCGCCGCGCGAGCTGGGCCGCGCCATAGGAGACCAGCGCCGGTCCCGGAGTGCCGAAGGTCGGCGCGCCCGACTGCATGGAAATCGACGCGGCGAAGCAGCCCATGATGACCGGCGCGCCGGGACGGCAAAGCTGTGTGAAGGCAGCGCCCGCCAGAACCTCCGCCAAAACTTGCGTCAGCGTGCCGGCGACGGAGACGGGCGACATGGCGCCGGCCAGGATGAACGGCGTGACGATCGTCCCTTGCCCGGCGCGGGCATAGACCTTCAGCGCGCCAAGCATGGTGGAATCGAACACCATCGGCGAGTTGGCGTTGATGAGCGAGACCATCACGCAATTGTCGGCAACGAATTCCTTGCCAAAGACCATCTCCGCCATGGTGACGGAATCGGCGGCGCGCTCAGGATGCGTGACGGAGCCCATGAACGGCTTATCGGAATAGCGGATGTGAGCGTAGACCATGTCGAGGTGCCGCTTGTTGACGGGCACATCGACCGGCTCGCAGACCGTGCCGCCGGAATGGTGGATCGCTGGCGCCTGATAGGCGAGCTTCACGAAGTTCCGAAAATCCTCAATCGTACCGTAGCGGCGGCCCTCGTCGAGGTCGCGCACGAAAGGCGGGCCGTAGACCGGCGCGAAGACGGTGGCCTCGCCGCCGATCTGAACGGAACGCTCCGGGTTGCGAGCGTGCTGGGTGAATGTCGTCGGCGCTGTCTTCAGGAGCGTGCGGCAAAGGCCGCTGGGAAAATGCACGCGCTCACCGCGAACATCAGCACCCGCTTCGCGCCACAGCGTGAGCGCCTCCTCATCCTCGCGGAAGTCGATGCCGATCTCTTCCAGGACAAGCTCGGCATTCGCTTCAATCAGCGCCAAGCCTTCCTCGTCGAGCACCTCAAGCGGCTGCAGCTTGCGGCGGATGAACGGCAGCTTGACCGCACCGCCGCCGGAGCGGCGCGCGCGTCGCGCTTCCGCACCGCCGCCGCGTCGGCGCCGGCCTTCGCGCGCTGTGCTTTCCGTCTTCGCGTCGGCAGCATCCATGTCGGCTGTCCCGATTGCCACGACCGATCCGCAAAAAGCGTAGGCCGGCCCATAAGCGCCGCGCGCCCGGAAACGGCAAGCGGTGACGCGGGTTGGATACGGGCTTAGCCGTCCTGATTCAGCTTAAGGCCAGCATCACGCTCTGGAAAAGCAGTCCGCTCGCTAGCGATCCGGTCAAGGCAAAGCCGACATAAAGCGCAAAGACGCGTTTCTCCACTAAGGCAAAAACGGCGATCGCAGCGGGGATACAGGTGACGCCGCCGGCGACGAGGAAAGCAAGCGCCGCGCCGGGCGCCATGCCCTGGCTGATCAGCCCGGAGACCAGCGGCAGCGCTGCATAACCGTTGAGGTAGGCCGGCACGCCAACCAGCGTTGCGGTAAGGATCGGGGTAATGCCCGGTCCGCCGACCAGGCGGGAGACAAATTCTGGAGGCACGTAAGCCAGCATCACGCTTTCAAGCAGGAAGGCGAGCGTCAGCCATTTGCCGAGGAAGAGCGTCGTGCTTCCGGCGCTCTTCCAGAAACGAGTCGTCCGCCCGGCTTCCTGCCAGAAGCGCCAGGCGACCGTGCCGTCGCTCCGTGCCGCCGCCCCGCCGCACCCGCCATCGCCGACGCCGGGCCGAAGCGGGTCGGCAAGCCGTCCGGCGCCGACCAGCGCCATGGTGACAAAGCCGCCGAACAGACCCAGTCCGATCGCCGCAAGTGTTTTCGCGATAGCGAAGTCGAGACCGAGCAAGCCGGAGGTCAGGACGAACATCGATGGATCGATGACCGGCGAGGCCAGCCAGAACGCCATGACCGGCGCCAGCGGCACGCCCATAGAAAGAAGTGCAGCGATCAACGGGATGACGCCGCACGAGCAGAACGGCGACAGACCACCGAAGGCCGCCGCAGCGAAGATCATGATCGCCGTGCGGCCGGTGAAGGCCCGGGCGATCAATCTATCGGCACCGGAGGCGCCGGCATAAGCGGCAATGCCGATGGAGAGGATCAGATAGGGCGCGGTCTCCAGAAGGCTGCCGGCGGTGAAGCGCAGGCTCTCTTGCGCCTGATGCGGTGTGACGAGCGCGAGCGCGAGAAGGATGACCGCCGTTGTCGCCCAGACGCGATCGATGTGAACCGAGCGGGGCATGATGGCGCGCATACGCGCAGCGATTTCGCTCATGCTTGTCCCCTACTTCGGTTAGCGCTCACGCCGCGCTGTCCTTCACCTCAACACCAGCGCAGCATTCCTCCGTCAGGAACGCGACGAGATCGTCCATCGCGCCATAATCGGCGGAGGATACGATCGCGCGGCCGCGTCGCTCCTGCACGATCAGCCCGGCGCGCGCCAAGGCCGCCAGATGATGCGCCAGGGTGGACGCCGGCAGGGCGAAATGGCTGCCGATCTCGCCAACATTCAGCCCATCGCGACCGGCGCGCACGAGCAATCGGTAGATGCCGAGGCGCGTTTCATGGCCGAGCGCGGAAAGCGCTTCAGCGGCATTGGTCTCCTTCATTGGCCTTGCCTTCAGCATTCTTGCCGATTCCAAGTCCGACAATATAACTATAAAACTGGTTTTATCAAGATATTTAGCGCGCGCCTTTGCTGATTGGCCGAGCCGGGTTCAGGCGTGCGATCGGCGCGTTTCGTCGCAGACCAAACGGCCCGGCGTCGCTTCCAGGAGAGGTTTTCAACAGGCCCGTCTCAATATAAAGCGGTGCGCTTGCTGATTTGCCGCGCTTTGTTGTGGAGCCTGAGCCATGGCCGACGACGATATCGATCTTCAATCGCTGCCGGACGACGAACTCGTCAAGCAGATGATGGACGACCTCTATGACGGTCTGAAAGAGGAGATCGAGGAAGGCACACAGATCCTGCTTGGCCGCGGTTGGGAGCCCTATGACGTGCTCACCAAGTCGCTGGTAGAGGGCATGCGCATTGTCGGCGAGGATTTTCGTGACGGCATTCTGTTTGTGCCGGAGGTGCTTCTGTCGGCCAATGCCATGAAGGCCGGCATGGCGATCCTGCGTCCGCTGCTTGCGGAGACCGGCGCGCCGAAGATCGGCAAGATGGTGATCGGCACCGTCAAGGGGGACATCCACGACATCGGCAAGAACCTCGTCGCCATGATGATGGAAGGCGCCGGCTTCGAGGTCATTAATATCGGCATCAACAATCCGGTGGAGAATTACCTCGCTGCGATCGAAGAACACGAGCCGGACATCATCGGCATGTCGGCGCTTCTGACCACCACGATGCCCTACATGAAAGTCGTCATCGACACGCTGAAGGAAAAGGGCATCCGCGAAGACTTTATCGTTATGGTCGGCGGCGCGCCGCTGAACGAAGAGTTCGGCAAAGCGATCGGCGCCGACGCCTATTGCCGCGACGCCGCCGTGGCGGTGGAGACCGCCAAGGAGCTGATGAAGCGCAAGCACAATCAGCAAGTGGCGGAGGCTGTTTAGGCTTTAGTACGCTTAGGCAGCGCGCACGGCTCTACCCTCTCCCCTTGAGGGAGAGGGTGGGTTGCAGGGCAACCCGGGAGAGGGGGTGCTATCTATGAACCGCAACGCAATCCCCACGCCAAAGACTGAATTCGCGCGGAAACGACGCTCAGCAGCGACCAGGATCGAGCGTGATCTTTGGCATCAGCTCAGAGCAAAACGGGTTGATGGTTGGAAGTTCCGCCGCGAAGCTCCTATTGGTCCCTACGTTGTGGACTTTGTCTGTTTTGAAGCAAGGCTCGTCGTGGAAGCCGACGGCCCACTCCATCAATCCTCCGAGCAGCGTAAGGCGGACCAGCTAAGAGAATCATGGTTGGAGGGCGCAGGCTTCCGCGTTTTGCGTTTCGCCGAAGGCGAAGTTCTGAGCGATCTTGGGCGCGTGCTCGATCGTGTCCGCAGTGCCTTGTCGGAGGCATCCCCCCCTCCCGGTCGGCTCCGCCGACCACCCTCCCCCTCATGGGGGGAGGGTTTACCTAAACGGCCGCTGCACAAGGTTCTCATCATCGCGTGCGGGGCGCTGGCGCGGGAGATCAACGCGATCATTGAGGCGAACGGGCTGAGCTACATTGCGCTGACCTGCCTGCCGGCGATCTGGCACAACCGGCCGGAAAAGATCGCGCCGGCTGTGCGCGCCCTCATCCGTGAGAACCGCGAGCGCTATCGGCGTATCCTCATCGGCTACGCCGAGTGCGGGACGCAAGGGCAACTCGACAAGGTGTGTGCGGAGGAAGGCGTGGAGCGGATCGCCGGCCCGCATTGCTATGCCTTCTATTCCGGCACGGAGGCTTTTCTGGCGCGCGGCGATGCCGACATGGACGCGTTCTATCTGACCGACTTCATTGCCCGCCAGTTCGACAGCTTCGTCATCGAGCCGCTCGGCCTCGACAGGCACCCGGAGCTGCGCGACGCCTATTTCGGCAATTACCGGCGGCTCGTGTATCTGGCGCAGAGCGAGGACCCGGAGCTCGACACCAAGGCTCGCGACGCGGCCAAGCAGCTCGGTCTTGCCTATGAAAAGCGCGTCACCGGGTACGGCGATCTGAGGGCATTCTTGACGAAATCCGCACCCGCCGAACCCACCGCGACAACACGCGCCGTCCCCGCCGAATAGCGAATCAGCTGAAAAAGCCACGTCGCAAACCAGATTGCCTCAGGTCGCCGCCGGGCACTCCGCCCTGGGGCGGCGCTGACATATGCTGAGCGGGTAAAGGTAGGACATGGCTGAGCGCATCGTTGTTTACTGGCGGGACATCCCCGCGCAGGTGATCGTCAAAGCTGGGCGCAAGGCCGCCAAGCGCGAGCTGCCGGAGCGCTTTGTGCAGGCGATCGATGCTTGCGCCATGCGTGTCGGGGCAAGCGACACGGACGCCTACCTTGCCGAGTGGCGTCGCGGCGCGCCGGAACCATGCGGCGATGACCTTGAGGCGGAAGCGGAGCAAGCGCTGAGCCGCCTGGAGAACGACTATGGCAGGGATCGGCTTCGGGAATTGGTCGATAACGGCGGCTGGCAGGCGCGCTAAGCGCACCAGCGATTACCAGCCGCAACACGTCTCCGTCACCCGGCGGCTGAAGAAGCCCTATACGATCAGGCTTTGGTCGGTCCGCAACGCGCGTTTCTTCGAGGGGCTCTACGAAGCCTTCGCCGGCCTTTTCTTGAAGCTGCATCCGTTCTGGACGCTCGTCGGCTATGAGCGAGCGGAAGCGCCGGTGAAGTTCGTAGAGCGGCGCGTCAAGGGCCTTCTGTTCGATTGCCGCATGTGCGGCCATTGCATCTTGTCGTCGACGGGCATGTCGTGCCCGATGAACTGCCCCAAGCGGCTACGCAACGGGCCCTGCGGCGGCGTACGTGCCGACGGCATGTGCGAGGTGGAGCCGGACATGCCGTGCGTGTGGGTGGAGGCGTGGAAGGGCAGCCGCGCGATGAAGGGCGGCGAGGCCATTCTCGCCGTGCAAAGACCGGTCGACCATTCGCTGCGTGAGACCTCCGCCTGGCTCCGCGTTACGGCAGAGACGGCGGCGGCTAGGCAAGCCGAGCCGCGCTCTAAATGACCGACCTCGACGTCAATCCCGAGGGCGCGCATCTGCCGCTGGAGCCACGGGCCGGCCACACGTCGCGCGGACGACTTGAGCGCGTGTTGAGGCGCGGTGAGTTCGCCGTCACCGCTGAGCTGAACCCGCCCGACTCCGCCGACCCGCAGGACGTCTACGACCGCGCCGCGGTGTTCGATGGCTGGGTCGACGCCATCAACGCTGTCGATGCGTCTGGAGCCAATTGCCACATGTCGTCGGTCGGCATCTGCGCGCTCCTCACGCGCATGGGCTATGCGGTGGTGATGCAGGTCGCCTGCCGCGACCGCAACCGCATCGCCATCCAAGGCGATGTGCTGGGCGCTGCGGCGATGGGCGTGGCGAACGTCCTGTGTCTCACCGGCGACGGCGTGCAGGCCGGCGACCAGCCGGGCGCCGTGCCGGTCTTTGATCTCGATTCCATGTCGCTGCTTGAGACCGTGCGCGTCATGCGCGACGAGCAGCGCTTCCTCTCCGGCCGCAAGATCACCTCGCCGCCGCATGTGTTCATCGGCGCGGCCGCCAATCCGTTCTCACCGCCCTTCGATTTTCGCCCACTGAGGCTCGCCAAGAAGATCGAGGCCGGTGCGCAGTTCGTGCAAACGCAATATTGCTTCGACGTGCCGATGTTTGAGGATTACATGCGCCGCGTGCGCGATCTGGGCTTGCACGAAAAATGCTTCATCCTGGTCGGCGTCGGCCCCCTCGCCTCCGCGCGCGCGGCGCGATGGATCCGCACCAACGTGCCCGGCATCCATATTCCCGATGCGGTGATCGCCCGCCTTGAGGGGGCAGAAGACCAGAAGCGCGAAGGCAAGAACATCTGCGTCGAAATCATCCAGCAATGCCGCGAGATCGCCGGCGTCGCAGGCGTACATGTGATGGCCTACCGGCAGGAGGAGCTGGTCGCGGAGATCGTGCACGAGACCGGCGTGCTTAAGGGCCGCCGACCGTGGCAGCGCCAGGCGACGCCGGGCGACGCGATGGTCGCGGAGCGTTTGCAGGCTGTTCTGTCGGAGGAAGCCGTCACACCGACTGCCGCGGCGGCGGAGGCGGTGGCGCAAGCCACTGAGGCCGACCCGTCAAAAGAGCCGGAAACGCCCGTCTCTTGATGGCCATCACATAACGATATAAAGAACCCTTTATATGCGGAGCAAGGCAGGCTTATGACCCGAACAGTGTTGGCCTCGGCCAAACAGGAAGTCGTGATCGGCTTCGATCAGCGCTTTTGCGTGATCGGTGAGCGCATCAATCCGACCGGCCGCAAGAAGCTCACGGCGGAGATGGTTGAGGGCAATTTCGAGACCGTGAAGGCCGACGCCGTGAACCAGGTGGCGGCGGGCGCGCTGGTGCTTGACGTCAATGCTGGCGTCACAGCGGTCGATCCCAACACGACGGAGCCGCCGCTTCTAGTGGAGACAGTGAAAGTCGTTCAGAGCGTGGTCGACTGTCCGATCTGCATCGACTCCTCCGTGCCGGAAGCACTGAAGGCCGGGCTTGAAGTCGCCGTCGGGCGACCTCTCGTCAATTCCGTCACCGGCGAGGAAGACCGGTTGGAGACGATCCTGCCGCTGATCAAGAAATACGACGTGCCGGTCATCGCGATTTCCAACGACGAATCCGGCATCTCCGAAGACCCGGACGTGCGCTTTGCCGTTGCCAAGAAGATCGTGGAGCGCGCCATGGATCATGGCATCAAGGCAGAGGATGTCGTCGTCGACCCGTTGGTGATGCCGATCGGCGCCATGGGCACCGCCGGCCAGCAGGTCTTCGCGCTGGTGCGGCGGCTTCGCGACGAACTGAAGGTCAATACAAGCTGCGGCGCGTCGAATATCTCCTTCGGCCTGCCGCATCGTCACGGCATCAACGCGTCGTTCCTGCCCATGGCGATCGCCTGCGGCATGACCTCGGCGATCATGAACCCGCTCCGCCCGCAGGAGATCGAAGCGGTGCATGCGGCTGACGTGCTGATGGGCACGGACCCGGATTGCATGAACTGGATTCAGACCTACCGCGACCACGCGCCGGCGAGCGCGGCGTCCGCTGCAGCGCCGTCCGGCAATGCCGGCGATGCTTCCGCACCGCAAGCCGGCCGTCGCCGCGGCGGCCGCGAAGCGCGTCGGGCCCGGATGGGCGGATAGGACACGCGACGTGTGGGCTTGGCTCTCGCGGAACCCCCCTCCCCCTTGTGGGGAGGGGCTGGGGGAGGGGTAATCCGGGGATGCCGCACTCCAACATTGAAAAGAGAACCCGCAGCCGCGCCCGCAAGCTGCGCAAGTCACGGACGCTCGGCGAAAAGGCCATGCAGGACTATCTCCGCGCACTCCGACCGCTTGGCGCCCACTTCCGTCGCGAGGCGCCGATCGGGCCCTACGTCGTCGACTTCGCCTGGCTCTCCGCACGCATCGTGGTGGAGGTGGATGGCGCCTCGCATCGTCTTCCCGGTCGCGCGGGGCAAGATGCCCGGCGTGACGACTTTCTGAGGTCGCAGGGATTCACGGTCATCCGAGTCAACGATGCAGACGCTGTTGCGAATGCTGAGAAGGCGTTTGCACCAATTGAGGAGGCCGTGCGTCCTTACCTCAAGAGCCCCTCCCCTAACCCCTCCCCACAAGGGGGAGGGGAATCGCGCAGTGCCTCTCGCCAGAGGCTTGAGCGAAACAGCAGCCCGTGACCACCTCCGACAAAGACGCGCTGGTCCTTTTTATGCCGTCGGGGCGGCGGGGGCGTTTTGCGCACGGCACGCCGGTGCTCGATGCAGCGCGGTCGCTCGGCGTCTACATTGAATCCGTCTGCGGCGGGCGCGGCATCTGCGGGCGCTGCCAGATCCAAGTTGCGGAAGGCCAGTTCGCCAAGCACGCCATCACCTCCTCGCACGACCACCTGTCGGCGTTTTCAGAAACAGAGGCACGCTATGTCGCCAAGCGCGGGGAGCTGGCCGAACAGCGGCGCCTCTCCTGCTCCGCCCTGATCCAAGGCGATCTCGTGGTCGACGTGCCGCAGGACGTGCAGATCAACCGGCAGATCGTCAGGAAGCGCGCCGAAACCCGCGCCATTGAGCGCGATCCGGCGACGCAGCTTTGCTACGTGGAGGTCGAAGAGCCGGACATGGAGAAGCCGCTCGGCGACGCCGATCGGCTTTTAAAGGCGCTTGCCGATCAATGGCACTTCGAGGCGCCGCGTATCGACTTTGCGCTTCTGCCGCAGCTGCAGGGCGTGCTGCGCGAGGGCGAGTGGAAGGTCACCGCCGCTGTCAACGTCGGCCCGGGCGGCGCGGAGGTGATCGCGCTGTGGCCGGGCCTCCACAATTTCGCCTGCGGCATTGCCGTCGATATCGGCTCAACGACCATCGCCTGCCACCTCTCTTCGTTGCTCTCCGGACGCATCCTGGCCTCGGCCGGCGCGCCGAACCCGCAGATCCGCTTCGGCGAAGACCTGATGAGCCGCGTCTCCTACGTCATGATGAACCCGCAAGGGCGTGAGGCAATGACGGAGGCCGTGCGCGACGCAATCGGCGTCTTGATCGGCAAGGTCTGTTCGGAGGCCGGCATCGTGGCGGACGACATTGTGGATTGCGTGTTCGTCGGCAATCCCATCATGCATCATCTGTTCCTCGGCATCGATCCGACCGAGCTTGGCGGCGCGCCTTTCGCGCTGACCGTTTCCGACGCGCTCAATCTGCGCGCCAGCGATCTCAGTCTGCCTGTCAACGAAGGCGCGCGCGTCTACACGCTCCCCTGCATTGCCGGGCATGTCGGCGCGGACTCCGCCGGCGCGACGCTGGCGGAGGGACCGCATCGCAGCGACGACATCACACTCTTGGTCGATGTCGGCACCAATGCGGAGATCGTGCTCGGCAACAAGGACCGGCTGGTCGCCGCCTCCTCCCCCACCGGGCCGGCGTTTGAGGGGGCGGAGATTTCCGGCGGGCAGCGCGCAGCGCCCGGTGCGATCGAACGCGTCCGTATCGACGGTGCGACATTGGAACCGCGCATCAAGGTCATCGGCTGCGATGAATGGTCGGACGACCCCTCGTTTGCTGAGAACACCGAGGGCGTCGGCGTCACCGGCATCTGCGGCTCCGGGATTATCGAGGTGATCGGTGAGATGTTCCTGGCCGGGATCATCAACGCCGACGGCGTGATCGACGGCGCGTTCGCTGCCAAGAGCGATCGGATCGTGCAGACCGGCCGGACCTTCTCGTATGTGCTGTGGCGTGGCGATGACGCCAAGCGCACGCAGGACATCCTGATCCTGCAGACCGATGTGCGCGCCATCCAGCTTGCCAAGGCCGCACTTTATGCCGGCACGCGGCTATTGATGGACAGGCTCGGCATCGATCGCGTCGACCGGATCAGGCTTGCCGGCGCGTTCGGAAACTACATCGATCCCAAATACGCCATGGTCATCGGGCTCGTCCCCGACTGTCCGCTCGACAAGATAGCCGGCGTTGGAAATGCCGCGGGCACGGGCGCGCGCATGGCTTTGCTCAACAAAGGCTACCGCCAAGAGATCGAGGAACTTGTGCGCCGGATTGAGAAGATCGAGACGGCGCTTGAGCCCCGCTTCCAGGAGCACTTCGTCAGCGCCATGGCGTTTCCTAACAAGACGGAGCCGTTCCCCAATCTGGCGGCCGAGATCACGCTTCCGACCCCGCCGGATTCGGCGGGCTCAGGCGCGGCCGGCGATGGCCGGCGCAGGCGCGGACGCGCTGCCCGTCGGGCCTCGGCCTGAACGGCGCGTGATCGGCGCATGGCGCCGACTTCACAATCCAGTAACCATGTAGAAAGGTTAAACGGAGGCATTTTAGCCGTCGGAAACCGGTCGCTGATAAGGCTTTGACCGCACCACCGGCGGAGCCATTCGATGAGCGAGCTAGCCCTACCGGGCATCGCCCAGCAAAGCGTTGTCACAAGGACAACGAAGCGCACCACATTCCAAAATGTGCTCGTCGCAGACGTGCTTTTCGGCATTGAAGGCTATGCCGAGTTGCACGCGGACTGGCAGCGCCTGGCAAGTCTGCAAAACGGGACGGTCCTCTTCCAGACCCCTGCCCTTCTGACGGCATGGGCGCGGCGCTTTGCCCGCGGCCGGGCGGGATCGCTGGCGACCCTTGTCGTACGCCACGACGAACGCCCGGTTCTCATCTGGCCGCTTTTTGTCGAGCGTCGCGGGTTGTTCCGTGTTGCCTCGGGC
The DNA here is from genome assembly GCA_028284625.1 of Afifellaceae bacterium. Taxonomy (GTDB): domain Bacteria; phylum Pseudomonadota; class Alphaproteobacteria; order Rhizobiales; family Afifellaceae; genus DASWJZ01. The sequence continues at coordinate 10,023 of JANQRH010000005.1, read as the reverse complement.
GCCGGGGTTCCGATTGCGCAATATGACGACGTGCTCGTCGATCCCGACTACGACCCCGCGCCGGTGTTCAAGGCCGCTCTGGATATGCTGGCCGATACGATCCGCCCCGATGTGGTCTCGCTTGAGCGCGTGCGCGCCGACAGCGCGCTGCGCACAGCTCTCAACGGCACCACCCCACTCTCCTGGGCTGAGGGTGCGCCCTATTCCGATCTCAGCGGCGGCATGGAGGGCATCTGGTCGACGCGCAAGCCACGGGTCGTCCGGCAGCAGAGGAAGCGCGTTCGTTCGCTTTCCAAGAAAGGTGATGTCGCGTTCCACGTCGCTGCCAATGCCCAAGAGGCCGAGGCCTGGCTTGTCGAAGCGCTTGCCCTGAAGCGCGATTGGCTCCTGAGCACGGGCCGCGTCAGTCGAGCGTTCATGCGGCCGGAGACGACGCAATGTCTCACCGACCTTGCGCAGACGATGAGCGCGGCCGACGCGCCGCTCCGCGTGGTTGTGGCAAAGCTGACGCTTGACGGCCGCACGGCCGCGCTTGAAGTCGGCTTTTGTCACCGCAACGCCTACCACCTCTATCTCGGCGCCTATCACCAGGATTTCGCCAAGCTCGGCCCCGGCAACGTGCTGACGGAGAAGATGCTGGAATGGTGTATCGCTGCCGGGCTTACACGCTACGACATGCTGCCGCCGCGTTCGCGCAACAAGCGGGAATGGCAGTCCGGCGAGGTGGCTGTCGTCGACTTCGCGCTGCCGCTCACGTTGGGCGGGCGGCTCTACGCAGCGCTCGTATTGAAGCGCCTTGGCCCGGCGATGCGCGATGCGTTCTACGCGCTGCCACCGCGCACGCGCTCCTTCATCGCCCGGATGGCGCTGAGGCTTTAACCGCCGGCGCCCACCGTACAGCCGTTGGGCCGGTCACGTGACGCCGAGCTTCTTGTGCAGCTTCTTTGATGAAGACGTGTGTTGGAAGACCACCCGCTCGCCGGGATGCACGATGTGCTTAGCCGCATGGGCCATCAGCGCCGCCTCGTGAAAGCCGCACAGGATCAGCTTCAGCTTTCCGGGATACCAGTTGATATCGCCGATGGCGAAGATACCCGGCTCGGAGGTCTCAAACTTCTCCGTATCGACCTCGATGCGGTTCTCATGGAGGTTGATCCCCCACTCAGCCAGCGGACCGAGCTTCATGGTCAGCCCGAAGAAAAGCAGCAGCCGTGTGCAAGCGAATTCGTGCTCGCTATCTGGTCCTTTGACGAGCACGGACTGGAGCACGCCGTCCTCGCCGCGCAACTCTGTGACCTGCCCTTGCTGGAAGCGGATGGCGCCTTCTTCTTGCAGCGCCTGCATCTTGCTGACGGTATCCGGGGCGGCGCGGAACTCAGCGCGCCGGTGCACCAACGTCAGGCTCTTGGCGACGGGCTGCAGGTTGAGCGTCCAATCGAGCGCTGAATCGCCGCCGCCAACGATGACGACGTCGTGGCCACGAAACGCGTCGATACTGCGAACGGCGTAGAAGGCGCTCTTGCCGTCATAGGCGTCGATGCCGGGGATCGGCGCACGCTTTGGCTGAAACGAACCGCCGCCGGCGGCGATCACTACCGCCTTGCAGTTGATGGTCGTGCCGGTGCCCGTGCGCACGACGAAACCGGTGTCGGCCCGGCTGAGTTCCGTCACCATCTCGCCGAAGTGAAACACCGCCTCGAACGGGCCGATCTGTTCCATCAGTTTGTCGACGAGGTCCTGCGCCGACGTCTGCGGAAGCCCGGGGATGTCGAAAATCGGCTTCTCTGGGTAAAGCTCCGTCAGCTGGCCGCCGGGACGATCGAGGATGTCGATCACGTGGCATTTGAGCTCAAGTAGGCCGAGCTCGAAAACCGCAAACAGCCCGCAAGGTCCCGCTCCGATGATGACCACATCCGTTTCGGTCTGCGTCGCCATCGGTTTGTCGAGCGGTCAGGCCTGTCTTTCAGGCACTGTCACGACCAGGCCATCCAGCGCGTCGGAGACCTGCAATTGGCAGGATAATCGCGAGCCGGGGCGTGGATCGTACGCAAAGTCCAGCATATCGCTCTCCATCGGCTCCGGTTCGCCGGTCACCGATCTCCATTCGTCTGCAACATAGACATGGCAGGTGGCACAAGCGCAAGCGCCGCCGCACTCCGCCTCAATGCCGGGCACGCCGTTGCGGACCGCGTTTTCCATGACCGTGGACCCGTTCTCCGCCTCAATGACGTGCGGCGTGCCATCGGCTGCCAAATAAGTGATCTTTGCCATATCGCCCCGGGAGGAAACCGCACGCGGATGTAGACGCCGCGTGCCGGGAGTCAAGGCGACATCCGGTAACGCCGCCCGCGCAGAGGCGATCTGGTGGCGACCTGTGCCAAAAGGGGACGGGTGTCAGGCGCCGAACTGGCGGACATAGGCGGTGGTCTGCGACACTACTGCTTTGAGCCCGCTCAAATCGGACAGCTCCGTGCCGATCTCAGTCTCCAGGGCGCGGGCCTCATGGGCGAGCTTCGCCGCACCGGTATTGCGCGCCAGCGCGGCCAGCGCACGCAGCCTGTCGCCGCGCAGCTGCGGGTCTTCAGCGTCCTCCACCTGGGTCAGAAGGCGCTCAACCTCGGCAACAAACAGCGCCAACACCTCCACCTGAAGCTTGGGGTCGCCGTTGGTCGCCCGATTGAGTTTTTCGGTGTCTATTACGGGGATTGTGTCCGTCGACATGTCGGTCCGCTTCGCTTTCTTGATCTGGCGATTCGCTACGCGAACTTAGACGTCACATCGGGCGTCGACCTCAGAGCGTTACCATACTTGCGGTTTTCGCTGCACAATGCCGGCCCGATGCCGATTTTTCCTTTAAACTGTGACACTGTGGCACTACAATCACATCCGGACAAGCGTGGGGAGGCGGACCAGCTGGGACCGGCTTTCCGGGACCTTTCGGCAAGCGTGTGGAGGCAGGCTGAAAGGGCACGGATGGCAGGTGCCATCAGCGTGGATGGAGTCGTGGTCTCGATCTCATCCGGTTAGCCGACTGCTGCCCACCGGTGGCAGCATGTCCGTTTTGTTTTGCGTACGGACGAAGGCGAGAGTGCATGAGTAAGTTCCGGAAGGCCGATACGACGGAGTCCGCCCTTCATGCTGTGGAAGAGGCGCTGAAGGGCGATATCAGAGGCGGCGTTAAGTCGCGTGCGGCAGGCGTTGCAAAGAAGGTCAAACGAATGGCGACAGGGACGGGCGCGCCAACGGCGCGGCAAGAGGCGGCAGACGAGGATACCGCCGGAACAGGCCAGGAGCGGAACCGTCAGGCATCAGAGCGCAGCAAAGCCGTAGATCGAAGTAGAGGCCGCCGGGCTGCAAACGATGATGTGCGCTCCGTCGGCAATCTGCTTTACGCGTTGCAGCGTCGGCCGTCCTACACACCATTTTGGGTCGCGCTTCTGCTGACGGTCGCCTGGGCCGGGCTTGGCATCACGTTTGGCCTCAGCGTCTGGGGCGATGAAATCTCCGCCGTCGGCGGCCTCGACGACGTCCGCACGACTCCGCAACTTCTCGGGTTGTCGATCGGCATTCTAGCGCCGGTGCTGCTCTTCTGGGGGATCGCCGCCCTCGTCTGGCGAAGCCAGGAACTGCGCCTTGTCTCGCGCACCATGACGGAAGTCGCCCTGCGCCTGGCGGAGCCTGAGAACATCGCCAAGGAGTCGGTGGTCACCGTTAGCCAGGCCATCCGCCGCGAGGTGGCGGCCATGGGCGACGGCATTGAGCGTGCGCTCGCCCGCGCCAGCGAGCTTGAGGTGCTGGTGCACAACGAAGTGGCCTCACTGGAGCGCTCCTATACCGACAACGAGCTTCGCGTCCGCCGGCTGATCGACGAGTTGGTCACTGAGCGCGAAGCGATCGTGCAGAACGCTGAGCGCGTGCGCCAGGCGATCCGCGGCTCGCACGATTCCTTCTCGGCCGACCTCGCCGGCATCACCGATCAAATCGCAGTGGCGGCCGACAGCTCCGCCAAGCGCATCTCCGACCTCTTGGCGGCGCGCAGCCAGACCATCACGCAAAGCATCAGCGACACGGGCGAGCAGGTCGTGGAGCTTCTCGCCACGCGCAGCGACAGCCTGTTCCAGCGCCTGAACGAGTCCGGCGACAAGCTTTCCGACACGATCGTCAACCGCGGCGACCTTCTGGTCGAGCGGCTCAACAACGCCGTCGCCGGCGTCTCGGAGACGTTCCTTGAAGGCAGCGACGTGCTTGTCGACCGGCTGAGCCGCACCACCGGCCGGCTTTCCGACAGCTTTACGGAACGCGCCGAAGCACTGGCGGAGCGCGTCACCGCAACGTCTGAGAACTTCTCGGAGACCATGCTGGCTCGCGGCGACGAGTTCCTTGGCCGGCTGGAGCATTCCAGCTCCAGCACGCTTGAGGCCTTCGCGAAGCGTGGCACGGAAGTGGTAGACGAGATTGCCCAGGCCGGGGATGCGCTCAGCCGCAGTATCGCCACGAGCGGTCAGAACGCGGCTCAGCAGATGCGTGAGTCCGGAACGGCCTTCACCGACGCCATCTCAGAACAGACCCAAGAGATCGACGTGCGCATGCGGCAGGCGCAGGAGCGCCTCGACAATTCGCTGATTGAGCGCGCTGGCACCGTCATCGATCGCTTCCAGCAGGCTGGCGACCGCATCTACAACGCCGTTACGGTTGACGGCGAGGCGCTCGTCAATCGCCTTGGTGCGCGAGCGGAGGAGATCGTCGATCTCGTCTCCGGCCAGGCTGACAGCACGACCGGCCGCATCGAGCGGGCCGCTGAGATCGTCACGACGGCGCTGGAGGCCCGTTCACGTGCCGTCATCGAGCATCTTGGCGAGACAGGCCAGAACATCTCGCAGGCCATGAGCTCGCAGCTTGAGGACGCCCGCGGCTCGTTGGTGTCGGCGGCCGATCGCCTGGATGGCGCCGGCCGCTCCGTCGTGGAGTCGCTTGACCGGCAGATCAACGAGGCGGAATCGATCCTCGTCTCCGCTAATGACCGTCTGACCGAAACCGGCCGCAACGTCGAGAAGAGCCTGCACAATCAGATCACGGTCGTGGAAGGCGAGCTGGCGACCGCCGGCGAGCGCTTCGTCAATATCGGCACTGACGCCGCAGCGAACCTTTCCTCTCAGATCGATCGGATCGAGGAAGCTGCGGGCTCCGTTGAGCAGCGTATCGGCTCCGCCGGCGGCAAGCTGCTTGGCGAGATGAACCGGCAGATGGACCTCGTCGATTCCGCGCTCGGCACGGCAGACGAGCGCTTCCGCGCGACCGGCGAGCAGGTGGGCGAAAGCGTCGCCGCACAGATCACGCAGATCGACACGGCCGTGGAGGCTGCACGACAGAGCCTCGGCGAGACCGGGGCACGCCTTGCCGACGACACCGGCGCGCAGGTCGCGCTGGTCGATTCCGCTCTTGCGGCGGCGGGCGAACGCATTGTCGGCGACATCAATCGCAACGCCGGCGCCGTGGAGCAGGCCCTCTCGTCTGCCTTCGATCGCTTCGGCAAGACGGGCGATGAGATCGCGCGGGGCATCGGCGAGCAGGTGGAGCGTATCGAGACGACCATCTCCCAGGTGGGCGAACGCCTCGACCAAAGCGGCGCCAACATCAATTCCGGCATCCACGGTCAGATGGAGCGCCTGGAAGGGACGATCGCGGAAGCCGGCCAGCGCTTCGACGCGGGCGGCGCACGTATCGCTGCGGAGGTGGAGCGCCAGATCAACGTCGTGAATTCGGCGCTGGAATCGGCCGGCGAACGCTTCCAGAAGAGCGGCGTCGACATGACGCTGGAAGTCGGCATGCAGGTGGAGCGCATCGAGGGCGTTGTCTCCGCCGCCGGCGAGACGCTCGGCTCATCGACAGAGAAGCTGGTTGGCGACATCAACCGCCAGGTCGGCTCAATCGATGCAGCGCTTGCCGCCGCAAACGACCGCATGTCGTCCACCGGCGACCGAATCGTCGCCGACATCGACGACAAGATCGACAATGTCGAGGGCCGGCTGGCGATCGCCAACGACCGGCTCAACAATTCCGGCGACCGCATTGCCGGCAATGTCGTGCAACAGCTTGGAAGCATCGAGGCAGCCCTTGCGCTCGCCGACGAGCGGCTCGGCACGGCCGGTCGCGAGCTTTCCAGCCATATCGGCGAGCAAATGAGCGTCGTTGAGACGTCCCTGCAGGACGCGCAGAACCGCTTCGTCAGCTCCGGCCGCGAGACGTCTGAGCAGATCTCCGAGCAGATGAACGCGCTGAAGGACGTCATCGCCTCCACCGGCGAGGAGATGGGCTCTCAGCTTTCCTCGCGTGGCGATGAGCTCAGGCGGCAGATTGAGACCAATATCGAGCGCATCTCCGACGTGCTCGACAATCGCGGCGGCGCGCTTGCCGCAACGCTCGGCGAGCGCAGCGCAGCGCTCGGCTCGCTGATCGATACACGCGTTGCGCAGATCGGCGAGACGCTCGACAGCCGGCTCACCGGCTTTGAGAGCCGGCTATCGGAGAGTGCCGAGGCGGCCGCGATCCGCCTCGCCTCCTCCGCCAGCACGATCGAGATCGCTGTTGAGGGACGCCTTGCGGGCTTTGAGAACCGCGTCACCGCGCGCATCGGCGAGGTCACCCAGAACTTCTCCGAGCGCGCCGACGGCTTCGCCAACACGCTGGACGACCGGCTTGAGCGCATCAACACCACGCTTGACGCGCGCGCACGGCAGATCAGCGAGACGCTTGTCGCGCGCACCAAAGAGATGGCCGCGGCTTTCCATGAAGGCCACAACGAGATGTCGTCGGCGCTCGACAGCCGATTGCAGACGCTCGGCGACCATCTCTCGCAGCGCACGCATGAGCTGACCGAGACGATCGCCAACCGCATGATGGAGATCAATCAGGGCTTCGGCGAACGCCTGGTGGCGCTGCAGACCGACATCAACGAGCGCGCCAATTCGCTGCAGACGGCATTGAGCGACACGACCGGCATGCTCAACGACAAGACGGAGACCCTGCAGGCGACCTTGCAGGCGCGGCACGCCGATCTTTCCGGCCTCATCGAGGTGCAATCGAGCGCTTTGATGAGCGATCTCGACGCGCGCAAGGAGTCGCTCACGCAGGATCTGCAGGCGCGTCATGCCGATCTGGCCGGCCTCCTCGACACGCAGTCGAGCTCGCTGCTCAGCGCCCTGGATACCCGCAAGGATGCATTCTCGCAGGACATGCAGACGCGTGGCGGCGAACTGCTTGAGAGCGTCGACGGCCGGTCCAAGGGACTGGCGGAGAGCCTTGAGGCAAGCACCCGCGCCTTGCTCGACGAGCTTGACCAGCGCCGCGAGCGCATTGTGGACGAGCTGGAAGGCCGCGGCCGGAACGTCGTGGAGTCCATTTCCAAGCAAGGCGAGGAATCGACAACCGCGCTCGATTCCAATGTGCGCGGCCTGCTCAACACCCTGGCCACGCAGACCAAGTCGATCATCGATGCGATGGCCGGCAACAACGATCGCGTCCGCACCGAGTTGCAGGAGATGGTCGGCCGCCTGGAGGGGACCAACCAGGACCTGCAGGTCGTGCTCGGCAATACCGCAGAGCAGCTCGGCAGCATCGAGAACAACCTTTCCGGCCAGGTGAGCACGCTGCGTGACGCCCTGGAAGCGGCGGCGCACGACACCAACGAGTCGCACGCCGTCCTGTCGGATCAGGTCAAGACGCTGCGCGACGTCTCAACCTATGTGCTGCGTGACATCTCAGCGATGGCATCGCAGTTCGGTGACCAGACCCAAGCGCTGACCGGCGTCACCTCGCGGCTGGCGGAAACCAAGGAACTGATGGATGCCGGGCTGACGGAACGGCGCGAGGCGCTTGAGGCGATCGCGTCCGGGCTCGCACAGCAGGTGGAAGCCGTGGAAGGCCGCCTCAGCCGGCTCACGACCGTGCTTTCGGAGACCCTCGGCTCGGCGGAGCAGAACATCACCACTGTCGCGGAGAATGTGCGCCAGCGCACCGAAGAGAGCACGCGGCTTGCCGGCGAGGCTTTGACGGGGCGCCTGACCCAGGCGCAGGAAGACATGGCCACCTTCTCCACCGAGTTGTTCCGCCTCGGCGAGAGCCTCGGCCGGGTGACGGAGGAATCGACACGCAGCGCATCCGGACGCATCGCCGAGACCCTGCGCTCGGCCGAAGAGCGCATCACCGAGGTGGCGGAGGCCATCAGCCGCGTCACACAGGAAGCCGCGAGCGGCTCCTCCGGCGTGCTGGGCGAGGCCCTGCAAGCGGCTGAGAGGCGTGTCACGGATCTCAACATGGCGCTCGGCGAGAAGGCCGAAGAGGCCGCGCGCAACGCCATCGCTCAGTTCGAGACCATGCGGCTTGCCGCTGAGACCGAAGGCCGGCGCGCCGTTGAGGGCGTTGAGGCCGCGCGCGTCCAGCTTGAGGAGAAGGTGCGCGAAGCCACGCAAGGCTCCAGCGAGGAGATGCGACAGGCGACAGGCAGCCTGGTTGAGGAAGTCACGCAGGCGGTCACCGAGGCCACACGGCGCTTCGCGACCACGGCGGACGATCTTCGCAAAGCCGCCACCGACATGCAGCAGGAGCTCGGCCAGACGCGCGACGAGCTGCAGAAGGGTGTCCTGGAGATGCCGCAGGAGGCCCGCGAAGCGAGCATGGCCATGCGGCGCACGATCACCGAGCAGATTGACGCCATCAACGAGCTCTCCCGCATCGTTGCGCGGAGCGCCGGCGAAGCCATGGCCGCACCGCAGGTCGCCGCTGCGGCCGCTGCCACGCCAAGGGCCGCGCCGGCCATGCCGCCTGCGGCCGGGCCTGCGGTCGCCGAGCCGCCACCAGCGGCCGCACCACCCGCGCAGCCCTCGGCTGCCCCGGAGAAGCCTGCGGCGCCGCGCTCAACCAATGTTGAGCCGTTCGGCAAGCCGAGCGGCGGTCGGGCCGCGGAGCGTCCCGATGCGGAGCCGAAGGTCGCGGCGGCGCCGCCGCCGAAGCAGCGTTCTGGAAACGGCCAAGCCCGCGGATGGGTGGCCGATCTCCTGCGCCGCGCCTCCTCAGCTGAGGATGAGCCGGAGCCGGCCCAGCCCGCCGATTCCAGCGGCGCGAGCAAACGCTCACCGTCGCAGGTGGTGGATTCGCTGAATTCACTCTCCATCGACATCGCGCGTGCGATCGACCACGAAGCCTCCGTGGAGCTGTGGGACCGCTACAAGCGTGGTGAGCGCAACGTCTTTACGCGGCGGCTCTATACGCTGCAGGGTCAGAAGACCTTTGACGAGCTGCGGCGTAAGTATGAGCGCGACGCGGAGTTCCGCCGGGCCGTCGACAATTACATCGGCGACTTTGAGAGATTGCTGGCGCAGGTGACGAAGGACGAATCCGATCCGGCCGCGTCACGCATGTATCTCACGTCCGATACGGGCAAGGTCTACACCATGCTCGCCCATGCGGCTGGCCGCCTGACCTAACGATCGCGAGCTCACCCTCTCTCCTGGCGGGAGAGGGGCTGGCGCCATCGCCACCTGCACCAAACCTTCTCCCCTTGTGGGAGAAGGTGCCGTTTGGCTTGCCAAACGGCGGATGAGGGGTGGATCAACAAAGACAAGAGCTGCACAATCCTCTGATGCCGCACCAGCGAGTTACGCCGTTCATCCGATCTGCCGCGCGCTCCATGCGGTCCCGGCCGATCGACGCTGAGAAAGCGCTTTGGTGGCGGCTGAGGGGCGCAAACTGGGCGGGCTGAAGTTTCGGCGACAGCATCCCATCGGAGGATTCATCGCAGACTTCGCATGCCTTGAGGCAGGCCTTATTGTCGAAGCGGACGGCAAGCAGCATGAGGACAGCCTTGACGATGTGGCGCGTACGAGGGACCTGGCGAGACGGGGCTTCAAGGTCATCCGTTTCAGCAATGATCGTATTCGCGCCTACTTGGACGAAGTCTGTGACGACATCCTGCGGGAAGCCGAAGCGCGATTGAACGACCCCTCATCCGCCCTCCGGCAGAGCCGG
>JANQRH010000011.1 GCA_028284625.1 Afifellaceae bacterium | reverse complement strand
CATCGTTTACGGCGTGGACTACCAGGGTATCTAATCCTGTTTGCTCCCCACGCTTTCGCGCCTCAGCGTCAGTATCGGGCCAGTGAGCCGCCTTCGCTTCTGGTGTTCCTCCGAATATCTACGAATTTCACCTCTACACTCGGAATTCCACTCACCTCTCCCGAACTCCAGATTGCCAGTATCAAAGGCAGTTCCGAGGTTGAGCCTCGGCATTTCACCCCTGACTTAACAATCCGCCTACGCGCGCTTTACGCCCAGTAAATCCGAACAACGCTAGCCCCCTTCGTATTACCGCGGCTGCTGGCACGAAGTTAGCCGGGGCTTCTTCTGCGGGTACCGTCATTATCGTCCCCGCCGAAAGAGCTTTACAACCCTAGGGCCTTCATCACTCACGCGGCATGGCTGGATCAGGCTTGCGCCCATTGTCCAATATTCCCGACTGCTGCCTCCCGTAGGAGTTTGGGCCGTGTCTCAGTCCCAATGTGGCTGATCATCCTCTCAGACCAGCTATGGATCGTCGCCTTGGTAGGCCGTTACCCCACCAACAAGCTAATCCAACGCGGGCCGATCCTTCGGCGATAAATCTTTCTCCTTGCGGACGTATCCGGTATTAGCCCGAGTTTCCTCGGGTTATTCCGAACCGAAGGGTACGTTCCCACGCGTTACTCACCCGTCTGCCACTTTCCACTGGAGCAAGCTCCAGCTTCACGTTCGACTTGCATGTATTAGGCCTGCCGCCAGCGTTCGTTCTGAGCCAGGATCAAACTCTCAGGTTGAATGAGATCTTGAACCGGCACTGATCGCGCATTGACGAGGTCACACCGTCATCCATCCGATCCCCAACATCCGAAGACATCGGCGACCAAATGGCGACATGTGAGTTCTCTGAGAATACGCAAACCGCCGAAGTCTCGTTCGATGCGCCTGAACCGAAGTTCAAACGGCATCCGCAAAGACTTCGCCGTCCACGCTTCTCTTTCTTCAAACCAAATTGTCAAAGAACCGGCCGTCGCTGTCTGAGACAGGAAGGCCGCCCAGCCGATCGATCCACTCTCTCGGCCGCAACAGGTGCACCGGCCAGGCCGGAGGACCCCCATTGCTTGTCGGGAACACCAAATCGCAGAGGCGAGCGAAGTCCGGCCCTGCGACCGATGGAGCGCCTGATATATGCCTCGCCGCCGAACGTGTCAACATCCCCGACATCCCTCAGATGTCGGTTTTTTGTCTGCGTATCGGCGGTCCGCCAGGTGCCTCCCGCACCCCCTAATTCTAGCGGTTTTTGCCGCGCACCGCTACCGGATTTGCGCACCAAGTAGCGTCTTCGCGGGCTGCGCCGGACCGCTCATTGACAGCACCGGTCGGGGCCTGCCAGGAGGTGTCACGAAGAGGCCCAATTCCTGCGGCCTATTCCCGCTTCGGTTTCACAGGGGAGATTCGGGGGCTTGGCAGCTCTGGAGGGACAAAACCTCGAGCGACCGCTCGTCGACTTGGGCGACGAGGAGCCCCTGTTCACGCGCAACATCACCAGTGGCCCGCCGGACCGGCGTCGCGTCAGCATCCGCTGGCTGGCTGGCTCCGTTCTGACCGGGATATTCTCCGCTGCGTTGGTCGGCGGCGCGCTCCACGCCGCCGTTGGCATCGACGATTATCTCGTGGTTCGCCCGGCGCAAGCGCTTGGCACCTACGGCGACGACGCCGCCGTGGCGGTCAAGGGAGACCGCTTCCGCCCCGTGCCGGAAAGCGAGGTGACGCGCCGCGTCCTCTCGATCTCTACGGTGACGCGCTCCGGCGACCGCGACATCGTGCGTGTCCGTCCCTATGCGCATGTCCGCGCCAACCTCGCAGCACCCGTGGAGGAGGATGTCGCGACACGCATTCCCGTCTTCCGCGCCGCCGATGTCTTCACGACGCCGGAGGGCGAGGAAGAAAGCCCACCGGTGGAAGTCGCCGCAAGCGATTCCATCTACGGCGCGGAGGTCGACGGCGAGGTAGAGATCCAGGTCGAGGATTTTCCGCTTGGCGGCGCCTTATATGAGGAGTCAGTCGCGCTCGATGTCTACGAGGTCGAGCAGATCGTGCGCGCCGCCGCACCCGACTTGGCGGAGGGCGCCGTCGAGGTGGCCTCGCTCCCTTATGTCGATCCGGCGCGATTTGAGATGGCGAGCGCGGAAGCCGGCGCGTTGAATGCGCTTGCCGTTGCGATCTCCCCGGAGAACGTCTCGCTTTTGCAGAAGAGCGACGTCACGGCAGACCTGTCGATTGAGGACAAGGTTCTGCCGGTGGTGGAAGGTGCCTCGCTTCGCAAGATGCTGATGGAGGAAGGTGCCGACGAGGACGCCGCTGCGCGCATCCAGTCGGCGCTTGTGGCAAATTTTGCATTCGATTTCCGGGCTGGACAAAAGCTGCGCCTCGGCCTGGCCCCAAGCCCTGAGACCGGCGACATGCGCCCGGTGCGCGTCAGCCTTTACCAGCACAACGACCGCCACATCGCCACCGTGGCGTTGGCCGATACGGGCGTCTATGTCGCGGCCCGGGAGCCGGCCGAAGAGACGGAGCTTGTCGTCGTGGAGAAGGCGCCGCGCGGCGTGCTGCCAACGCTGCATGATGGGCTTTGGGGTACCGGCCTCACACTCGACATGCCGCAGGATGTGATCAAGAACATCGGCAGCATCTTCTCCTTCGACGTCGACTACCAGGCGCGCCTGTCGCCCACCGACAATCTGGAGGTCATCTATTCGGCCGACGCCGAAACGGAGAACTCGGAAATCCTCTATGCAGCGCTGACGCTGGGCAACACCACCCATCGCTTCTATCGCTTCCGCAGCCCCGACGGGGCGATTGAGTATTACGATCCGGACGGCAAAAGCGCCCAGAAGTTTCTGATGCGTAAGCCGGTCACGAAGGGACGGTTCACCTCAGGATTCGGAATGCGCCGTCATCCGATCTTGAAACGCTACCGTATGCACCGGGGCGTGGATTGGGCGGCGCCGCGCGGCACGCCGATTCTCGCCTCCGGCAACGGCGTGGTGGAGAAGATCGGCCGCGCCTCCGGATACGGCCGCCACATCACGCTGAAGCACCTGAATGGCTACAAGACCACCTACAATCATATGAGCGGCTATCTCAAAGGCTTGAAGCGGGGCGACAATGTCAAGCAGGGCCAGGTGATCGGCTATGTCGGCTCCACCGGCCTCTCCACCGGACCGCATCTGCACTACGAGGTGCTGGTCAACGGTCGCTTCGTCGATCCGATGAAGATCCGCGTGCCGCGCGGCCGCGAATTGAAGGGCGCGGAGATGGTCGCCTTCACGCAAGAGCGCGAGCGCATCGACGAATTGTTGGTGCGTGACGAAGGCCGCGTCGCTGCTGCGGAGAACTAGCGTCCGGCTGCCAAACACCACTTCTGCCGGTATTTCGCCACAGAAATGCAATTTTCAGATGCATATCCTTCCGTGCCACGACATGGGAGGATGTCATGCCAAGCAAGAAATCACGGCGCGACGACGAATACGACGACCCGCAGGATGACGAGAACGGTGCGGCTTCGCAGGGCGAGCTGGACGACGACGATATCCTCGACCCCGAAGAAGACGATGTGGAGCCCGACCACGCGGCAGCGGAAGCGACCGCGCCAAGCGGCGCGCTGCTGGAGCTCCATGCGGAAGTGGAGAAGGCTCTGTTTGCTCAAGAGCCGCCTGAGGGTGGTGTCTTTGCAGCGGCGGAGGCGTTTCAAGGCGCCAACAATGTGGTGGGCGTTGGCATCGGCAGCGCCGAGCGCGACTTGGACCAAGTCGACGACGACGGACCCGGAACGCCGGTTCTGAATGTCTACGTCGCCGAACCGGCCTCGCAGGACGCCGCCCGCGCCTGCGTGGTCGACGGGCTTGGCGTGCGTGCGCTTGCCAGCGATCGGATGCCCGTCAATGTCATCGTGACTGGACCGATAGAGGCGCTGCGGCACACCCATCGCGAGCGGCCGTCTCCGAACGGCATCTCGATCGGGCACGTGGCGATCACGGCGGGAACGCAAGGCTGTCTTGCCCGCGGCCGCTCCGGTGCCCGTCGGCGGCGGGTGCTGATCCTCAGCAACAACCACGTGCTCGCCAATTCCAACAATGCACAAGGCGGCGATACGATCATGCAGCCCGGCCGCGCCGATGGCGGCCGCAGCCCTCAAGATCGCATTGCAGTGCTGGAGCGCTTCGTTCCCATCGACTTCGCCGGCGGCCAGAACTTCGTAGATTGCGCAACCGGCTGGGCCTGGCACAAACGCGTGCGCCGCGAGTTCATCTATCGCTCCGGCGGCCGCTGGCGCTACTTCCGTGTGAGCAGTCAGACCCGCGCCTGCCAGGTCGGGCTGATTGTGGGCAAGAGCGGCCGCACGACGCAGCTCACGGCGGGGCGCATCACCGACTGCAATGCCAGTATCCGCGTGAATTTCGGCCCTGGCCGCGTGGCGAACTTCCGCGACCAGATCACCATCCGCGGCTTTGGGCGCGACTTCAGCGCGGGAGGCGATTCCGGTTCGCTGATTTGGTCCTGGGACGGCCGCCGCAACCCGGTCGGACTGTTGTTCGCCGGCGGTGGTGGCTTCACCTTTGCCAACAAGATCAACCGTGTGCTTGCTGCACTCGATATAAACCTCTACACCTAGCGACACCGGATCGGGGGTCGATCTCGGTCCCCGATCCGCACTTGGTTCTGCACCAACTGGCTTGCGCTGGCTAAGCTCATCGCCGTGGCCAATTAAGGAGTGCCTCCGTGAGTGCCGGAAACCTGCCGAAAGACGTCAGTGTCCCGTACAATCCGGAAGATGCCGAACCGGCAACCGCCGCAGAAGACGTGAAGCGGCGGCACGAGGACAAGCTTCTTGGCCTGCCGGGTGTCACCGGCGTCGGCGTCGGCCGCGGCCCGGTCGGTGACGATGCGATTGTGGTCTATCTGAAGGAGCAATCGGAGGCGTCGCGGATTCCTGGAACGATCGAAGGAATTCCGGTGGTGACCGAGGTCACCGGCGATATTGAAGCGTACTAGAACGCACCCTTTGTCTGGGCCGGCTCGTCGACATGCCATTCCTCGCTAATTCTCTGCGGGCTGGTGCAACCACCCTTCTTCTCCTTTCGCCCGCGCTTGCGCAGCAGGACATCTATTCCAGGATGGACCGCATCCATCCGGTCTATGCGCCGCACGGCATGGTGGCGAGCCAGGAGCAGCTGGCGACCGAAGTAGGCGTCGACATTCTCAAGGCCGGCGGCAACGCGGTCGATGCTGCAGTCGCGGTCGGCTTCGCACTCGCCGTCACGCTTCCGCAGGCCGGCAATCTTGGCGGCGGCGGCTTCATGCTCGTACATGACGCGGCCAGCGGCGAGACCGTCGCCATCGACTACCGCGAGACCGCCCCGGCCGCCGCCACGCGCGACATGTATCTCGACGCCGATGGCAACGCCGATCCCAACCTCTCGCGCTTCACGCCGCTCGCCATCGGCGTGCCGGGCACGGTCGCAGGTCTGGCGCTGGCGCTGGAAGAATACGGGACGCTGCCGCTCGCCGACGTACTCGCCCCGGCCATTCGCCTGGCGGAGGACGGCTTTGAGGTCACCGCCGAACTGTCGCAATCGCTGAAGCGCAGCCAGGAGCGGCTAACCCAATGGCCGTCGACGGCAGCAATCTTCTACAAGCCCGACGGCACCGCCTATGAGCCGGGCGAAACGCTGAAACAGCCCGACCTTGCCGCCTCGCTCCGCGCCATCGCCACGGAAGGCCCCGCCGCCTTCTATGAAGGCGCCATCGCAGATGCGATCGCCGCGGAGATGGAGCGCTCCGGCGGCCTCATCACGGGCGATGATCTTTCTGCCTACAAGGCGATCGTGCGGGAGCCCGTGGCCGGCACCTATCGCGGCTATGACATCCGCTCCATGCCGCCGCCCTCCTCTGGGGGCACGCACATCGTGCAGATCCTCAACATCCTCGAAGGCTTCGATATCGCTGATTTCGGCGCCGGCAGCGCGGCGACCATCCATCTGATGGCGGAGGCCATGAAGCGCGCCTACGCCGACCGCAGCGCATTCCTCGGCGACAGCGACTTTGTCGACGTGCCTCTCTCCGGCCTCACGAGCAAGGCCTATGCTGCAACACTCCGCCAAGGCATCGATGCGGAGCGCGCCACGCCGTCTGAGACGATCGCGCCGGGCACACCGCTTGCCTACGAGAGCGACCAGACCACGCATTTCTCCGTCATCGACGAAAACGGCAATGCGGTGTCGAACACGTATACGCTGAATTTCGGCTACGGCATGGGGCTCGTCGCGGAAGGAACCGGCATTCTGCTCAACAATGAAATGGACGATTTCTCCGCTAAGCCGGGTGTGCCCAACGCCTATGGGCTGATCGGCGGCGAGGCGAATGCGATCCAAGCCGGTAAGCGCCCGCTCTCATCCATGAGCCCGACCATCGTTTTGAAGGACGGCAAGGTGTTTCTCGTCGCCGGCAGCCCCGGCGGCAGCCGTATCATCACGACGACGCTGCAGATCATCATGAACGTCATTGACCACGGCATGAATGTCGCGGAGGCGAGCGTCGCACCGCGCATTCATCACCAATGGCTGCCCGACGAGTTGCGTGTGGAGGAAGGGCTGAGCCCCGACACGATCCGCCTTTTGGAAGAGAAGGGTCATTTGATCGCCTTGAAGTCCACGATGGGGTCGACGCAATCGATCATGCGCCGCGACGACGGTGCGCTGTTCGGCGCCTCCGATCCCCGTCGCGCCACCTCGCAGACGGCCGGACACTAGACCTCCCTCTCTTGTCGTCATTGCCGGGCTTGACCCGGCAATCTACGCCGCCGGCGCATCGCCGGGCAGAGCAACTCAGGTGTGGATGCCCGGATCAAGTCCGGGCATGACGACAGAAGTTGAGTACGCGCTAAAACTATCCAGCCGACCGGAATGGCAAAGGGGGAGCCGTGCGTATCCTTGCATCATCGCTACGCAAAGGCAGGAAGGCCGAATTGCGCCTCGTGACCGCGCCGCTGAACCGCTAAGCTCCCAGCGAAGAATCAGATCGGGCGGAGGGTTTTAGGCATGGCGGCCGCGATCCGCGGAGGGTTCGGGCTGCTGGCCGGCACCCTCCGGGACCTTGCACCGATCCTCCTCGTCGTTGCCTTCTTTCAGCTGGTGGTGTTGCGCCAGCCGGTCGACAATCTGACGGACATCGCCATCGGGCTGGTGTTCGTCATGCTGGGGCTCGCGGTCTTTATCCGCGGATTGGAAACGGCCCTCTTTCCCTTCGGCGAAGCCGTAGCCAACGCCTTCGCCCGCAAGGGCTCCGTGTTCTGGCTTCTGAGCTTCGCTTTTGGCCTCGGCTTCGGCACCACGGTGGCGGAGCCCGCGCTCATCGCCGTCAGCGAGGAAGCCGCCGCGGCGCTGGCCGACGCAGGCGCGATTGCGCCCGGCGAGGTAAGCGAGGCGCAGCACGCCGACGCGCTGCGCTACACCGTCGCCGTCTCCGTCGGCAGCTCGCTGGTGCTCGGCGTCTTCCGCATCCTCAAGGGCTGGCCGATCCATTGGATCATCATCGGCGGATACGTGATCGTCGTTATGCTGACATCCGTCGCACCGCAGGAGATCACCGGCATCGCCTTTGACAGCGGCGGCGTCACGACCTCAACGATCACCGTACCGCTGGTGACGGCGCTCGGCGTGGGGCTGGCCACGGCCATCAAAGGCCGCAATCCCATGGTGGACGGCTTTGGGCTGATCGCTTTTGCCAGCCTCATGCCGATCATCTTCGTTCTCGTCTTCGGCATCGTCATCACGGCATGAGCGCAATGCTTCAGGCTCTTGTCGAAACGATCGCCTCGACATTGTTCGACGTGGCGCCGATCGCTGCGATCCTCATCGGCTTCCAGGTCGGCGTGCTCCGCCGCCGCATTCCCAATCTTCGCCAGGTGCTCCTGGGCTCCGCCTACGTCATCCTCGGACTGAGCTTCTTTCTGTTCGGACTGGAACGCGCGCTATTTCCGCTCGGCCGCGCCATGGCGGAGCAGCTGACCGATCCCGGCTTCCTCGGCGGTGCAGCCGGCGTCACGCTGCGCTGGCACGAATATTACTGGACCTACTTGTTCGCCTTCGCGATCGGATTTTCCACGACCATCGCCGAGCCGTCCCTGATCGCGGTCGCCATCAAAGCGCGCGAGGTCTCCGGCGGCACGGTGGGCGCCTGGGGATTGCGGATAGCGGTGGCGCTCGGCGTCGCGCTGAGTCTCTCCGTCGGGGCGCTCAGGATCGTCACCGGCACGCCGCTCTATATCTATATGGTCATCGGCTACATCGTCGTCGTGATTCAGACCATGTTCGCGCCGCGCATGATCATTCCGCTGGCTTATGATTCCGGCGGCGTCACCACATCCACCGTCACTGTGCCGCTGGTTGCGGCTCTCGGCCTCGGCCTCGCGTCTAGCGTGCCCGGCCGCAGCGAACTGATCGATGGGTTCGGCCTGATCGCACTGGCCAGCCTGTTTCCGATGATAACCGTTATGGGCTACGCGCAGATCGGCGCCTGGCTTGCCAGCCGACGGTCGCGGCTCGGCCCGCACGACACAGGAGAACATGAGCCATGAAGTTCAAGCTCATCGTCGCCATGACGGAGAACGGCCTCACCGAGCGGGCGATCGAGGCGGCGCGCGCCCGTGGCGCCACCGGCGCCACAATCATCACCAGCGCGCGCGGCGAAGGCCTGCACCCAGCCCAGAGCTTCTTTGGGCTGACCGTCTCAGGCCAGCGCGACATCCTCTTCTTCTTGGTCGAGGCGCATCGCAGCCGCGAAATTCTTGAGGCCATTGGCTCCGCCTGCCGCTTCGACGCCGACCCGGGGGCGGGCGTCGCCTTCCAGGTCGACATTGAGGACGCCGTCGGCCTGCGCGCGCAGATCAGTAGCATTCAACAGGTGATCAGCGAGGAGGAGCTATGATGAACACGCGGATCGTCAGGGTCTCCGACGTGATGCAAACCGCGTTGCATATCGTCGACGGGCTCCACAGCGTGCAAAGTGCCATCGAAGAGATGAAGCGCCTGGGCGTCAGCTCGCTGATTGTCGAGCGGCGCAGCGATCACGACGAATATGGCGTGGTGACGGTGCGCGACATCGCCGCGCGCGTGATCTCGGTGAACAAATCGACCGAGCGCACCAGCGTCTACGAGGTCATGACCAAGCCGGCTTTGACGCTGAGCGCCGACATGGACATCAAATACGCCGTGCGGCTTCTGTCGCGGCTCGGCGTCGGCCGCGCGCTGATCTGCGATGCCAACGGCGTTATCGGTCTGGTCACGTTACGCGACCTGCTGCTCGGCCATGTCGAACCGCAGGAGGAAGGCGCGTAGGTCGCGCGCCGGTGCGAAGGTGACGCGATCGACTCCGTCGCGCTTAAGCCAGCCCAAGCTCGTGCCGCTTTTTCCCGGTCAGGCGGCGCACGGCGAGATGGTAGCTTTCTCTGAGGTAGTCGCGGAGCGCGTCGTCGTCCATCGTCTCGCTGCTTTGGCGCTGAATCCACTTCAGGCCACGCGAAGCAAGATAGGGCGCGGGCCTCAGGCCGGGCTGTTCACCTAGAATATCGAACGCCGCTGGTGAGCACTTGAAGGTGACGCCGAGCTGCGCGCCGTCGCTCCATCCGGCGATCGCAAAGAGCTTGCCGCCGACCTTCCACACATGCGCCCCGCCCCACTGCACGACATGCTTCGCCTGCGGAAGCGAGGCGCAGAACCGGTTGTATTCGTCGAGCGTCATGCGGCGCCTTAACCCTGTCGTCATTGCTAGGCCCGCCCATGCGCTATCTGACCGGTGCAAGCGGCGGGCACCGTTCAACCTCCCCCTTGAGGGGAGGTCGAAAGCCGCAAGCGTAAGCGCCGCGGTTTTCGGGAGGGGGTGAGCGGTTTGATCGGCGGAGTAACGTCGCTCACCCCTCCCCGAAATCGGCTCGCCAGGCTCACCGATTTCGACCCTCCCTCAAGGGGAGGGTTGGTTTTCATCCCGTCGGCGACATGGCTTTCAGGATCATGCCTTAAGCCTACGCCGCCTCCGCGTCCGTCTCCTCGTGCTTTGAGCGGAAGAGCAGTCGGTCGCTGCCGCCGGTGACGCGAACCTCGTCGCCGTCATGGATCTCGCCGGAGAGCACCTTCTCCGCAAGCGGATCCTGCAGCTCCTTCTGGATGACGCGCTTCAACGGCCGCGCGCCATAGGCCGGATCGTAGCCCTTGTCGGCCAGCCAGCTGAGTGCACTGTCGTCGAGGCTGAGCGTGATCTTGCGATCCTCCAGAAGATGGCGCAGCCGCTCCAACTGGATTTCGACGATCGTCTGCATCTGCTCCCGCTTCAGTCTGTGGAACAGGATCACCTCGTCGATCCGGTTCAAGAACTCCGGACGGAAATTGGCGCGCACGACCTGCATAATCTCGTCACGCACGGCATCCACGTCCTCCGTCTCCTTGAGGTTGACGAGGAACTCCGCGCCGAGATTGGAGGTCATGATCACCAGCGTGTTACGGAAATCGACCGTGCGCCCCTGCCCGTCGGTGAGACGCCCGTCATCAAGCACCTGCAAGAGCACGTTGAAGACATCGGGATGGGCTTTCTCAATCTCGTCGAACAGGATGACCTGGTAAGGCCGCCGCCGCACCGCCTCCGTCAACGCTCCGCCTTCCTCGTAACCGACATAGCCCGGCGGCGCGCCGATGAGCCGCGCCACGGAATGCTTCTCCATGTATTCCGACATGTCGATGCGGATCAGCGCGGTCTCGTCGTCAAAGAGAAAATCGGCGAGCGTCTTGGTCAGCTCCGTCTTGCCGACACCGGTCGGGCCCAAGAACATGAACGAGCCGATGGGCCGGTTCGGGTCCTGCAGCCCGGCGCGTGCGCGACGCACGGCAGTCGAAACCGCATGCAGCGCCTCGCCCTGACCGACAACGCGCCGGCCAAGCTCGTCCTCCATGCGCAACAGCTTATCGCGCTCGCCTTCCAGCATCTTGTCGACGGGCACGCCGGTCCAGCGCGACACGACATGCGCAATGTGATCGGGCGTCACCGCCTCCTCAACTAGGTCGCCGCCCGAACGCTCCTGCGCTTCGGCTTCAGAAAGCTGCTTCTCCAAATCGGGGATCACGCCATAGGCGAGCTCGCCGGCCTTGGCGAGATCGCCGCCACGCTGCGCCGTCTCAAGGTCGAAGCGCGCCTGGTCGAGGCTTTCCTTCAGCTTGGAAGCCGCGCCGAGCTTCTCCTTCTCCGCTTGCCAACGCTGCGTCAGCGCAGCCGATTGTTCCTCAAGATCGGCGAGTTCTTTCTCAAGCCGCTCAAGCCGATCCTTTGAGGCGTCGTCCGTTTCCTTCTTCAGCGCCTCGCGCTCGATCTTGAGCTGGATGACGCGCCGGTCGAGCTCATCGAGCGCTTCAGGCTTTGAATCCACTTGCATCCTCAGCCGCGACGCCGCTTCGTCCATCAGGTCGATCGCCTTGTCCGGCAGGAAGCGGTCGGTGATGTACCGGTTAGAGAGCGTCGCCGACGAAACGATCGCCGAATCGGTGATCCGCACGCCGTGATGGACCTCGTACTTCTCCTTCAGCCCACGCAGAATGGAGACCGTGTCCTCAACGGTCGGCTCCGACACAAAGACCGGCTGAAAGCGCCGGGCAAGGGCCGCGTCCTTCTCAACATGCTTGCGATACTCGTCGAGCGTCGTGGCGCCGACGCAGTGCAGCTCGCCGCGCGCCAGGGCAGGCTTCAGAAGGTTGGAGGCGTCCATCGCCCCCTCCGCCTTTCCGGCGCCGACAAGCGTATGCAGCTCGTCGATGAAGAGAACGATGCTGCCAGCGGCCGCCTGAATCTCCGAAAGCACGGCCTTCAGCCGCTCTTCGAACTCGCCGCGATATTTCGCACCGGCAATCAGCGCACCCATGTCGAGCGCCAGGAGCTTCTTGTCCTTGAGGCTTTCCGGCACGTCTCCGTTGACGATCCGCAGGCCGAGGCCCTCGGCGATCGCCGTCTTGCCGACGCCGGGCTCGCCAATCAGCACGGGATTGTTCTTCGTGCGGCGCGACAGCACTTGGATCGTGCGCCGGATTTCTTCGTCACGGCCGATGACCGGATCGAGCTTGCCTTCACGCGCCTCTTCCGTCAGGTCGCGCGCATATTTCTTCAACGCATCGTAGCCGGACTCTGCCGAAGCACTGTCGGCGGTCCGGCCTTTGCGTATCTCGTTGATGGCCTGATTGAGCCCGCTCGGCGTCACGCCGGCATCGGCCAGGATCTTGGCGGTCGCCGCATCCTTCTCCATGGCCAGGGCCAGGAGCAGGCGCTCCACGGTGACATAGGAATCGCCCGCTTTCTCGGCGAGCTGATCGGCGGTGGCGAAAACCTTGGCGAGCGGCTGCGCCAGATAAAGCTGCCCCGCACCGCCGGAGACCTTCGGCGCTTTGGCAAGCGCGGCTTCCGTGGCCAGCAAGGCATCTTTCGCGCGACCGCCAGAGCGCTCAATCAGCCCGGCAGCCATGCCTTCGCGGTCGTCCAAAAGAACCTTTAGGAGGTGCTCAGGCGCGAATTGCTGGTGCCCCTGCCCGAGCGCGTAAGTCTGCGCGGATTGCACAAAGCCTTGCGCCCGCTCGGTATACTTCTCGAAGTTCATCCCTCACCCTTTCCAGCCCGCTACCTGCGACCCGAAGCGTCGCCAGCCGCGGCCGACACGGCTCGTGATTTGGCTCCTAAAAGGCAGCCTCCAGAGCATGATCCCGAAAAGTGGAAAACCGGTTTTCGGATAAGATCATGCTCAACCAAAGAAAACAGAGCGGTGGAGCGATTCAACGAAACGCGACAACGCTCCAGGTTCATATGGTGTGGCGAATCCGCCGCGCAACCGCGCTTTCTGACGGTCCAGCGGAAGGATGAACGAAACACACGGTCGCTCGGTTGACATGACGCCCCGGCCGAAGGAAGCAGCGCCATGCCCACCATCACCGCACTCTACCGCTACCCTCTCAAAGGCTTCTCGCCGGAACCTCTGGAGCGAACCGAAATCGCTGCTGGCGAAACGATCCCCTACGACCGGGCATTCGCCGTAGAAAACGGACCGATCGGATTCGATCCGGCCGCGCCCATCTATTACCGCAAGACGCACTTCCTTATGCTGATGCGCAATGAACGCATCGCGGAATTCACCTCGCGCTTCGACGAAACCACCGGCGGCTTCGACATCTTCAAGGACGGGGCGTTGCAGGTGGCAGGCTCGCTCACCACCGAAGCGGGGCGCGCGTCCATCGAAGGCTGGCTTAAGGACACATTCAACCGCGAGCTGAGCGGCCCGCCGCGCATCCTGTCGGCGCCGGGGCATTCCTTCTCCGACATGCCGGCGAAGGTCGTGCATCTTGTCAATCTGGAGAGCGTGCGCGCGCTGTCGGAGCGGCTCGGCGAGCCGATCGATCCTCTACGCTTCCGCCCCAACATCATTATCGACGGCGCACCCGCTTGGAGCGAGCTGGATTGGAAGGAGGGTGCGGAAATCCGTCTGCCCGGGATCACTCTGGAAATGGCCGCACGCACGCAAAGATGTGCCGCGACCAATGTCGATCCTCAAACGGGCCGACGCGATAAGCAGATTCCCAAGGCGCTGACTACGCATTACGGCCACGCCGATTTCGGCGTCTATCTCGTCGCCAAGACCGCCGGCTCGGTCGCCATCGGCGACGCACTCACGTTAAACGCTTAAGTCGATTGCTGCGGAGGCTTATTCCGGAAAGGCGGCAAGCGCCGCGGCCCCGTCCTTGGTGGAATCGTCTTGCGCCTCGCCGTTGTCCTTGTCGGCCTTTGGCGACCGGCGCCGCCGGCGCGGTTGGGCTTGCGCCTCTTCGGTTTCAGCAGCTGCTTCGGATGGAGCTTCGGCCGCGGGTTGCGCCTCTGGCGCTTCGTCGCTCGCTGCCGCCTGATCGCGCCCCTCGTCTCGATCGCCGCGGGCGCTGCGGCGGCGTCCTGATTCGCCCCGGCCGGATTGGCCGGATTGTCGGCCGCCGCGTCCTTCGCTGTTCTCTTGAGCCTCGCCGGCCTCCTGTTCGCCCTCGGCCCGGGCTTCGCCGTTATACTCGAAGCGCTCTCGTGCTCTGCCGTTCGCGTTGCGCTCTTCGTCGTAACCCTCTTCGCCGCCTTCGCGCGGTTGCGGTTGCTGCTGCGGCTGGAACTGTGCCTGCGCTGCTGCAACGATGCGATTGTAATGCTCTGCGTGCTGCAGGTAGTTTTCTGCTGAAACCGTGTCGCCCGATGCAATGGCGTCGCGCGCAAGCGACATGTATTTGTCGGCGACATGCGCGGCCGTGCCGCGCACTTTCACGTCCGGTCCGTTCGATTCGTAGCTCCGCGTAAGCGGATTCGGCCCCTTACGGCTGCGACCACGCGACCGACGATTTTGATTGTGTCTCATGAACCCGTTCTCTTGTTAACGGCTACTTACCCGCCCCGTTCCAGCCCGCATTGAGCCAGTCACGGTCCACGCCGCTCGCCATGCCTTATCAATCGCCACACCTCCAATGTCGGGAGGCTGAGGCGTATCGGCGATGGCGACGCGAGCAAATCAGCTTTCGGCGATCTCTATGTTCGTCTGCCGGAAATAGAAGCCAGCCCTGTGGCTTCGCTCTGGTTTGCGAGACCGAAGCTAGCCTGACCGCCAAACTTTTCCAAGCGCTTTTTTTGGCTTCTTCGACCCATCGGCTGGAATGGTTTTAATCGCGCTAACCACCCGCTCACGCGCCGCCAGATCGGGGTGAACGCGGATATCGTCAAGACCGGCCTCAGCGCAAAGCTCCGCCACCGCGCCGCCCTGATTGAAGCCCACCTCCACGGCCAACAAGCCATCAGCGACAAGCAGCGAATCAATTCGTCCGACGATGGCGCGATACGCCGCAAGCCCATCCGGCCCGCCATCCAAGGCGCGACGCGGGTCGTGCTCGCGAATCTCTGTCTCAAGGTCGTCAATCGCGTCGCTCTCTATGTAGGGCGGGTTCGCGACAACGACATGAAAAGGCCCAGGCGGCCCGTCCGCGAAATCGATTCGCTTGAACGATGCGCGATCCGCAACGCCGAGACGCCGCGCATTGAGCCGCGCCATCTGCAGTGCTTCGTCTGAGATATCAGTCGCCGCGCCACGGGCAGACGGCAACTCCTTCAACAGCGCAATCAGTATCGCTCCGGACCCCGTGCCGAGATCGGCGATCGTGATGTCTTCACCGAAGCACGAGGGGATCGCCGAAAGCACGACCTCCACCAGCGTCTCCGTGTCGGGACGCGGCACCAGCGTGGCAGCACTGACCTTGATCGGCAGGCCCCAAAAATCCTTTTCGCCGAGAATACGTGCAACCGGTTCGCCGGCGAGCCGTCTTCCGATGTGGGACCGGAACGCCGCCTGTGCAACGCCGGGCATTGGATCGCCATTGCGTGCAATCAGCGCCGCCATCTCCAACCCCGACGCGTCGGCCAACAAAAGTCGCGCATCGAGCGCAGCGCTTACAACGCCCGCCGATTTCAGCGACGCGCGCGCTTCCGCCAATGCCTCGCCGTAACACGTCATGCGTCTTCAAACTCCGCAAGCCTGCGCGCCTGATCGTCGGCCGTCAACGCATCGACTACTTCGTCCAGCGCCTCGCCGCTCAACACCTTGTCGAGCTTGTAAAGCGTGAGGTTGACGCGATGGTCGGTGACGCGGCCCTGCGGAAAGTTATAGGTGCGGATGCGCTCCGACCGGTCGCCGGAGCCAACCTGCCCCTTGCGCTCCGCAGCGCGCTCGCTCTCCAGCTTCTGACGCTCAAGATCGAACAGGCGCGCGCGCAGAACCTGCATGGCGCGCGCACGATTTTGATGCTGCGACTTCTCGTTCGCCGTCACGACGATGCCGGTCGGAACGTGCAGGACACGCACGGCCGATTCAGTCGTGTTGGCGTGCTGTCCGCCGGCGCTCGACGCTCGCGTCGTGTCGATCCTGAGGTCTTCCTGTTTGATCTCAACATCGACATCCTCCGCCTCCGGCAGCACCGCAACGGTCGCCGCGGAGGTATGGATGCGTCCGCCCGCTTCCGTCTCCGGCACACGCTGAACACGATGCACGCCGGACTCGAATTTAAGACGCGCATAGACACCGGTGCCGCGAACCGTGGCGATGATCTCGCGGTAGCCGCCGACCTCGCCTTCGCTCGCCGATAGAACTTCGATCTTCCAGCCATGCACGGACGCATATCGCTCATACATGCGAAAGAGGTCGCCGGCGAAGAGCGCGGCCTCGTCGCCGCCCGTCCCGGCACGCACTTCAAGAATGGCACTGCGGTCGTCGGCCTCGTCGCGCGGAATAAGCAGCACACGCAGCTCGCTGCGTAATGCGTCGATGCGCTTGCGGAGCGCATGCTGCTCCTCCTCCGCCAGCGCCTTGAGCTCCTTGTCGGTAGACGGGTCAGCGATCAGCGAGTCGGTGTCGGCGAGTTCGCGCTCTGCTTCGTCAAGATCGCGCGCCTTCTCTGCTACGGGATCGAGCCCGGCCAGCTCGCGCGACAGCCTCACATAGTCGCCCGCATCCGGCCCCGCCGCCAGCATGGCGGTAATGGTCTCATGCCGATGAATGAGCGAGCGTAGGCGGTCCTGCGGAATGGTGACGGACATGGTTGACCCTTAGATGGGAACGCTGCGGGCGTCTGCCCACGCCCTGAGCTCGCCGCGAATTTCCGATCCCGGCGCACCCTCATCGATCATCGCATTGAGACGCTCCGCCAAAGGCTTCAACTCCAGGCTCCTTATCGCCGATTTCACGGGACCGATCGCCGCCGACGGCATGGAGAGCGACCGATACCCGATTGCCGCCAGCGCCGCGGCCTCAAGAGGCCGACCCGCCATCTCCCCGCACAGCGTCAACGGCTTGCCGGCGGCGTCGGCCGCCCGCGCAACGCTGCGCAACGCCCTGAGGAAAGACGGGCTGAGCGCTTCGAAGCGCCCCGCAATCCGCGTGTTGGCGCGGTCGCTGGCCATCATGAACTGCATCAGATCGTTGGAGCCGACCGACACGAAGTCCACGGCTTCAAGAAGCTCATCCAATTGCCACAGGAGCGACGGAACTTCGACCATCGCTCCCAGCGAAACGCGTTCGGAGATTGTGTGCCCTTGTCCCTCCAGGAACTTTTGCTCCCGCTCCACCACCGCCTTGGCACGCACGAACTCGCCGACCTCCGTCACCATCGGAAACAAAAGCCGCAGCTCCTGTCCGGCCGCTGCCTTCAGAAGCGCGCGCGCCTGCGTGCGCAGAAGCACGGGGCGATCGAGACCAAGCCGGATCGCCCGCCAGCCCATGGCGGGGTTCTCTTCACGCTGCTGACGAAAATACGGAAGCACCTTGTCGCCGCCGATATCGAGCGAGCGGAAGGTGACCGGCTTGCCGTCGGCAGCATCGAGCACCTGTCCGTAAAAACTCTCCTGCTCCGTCTGGCGCGGCAATCTTGAGGCCACCATGAACTGCAGCTCTGTGCGGAAAAGCCCGACCCCGGCGGCACCCGATTGCTCAACATGCGGCATATCCATGAGCAATCCGGCGTTGATCTGCAGCGTGAACGGAACGCCGTCGCGCGTGACGGCCGGCTCGTCGCGGATCAGCCGATATTGCTCCTGTCGGCGGGCCTGGAAGCGAACCTTGTCGGCATAGGCCGTCTCAATATCGCCCGGCGGCCTGAGATGCACTTCGCCGGTGTCACCGTCCACAATGATGGGGTCACCCGCTTCGGCGAGCGATGCGACCTCTACCTGTCCGGCGGTCGGCAGGCCAAGCGCGCGCGCGACGATCGCCACATGGCTGGTCGGCCCCGGCTCTTCCAGCACCAGCCCGCGCAGCCGTTCGCGGCCATAATCGAGCAGGTCCGCCGGCCCCATGTTGCGGGCAATGACCACGGCGTCGTCCGGCAAATCGCCGGCGACCGGACCATGCGGCCGCCCCATGAGCTCGCGCAGCAATCGGTTCGCCAGATCGTCGAAATCGTGCAGGCGATCGCGCAAGAACGGATCCGTCTGCCGCGCCATCTGTGCGCGCGTGTCGTTCTGCACACGCTCCACCGCCGCCTCCGCGGTCAGCCCGTTGCGGATCGCCTCTTGCAGCCGCCGCGTCCAGCCCCGGTCCTCCGCGAACATTTTGTAGGCTTCCAGGATCTCACGGTGCTCGCCGGCGCCGACTTCGGCGCCGCGCGCCAGGAGATCGTCGACGGAGAGCTTCAGGCTCGCCATCGCCACGTCGAGACGCTTCAGCTCCGTGTCGACGTCCTCGGCGATAAGCTGTGTGACAACGACGCGCGGCTCGTGCAGCAGGACATGACCGAGCGCGACGCCCTCAACATAGGCCGCACCCTTCAGATGCACCGGGCGATTGAGATCGAGATCGGCGCCGGGGATCGACAGTCCCTCCATCTCGCCGGAGGCGAACATCTCCGCCAGGACCATGGCGGTTGTCTGCAGCGCCTCGATCTCCTCCTCCGCATAGGTGCGGTACGAACGGTTCTGCACGACCAGCACGCCGAGCGTGCGCCCGGCGCGCAGCACCGGCACGCCGAGGAAGGAGTGATAGATCTCCTCCCCGGTCTCAGGCAGGTAGGCGAAGGCGGGATGCGACTGGGCGTCCGGAAGGTTCAACGGTCGCGCGTCTTCGGCGATCAAGCCGACCAGACCGCGCCCCACCGTCAACGTGGCCCGGTGCACGGCACTTGCCTGCAACCCTTCGGTGGCAAAAAGCTCAAGCACATTGTCGGCCCTGAGCACATAGATCGAGCACACCTCCGCGACCATGTTGGACGCGATCAGCGTGACGATCTTGTCGAGCCGTTCCTGTGCGCCGATCGGCTCCGCCATGACCTCGCGGAGCTTCCGCAAGAGCACGCGCGGCCCGGCGAGCGCCCCCCGGGTTGTCGTCAAAGCCCACCTCCTGGAGCTCGCCGGCCTCTCGCGCCTGAGAAGCCGGACTTGTTTCCTTGCCTGAGCGCGCTTAGGCGCCCGGCCACGATCCTACCCTAAAAGCCGCTTTTGTTCGCCCGGACCGTGCCGAGCCAGCAAGATCGTCGCGACGCCTGCGGCCGCGCTTATGTCTTGTCGAGTTCGTATATTGAATGAAGCGTGCGAACGGCAAGCTCTGTATATGCCGCGTCGATCAGCACCGAAATCTTGATTTCCGACGTGGTGATCAGTTGAATATTGATGCCGCGCGAAGCAAGCGCCTGAAACGCCTGCGATGCCACACCGGCATGGCTGCGCATGCCAATCCCGATCACCGAGACCTTGGCCACGTCGGAGGAGCCCGACACGCTCTCCATCGCGACTTCGCTTTTCAGTTCGTCGATCAGCGCCATCGCCCGGTCGAAATCGGCCGTCGTGACGGTGAACGTGATGTCGGTCGCCCGGCCGTCCTCGGAAATGTTCTGCACGATCATGTCGACATTGATGCCGGAATCGGCCAGCGGCCCGAATATCGCAGCGGCGACGCCGGGCTTATCCTCCACACGGCGGAGCGTGATCTTGGCCTCGTCCTTGGAATAGGCGATGCCGGTTACGAGCTGCTTCTCCACGATCTCGTCCTCGTCGCAAATGAGCGTTCCAACAGGCTGATTGCCTTCTCCGGTCTGTGGCGCTTCGGGGTCGTCGAAGGAGGAACGGACGAACGTCCGCACACCATGCACCATCGCCAGCTCCACCGATCGCACCTGTAAGACCTTGGAGCCGAGCGACGCCATCTCCAGCATTTCCTCAAACGCCACTTTGTCGAGCCGCTGGGCCTGTGGGACGATGCGCGGGTCGGTCGTATAGACCCCGTCCACGTCGGTATAGATGTCGCATCGTTCCGCACCGATCGCCGCAGCGACAGCCACCGCGCTTGTATCTGACCCGCCACGCCCCAACGTCGCGATGCGATTGTCCGGCGCCAACCCTTGAAAGCCGGCGATGATCGCCACCTGTCCCTGACCCAGGCGTTCAAGCAAGATGTCGGGCCTGATATCGGTGATCCGCGCGGCGCCGTGAGCGGAATCGGTCGCAACGGCAATCTGCCAGCCGAGCCAGGAGCGGGCATTGACCCCCATGCCCTGGAGCACGATCGCCAAGAGCCCGGCGCTGACCTGCTCGCCGGCTGAGACCACCGTGTCGTATTCGCGTGCGTCATGCAGCACCGACGCGGCCCGGCAGAGCTGCACGAGCTTGTCCGTCTCGCCGGCCATCGCGGAAACGACGACGGCGACCTCGTTGCCGGAGCGCACCTCCCGTGCCACATGGCGCGCGACATTGCCGATGCGCTCCAGATCGGCGACGGAAGTTCCGCCGAATTTCATCACAAGACGGGCCATGCCCTTAAGTCCGTTCAGCGGGCGCCGCAGCGACCGGATGCTGTTCACCGAGATGCCGGGAGTGCCGGCCGCCACTACAAGGAGCCGACCCGCGGCTCTTTATCGGCTTCCGGCGCTGCCGGCAACTCGGTTGACCCGGCTGCGCGCATCCACCATGTGAGGGCGCTGGCAATCGTGAGCGCGCCTAAAAGGAACGACAATGCGTAAAGTCGCCGTCATCGTGGGAAGCCTCCGCAGGGAATCCATCAATAAGAAGCTCGCCGGCGCGCTTGCCAAGCTGGCCGACGGCAAGCTTGAGTTCCACATGATCCGGATCGACGATCTGCCCCTCTACAACGCCGATGACGATGCCGATCCCTCCGCTTCCGTGCGCCGCTTTAAAGGCGAGGTGGAGGCCTGCGACGCCGTACTGTTTGTGACGCCGGAGCACAATCGCAGCATTCCCTCCGCGCTCAAGAACGCCTTCGACTGGGGCACCCGCCCCCGTGGCGAAGATTCCTGGCGCGGCCGACCGGCGGCCGTCTTGGGCACCTCACCGGGCAATCTCGGCACCGGCATTGCACAACAGCACATGCGCACGATCGCGTCCGGGCATTCGTCGGCGGTGATGGGCACGCCGCTGGTCTTTCTGAAATATATGGACGGACTGATCGACGATGACGGCACCATCACCAACGAAGGAACCAGGACGTTCCTGCTGGGCTTCGTCGATCAATTCGCCGCCTTCATCGATAACATGACCGGAGCCTGAGGCAATGTCCGCCGCGACCCACGCTTCCGTCGATCCCTCCGAGATTGCCAAGTTCGAGCGCATGGCCGCGGAATGGTGGAATCCGGAAGGCAAGTTCGCGCCGCTGCACAAATTCAATCCGGTCCGCCTGACCTACACCCGCGATATTGTCTGCGAGCATTTCGGGCGCGACGCAAAATCCGGAACGCCATTCACCGGGCTCAGACTGCTCGACGTCGGCTGCGGCGGCGGCATCTTGAGCGAGCCCATGACACGCCTTGGCGCGACTGTTGTCGGCATCGACCCCTCGGAGACGAACATCGAGATCGCTCGCCTGCATGCCGGTCAAACCGGACTGGAGATCGACTATCGCGCCACGACGGTCGAGGCGCTCGTGGAAGCGAAAGAGGATTTCGACGTCGTGCTGGCGATGGAGGTGGTGGAGCATGTCGCCGATGTCGACGCCTTTATCGCCGCAAGCGCTGCCCTGGTAAGGCCGGGCGGGCTTCTGTTTTTGGCCACGATAAACCGCAATCTGAAGGCCTTTGCGCTGGCCATCGTCGGCGCCGAATATGTTCTGCGCTGGCTGCCGCGCGGAACGCACGAATACGAGAAGCTGGTCAAGCCGGCCGAGCTTGAGGCGGCGCTTGCCGGAACCGGCCTCAACGTCGCTCATCGCCTTGGCGTCACCTACAATCCGCTCGCCGATAGCTGGTCGCGTTCCTCCGACATGTCGGTCAATTACGCGATCGTCGCCGAACGACCGACGGCCTGACCGCCAACGCATCGTGTCGCCGGCCGCATTGTCTTTGCGGCCGTCTCCGCATTAAGCTCGCCCGCGCGCGGCCGAATAGCCGCCCCGCCCAACCTGCCGCGCGCAAGCTCTTGCCGACATGATCGCCTCCTCCGATCCCGCCACCTCCCGTTGGGCCGCGTTCCACAACTCGGCCTTCATGCGCTATTGGCTGTCGCGCTTGGCCGCCGGCTTCGCCGTGCAGATCCAGACCGTCGCCGTGGGCTGGCAGGTCTACGACATCACCCGCAACCCGCTCGACCTCGGCTTTGTCGGCCTGTCGCAGTTTCTTCCAGCACTCCTCCTTGTGCTGGTGACGGGAGCAGCAGCCGACCGCTTTCGCCGCCGCACGATCATGGCGGTCTGTCTTGCCGTTGAGGCCTTATGCGCCATCGCGCTCCTGGCCTTCACATTGGCGGGCAGCCAGAACGTGCTGCTGGTCTTCATCATATTGGCCGGCTTCGGCACGGCGCGCGCCTTCTACAATCCGGCGCAGCACTCGCTTCTGCCCAACATCGTGCCGCCGGAGATCCTCAGCAACGCCATCGCGCTCAACTCCGCCGGCTGGCAGCTCGCCACGATCTGCGGGCCGCTCATCGGCGGGCTGCTCTACGACATTATGCCGGAGCTCGCCTACGCCACGGCTTTCGCGCTGTTCATCGTCTCCGGCATCCTCATTTCCTTAGTGCCGCGCCAGGCCAAACGCATCGCGGCGCCGCGCACCGACTGGAAAACGATCATCGCCGGCTTTCGCTATATCTGGCGCCAGAAGGTGGTGCTCGGCGCCATCTCGCTTGACCTGTTTGCCGTGCTGCTCGGCGGCGCGACCGCCCTTCTGCCAGTCTACGCGCGCGACATCCTGCAAGTCGATGCGACCGGTCTTGGGCTCTTGCGAGCCGGCCAGGCGATCGGCGGAATCGCGGTCGCGCTCTATCTGACCACGCGCGCCATCAAGGACAATGTCGGTTTGTGGATGTTCGTCTTCGTCGGCGTGTTCGGCCTGTTCACTGTCGTGTTCGGCCTGTCGACGATGCTGTGGCTATCGGTTGCTGCGCTCATCGTCATGGGCGGCGCGGACATGGTGAGCGTCTATATCCGCGAGACGCTGATTCAGCTGTGGACGCCCGACGATGTGCGCGGCCGCGTCAACGCGGTGAACATGGTCTTCATCGGAGCGTCCAACGAACTGGGCGAGTTCCGCGCCGGTGTCTCCGCCTGGCTGATCGGAGCCGTTCCGGCCGTTGTGTTCGGCGGCCTCGGCACGATGGGCGTTGCGGCGCTGTGGTTTTATTGGTTCCCGGAACTCCGCCGCGTGCGCCACCTCGACCTGCCGGACCAAGCATGATCCCGAAAAGTGGGAACCGGTTTTCGGATAAGATCATGCTTCAAAGACTCAGGGCCAGTCCACCAGCTGAAACCGGTCCACATCGAAGAGCCCTTTGTCGGTGATCTTCAGATGCGGGATCACCGGCAACGGCAAGAAGGCGACCTGCAGGAAGGGCTCCGGCAAGGTGCAGCCAAGCTCTTGGGCGGCGGCGCGGAGTTCAATCAGCTTGGTGCGAACCGCCTCGAACGGCTCAACGCTCATAAGGCCTGCGACGGGCAACGCCAGCTCCGCGCGCACCTCTCCACCCGCCGCAACGACAAACCCGCCCTGCATGGCGATGACGCGGTTCACCGCCGCCGCGATGTCGGTATCGTCGACGCCGACGGCCGTGATGTTGTGGCTGTCATGCCCGACCGATGAGGCGATGGCGCCGCGCTTCAGCCCGAAGCCATGCACCAAACCGCGGCCGATATTCTCATTCTTGCCATAGCGCGCGACGACCGCGCATTTGATCACGTCCCGCTTCAGATCGGCGGACACCTCGCCGCTTTGTGTCGACATGTCGAATGCCAGTCGCTCGGTGATGATGCGCCCTGCACTGACGCCAATGACCGGTGCGGGATTGCCGCCACCGACGATGCGAAAGTCATCCGACTGCACCGGCGCACGCTTCACGCTCTCAAGTCCGACCGGCTCAAGCGGCGGACGGTCGGCAAAGAGCGCGTCCTCCACCGGCCGCCCGGCAACGATCACGTCAGTGACGCGGCACGCATCGAGATCTTCCACAAGCACGAGATCGGCGCGCCAGCCCGGCGCCACCAGGCCCCTGTCACGGAGGCCGAAGGCGTTGGTGCCCGACCAGCTTGCCGCGCGATAGACGGCGTGGCGCGGCCGGCCCTTTGCGATCAGCCGGCGGATCATGAAGTCCAGATGGCCTTCCTCGCCGATGTCGAGCGGATTGCGGTCGTCGGTGCAGAGCGCCAGGAAGGACGCCGTATCCACGTCAATTACTTCCGCCAGCGCATCGAGGTCCTTGGAGACGGAGCCCTCGCGGATCAGGACCGCCATCCCTTTGGCGAGCTTCTCCCGCGCTTCCGCAGCACTCGTTGCCTCATGGTCGGTGCGGATGCGCGCGGCGAGATAGGCGTTCAAGTCACGGCCGGACAGAAGCGGCGCGTGTCCGTCAATGTGCCCGTCCTGGAACGCGACCAGCTTGTCGAGCACGTCGGGCTTGCACGCCAGAACACCTGGATAGTTCATGAACTCCGCCAGCCCGATCACGTTGGGGTGCGCACTGAGCGGAACAAGGTCGGCGGCGGAAAGCGCCGCGCCCGTTGTCTCAAAGCCCGTCGACGGCACGCACGAGGAAAGCTGCACGCGCAGATCCAGCACCGTGCGTTCCGATGCGTCGAGCAAATAGCGAATGCCGGCAAGCCCCAGCACGTTGGCGATCTCGTGCGGGTCGCAGATCGCCGTGGTCACGCCATGCGCGACAACGCACCGGTCGAACTCAAGTGGCGTCACCAATGACGATTCCACATGCA
Organism: Afifellaceae bacterium; assembly: GCA_028284625.1. Classification (GTDB taxonomy): domain Bacteria; phylum Pseudomonadota; class Alphaproteobacteria; order Rhizobiales; family Afifellaceae; genus DASWJZ01. The sequence continues at coordinate 62,099 of JANQRH010000011.1, read as the reverse complement.
CATGTGTGTCGATGAAGCCGGGAACGCAGAAGAGGCCGCGCCCGTCGATGCGCCGCTTGCCCTCGTAGCTGGCGTGCGTTCCCACGATCCGCTCGCCGACGATGGCGACGTCAGAGCGCGTGACGGCACCCGTTATGACGTCGAGGATATCGACATCGCCGATAACCAGATCGGCCGGTTCACGGCCGGCGGCCGCGGCGATGGTTCTGGCGAGGGTCGCCTTGTCCATCCCCTCAAATATCAAGGAACCGCCAGGACGGGAAACCGGCAACTTGCGTTTCGGCGGCAAAAACCGCCCCGGAGCGCGGCGCCCGCTGAAGAAGCGCGGCTGAACGTCCCTCTCGCAGGCTCGTCACGTAAAGGGTGCGGAAGTCCGGGCCGCCGAAGCACGGCATGGTCGGCGCCGGCACCGGCGCATCGTAGGTGGCGACGAGCCGCCCGTCCGGCGCGAAGCGGTTGATGTGCCCGGCCGAAACGCCGGCGCTCCAGTAGAAGCCCTCCGTGTCGCAGCTCCCGCCATCGGGCCGGCCGACAGCGACATTCGGTTCCGCGATCCGCGTGCGCTCGGAGATGTCGCCACTCGCCACGTCGAAGCGCCAGCGGTCAATCCAAGGCCCGCGCGAATCGGCGTGAAACATCAGCGCGCCGTCGGCCGTCCAGGCGAGGCCGTTGGACACCTTCAGCCCACTCACCTTGCGCTCCACCGCTCCGGACGGATCGACGCGATAGAGCGCGGCGACCGGCTCCTTGTCGACACGATCGTCCATGCTGCCCACCCAGAACGCACCGTCCGGGCCGACGCGCCCGTCATTGAGCCGCGTATCGGGATTGTCGTCCTCAATCTGGCAGAGCTCCTGGCGCGCATCCGATTCCGGATCGAAGAGGATCACTTTGTCGCGAAGTGCCACCACCAGGCGCCCGGAGGCGGCAAGGCCGAGCGAGCAGACTTCGCTTTCCAAGGTGCAAGTCTGAAGGTCGCCCGTTTCCCGGTGGCGGCGATAAATAAGCCGGCTCAATATATCGACGAAATACAGAGTTCCGGTGCGCTCATCGTAAACCGGACTTTCGCCGACCCGGCACCTTATGTCGGCGATACAATCGAACTGGAGCGCCATTCCGCCATCCATGATCCGTTAGCTGGCAAGCTAGAGCATGATCCCGAAAAGTGGACACCGGTTTTCGGATAAGATCATGCTCCAACAAAGAGATAGAGCCTCCATTCCGATAGAACTCGGAATGGAGGCTCTAGGGAGCACGGGCCGACGGCCGGCGCAACGTCGATGGCGCCGGACATGGCGCTCCGCACTTGTCAGGAGCGTTGCCCGCGGCTCCCGGCGCACTGGCAATAAACGGCGCGTTGCGATAAGGCTCGCCGGCGCCTCCAGCCTAGAAAGTCCTGTGGGCGCATGTGCTGGCGGGCGCCTTGCGATCGGATACGCGAGAGGCGTTACGCCCGATTTCGATCCATTTTCGGATATAGCGGGCAGCCTATGGTCAAACGCTTTGCGATCGCGCTGGTGCTCGTCGTCATCCTCTGTGGCGGCCTGATCGGCTTCAACATGTTTCGCTCCAAGATGATTGGCGAGTTCTTCGCCAACATGACGCCGCCGCCTGTGACGGTCTCAGCGACGACGGTCGAGCCCACGTCATGGTCGCCTGAGATTGAGACGATCGGCACGCTTTGGGCCTGGCAAGGCGTCGACGTGGCGGTCGAGGCGGCCGGCATCGTTAAGACGATCGACTTCAAGGCGAACGATCGCGTCGAGGCCGGCCAGCTCCTCGTGCAGATCGACGACGCGGTGCAGCGCGCCGATCTGATCTCTGCCGAAGCGGCGGTGGAGCGCGACCGCGCGCAGCTTGAGCGCGCGCGCCGGCTGCGCGAGACCGGCGTCGCTTCGGAGACGACGCTGGAGGATGCGCAGACCGCGCTCGCCAATACTGAGTCAACGTTGGCGCGCATCCGCGCCGTCCTGGAGCAGAAGGCGATCGAAGCGCCCTTCTCCGGAACCATCGGCATCCCCCGCGTCGATGTCGGCCAATACGCCGAGCCCGGCACGCTGATCGCCACGCTTCAGCAGCTCGACAAGATGAAGGTCGACTTCACTGTCCCGGAACAGATGATGGGCGAGCTGCATATCGGCCAGGCCGCAAGCTTCGGGCTGACGGAGGGCGATTTTCCCTACGACGGTGCCATCATCGGCATCGATCCGAAGATCGATCCGCAGACGCGGCTCGTGTCGGTGCGCGCGCAGATCGACAATCCCGACGACGCACTCCGGCCCGGCCAGTTCGCCCGCGTGCGCGTCCAGATGCCGGCCGTTGAGAACGTGATCGCGTTGCCGCAGACCTCCGTCGTGACCAGCCTCTACGGCGACTACGTCTTCGTCGTTGAGGAGGTTGAGCCGGAGGCGGGCGCCGAGCCCGCGCCCGCAGGCGACAACGCAGACGCCGCAGACAACGCAGATTCTGGGGACAGCACACCGAGCGCACCGAGCCTGACCGCCAAGCAGGTCTTCGTGACGCTGGGGCGCCGTCAGGGCAACATGATTGAGATCGTCGAGGGTCTCTCCGCCGGACAGTCGGTCGTGACGTCGGGACAGAACAAGCTCGCCAACAACGCGCCCGTTACCATCAACAACGCGGTCGACCCAGCCACCCTGGCGCTCGACGGACGGGACCAGCGCTCGTGAACTTCTCCGAACTCTTCATTCGGCGGCCGGTCCTCACAATCGTCACGTCCATTCTGATCCTGCTGCTTGGGCTGCAGGGTTTCTTCGGCATGACGGTGCGCGAATATCCGGAGGTCGATGAATCGGTAATCACCGTCACCACCGCCTATCCGGGCGCCAGCGCCGATTTGATGCAGGGCTTCATCACCGCGCCGCTCGCCAAGGCCGTGCTCAACGCCGACAACGTCGATTACGTCACCTCCCAGAGCGCGCTCGCCCGCAGCACCGTCACCGTCAACATGGTGCTCGGCGCCGATCCCGATCAGGCGCTCATCGACGTGCTGTCGAAGGTGCAAGAGGTGCGCGGGCAATTGCCCACCGACGCGGAGGATCCGGTCGTCCAGAAGGGCTCCGGCCAGAACTTCGCGCTCATGTATCTGGCGGTGCGCTCCAGCACCATGAACCCGCAGCAGGTCACTGAATATCTGTCGCAGGTCGTGCAGCCGCGTTTCGCCACCATCGAAGGCGTCGGTGACGCGGAGATTCTCGGCGGCCGCGAATTCGCCATGCGTGTCTGGCTTGACCCGATAAGGCTTGCCGCGCGGGAGGTGACCGCCGCCGACGTGTTGAACGCCATCAACGCCTCGAACTTCCTCTCAGCGCCCGGACGCACGGAGAACGAATACGTCGCTTACGCGATTGAGACGGCGACCACGCTGCAGACGCCGGAATCGTTCGGCGCGCTGCCGGTGCGCGCTAACGGCGACGAGATCGTACGCCTGCGCGATGTTGCCCGTATCGAATATGGCGCAGAAAGCGAGGACGTGGTCGTTACGTTCAACGACCAGGAAGGCACATTCATCGGCGTCTTCGCCTCGCCGGGCGCCAATCCGCTCGACACATCAGCAGCGGTAAGGGCGGCGCTGCCGATCGTTCAAAACGAGCTGCCGCCCGGCATGGAGATGGAGCTCGTCTACGATGCGGCGCGCGCCATCCGCGCATCGATCGAGGAAGTGTTCATGACCATCGCCGAAGCGGTCGTGATCGTTATTCTCGTCATCCTCGTCTTCCTTGGCTCCTTCCGTTCCGTTCTGGTGCCGATCTTCACAATTCCGCTTTCGCTGATCGGCGTTTGCTTCCTGCTTTATCTCTTGGGCTATTCCATCAATCTTTTGACGCTGCTCGCCATGGTGCTGTCGATCGGATTGGTGGTCGACGACGCCATTGTCGTTGTGGAGAACATCCACCGCCACCTGGAACGCGGCGAGAAGGCGATGCTGGCGGCGATCAACGGCATGCGCGAGATCTTTGGGCCGGTGGTTGCCATGACCATTACGCTGGCAGCTGTCTACACGCCGATCGCCTTTGCGGAAGGCCTGACCGGCGCGCTCTTCCGCGAGTTCGCCGTGACGCTCGCCGGCGCCGTCATCATTTCCGGCGTGATCGCGGTGACCTTGTCACCGATGCTGGCAGCCCGCGTGCTGAGGCCGAAAGGCGCCAAACCAAGTCGGTTCGAGGCAATCGTCGACAAGAGCTTTGAGCGCCTGAGTGCGTGGTACGGCCGGCTTGTGGCGTCGACGCTGAATTACCGTGTCGTCACGCTGATGATCGTCACGGCGCTTTCCGCCACCATGGTCTATCTCTTCCTCAATACGTCAAACGAGTTGGCGCCGGAGGAGGACATCGGTTTCATGTTCTCCATCGTTAACGCACCGGCCTATGCGACGTCGGACTACACGGAGCTCTTCGTCAACGAGGTGCGCGACTCCACCGATGGCGTGCCGGAGATCGACACGCGGTTCTCCGTCGTCGGCTTCGGCGGGACCAATACCGCCTTCGCCGGTTTCGGTCTGGTGCCGTGGGGCGAGCGCGAGCGCAGCCAGGCTGCGGTCCAGCAGGAAGTGCAAAACAAGCTCAACGGCGTCGCCGGCGTGCAGGCCTTCGTCTTCGCGCCACCGACCCTGCCCGGCACCGGCGGCGGCCTGCCCGTGCAATACATCATTCGCTCTACCGGCGACGCAGAACAGGTCTTTGAGGTCGCCGAAGAGATCAAGAACCGGGCGGAAAGGAGCGGCCGCTTCATCGTGGTGCAGAACTCGCTCTCGTTCACGCAACCGATGGCGCGCATCACCATTGATCGCGATCGCGCCGCAGCACTCGGCGTTGCCGTCAGCGAGATCGGAACGACGCTGACGGCCCTGGTTGGTGGCGGCGCCGTCTCCCGCTTCGATCGCGAGGGGCGCAGCTACGACGTCATCACACAGGTCGCACAAGGCGAACGCTTCAACCCGGAAAGCCTCGGCGATTATTACGTCAGAAGCGCCACCGGCGGCATGGTGCCGCTGTCGGCCGTGATCCGCAGCGACACGGAGGCGGCGCCGGTTGCCATCGAGCAGTTCAACCGGCTGAACTCTGCGACCATATCCGGCCTGCCGATTCCTGGCGTTGCCACGGGCGACGCATTGCAGTCGCTGCGCGAGGTCGCAGCGGAGGTGATGCCGGCCGGCTTCTTTGAGGATTTCGCCGGCCAGTCGCGACTGGAGGTGAACGAAGGCAACACGACGCTGATTGCCTTCGGCCTCGCCGTCATCATCATTTATCTCGTGCTCGCTGCGCAGTTTGAGAGCTTCCGCGACCCGCTGATCATCATGCTGACGGTTCCGATGTCGATCTTCGGCGCGCTCGTGCCGCTCAATCTCGGCCTGTCGACGCTGAATATCTACACCCAGGTCGGACTGATCACGCTGGTCGGACTGATCACCAAGCATGGGATCTTGATGGTCGAGTTCGCCAACGTGCAGCGCGAGCATGGTGTGCCGCAGCGGCAAGCGATCGTCGAAGCGGCGCGGGTTCGGCTGCGGCCGATCCTCATGACCACCGCGGCGATGGTCACCGGCGTCATCCCGCTCGTCCTCGCCTCCGGCGCCGGCGCCAAGGCGCGCTTCTCCATCGGCCTGGTCATCGCGTCAGGCTTGGCGATCGGCACGCTCTTCACATTGTTCGTGCTGCCGATGTTCTACACCTACATCGCCAAGCGCGACGCCGCGGGCCAGGAAAAAGCGCCCGCAGCCGACGACGATGGCGCGGTTGTCGTGGAGAGCCCCGCGCCGGCCGAGTAGCGCCGGCCGTTTGGTCGCGATTACTTGCCGGCCAAGGCGTCTCCGCCGACGCGCTCGAAAAACGCTTTGTGCCGCTCAAGCTGCGCTTGGTGGAAGGCGGCGAGGTCGTCGCCTTCGATCCATTGTAAGCAATCGAGCCCGTCCTCCGCGCAAAAGGCCTGCCATTCGTCGGATTGATAGAGCGCGCCGAAAAGCTCGGCATACCACGCCTGCGCCTCCTCGCTCATTCCCGGTGGCCCGAAGATGGAGCGCTCGAAATAGTACTCGATGTCGTGGCCAAGCTCTTTGGCAGTCGGAACGTCGGGAAACGCATCCGTGCGCTCGGCCGTGAATTGCACCAGCGCCCTGGTGTCGCCGGCGCGCATGAAGGATTCCTGTTCCGCCGGATTGTTGACGGTTGCATCGACCTGCTCTTTAGCCAGCGCCTTCGCCACGGCAAAACCGCCGGGATAGGCGACATAGGCGAATTCGACGCCAAGCGCTTCCTCCATCATGGCGATGAGAACCGAGTCCTCCTGGCCGGACCCGGTGCCACCCATGGTCCAACCCGTCTCGGACGCCTTCACCGCCGCGACGAACGTGTCGAGGTTATTGATGTCCTCGCGTGTGGCGTCGACCCACAAGAGAAACCTATCGAGCGCCATCCGCCCGATCGGCGTGAACTGACCCACGTCGACGTCGAGATCGTCCTGGAGGATGGGTGCGGTGTAAAAGGCGTTCAGCGTGACGATGAGCGTGTGATTGTCGCCCGCCTTCGCCTGCAGATAGCGTAATGCCTCCGCGCCGGACTCGCCGTCCTTGTTGATCGGCACGAAGGCCACTGGCGAGAGCGCCTTCTCTTTGATCAATCCTTGCAGAAGCCGCGCGATCTGATCAGTGCCGCCGCCCGCACCGCCCATGATGATGAGCTCAACCGGCTTCTCCGGCTCCCAAGCGGCCGCTGAGGTCACGGCGGCGAAAGCGCCGGCAAGACAGAGCACGCCGGCAAAGGCATGGGAAAGCAGCGAACGCTTGGCCCCGGTCATCCGTTTCCTCCCCTGGAGCGAATTTGACATCTCAGTCCCATTTGCGGCGAAAATACCAGACCTGCGAGAGGCTTGGCGACGATTGCGGGACATTCCGTGTCGCTGACGAGCGGCACCGCTCGCCGGGTGCGGGTTGAGTAAGGCCTGTCGGCTATGGTCGACATCATCCCGCGCGGCGGCGATTGCGCCGTCGTGGCCATGCCGTGAGAGGTTCGATTGAACGACGTCGCCGCGCCTGACAAGCGATCCGTTCCGCCGGGGTCCGGCCGGAGGCGTTCGCCGTTCTTCCCCAAGGGCCGGTTGCTCAAGCCGGCAGAGCGCGAAGCGGTGTCGGCGCTTCTCGGCGGGGCGCCGCGCGAGCGCAGCCTTCTGATCGAATATCTGCACAGCATCCAGGACAGCGAAGGATGCCTGCCCGCCGGCTATCTGCACGCGCTTGCCGAAGAGCTCCGCATCCCCATGGCCGAGATCTACGAGGTGGCGTCCTTCTACGCCCACTTCGATATCGTCAAGGACAATGAAGAGCGGCCGCCCAGCACGACCATCCGCGTTTGCGACTCTTTGAGTTGCGCGCTCGCCGGCGGCGAGACTTTGCTGAAGGACCTCGCCGCCGCAGCGGGCACGAACGTGCGCGTCGTCCGCGCGCCGTGCATGGGGCGCTGCGACGCCGCACCGGTCTGCGAGATTGGCCATCGCCACATCGACCACGCCGACACGGAGCGCGTCACCGAAGCGCTCGCCTCAGGCGATTTCTCCCCCCGCCTGCCCGAGTACCAGGGCTTTGACGCCTATCGCGCGGCCGGCGGCTATTCTGTCCTGCAGGACTGCCTTGCCGGCACGCGGCCGGTCGAGGCGATCATCGAGACGCTGTCAGACGCCGCGCTCCGCGGGCTCGGCGGGGCCGGCTTCCCCACCGGGCGCAAATGGACGTTCGTGCGCGCCGAACCCAAGCCGCGGCTGATGGCCGTCAACGCCGATGAAGGCGAGCCAGGCACCTTCAAGGACCGCTATTATCTGGAGCGCGAACCGCATCGTTTCCTGGAGGGCATGCTGATCGCGGCCTGGGCCGTGGAAGCGGAGGACATCTACCTCTATCTGCGCGATGAATATCCGGCGGCGCGCGAAATCCTGCTGAAGGAAATCGCCGCGATCGACGCCGCCGGTTTGGCGCAGCATACGCGCGTGCATCTTCGCCGCGGCGCCGGCGCCTACATCTGCGGCGAGGAATCGGCGATGATTGAGTCCATCGAAGGCAAGCGCGGCTATCCGCGCCACCGCCCGCCCTTCGTGGCGCAGGATGGAATATTCGGCCGGCCGACGCTCGTCAACAATGTCGAGACGCTCTACTGGGTGCCGGAGATCCTTTCACGCGGCGCCGATTGGTTTGCCGCGCAGGGTGTCAGCGGCGCCAAGGGCCTGCGCTCCTATTCCGTCTCCGGGCGCATCAAAGAGCCCGGCGTGAAACTTGCGCCGGCCGGCACGACAGCGCGTCAGCTTGTGGAGGAGCATTGCGGCGGCATGCGCGAGGGTCACGCCTTCAAGGCCTATCTGCCGGGCGGTGCGTCGGGCGGCATCCTGCCGGAGGCGATGGCCGACCTGCCGCTTGAGTTCGGCACGCTTGAAGAGCATGGCTGCTTCGTCGGATCGCATGCTGTGATCATCCTCTCCGACCAGGACAACATGACCGACGTCGCGCTTAATCTCATGCGTTTCTTCGAAGATGAAAGCTGCGGCCAGTGCACGCCCTGCCGTAACGGCACGGAGAAAGCCGTACAGCTCATGGCCCAGCCCGATTGGGATGCGGCGACGCTCAACGACCTTGCGGAGGTCATGCGCGACGCCTCTATCTGCGGGCTTGGTCAGGCGGCGCCGAACCCCCTCACCTCGGTGCTGAAACTATTCCCCGACGATGTCGCCCAGCGCCGCGCATCGTCCATGGCGGGTGGCGATGACCGATAAGATCACCTTCAGCATTGACGGTCGCACGGTCGAGGCCGGGCCGGAGGAGACCATCTGGCAGGTGGCGAGCCGCGCCGGCATCGACATCCCGCATCTCTGCTGGCTGCCCAAGCCGGGCTACCGCGCTGACGGCAATTGCCGCGCCTGCATGGTGGAGGTGGAGGGTGAGCGCACGCTCGCTGCATCCTGCATCCGCAAACCGAGCGACGGGATGGTCGTGAAGACGGACTCGGAACGCGCCGTCAAATCGCGCGAGATGGTTTTTGAGCTGCTTTTGGCCGACCAGCCTCGCCAAGCGGATTCGCATGATCCGGATTCGCAGTTCTGGACCTGGGTGGCGGCGATGGGCATCGATGCCACAAGCCGCTTCCCGGCGCGGTCGCAGCCTACCCCCGACCCCTCACACCCGGCCATGCGCGTCAATCTCGACGCCTGCATCCATTGCGGCCTGTGCGTGCGCGCCTGTCGCGAGGTGCAGGTGAACGACGTGATCGGCATGGCCTATCGCGGCCCCGGCGCGAAGATCGTCTTCGATTTCGACGACCCGATGGGCCTCTCTACCTGCGTCGCCTGCGGCGAATGCGTGCAAGCCTGCCCGACCGGCGCGCTTATGGAAGCAAGTCTTCTCGACGCCGCAGGCAAGCGAACGGAATTTGAGGACCGTTCCGTCGACACGCTCTGCCCGTTCTGCGGTGTCGGCTGCCAAACGACAGCGCATGTCAAGGACGACAAGATCATCAGCATCGACGGCCGCGACGGGCCGGCCAACGAAAACCGCCTCTGCGTGAAAGGGCGGTTCGGCTTCGACTATATCTACAGCCCCGATCGGCTGACGGTACCGCTCATCCGCCGCGGCGACGCGCCCAAACGCGCCGACATGCAGCTTGACCGCGCTTCGATGATGGAGGTCTTCCGCGAGGCGAGCTGGGATGAAGCGCTGGAGCGCGCCGCCTCAGGCCTTAAGACCATCCTCGACCGCGATGGCGGCTCTGCCCTTGCTGGCTTTGGTTCAGCGAAAGGCTCGAACGAAGAGGCCTATCTCTTCCAGAAGCTCATCCGCCAAGGTTTCGGCACCAACAATGTCGACCATTGCACGCGGCTCTGCCACGCCTCGTCGGTGGCGGCGCTGATGGAGGGATTGAATTCCGGAGCGGTGACGGCGCCGTTCACCGCGGCAGAAGACGCAGAATGCATCATCGTCATCGGCGCCCGCCCCGCTGAGAACCATCCCGTCGCCGCGACTTACCTGAAGCAGGCCGCCAAGAACGGTGCGGAGATGATCCTCATCGATCCGCGCGGCCAAAGCTCCGGCCTCGGCCGGCACGCCACGCGCGTCCTGCAGTTCAAGCCGGGCACCGATGTGGCGCTCTTGAACGGCATGCTCCACACCATCGTCGAGGAAGGCCTCTACGACCTGCAATACGTGCAGGCGAACACGGAAGGTTTTGAGGAGCTGAAGGCGCGCATCGCCGCCTTTCCGCCCGACGAGATGGAGAAGGTCTGCGGCATCCCCGCCGAGACGATCCGCGACGTGGCACGCACTTACGCCCGCGCCAGCGCCTCCATCATCTTCTGGGGAATGGGCATTTCGCAGCACGTGCACGGCACAGACAACGCGCGCTGTCTGATCGCGCTGGCACTGTCCACCGGACAGATCGGTCGCCCCGGCACCGGGCTTCATCCGCTGCGTGGGCAGAACAACGTGCAAGGCGCGTCGGACGCCGGCCTGATCCCCATGGTCTTTCCCGATTACAAATCCGTGGAGGATGCTGCGACCCGCGCCATGTACGAGGATTTCTGGGGGCGAGAGCTGAACCCCAAGAACGGCTTAACCGTGGTGGAGATCCTCAACGCCGCGGCCGAAGGCAAGATCAAGGGCATGTATATCCTGGGCGAGAACCCGGCCATGTCCGATCCCGACCAGGCGCATGTGCGCTCCGCACTCGCCAAGCTTGAGCACCTTGTCGTGCAGGACATTTTTCTCACCGAGACTGCATGGCACGCCGACGTCGTGCTGCCGGCGTCTGCCCATGCAGAGAAGTGGGGCACCTTCACCAACACCAACCGCCAGGTGCAGATCGCCCGCCCGGTCGTCGATCCACCCGGCGAAGCGCGGCAGGACTGGGCGTTGGTGCAAGAGATCGCGCGCCGCATCGGGCTCGACTGGCATTACACACATCCGCGCGATGTCTTCGCCGAGATGGCGGAAATCATGCCGTCGCTGAAGAACATCACCTGGGAGCGGTTGGAGCGCGAGGATTCCGTCACCTATCCGTGCGACACACCCGACCGGCCTGGCAACGAGATCATCTTCGCAGCCCGCTTCCCCACCGCAAGCGGCCGTGGCCGCATCGTGCCGGCCGATATCGAGCCACCGGCGGAATTGCCGGACGAGACGTATCCCATGGTGCTCACGACCGGCCGGCTGCTGGAGCATTGGCACACTGGTGCCATGACGCGCCGTGCCACGCATCTCGATGCGCTGGAGCCTGAGCCGATCGCTTGCCTCAACCAGTTCGATATGCAACGGCTGGCGATCGCCGCCGGCGATCGCGTACGTGTTGCCACGCGCCGTGGCGAGATTGCCCTCACCGCCCGGCTCGACCGCGACGTGCCGGAAGGGATGGTGTTCATCCCCTTCTGCTACCAGGAGGCCGCCGCCAACCTATTGACCAATCCGCAGCTCGATCCTTACGGCAAGATTCCGGAGTTCAAGTTCTGCGCCGCGCGTGTGGAGCCTGAGCGCCCGATCGAAGCGGCGGCCGAATAGCCGCCGACGTGGACGGAAGACGGTTGATGTCGGCCGACAACAATTACGGGACAACGCTATGAAGGCACTGGAAGGCGTTCGCATCCTGGACTTCACCCATGTCCAGTCCGGCCCCACCTGCACGCAATTGCTGGCTTGGCTCGGCGCCGACGTGATCAAGGTCGAGCGCCCGGGGATCGGCGACATCACGCGCGGCCAGCTGCGCGATGTCCCCGACGCCGACAGCCTTTATTTCACGATGTTGAACCACAATAAGCGCTCCATCACCATCGATGGCAAGAACCCCAAGGGCAAAGAGATCCTTGAGGGCCTGGTGAAGGCCTGCGACGTCATGGTGGAGAACTTCGCGCCCGGCGCGCTCGACCGCATGGGCTTCACCTGGGAGCATATTCAGACGCTGAACCCGAAGATCATCCTGGCCTCCATCAAGGGCTTCGGCCCCGGCCCGTACGAGGATTGCAAGGTCTACGAGAACGTCGCGCAATGCACTGGCGGCTCAGCTTCCACCACTGGCTTCCGCGATGGTCCGCCCCTGGTTACCGGCGCACAGATCGGCGATTCCGGCACCGGACTGCATCTGGCGCTCGGCATCGTCGCCGCTCTCTACCAACGCACCGCCACAGGCCGCGGCCAGCGCGTCACCGCCGCCATGCAGGACGGCGTGCTCAATCTCTGCCGCGTCAAGATGCGCGATCAGCAACGCCTCTCCCGCGGGCCGCTTGCCGAATACAGCCAGCATGGCGAGGGCATTCCGTTCGGCACCGCCGTGCCACGCTCCGGTAACGATTCCGGCGGTGGCCAGCCGGGCTGGATCCTGAAATGCAAAGGCTGGGAAACCGACCCCAACGCTTACATCTACTTCATCACCCAGGCCCCGGTCTGGAAGGCCATCTGCGACATGATCGGCAAGCCGGAGTGGAAGACCGATGAGGATTTCGCGACGCCCAATGCGCGTCTGCCGCGCCTCAGACTGATCTTCGACACGATCGAGGAATGGACCATGACCAAGACCAAGTTCGAGGTCATGGATTTGTGTAATCAGGCCGACATTCCGTGCGGCCCGATTCTATCAATGGAGGAGTTGGCGGAGGAGCCGTCGCTCAGGGAAACCGGCACCGTGGTAGAAGTCGACCATCCCACACGCGGGCCTTATCTGACGGTGGGCAATCCCATCAAACTCTCCGACAGCCCCTCAGAGGTGTGGCGCTCGCCATTGCTTGGCGAGCACACGGAAGAAATTCTGCGCGATGTGCTGAACCTCGACGATCAAGGCATCACCGAGGCGCGGGAATCTGGCGCCATCGGAGAGCCGTCGCGAGAGGCAGCGGAGTAGTCAATCCGCCTCGTCGGCTGAGTCCGATTGGAGCTGCATGTAATTCTGCTCGCCGACCGACTTCAGAAGATCAAGCTGCGTCTCTAGGAAGTCGATATGCCCCTCCTCGTCCTCCAAGAGCTCTTCGAAGATATTCATGGACACGTAATCGCCTGCTTTGCGGCAAATCTCTCGTGACTCGGCGTAAAGAGCGCGCGCGTCGTACTCGCCGGCCAAATCGGCCTCAAGCACCTCTTTGATGTTCTGTCCGATCCTCAGCGGCGCGATGGTCTGCATGTTGGGCAGGCCCTCAAGGAAGATGATGCGCGCCACCAGCTTGTCGGCGTGCTCCATCTCTTCGATGGACTCCGCCCGCTCCTTCTTGGCGAACTTGGTGAAGCCCCAATCCTCGGTCAGCCGGTAATGAAGCCAGTACTGGTTCACGGCGCCAAGCTCGTGCTTTAGCGCGGCGTTCAGTTGCTCGATGACCTTTTTGTCGCCCTTCATTTCGCTCCTCGCAGCCTATCGACGCCCGCCACTATAGAGGCGAGCCGGGCTCTGGCAAGCTATTTAGAACAATTCTAGATTTCTGAACAGATTATGCCGCAGGCGGCAGGCTTTCCGATCTCTCGGCTGCGTCCGGCCCAACCCATTCGCCGTGCTGAATGCGCTGGCGCACGATCGTGATGTGCTCCACCAGGATGCGCGAGACATGCGGAAAGCAGCCGCAACACCGCCCGCGCTTGCCAAGCCGATGATAGAGGAGGCCCGGCGTCAGCACGGCAAAGGGATCGTCGGCGAGGATTTCCTCGATGACGACCTCAATTTCCCGGCGGATGATGACGTTACAGGAACAAACGATCACGGTCGCACGATCATGGGGCACGCACTCTGTGCGTATCAATGACTACCAGTTTCATGTTTTCAAGCGGATTATTCAAACGTCGTCAATGCGGCCCGTTTTATGCAATCCGTTCCCGGGGCCAGCACCCCGCTCGGCACTACACAAAGCCGGCATCTCACCTTATTTGAGCTCCTCGCGGATCGTTTGAGGGCCACCGGCGGAGCGCCGATTCTCAAAAGCATCGCGCGCTGACGGAAGCCCCTTCATGACCCAAGACATTGTGATCGCCGAAGACGGCAATTCGGCAGAGGCGGAAGCCGGCCACGCGCCGGCCGATGATTGGCGATCGCGGCGCACCTTCGCCATCATCTCCCATCCCGACGCCGGCAAGACCACGCTGACGGAGAAACTGCTCCTCAAGGGCGGCGCCATCCGTATGGCCGGCGCCGTGCGTGCCCGCGGCGAGCGGCGGCGCACGCGCTCCGACTGGATGGCCATTGAGCGCGAGCGCGGTATCTCCGTCTCCTCCACCGTCATGCGCTTTGAGCGCGACGGCCTGGTCTTCAACCTGCTCGACACGCCGGGCCATGAGGATTTTTCGGAGGATACCTATCGGACGCTGACGGCGGTCGATTCCGCCATCATGGTGATCGACGCCGCCAAGGGCATCGAAACTCAGACGCGCAAGCTCTTCGAGGTCTGCCGGCTGCGCGACATCCCGATCATCACCTACGTCAACAAGATCGACCGCGAGGGTCGCCACCCGTTCGAGCTGCTCGACGAGATCGAATCGAGCCTGGCGCTCGACACCGCGCCGATCGTCTGGCCGGTCGGCATGGGCGCCGACTTCCATGGCGCTTTCGATCTGAATGCCGGCGTGCTTCTGACGTCCGCGCAGGATCGCGGCGCCGCCTGCGACACACGCATGAGCTTCGCCGGAATCGATGATGAACGCCTTGGCGACCAAATCAGCACGCCGGTCCTGGCGGAATTCCGCGAGCAGGCCGCGCTCGCTCAAGAAGGCTATGCCGCATTCGACATTGAGACCTTTCGCTCCGGCCATCTGACGCCGGTCATCTTCGGCAGCGCGCTACGCGACTACGCCGTGGAAGAAGTGCTGACGACGGTTGCCCGATTCGCCCCACCACCGCGTCCGCAACCGAGCGCTTCTGGCGATATCGAGCCCAAGACGGCAAGCGTCTCCGGCTTCGTCTTCAAGGTGCAGGCCAACATGGACCCCAACCACCGCGACCGCATCGCTTTCATGCGGCTCTGCTCCGGTCGCCTACGCCGCGGCATGAAGCTCAATCATGCGCGAAGCGGCAAGGCGCTGACGCTGCACAGCCCGGTCCTGTTTTTTGGCCAAGATCGCCATATCGCCGACGACGCACAGGCCGGCGATGTGATCGGCATCCCCAATCACGGAACGCTGCGCGTCGGCGACACGCTGGCGGAGGACAATTCCATCCGCTTCACCGGCCTGCCGGCCTTTGCTCCTGAGGTGCTGCGCCGCGTGCTGAACAGCGACGCCGCCAAGGTCAAGCAGGTGCGTCAGGCCTTACAGGACCTCGCCGAGGAAGGCCTGATCCAGGTGCTGAGGCCGGTCACCGGCGGCCATTGGATCGTCGGCGTGGTCGGCGTCCTGCAGCTCGACGTCCTGAAGTCGCGCGTTGCTGGCGAATACAACGCCGAGATTGAGTTGGAGCCGGTGCCCTACCAGACGGCGCGCTGGGTCTCGTCGGACGATCCCGAGGCGCTCGACGCCTTCAAAACGGAAAACCGCGCCGCATTGGCGGAAGATCGCGACGGCCGCCCGGTCTTCCTGGCCCGGAATGCCTGGGACCTGGACAATATCGCCAAGCGTTACTCGGCCGTGCATTTCCGCGATGTTTGCGAGATGGCCACCTGAAATTCCCAAGCCGGCTCTGAGCCGACCAGCTTAACCAAGCGATCACCCATTGATTGTAGAACACTGGGACGAACCAGAAGCCGACCATGTCTGAAGATCGCATCGCACCGCGCAGCAGCACACGGCAGAAAGGCACGGCCGTCGTGGACGGCCGGACCGAAATCAACTGCACGATCCGTGACTTGAGCGCCACCGGCGCTCGTCTGAGCTTCCAGAATCCGATCATTTTGCCGCGCACGTTTTGGCTGCGGTTCGACGACACGGAGCAGCAGGTCACGGTCCGCTGGCGGAGCGGCCTCTACGCCGGCGTGCGTTTCGCCAAGCCCATCCACACCGGTCGGCGGAAAGAGAAGCGGCGCGCCTGGATTTGGTGACGCTGCCTTTGGTTTTTGTCGCGCTAAAGCGCGCCGTCCATAGCCGAATCGAAAATCGTCAGCGCCCCGCCCGTTGTAAGCGGCACCGGATTGCCGCCGGCGGTCGGATCGACGACCGCCATTGCTGCGATCGCATCGCGCTGGCTACTGCCGACCCCGAGCCCCTTAAGCGTATGCGGCACGCCGACTTCCTCACGCAACCTGAGCACGGCCTGCATGAAGCCGTCGAAGCCACCACCGAAACCGAGATAAGCGGCAAGCCGCGCGATCTTCTCCTCAATCGCCGCGCGGTTGAAGGCAAGCACATAGGGCATGAACACCGCATTGGTCATACCGTGATGCGTGTCGTAAAGCGCACCGACGGGATGCGACAGCGAGTGGATCGCGCCGAGCCCTTTTTGAAAGGCGACGGCGCCCATCGCAGCGGCGCTCATCATCTCCGCCCGCGCCCCGATGTCCGTTCCATCCTGCATCGCCTTCGGCAGGTTGGCAAAGACAAGACGCATGCCCTCAAGTGCAATGCCGTCGCCCATTGGATGATAGGAGGGTGCCGAATACGCCTCCAGGCAATGCGCCAGCGCGTCCATGCCGGTGCCGGCTGTGACGGCGGGCGGCATGCCGATTGTCAGCTCCGGGTCTGAGATCACAATCGACGGCATCATCTTCGGATGGAAGATCACCTTCTTTGTGTGCGTCGCCGAATTGGTGATGACCCCGGCGCGACCGACCTCCGAACCTGTCCCTGCCGTCGTCGGCACGGCCACGATCGGCGCGATCCGATCCGCGTCGGCGCGTGTCCACCAATCGCCGATGTCCTCAAAGTCCCATATCGGCCGTGTCTGCCCGGCCATGAAGGCAATGACTTTGCCGGCATCAAGCCCGCTGCCGCCGCCGAACGCGACAACGCCGTCATGCGCGCCTTCTTGAAACGCAGCAACGCCGGCTTCGACATTCGTGTCGCTCGGATTGGGCTTCACGTCTGAGAAGAGCGCCGCCGCCACGCCGCCATCGCTGAGAACGTCCAACGCCTTCTGTGTCACATCAAGCTTGGCAAGCCCTGCATCGGTGACCACGAGCGGCCGCGTCATGCCCGCCGCGCGACAGGCGTCCGCGAGTTCGGCAATGCGCCCCGCCCCGAAGCGGATGGCGGTGGGATAGGTCCAGTTTGCAACGTGATCGGTCATGGATGGCGACTGTCTCTGATGCCCAATCAGTACCGCTCGAAACCGCGCTTCAGCTCCCAATCGGTGATGCGGCGGTCATGTTCGAACTGCTCCCAGCGCGCTGTGTGGAGGTAATGCTCCATCACCTCCTCGCCGAAAGCGCTGCGCAACAGCCGCGAGCGCTCCATGGCGTCGATCGCCTCGCGTAGCGTCTTGGGCACCTCGCGCAGGTCGTCATCGTGATAGGCGTCGCCGACAAAGGGCGGCGCCAACTCCAGCTTCTCGTCGATGCCGGCGAGCCCCGCAGCAAGGAGCGCCGCAAATGCGAGATGCGGGTTGAGGTCGGCGCCGCCGATGCGGCATTCGGTGCGGATCGCTTTGGTCCCTTCCCCGCACAGGCGGAAGCCCGCAGTTCGGTTGTCGCGGCTCCAGATCGCCTTGGTCGGCGCAAACGTGCCGACCTGGAAGCGCTTGTAGGAATTGACGTAGGGCGCCAGGAACCACGTGATCTCGCGCGCATATTTGTGCTGCCCAGCCATGAACTGACGCATCAGCGTCGACATGCCGTGCTCGGCTTTAGGGTCATGGAAGAGCGGTCGTCGGCCCCGCGCATCCCACAGCGATGCGTGGATGTGGCAGGACGAGCCGGCAAGTTCGTAATCCCACTTCGCCATGAAGGTGATGGCTTTGCCCTGGAGGTGGGCAATCTCCTTGGCGCCGTTCTTGAGGATGGCGTGTCGGTCGGCCATCTCCAGCGCGTCGGCGTAGCGGACGTTGATCTCCTCCTGACCCGGCCCCCATTCGCCCTTGGAGTTCTCCACCGGGATGCCGGCGCCCTCAAGACCTTTGCGGAGCGCGCGCATCACGCCCTCTTCCTTCGTCGTCTGCAGGATGTGGTAGTCCTGGATGTAGTGGCCTGTCGTGGCGAGGTCGGCGTAGCGCTTGGCGCGTGCGCTCTCATAAGTCTCGTCGAAGAGATAGAATTCCAGCTCGGATGCGAAGAAGGCGCGCATCTTGCGCTCGCTGAGACGGGCGACCTGCCGCTTCAGAATCGCGCGCGGGCTGTGTGGCACGTCTTCATGGTGATGATGGTCGAGCACGTCGCAAAGCACCAGCGCCGTGCCCTCAAGCCACGGCAGCCGGCGAAGCGTCGCCAGGTCCGGCTTCATCACGAAGTCGCCGTAGCCTTTCGCCCAGTTGGCGGCGGTGTAGCCCGGCACCGGCTCCATATCGATGTCGTTGGCCAAGAGATAGTCGCAGCCATGCGTCTCTTTGTAAGCCGAATCGACAAAGTGCTCTGCCTGAAAGCGCTTGCCGATGAGACGCCCCTGCATGTCGACAAAGGCGACGAGCACGGTGTCGATGTCGCCGGCCGCGACGGCCTTCTTCAGCTGGTCGAATGTTAGTTGTCCCGGCATCGCATGGCTTCTTCTGTCAGAGGTCTTCACGAAAGCGGCCGGCGGCCGGCGGTTGAACGATGTTGCAAAAGCATGATCCCGAAAAGTGGCTACCATCTTTTCGGAACGGCAAAGGCACTACCGCAACGGCGGACGCCGCGCGACCCCGCAATCCCGAAGGAGCACGCTGCCGACCGGGACCCGTAACAGGCTTCGCCGAAACGCCTGTCTCTAAGGCATTGCAAGGGAAGGTTTAATCCACCGCCGCGTAAGTGTTTGTCCTGGCTCAGCGATTCGTGGTAAGCATCCCGCCGGGCGCCGAGAACAAACGCCATGCGATTAACCAAACAGACCAGCTACGCGCTTCGCATTCTGCTGCACTGCGCTCTCCATCCGGACGAGCAGATCAAGGCGGCGGACATCGCCAGGGCCTATAACATCACGGAATTCAACGTGTTGAAGATCGTGCCGTTGTTGGTGCATGGCGGTTTCGTCAAGACGACGCGCGGGCGGCGCGGCGGCCTGCGGCTTGCCCAGCCTGCCGCAAATATCCGCATCGGCGACGTGGTCCGCCTCACTGAGGAAACCCACATCCTCGCCGATTGTTATGGCCAGCTTCCCGAGCCGTGCGCGATTCAGTCGGCGTCGCCCATCAACCGCATCCTTGACAACGCGCTCGGCGCCTTCATCGAAGTGCTGGAGAAGCACACGCTTCAGGAGCTGGTCGATGCCCGCCCGCAGACGCCTCAAAGCGAACGGCAATCGGACGAACTGGAGCTCGCCGGGCTGACCGGCAACGGCTGATCCCCGACAAATCACTCCGCCGACAAGGCTTCACGCCGCGGCACGCCAAGCAGGTCGCCGTGCCCGGCCTCTGCAAGCTCTGACTCAAGCCGTTCCGCTTCCGCTGAGCGTGGCTTGGAGAAGCGGGCGAGAAGCAGAAAAGCGACCGGCGTCACGAAAAGCGTGATGATCGCTGCAAAGCCGAGCCCGCCCACGACGATCCAGCCGAGCGCCTGGCGCGCCTCAGCGCCCGCCCCACCCAACGCGACGAGCGGCACACCGCCGGCGACTGTTGCGACCATGGTCATCACCACCGGCCGCAGCCGGATGCGGCAGGCTTCGCTGATCGCCTCGCGCACCTCGTAGCCGTGTTCGCGGAGTTGATTGGCGAACTCCACGATAAGGATACCGTTCTTGGCCATGATGCCGACCAGCATGACGAGCCCGATCTGGCTGTAGAGATTGAGCGAGCCGCCTGTCAGCGCCACGGCGAACACCGCCGCACCGAGCCCGAACGGAACGGTGAACATGATGATGACCGCGCTCATAAAGCTCTCAAACTGCGCAGCAAGCACCAGAAGCACGATGATCAGTGCGAAAATGAAGGTGATCGCCACGCCGCTGGAAGTCTCGTCCAGCGTCGCCGCCTCGCCCATGAAATGAACGCCCATGCCGTCCGGCAGCCGCTCCGCCGCCAACGCGCTAGCCGCGTTCATCGCCTGACGCAGATCGACATCGCCGGCCAGCGTGGCCCTGATCGGCACCGCACGGCTCAAGCCCTCGCGTCGCAATTCCGGCGCCACGGCGCGCTCCACCATCGTCACGAAGGAGGAGAGCGGCACCATCCGCCCCTCCGAGGCCCGAACGAAGATGCTCTCAAGATCGCTGGGGTCGTCGATCAGGCCGTCGGGCGCTGCGGCGCGCACCGGGATCGCGTCGCCGTCGATAAAATATTCGCCCATCTCACGACCATCGAGCAGCGTGGCGAGCGTGGAGCCGAGCGTATCGACCGAGACGCCTAGATCCGCAGCGGCCTCGCGGTCGATGGAGATCGACAGCTCCGGCTGCGTGGTGTCGTAATCGAGCGCGACGCGATCGAAGACCGGCAGGTCCTCCAGCGCCAGCTTCATCGCCTCCGCCTCTTCAGCCAGAAGGTCGTAATCCGTGCCGGTGATGGCGAAGCGGAGGCCCTGGCCGCCGCCGCGAATGCCAAGGCTGTTGGGAACACGGGCATAAACCTGGATGCCGGGGATGGAGCCAAGCTTGCCGTTCAGCTCGCGCGTGATCGCCTGCTGCGAGCGGGCGCGCTCCTCCCACGGCGCGAGCCGGATGACGACGAAGCCGGAATTGGGATGCCACATGCCGGCGATCATCAGAAGATCGTCCGCCTCGCCGCTTTCCAGAAGCGGCATTGCCGCGGCCTCGATCTGGCGCATGCGCATGTCGAGATACTCGACATCGGCGCCCTGCGGGCTGCGCACCGACGCCAGCACGACACCGCGATCCTCCGATGGCGTGAGCTGCTCCGGCAGATTGACGTAGATCGCCCCAGCCGCGGCCGCGAACAAAAGCGCGATCGCGAGAACCACGGCAGGCGCCGCCAACGCCGCCGCCAGGATGCGATGGTAGAGGCGCTCAGCCCGCGCCCCAATCGCATTGACCGCCCGCAGCGCCGGATTGCGGATCGGCTCTCCTTCTCCGCGTTCGTCGGTAAGGATACGCGAAGCGAGCATCGGACAAAGCGTCAGCGCCACGATTGAGGAGATGGTGACGGCAAATGCCATCACGAAGCCGAACTCCGCAAAAAGCCGCCCGGCACGGCCCGGCAGAAACGAGATGGGAATGAACACCGCGGCGAGCGTCACCGTCGTGGCAATCACCGCAAAGAACACCTGCCGCGTCCCCAGCACCGCCGCGGCGCGCGAGCGCACACCTTCGGCGCGATGGCGCGCAATGTTCTCAAGCACGACGATCGCGTCATCGACCACCAGACCGGTGGCAAGCACGATCGCCAGCAAGGTCAGGATGTTGAGCGAGAACCCGGCGAGATAGATCGCCGCCACCGTGCCGATCAGTGCGATAGGCACCGTCACCGCCGGAATGATCGTAGCGCGCGCCGACCGCAGAAACAGAAAGATCACTGCCACGACGATGAGCGTCGCGCCGGCGAGCGTGTAGAGCACGTTCTCCAGCGCACCGCCGATGAAGATCGCGTCGTCGGATGTGACCCTGATCTCCACGCCATCTGGAAGGGCGGCGTTCAGCTCCGCCACAACGGCGCGCACGCCGGCAGAAATGTCGAGCGTGTTCGATTGCGCCTGGCGGATGATGCCCATGCCGAGGCCGGTCTGTCCGTTGACGCGGATCGTGCTGGAGCGCTCCGCCGGGCCGAAGATGACATCGGCCACGTCGCCGACCCGCGTCGTGCGATCAATGCGGATCGCCTCGATCTCCTCGCCGCTTCTGACGCTCGCATCCGCCCGGACCAAAAGCGACTGCCCATTGCCGGAAAGGCTCCCGGCCGGATCGTCAAGCGCCACCGTCTCCAGCGCGTCGTCGAGGTCGGCGATGGTCAGGCCGCGCGCCGCCAGCGCGTTCGGGTCGACAAGCACGCGCACCAAGGGCTCGCGATCGCCATAGACCGTGACGTCGGCCACGCCCTCCACCGCCGCGATGCGGTCGACCGCAACATCCTCCACCAGCTTCGTCAGATCCTGGATGGCGAGGTCACGCGTCATCACCGCCAGTCGCATGATGGCGTCGGAATTGTCATCGGCTTTGACGATCGCCAGATTGTCGACGTCGTCGGGGAGGTAGCGCTCCACGGCGCCGACGGCGTCACGGAGATCGTTGGCGGCGACATCGAGGTCGATAGAATCGTCGAACTCCACGACGATGCGCGTTGAGCCGGAGCGGCTCGACGAGGAGATGTCCTGGACGCCGGGAACACGCGACGCCGCACCTTCCAGGACGCGCGTCACCTGCGTGTCGAGCGTTTCCGGCGTGGCGCCGGCATAGCTGGCGCGGATGGTAATGACCGGGCGGTCGATGTCCGGCAGCTCCCGGATCTCCACGCCGTTATAGGCGGCAAGCCCGGCCAGCACGATGAGCAGGTTGAACACGACCGTGAGCACCGGGCGGCGCACGCAAAGCGCGGAGACGCCTTTGGTGGCTTCCGCCAACCGCGCTCGCGCGTCTTCAAGATGGCGCGTCATTAAGTCAGCTCCGCGTCCCGGCGGCCGGTTCCGATCCGCTGACCTCCGGCGCGCGCTCCGCCCCGTCTTCTGCGCGGCCGCCGCTGATCGCCGGCGTCTCGTCGACCTCGTTCACCATCGCCCCATTACGCAGCCGCTGCACGCCCTCAACGACGACGCGATCGCCGGCGGCGAGTTCGCCGCGAACGATCACGACACCGCTTTCGCGGCGGATGATGGCGATATCGGACCGGCGCGCCGCGCCATCTACGATGGTCCACACGAACGACCCGCTGCGATCCCATTGGACGGCCAGGCTTGGCACGGCGAGATCTTCGTCGGTCTCGAATGCCAGCTCAACAGTAATGGCCATGCCGGCGCGGAGCGCACGATCCTCGTTCGCCAACTCCGCCTCAAGGCGGAGCGTGCGCGTCGTTTCATCGATGCGGTTGTCGATACCGGTGATCTCGCCGGCGAACTCCGAGCCGGGCAGACCCTGCGCCGTGGCGACGATCGGGTGACCGCGCTCAAGCCGCTCCGCCCAACGCTCCGGCACTTCGAAATCGATGCGCATGGTCGACAGATCGTCGAGCTTGGTGATGATCGTTGTCGGCGTGACAAGGTCGCCGACGGAAATGTCGGTGAGGCCGGTGACGCCCGCAAACGGCGCGGTCAGCGTGCGGCGGCGGAGCTCGATCTCCGCGCTGCGCACCTCGATCGCGGCAAGCTGCGCCTCCGTCTCCGCCTCAAGCAACGCCGCATCGGAGATGGTCCGCGACTGCGCCAGCGCTCGCGAGCGCTCCAGCGTCGCCTCCGCTTGCCTCAGCGCCACCCGCGCCTTGTCGGCGGCGACACGCTGTTCGTCATCCTCAAGCCGCACGAGCGGCTCGCCGGACGCCACCGCCGCGCCGGGGCGGAAGAGCACGTCGGAAACGATACCGGTGACCTGCGGATAGATGGTGACGGAGCGCACCGCCTTGGCCGTGCCAAGCGCCATTCCCGTCTCGCCGCCGGCATCGACCTCGACCGGTGCTGCGATGACATTGACGCCACGTCCGCGCCCGATCAGCCCGGGGATACGATTTGCCTCGCGACCCCGTTGAGCTGCACCGCCGGGAGGCCCGCCGCGCTCGGCGGTCTCTCCGGTCGCTCCCGTCGCCAGCCCGACGACCGCCGGATTGCTGTAGACGTACCAACCCACGCCGGCGGCGGCGACCAGGAGAAGGCTCAGCACAACTTGCTTCTGGGGCGACATGTCTCGTCGATTCGGTGATTCCGGCCCGGCTTCACACCTGTATTTGAGCCTATCCCTCGCTGCGGGTGTATTACATTTTCGTCATCTCCATCAGACCCGTCCGGCAAATGGACGCGGACCCGCACAGGGCCACAGCTTTCGGTCGTCTAGGAAAGGACGGCTTCCGGAAGGTTACGACAGCACGCGCCCAATCAGTCGAGACGCCTCCTGCGTCGCGTAGCCGCCGGTCAGCACGTAATCGATGAGCATCAGCACGCCTAGGAAGAGCACGACGCTCAACAGGATGCGGATCATGGCGCGAATTTAGCGCGATTCGCCCGGTCAACTTTGGTCCCGGCGGCGCCGTGGTGGACAGATTCTGAAGCGCCGAAGGTATCGGTTAGGAATTTCGTCCTGCTAAGGGGACAATGCGGCCGAGAAACGCGCGTAGGCCGCCTGATTCCCCCGACGCCGCCCAAAAAAGTGGCGGCGAAACAACTCGGTACGCCGCCACAGTCGTCGTGCCATCAGGGGAGAAGGCTCGACGCCCTACCCTTGGCGAAGCCGGGGCCGCCTGTCCAGCGAAACCGACGTGAAGGAATTGTGGCGCCTCGACGCGCGGTTGATCCGCCCGCAGACCAACACGGGGGAGTGAGCGTTTTGACGCATAATCAACGACTTAGGTGAATAGCCGCCGAACGAAGGCGACTGTGGATTGGCCCGCGCGGCCGGCCTCTAGACCCCCGTCGGCTCCCAGGCGCCGCTCTTTTCAGAGCGGAACATGGCATCGAGGATTTTCATGTTTTTGATTCCGTCATCGGGACCGTAGGGCAGCGGCGTTTCACCGAGCACGGCGCGCGCAAACGCATCCCCCTGCTCCGCATATTGGTCGCAAGGCGGCAGAATCTCCTCCACCGTTGAAGCGCCGCCGAGCTTGCTGCCGTCGTCGATGAGAATCTTCGTCGCCTCCATGGCTGGCGCGTTGAAGGGAATCAGAATCTCGATCCGCCCTTTGTCGCCGATAAGCAGCACGTGCTGATGATCGGAAAGCTGCGTGGAGACTGAAAAACTGAGGTGCCGCCCCTCGCCGAAATCGGCAAGCACGGTCGTGAGGCGATCGACGTTGAAGTCGGGGTCACGGTCGATCAGTGAGACAACACGCTTCGGCTCCGCCTCGAAAGTGAAGCGACCTGAGACCAGCCCGTAGCAGCCAATGTCGAGCAATGCGCCACCACCGGTCTCAGGCGCGTTGCGAATGTTATTCGGGTCGCGGTTGAAGTAGCTGAAAAACACCTGCACGGCTTTCTGCTCACCGATCCGCCCTGAGCGCACAAGTTCCTGCGCACGCAGCCATTGCGGATGAAAGCGCACCATGAAGGCTTCCATGAGGAAGCAATCGGTTTTCACTGCTTCAAGACGCTGCGCATCCGCGGCATCCATGCCAAGCGGCTTCTCGCACAGAACATGCTTGCCGGCCTTCAGCGCTTCGATCGACCAGTCGATATGCAGATTGTTGGGCAGCGGATTGTAGATCGCGTCGATATCCGGATCGGCGAGCAGCGCTTCGTAGGAACCGTACGCCTTGGGGATGCCGAGCTGGGCGGCCGTCTCCTTGGCGCGCGCTTCGTCACGTGAGGCGATGGCGTCGACCGTGCCGCGCGCGGAGCGTTGCAGGCCCGGGATGACCTTGCCCGTGCCGATGACGGCGGTTGAAATGATCCCCCAACGAATGCTGTCCGGCATACTTGTGTTCCTTGCTGGTGCTCAGCCCAACACGGAATGCCGGGCGTCTCGTCTCGTGTGAAGTGAGGTCTAGGTCGCTAGGCGGTGCGTCACAGATGAAGCGGCCGCAGCGCTTTTACGGCTTCCCCCCTAGAACCACGCTGGCATCCTGCCCGGCCTGACGCAAGGCCTCGCTCAGCCAACGCGCTGTGCGCAGCAATCGGCCATCCTCACCGCGACGGCCGACGAGCTGCACGCCGACCGGCAGGTTGTTCGGACCGGTCAGCAGCGGCAGCGTAACCGCCGGCACGCCGCAGAGCGTCCACAGGCCGTTGAAGATCGGATTGCCGGTTGAAGCGAGGCCTTCCGGCGCCTCGCCCGCGGCCGCCGGCGTGATGATGGCATCGTAGCGATCGAGGAGACGGTCCAGTTCGCTGCTGAGCATCTCGCGGCACGCCAGTGCTGCCAGATAGTCGGTGGCGCCGATCGCCATGCCGGACTCCAGCGCGCTTGTTATCTGCTCGCTCAGCCCCTCCTTCCGCCGGTAATAGGTTTCGAGGTTACGCGCCATCTCCGCTTGCATCAGGATCCGGTGGGCCGTCGGCCAATCGGTAAACGGGTCGGGCAACGACACCTCCGTGCAGGCTTCACCCAGGACCTCGACCAGCTCGCCAAAACCCTCTTTGGTCGCTGTCTCAGCCTCGCCCCACGCTGGCGTCTTGACGAAGGCGAGTTTCGGTCCGGCCGGCGGATCGGACTCCGCGACGCCGGAGAGGCGCGGCGGCGCAGCGACGCGCGTAGCAGGATCGCCCGCATCGTGACCGGCAAGCGCATCGACCAAAAGCGCCGCGTCGCCGATTGAATTCGCGAACACGCCGATCGTGTCGAGCGGGGCGGACAGCAGAAGCACGCCCGTGCGCGGGATCAATCCGTGCGTCGGCTTGAAGCCGACGACCCCGCAAAACGAAGCCGGGCGGATGACGGAGCCGAAAGTCTGCGTGCCGATGGCAAGCGGCACCATGCCGGCGGCTACAGCGGCCGCCGATCCCGACGAGGAGCCGCCCGGCGTCCGTTCCGGATCATGCGGATTGCGCGTCTTGCCCGGCCAGTAATTGGCAAGCTCGGTGGTCACCGTCTTGCCCATGACAATGGCGCCGGTGGCGCGGAGCCGCGCCACGATCGTCGCGTCCTCGCTCGGCCGCCGTCCGGCATCGATAATCGTGCCGTTCTCCGTCGGCATGTCGGCCGTGTCGATGATGTCCTTCACGCCGACCGGCAGGCCGTGCAACGGCCCGAGCGATCGCCCCTCCGCGCGGCGCTGGTCGGCCGCCTCTGCCTGCTGCATCACCAGATCGCGGTCGAGGAACGCCCAGGCCTGTACCCGCGGTTCATCCGCCTCGATCCGCTGAAGACAGGCAACGGCCACATCGACCGCCTTCAGGTCCCCGCGCGCAAGTTTCTCGCGCAGAGCAGCCGCACCAAGGTTTGCGATATCCGTTGTGTTCACGCCCCAACCATCACGCGCTCGCCTCTCATTGGCTCAGTGATACGTCTGGCTGAGATCGACCTTGCCGCGAAACACCCAATAGGCATAGGCCGTGTAGCCCAAAATGATCGGGAGCAGGATCACGGTGCCCACCAGCATGAAGGCGAGGCTCTCATGCGGTGCGGCCGCCGCCCACAGCGTGATCGTGCGCGGCACGACATAGGGATAGACGCTGACGCCGATCCCAGCATAGCAGCTGAAGAAAAGCAGGATCGCCATCACGAAGGGCATGCCCTCGCGGCCTTTGGCGAGGCTCCGAAAAAGCCCAAAAGCGATCGCCGCCACCACCAGCGGCACCGGCGACAGCCACGCAATGTTCGGCCAGGAGAACCAGCGCGCGCTGAGCTCCGGGCTTAGGAACGGCGTCCACAAGCTTACCGCAGCGATGAACAGAAGCACCGCGACTGCAAGGATCAACGCCATGCCGAACATGCGCTCCTGCAGCGGCCCGCGCGTCTTCATGATGAGAAAGCAGGCGCCGAGCAGCGCATAGCCGACGGAGACGGCCGCTCCGGTCATCACGCTGAACGGCGTCAGCCAGTCGAACCAGCCGCCGGCATAGGCGCGGTCGGCGACCTCGACCCCCTGCACGAATGTGCCGAGCGCAATACCTTGCGTGAACGCCGCCACATGCGACCCCAGCACGAATGCCCAGGTCCAAGCGCGCCGATGCGCCGGATCACGGTGGCGGAACTCAAACGCCACCCCACGAAAGACAAGCGCCAGAAGCATGGCGATCAGCGGTGCGTAGAGGGCCGGCAGCAGGACGGAATAGGCGAGCGGAAAGGCCGCCATCAATCCGCCGCCGCCGAGCACCAGCCACGTCTCGTTGCCATCCCAGACGGGTGCGATGGCCGCGATCATCGTCTCCTCTTCCTCATCGGAATGCGCAAACGGCACCAGGATGCCGATGCCGAGATCGAAGCCGTCGAGGACGACATAGGCGAACACGGCGAAAGCCAGGATGCCGCCCCAAACGAGAACGATGTCGGGCATCATGCGTCGGCTCCGCGACCGCTCAGATGGATGCCTTTGACGGATGCCTTTCCGTCTTCGTCTTTGTGGTCAGCCTCGCCCCCCGGTTCCGCGCGCATCAGCTTGAGCAGGTACCAGATGCCGAAGCCGAACACGACCAGATAGACCGCGACGAAGGCCAGAAGCGAGGTCGCGACCGCTGGCGCCGCCACGGGTGAAATGGAATCTTCCGTGCGCAGGAGGCCGTAGACCGTATAGGGCTGACGGCCGACTTCGGTGACGTACCAACCGGCCAGGATCGCCACAAAGCCCGACGGACCCATGGCCACGCACCAGCGCAGGAACCATGGTGTGTCGTAGAGCCCGCCACGGCGGCGTAACCACAATCCCACAATGGCGGTGGCGATCATCAAAAGCCCGAGGCCGACCATCACACGGAAACTCCAGAAGACGATCGGCACGCGTGGCCAATCCTCCCGCGGCCAGCTTTCCAGGCCACGCACGGTCCCGTTCAGTTCATGCGTTAGAATCAGGCTGCCGAGTTTGGGTATCTCCAAGGCATAGCGCATCTCGCCGGCGTCCATGTCCGGTATGCCGAACAGGATAAGCGGCGCGCCCTCCATCTCCGCCTCAAAATGCCCCTCCATGGCGGCGACTTTCGCCGGCTGGTGCTCAAAGGTGTTGAGCCCGTGAAGGTCGCCCACGACGAGTTGCAAGGGCGCGACTGCGACCGCCATCCACATCGCCATGGAGAACATGGTGCGCGCCTCAAGCCCGCGTGAACCGCGGAGCAGATGATAGGCGCCCGCCGCGCCGACCAGAAAAGCAGTCGCCAGATAGGCGGCGAATACCATGTGCACCAGCCGATACGGGAAAGATGGGTTGAAGATGATGGCAAGCCAGTCGGACGGCACGAACTGGCCGGCGGCGTTGATCTCATAGCCGGCCGGCGTGTGCATCCAGCTGTTGGCCGCCAGAATCCAAAATGCCGAGATCAGTGATCCGACAGCCACCGCGAGCGTCGACCCAAAATGCACGATCTTCGGCACGCGGTTCATGCCGAACAGCATGATGCCGAGGAAACCGGCCTCCAGGAAGAAGGCGGTCAGCACCTCGTAGCTCATCAAAGGCCCGATGATCGGACCGGTCTTGTCGGAGAAGACGCTCCAATTCGTGCCGAACTGATAGGAAAGCACGATCCCCGACACCACGCCCATCCCGAAGGACAACGCGAACGCTTTCACCCAGATGCGGAAAAGCCGCAAATAGCGTGCCGCCCCGGTTAGGAGCCAGAGCCCCTCCAACACGGCGAGAAAGCTGGCAAGACCGATCGATAGGGCGGGAAAAACGATGTGGAAGGAGACGGTAAAGGCGAACTGGAAGCGTGCAAGCAGGACAGGATCGAGATTTTCAAGCACGGACACCCACTCCAGCGGCACCGACGGCCGTCCAGATGATGCGTGTCGCAGGCTTCCCTGCCAAGTCGCTTTTAGGTCGCGTACGCCGCCCGGCCCTTAGGCCGACATCATTGCTGCCGCGACACTTGCTCGCTGCCGTTCTCGCTCAGGTTACGCACGACAACGCCCAGGCTCGCTTTGAGCGGCTCCCGGTCGACATCCCGCAGCGCCTCTTCTTCCAAGACACGCCATATGGAATCGATGTCCGCGATGCGCTCGCGCGCAGCCTCCGTCAAACTGACGGCGACCTTGCGTCGGTCCCGGTCCATCACATCGGTGCGGACGAGTCCGGCAGCCGCGAGCCGGCTAACCATCTTGGTCACCGTCGGTGGCTGGATCGCCAGAAGCTCCGCCGCGCGGCCCATGGTGATGGGGCCATCTTGAAGAAGCATGAGCAAGGCATCCTGACCGGGATGCAGTCCGATGCGTGCAAGCAACCTAGCTGAACGGGCGCGATAAACCCGGGCGGCATGCAATAGGGCTGACGTCACCCTTTCTTGTTCCATTATGTCTCCTCGTTGTGCAGAATTGCCCTCCCGCCTCTGCACCCGCCCATCTTCAGCATCCGTTCGGCGATGACCGCTTAGCGGTCAGCCCGCCCGATCGCCGAACAGAATGCGGTCGCAAGCAATGAATCCAATGTCGGCCAAACAATGTCATTAAGCAGACTATAAGCTTGGGTTTCGACTCTTCTGGTGTGTGGCGCCGCTGAGGCAGGAAACTGGGGCACGCCGGCTCTGCCAAAGAGACATTTGGGGCGCGCCTGCGGACCTTGCATCAGCGCCGCATGCTGTGGTCGAATCACATTTCCGTAGCGGGATGGATTCGGCGTTGGCGCGATCCGCCCGAGAACCGCCCCAAGCCTACGGGAACGGCGAACATGGACGAACGCGTGACGCAAGGGCCGGCTAGACGCAAAAGGCGAGCTTCTCCGGCCGCCAGGCCGCGCTCAGACGCTCAACCCGCTGCAGCGAATCAGCCCGCGATCGACCCGCTCATGGCGCAGCTGGCCGCCAATCGGGTGGTGATTGAGGCGGTGTCACCTGAAGTTGACGGTGGCCGCTTCCCCGCCAAGGCCGCGATCGGCGACGCCTTCGTCGTGGAAGCCGACATCTTCTCCGACGGCCACGACAAGATCGATGCGGCCTTGTTGATTCGCCGTAGTGACGAGGCGGCGTGGCGCGAAGTCCCGATGGCCTTCGTCGACAACGACCGCTGGCGTGGCGTTGCGGTTGCGGAGGCGACGGGCCGCTATGTCTATACGCTGATCGCCTGGCGCGATCTCTTCGCCAGCTGGCGCGACGAGGTCTCCAAGAAGCATGCCGCCGGCGTTCCTGTGGCGCTTGAGCTGAAGGAGGGGCTTGAACTCGTCGGGCGGACGCTTCGTGAAAATGATGACATCGGCGACGCCGACCGCACGGCGCTGCGATCGCTTCTCAACAAACTTGAAACGACGCTGGAAGACGGTGAGCGGCTAGCGACGCTCTTGTCGCACGATGCCGGCGAGCTGATGAAGCGGATCGGCATTCGCGCCGACCTATCGCGCTACGCCAAGGAGCTGGAGCTCCTCGTGGAGCGCAAGCTGGCGGCGTTCGGCGCGTGGTACGAGTTGATGCCGCGCTCTATGTCGAATGATCCGCAGCGGCACGGCACGTTCGACGACGTGATCGCCAAGCTGCCCTATGTCCGCG
Organism: Afifellaceae bacterium; assembly: GCA_028284625.1. Taxonomy (GTDB): domain Bacteria; phylum Pseudomonadota; class Alphaproteobacteria; order Rhizobiales; family Afifellaceae; genus DASWJZ01. The sequence goes on along the minus strand of JANQRH010000011.1, from coordinate 30,956 downwards.
ACCTCGGCTTCGACGTTCTCTACTTTCCGCCGATCCATCCGATCGGCCGCACCCATCGCAAAGGCAAGAACAACAGCCTGACGCCCGGGCCGGACGACCCGGGCAGCCCCTATGCCATCGGCTCGGAGGATGGCGGCCACGACGCCATCCATCCTGAGCTTGGCACATTCGACGATTTCGCCCGGCTGGTGGAGGCGGCGCGCGCGCATGATTTGGAGGTTGCGCTCGACTTCGCCATCCAGTGCTCGCCCGACCATCCGTGGATCAAGGAGCATCCTGAATGGTTCGACTGGCGCCCTGACGGCACCATCAAGTTCGCCGAGAATCCGCCGAAGAAATACGAGGACATCGTCAATGTCGGCTTCTCGCGCGATGCGCTGCCGGCACTTTGGTACGCGCTCCGCGACATCGTCCTGTTCTGGGTCGACAAGGGCGTCAAGATCTTCCGCGTCGACAACCCGCATACCAAGCCGATGCCGTTTTGGGAGTGGATGATCCGTGACGTGCAGGACCGCCATCCTGACGTGATCTTCCTGGCGGAGGCCTTTACCCGCCCCAAGCGGATGAAGCGGCTCGCCAAGATCGGCTTTACGCAATCCTATTCCTATTTTACCTGGCGCAACACGAAGTGGGACCTGACGGCTTATCTGAACGAGCTGACGACGACCGAATGCCGCCACACCATGCGGCCGAACTTCTTCGTCAACACGCCTGACATCAATCCGTACTATCTGCAGACAAGCGGGCGGCCAGGCTTCCGCGTCCGCCTGATGCTTGCTGCGACGCTTGCCGGCAATTACGGAATCTATTCAGGCTTTGAGCTATGCGAGGCTGGGCCGATTCCAGGTAAGGAGGAGTACCTCAACTCGGAGAAATACGAGATCAAAGCCTGGGACTGGGACAGGCCAGAGCACATCCGCCCGGACATCCGGCTGCTTAACCAGTTGCGCAAAGAGCACGCGGCTCTTCAGTCCTTCGCCAACATCACTTTCTACAACGCGTGGAACGACAACATTCTCTATTACGGCAAGGCCACACCCGCTAAAGACAGCTTCCTGCTCTTTGCCGTGAACCTCGACCCACACAACATCCAGGAAGCGCACTTTGAGGTGCCGCTTTGGGAGTTCGGCTTGCCTGACGAGGCGACAATCGGCGCGCATGACCTTGTCACCGATGCGCCCTTTGAGTGGCACGGCAAAATCCAGCACATGCGGCTTGACCCGCACGACCGCCCCTACGCGATCTGGCAGCTCAATCCGGCCGGCAGGACCTCTTGATGAACGACCAGGCGGCACAGAGCGCTGCAGCGCCACCGGCCAAACGCGCGGACCTGATCGATCGCTCCCAGCGCGACTGGTACAAGGACGCGATCATCTACCAATTGCACGTCAAGGCGTTTTGCGATTCCAACGGTGACGGCATCGGCGATTTCACCGGCTTGCTTCAGCAGCTCGACTACATTGAGAGCCTCGGCGTCAATGTGATCTGGGTCTTGCCGTTCTACCCCTCGCCGCTCCGCGACGACGGCTACGACATCGCCGACTATCGCTCCATCAACCCGGCCTATGGCGACATGCGCGCGTTCCGCCGCTTCATCGCGGAGGCGCATCGGCGCAACATCCGGGTCATCACTGAGCTCGTCATCAACCACACCTCCGACCAGCACCCGTGGTTCCAGAAAGCCCGGCGCGCGAAGCCCGGCTCCGCCGCGCGCAATTTCTATGTTTGGAGCGACACCGACGAGCGTTATCTCGGCACACGCATCATCTTCGTCGATACGGAGAAATCCAACTGGACCTGGGATCCGGAAGCGCACGCCTTCTTCTGGCACCGCTTCTACTCCCATCAGCCCGACCTCAATTTCGACAACCCGCGCGTCGTGGAAGAGGTGCTGCGCATCATGCGCTACTGGCTGGAGATGGGCGTCGACGGCCTGCGGCTCGACGCCATCCCCTATCTGGTGGAGCGCGAAGGCACCAACAACGAGAACCTGCCCGAAACCCACGACGTCCTGAAGACCATCCGCGCCGATCTCGACAAGCACTTCCCCGACCGCATGCTCCTGGCGGAGGCCAATCAATGGCCGGAGGACACGCGCCCCTATTTCGGCGAGGGCGACGAATGCCACATGGCGTTTCACTTCCCGCTGATGCCGCGCATGTATATGGCCGTGGCGCAGGAGGACCGGCATCCCATCACCGACATCGTCCGCCAGACGCCGGATATCCCCGAAAGCTGCCAATGGGCGATCTTCCTCAGGAACCATGACGAGCTGACGCTGGAAATGGTGACGGCGGAGGAGCGCGATTACCTGTGGCGCACCTACGCAAGCGATTCCCGCGCCCGCATCAATCTCGGCATCCGCCGCCGGCTGGCGCCGCTCATGGACAACGACCGGCGCAAGATCGAGCTGATGAACGCGCTGCTCCTCTCAATGCCTGGCACGCCGGTTCTTTATTACGGCGACGAACTCGGCATGGGCGACAATTACTATCTCGGCGACCGCGACGGCGTGCGCACGCCGATGCAATGGTCGGCCGATCGCAATGGCGGCTTCTCGCGCGCCAACCCGCAGCAGCTCTATCTGCCGCCTATCATGGACCCCGTTTACGGCTTCCAGGCCGTCAACGTGGAAGCGCAGAACAAGGAAGCCTCGTCGCTGCTCAATTGGATGCGCCGGATGATCGGCGTGCGGAAGCAGCATTCCTGCTTCGGCCGCGGGTCGCTGTCGTTCCTCTACCCGACCAACCGCAAGATCCTCGCCTACATTCGCAGCGACGACAACGAGCGGATTCTCTGCGTCGCCAATTTGTCGCGCCAAGCGCAGGCGGTGGAGATCGATCTGTCGGAGTTCAACGGTGCAGTACCGATCGAGCTGACCGGCGGCGCGCCCTTTCCGCCGATCGGAGAGCTTCCCTATCTCCTGACGTTGCCGGCCTACGGTTTCTTCTGGTTTCTGTTGACCGACGAGGCGGAAGCGCCACTTTGGCACATGCACACGCCCGAGCCGCTGCCCGAATTTCTGACGCTGACGGCACGCGGCGGCCGTATCGAACAGGCGTTGGAGGGCCGCGGCCTGCAAACCCTGGAGCGCGAGGCACTGCCGGAATTCCTGCCGCGCCAGCGCTGGTTCGCCGCCAAGGGCGCCAGGATACGCAACGTCGAGGTGGCGTCGCTCGGCGGCATTGGTGATGGCGAGCCGAACCAGCTTCTGCTCGTCACCGCCGATCTCGGCGACGCCAAGCAGCTCTACTTCCTCCCCGTCACGGTCCTCTGGGGCGAGCAGAACCTCAGCTTCGGCGCCCCGAAGCTCTCCTACACGCTGGCGCGGACCCGATACGGCCCGGTGCTCGGCGCCCTGATCGACGGCTCGCATGACGAGCGCTTCATCGGCGATCTCGTTCGCGTCATGCGCGACGAGGGCGAGCATCCCGCCAATGGCGGCCGGCTCGTCTTCAACGCAAGCGAGGCATTGAGCGACCTGGACATCGCCGGTGACATCAACAGCGTCGGCGTTGAGCAAAGCAACGTGTCGGCCATTATCGGCGACACCGCCATGCTCAAAATCTACAAGCATCTCAGCGAAGGCGAGCAGCCCGAGATCGAAGTGTCACGCTTCCTGACGGAGGAGGCAGGCTATACGCACACGCCGGCTTTTCTCGGCAGCGCCCATTACCTGCCCGAGAAGGGCGAACCGGTCGCGCTCGCTGCCGCGTTCGGCTTCGTCCAGAACCAGGGCGACGCGTGGGGCGTCACTGTCGACGCGCTGGAGCGCGAGCTCGACGAATACGCCCTGCTTCCCCATGACGAGTCCGGTGCGCTGACGGTGCCGGAGCCCGCCTTCGGCCATCCGTTGGATTTGGCCGGTACGCTCGGCCGCCGAACCGCTGAGCTCCACGCCGCCTTCGCCACACCGACGCGCAACAAGGCCTTCGCCGCGGAGCCCATCAAGGCCGCAGACATCCGCCGCTGGGCAAGCGCTGTCGCCGGCGACGCCAAGCACGCCTTCCGCGAGCTCGACAATGTCCTCGGCCTGACGGAGGAATTGCGCGCCGATGTCGCCATGCTGCTGGCGGCTAAACGCCCCTTCCTCGATCGCATTTCCGACCTGAAGGGCCTCGCGGCCGGGGGGCGCAAGACGCGCATTCACGGCGACTACCACCTCGGCCAAGTGCTTGTGGTTAAAGACGATGTCATGATCATCGACTTTGAAGGCGAACCGCGACGTAGCCTCGCGGAGCGTCGGCGCAAGAGCTCGGGCCTGCGCGACGTCGCCGCCATGCTCCGCTCATTCGACTATGCCGCTTGGTCGGCGCTCGATCGGCTTCGCACCCGCAGCGGCTTTGTGGAGACGCGCATCATGAGCCGCGCCTTCGCATGGCGTGACCAGGCGATCGACGACTTCCTCGCCGCCTATTGGGAGACCGTGGAGGGCGCCGACATCCACGCCGAGCCCGGCGTGCGTGAAAGCCATTTGGAACTCTTCCGCATCCAAAAGGCGCTCTATGAGTTGAGCTACGAAGCGAACCACCGGCCCACCTGGCTTTCCATCCCGGTTCGCGGCCTACTTGACCTGATCGCACCACGATCCGGGGGCGCATGAGCCCCAACGCGCCCCCCGCCCTGACCTGGAAACCCGACGCCGCGGCCGTCGCAGCGATTGCCGAAGGCCGGCATGGCGACCCGTTCGCCGTTCTGGGCCTGCACGCAGCGCCCGATGGCGCTCAGTCCATTCGCGTCTTCTGGCCGGGGGCTGAGGCGGCGACGGTCATTGACGCTGCGACCGGCAAAGAGGTGGCGACACTGGAGGTGCTACACCCCGGCGGCTTCTTCGCCGGGCCGGTGGCCGGCCGCAGTGAGGCGTTCGCCTATCGCATACGCTTCACCCATGGCGGCACAAGCTGGGAGGCGGAAGACCCCTACCGCTTCTCCTCCGTGCTCGGCGACATGGATATCTACCTCATGGCGGAGGGCAGCCACCGGCGCATCTACGAGCGGCTCGGCGCGCATCCGCGAACGATTGACGGTGTACAGGGCGTCAGCTTCGCCGTGTGGGCCCCCAACGCAAGACGAGTCAGCGTGGTCGGCGACTTCAACCAATGGGATGGCCGCCGCCACCCCATGCGCAAGCGCGTTGAGGCGGGTGTGTGGGAGATTTTTCTGCCCGGCATCGCTCCGGGTGCGCATTACAAGTTCGAGATTGCGACGCGCAACGACACACCGCCCTCGCTCAAGACCGACCCGATTGGCTTTCAGCAGGAAGTGCCGCCAGCGACGGCATCCTGCGTGGTCGGCCTGCCGCCGCTTGAATGGCACGATTCAGAATGGATGGCCGCGCGCGCCGAAAAGCAGGCGCTCTCTGCCCCGATCTCCATCTACGAAGTGCATCTCGGATCGTGGCGCCGCGGCGAGGACAACAGCCTTCTCACCTATGACGATCTGGCCGAGCAATTGCTGGCTTACGTGCAGGACATGGGCTTCACGCACATAGAGTGCCTGCCCGTCTCCGAGCATCCCTTCTCCGGGTCATGGGGCTATCAGCCGATTGGGCTTTTTGCGCCGACGAGCCGCTTCGGATCGCATGAGGCCTTCGCGCGCTTCGTCGACCGCTTCCACCAGGCCGGCATCGGCGTGATCATCGATTGGGTACCGGCGCACTTCCCTTCCGACGCGCACGGCCTCGTGCGCTTCGATGGAACCGCCCTTTACGAGCATGAAGACCCGCGCCTCGGCTTCCATCAGGACTGGAACACGCTCATCTACAATTTCGGCCGCACCGAGGTCCGCAATTTCCTCGTCGCCAACGCGCTCTACTGGCTGGAGCGCTTTCACATCGACGCGCTGCGTGTCGATGCCGTGGCCTCCATGCTCTACCTCGATTACAGCCGCGAGGCCGGCGAGTGGATCCCCAACGTCCATGGCGGCCGCGAAAATCTCGACGCCATCGCTTTCTTGCGCGAACTCAACACGCGCCTCTTCGCCGACCATCCAGGCGCCACCACCATCGCGGAAGAATCGACGGCCTGGCCGCAGGTCTCACGCCCCGTCGATGGCGGCGGCCTCGGCTTCGGCTACAAATGGAACATGGGCTGGATGCACGACACGCTGGAATACATGTCGCACGAGCCCGTGCACCGAAAGTACCATCACCACCAGATGACGTTCGGCATCCACTACGCTTTCTCCGAAAACTTCGTGCTGCCGCTCTCCCATGACGAAGTTGTGCACGGCAAAGGCTCGCTGCTCGCCAAGATGACCGGCGACCGCTGGCAGAAATTCGCCAATCTGCGCGCCTACTACGCGTTCATGTGGACCCATCCCGGCAAGAAGCTGCTCTTCATGGGTGGAGAGTTCGGCCAGGAGCGCGAATGGAACCACGACTTCTCGCTCGACTGGCATCTGCTTGACGACCCGGCGCACCGCACGCTGCAGGCGCTCGTGCGCGACCTCAACCGTCTCTACCGCGAGACGCCGGCGCTTCATGTCCGCGACGCCGATCCGGGCGGCTTCGAATGGATCGACGCGACCGACGCCGACAACAGCGTCTACGCCTTTATGCGGCACGGCGGACCGGGGGACGCGCCGGTCCTGGTGGTGTGCAACTTCACGCCGGTCGTGCGCGAGAACTACCGGGTCGGCGTGCCGCGCGGCGAACGCTGGACGGAGCGCCTCAATACCGATGCGGCAATCTATGGCGGGTCAAATGTCGGAAATTCCGGTACGGTGTTCGCCGATCCTGAGGGCTGGCACGGCCGGCCGGCCTCCCTCTCTCTGACCCTGCCGCCGCTCGCCACGATCGTTCTCCAGCACGCCGAATAGGAGCTGCCTGCTTCATGCCGAGATTGCGCGTTGAGCCAGGCGCACCGCATCCGCTGGGCGCGACCTGGGACGGAGGCGGCGTCAATTTCGCGCTGTTCTCCGCCAATGCCACAAAGGTCGAGCTCTGCCTCTTCGATCCAAAGGGCCGGCGCGAGACCGATCGCATCGTGCTGCCGGAATACACCCACGAAGTCTGGCACGGCTATCTGCCCGACCTCCGGCCCGGACAACTTTACGGCTACCGCGTCCACGGCCCATATGATCCGGCGGCCGGCCATCGCTTCAACCCCAACAAGCTCCTGATCGACCCCTACGCCAAGGCGCTTCATGGCGACATCCGCTGGCACGACGCCCATTTCGGCTATCGCGTCGGCTCTTCGCGCGCCACGCCCGACCGCCGGGATTCCGCCTTCGTCATGCCGAAATGCGTGGTGGTCGACACCGCCATGACCTGGGGCAACGACCGGCCGCCGCGCCGCGCCTGGTCCGACACGATCATTTACGAAGCGCACGTGAAAGGGATGACCGCCGCGCGCGACGACATCCCCGAGACACTCCGCGGCACGTTCGGCGGCATGGCCGATCCGCGCGTGATTGACCACCTCGTGGCGCTGGGCGTGACAGCGGTTGAGCTGATGCCGATCCAGGCCTTCTTCGACGACCGCGCGCTCGTTGAGCGCAACCTGGTGAATTATTGGGGCTACAACACCGTCAATTACTTCTCCGTGGCGCAGCGTTATTTCTCGCCGGGCGCCGACATCCACGAGTTCCAAGTGCTGGTGAAACGCCTGCATGAGGCCGGCATCGAGGTCCTACTCGACGTCGTCTACAACCACACCGCCGAGGGCAACCATCTCGGCCCGACGCTGTCGTTCCGCGGCATCGACAACGCCAGCTATTACATGCTCGCCGACGACAAGAGCCTCTATTACGACGCCACCGGATGCGGCAATACGGTGAACCTGAACCATCCGCGCGTCCTTCAGATGGTGATGGATTCGCTGCGCTATTGGGTTGAGGTGTGCCATGTCGACGGCTTCCGCTTCGATCTGACGAGCGCGCTCGGGCGGGCATGGGACACATTCGATCCCAACGCCGCCTTCTTCGACGCCATCCGTCAGGACCCCGTTCTTTCCCGCGTCAAGCGGATCGCCGAACCATGGGACCTCGGCCCGAACGGCTATCAACTCGGCAATTTCGCGCCGGGCTGGGCGGAATGGAACGGCAGCTACCGCGACGACATGCGCAGCTTCTGGAAAGGCGACGGCGGTTTGCTGCCGACCTTTTCGCGCCGCGTACTGGGATCGTCTGATCTGTTCGAACATCGCGGCCGCCGGCCATGGGCAAGCGTCAACTTCATCACCGCGCATGACGGCTTCACGCTCACCGATCTGTGGGCCTACAACGACAAGCACAATGAGGCGAACGGCGAAGACAACAATGACGGCCACAACGACAACCGCTCTTGGAACTGCGGGGTCGAAGGCCCGACCGACGATCCGGCGATCCTCGATTTACGCGACCGCATGCGCCGCAACGCCTTGACGACGACGCTGCTCTCGCACGGCACACCGATGCTCCTGATGGGCGACGAAGTCGGCCGCACCCAGCGCGGCAACAACAACGCTTATTGCCAGGACAACGAGATCACCTGGCTGGCGTGGACGGACATTGAAGAACGCGACCGCGCGTTCATGACGTTCCTGCGCGGCGTCATGCGCATCCGCAAGCGTTACCGTCTGCTGCGATCAGGAGAATTCCTGCACGGCGAGCCGGTCGACGACAACGGCACGCGCAGCGTCATTTGGTTTCGCCCCGACGGCAACGAGATGGACCCTGAATCCTGGTCCGATCCCGGCGCCAAGGTGGTCGGCCTCGCCCTCTCCGACCCGACGACGCGTCTGCTCATTTTGGTCAACGCCTATCACAAACCGATTTCCTTCACGCTTCCGGATTCCGAGCTTGCGCGCGCCTGGGACGTGCGCATCGATTCCGGCGCCGGCGCCATCGATCCGCCGGGCGAGCACTACGCGCCGGGCGCAGCCTATGAGCTTGCCGGTCGATCGCTGATTCTCCTGGCCGGCACTATCGCAGAACGCGCGTGAGCGACGAGGCGCTACACAGGCTCGCCGCCTTGGCGGGTGTTGAGCCGAACTATCTCTCGCTCACCGGCCAGACCGTCGATGTCACCGACGACACGCGACGCGCGGTTCTGCGGGCGATGGGAATTGCGGCCGGCGATCCCGACGACGTGGCGGCAAGCCTTGCCGACATCGCGCCGCTGCCCCTTGCCGCAATGGAGCCGCCGGAGGGCGTCTCGTGCTTCGTTCCAAAGTGGCTTCGCGAAGACCGCGTCTGGGGCATCGCTTGTCAGCTCTATGGCCTCCGCTCAATGCGCAATTGGGGCATCGGCGATTTCGCCGATCTTGCGCGCCTCGCGGAAATCGCTGCCGAGGCCGGCGCCGATTTCGTCGGCGTCAATCCACTGCACGCACTGTTCTTCGCAGCACCTGAGCACTGCAGTCCGTTCTCGCCCTCCACGCGCGACTTCCTCAACCCGCTCTACATCGCCATCGATCATGTGCCCGGCTTTGCGGGAATGGAGGATGCCTTTGCCCCGCCACCCGATGTGCAGGGCGTCGGGGAACACACCGGGCTTGTCGACTACCGAACCGTCGGGAAGCGCAAGGCCAAAGCGCTGCAGATGCTCTTCCGCATCTTCCAGGAGCACGCCGCGGAGGCCGATCGCGATGAATTTGCGCGTTTCGTCGCTGCGCGCGGTCAGCCGCTTTATCTGCACGCGCTCTACGAAGCCCTGTCGGAGGCGATGGTCCGCAACGGCTATAGCGCCAACTGGCACGGCTGGCCGGAGGAATATCTGCATCCGGATTCCGATTCCGTCGGCGCCTTCGCTGAGGAGCAGCCGGAGCTGATCAGCTTCCACGCCTGGCTCCAATGGCTTGCCGACCGACAGCTCGGCGCGGCAAAGACGCGGGCGCGCGACGCCGGCATGCGGATCGGGCTTTATCTCGACCTGGCCGTCGGCGTCGTGCCGGACGGCTCGGCGACCTGGGCCGATCGCATGCTTGTTGTACCCGGCGCGCGGATCGGCGCACCGCCCGATTACTTCAACGCCCACGGCCAGGATTGGGGGCTGGCGCCGCTTGCCCCGGCCGCATTGTCGGCGCGCGATCTTCAGCCCTACCGTCATTCCATCGATGCCGTGCTCAGCCATGCCGGCGCCCTGCGCATCGACCACGCCATGAGCCTTTATCGGCTCTTCTGGATTCCTGAGAACTTCGCGCCCACCGATGGCGCTTATGTCCGCTACCCCTTTCACGACATGTTGCGCACGCTTGCCGAGGTATCGCTGACGCGCCGTTCGATCGTCATCGGCGAGGACCTCGGCGTCGTGCCGGAAGGTTTCCGCGACGTGATGCGCGCGACCGAAATACAAAGCTATCGCGTCTTCCTCTTCGAGAAGAAAGACGATCTGTTCCTGCATCCCGACGCGTATCCGCGTGAGGCGCTGGCCTGCATCGCCACCCATGACCTGCCGACGCTGGCCGGATGGTGGGGTGCGCATGACATAGCCACCCGCACGGCGATCGGACTGCTCGACAAATCGGCCGGCGAGCCGGCTTTTGCCGAGCGCGCCCATCTCCGCCGCCGCATGCTCGGTCTGCTCAAAGATTGCGGGCTGCTGCCGAAGGAGATGGGGACCGTCATGCGCGCCGACATCGACGCGCCGCAGGATCTGCCCGAAAGCGTGTCTGTCGCGCTTCACCGACTGATGGCCCGCACGCCCTCGCGGCTCTTCGTCGTGCAGGCCGACGATCTTGTTGCGTCCGCAGAGCAGATCAACATCCCCGGCACCACCGACGAGCACCCCAACTGGCGGCGGAGGCTCCCCGTAGAGTTGGAGGCGCTGCCGGACCACCCGCTTTTTCGCGCCATCACCGAAGCGCTGCGTGAAGAGCGGCCGAAGTCGCGCTAGTAAGGTGGCGACACAGCTTTACCCGCCCCGGCTGCCGCCATAGGATCGGCCGCGAGGGGGTGGGCACCCTGGAGACTGCCATGCGAGGCTTCGTCCGCGCCCTTTCCCGCCTGCTCGTCCTCTTGGCTCTGGCCCCAATCGCACTGGTCCCGGCGGCGCTGGCTCAGGACCGCCAGATCGTCATCACCGAAGGCGCCGACTATTTCGGCGCCGACTACGACATCCTCCAGGAAGTCGAGCTCAGCGCCTGCGAGGACGCCTGCCTGAGCGACCCGGCCTGCCAGGCCTTCACTTATAACAGCTCCGCGCGCTGGTGCTTCCTTAAGAGCGATGTGGGCGAGTTGCGCGCTGTCGACGGCGCGATCTCCGGGCGCGTTGTCGCCACGGCAGAGCCTGATATCGACGTTGAGGCGGAGCGCATCAGCGAGCTTCGCTTCCTGCCGCATGCCTTCGTCGACGAAGCGCGCCGTCTGGTCGGATTCCTGAGCGAGATGGAGCCCGCCGGCATCGGACCCGACGCGGCGATCGCCGATGCCGAGTTTGCGGAAGACAACGGCGACTATCTGGGTGCCGTTGAGCTTTATGCCGTGGCACTGCGCTTTTCACCGCGCCGCTACGACCTGTGGACCGCCTACACGGACGCCGCCATCCGCGCCTCCAGCGACGATTGGGAGGTGCAGCAGCGCCTCGGCGAAATCCGTACCGCCGGCGCGGTCAATTCCTATCTTCGCGCCGTCAGGCCGGACGAGCGCGCTTATGCCTTGCGGCTCCTCGGATGGTCGCTCGCCGACCGCTACGAATGGAAACCAGCGATCCGCGCTTACCGGGCAAGTCTGGCGCTGGAGGAGGAGGAAACCACCCGCGCCACTTACGAACGCATCAACGCCGAGCACGGTTTCCGCATTGCCTCGCATGATGTGGAGGCCGACGCCGCCGCCCCGCGCATCTGCCTGAACTTCTCCGATCGCCTCGCCGAGACCCGTAACCTGGCGGACTTCGTCAGCGTCGAGGGCGGCGCTGACCTCGCCATCGAGGCAGGCGGGCAGCAGATCTGCATCGACGGTGTGGAGCACGGCAGCCGCTATCGCGTGACGGCGCGCGAAGGCTTGCCCGCCGCCGACGGCGAAGTGCTCGCAAGCAGCGCAACGCTGGACATCTACGTGCGCGACCGCGCGCCGGCGGTTCGCTTTCTCTCCAACGCCTATGTGCTACCCGCCGGCGGCGACCCGACGATCCCCGTCGTCACCGTCAACACCGACCGCGTGAACGCCACGCTTTACCGCATTGGTGACCGCCAGCTCCCTGACATGGTCGCCGACGGCACGTTCCTGAGCCAACTCTCCCAATGGGAAGCAGAGACCATTGAGGAGCGCTCCGGCGCAAAGGTCTGGGAAGGCAGCGTCGACGTCACCGGCGAGATCAACCGCGAGATGACGACCGCTATTCCCGTTGGCGATCTGGAATCGGACCTCAAGCCCGGCGCTTATGTGCTGTCCGCCAGCGCGTTAAATGAGTCCGGCAACGAGTGGCAGGCCAAGGCCACGCAATGGTTCGTGGTGACCGATCTCGGCCTCACCACGCTCGCCGGCAATGACGGGCTCCACGTCATGGTCCGCTCGCTCGGCACGGCCGGCCCGGTGGACGGCGTCGATCTCCGCCTGGTCGCCATCAACAACGAAATTCTCGGCGAAGCATCGACTGATGCTGATGGCTATGCGCGTTTCGCGCCGGGGCTGATGCGCGGCACCGGCGGCATGGCGCCGGCTATGCTGGTCGCCCAGACCGACGCGGGCGATTACAGCTTCCTCGACCTCTCCAAGGCGGCGATGGACCTCACCGATCGCGGCGTGGATGGCCGTGAGCCGCCCAAGCCGCTCGACGTGTTCCTTACAACGGAGCGCGGCATCTATCGTGCCGGCGAGACGGTCTACGCGACGTCTCTCGTCCGCGACGCCAAGGCCGACGCTGTTTCCGACGTGCCGCTTACCGCCATCCTCACCCGGCCCGACGGCAAGGAGGCGAACCGTGTTGCCCTTTCGGATCAAGGCCTCGGCGGCGCTGTCACGCCATTCGCGCTGACACCCGACGCCATGCGCGGCACCTGGCGCGTTGCAATCCACGCCGACATCAAGGCGCCGCCGCTGGCGGAGACCACGTTCCTCGTTGAGGATTTTCAGCCCGAACGGCTCGACTTCGACCTGGAAACGGCGGCGACGGCGCTCGATCCGACCGAGCCGGCCACGCTCAAAGTCGCCGCGCGCTTTCTCTACGGCGCGCCGGCGGCCAATCTGAGCGTCGAGGGCGAGACCCTCATCGCAGCCGCACGCGAACTGGAGGCTCATCCGGGCTACGTCTTCGGCCTGGCCGACGAAGCCTTCAACGGTATGACGGAACCGCTTGCAGCAGGCTCGACCGATGAGGTCGGGAACGCCGCGCTCACCGTCGCGCTTCCGCGCGCGCCCGCCTCAAGCTTGCCGCTGGAGGCAACGATCAACGTGCGCGTGCTCGATTCCGGCGGCCGACCGGTGGAGCGCAATGTGACGCTTCCAGTGTCCGCGCGGTCCGACCGCCTTGGCATCAAACCGCTCTTTGACGGCGCGGCCGGCGAGAACGGGCCGGTCGCCTTTGAGCTGATCGCCATCGATCCCGCCGGCACCCGCACGTCGCTGCAAGGCGCGCGCTGGTCGCTCTATCAGCTGCGCACTGACTTCCAATGGTATCGCGCCGATGGCCGCTGGAACGTGGAGCAGATCGAAACCAAGACCCGCGTCGCCAATGGCACCGTTGATGTGGCCGCCGATGCCGCTTCGCGCATTGAGGCGGCGGTGGAATGGGGCAGCTACCGGCTTGAGGTGGAGGCGGATAGCGCCGGGACCCTTCCGGCGAGCTTTGACTTCGAAGCCGGCTGGTATGTCGAAGCCAAAGCGCTGGAGACGCCGGAGGCGCTCAAGGTTTCGCTCGACAAGGAGCGCTACGCCATCGGCGACACGGCGCGCGTCCATATCGAGACCCGCTTTGACGGCGTCGCGCTGGTGATGGTGGTCGACGACCGGCTGATCACCACAATGCCAGTTGAGGTGACCGGCAATGCGGCCGATTTGACGCTTCCGGTGACGCGCGACTGGGGTCCGGGCGCTTATGTGACGGCCGTGCTCTATCGGCCGATGGACCTTGAGGCCAAGCGTATGCCGGCCCGCGCCCTTGGGCTCGCCTGGGCGGGCGTCGATCCCGCCGATCGCGATCTCGCAGTCACCATCGACGCGCCGGCCGAGATACGCCCACACCAGGACATGCCGGTCGCTCTTACACTGGCGAACCTCCCCGCCGGCACGGAAGCTTACGTCACGCTGGCCGCCGTCGATGTCGGCATCCTCAATCTCACGCGCTACGAGACGCCCGACCCGGAGGCGCATTATTTCGGCCAACGCCGCCTCGGGATGGCGATCCGCGACATCTACAATCAGCTCATCGACCGGATGCAGGGCGTGCGCGGCGCGGTCCGCTCCGGCGGCGACGCCAGCCTCACTACTTTCGAGGGTGAGGCGCCGACGGAAAATCTCGTCGCCTTCTATTCCGGCGTCGTCACAGTGGGCGACGACGGCACGGCGGAAATTTCCGTACCGCTTCCCGACTTCAACGGCACCGTCCGGCTGATGGCGCTCGCCTGGACGGCGAACGGCGTCGGCCATGCGGAACGCGAAGTGCTGGTGCGCGATCCTGTGGTCGTGACGGCGAGCCACCCCCGCCTCTTGGCGCCGGGCGACCGCTCGCGCCTGGCGCTCGATCTTGCGTCGGTCGAAGGTGTCTCCGGTGAGGCCGAGCTCACCGTCCGCAGCGCCAACAATCGCGTCGGCGTGGACGCTGCGTCGCGCCAAGTGACGCTCACCGCCGATGAACGCACGCAGGTGCTCGTGCCGATCCGCGGCAACGCTATCGGCGCAGAGACGCTCAATGTTGCGCTGACGCTGCCCGACGGGACCGTGCTGCAAAAAGCCGTGGGCATCGACGTGCGGCTGAACGAGCCGCCGGTGGCGACGACGGACTTCATCACGCTCTTGCCCGACGGCGAATTGTCCGTCACGCCCGACCGGCTCGACGGGCTGGTCCCGGGCACCGCTTCGCTGCAACTATCGGCAAGCGGCGCCGGACGGCTCAACGTGCCGGCGATCCTGCGCAAGCTCGACCGCTATCCCTATGGCTGCACGGAGCAAATCACCAGCCGCGCCATGCCGCTGGTCTATCTGAACGACGTAGCGGTGAGCGCCGGACTGGCCGGCGATCCTGAAATCCGCGCCCGTGTAGAGAAGGCCATCGCCGGCGTGCTCGCCAACCAATCGGCGTCCGGCGGCTTTGGCCTGTGGTCGCCGGGAGGCGGCGAGGATTTGTGGCTCACCGCCTATGTCGCCGACTTCCTGACGCGCGCCCGAGAGAACGGCTACGCCGTGCCGGGGGAGGATTTGAACCTCGCCCTCGACAGCCTCAAGAACCGCCTCGCCTATGCGGGCGACTTTCAACAGGGCGGCGAGGACATCGCCTACGCGCTTTACGTGCTTGCCGCTAACGGCCGCGCCGCAATCGGCGACATCCGCTACTACGCCGAGGCCAAGCTCGACGCATTCGCCACGCCGCTCGCCAAGGCGCAGATCGGCGCAGCTCTTGCGCTCTACGGCGACACGCTCGGCGCCAATGCCGTCTTCCGGCGGGCGCTCGGCGACCTTGAGCTGGCCGAGACGAGCAACGGCGGGCGCAGCGATTTCGGCACACCGCTTCGGGACAACGCGGCGATCCTGACGCTGGCCTCGGAGACGCGCGCCGAAATCGACCTGGCGAGCCTGTCGAGCCGCATCGCCACCGACCGCCTGGCGGCACGCCACACCAGCACGCAGGAGGATGCCTGGTCGCTGCTTGCCGCGCATGCGCTGATGGAGGGCACCGCAGCACCCAACCTCAGCATCGGCGGCACTGAAGTCGCCGGCCCGCTGTTCCAAAGCTTCGACGCGGAGCGCTTGTCGTCGCTGCCTCTGGTCATCGCCAACAACGGCGATCGGCCGGTTGAGATCGGAATGACGGTCCGTGGCATTCCCGCGGCGTCGGAGCCCGCCGGCGGCAATCTCTATCGCCTGGCGCGGAGCTACTACACACTCGACGGCGAGCCGGTCGAACTTTCCACCGTTCAGCAGGGCGCGCGGCTGGTGGCCGTTCTCGACGTGATCACCAACGAAACCGAAGGCGCCCGCCTCGTTCTCGACGACCCCCTGCCCGCCGGTTTTGAGATCGACAACCCGCACATCCTGGCAAGCGGCGACGTGGCGGCGCTCGATTGGCTGACGTTGACTGACAACCCGGCGCATGTGGAGTTCCGCGCCGATCGCTTCATTGCGGCTTGGGACATCGCCGCGGGCGACGCGAGCCAATACCAATTCGCCTATGTCGTGCGTGCTACCTCGCCCGGCGCATTCCGCCACCCGGCCGCGCTGGTTGAGGACATGTATCGGCCGGAGCGGCGGGCTCGCACGGAGTCAGGCGTTGTCGAAGTGGTCGGCCCGCTGCGCTGAGACACGGGAGAACAGGCATCCGGCGTCGCGACCCATGATCGGCATCCAACCGCCAACCACGTCGTCATGCCCGGACTTGATCCGGGCATCCATTCCACCCCCGTCACAAATGGCGCGACCTCTACGGCATGGATTGCCGGGTCAGGCCCGGCAATGACGACGGAGTGGAAATTGGCAGCCCGCATCGGCGTCCGCCCGGCCATGGCCGCCGCGCTTGCCTTGGCGTGCCTGGCGGCGCCCGCCGCCGCGCTGGCGCTGAAGCTGGCGATAGCGCGCGTTGAATTGCCACCGCTTCAGCCGGAAACCGGCACGATCGTCCTGGACCGCAACGGGGTGCTCCTTAGGCCCTTCACGGTCGCTGACGGGCGCTGGCGGCTCGCCGCGACGATTGACGACGTCGATCCGCTCTTCGTGCGTGTCTTGAAGGCGTATGAGGATCGGCGCTTTGACGCGCATCGCGGCGTCGATGTGCGCGCGATGCTCCGCGCCACGTGGCAGATGGTCCGCTACGGCCGCCCGGTCTCCGGCGCCTCGACGCTCACCATGCAGGTCGCGCGGCTGCTTTCAGACGAATCGACGCGCACCCCCACCGGCAAGATGAAGCAGATGCTGACCGCGTTGGCGCTGGAGCGGCGGCTCTCCAAGGACGAGATCCTCAACCTCTATCTGACACTCGCGCCTTTTGGCGGCAACATTGAAGGCATCCGCGCCGCCACTCTCGCCTATTTCGGCAAGGAGCCGCGGCGCCTCACGCCGGCGGAGGCGGCACTTCTCGTTGCGCTGCCGCAAGCGCCGGAAGCGCGTCGCCCCGACCGCCATGCCGAGAGCGCCCGTGCGGCTCGCGACCGTGTACTCAAACGCGCAGTCGCCGCCAACGCGCTCGCGGACGACGACGCCCGCGCCGCTCGATCTGAGGCCGTCCCCGACCGCCGACAGCCCTTCCCCATGCTCGCCGCGCACACGACCGCGCGGCGCGTTGCCAGCCACCCGGACATATCGGAGCATCGGCTGACGCTGGATGCCGCGATCCAGACCCGGCTCGAGGCGCTGGCGAGCGAACGCGCAGCAGCACACGCGCCGTTCGTCTCCGCCGCCATCCTCGTCGCCGATCACAAGACCGGCGCGATCGTCGCGTCCGTCGGCTCCGCTGATCTGTTCGATGCGCGCCGCAACGGCTTTGTCGACATGACGCGGGCAATCCGTTCGCCCGGCTCGACGCTGAAGCCACTGATCTACGGCCTCGCTTTCGAGCTCGGCCTCGCGCATCCGGAGACGCTGATTGAGGACAGGCCGGTCAGTTATGCGGGCTACACGCCCGGCAACTTCGACCGCGAATTCCACGGCACAATCAGCGTGCGGCGCGCGCTGCAGCTCTCCTTGAACGTGCCCGCCATTCAGCTTCTGGAGGCCGTGGGCCCGGCGCGGCTTGTGGCGCGCATGCGTCGCGCCGGTGCTGCGCTCGTGCTCTCCGATCTCTCGCCGCCCGGCCTTGCCGTCGGCCTGGGCGGCGTCGGCGTCACGCTGCACGACCTCACCGCCATCCACGCGGCGATAGCCAATGGCGGCAAGGCCGTGCGCCTGACGGTGGACGCGGACCGGCCGCTCGATGCGACGACGCCGAAGCGCGTGCTCGACGAACGCGCCGCCTGGTATGTCGCCTCCACGCTCACCGGGGCCTCAGGTCCGCACCATGTCGCGCCGGGCGCCATCGCCTTCAAGACCGGCACCTCCTACGGCTATCGCGACGCCTGGGCCATCGGCTTCGACGGCCGGCACGTCATCGGCGTGTGGGTGGGTCGGCCGGATGGTGCGCCCGTGCCCGGTCTCGTTGGAATCGACGCCGCCGTGCCCATTCTGGTCGATGCCTTTGCGCGGCTCGGCACGACAACAAGGCTCAACGCCGCGCCACCGGGGATCGTTGACGCCACAACCGCGACGCTGCCGCAGCGGCTTCGCAAATTCCAGTCGCCGAACACGCCACGCGTCGCCGACGCTGCACCTCCGGAGATCGCCTTTCCGCCGAAGGGCGTGCGTGTCGATCTCGGCATGAAGGACGGCGACGCCATGCCGCTTGCGCTCAAAGTCCGGAACGGATCGCCGCCCTACACCTGGTTCGTCAACGGCGCGCCGATCGGCACTGCCGCGTTCGGCGGCGCGCTCTCGTTTGAGCCGGACGGTCCCGGCTTCACCGATCTTCTGGTGATCGATGCCAACGGTGCATCTGCCGCGAGCACGGTCTATCTGGAGTGAGGCCTAGCGGCCGCCTCAATACTCCCGCTCAAAAAACACGCCCAGGCTCGATTCGCCTTCCGCCGAATAGCCGGCGCGCGCCTTCAGGCCCTTGGTGATGTCGAGATCGATCGTCACGCGGCTCGATTCCGCCGTCGAGCCCTGCTGCACGCCGATATAGACGTTCTCGCTGATATAGGAGCCGGCCGCCACCGAGGCTTCGCCCTCTTCATCGACGACGACATCCAGATCGTCCAGACCGGTCGTCTCGCGCAACTGAGAGAGCACGCCGCCGCCACTGCCGCCGGCGAGCTCACCGGCCGCCGCGCCGAGCCGGGCGACCTGCAACGGCGACAATTCGCCGAGACCTTTTCCGAAGATGAGCTGAGCCAGGATCTCATCCTGCGGCAGCGCTGGGCTCGACGTAAACGAGATCTCCGGATCGGACGCCCGCCCGGTGATCGCCACTGTGATTGTGGTCGTGCCGCTTTGCGTCGTGCCGACGAAGTCGAGGATCGGATCGAGGTCGCCGGCGAAGGTGATGATGCCACGGTCGAGCGTGATGCGCTGCGTGAGGATATCGAGACGCCCGCGTACGATCTCAAACGAACCGGAGGCCGCAAACGCAGAAAGCGGACCGACAAGCCGCAGCTCGCCGCCCAGCTCCGCGTCGAGGCCACGGCCGCGCACGAAGATGCGCGACGGTGCACTCACGGCGATATCGAGCGTGATGCCGCTCGGGCCGGCGCCGCTATCCACCGCTTCGCCGTCGCGTTGCCGCACGATGGTCAGCGTGCGCTCCACCTCCGCCGACGGCGCGACATGCTCCACCGACACCGCAACCGAATCGCCGGGCAGACGCTCCGGCACTGTGATCTCCGTGCGACCCAGCGTCACCGATCCGCTGACGCTCGGGCTCTCGCTGAGCCGACCGCCGATCACCAGATCGGCGTCAAACGTCGCAGCAATCAACGTGCCGTCCACATAGCGCGCCTGGCGGACAACAAGGCGCATGTCGACCGGCAGGCCGGCCGCCGGATCGAGACCCAAAGACCCGTCCGCCGAAATCGTCCCCTCGCCGCTGCGGGCGCTCAGTTGATCGATGACCAGCTGATTGTTTGAGACGGACGCGGCGAGCGTCAGGTCGCTCAGCGCAATACCGCTCTGCGGGTCCACGAGGCCGCCGCCCTCCGCCGTCACGCGACCAGCATATTGAGGCGCCGCCGCGGTTCCGGTGACGGCCATATCGACATTGAGCACGCCGCTCAGCGCAGCCCCGCGCGCGGCAAGTTGCGGATTGCCCAGCGCCAGCGGCACCGCGCCAGTGATCTTGAGGTCAAGCGACGCGCCTGAGGCGACGCCCACCGTGCCGGAAATATCGATCCCCAGCCCGTCCACGTTGCCGATGCGGCTCGTCAGAATGATCCGCTCATCGGCGAACTCACCACGACTAGAGACGTTCAGCGCGCCGAGCCCGGCATTCCGCGACGCCGCGACCGAAGCCTCCGACACGGCAATGTCGAACTGTGCCTCTGGCGCATCCGCCGTCCCGCTCACGCGAATGAGGCCGGAGATGACGCCCTCTGCCCCGATCTCCGGCGCAAACCCGTTGACCAGAGATGCCGGCAGTGCGGAAAGATTGATGGTCAGGTCGAGATCGTCCTGCCCGGCGCGTCCGCTGATCATGGCGTTGCCGCCGCCGGCATTGATTGTCGTGTTCTCGATCATCGCCGTTTGTTCTGACACCACAATCGTGGTCGGCGACGCCAAAGCCAAATCGAGGCCCGCGCGCGCGAAAGAGAACCGCTCAAGCGCGATCGCCATGCCATCATCGCGCGGCGTCAGCCCCGCATCGAGCGACACCTGACCGTCCGCGAGTTCGGCTTCGGCCGTGATTTCAGTCGCAGCGCCGCGCTGCACGGCGGTGCCGGTGGCCGACACGATGGTCAGCCCGCCGGCGACCACATCGCGGAGCGAGAAATCGCCCTCAATCTGCCGGCCGTTATATAGGTCGCGCGCCAGCCCCTCGATGCTGGCGGCGCCGACGCGCGAACCCTCGTAGAGGATGTCCGTTGCGGTCGCGGAAATCTGCGCCGATTGCCGGCCGCCCTCCGCCGTCAGGCTGATCGCGGCGTTCAGCGTGCCGCTTGCCTCCATCAAGAAGAGCGGCGCGACCTTCGACAGATCGGGCGACACGATCGTGACCGTACCGTCCATGAGACCGCCGGCGCCGATATCGAGATCGCCCTCCAAACGGCTTTCGCCGACCACGAAATCGAGACCCTCAAGGCGCCGCTGTCCGCCCTCGCCGGACGAGAGTCGCGCAATGCCGCGCACCGGCGCGCCGGCAAACGTGCCGACAATCTCCGCGTCACCGGCGACGTCCGGGCCGGCGACCACGCCGACGAAACGCGCCGATGCGCCGTCAAGCGACCGCCCCATCAGCACCACCTCGTCGCCGGACGCCTCAGCCTCAACGCGCGGCGCTTCAGCCGTGCCGCTGAGATTTGCCGAGATGCGTGCTTTGCCGGCAGCACGCTCCGTCACGAGCGACAGATCCGCAATGTCTGCGGTGAGCGCAAGGTCGAGCTCGGAACCGGCGAACGTGCCGTTGATCTCGGTGTTCAGGCGGTCGTTGGTGAGCGTCAGTGCGTCGAACGTAAACGCCCCATCGCTGCGAGCGACGCCACCGCGAAGCGCCGTGGCTCCCGCGAGGAACCGATCGAGCGGCTCCACACCCAAGGCAAGGTCCACCGTGTCCCCGACAAGCTGCAGGTCGAAGTGCCCGTCGATGCCCGCAAGCCCCTTCGCCTCAAGCTGCGCACTGCCGGAAAGCGCGCGATCCGCCAGCGCAGCGAAGCGCGAAAGGTCGCTCACCGTGACGCCGAAGTCACCTTCCACCTCCTCTGCCGTCGCCGTGCCGGCAAAGCTCGCGGCCGCATCGTTCAGCACAAGTTGCAGATCGCTCACATCGACCGGCCGACCGGCCGACCAGGACCCTTCCGCCACAAGCCGCACGTCGCGTCCTAACGCCGATTGCAGAGCAGGATCGCTTGGCGTCACATTCTCCAGCGTCGCGTTGAGAAGGAAGCCGACGCGGCGCGCGTCCGGCTCCATGAGATTCTCCGCCTCGCCGCCGGCACTCACCGCCATGCGGGCGAACCCGCCTTGCGCGCTTTCCACGCCTTCGGCAACCATGCTCAGGCGCCAGGGCGACGGCGCACCGGGCTCCACCTCGGCATCGACACTCAACGTCGCGAGTGACACATCGCCGGGCGCGAAAGGCAAAGCCGTTCGTCCAGCCTGGCCGAGCCGCAGCGACACAAGTGCGCTTTCCGGCACCAGGTCCGGCGCCAGGACGCCCGCTCCCTCCAGGTCTATGCCGTCGGAGCGCAGCGTGGCCTCTTCGATGGCGATCGTGCCGTCGTCGCGTCGCGACACGTCGAGGCGCAATTGGCCTTCGCCGGCGACAAGCGCGGCATAGTCGCCCGGCACAACGCTTTCCAAAGCGGCGTCCATGTCGGCGATGAGCTGGTAGCTTCTCTCAAGGCGTTTTACGGCCATGCTGCCGCTCAGAACCGTTTCGCCGCCGGCGGCAGCGCGCATCGTGGCGTCCCACGATTCAAGCGGCCCTGCGCCGGAGACCTCAGCGGAGATCGCCGGCCGGTTGGGCAACTGCAGAAGCTCGGCGATAAGCCCGCCCGGCGGCTCTTCCAGCGTGAGGTCGGCCGTCAGCACGTTTGCGCCGGGTTCCAGGCGAAGATTGGCCGTCAGTTCCCCGGCGCGATCCTGGCGGAAGACGGAAAGCTCAGCCGCCAGCGCCTCCTCCGTCAGCCGCGCGGAGCCGGTTGCCGCCAGCTCCGCCTGCACGCCGGCGACGGGTTCAGCGAGCGTGACCAGAGGCAGCGATATGGAATCGATCGTGACGGCAAGCGGCATTGCCGTGGCGCCATCCTCCGATTCCGCCTCTTCTGACGGAACGGGCCGGCGCAGAAGCGTCACGCGTGTGGCGCTCAAGCTTTCGATGTGCAGAAGCCGGTCAAGCAGCGCCGCGCGCTCCCATTTGACGTCAACGCCTTCAAGCTGAAGCCACGGTCCTTCGCGATCGGAGATCGTCAGTTGTTCAAGCTTCGGATTGGCCGAGAACACGTCCTCCAGGCCGCTCATGGAGACCTTTTGCTCCGGCGTGGAGATCAGATCCTCAATCAGCGCCACGAAGGAGGAGCGTTCACCCGGCGCCTGCGCGAGGACCGCTGTGATGGCCAATCCGGCCGCAGCGACAACGAACAACGCGCCTAGAAAGAATCGCCGCATGATCAGAAGGCTTGTCCCAAGCCGACATAGAACGCGAAGTCTCCCGGGTCCCATTCGGGACGCACGGGAAATGCCACGTCGAAGCGGAGCGGACCAAGCGGCGTGTAATAGCGGAGACCAAGCCCGACGCCGACAAACACGTCCTCCTCAAAGTCGAAATAGGGCTCCGTATAGGCGGCGCCAGCATCGACGAACGGCACGATGCCGATCTTCTCCGTCACCCGGAAGCGGAACTCCGCCGACGCCTCCCAGAATGAGAGACCGCCGACCACTTCGCCATTCGCCACCGCACCGATGGAGCGATACTCAAAACCGCGCACGGAGCCACCGCCGCCCAGGAAGAAGCGCCGCGTCGCCGGTATCTCGCTCAGCGTCCCGCCGACAATGCTACCGACCGAGGTGCGGCCGGCGATGACCATCCGGTCATTGTCCGCCACCGACAGATAGCCCGACAGCGAACCGCGGGCGACGATCACCACATTGCCGGTCAGCACATCGGCGAGCGGCTCCACGTCAAGCGTGCCGCGCAGGCCTTTCGAGGGGTCGAGCTTATCGTTCCGCCGATCGTAATCGAGATGCGTCGGCAGGCTGACGAGCATAAATTCGTTGCTGCCGAAGGCGTCCTCGATGTCGGAATATTCCACGTTGACCGCGGCACTCGCCTCCAATGTCTCGTGGAACTGATGCTCAAGCCCCGCCATGGCGCCGACGGTGCGGCTCTCATAGGTGTCGACGAACTCCCGCTCGCCGAAAAGCTTCAGCGTCAGGTCGGTGTCGGGCGTGATCACGCCCGGCCGCCGGAAGGTCGTCGCCAGGCGATAGGACAGATCGTCGAACCCTTCCGCTCCAATGCGGCTGACGGAGGCATCGAAGCGAATGCTCTCCGCGCGACCGAAGAGGTTGCGGTGCATCCAATAGCCTTCAAGCGTCGCGCCATCGATGGAGGAATAGGACACGCCGCCGCCGATCAGCCGACGCTTTCGCTCCGTCAGATTGAAGGTCACCGGCAGGAGCCCGTCATCGCCGACGCTTTCGCCTTCCACGACTGAGACGCTGGCGAACACGCCGATCTCCTGGAGACGCTGGCGCGCCTGGCGGAGTTCGTCGGGATCGTATTCCGCGCCCGGCTCAATCCCCGTCATCCAGCGCGCATAGCCGGGGTCGACCCGCTCCGTCCCGGTCACTTGCACCGTGCCGAAGCGGGCGCGCGGTCCGGGCGCCACAATCAGCGTCACGTCCACCGTCTGCGTCCGGTGGTCGGCCACCACATCGCGCGTGACGATCTTGGCAAGCGGATGCCCACGCTGCCGCCAGACTTGCACCAGCCGGCCTTCGGCCGCCAGCACCGCGCCGGAATAGGCCACCGCACCCTGGGTCAGTTCCCAATCGTTCAGCTTGAGCGCGCGCTCGTCCTCGTCGGTCAGCCGGTCCTGCGGCATGCCCTCAATGCGGACCTCGCCGAAACTGAACATCGGACCCGGCTCCACCCGCACGGTGACGTCCACCGGGTCCGGCAACGAAACATCCGGCCTCATCGCCTCCACCGGCGTGCCGGCAATTGCGATCTCAACCGACCCGCCGTAATAGCCCTGCGTGTAGAGCGCTGCCACGATCCGGCCATAGTCGCCGCGGGCCCGCGCTATAAGCCCGGTCGTACCCGGCGGCGGGCGACTTTCGTCGCGCGCCAGCACCGAGGCGCCACGCACGACGTCTGAAACACCGTCGCCGCCACCGGCAATCGTAAAGTCCAGGTTGTAGGGCTGAGCGTCCGGGACGACCAGCGTCTCGTCCTCGCGCTCGAAGAACTTAATCCCAAAAAGTTCAAACGCTGAAACGGGTTGGGCGATGAGGATCGATAGCCCGATGGCGGCGCCGAAGACCGCCTGCGACCGCCGAAACGGTGGACGTACAAACCTGACCGGCGCGAACCTCACAACCGCACGTCCCCCGACTGACGCCGCCGGCCGCCGTGAAGCCGGTCCACCGCCGCCGACTTCCTACGCCCGTGAAGAAACAAGACCTGCATCATTCGCCGACAGGCGCGGCAACAATAGGGCAGGACCTGCGCCGTTTCGGCTTGCCGGAACCATCCATGAACGGCCGATGAGCACCGCGCAAGAGCACCCTTTGGGGATAGCGCGGGAGTGGGCGGTGGCGGTGCTGCGATTCCTGTGCCCCGATCGGCCCTTGGCCTCGAAAGTTTTCTCACCGCTGGCGCGGCTCGCGCAAATCGATTGCTGTTTGGCGAAGGGCCCCATGCCCATATTTCCCTGGGTTTCTTGGGGTGAGTTGAGATGGCGAGCGAACGGCTTTCCGTATTTCCTGCGTTCCACAAAGTCGCGGGGCGCCGCGTGGTCGTTGTCGGCGACGGTGCGGAGGCCGCGGCCAAGGTGCGGCTCCTTCTGGAGACCGACGCAATCATCCGCGTTGTCAGCTCAGAGCCGACAGCCGAGCTGACCTCGTTGATCGCCGATAACGCGCTTGAGCACGTGAGCCATGCCTTTCGCCGCGACGATCTGGAGAGTGCTGTGCTTGTCTTTGCGGCAAGCGGCGACGCAGAGCGCGACGGCGCGGTTGTAACCGCCGCTCGAGCGGTGGGCGTGCCGGCGAACGCGGTCGACATTCCCGATCTTTGCGATTTTTACACCCCGGCGATCGTCAACCGCGCGCCGGTCGCCGTGGCGATCACCACCGCCGGCGCCGGCCCGGTGCTTGCGCAAAAGCTCCGCGCCCGCATCGAGGCGCTCTTGCCGCGGCGGCTTGGAGCATTGGCGCGGCTTGGCGATTCCTTCCGCGCCGCCGCCGACCAGGTCTTGCCGAAAGGGCAGCCGCGACGCCGCTTCTGGTCGGCTTTCTTCGAGGGCGGCGTGGCCGATGCGGCGCTATCCGGCCGTATCGATTCCGCACGTCGCTTGGCCACGCAACTCCTGACGGAATCCGACGCCGCCGATAATGGCTTCGTCTGGCTCGTAGGCACCGGCCCGGGCGCTGAGGATCTTCTGACCCTGCGCGCCCAGCGCATCCTCCAACAGGCCGACGTGATCGTGCACGACAGCCTGGTGCCGGAAAGCGTCATCGCCATGGGCCGCCGCGACGCGGAGCGCATTCATGTCGGCAAGCGCAAGGGCCGCCATTCGGCGACGCAGGACGAGATCAACGCAATCCTTGTGCGCGAGGCACGTGCCGGCCGCCGCGTCGTGCGGCTGAAGTCGGGCGATCCGCTGATCTTCGGCCGCGCCGGAGAAGAGATGGCGGCGCTGCGCGAAGCCGGTATTGCCTTTGAGGTCGTGCCGGGCGTGACGGCGGCCTTCGCCGCCGCGGCCGAGGCTGGGATCGCGCTCACGCAGCGCGGCACGGCGTCGAGCCTCGTCTTCGCCACCGGCCACGACGCTGCCGGCGATGTCTTGCCCGATTGGGCGGGCCTGGCGCTCGCGGGCGCAACAGTCGCCGTCTATATGGGCCGCTCGGTCGCCGCCGAGGTCGCCGCGCGTCTGATGGAGGCGGGCCTCGACACGGCAACGCCCGTCGCGGCCATCGAAAATGCGACGCTGCCGGAGCGCCGCCACTTCGTAGGCCTGCTGCGCGACCTCACCGGCATCAACGAGCGCGACGATGTCGACGGCCCGGTCCTCATGCTGATCGGCCCAACGGCAGCAGAAAGCGCGACCTCTATTGCCGAGCCGCTTCGCCCGGCTCGTCGACTGGCCGCCTGAGCCAACGCCATGGAAATCATCACCGCCAACAGCCTCGCCGATGGCCTTGTCGTCTTCCACGGTGCCGACGGTTGGACGGTGAATGTCGACCAAGCGACAGTCTTTGACGACAAGACAGCACTCGCCGCGGCCCTTGAGCGCGCCAAGGCCGACGCGGCGCTGAACCTGATCGTCGACCCCTACCCGATTGCGGTGGCGCGCGACGGCTCGCGGGTCGTTCCAACCCGCCTTCGCGAACGCATCCGCGCCGCCGGCCCGACCACCGGCAATTCAAAGGCATCGACGCCCAAGCACGACGAAGCGGCCTGAGGACCATCATGTATCGCTACGATGAATTCGATCACGCTTTTGTCCGCGAACGCGTCGCCCAGTTTCGCGACCAGGTGGCGCGGCGGCTTTCCGGCGCACTCGACGAAGACCAGTTCAAGCCGCTGAGGCTACAAAACGGCGTCTATCTGCAGCTTCACGCCTATATGCTCAGGATCGCCATTCCCTACGGGACGCTGAACCCGAGCCAGGTGCGCATGTTGGCGCATATCGCGCGCACCTACGACAAGGGCTACGGTCACTTCACCACGCGCCAGAACCTGCAATTCAACTGGCCGCAGCTGAAAGACGTCCCCGACATTCTGGAGAAGCTCGCCGAGGTGGAGATGCATTGCATCCAGACCTCGGGGAACTGCATCCGCAACGTCACCGCCGACCATTTCGCCGGCGTCTCCGCCGACGAGGTGGCCGACCCGCGACCCTATGCGGAAATTCTCCGGCAATGGTCGTCGCTGCACCCGGAATTCCTGTTCTTGCCCCGAAAATTCAAGATCGCCGTCACTGGCGCGCCGGTCGATCGCGCGGCGATCCAATTCCACGACATCGGCTTTGAGGTGAAGCGCAACGAATCCGGCGAACTCGGCTTCGCGGTCTATATCGGCGGCGGCATGGGGCGCACGCCCATGCTCGGCAAGAAGATCCGCGACTTCCTGCCGGAAGAGGATTTGCTCGCTTATTCCGAGGCGATCCTGCGCGTCTACAACATGCACGGCCGCCGCGATAACAAATACAAGGCGCGCATCAAGATCCTCGTCCACGAGACGGGGACGGAGAACATCTCCGAGGAGATCGAAGCGGAGTTTGAAGCAATCCGCGACGGCGTGCTGCGCCTCCCCGACGAGGAGGTGCGCCGCATCGCGGCGTACTTCGCGCCGCCGGACTATGAGACGCGCGCGTCCGAAAGTGCTGCGCTGAACGCCGCGCGACGCGCCGATCCCGAATTCGACTTGTGGGCCCGACGCAGCCTGGCCGAACACCGCGTGCCGGGTTACGGCATCGTCACCATCTCGCTGAAGCCGATTGGCGGCGTCCCCGGCGACGCCACCGCCGACCAACTCGACGCCATCGCCGACATCGCAGAGCGCTTCTCCCATGACGAGGTGCGTGTCAGCCATGAACAGAACCTGGTGCTGCCGCATGTGGCGCTCGACGAGGTGCAGGACGTCTACGAAGCGCTTGTCGTCGCTGGTCTCGCCAACGCTAATGCCGGGCTCATCACCGACATCATCGCCTGCCCCGGTCTCGATTATTGCGCGCTTGCCAATGCGCGCTCCATTCCCGTGGCGCAGCGCATTTCGGAGCGCTTTGCAGAGAGCAGCCGGCAAGAGGATGTCGGCGATCTGAAGATCAAGATCTCCGGCTGCATCAACGCCTGCGGCCATCATCACGCGGGCCATATCGGCATTCTCGGTGTCGACCGGAAAGGCGAGGAATTCTACCAGATCACGCTGGGCGGCTCCGGCGACGAAACGGCGTCGGTCGGTGAGATCGTCGGCCGGGGCTTCTCTACCGATGAGATCGTCGATGCCGTGGAGACGCTCGTGGACACCTACGTCGCTACCCGCGAAGGCGCGGAGGAGACGTTCCTCCAAACCTATCGCCGCGTCGGGCCGGCGCCGTTCAAGGAGGCGCTCTATGGCTCTGCTTGAGGCTGTTGCAGCCCAACGCGACGCGCCGCCTGATCCAACGCTGGAACAGGCGCGACAGCTCAACGCGCGGCTTGAGCACCGGCGCACGCGCGATGTGCTTGACGAGATGATCCACGGCGAATTCGCCGGGCGCATCGCACTTGTCTCCAGCTTTGGCGCCGAATCCGTCGTGCTTCTGCATCTTGCCGCGTCGGTCGAGCCAACCGTCCCGGTGATCTTCATCGATACCGGCAAGATGTTCGGCTCCACACTACGTTATCGCGACGAGCTGCAAGAACGCCTCGGCCTGACCGACGTTCGGGTCGCCCGGCCTGACCCGGCTCTGCTTTTGACGCGGGACCCCGATGCCAGCCTTTGGCTGCGCCAGCCCGACGAGTGCTGTACCATCCGTAAGGTGGCTCCGCTCGCCCGCGCGCTATCCGGTTTCGACGCCTGGATATCCGGTCGCAAACGCTTCCAGGGCGGCAGCCGCGCAGCTCTTCCCCTGTTTGAGGCCGACGG
Source organism: Afifellaceae bacterium (assembly GCA_028284625.1). GTDB lineage: Bacteria > Pseudomonadota > Alphaproteobacteria > Rhizobiales > Afifellaceae > DASWJZ01. The sequence continues at coordinate 1,852 of JANQRH010000011.1, read as the reverse complement.
CGACCGCATCAAGATCAACCCGCTGGCCAACTGGTCCAAGGACGACATCCAGCGCTACCGCCGCCTGCACGACCTGCCGGAGCATCCCTTGGTCGCCGACGGCTTTCGATCCATCGGCTGTATGCCGTGCACGACGCGTGTGTCCGACGGCGAGGATGAGCGCGACGGGCGCTGGCGCGGTGCTGAAAAGACCGAGTGCGGCATCCATCTCGGCCTGGCCGAATTCGAAGGCGACGGGAGCGGCATATGAGCATGACCAGCGGCCCGATCTGGAAGGACGACCGCTTCCAGGCGGACGAGTGGACCAGACTCAACCCGGAGTCCGAGACGCTTCCCGCGGGAGCATCATTTCTGATGCCGCTGGCGACCTTCCTGTCGGACGTGGAGCGCTTCCTGAACCATGACGGCCAGATCGGCGTGGAGGTTCCCTCAGGCGATGATGTGCGCGCGCTCGCGCCCCATCTGGCAAAGCTCTCGCTGATCGCGCTTGCGTTCCCCGCCTTCAGCGACGGGCGCTCCTATTCCGCCGCGCGGCTCTTGCGCGAGCGCCTCCGCTACAACGGCGAGCTGCGCGCCGTCGGCGACGTTCTGGCCGACCAGATCCCGCTCATGCGCCGTTGCGGCATCACCAGCTTTGAGGTGACGCACGGGCCCACACGCGCCGCTTTGCGGGAGGGACGGCTGGCAGAAGTGCGCCGTTACTACCAGCCGATCCCTACGGCCTCCGCCGAAGTGCCCGTCGGCACGCGTCCCTGGCTCAGGCAGGAGGCGGGATAGCCGTCTTGCAGAACGGCCGCCCAGATGGTATCTATCATTAGTAGATACCATTGTCATTGGGTGGCTAGTGAACTTCGCCAAGCTCTTCTGGACCGGACGCTCGCAAGCGGTTCGCCTGCCGAAGGAATTCCGCTTCGAAGGCAAGGAGGTCCACATTCGCCGTTTGGGCGAGGCGGTGATCCTGGAGCCAGTCGCCAAAGACCATTCCAAGGACTGGGCATGGCTGGACGAGCTTGTCGACCGTGTCGACGGCGCGTTCCTGGAGGAAGGGATCGAAGAGCCGCTTCCCCAGGAGCGGCCCGAGCTTGATGATCTGTTCAAGTGACACGCTTTCTGCTCGACACGAACGTCGTCATTGCCTTCTTGAACAGTCGTGCGTCTCCGCTCGCAGAGCGTGTCCGCTCTCATCCCCCCGATGCGCTCGCTGTCCCTTCGATCGTTGCGCACGAACTCTATTTCGGCTCGTTCGCCAGCGCACGACGCGCGTTTAACGTAGGGACCGTTGACGCGTTGAGACTTCCGGTCCTGCCCTTCGATGCAGAGGACGCTCGACGCGCAGGGCAACTGCGCGCAGCACTGAGGTCGGCGGGTACTCCTATTGGCGCCTACGATGTTCTGATTGCCGGGCAGGCGCTGGCCCGAAGCCTCATCCTGGTGACCAGCAACGTCGGTGAGTTCCTCCGCGTGCCCGGCCTCACCATAGAAGATTGGCTCAACGACTAGCTATCGCACCAGCACGTTCTTGAACTGCCACGGGTCGCTTTCGTCGAGGTCCTCCGGGAAAAGCCCCGGCCGATCCGTGAGCGGCGTCCAGTCGGTGTAGTAGCCTTTGACCGGCCCGAGATAGGGAAGCTGAACCTCAAGGCAGCGGCGGTAGTCCATCTCGTCAGGCTCGACGATGCCGGCTTCAGGATTCTCCAGCGCCCAAACCATGCCGGCGATGACGGCGGAGGTGACTTGTAGCCCAGTGGCGTTTTGATAAGGCGCCAGCGCGCGTGTCTCCTCAATCGAAAGCTGCGAGCCGAACCAATAGGCGTTCTTGGCGTGGCCATAGAGGAGCACGCCCAGCTCGTCG
>JANQRH010000003.1 GCA_028284625.1 Afifellaceae bacterium | reverse complement strand
GCTCCTATCGCTCCGCAAAGGCACCACCCTCACCAAGGAGATGTTCCTCAACCATCTCTATGGCGGCATGGACGAGCCGGAACTGAAGATCATCGACGTCTTCATCTGCAAGCTGCGCAAGAAGCTCGCCGCGGCGACCGACGGCAAGAACTACATCGAGACGGTGTGGGGACGCGGTTATGTGCTGCGGGAGCCGGAGGAAGAGGAACTCCGCGAAAGCGCCTGAGCATCGCTCAATCCCATTGAAAAAGGCCGGCCCACTGGGCCGGCCTTTTCTTTTGGCGACGTGTTTGAGACGTCACACAACACCCGTTTCCACCAGCGGCCGCAGAAACGCTTCGCGATCGAACGGCTTCATCAGATGCGTGTCCGCGCCATTGCGCTTCGCCCGCGCCAGATTGATCTCGTCGTTCTCCGAGGTGAGATAGATGATCTTGGTCTGATCACCGCCCGGCATGGCCCGAAGCTTGGTGAGGAACTTCATCACCTCGCCGTCCGGCATCATCCAGTCGACGATCACGCAGTCCGGCATCTCGACGCTGCATTGCTCAAGAGCGTCGGTGCGGCTCCCCGCCTCGCTGGCACGGACATTGACCTCTTCCAGGATGCGCCGTGCAACCTTCCGGATGGAATTGGAATCGTCCACGATTAGACAATGTTTCATGGGACTCGCCCCCGTTTACGCCTGTTCCTGTTGCCGGTTTTTTGCGGCAATCTTGATGCGGTTTGTAGCGAAGGGGCGTTACTTCCCGGTCAAGGAGCGTGCTTAAATTTCCGCCCTTCTGAAGGCGGGAATCCAGCCGATCGCGTTAATGAATCGGCAAGCGCCGACATTCAGCCGGGACGCATCGCGGCGCTTAGAGTCCGTTTGAGAAAACCAACTGCGCGCTTTCGAGCAGGCTCTTAGGTCACCGACCGCGCGCCGATGATGACGCGATCGTCTTCCTGGGTCGCGGTGACGCCCATGCCGGCCTCGCGCGCCAGCAACGCCGCATAAAGCGGCTGCACGGCATGCGCGTCGAGCGGATTGGGGACGGCACCTTCCGCGATGACCTCTTTCACGCCAGCCGGCAGTCGCGCGCGGTCGCCCTCCGCCATGACACGCATGACGGTCTCATCGTCATGCCGTTCAGCCGTCACGGTGATTGTGCCGCCGCGCGCCGCGGAGTTCAGCGCGACCATCACAAGGTTCAAAAGCAGCTTGGCTTCCGCCTTCGGCAGCATCCCAGCCGTGACGTTCCATTGTAGCTCCGCCTTCTCCCGCTCCATGAGGGCGGCAACGACCCGGCCGGCCTCCACCATGTCGAGCTCGGCACCCGCGCCGCCCGACGCGCCGAAAGCCAGGCGCGAGAATTGCAGCTTGGCGGAGGCTTGGCGGGCACTTTTCTGGACAAGGTCCTGCGCGAAGGTGCGCATCGACTCGTCCTTCTCCTCCTCCAGCACCTCAAGCCCGTTTACGATCGCACCGACCGGAGAAATGATGTCGTGACAGACGCGGCTGGCCACCAGTGCCGCCAGCTCCAACGGTTCGATCTTGAGGTCGGTCATCACACGCTCCGGAAGGGAATTCGCGAATCTCCTACGCGTTCAACGAAGCGTTACAGACGCACCGGCGGGCTGCCAAGCGCACGACATGCGTGATCCGCATCTAAGAGCCTGTTCCAACAAGCGACCTTACAGCGCGAGACTGGATGATCAGACGTTCGAGCGCGCCATAATGGTCGGTCGCGGCTCTTACTTCACCAAAGAGCAAGAGCCCTGAACCGACCTTCTCCTGGCAGGCGGCCGTCTGACCAGCTATCGACACGGCGCGCCGCAAGCCTTGTGAAAAGGGCTCTTGGAGCCTGTTCCAACAAGCGACCTTACGGCGCGCGGCCGGTGTTCTTGGAAGGGCTCTTAACGCCACGTTTACCTTGGATGATGAAGGGTAAAGACCGAGATGCGCCCGTTGGGGCGTGTTTTGGCGCCCCCGAAAGGACCGATCCATGGCCACGCTCCGCGCTCTGCTTGTCGCCTTCGCCGCGCTTCTGGCGGCAGCCGCGACTCCCGTCTCCCAGACGCACGCCCAGACCAACAATGACGAGTTCACCGCAGCGGAGATCGTCGACGCGGGGCACCGCTTCTTCGGCACCGTCTCCGGCGGCCTCGCCACGCTCGTTGAGCGCGTCGTTTCAAGCTACGGCCTGCCCAACGGCTACATCATCGGCCAGGAGGGCTCAGGCGCCTTCGTCGGCGGCCTGCGCTACGGCGACGGCGTGCTCTACACCAAGCTGGAGAGCCCCCGGCAAGTCTACTGGCAGGGCCCGTCCATCGGCTGGGATATTGGCGGCGACGGCAACCGCACGATGATGCTCGTCTACAATGTCCCCAACACGCTTTCCGTCTACCGCCGCTATGCCGGCGTGAATGGCTCCGCCTATCTGGTCGGTGGCCTCGGCATGACGGTGTTGGCCAATTCGGAGATACCGGACCGTACTGTCTATATCGTCCCGATCCGCAGCGGCGTTGGGGCCCGATTGGGGATCAATGTCGGCTACTTGAAGTTCACGCCGGAGCCGACCTGGAACCCCTTCTGAGGCCGGGCCGCCCGCCACGGCGTGCCCGAATCGTCACACATCGACCGGATTTGAGCCTATTCGGCGGGAATTGGTGTGTGGTTAGCCTAGGCTGCTGTTCCTGCCTGCTTTTCGCCTTTATATTGCCCGCCGGAGGGTAGCGTAGACGGAGCCGTCAATGATCCAGTCGGCGATGATGTTTGCCCTCGGCATCTTTGTAAGCGGGCTCGTCTGGCTCGCTTTCTCGGTCGCCCTGGTGCGCCGCGCGCGGCGTCTTACCGAGCGGCGGTTGCTCGCCGGGGTCGCGACGCGACGGGCCGAGTTCGACGCCGAGCGCGACGAGTTGCGCGCGCGCCATGCCGTGCAGATGCACCGGCTTGAGCGCGAGGTTAGTCGTGTACTGGATATGGCGACCGCCTATCGGCTGGAAGCCGACCTGAAGGAGCGCGACCTGATCAGCGTGCGCGCCGAACTGGACGCGCACCGCGAAAATTTCGCCGATGTCGAGACGCGGCTCAGCGACGAGCGCGAGGCGATCCAGGACCTGGAGCGCCGCCATGCGGAATCCGGCGCCACACTTCGCGCCGTGCAGCACCAATTGAAGGTGGAGACCAAGCGCCGCGGCGCCGCGGAGGAGGCGCTGGACGAAGCAAGCATCCTCGCCGACCAGCGTCGTGTTGCGTTGGCAGCACTCCGCACGGAGAACAATGCCCTGCGCGCCCGTTTGGGCGAGGAACCGGGCGAGCCGCTTCCCTTTGAGCTTGAGGAGCCCAAGCTGCCGCGCGCCGTCGACACGCTCGACGCCTCTGATGACGCCGAAGAAGCGGCGGTCGTTGCCGAAGCAGTCCCAGCAGAGGAGGCAGCAGAGACCGGCGCCAGCGTCGTTCAGCTGCCCACACGTGGCCGTCCTGCTCCCACGAGCGACACACCGGATTCACCGGAGCACTCCGCCGCGATCGTGGCTGAGGCCGCAGGCGACCTGCAGCGCATAGCGGACGACGAAGCGGACGCGCAGGAGGCCGCGTCAGAAGAGGCACAAGCCGAGCCCCAGCGGCTGCCTGAGACGCCGATCCCCGGCGTCACCAATATCGGCGAGCTCGTGGCGTTACGCATGGCGAACGGCACCGAAGGCGAGAGCGAAAACGAAGAAGGGTCCGAAGGCGACAAGCCCGTCAGCGAGAAGGCCGAGTCTCAGTTCTTCGACGCCCTGGCCGAGATCCGCGCCCTCAAACGCGCCGGCACGAAAGGCGCCGAGTAGCACGCGGCGCCGGTGGCTCGCCGTGGTGAGCCGGGCTGCAAACAACTTGATCGAAAGAAGGCTTTGGCACTCCCTAGGGGACTCGAACCCCTGTTTCCGCCGTGAGAGGGCGGCGTCCTAGACCGCTAGACGAAGGGAGCAGCGCGGAGCCTTTCATATAAGCGCGCGCCCTCCACCTGCGCAAGTGGTCGGGCTGCGCAACAAGGCGGCACTGACAAACGCCGCCCCCAAAACGCCGCTCCAAAGAAGAAGCCGGCATCGCTGCCGGCTCCTTGGATACGGAATATTCTGAAACGCTTCGCGCGCTATCTTTCTATTTGAGCGTGATCATATCCGAAAACCGGCTTCCACTTTTCGGGATCGCGCTCTAGCGCGGCGGCTCAGCCTGCTGGCCGAATGTCCGCTGAATCCGCGCCGCCGCGCGCATCTCGCGCCACACCGCATAGATCGCGCCGGTGCACATGGCAGCGGCCACGACGATCGCCAGCCCCGGCCAGAAATCGGAAAGCAGATAGGCCAGGATCAAACCGGCGACCAGAAACCCCAGCTCGCTGATCGATTGCCGCACGCCGATCTGGCCGGCGAGCATCTCCCCACGCCACGCGGCCTCGCTTGATTGCTCTTGTTGCATGTCCATTATTGACTCCGTTAGGGCCGGCATCGCCGCGATGCGGCCTCTCCCCAAAAGGCAAGACATCGCGCCCCTCAGTGACGGCGTGTCCGGCCATCAACCAAACACAGACTCGTAAACAGGCCGGCAAATAAGCGGCTGCGGTTTCGAGGAGCTTGGCAAGAGGTTGGTAAGACGCGTTAACGGCTGGCAGCCGCGCGCTTCTTGTCAGAAACCGGTGGCGTCCTATTCCGCGACCAGCTGATGGCGTGCCAACTCAGCCCCGGTCGCAAGGTCCACTAAGATGAGAACCGATGCGCCGCCAGGCGCCTCAAGCCGAAGCAGCGCCCGGTCGCCGTCAAGCGCTGTGCTGACAAGCCGGTGGCCTGAAGGGATCGCGATGCGCCCCTCCACCGGCTCCTGTGCCGAAAGGCCGACGGCCGCGGCCTCTGCGGCGCGTCCGCTTTCGCCGACCTTGTAGACAATGGCGGCGAACACCGCGATAAGCCCCAGCATCATGATGCCGCCGGAGACAAACAGCAGGCGGACAAGCTTGCGCCTGAGCCGTTCCTGAGCGGGATCGAGCGGCGCGTCGTCTTGGTCGGTAACGCTCATGAGCAAGCCCTTAGAGCATGGTCGGAAAGCTGGGAACCGGTTTTCTGAGGAATCGTGCGTCACCACGGAGCGACAAATCGCACGCGCATGACGAATGAAGACGCCACGGAGACGAGGACATTTGAGGTCGCGCCCGACGCGGCGGGCGAGCGCCTCGATGTGTTTTTGGCGCGCCGCGCCGGCGAGCTGTCGCGGAGCCGCATCAAGGCACTGATCCAAGAAGGTGCGGTCGACCGTAATGGGGTCATGATCCAGGACCCAAGCACGGCGGTCATTGCCGGCGACGGCATCACGCTCCGCGTGCCGCCGCCTCAGCCGGCCGAGCCGCGAGCCGAGGCGATCCCGCTCGCCATCGCCTATGAGGACGATGACGTCGTCGTCGTCGACAAGCCGGCCGGCATGGTCGTGCATCCGGCGGCTGGCAATTGGAGCGGCACGCTCGTCAACGCGCTGATCGCCCATTGCGGCGACAGCCTGTCGGGCATCGGCGGTGTTCGCCGGCCGGGGATCGTGCATCGGCTCGATAAGGATACGTCCGGCCTCATTGTCGTTGCCAAGTCGGATGCCGCCCACCAGGCGCTGGCGGCGCAATTCGCCGACCACGGCCGCGAGGGACCGCTCAGGCGCGAATACGACGCCCTTGTGTGGGGCGTCCCCGATCCCCATATCGGGACTGTCGGGGCTCCCCTAAAACGCGACGAACGAAACAGGCAGAAGCAGGCAATCGCCCGCACTGGTGGTCGTCGCGCCGTCACGCATTACGAGGTCAAGGAACGGTATGGCGACCACGCCGCACTGCTCACCTGTCGATTGGAAACCGGCCGGACACACCAGATCCGGGTCCACATGGCCCATATCGGGCACCCGCTGGTCGGCGACGCCACCTACGGCGCCGGCTTCAAGACCAAGGCCAACGCGCTTCCCCCGGCGCTGAAGGCCGCCATCGATGACCTCGACGGGCAGGCGCTGCACGCGCGGCTCCTTGCCTTCCGCCACCCACGGACAGACGAAATCCTGCAATTTGAGGCGAATTGGCCAAAAAAATTGACCAATCTTGTGCAATTGTTTCGGAAACGTGGTATTTAGAGGAACGTCCGTTCTTTTCGCAGCCGCACAATGGCCGTGATAATATCTGAGGACACACGCAAAGGCCGCCGATTGCCTGTTGAGGCGCCGGCCGGCCGGGAAGGACAACGAGAATGGCCAAGGGCAACATACCGGTCTTCCGCTCAGGAGACGGAGGCCTGACGCGCTATCTTGAGGAGATCCGGCGTTTTCCCATGCTGGAGCCTCAGGAAGAGTACATGCTGGCCAAGCGCTACCACGAGCACGATGACCGCGACGCCGCGCATCGGCTGGTGACGAGCCATTTGCGCCTCGTGGCGAAGATCGCCATGGGCTATCGCGGCTATGGCCTGCCGATCGGCGAGGTCATCTCCGAAGGCAATGTCGGCCTGATGCAGGCGGTGAAGCGCTTCGATCCGGAGCGCGGCTTCCGTCTTGCCACCTATGCGATGTGGTGGATCAAGGCGGCGATCCAGGAATACATCCTGCGCTCTTGGAGCCTGGTGAAGATGGGCACGACCGCCAACCAGAAGCGGCTCTTCTTCAATTTGCGCAAGGCCAAGAGCCAGATCTCCGCGCTCGAAGAGGGCGACCTGCACCCCGATCAGGTGAAGCAGATCGCCAAGAAGCTGAACGTCAGCGAGGAGGAAGTGGTCTCCATGAACCGCCGGCTGTCCGGCGACGCCTCGCTCAACGCGCCGATCCGCGCAACGGAGGGCGAGTCCGGCGAATGGATGGACTGGCTCGCCGATGACGGCGAATCGCCGGAGGAGACGCTGGCCGAGCAGGACGAGCTCGATCAGCGGCGCGCCATGCTGACCGAAGCGCTCGACGTTCTCGACAAGCGCGAGCGGCGTATCTTCGAAGCGCGGCGGCTGTCGGAGGACCCGCTCACCCTGGAGGAGTTGTCGACGGAGTTCGACGTATCCCGCGAACGCGTGCGCCAGCTTGAGGTGCGGGCCTTTGAGAAGGTGCAAAAGGCGATGCTG
>JANQRH010000027.1 GCA_028284625.1 Afifellaceae bacterium | reverse complement strand
CCTCGCCTTCGAGGCTCGGCCCTTCGACAAGCTCAGGCCCTCGCACCTCAAGATGAGGAATAGGGAATAGTCGTCACCGCACCCTCATCCCTCACCCTGAGGTGCGAAGCTCCGCAAAAGCGGAGCGAGCCTCGAAGGGCGAGGGATGAGGGTGCGGTGACGACTATTCCCTATTCCTCATCTTGAGGTGCGAGGGCCTGAGCTTGTCGAAGGGCCGAGCCTCGAAGGCGAGGAACGGCCCAACAGATACAGGCTTCGGTCAAGAACCGAAACGGCTCAGTCAGCCGGCTGCTTCTAAGTGCTTGGCAATGCGGGCGACGAGCCGCGACGCCACCTCTGCCTTTGAGAGGTCCGGCCAATCCTCCGTGCCCTCCGCGGTGACGAGATGCACGCGGTTTCGTTCGCCACCCATGATGCCGGTGGCGGGCGACACGTCGTTCGCGACGATCCAGTCGCAGCCTTTGCGGGCGAGCTTGGCCTCCGCGTTGGCAAGCAGGTCCTGCGTCTCAGCCGCGAAGCCGATCAGCAGGCCGGGTCGCTGCCGGTGCTTGGCAAGGCCGGCGAGGATGTCGGGATTCTCAACAAGCGTCAGCGCCGGCGGTCCGGCTTCCGACTTCTTGATCTTCTGAGCGCCGGCCTCGACGTGCCAGTCGGCGACGGCGGCGGCCAGTACCGCGATGTCCACCGGCAGTGCCTGTCCCACCGCGGTCAGCATTTCATGCGCTGTCTGAACCGATATTGTCTTAACGCCTGCGGGTGCTGCGATCTCCACCGGGCCGCTCACCAGCGTAACATCGGCACCCGCCGCCGCCAGCGCAGCGGCAATGGCATGGCCCTGCCGGCCAGAGGAACGGTTGGCGATATAGCGCACCGGGTCGATCGGCTCATGTGTCGGGCCGGAGGTCACAAGCGCCCGGCGCCCGGCAAGCGGTCCGGACGGATTTGCGAAATGCGCATCGATGGCGGCCAGGATCGCCGCCGGCTCCGCCATGCGCCCCCATCCGGCCTCGCCGGCTTCTGCCATCTCGCCTTCTTCGGGTCCGACGAAGCTGATGCCGTCGGCGGCAAGCTGCGCGACATTGCGCTTCGTCGCCGCGTTCGACCACATGCGCGGATTCATGGCGGGAGCGGCGAGCACCGGCTTGTCGCTCGCCAGAAGGACGGCGGAGGCGAGGTCGTCGGCCAGGCCGTGCGCCATCTTGGCCAGGAGATCGGCGGTCGCCGGCGCCACGACGATCAGGTCGGCCCTGCGCGACAGGTTGATGTGGCCGATCTCGTTCTCATCGTCGCTGTCAAAAAGATCGTCAAACACCTTCTCGCCGGTGATGGCGGCGACGGAGAGCGGCGTGACGAAATATTGGGCGGAGCGGCTCATGACCGCGCGCACGATCGCGCCGCCGTCTTTCAGACGGCGGATCAGCTCAAGCACCTTGTAGGCCGCGATGCCGGCGCCGATGACGATCAAAATGTGCTTGCGTTCAAACGACATAGCGCCGGACATAGCACAGGACGTTTAGAAAAAGGCTAGCAAGGCGATGACCAGAAGCGCCGCCGCGCCAATGCGGATCGCCCAGCGCGACCAATAAAGCTCCTTGGCGTTGGCGTTCGCCAGTTGCTCGATGGTCTCGTCATCCAGCCGGACGCCGCCGCTGGAGAGGGCCGCCAGGCGATCCACGGCACCATCCACCCGTGTCAGCGTGTCGGGGAGGTGCTGGAGGAAACGGCCGACATCACGGGCGGTTGAGGCGACCTCCTCAAGCCGACCGGCAGGTCCGAGGTTGCGCGCGATCCATTCGCTGACGACCGGGTCGGCGGTGGTCCACATGTCGAACTCCGGGTCGAGCCGCCGCGAGACGCCTTCAACCACGACCATGGTCTTCTGCAGAAGCACCAATTCCGGGCGCGTGCGCATGTCGAAGAGTTCGGTCACCTCAAAGAGCAGGCCGAGCAGCCGGGCCATGGAGATGTCGCTGGCGCGTTGGCCGTGGATCGGTTCGCCGATGGCACGAAGTGCCTGCGCGAAATCTTCCGCCGTATGGGCCTTGGGCACATAGCCGGCTTCGATATGCACCTCGGCGATGCGCCGGTAGTCGCGGCGGATGAAGCCGTAGAGGATCTCGGCGAGGAAGCGGCGTTCCTTTGGGCCGATGCGGCCCATGATGCCGAGGTCGACGGCGACCAGGCGACCAGCCTCATCGACGAAGAGGTTCCCCTCGTGCATGTCGGCATGGAAGAACCCGTCACGCAGCGCGTGCCTCAGAAACGATTGCACGACCGTAGCGGCGATGTGTTTTGGGTCGTGGCCGGTGGCTGCGATCGCCTCACGGTCGGAGAGGCGCGTGCCCTCCACCCATTCCGTCACCAGCACGTCGCGACCGGTCAGCTCCCAATTGACGCCGGGGAGCCGGAAGTCCGGTTCAGACGCGACGTTCTCAACCATCTCCGAATAGGCGGCGGCCTCCAGCCTGAGGTCCATCTCCAGAGATACGCTGCGCTTCAGGATCTCCACCACGGCAATCGGCCTGAGGCGGCGCGCATGTGGGACATTGCGCTCCAGGAAACGCGCGGCGGCGAAGTAGTTCTCCAGGTCGCGCTCGAAGAGCCGACGGATGTCGGGCCGCAACACCTTCACGGCGACGGTCTGTTCACCTTCGGGTCCCTTGAGCACAGCCTTGTGCACCTGGGCGATCGAGGCGGCGGCGATCGGTTCGGAGAAGTCGGAGAACATAGCCTCGATCGGCCGCTCGATGGAATCCTCGACAGTGGCGCGGGCTTCGGCTGTGGGAAACGGCGGCAGGTCGTCCTTCAATGCGCTCAGCGCATCGGCAAGCTCGGTACCGACGATATCGGGGCGCGTCGCCAGGAACTGCCCGAGCTTGATGTAGCTCGGACCAAGGTGGCGCAGCGCGTCCAGCATAAGGCGGCCGCGCTCGCCCGGCGTCAGGCCGCGCCGCTCGATCGTCCGGGCCAGGCGGATCGGCCCCTGCGCGCGAAGCGGAAGGTGGTCGATCTCGATGAAGCCGAAGAAGCCGGCGCGGGCGAGCACAAAGGCGGCGCGCCCAAGCCGCAGGAGATTGCGCAAGGCCTACCTCATCAGAGCCTGGTCCATTCTGGCTGGAACCAAAACGGAGGCTTTATCTCTTTGCCGGAACATGATCCTATCCGAAAACCGGAGGCCACTTTTCGGGATCATGCTCTAAAGCTTCCAGCCGGAATGAAGGGCTGCGATGCCGCCGCTGTAATTGCGATAGGTGACGCGTTCAAAACCGGCAGCGCGGATCATGTCGGCAAACCGCTCCTGATTGGGGAAGGTGCGGATCGATTCCACCAAATAGCGATAGGATTCCCCGTCGCCGGTCACGGTGCGGCCGAGCCCCGGGATCACGCGGAACGAATAGGTCTCATAGATGGCGTCCAGGACCGGCGTGTCGACCTCGGAGAATTCCAGGCACAGGAAGCGCCCGCCATGCTTGAGGACACGGTGGGCCTCCGCCAGAGCCGTCTCCACGCGCGGCACGTTGCGGATGCCGAAGGCGATCGTATAGGCGTCGAAGCTCGCATCCTCGAAAGGCAGCGTCTCCGCGTTGGCCTCCTGGAACGAAATGCCCGTGATGCCGCGTTGCTCGGCGCGCTGGCGCCCGACATCAAGCATCGCGGCATTGATGTCGGCAACGACGATCTCGGCGTGCCCGCCGGAGCGCTCCGCCACGCGAAAGGCGATGTCGCCGGTGCCGCCCGCCGCGTCGAGAAGCCGCCAGGAGGCGCCGCTTCTCGGCGGATTGAGGGCGCTGACCAAGCCGTCCTTCCACAGCCGATGCAGGCCGCCTGACATCAGGTCGTTCATCAGGTCATAGCGGCGCGCCACGCTGATGAAGATATCGTCGACCATCGCCTGCTTGTCGCCGACCGGCACGTCGCGGAACCCGAATGGAACGCTGGGACTCATGCTATCTGCTCGTTGCTTGCAGCTCTTGCCGTGTTGAAGCGGGCGCGACCATAACGGAAGCGATCAGACCGCGCCATCAAGGCCGGAAAACATGGAAAAGGGGCTGACCAACGGATGCCGGAACTGCCTGAGGTGGAGACGGTGCGCTGCGGCCTGGCGCCCACGCTGGAAGGCGCGCTGATCGAAAAGGTGGAGCTCAGGCGCGCGGACCTGCGGTTCCCCTTTCCGCGGCGATTTGCAGCGAACCTCAAGGGGCAGCGGATTGAGGCGCTCCGCCGGCGCGCGAAATACCTTCTCGCCGACATCGGAACGGATTGGACCCTCATCATGCATCTCGGCATGTCGGGATCGTTCCGCCTGGAGGACGGGGAGCCGGTTGCTGCCGGCGCGCGTCATTATGAACCGGGCAAGGCGCCGGCCCACGACCATGTGGTACTGCATCTCAGGGATGGGCCGCGCGTCGTCTACAATGATCCGCGGCGCTTCGGCTTCATGCTGCTCGTTCGGCGCGCAGCGCTCGATCAGCATCCGCTCTTGGCGACGCTTGGGGTTGAGCCCACGGGCAACGCGCTCTCTGGGGCAGCACTTGCGCCGCTTCTGGCAAGGCGGACTGCGCCGCTGAAGGCGGTCCTCATCGACCAGCGGGTGATTGCCGGCCTCGGCAACATCTATGCCTGCGAGGCGCTGTGGCGGGCGGGGCTTTCGCCGCGGCGGAGAGCCGGAAGCCTGGTGCGGGCCGATGGCCGCCCGACGGAGCGCCTGGAACGGCTTGTGGAGACCGTGCGTGCGGTCATCGCCGATGCCATCGAGGCGGGCGGCTCGTCTTTGCGCGACTACGTGCAGGCGGACGGGACGCTGGGTCTCTTTCAACACCGCTTCGCGGTCTACGACCGGGAGGGTGAGCCGTGCCTGCGCCGAAGCTGCGACGGCGTCGTGCGGCGCATCGTGCAGTCCGGGCGCTCCTCATTCTATTGCCCTGGCTGTCAGCGGTAACGCTGGTTTAGGGGTGCGGCCAAGCTTGACGTTCAACCAGCGCGGACCTATAGAAACGCCACGTTTCCGCGGCCTGGGGCCGCGGTTGTCGTTTGTTGCCGGTCGATCGCGCATTGATTGGCGCGCCGGGCAGCAAACCAATCGAGGACGATCAGGATATGGCGAACACGCCCTCGGCCAAGAAGGCCGCGCGCAAGATTGCGCACCGCACCGCGATCAACAAGACGACGCGCACACGTATGCGTTCGTCGCTCCGCAAGGTGGAGGAGGCAATCGCCTCCGGCGACAAGGATGCCGCGCGCGCGGCGCTCAAGGATGCGCAGCCTGAGATCATGAAAGCCGCGTCCAAGGGCATCGTCCATCGCAACACGGCGTCACGGAAAGTGTCGCGCCTGTCCCACCGCGTTGAGGCACTCGCCTAAGTAGTGCTATTTCGCGTAGATCTGTGGCCGAAACAGGGTTGCGGTCTCTAAGCGCTTGGTAAGTCTCGCACTAAATGCGCTGCTTCGCGGTTGACTCCGCTGCGCCGCGGTTCGGCTTGCGCCGCTACGACTGGCAAGAGTCGGATCACTTTTTGGGCTTCGGATAATCTTAATAAAATCAGCTGGTTGGAAGGCCCGTTCTCGTACGGACCCGGAGTCGCACGGCCGAAAGGCCGGTCGGAGGGGTGCGCGATAGAAAAAAGCTGGCTGTCGCGAAATGGCGCACCCAGTGCTCAATGATCTTGGAGTCTCTGATATTTGGCCGAATACAACCGTCGCATCCCGATTGCGACGTGACGTCGGCGGGCCTTGCCATGTCGTGTTGACGGATTGCCAGCGGCCAATCCGCTGATAAGGTCACCCCCGACGGCGACCCCGCGACGGTTTGCGCAATGCACCGGCTGGCGGCGCCTGTCTCGCTGGGCTGGGGGCAGCGTTCAGCGATCAGTCGCGTAACGTTGCGTAGCCTATGCGCCGATTTCTCCGGCGCGCGGGGCGTCTCCGGCATCTCCTGTTTGGAGGTGCGCATCAGTTCATTGTGCGTAGCGGGCGTGGCCGGGCGCTGTCTGGCCAGCAAGGAGGTTGCGTCTCGTGGCAGGGGGATATCGAGGGGACGTGACCCCGCAAGAGACATGGAGGGCTTTGGCAGACGAACCGGGCGCGGCGCTGGTCGATGTGCGGACGATGGCGGAATGGAGCTATGTCGGCTTGCCCGACCTCTCCGATGTCGATGCGCCGCTTTATCGGATCGAATGGCAGTCGTTTCCCGGTGGTGAGGTCAACGCGGCGTTCGTTGAGATGCTGAGCGGGGCGCTGGCGAAGAGTGGCTCCGACCAGGACGCGCCGATCTACTTCATCTGCCGGTCGGGCGCACGTAGCGCCGCGGCGGCTGCGGTCATGACCGCGGCGGGCTATTCACGGTGCTACAACGTTGCCGGCGGATTTGAAGGCGACAGAGACGAAGAGGGGCACCGAGGAACAATCGGAGGATGGAAGGCGGCGGGTCTGCCGTGGGTCCAGTCCTGATCGGTCAGTGCGTAAGGCGTAACGAGTGATGCGTGAAGAACAACACAACAGACGAATTGACTTGGAGGCCTTGAATGTCTGCAGGTGCGGCACGAAAGCGCAAAGACCCGAAGGGGATCGGGCAACGGGACGCCGCCAGCATGTGGGAACGCGTGCGAAGCCGACTACGCGCTGAACTCGGAGAGGACGTCTTCAGTTCCTGGTTTGCCAGGGTCGATCTGGAAGGAATGGATGCCGGTGTCGTGCGCCTTTCGGTGCCGACGGTGTTCCTGAAGGGTTGGATCAAGTCACATTACGGCGAGCGGCTTCTGGCGCTGTGGCAGCAAGAGGACAAGGAGGTGCGGCGGGTGGATTTGGCGCGTCGCAGCGCCCTGCGCATCGTCGCCGACGAGCCGAAGCCAGCAGCCGGCAGGCCGGCGCCGAAGCCGGTCTCCGACGGTTCGGGCGAGCGCTTTGCGGGCTCGCCGCTCGATCCGCGGCTGACCTTCGCCACCTATTGCGAGGGACGCTCCAACGACGTGGCGTGCCGCGCGGCGAGGGCCGTGGCCGGTGCGCCGGAAGGCAGCCCGCCAGCCTATAATCCGCTTTACATTCATGCCGGCGTTGGCCTCGGCAAGTCGCATCTGTTGCAGGCGATCGCGCACGAGGCGCAGGCTCAGGACCCGAACCGCCGGGCGCTTTATCTGACGGTGGAGCGCTTCACCGTGCAGTTCGTCTCGGCGCTGAAGGAACGTTCCGCGCTCGACTTCAAGGAGCGCCTGCGCTCCATCGATGTCCTGTTGATCGACGACATGCAGTTCCTCACCGGCAAGCACGTTCAGCAGGAATTCTGCCACATGCTCAATGCGCTGCTCGACAGTGGCAAGCAGGTGGTGGTGGCGGCGGACCGTCCGCCGGCGGAGCTTGAGGGCGTCGACGAGCGCGTCCGCTCGCGCATGAAGGGCGGCGTTGTCGTGGGAATCGGCGCGCCGGACCTTGCCATGCGCCGGCGCATTCTGGAGAGCCGGCTGCAGGCGGCGTGTCAGCGCAATCCGGGGCTCTACATCCCTGACATGGTTTTGGACTATGTGGCGCAGGTGGTCACCACGAACGGCCGCGATCTTGACGGCGCGCTCAACCGCCTCGTCTGCCGCGCGGAATTCTCCGACAGTCCGATGACCATGGAGGTCGCGGAAATGGCGATCGCCGACCTGGTCGGCGTGCGTGAGCCGCGGCGTATCCGCATCGAGGATATCCAGAAGGTGGTGGCAAGCCATTACAATGTCTCCAAGCACGATCTCCTGTCGGCGCGCCGTACGCGCGCCATCGTGCGGCCGCGGCAGATTGCGATGTATCTCGCCAAGACCATGACGCCGCGTTCGTTTCCGGAGATCGGCAAGCGTTTCGGCGGACGTGACCACACCACAGTGCTCCATGCGGTGCGGAAGGTGGAGGAGCTGGCGGCGGGGGATGAGACCCTGGCGCAGGAGATTGAGCTTCTGAAACGCCTGATCCAGGACTAGGGGCGGCGAGCGGGCGGCGTCTCGGCGCCGCCCGGCCTGGCCGCAAGAGAGGCGATCCCCACCCCGACGACACGTGCGGTGGTCCTTGCTTTCCGGCACTTGTCTTTCCGGGTTCTCCGGGCCAAGTTCGCTGACTTGACCTCGCCGGCGCGGGGAGATTCGGCCGGCCTCCATGGATGACAATCATGCGCGTGCGAATTGAACGGGCGAACCTTTTGAAGGCGCTCAACCACGTCCATCGGGTCGTTGAAAGGCGCAATACCATTCCGATCCTGGCGAACGTGCTCCTGCGTGCGGAGGACGGGCAATTGGCGCTGAAGGCGACCGATCTGGACATGGAAATCATCGATAACGCGCCAACAGACATCGAGCAGCCGGGGGCGGCGACCGTGCCAGCGCACATGCTCTACGACATCGTGCGCAAGCTGCCGGAGGGCGCGGAGATCGCGCTCGATACGGAATCGGATTCCGGACAGGCGATGTCGCTGAAGGCCGGCCGCGCCCGGTTTGCGTTGCAGATGCTGCCGGATTCCGATTTTCCCGATCTGCAGGCCGGCGAATTGCCGATCTCATTCACGCTGCCGGCGGAGACCTTGAAGCGGCTCATCGACCGCACGCAATTCGCCATCTCTACGGAGGAGACGCGTTATTATCTGAACGGCATCTACCTGCACGTGGTGGGCGAGGGTGACGAGGCACGGCTTCGCGCCGTCGCCACGGACGGCCATCGCCTGGCCAAAGCGGAGATCGAAGCGCCGTCGGGCAGCCTCGGTATGCCGGGCATCATCGTACCGCGGAAGACGGTGGGTGAGATCCAGAAGCTCCTGGAGGACCCTGCGACCGACGTGGATATTTCGCTGTCCGACACCAAGATCCGCGTGGCGATCGGCGAGCTGGTGCTCACTTCCAAACTGATCGACGGAACGTTCCCGGATTATGAGCGGGTGATCCCGAAGGGCAACGACAAGGTGCTGACGCTCGACAAGGCGGAGTTTGAGCGCGCCGTCGACCGGGTCTCCACCATCTCGTCGGATCGCGGGCGGGCGGTGAAGCTGACGCTTGCCGACGACAAGATGGTGCTCGCCGTCAACAACCCGGATTCCGGCAGCGCTACCGACGAGCTTCCCGTCGGCTACGAGGCGGAGCCGCTCGATATTGGGTTCAACTCCAAATATCTGCTCGACATCGCCAACCAGCTGACCAGCGACGAGGCCGTGTTCCGGCTCGCTGATTCCGGTTCGCCGACACTGATTGAAGGAAGCGGCGAGGTAGACGCCATCTATGTCCTGATGCCGATGCGGGTGTGACGCCGCGCGGCAGACCGCCATGTCCTCGACGCTCGACTTCGACGACAGCGCGGCGCGCCATGTCGAAGCAATCTACGCCACGCCGGATGTCGTCGCGACTCGTGTCGCGGTCTATCGGGCCGCAGCACCCCAGCTTGGCGGGCGGGCGCTCGATATCGGCTGCGGTCCTGGCTATTTGCTGCGCGATCTGGCGGCGTCGGTCGGACCTGATGGCGAAGCGGTCGGTGTTGATATCAGTGCGCCGATGCTTGGTCTGGCAGAGCGGCGGTGCGACGGTCTGACGAACGTTACGCTTGAAGCAGCGGAAGCCACGCAGCTGCCGGTCGACGACGGCGGCGTCGATCTGGCCTGCGCCCTGCAGGTGCTCGCCTATGTGTCGGCGCTTGACCTGGCTCTGCAGGAGCTTCGCCGAGCGCTCCGTCCCGGCGGCCGGGCCGTGATCTTGGATACCGACTTCTCCGGCGTGGTGTGGGAAAGCCGTGAGCGCGATCGCATGCGACGCGTCCTGGATGCCTACGATGCCCATGTCGCGTGGCCGGACCTACCGCGCGTCCTGCCGGCCCGGCTGCGCGCCGCCGGCCTGACGATGGAATCATGTACCGCCGTGCCGATCGTGACGACGAACTACCACGCAAACACTTTTGTGCACGGCATTTCCCGCTTCATTCGGCGTTTCGTTGTCGATCAGGGCAGCATCGCGCCGGACGAGGCCGATGCGTGGCTGGCGGAGTTCGACGACCTGGAGGCGGAGGGCGCTTTTCTGTTTGCGATGAACCGCTTTCTATTCACCGTGACCAGGCCATAGCTGCGCCAGTCTTGCGTTGCCGCGAGGGCTCGCGTCTAAGGGCGCTGTGTCTGAAACGCCGCCCACCGCGGAGCCGAAAGCGCCCGATCGCGTGGCGCTGACGGCGCTGTCGCTCAGCAATCTGCGCAATTACGAGGCGCTGCAGGTCGCCTTCGATGCGCCGCTTGTCGCGCTCACCGGTCCGAACGGCGCGGGCAAGACGAACCTGCTTGAGGCGATTTCGCTGCTGACGCCAGGGCGCGGGCTGAGGCGCGCCGCCTTTGAGGACATCGTTCGCCGCGGCTCCGAGGAGGGCTGGGCGGTCGCTGCGACGGTGACGCGCGGCGGTGAGGCGGCGCGCCTGGGCACCGGGCTCGTTGCCGGTTCCGGCGAGGGCCGCGTGCGCAAAGTGCGCATCAACGGCGCGCCGGCGCCGTCGGCCGATGCGTTGCTCGACCATATCCGCGTGTTGTGGCTGACGCCGGCGATGGACGGCATCTTCACCGGTCCGGCGAGCGACAGGCGGCGGCTGGTCGACCGGTTCGTGCTCACCATCGATGCGGGGCACGCGCGGCGCACCCGCGACCTTGAGCGGCTTTTAAGCCAACGCAATCGCCTGCTTGAGGAGAATGGCGATCCGGCCTGGCTTGACGCCGTGGAGGCGGAGCTGGCCGCGGGAGCCGTTGCCGTCGCGCTGGCGCGGGCGGAGATCGTGGCGCTTCTTTCCGCGCAAGCGCTCCGTGATGCTGAGGACGGAAGCGGCTTTCCGGCCGGACAATTGTCGCTTGCCGGCGATTTCGATCGCGCGGTGGCGGGACGCAGTGCCGCGGAGGCGGAGCTTTGGTATCGCGAATTGCTCGCCGGTAATCGCGCCGCCGACCGCGCCGCCGGGCGCACGCTTGAAGGACCGCATCGCAGCGACCTGGAAGTGGTCTTCGCCGCCAAGGATATGCCGGCGGCGCGTTCCTCCACCGGCGAGCAGAAGGCGCTCCTCATCGGCCTGGTGCTGGCGCATGCCACGCTTGTCAGCACGCTTGCCGGCATGACGCCCGTGCTGCTCCTCGACGAAGTGGCGGCGCATCTCGATCCCGGCCGTCGCATTGCGCTCTTTGACAGGCTCCGCGCGCTGGGTAGTCAGGTCTTCATGACCGGCGCCGATCCGCTGCTCTTTGAGGCGCTGCCAGATGGAGCGGAGGTTTTTGCCGTGGCCGACAACGCCCTGCACCGCATGGACGGCCGCACGGCGGATTGAGGCCGCCGAGTGCGCTTCCGACACAACCAAGTGGCGCCGACCGCTCGTTCTCTTAAGTAATTGTCGGATATGGGACTTTTTGTGCCCGGAAAAGCCTCCACAAGGGTTCATTTCCAAGCCCGGACGCACCATCTATAAGCAGTCCTAATCAACTCTCTCGCCGATTCGATATGACGACACCGTCCCAAGGCGCCAGCGCCGCCTCGCCGCCCGAATATGGCGCGGAATCGATCAAGGTCCTCAAGGGCCTCGATGCCGTGCGCAAACGGCCGGGCATGTATATCGGCGACACCGATGACGGCTCCGGCCTGCATCATATGGTCTATGAGGTGGTGGACAACGCCATCGACGAGGCGCTGGCCGGCCACGCCGATCGGGTGGAGGTGACGCTTTATCCCGACGGCGCCGTGGGCGTCATGGATAATGGCCGCGGCATCCCCACTGACATCCATGCCGGGGAGGGCGTGTCGGCGGCCGAGGTCATCATGACCCAGCTTCATGCTGGCGGGAAGTTCGACCAGAACTCCTACAAGGTCTCCGGTGGCCTGCACGGCGTCGGCGTGTCGGTGGTCAACGCGCTGTCGAGCTGGCTGAAGCTGCGCATCTGGCGCGGCGGCAAGCTACACGAAATGTCGTTCACCGATGGCGTGCCGGACGGCAAGCTGGGGGTGACCGGCGAGGCGGAGGGGAAGACCGGCACGGAAGTGTGCTTCCTCGCTTCGCCGAAGACCTTCACGATGACGGATTACGATTACGCCACGCTGGAGCATCGGCTGCGCGAACTGGCGTTTCTGAATTCCGGCGTGCGCATCCTCCTGAGCGACAAGCGTGGACCCGACGAGAAGAGCGAGGAGATGCATTACGAAGGCGGGCTTGAGGCCTTCGTGCAGTTCCTCGACCGCGCCAAGAAGCCGCTTATTCCCGAGCCGATCTCGCTTAAGGGCGAGCGCGACGGCGTGGTGGTGGAAGCCGCGCTCTGGTGGAACGATTCGTACCATGAGAACGTGCTCCTCTTCACCAACAACATCCCGCAGCGCGACGGCGGCACGCATCTGGCAGGTCTGCGCGGCGCGCTCACGCGGCAGGTCGCGGGCTATGCGGAAAGCGCGGGCATCGCCAAGCGCGAAAAGGTGCAGCTCACCGGCGAGGATTGCCGCGAAGGGCTGACCTGCGTGCTCTCCGTCAAGGTGTCGGACCCGAAATTCTCCTCGCAGACCAAGGACAAGCTGGTGTCGTCGGAAGTGCGGCCAGTGGTGGAGGGGATCGTCAATGAGGCGCTCGGCGCATGGTTTGAGGAGAACCCGGCCGAGGCCAAGATCGTGGTCGGCAAAGTGGTTGAAGCAGCGGCGGCGCGCGAGGCGGCGCGCAAGGCGCGCGAGCTGACGCGGCGCAAGGGCGCGCTCGACATGGCGTCGCTGCCCGGCAAGCTTGCCGATTGTCAGGAGCGCGATCCGGCGCGCTCTGAGATCTTTCTGGTGGAGGGCGATTCCGCCGGCGGCTCCGCGAAACAGGGGCGCAATCGCGCCTTTCAGGCCGTGCTGCCGCTCCGCGGGAAGATCCTCAATGTGGAGCGCGCGCGCTTCGACAAGATGCTCTCGTCGGAACAGATCGGCACGCTGATCACCGCGCTTGGCACCGGCGTCGGCAA
>JANQRH010000017.1 GCA_028284625.1 Afifellaceae bacterium | reverse complement strand
CGCGTTCAGCGCATCGCCCAGGAGATACATCGTAAAGGCATCGCCCGGCACACGCTCCGTCGCCAAACGACACGCCGAAATCGCTGAAGAAATGTCGACATCGCTCGACATGGCGGAGGCCAGGCGCTTGCACTCGGCGAGCAGTTCGTCGTTGCTCACGGTCGGTGTGGAATCGCCGCTTTCGGACCCGTCGGTCAGAACGGCGACTTGCTCCTCCGGAGCGTCCTGCATGCTTTCGATCAGCATGCCGGCAAGCGCTGCGAACTCGCACGTGCCAAAGCGTTTGATGTGATCCTCAAGCGCCTCCACGCGGCCGAGATCGCGTGCCGCCTCGAAATGGAGCTGGGCTGCGCCGCATGGGTCGGAGCTTGATTTCGACACGCGCTGGCGGTCATCGGTGACGGCCTGCTCGACCGACGTCTCCGGTTCTTCCGGCTCGCCCGCCAGATAGACGTCGCGGCCGCGGGCCTGGTCGTAATAGGCGGGATGCTGGTCGTGCCCGATATCGCGGGCGAGGCGCGCTACTTCGCCATTCACCTGGTAGGCGACGTCAATCAGGCTGAGCCCGGGCTTCCTGAGCGCCGGCACCAGAACGCGCGTGAAAACGGAGTTGGGGTTGGGATCGTCGTCGCCCAGACGGTCGAGGGCGCGCTCTCCAAAGCCTGCGGAGTAGAGGCCGAAGACGCCGCGCATCTCAAATGTCGGCGGCCGAGACAGACCGCGCGTACCGTCGCCGAAGGCGCGCGTTCCGCCTTTGGAAAACGGATTGTTTCGGCACGCGTCGATGACCACCATGGCGACGCGCGCGCCGCGCGCCTTAAAGGTCTGGATGATCGTCGCCTCTGAAATCGCGCTGAGTTTGACCAAGTTCTCTGCGCCGGACTCAGCAGAGGGGATATCGGACGGGAGAAGATAGTTGGCGCCGTCGATCGACACGCCGTGTCCGGCATAGAAGAAGAACGCGATGTCGCCCGCATCAAGCTTGTCGGCGGTTGAGATGAGGCTCGCAAGCATACCGGCGCGGGAGGCGTTTTCGGTGCGCACCACCTCAAAGCCGAGTTCCTCAAGCGTATCGCCGACGGCGTTAGCGTCGTTCACGGCCTTGAGGAGCTGTTCCTCATTGCCAAGCTGCGGGTATTCGTCGTTGCCGATCACCAGCGCCACGCGCTTGGCGGCGGTAACGGGAGCGGCGGCCGCTACAAGCACGGCAAGCGCCAAAAACCAGCGAAGTGCGATCGTCATGCGTTCCCCCGTTATTCGGCTGCGCCTTGCCGTTTTGTCTTTAAATGTCAGCGCTTTGCGGCGTATCCCTCACGCATTTCCAGCGGCAACGGCAGGCCCGCAAGGCCGATAATTGCCAGGCGATCGGCATTTTTACATCGCAGTGGCCGAATGGAGGAAGGCCCGGCGGCCGATTTTTGGTTCAATTCACGTCGAGCGGTCGCGCGCGGCTTTGGCTTCCTCGCGCTTGGCCCGGTAGAAGGCCCAAAAGAGGCGCGCAGCGACGCCGCGCCACGGCGCCCATTTCTTCGCGATGTTGCGCAGTCGTTTCTCGTCGGGGCGTTTGCGCAGGTTGAGCGCCTTATGCGCCGCCGATTGCAGCGCGAGATCGCCGGCGGGAAAGATGTCGGGGTGGCCGACACAAAAGAGGAGATAGATCTCAGCCGTCCACGGGCCGATGCCTTTGAGCGCGGTCATCTCGGCAATCGCTTCCTCGGCTGGCAGATCGTGAAGCGCGGCGAGGTCGAAGCCGTCGCACATGGCGGCGGCAACATTGTTCAGCGTACGGATTTTCGGACGCGAAAGCCCCGCCGCTCGCAGCGCGTCTTCCGGCGTGTCGAGATAGCATTCGTGCGTGAAAGGCTCGACTGTGGTCTTGACGCGGGTCCAGATGGAAGCGGCTGCCGCGTCCGATATCTGTTGCGACGTGATGATAGAGGCGAGGCCTTCAAAGCCGCCATCGCGTCGACGCAGCGGCAGCGGGCCGACATAGTCAAAGACCGGTGCGAGCCGCTTGTCGGCGGCGATCAAGCCGGCGACGGCTTTGGCGATGTCGGCTTTTGTCTCGATTGGGCGCATAGACGAATGTCTCAGCTAGGCCAACGGAATGCCGGCGGCGCCTTTGTTGTCCTGATAGGCGGCGGATAGCTCTGCGTAGGTTTTGGCGAGCATCTCAATCCGTTCCTTGAGCTGGCTGTGCTCAGGCTCCGGTGCGTCCGCCACGAGATCGGCGATGGCGTGTGCTTTCCAGAATGCGTTCGTCCGCCGGTATCCGCCATCGGAGACGCCGAAGACTTCTTCAAGAATCTTCAGATCATGCGGGATGGCGAAAGCGTCGCGTGTGTCGTCGTAGCCGAAGAGATAGGTGAAGTTGTCGAAGCCCGCCCAGGTGATCGCCGAAAGACATAACGGGCAAGGCTCGTGTGTAGAGAGGAACAGGCAGTCCTTCGCATCCGGCCGGGCGTCGGCGGGCAATCGGTAGAACGCGTTGAGCGTCGCGATCTCGCCGTGAAACAGCGGATTGGCTGTCTCCTGGTTGGAGTCCGCGATGACCAATGACAGGTCGGATTTCTTGAGAATGGCGGCGCCGAAGAGCTTGTTGCCGGCAGCGACGCCGGCGCGCGTCTTCGGCACGATGTCGGCTTCGATGATGTCGAGGTAGCGCGCAGCGAGGGTGGCCGGTTCTTGCATGCCGCCTGAGCGCGCGGGCCGATGCTATTCCGCGGCGTCGGCGGGGCGATCGCCGTAGCGCTTTTCGATGTAGTCCTCGACCATGGCGCGGAACTCGTCGGCAATGCCGGGGCCGCGCAACGTCACGGCCTTCTTGCCGTCGATGAAGACGGGTGCGGCCGGCTGCTCGCCCGTGCCGGGGAGCGAAATGCCGATATCGGCGTGCTTGGATTCGCCTGGGCCGTTGACGATGCAGCCCATCACCGCGACCTTCAGTTCCTCCACGCCGGGATAAGTTTCCCGCCACACCGGCATGCGCTCGTTGAGATGCGCCTGGATGTCCTTGGCGAGCTCCTGGAAGACCGTGGAGGTCGTGCGCCCGCAGCCGGGGCAGGCCGCGACGACCGGCACGAAAGCGCGGAAGCCCATGGTCTGAAGGATCTCTTGCGCGACCTTCACCTCAAGCGTCCTGTCACCACCGGGCTCCGGCGTAAGCGAGATGCGGATCGTGTCGCCGATCCCCTCTTGTAGAAGCACGCCCAGTGCTGCGGAGGAGGCGACGATGCCCTTCGACCCCATGCCGGCTTCGGTCAGGCCGAGATGCAAAGCGTAGTCGCAGCGGCGCGCCAGCATGCGGTAGCAGGCGATCAGGTCCTGCACCTGGCTGACCTTGGCGGAGAGGAGGATGCGGTCGCGGCCAAGGCCGATCTCTTCCGCGCGTGCGGCGGAGAGGAGGGCGGATTGCACCATGGCCTCGCGCATGACGGCGCTCGCCGACATCGGCGAGTCGCTTTCCGCGTTCACATCCATCAGGCTGGTCAACAAAGCCTGATCGAGCGAGCCCCAATTGACGCCGATCCTGACGGGCTTGTCGTTCTTCAGTGCCATTTCGATGATGGCGCCGAACTGCTTGTCCTTCTTCTCCTTGAAGCCGACATTGCCGGGATTGATCCGGTATTTGGCCAGCGCCTCCGCGCAAGCCGGGTGGTCAGCGAGGAGCTTGTGGCCGATATAATGAAAGTCGCCGACCATCGGCACGGTCACGCCCATCTTGGCGAGGCGGTCGCGGATATGCGGCACGGCCGCCGCCGCTTCGTCTCGGTCGACGGTGATCCGCACGACCTCCGAGCCGGCTTGCGCCAGCGCCGCCACCTGGGCGGTCGTGGCATCGACATCCGCCGTATCGGTGTTGGTCATGGACTGCACGACGACGGGCGCGCCGCCGCCGACCATGACGCCGCCGACATCCACGCCGACGGATGTGCGGCGGGGCTCAGGGGCGGCGGAAATCGCCTCAGGCAGGCATTGCAGCGTCATCTATCGTCTCGCTCGGATCACGGGAACAGGTGGCGAAAACGGCGCATGAAGTCAACGCGGCGGTTTGTTTCGTCGGGTGCGGCGATCCGTGGCAAGAGCCGGGACTTTCAACGGTTTTCATGTGCTTCGTGCCGTACGCGTGTTGCCGGCCCATGACATTGGGTTTGATCCAGCTGATTGGCGCGCTGATCGGCTTGCGATAAACAGGGCCGAATTGGAGGTTGTGATGCTTGCTTTGCGCCTGCCCCCAGAGGTGGAGAAGCGCCTTGAAGCCCTGGCTGTGAAGAGCGGTCGCTCTACGGCGTCTCACGCCGAGGAAGCGATTCTCGCCTATTTGGAGGATGTTGAGGACGCCGCTCTGGTGCGTCAGAGGCTTGAGGCGAACGAGGAGCGCGTTTCTCTTGAGCGGCTCATGAAGGAGCTTGAGACGGAGCCGGATGCCTGATGCCGGTCTGGCGCGTCGAGTTTGTTTCGTCCGCGGCGCGGGAACTGAAGAAGCTTCCACAGAATGATCGGCGCCGGATTCTGCATTATCTGAACGACCGCATTGCCAAGGATGAAGACCCCCGCCGATACGGTCACGCTCTTTCCGGGCCGCTTTCTGGTTTGTGGAGTTACCGCATCGGGGACTATCGGCTCGTCGTGAAGATAGAAGATAAGACGGTGACGGTTGTCGTCTTGCGTGTCGGCAATCGTCGCGAGGTCTACCGCTAGCGCTACGAGGCGAATGGCCATGCTTAAGGGAAAATCCGCTGTCATCACGGGCTCCAATTCCGGCATCGGGCTTGGCGTTGCCGAGGCCCTGGCGAAAGAGGGCTGCAACGTCGCGCTCAACTCGTTCACCGACAGCGCCGACGATCACGCGCTGGCGGAACGCATCGCAAACGAGCACGGCGTCAAGGCGAAATACATCTCAGCCGACATGTCCGACCCGACCGCCTGCCGCCGTCTCGTGACGGACGCAGCGGAGGCGCTCGGGCCGGTTAGCATTCTCGTCAACAATGCGGGCATCCAGCATGTCGCGCGCGTTGAGGAGTTCCCGCAGGAGAAGTGGGACGCGATCATCGCGATCAATCTCTCCTCCGCCTTTCACACCTCAGCGGCAGCCATTCCCGCCATGCGCGAAGCCGGGTGGGGGCGGATCGTCAATATTGCCTCGGCGCATGGCCTGACCGCGTCGCCCTTCAAATCGGCCTATATCTCCGCCAAGCACGGTGTCGTCGGCCTGACCAAGACGGTGGCGCTTGAGCTGGCAGAGGAGGGCATCACCTGCAACGCCATCTGTCCGGGCTATGTGCTGACGCCGCTGGTTGAGAACCAGATCGCCGACCAGATGAAGGTGCATGGCCTGCCGCGCGAGCGCGTGGTTAAGGAGGTCATGCTGCAGCGCCAGCCGACGCGCGAGTTCGCGCAGGTCTCCGATATCGGCGGGACGACCGTCTTTCTGTGTTCGGATGCCGCAGCACAAATCACCGGCACGACCATTTCCGTCGACGGCGGCTGGACGGCGCTTTAGCGCTCCGCACTTGTCGCAAATGTCGGCGCATGGGGTATTCTTTCGCCCATGCTTAAGGTCGTCGTCGCCGACATCACCACGCTTTCAGTTGATGCTATCGTTAACGCCGCCAACGAGCGGCTCGCTGGCGGTGGCGGCGTAGACGGCGCCATCCACCGTACAGCCGGCCCGGAACTCCTTGAGGAATGCCTGACGCTCGGCGGCTGCCCCACCGGCGAAGCCCGGATAACGGGTGGTTACCGGTTGCCGGCAAAGCACGTTATCCACACCGTCGGCCCGGTCTGGCGGGGCGGGGATTCCGAGGAACGGGCGCTGTTGGCGGCGGCCTATAAGGCTTCGCTTGAGCTTGCACGCACGCATTGGCTGCGGCGCGTTGCTTTTCCCGCCATCTCCACCGGGGTCTATGGCTTTCCGCCGGAGGACGCGGCGCGGATCGCTGTCGCCACGGTTACCGACATGGTCGGGCGACATAGCGATGCCTTCGATGAGATCGTGTTCTGCTGCTTCTCCGAAGAGTCGGCCGCGCATCATCGTCAAGCTCTTGCGACTTCAGAGCGCGCCTGATCTGCGCCGGAAAATTGCGGCCTGGGCTTCACATAAAGGCCTCATTTTCTCTAAATTGTGAGCCGAGCGGCGGGGCACAAGCCGATTGTTGGGTGGGCGAAATAAGTATGCGTTTGCAAATGGCGCAAACCGACCTGGATCCGATCCGGGCTTCGCGAGTTCGGCGCGCCGAGGCTGTGGCCTTGCTTCGCCCATGTGGTCGCGCATTGGCGGCCGGCGTTCTGTCCAGCGGGTTGATCCTTGGTGCCTCCGCGCAGGCGCAATCGCCGTCGATTCAGGAGCGGATCGAGGCGACGTTCGATCTTGTGCTCAGCAATCGCGTCGAGCTGGCCGTGCCGCTGACCCGTCGCGCCCTCGCGCGCCGATCGGCAGAGAACGACAGCACCGTCGAGCCGCTTTCCTACAGCCCCGTCGAAGACACGCAGCAGCAGGCGGTCGCGGCGACTGAGCCGGCCACGCCGGCGGTCGCACAGGAAGCGGTGCTGGATGAATCGGAGATCGCGCGGCTGCCACGGCCGCGGCCGGTTATCATCTCGGAGGCGACCGGCAGCTCCGACCTGATCGGGCAGCCGCTGGACCTTGTCGCCGGCGCGGCGGCCTTTGCCGAAGAGGAGGAGGTCGCGCTTGTCGCCGTGTCCACGGAAGGCGTTGGCGGTCCACTCCTAACGTCGGCGACCGCGACAGAGGAGCCTGAGGCAGAGACGGCGGAGTTACAGGCGGCCGGTGCGTGCCTGACGGTCGGTGACGTCACCGACAAGGACGGCGATTTCAAGCGCAACGCAGAAGCGCTCTCCGCAGACGGGCTGTGCATCGAGGAAGAGACGTTCCGGGAGCGCAAGCGCTCGTGGATCGTCCAGACGGTGAAGGGCAAGCAGCCGGGGCCACTTTGGGCCGTCATGCATGACGACGAAGACCTGTCCTTCGACAATGCGGTGGAAGGCCTGACGCGCTACGGCGGCACGTTGATCACCGTGGAGACAAACGGCGAGCGCAACCTCAGTGGCATCGACCCGAACCGCAACTTCTCAGCCGACGGAATCGGCTGCCGGAAAGTCGGCAAGAACGCCTCGCCGCGGTTCACGGGAATCTTCGCCGAGCTGATCGACCCGGAGCAACCGATCGTCGCGCTGCACAACAACACCGGCCAATCGAAGCGCAAGCTGGGTCATGTCTCCATGGAGACGGTGCCGAAGGACATGGATATCGTCCGCCCGGAAAATCCCGCCGGCCCGCTCGCCGGCCCGCGCGCGCTCGTGCTTCTGACCGACACGATCCCCGTCAGCACGACCTCCAAGCAGCTGGCTGAGGACCTAGCGGATAAGGGGATCAACGCGATCATCGAGAAGGTCCGCAAGAACCGCGGCGATTGCTCGCTGTCCAACTACGCAGTGCTGACCGGCCACAAGAAGTATCTCAATGTGACCGTCGATCAGGATGAGCGCGAAAAGCAGATGCGCATCATCGACGTGCTGATGGGTCGCGAGGACGCCGTCGCCTCGCAATAGAGCGCTATCGCGCCTCCTGCTTCACCCTTTGCTCCTCTGAACGACGTCTCAGCGCTTGGCGCTTGAGCGCGCCCAAAGATTGATGCCGACATCCTCCGCGTGGCGGTCGATCTGCTTCAGCTCCTTGTCGCTGAAATCAGTGTTCTTCAGCGCCCGGACGATTTCTGTGATCTGCTCCGGCCGGCTGGCGCCGATCAGCGCGGATGTCATGCGGGGGTCGCGCAGGGCCCAGGCGATCGCCATTTGAGCAAGCGATTGTCCGCGCTTCTTGGCGATGTTGTTCAGCGAGCGGATGCGTTTGACCGTTTCGGCCTTCAGAAACTCCTTTCTGAAGGAGGGGCCGCTCACGGCGCGGCTGTCGGCGGGTACGCCCTTCAGATATTTGCTCGACAGCATGCCTTGGGCGAGCGGTGAGAAGGCGATGCAGCCAATGCCCTCAGCGTCCAGCGTGTCGAGCAGCCGGTCGCGCTCGATCCATCGGTTGAGCATAGAGTAACTCGGCTGATGGATGAGGCAGGGTGTACCCTTCTGGCGCAGGATCGCCGCCGCCTCGGTCGTCTTCTGCGCATTGTAGGATGAGATGCCGACATAGAGCGCCTTCCCTTGGCGGACGATGGAATCGAGCGCGCCCATCGTCTCCTCCAACGGCGTGTCGGGGTCGAAGCGATGCGAGTAGAAGATGTCGACATAGTCCAGCCCCATGCGCTTCAGGCTCTGGTCGAGGCTGGAGATCAGGTATTTTCTGCTGCCCCATTCGCCGTACGGTCCCGGCCACATCAGATAGCCAGCTTTGGTGGAGATGATCAGCTCGTCGCGATGGCGGGCGAAGTCGCCGCGCAGCATCTTTCCGAGTGTCTCTTCGGCGGCGCCGGGCGGCGGACCGTAATTGTTGCCGAGATCGAAATGCGTGATGCCGTGATCGAAGGCTGTGCGAAGCAGCTCCTGGCTGAGCGCGAAGGGCGTGCCTTCGCCGAAGCTGTACCAGAGCCCCAACGAGATCGCCGGGAGCTTCAGCCCGCTGCGCCCCGTGCGGTTGTAGGTCATTGTGTCGTAGCGCGCAGGCGCGGCAACGTAGCTCATGCAATGTCTCCGATGGTGCCGGGTGGGACGAGATGGCCCGCATTGATTAGCGGGCCACGGCCGGAAACGGAAGGCTTGGCGCGTGCCTTGCCGCCGGCCAAGAGAAAGCCGAATGCGGTAATCGTCCGCGGCTTGCGACTTTCCCCTTCCGTCGGCCGGCCGGACGCCATAAGCACATGCTCAAAGCCAAAGGGGGGAGCGGATGCCACGGCCGGGAATCGACCAGAACCTGATCGGGCAGTTGAACGAAGCCGGGCTTGCCGCGCTGCAGGCTGACTACGCGGCTTTGGGCGAGACGCTGCAGCGGCGCGGCGTTGAGATCGATGCGCTGAAGGCGAAGGCGTCCGCCTTTGAGGTGGCGGTGCCATCCTGGGGCGTCGGCACGGGCGGCACGCGGTTTGCGCGCTTTCCGATGCCGGGCGAGCCGCGGAACATCCTCGACAAGCTCGACGATTGTGCTGTCATCCACCAGCTCACGGGCGCGACGCCGCGGGTGTCGTTGCACATCCCCTGGGACAAGCACGACGATCCGGCGGAGCTTAAGTCCTACGCCACAGCGCGCGGCCTCGGCTTTGACGCGATGAATTCCAACACGTTCCAGGATGCGCCCGGGCAGGCGCTCTCCTACAAGTTCGGCTCATTGTCGCACACCGACGACGCGGTGCGGCGCCAGGCGATTGAGCACAATGTGGAGTGCATTGAGATCGGCCAGCAGCTCGGCTCAAAGGCGCTGACGATCTGGATCGCCGATGGCTCGAATTTCCCCGGGCAGAGCCATCTGACGCGGGCCTTTGAGCGCTATCTGGACTCCGCCAAGAAGATCTACGCGGTGTTGCCGAGCGACTGGCGTCTGTTCACCGAGCACAAGCTTTATGAGCCGGCCTTCTATTCCACGATCGTGCAGGATTGGGGCACCAATTATCTGATCGCCAGCGCGCTCGGAGACCGCGCGTTCTGCCTCGTCGATCTCGGGCACCACGCTCCCAACACCAATATCGAGATGATCGTCGCTCGGCTCATTCAATTTCAGAAGCTGGGCGGGTTCCATTTCAACGATTCCAAATATGGCGACGACGATCTCGATTCCGGCGCCATCAATCCGTATCAGCTCTTTTTGGTGTTCAACGAGCTTGTGGACGCGGAGCTTTCCGAGGCTCCAGGCTTCAATCCGGCGCACATGATCGACCAGTCGCACAACGTGACCGATCCGATCGAAAGCCTGATGGTCTCGGCCATGGAGATCGAGCGCGCCTATGTGCAGGCGCATCTGGTCGATCGATCGGCACTTACCAGCCATCAGGACGCCAACGACGCGCTGATGGCGAGCGAGACGTTGAAGAAAGCCTTCCGCACCAATGTGGAGCCGATCCTGGCGATGGCGCGCTATGAGAAAGACGCCGCAATGGACCCGGTCGCGGTCTATCGTGCCTTCGGATATCGCCGGAAGGTCGGCGATGCGCGGCCGAAGGTCGTTGGTAGCGGCGGCGGCATCGTGTGACGCGGGTTTTTGGAAAGGTAAACGAGATGACCACGAAGCCGAAGACATCGACGCGTCGAGTCGTGGTGGCAGCTTTTTCGGCCATCGCCTTGCTTACGACGGCCGGCGCATCCAATGCGCAGAGCTATCGCGACATGAGCTGCGATGAGCTTTGGTATGAGCGCAATCTGTTTTACGCGCAGAAGGGCTATTGCTTTAAGACGGCGCGGGCCCGCGCGGTCTTCAAGGATGCGTGCTTTCCTCCTTACGGTGAGCTTGATCGCTGGGAACAAGAGCAGGTCGAACTGATCCGTGGCTGGGAGCGGCGCAAGGGCTGCTGAGGCGTAACGAAGGAGAGCGGGCGATGGGTAAAGTTGCAATTGTGACGGGGGCGGGGAGCGGCGTCGGCCGTGCCGTAACGAGAACGCTGCTCAAGGCGGGTTACAGCGTTGCGCTCGCCGGACGACGGCGCGACGCGCTTGAAGAAACGGCCGCTGATGCCGGTGACGCGGTTCTCGTCGTGCCGACCGACGTGGGCGATCCCGAAGCCGTCGATGCGCTGTTCGGCCAGACGATCGACAAGTTCGGCCGGCTCGATCTGCTCTTCAACAATGCCGGCATCGGCACGCCGGCTGTGCCGATTGAGGATCTGACCAACGAGCAATGGCGCGCCGTCGTGGACGTCAATCTCAGCGGCATGTTCTATTGCGCGCGTGAAGCCATACGCCAGATGAAGGCGCAGACGCCGCGCGGCGGCCGCATCATCAACAATGGCTCGATTTCGGCGCAGACACCGCGCCCCAACTCCGCTCCTTATACGTCGACCAAGCACGCCGTCACCGGCCTCACCAAATCGATCTCGCTCGATTGCCGCGCCTTCGATATCGCCTGCGGTCAGATCGATATCGGTAATGCGCTCACGGAGCTTGCCGCGCGCATGGCCAAGGGTGTGCCGCAGGCGAACGGGACGATCGCCAAGGAACCGCTGATGGATGTGCAGCATGTGGCCGACA
The DNA here is from genome assembly GCA_028284625.1 of Afifellaceae bacterium. Classification (GTDB taxonomy): domain Bacteria; phylum Pseudomonadota; class Alphaproteobacteria; order Rhizobiales; family Afifellaceae; genus DASWJZ01. The sequence goes on along the minus strand of JANQRH010000017.1, from coordinate 94,134 downwards.
CAGTGCTCCACATGGATTCGCTGCCGCTCGACACCAACGTGCTCTTCGTCACGATCATGGCCAATCAGATGCCGTTTGTCGGGCGAGGGTAGCGGGGCGCCCAGTTTCCGCCTTGGCCAGCAAGGATGCTGCTTCAGCCGAATATCTCTTTGAACAATCCAATGCACTGGCGGAAGCCGGCTTCGAAATCTCCGTCGCCGGGATGGTAGACGCTCTCAAATGAGATGACGCCGTCATAAGTGTCACGGCGCAGGGCTTCGGCAATCGGCTGGAACTGGTCGGCGAGTTGACCCTCGCCCATCGGGCGCACCTCCAGCGTGGCGCGCGGCGTATCGACCTTCACGTCCTTAATGTGGACATGGCCGAGATAGCCGTCGCGGACCTCCTCGTAGCCGTCCGGATAAGCGCGTTCGTGGCACCAGCAATTGTTGGCCGGGTCCCACAGCACCTTGAGCGCATCCTTGGCGCCCAGATCATCGATCAGCTTGCGCGCGGTGTAGTTGGAATTCACCATCGTGCCGTTGCCGGTCTCTACGACCAGCGTGACACCCTCCGCCCGCGCCAGGTCCACCGCCGGGGCGATGAGCGGCGGGACGGTGTCCCATGCGCCTTTGGCGACGTTCCAAAGCTCCGCGCCGTTGCGGCCCCAAAGGATTTGCTCCTTTTTCGGCGTCATGATCCGCACCAGCGGCGAGGCGACGACGTGGGCCATCTCGATCACACGCTTCAGCGCGTCCATGTGCTTTGTGTGAAGGTCGTCACCGGGTCGGTTGGCGGCGGTCATGCCGGCAAAGACGTGCCGTGAGAGGCAGGCAACGGACTTGCCCCGGTCGTCGAGCAGCGCCTTGATGGCCGCGATCTCCGCCGGGCTGTGGTCGCCGACCTCCTTCTCGCCGACGAATTGCAGCTCGGCGTAGTCGAGGCCGAACTCGTCCATCACATCGACGGTATGCGCCAGATCCCGGCTGATACCGTCGCAGATCACGCCAAGCTTCACGGTCCCACCTCCGCGGTCCAACGCTTGCCTAAGTTTCCACGATCTCCGTTTCGGCGATTTCGATGCCGAAGCCGGCGAGGCCCACATATTGGCGGTGCTGGGTGGCGACCAGCCGGATCGACGATACGCCGAGGTCGCGCAGAATCTGTGCGCCGAGGCCGATCTCGCGCCAGCGCTCGCGGCGGCTGCGCGATGTGGGATGGCCGTCGCCGCCATCGCTCCCATCGGCAGCCGTTTCCGCCGGCGGCTGGCTCTGCAGGGCGGTGATCCGAGGGTCGCGCACATAGATCAGAACGCCGGTGCCGTTCGTCTTGAAGCGCGCGAGCGCAATATCGAGCCAGCGCTGCGCGGCCGGTGCTTCGAAGAGATCGCGCAAGGGCTGCTCGTGATGGATGCGGCAGGGCACGCCGCCCTGTCCGGACACCTCGCCGAAGGTGACGGCCAGGTGCTGTGTGTCATCGAAGGCGGTCGTGTAGATATGCAGGTTCGCCGGTCCGATTGGCGTGGTGATCTCGCTGCTCTCGATCCGCTTGACCAGGGATTCAGTGCGAATGCGATGCTCGATCAGGTCGGCGATCGATACGATCTTGAGGTCGTGTTGGCGCGCAAACGCGATCAACTCCGGCAGACGCTTGACGCTGCCGCTGTCGTTGACGATCTCCGCCAGCACGCCGACCTCCGGCAGGTTGGCGAGCCGCGTCATGTCGGTGGCGGCTTCGGTGTGACCGGAACGGATCAGCACGCCGCCGGTCTTGCTGATCAGCGGAAAGACGTGGCCTGGCCGCAGAAAATCGGACGCGATGCAATTGTCGTTGGCGAGCGCGCGCAGCGTGTTGGTGCGCTCCTCCGCGGAGATGCCGGTGGTCAGCCCTTCGCGGTAATCGACGGAGACGGTGAAGGCCGTGCGCATGGGATCGCGATTTGAGGCGACCATCGGCGTGAGCTGCAGTTTATCGGCCAGTTCCTGCGTCATGGGCGCGCAAATGATGCCGCTGGTATGGCGGATCATGAAGGCGAGCTGCTCGGGCGTCGCCTTGGACGCCGCCAGGATGAGGTCGCCTTCGTTCTCGCGGTCGTCATCATCGACGACCACGACAAGCTCGCCGGCGGCGAATGCGGCGAGCGCTTCCGATACGCTGTTCAAACTCATGTCCATTCCTCGGCGCAGATGACTAGCGACCCAAGCGGCGCGGCGCAATGCGGGGTCTAGGCGACCCAGCCGGCCATCGCGTATGGAGGGCGCTCAAACGGGCGAGATGACATGGCTGAACGAACGGGCGGGCGTATCCTCATCGACAATCTGATCGGCCACGGCGCGGATATGGCGTTTTGCGTGCCGGGCGAGAGTTTCTTGGGGGCCATCGCCGCGTTCCGCGAGGTCCAGGACCAGATGCGCCTGATCGTCTGCCGGCAGGAGGGCGGCGCCGCCAATATGGCGGAGGCCTACGGCAAGCTCACCGGTCGGCCGGGCATCGCGTTTGTCACCCGCGCGCCCGGCGTGACCAATGCCTCCATCGGGCTCCATACGGCGCGGCAGGATTCAACGCCGATGTTGCTTCTGGTCGGGCAGGTGGGCCGCGACATGGCCGGTCGCGAGGCGTTTCAGGAGGTCGATTATCGCCAGCTGCTGAGCGAGCTGACCAAGTGGGTGGACCAAGTGGAGGATCCGGCACGCATTCCTGAATATGTCGCGCGCGCCTATGCGATCGCGATGTCGGGCCGGCGCGGGCCGGTGGCGCTGATCTTTCCTGAGGACGTGCTGACTGCGACGGCCCACGCGGTTGACGTGGCGCCGACGCCGGTCGCCGAGCCGGCGCCGTCTGAGGCGCAGATGGCGGCGCTCGCCGATTGCCTTGCGACGGCTGAACGTCCGCTCGCTATTGTCGGCGGCAGCGGATGGTCTGAGGCGGCGCGCGCCGATCTCGTCAGCTTCGCCGAGGCATTCCACCTTCCCGTCGCTGCGGGCTTTCGCTGTCAGGACCGCATGGACAACACGCATCCGCTTTATGTCGGCGAGCTTGGCACGTCAGTGTCGCCGGAGCTCACGAAACGCGTGTGCGAAGCCGATCTCGTCATCGCGATTGGCGATCGCCTCGGCGAGATGACCACGTCGGGCTATACGCTGATCCGCTCACCTCAGCCGCAGCAGAAACTTGTGCATGTACATCCCGGCGCGGAGGAGCTGGGACGCGTCTTTGTGGCCGAGCTTGCGATCAACGCGGGGGTCGGCCCGTTCCTTTCTGCCACCGCCCAACTCAAGCTGGCCGTGGAGCCGCGTTGGCAGGACTGGACCGCCACGGCGCGGCGCGATTTCGAGGCGCAGCTCACGGCGCGGGACTTCCCCGGCAAGATCGATTTCGGCGCGATCATGGCGCATCTGCGCGAACGGCTTGGACCCGATGCGATCATCACCAACGGCGCCGGCAACTACACCGGTTGGTGCATGCGCCATTACCTTTACCGGGGCTTCCCGACGCAGCTGGGTCCGGTCAGCGGAGCGATGGGCTATGGCTTTCCCGCCGCGATCGCCGCCAAGGCGGTGCACCCGGAGCGCGACGTGGTGTGCTTCGCCGGCGACGGGTGTTTTCTGATGACCGGCCAGGAGCTGGCGACGGCCGTGCAGCATGGCCTGAATGTCGTAACGCTGGTTCTCGACAATTGCATGTACGGCACGATCCGCATGCACCAGGAGCGGAGCTATCCCGGCGAAGAGTACGCGACTGGGCTGACCAATCCCGATTTTGCGGCCTATGCGCGCTCGTTCGGCGCACATGGCGAGACGGTGACGACGACCGAAGAGTTCGCGCCTGCGTTCGAACGCGCGCTTACCTGCGGCCGGCCGGCGCTCGTGCATATCCTGATGGAGCCAGAGATCATCTCCACGCGGGCGACGCTCAGTGAGGTTCGTAAGCGCGCCGCAGGCATGTCGTAGAGCAGCCGCCAGGCGGCTTGACCAGGATCAAGGACAATTGTCGCTCGGTCCGCAAACGCTTCGGCGAAAATCGGACGTGAATCCGGTCGCCTACCGGCAGGGCGCCATGCCGGGGAGGGATTTCATCATGGCCATCAAAGATATCCTGACGATCGTCGATCTGCTTGGAGAGCGGGAGGCGGCAGCGGTCGCTGCGGAGCTTGCGCGCCGGCTCGACGCGCACCTCGCGGGGCTGTCGGTGGCGTTCGATCCGCTGATCACGCCCGCCGATATCGGCGTGCCGTCCGAAAGCCTGAGAGTCAGCGCGCGGGAGGCAGCACTTGGCCTGGCAACGGCCGCCAACAATGCCTTTGAGGAGATCGCCACGCGCGCCGGTATCCGGTTTGAGAACATGATCGTGGAGGTGCCCGCCGACGGCAGTTTTGCGGCCACGCTCGGGCGCAGTCGTCTCACCGATCTCGTGATCATCGGCCAGGAGAGCCCGGACCGGCCGGAGCCGATGCGCGGCGCCATGATCGAATCGCTGCTGTTTGACGGCGGCGCGCCGACGCTGATCGTTCCTTATATCGGTGTCCAGAAATTGAAGCTTGAGCGCGCGCTGATCGCCTGGGATGGCGGCGCAACCGCGGCGCGGGCGGTTCGCGCCGGCCTGCCTCTCCTGGAGAGGGCCGGACATGTCACCGTGCTGATGATCGGCAAGCACGCCGATGACGCCCTAGAGCTTGCCGCCTATCTCGATCGGCATGGGCTCAATGTTGAGATCAAGGACGTGCCGGCGAGCAGCGTGCCGGTCGCCGATGTCGTGCTGAACGCCGCGACGGACGAAAACTACGACTGGGTCGTCATGGGCGCGTATGGGCACAGTCGCGTGCGCGAATACTTCTTTGGCGGCGCAACCCGCGACATCCTGCGCGAGATGACCGTGCCGGTTCTGATGACGCATTGAAGGATTGCGCTTCGCTCCATTCGGGCCACTTCCTCTCGTTTGTCATTCCGGAACGCGCGGCAGCGCGTGTCCGGAACCCATAGCCACCAGAGCGGCGTGGGTGTTCATGGGTCCCGGTCTCGGCCTGACGGCCGAACCGGGATGACAGAGAAGGAACAAGTTAGCCCAGCTTGTATTCGCGCGTCGCTTCCGGGTCGTCGGTGGCGAAGGGGAGGGCGGCGAGCTCTTCCCACACCGCCGCAGGGATCTCCCAGTTGGCCCAAGCCAGCGTCTGCTCCACGCGTTCCGGCTTGCTGACGCCGCAGATCGTTGACGTCACCCGCGGGTCGCGCATGGAGAATTGCAGCGCAGCGGCGCCGGGCGGCACGTCGTGGCGCAGGCAGATCGCCTCAATCTTGCGCAACGGATCAAGCATGTCGTCCGACGCTTCCTGGTAGACGTAACGCGGATAGGCCTCCACGCCCTTGGCCAGCGCGCCGCCGCAATAAGGGGCGGCGTTAAGCACGGCCATGCCTTTTGAGACGGCATAATCCATCATCGGCTCGGCGTTGCGGTTGGCCAGCGTGAAGCGGTTATGCGTGATCAGCGCATCGAAATCGAAATCCTTGAGGAACGGCATCATCACGTCGACATTGCCGGCGGCGAGCCCAACGGCCTGCGCCAGGCCTTCCTCCTTCATGCGGAAGAGTTCGCGCGCCGCACCGCTCGGGCCTGCTATCTCAGCGACCGAGGCAGCGTGCTCGGGGTCGTGCAGATGCAAGATCGGCACGCTGTCGAGCCCAAGCGCGTTGAGACTTTCTTCAAGCGAGCGGCGGGCACGATCGGCGTCGAAGCGCCCGGTCTCCTCGTCGCGGTCAAGCTTGGTCGACAGCACGACGCCATCAGGCAGCCCGCCGCGCTCGCGGATCACGACGCCGATCCGCTCCTCGCTGCGGCCGAAACCGTAATTGCGTGAGCTGTCGATGAAGGCGGCTTCGGAATCGAAGATGGCCCGCACCGTCGCGTAGGCGCGCTCTTCGCCGACACCGTAGCCGTAGGTATCGGGCATGTTGCCAAACGATGACGAGCCAAAGCAGATCTGCGGCACCACAATGTCCGTGCCGCCGAGCTTCTTCTTCTCTATTCCAGGCACGCTCCGTCCTCCCGCCTGTGCTGTGTTGTCGTTGTCTATGTTGTTTGCAAGCCGCGAGACAAGCCCAGGTCAGGGCAGCGAGGCAATTGCTCTGCTAATGCGTTGATCGGATCGTCCGCACGTTGCTGAGGGTGGTCCGCCCACCCCCTGATGGGTTCGCAAGATATTCCAGACAACTCGGCGTTCGACCAGCAAAATCCGTTTGTTCCGAACATATTCCAAATTTCTTTCTTGGAATATGTTGACTTACTCCATCGTATTTCCTACTTTATCCGGAACGACTATGGAAGGGAGTATTATTATGACAAACGTATCTCGAGAACCGAGGAAGGTTTTGAGCCGTCGCAAGCTGTTTAAGTTAGGTGAGCGAGCGCTTGAGCAGGCCGGTTGGCGCGTCGAGCGCATTCAGGGCATCGGTAAATCTAGTGTCCGCAGGATAGTGAAGAACAACAAACAGTACACAGTGTCGATTCGCACGACGCAGGACACCTGGATTGCGTTTCCTCGCAACGATGACGATAGCGGGTGGGTTACGCTGGACGACGTAGACTACGTCGTAGCGGTGACCGTCGACGACAAAGATGACCCGAAAGAGGGGTTGGCTTACATGGTCGACGGCGACGAGATGCGGGAGCGCTTTGACCGCTCCTACCGTGCTAGACTGGAAGCGGGTCACTCGATACCCGTCGGGCGTGGCGTTTGGGTTTCAATGTTTGTTCCGGAGCATCCGAACGCACCCTCGTCGGTCGGCGGAGGCATCGCGCTGGGCAAAGAACCATTGCTTGTCATGAAGCTTGACGCAGCTCATGGCGACGAAGCGCCAACAGATTCTGCGCTTGTGCCGGCGCCGCCCATCGAAACGCCCTTGACTATAGCCGACGCGAAAAGGCGACTAGCGGAGTCGTTGGGTGTTGACCCCGAAAAGGTAAAGATCGTGATCGAAGCATGAGTTCCGACAGTCGGCTCGCTGATTGGCCACAGCGAGCCTGCTTTCGCTTAGCGGAGCGATGCTAGCAAATCTCGATCTCCGGGCGCTTCCGGTACGACCGAGGGAGGTGGTGGAGCCGAGGGGAATCGAACCCCTGACCTCCGCATTGCGAACGCGGCGCTCTCCCGTCTGAGCTACGGCCCCATGCCGTCCCGGTCGCCCGGCAGGCCGGCGCATTTAGAGATTGCCCCTTAAGGGTGTCAAGTTGGCGCGTGCCGGGACCGATCGGCCCGATCCGCGATGCCGCTAGCAGTCCGAGGGCCCCCCTATTGCTTGTAACGGCGGCGTGACGCGGCTACATGGGCGGCATGTCTTAGAAGCCGCGATTCACGGGGACCAAATGCGCGCGATTCTCGATGTCATCCTCCTGGCACTGCAGCTTTATTGGTGGGTGATCATCGCGGCGGCGATTTTCTCCTGGCTCTACGCGTTCAATATCGTCAATCCGAACAACCAATTCGTGGGGACGATCGGGCGGATGCTCTACCAGCTGACGGAGCCGGCGCTCAGGCCGATCCGCCGCTTCGTGCCGCCATTTGGCGGGCTCGACATCACGCCGATCATCCTCCTTTTGATCATCTTCCTCATTCAGCGGGTGATCTGGCTCTACATCTATCCCAACGTTTTCTGAGCGCGGGGCAGGTCGCGTCACTCAGGCCAGAGTGCTGTGCCTGGATGAAACTGCGACCAGGCGAACCAGAACGCCTGATGACTCCCGAGATCGGAGCCGTCCGCATCCACGGCTCGTATGCCGCCGGCATCGAGTTCCAGACGGACGTTCTCGTAGGCGATCTCCTCGCCTGCGCTCAAAGCCACAAAGGCCTTGCTTCGCTGAAACGCGACCGGCTGGCCGGACGCCGTCACGACGCCGATGATGTCCTCGTGAACCGGCAAGCGAGGATCGACGTCGCCAACCGGAAAGATCGGCCCATTCGCATCCCGGTTGTTGCGGAAGTCAAAGTCCCGACCGAGCGCCAGCGCTTCGACGAGCACCGTGGTCTCGGGATGTTCCCTCTTCCACGTCCCCCAGTCGGTGGTGACGACGGTGGCCTGCTCCAGCTGAAGGCCCTTCTCCGCAAGCGGCCCCGTAACCGCTTTTCCAAGAAACGTATCGAACACTGACCAGCTGTTGATGTCGTACATCACCTTGTTGGACCGAATGAGCAGGCCCGACGTGCGCAGGATCGGCCGCTCGATCCCCTCCGGCAGTTGATCGGTGAAATAGGCCTGCGCGGCGCCGCATAAGGTGCAGTACGGAATCCCCAAATCGCGTCCGCCGAGCGTATCGTTGACCATCTCGCGGACTTCCATGATGCGGCGCGGATAGGCGCGATACTCGCCGTTGACCTCGATGCCGAACACGACAGCCTCGTCCTTGAGCCACGTGGCATCTTCGGCGTTGCTGACCGCGGGATTGTCCGCCGCGGGAATGCAATTGCAGGGTTCATCGGTCGTATCGTAGGCGCGATTATCGATGAGCACGCCGCCCCAGGACACCAGCCGCCAGTCGATATCGCCTTCGACAAAGATCTGCTCCCATCCGGGAGCAAGGCCAGTGAAGATTGTCCGCTTTGCTCGCAGGTAATCGGGGGGTGCCGGAATATCCCATGCAATAAGGTGGTCCGTGATGATCCCCCAGTGATTTTGAATTGGTGTGTCGATCTCCAGGAGTTTGGACGCGGCGGCGGCGAGTGCCCCGCTCAGTCGCGGCCCTGAGGCAAAGCGCATGAGGTCAGCGATGATCCAGGCAATGCGGGGGTCTTTCGACTCGACGATTTCGCCAAGTGCAGCTGTCTGTTCGTCGCCCCAGGTCTTTTGCGCCACGCTGTCGATGAAGGCCACCTCTACGGCGGACTGTAACGGTTCGGACAGCCGACCGTCCGGAACGGACGGGGGCGTGCCGAACTGCTCGATCACATAAGCAGGCAGCTCTGCGGCGTCCTGGGCCTTCGACTCATCAGCCCCGAACAGGAGGAGCGCCGCTATCAGCGGCATCATGAAAGCGATGCGGAACCGAGATCCAGTGGCTGATGTCATCAGAGAACCTTTCGCGCGGAGCGCCAAGCGTGCCCTAGTTTGGCCACCGCGCACGCCGTCGCAAATCAAGCCGACATCAGCATTCGGTGAAGTGGGTGGTGGGGCGCCTCGGCGGCTTGAGCTCTTTCTCGATAGTCAGCGCGTCGCAGATAGCTTCCGCGCTACCGGACATTCATCCCCGCCAGTTCTAGCGTCGTTCTGCTCGATCGTATTCCATCCGCGCGGCCCTGACCCGTTCCATGTGGTCATTTGACCAGAATACGAGCGGCTTCATGAGTTCTACCAGATCCCGCCCGAGCGGTGTCAGCTCATAGGAAACGGCGACAGGCGGCCCCGGATCAACGGTGCGGGTAAGGTAGCCGTCACGCTGAAGACCGCGCAGATTTTCCGTCAGAACGCGCTGCGTAACATCGCCGATGCACCGCTTGATCTCGCCGAACCGCTTGGGGCCGTCTTCCAGCGCGAGGACGATGATGATGCGCCACTTGCCTGTCACGTTCGCCAAGACAGAGCGAATGGGACAGTTCAGCGCCTCTGCTCTGCTTTCAACGCCAACGGGGAGCATGGGGCCTCGGTGCAAAATAAGTACCAGTGGCAGTTAGCATACCGCGCGAAGAGCATGCAAGCTGCGTACTTTGGCAGGTATCCTTGAGCAAACTACGTTGTATAAAAGTGCGTAATTGATCCTTGGTATGCTTATGATACTTACTATTGCGACGACCGAATTGAGAGGACATCCCATGACGCCCACCGAACTGGTCATCGCGCTCTTCACCGCCGCTTTTGTTCAGTATGATCCGGAGGCAGCACGTGAACTCGTCGCGCCGGACTACATACAGCACAACCCCGCGATCCCGACGGGAGCAGAAGGCTTGCTCGGCGCGATCCCGCTCGTCGAACAAGCGGGAATGACCGTCACCACGCACCGGGTTATTGCGGAGGGAGACATGGTCGTGCTGCACAATACCTACGAAAACGCCGATGCCTTCGGCGCTCCAACGCTCGTCGCATTCGATGTGTTCCGAGTCGAAGATGGGCTCGTGGCGGAGCATTGGGACAATCTGCAAGCGCCGCCGGAAACCACTGTGTCGGGCCGTTCCATGACGGACGGGCCGACGGAGGTGACCGATCTCGACAAGACAGCCGAGAACAAGGAACTCGTCGTCGGTTTTGTTCGCGACGTGCTGGGCGGTGCGGCGCCTGAAAACGTCGCCAACTACATGGATCCCGACGTGTACATGCAGCACAATCCGAACATTGACGACGGCCTGGACGGATTGATGGCGGCCATAAAGGCATTCGCCGAGCAAGGGCAGGTGATCACCAAATTCGAACCGCAGATTGTGGTGGCGGAGGGCAACTTCGTCTTCCTCGCGTCGGATGCGATCATGGGTGGAGACCCATGGGCGTTCTTCGATTTATGGCGCGTGGAGGACGGAAAGATCGTTGAGCACTGGGACGTTGTTTCGCCAATTCCCGCCGAAATGGCGCATGACAACGGAAAGTTCTGACGCGCAGGCCAGGGGCGGGATCAGGGCCGGAATTCGTACCAAAGGCAGGGCAGCATGCGTCCGCCCAGCGATTCATCGGTGCGGGCCACCAGCCGGCCGCCATGGCGCACATAAAAGCCGTTGGCGCGCTCGTTCTCCGCAAGCGCCCGCACCAACACCTTGGCGTAGCCGCGGCCTTTAATGCGGCGAAGCGTGGCGGAGAAGAGCCGCACGCCGAGCCCGACGCCCTGATATTCGGGGCGGAGATAAAGTTCCTGCACCTCCGCCGTTCCCGGTTGAGCGGGTCCGCGCGCCGGGGCGAAGCTGGCGTAGCCGGCGACGATCGCATCGACGTCGAGCACCAGTACGGCGCGGCGGGCGAGCACTTCATGCCACCAGCGGGCGCTGCGGCGGACGATCATGCGCTCCAGCGTCAGCGCCGGAATGATGCCGGCATAAGCCTCGCGCCAGGAGGTGGCATAGGCGTCGGCGAGCTGCCCCGCATCGGACGTGCGAGCCGGGCGTACGTCTATAACGAGCGAGGTCATGCCGCGAAGCGTAGCGGCTCCGTTGGACGGGGAAAAGGCGAAAGCGGGTAGTAGAAGAAATTCGCCGGCGCAGGATGGGTGGGAGTGAACCCGTTGCCCTTTCATCCCGTCCTTCGAGGCGTCTTTCGCCCTTATCCTGAGGTGCGAAGCGCCTAGCGCTGAGCCTCGCCCTTCGACAGGCTCAGGAGGGCGAAAGACGCACCTCAGGATGAGGGATGAAAGGGTGTTCCCCCACCCGAAACTCGCTTGATGCCTCTTAATCCGCCGCAAACACGGCGACGGGCTCCGCCACGCCGCGCAGTGGAAAGGCGCCGAGGTCCTCCAGCGGTTCATCGAGCAGTTTGGCCACGGCCTCTGTGACAAGCAGCCGCCGGTCGGTTTCCTTGGCAAGCGGCTCCACGCGCGCCGCCAGGTTTACCGTCGGTCCGGTCACAGTGAAGTCGAGACGGTCGCGCGCGCCGGTATTGCCGTAGAAGACCGAGCCGTGATGCAGCGCGATACCCGTTCCGATGGGCCGCCACTCCGTCTCAATCTCCAGCGCGTCGCCGTCGTTGCCGTTCATGGCGTCGACGGCCGCAAGGGCTGAGCGCGCCGCGGTGAGCGCCGCCTCGGCGGCTTCGGGGGCGGGGCGAGCGTCGGTCACGGGAAAGATGGCGAGCATCCCGTCGCCCATGAATTTCAGCACCTCGCCGCCATTGGCATGCACGGCCTCCACGAGGCGTTCGAAATAGGCGTTCAGAAGCCGCACCATGTCGGGGCCGGAGAGGCGATCTGAGAGCGCGGTGAAGCCGCGCATGTCGGAGAACCAGACGATCGCGTCAATGGTCTCGCCGGAGCCGCGATAGATCTCGCCGGACAGCACGCGCGCGCCGCTCCGCTCGCCGAGATAGGCGGCCATCACGTTGCCGGCGATGCGCGTGAGCGCGGCGATCTGCAGGTTGAGCGCGAAAGCGGGAAGCACGGCTTTGAATGCGGCGACATTCTCTTCGGAGAAGCCGCCGGGCGTGCGCGTAGAGATCGTCACGACGTTGAAGAGCTCTTCACGGTCGTGCAGCGGGACGGCTATATAGTCAGTGAAGTCCTCCGCCGCCAGCGCCTTCATCATGGGGAAGCGCTCCCGCGCTTCGTCGGTTTGCGGCCGGATCCGCACCGCTTTGCCTTCGTCGATCGCCGCCTTCAGCGGGCTCTTCTGGTAAGCCTCGGTCTCGCGCACATGCGCGTCGACGCGCAGCTCATCGCAGACACCCCGGTCGCGCGCCCATACCGCGCCGAGCCCGACGAGCTGCGGATGCAGCGTGCCCATATGCAGCGTGCTCCGGTGCGCAGGCACGCCGGCCGCAACGATGCGCGCCATCATGCCGTCAAGCAGCTCAGCCAGGCCGCCTGACTTGCTGGCGCCCGACATCAGCCAGTCGATCGCTGGGCCGAGGTCCTTTGATTGCGTGATCGGGATCTGCCGAACGACTTCAACGTCGGGCGGGTAGGGGCTTGCGGCTTTTGCGTCCTTTGCGGGCGCCTGGGCTGGAGAGGGTCGCATGGCCTTGGTCCTACCCCTCATATGGTTCGGCCGGGGGCGCTGTCCAGCGGTGGCCTACGCCGCGCTGGCCCGGGCCCGCTCCGCGCGCTTGCGCTCATGCGGGTCGAGGATCGCCTTTCTGAGGCGGATCGATTGCGGCGTCACCTCAACCAACTCGTCCTCGGCGATGTAGGACAGCGCCCGCTCCAGGCTCATCTTCATCGGCGGTGTCAGGAGCACGGCGTCGTCCTTGCCGGCGGCGCGGACATTGGAGAGCTGTTTGCCCTTCAGGACATTGACCTCCAGATCATTGCCGCGCGCGTGCTCGCCGACAATCATGCCGGGATAGACGCGCGTTCCCGGCGCGATCATCATCGGTCCGCGCTCCTGGAGATTGAAGAGCGCGTAAGCAACAGCGTCGCCCTGGCCGTTGGAGATCAAGACGCCGGTGCGGCGGCCGGGAATGTCGCCGCGGAACGGCTCCCAGGCGTGGAAGATGCGGTTCATCACCGCAGTGCCGCGCGTGTCGGAGAGAAGCTGCGGCTGGTAGCCGATCAGCCCGCGGGTCGGGACGTGGAAGCGCAGCCGCGTGCGCCCGGCGCCGGAGGGACGCATCTCCACCATGTCGCCGCGGCGGCTTGCCAGCGTCTCGATGATCGTGCCGGAATGCGCGTCGTCGACATCGATGATGACCTCTTCGATGGGCTCCAACTTTCCGCCGTCCTCACCCTCGCGTAGAACAACGCGCGGCTTGCCGATCGTCAGCTCGAAGCCTTCGCGGCGCATGGTTTCGATCAGGATGCCGAGCTGCAGCTCGCCGCGTCCGGCCACATCAAAAGCGTCCTTTTCCTTCCCCTCGCCAACGCGGAGCGCGACATTGCCCTCCGCCTCGCGCAGAAGACGGTCGCGGATGACGCGGCTTTGCACCTTGTCGCCCTCCGTGCCCGCGAGTGGCCCGTCATTGATGCGGAAGGTCATGGAGAGCGTCGGCGGATCGATCGGCTGCGCGGCGATCGGCGTCTCAAGGCTCGGGTCGCAAAGCGTGTTGGCCACCGTCGCGTCGGACGCGCCGGCCAGCGCAACGATGTCGCCGGCTTCGCCGCGCTCAATCGGCTGGCGCTCCAGGCCGCGGAAGGCGAGAACCTTGGAGACGCGGAAATCCTCCACATGGCCGCCTTCGCGTGCAATCGCCTTCACCCACTGGCCGGCTGCGACGGAGCCGGCGCGAATGCGGCCGGTGAGGAGGCGGCCAAGGAAGGGATCGGCCTCCAGCGTGGTGGCCAGCATGCGGAAGGCGCCGGCCTCCGTTTCGGGTGCTGCGACATGCTCCAGCACCAAGTCCAATAGCGGCGCGACGTTTTCCTTCGGGCCGTCCGGTGCGGCGGCGATCCAGCCCTGTTTGGCGGAGCCATAAAGCACGGGGAAGTCGAGCTGCGCCTCGTCGGCATCGAGCGCGGCGAACAGGTCGAAGACGGCGTTCAGAACGGCGTCGGGCTCCGCCTCCGGCTTGTCGACCTTATTGATGACGACGATTGGTTTCAGGCCGATGGCAAGCGCCTTCATCAGCACGAACTTGGTTTGCGGCATCGGTCCTTCGGCCGCGTCGACCAAGAGAATCGCGCCGTCGACCATGTTGAGAATGCGCTCCACCTCGCCGCCGAAATCAGCGTGGCCCGGCGTATCAACGATGTTGATGCGCGTGTCCTTCCAGGTGAGCGACGTCACCTTGGCGAGGATGGTGATACCGCGCTCGCGCTCCAGCGCGTTGGAATCCATGGCGCGTTCGGCCACCTGCTGCCCGGCACGAAAGGCGCCGGAGGCTTTCAGGAGCACGTCGATCAGGGTCGTCTTGCCATGATCGACATGCGCGATGATGGCGACGTTGCGAAGAGCCGCTTTCATGGAACTGCTGTGGTTGCGGAAGCTGCGGGCCTGATAGCCGATTTCCGCGAATCGAAACAGGCCCGCGACGTGCGTTAGCGTCGCGGGTGGCTCAGGCCTTGTGCGGTACGAAGATGCGCTTGAACACGCCGTCGCGGCGGATGATCAGGTGATAGAGCGCACCGAGCACATGCAGCGCCAGAAGCGCCAGAAATACGCCGGTCAGGACGTCGTGGGCTTCCGCCACTGGCGCGGCGACGAAAACCGCGATCAGGCCGGTGAGCGGCAACAGGAACATGATGGCGTAGAGCGCGTAATGCGCCCAGTTTGCGGCGCGCGTCATCAGCGGCGAATAGCCCTCCGGCTGCTCCGGCGCACCGACCCGCCAGCGCACGACGATCCGCACAGCCATCAGCACCAAGACAGCGGTGCCGGCGATGATGTGGACCATTGCAGGCCCCGGCTCCGGCAGGCCGCCGGTGGCGTCCCGCCACCAATCTTCCATGGCCTCATGGTTGAGGAACTGCACGCCGACCAAGAGGGCGATCAGCCAATGCAGGACGATCTGCGTGGTCGAGAAGCCGGGTCTCGCCTGGGCGGGTGATTCCTTTTGCATGAGACGCCGGGTAGCAGATTTCTGCAACCGGCGCTCACACAGAATCGACGTCTTGGGTCGTGGGGATCGCTCGATGAACGTCGCGGCTCATGCGCACCGACCGGAGGGTGTACTCAGCGCCACTCGGTCGGCAGGCCGAGTTCGAGATTGCGCCGCGCCGCGATCACGATCTCCGTTTCAGAACGCACGTCGACACCCTCCAGTCCGACATCGCGGCGCTGCCAGTCCGACATCTCCATCATCGCGCGGCGCGACCGGTGCCAGCGGTAGGTGCCGACGACCTTGGACAGCAGGGCATTGAGGACATCCTGCGTGCGGATCGGCGATTGGGCCTGGGTGGCAACGTGATTCGGCTGCGCGATGGTGGACATTGTTTGCTCCTTTGGCGCTCTTGATTGGCGCCACAATGGCAACGAGTCGTTCCCCCAAGCGTCAGGCGAGCGTGAAACTGGCTTGCCGCAGCGGCCCGGCGCGTGAAAAATGCGTGAAATCGACAGATTTCGGCGATTTGTTTGTGCCGCGGCCGTGCTCGATTCAAAGACGGGCCTAAAACGAAAGACATGCTGAACATCCGCCTCCTTGGCGGCTTCGTGCTCGCCGGCCCCAATGGCCCATTGGACGGCCCGCGAACGCGAAAGGCCGCGTTTCTACTCGGCTATCTGGCGCTTCTCGGCGGCCGGGCGGAGACGCGCGAGCGGCTGAGCGGATTATTGTGGAGCGGCCGCGGCGAAGCCCAGGCGCGCGGCAGCCTACGGCAGGCCCTGGCGGAGATCAGGCGGATCTGCGGCGACGCTTTGGAGGCCGACCAGCAGACGGTTCGGCTTGCCGCTGCCGACGTGGAGTGTGACGCCAGCGCATTCCTCGCGGCGGCCGATGCCGACGGCGCCGAGATGCTGGCGCGGGCGGCGGCGCTCTACCGGGGGCCATTGCTTGACGGAGTCGATCCGCCCGATCCCGGCGCCGCCGACTGGCTGCGCATCGAACGCGAGCGGCTTCATCGCACGGCGCTGGGTATCTTGGCCAAGGCAGCTCAGGCCGAAGGGCTGACGGCCGATGAGCGTGGCACGATCGCCGATCTTGCGCAGCGGGTGCTTGCGGTCGATCCGACCGCGGAAGAAGCGCATCGCATGTTGATGGCCGCGGCGTTGAGCGAGGGCCGCACGACAGAGGCGCTTCGTCTTTACGACGTGTGCGCTGAGGCGCTGCGGCGGGAGTTCGGCGCGGAGCCGGAGCAGGCGACCCGGGCGCTGGCTGAGAAGGCGCGAAGCGGTGACGACCAGGCCTCTGTGGAGGCGCCAGTCTCAACACCTGACAGCGACGCGCCGCCCTCGCATGACGGTCCGTCTATCGTGGTGATGCCGTTTGAGAACCTCTCCGGCGATCCGGGGCAGGGGGCGTTCATCGACGGCATCGTCGAGGAGGTCACGGGTGCGCTCGCGCGTATGCGCGATTTCTTCGTCATTGCCCGGCAGACGGCCAACACCTTCAAGGGGGGTGCACATGACGTTCGCGTTGTCGGGCACAGGCTTGGCGTTCGGTATGTGCTGGAGGGGGCGGTGCGTCGCTCCGGCGACCGGGTTCGCATCAGCGTCAGCCTGATCGACGCGGAGGGCGGTGCGCTGCTTTGGTCGGATCGCTTCGACGGCGAGGTCGCTGACGTTTTCGACTTTCAGGACGAGATCGCCATGCGTGTGGCGGGTGCTCTGCACCCGTCGCTGAGGGCGGCGGAGGTTGAACGCGCGCGGCGCAAACGGCCGGACAGCCTGGCGGCCTATGACCGGGTCATGCGGGCCTATCCGCGTCTGTGGGCCCATACCGAAGACGACAACGCCGATGCCATGGCATTGTTGAGAGAGGCGTTGGAGGAGAGCCCGGACTATGGGCTCGCCGCAGCGCTGCTGGCGTGGTGCCATGCGCAGAACGTGTCCTATCTCTGGTCCAATGACCCGGACACCGACCGCCGCGAGGCGGTGGTCCTGTGCAAGCGTGCCGCCGGCCTGGTTGAGGACGACGCGACGGCCCTTGCCGCCATCGGCGCCGCCTACAGCCAGGCGACGGAGGAATTCGAGATAGCGGAGACCTATGTGCAGCGCAGCCTTGCCATCGACCCCAACAATGCCTGGGGCTGGGCACGGGGCGGCTGGGTGCGCCTCTATGACAACGATCCGGATACGGCGCTTGAGCGGTTCACGCGCGCCCAGCGGCTCAGCCCGCTCGACCCGCTCGACTTCAATGTCAGCTTTGGGATAGCGGCTGCGCACGCTGCCAACGGCGATTATGAACTGGCGACGACGCTCACGGAGGAGGGATTGCGCGCGAAACCCAATCTCATCTGGCCGTATCGGCTCTTGGCGGTCAGTGCGGCGCTCTCCGGCCAATCGGAAAAGGCTCAGGACGCCACGGCACGGCTCCTGGAGGCGCACCCGGACATGACGATCGAGAAGATGAAAGTATTGATGCCGCGCGGTATTCTGAAGCACATGCCTTACTACTGGGAGGGGCTGCGGCTCGCCGGGCTGCCGGAAAAATGAGCGATGCGCCCTCGTTTTCGGTGTAGGCTTTCGCCGATGATGTCCCCCAAGCGAACCGCACTTCTTGCTGCCGTTCTCATCGCGATTCCGCAAGCGGCGGAGGCGCTCGACCGGCGTGTGCGCATCGTCAACGATTCACGCGTCGACATCGTCCGGTTTTACGGCGTCAACGTGGATACGCGCGATTGGCGCGAGAGCCTGCTCGGCGATGACATCTTGCCGGCGGGCGGTTCCATCGTGCTCAATTTCGACGATGGCAGCGGCTATTGCCGCTATCGCTTCCGTGCCGTGTTCGACGACGGGCTGGAGCTTGAGCGCCCAAGCGTCAATATCTGCGAGGTGGGCACGTACCGCTACACGGATTGAGGGTGGCTCGGCACGGCGCCCTAACCCTCCCCTTGAGGGAGGGTCGAAAGCAGCGAAGCCGCTTTCGGGGAGGGGTGAGCGGTGGAGCCGCACCAGAAAAACTCTCCCCCCTCCCGAAGTTTGCAGCGGCTTCGCCACGCAAACTTCGACCTCCCCTCCAGGGGGAGGTTAAGTCACACTCGCCGCCCTACTATCGCGGCACGATCGGGCCGGTCGGGCGACGCGGCCTGAGGCCGAGACCGGCATTCTCCACCATCATCAGCTCGCCGATATTCTCCGGCGTGATGTAGCCGATGAGCTGGCCGTCCCATTCGGTGACACCGACGGCGGGCGCGTCGCGTCCCTGAAGGTGCTTCAGCGCTTCATCGAGCCGGGCGGTGCTTGAAACGGTGGGCACGTCGCCGGTCATCACGTCGATGACGGCGGTCGCGGCACCCTTATCCGACAGCGCCTGGACCATTGCGGTGCGCGTCAGGAAACCACGCAGCTTGCCGGCGCCGTCGACCACGGGGAATTCGTGCTGCGTGGTTCTGAGAAGCAGCTCGGCCGCCTCGCCGATGGTCGATTGCGGGCCGAGCGCCTCAAAGCGCGTGATCATGCCGTCGCGGACACCGAGGCTGCGGGAAATGTCCTGCATGCCGACGCTCTGCGCCTCGGCCGTGGCGGCGAGATAGACGAAGATGGCGATGAAGATCAGCAGCGGATTGCCGCTCATCAGCCCCAGGAAGCCGAAGCCAAAGGCCAGCGCCTGGCCGATGCGCGCAGCGATATTGGTCGCGCGGGCGCGCGGATAGCGGGTCGCCAGGAGCGCGCGCAGCACGCGTCCGCCGTCCATCGGGAAGGCGGGGATAAGATTGAACAAAACGAGGAAGACGTTCACCGAGGCAAGCCGCACGATGAAGGAGAGCGCAGGATTGTCGAGCCGCTGCAGCGCCTCCATGTCGAAGCGCGCCTGCATGAAGACGATGAGCACGATGGCGATGACGACATTCACAGCCGGCCCGGCGAGCGCCACGACGATCTCCTGGCCGGGCTTCTCCGGCATGCGTTCCAGCCGCGCCAGTCCGCCGATCGGGAGCAGCGTGATGTCCGGCGTCTTGATGCCGTAGCGGCGCGCGGCAAGCGCGTGGCCGAATTCGTGCGCCACGACGCAGGCGAAGATGGCGATGATGAAGAGCACGCCATCGATTGCCGCGGCTGTTCCGCCCTGCTGGTAATGCGCAATCGCGATCCAGGCGAGCAGCAGAAAGAACGTGACGTGGATGCGAATCTCGCTGCCGAGCAATCGGCCGATCGGGAATGACCAGGACATCTCGCAAATCCCAGGGGTCTATTGCCTAAATGGCGTTTTCCCGGCGCTCGTTCAACGGCGAAGGCCCTCCAGAAATGTGCGGTACGCCGCGGCATGGTCGCCCTCGTAGTTCGCTAAGCCCGGCTTGGTCAGCCAGCCGCGCCGCGGCGGGATGTAGGAGTAGATCGTCCGCTTCGGCGTCTCCTGCCAGCCGAGATTGAAGGCGGCGAACTTTGGGAAGAACTGCATCTGCGAATAGGGCAAGTGGTCGTGTATCCACCACGCCATCGCCTCCCAGTCGCCGGTCGCCTGATAGTGCGGGATGAGGGCGTGCACGATTATGGTCGCCATGGCGCCCATCTCGCCGTTGGCGTCGCGCCGGTCCCAGATGTGGTTTGCGTAGCTCTTTTCGCTGCGCGCACAATTGTGTCCCCGCTCATTGCCGAGCCTGTTCACGTCCGGCGTGCGATAGGCCGAGCGGATCGAGATGCGCCCATAGCGTTCTCTGAGCGGCTCCAGCAGGTCCGCACAAAGGCGCTCTCCGGCCGCGATCGCGAGATCAGGGTCGTCGGGCACGTTGGCGAGGCCGTAATAGTTCGCGATCTCCGAATGGAGGAAGTCGCGCATGAAGAAGTTCGGCGAAAGCCGTACGCGGCCGAGCTCTTCGAGTGCACGGACGCTGCCGGGCTTGCGCATGCGCTAGCCGGCAGCCGCCTTGAGCCGCGTGAGCGCCTCTTCGGCCAGGGCCGCCGTCAGCTTACCTGCCGGCATGGCGCGGGCGAGCGGTGCGGCCTGGCCGGACCAGAGCGGTGTGAAGTCGCTCATGCCGGCGCTCTCGGCTTTGGCGCGGACCGGTGCGACGGAGCCGGCGGCAAGCGGGAAAGCGGGCGCGTCAGGGCTGATCGGTCCGACCTCTTCGATGAGGCGGTTCTTCAGACCGCGCGCCGGACGGCCGGTGAAGACGTTGGTCAGGACGCTGTCCTCGTCGCGCGCGGCGCGCAGCGCGTCCTTGTGAAGATCGGAGATGCGCGCTTCCGGCGTCGCGAGATAAGCGGTGCCGATCTGCACGCCGGATGCGCCGAGCATGAAGGCCGCGGCGATGCCACGACCGTCGGCGATGCCGCCCGCTGCGATCACCGGCACGTCGACTGCGTCGACGATCTGCGGGACCAGCGCCAGCGTGCCGACCTGTCCGGCGATATCGTCCGTCAGGAACATGCCGCGATGGCCGCCGGCCTCCGCGCCTTGCGCGATGATGGCGTCGACGCCCTTGTCGGCGAGGAGTTTTGCTTCGCGCACCGTCGTGGCGGAAGAGAGAATCTTGGCGCCCGTGCGTCTGACACGTTGGAGCAACTTGTCGTCGGGGAGGCCGAAATGGAAGCTCACGACGGCCGGGCCTACGGCTTCCACGATCTCGCAGAACGCCTCATTGAACGGCGCGCGCGCCGTGCCGGCCTCGCCGGGAAACTCCGCACCGAGCTCGTCGTAATAGCTGACGAGTCGATCGCGCCAGCGCGCCTCCTTCTCGCCGTCGACCATCGGCGGCGTGTGGCAGAAGAAGTTCATCGCGAAGCCGCGATTGGTGGCGCTGCGCACCTGCTTTGCATGCTCAAGCGCGTCGTCCGGGCTGAGCATGGCGCAGGGCAGCGAGCCGAGCCCGCCCGCAGCGGAAACCGCGGCGGCCAGCTCCGGCCCCTGCGCGCCGGCCATCGGCGCCTGGATGATCGGCAGGTCGATCTCCAGCAGGTCGAGGAGGCGCGTGGTTGGCCAGTCCGTGCGAGTCATCCAGACATCCCCTGATGCAAAGCCATGAATCCGTCCTGTTGATATCCGTGCGCTCATGTTGACGTCTAGACGTCAAGAAAATACAAAAGAAGAACACTGGGAGGAATCGATGGATCGTGTATCCCCTGGCCTCGTTCGCGACGCCATTGTTGAGTTCCTGTCCGGCTCGGCAGCCTCCGTCTCTCTAAAGGAGATTGAAGCGGTTGTTGTGCGAAAGCTCGGCGAAATTCCTCGCTCTTCGATTCGCTCATACCTGAATCTGAATACGCCGTCGCTGTTTGAGCGAACAGAGCGCGGCTACTACCGCGTCGCCGGTGTCAACGATGAGAAACTGAACGGCGCTTCGTTCACCTGGAAGGAGTATCAGGAAGGTCGCGCGCGAATAGTCCATGCGGATGCTGTGGACTGGCTGCGCGCCTGTGAGCCTCGGTCCTTCCACGCAATTGTGACCGACCCGCCTTATGGTCTCGTCGAGTATTCTGAAAAGGAACAGACAAAACTGCGGAACGGAAATGGAGGTGGGGTCTGGCGTATTCCCCCTTCATTCGACGGAAATCGACGGTCGCCGCTGCCGAGATTCACGACGCTGGGGGAACAGGAGATTTCGAATCTCGGGCGGTTCTTCGAGAAGGTGGGGCTACTGTTCTACCGGGCAACGGTACCTGGCGCGAATATTGTCGTGGCATCGAACCCGCTGATTTCACACTATGTCGCCGCCGCTCTTTCGAAGGCTGGCCTCGAACCGCGAGGCACGATCGTGAGACTGGTGATGACGATGCGCGGCGGAGACCGCCCAAAGAACGCCCATGATGAGTTCAGGGACGTGAGTGTGCTGCCGCGCTCTATGTGGGAGCCATGGCTTGTCTTCCGACGCCCATTGGACGGTCGGGTTCAAGACAATTTGAGGACGTGGGGGACGGGCGGGTTTCGCAGGATAAGCAAAGATCAACCGTTCGGCGACGTCGTCAAGTCGCACCGAACCGGGAAAAAGGAGCGTAGCCTAGCTCCACATCCTTCGCTCAAGCCGCAATCGTTCCTGAGGCATATCGTTTCGGCCGTTCTTCCTTTGCGTGAAGGAATGCTGCTAGACCCGTTCGCAGGCTCCGGTTCGACCCTCGCCGCCGCCAACCACGCCGGCTACGAAAGTGTAGGGATCGAGAAAGATGCGGACTACTTTAAGATCGCCAAGACTGCGATCAAGGATCTCGGCTCAATCTAGCGAGCGGTCTGTGTCCAGATAAATCCAGTGCTGACGTAGTTTCTTTACGCCATCTCGGTTGAGGGTCGCGGTGTCGGTCCCGAGCCTCCCCCGCTGATTACTTCGAAAGTCCGACGTTTCGACGGCAGCCAGATACACCTCTCGAAACCGAGTGGGTTTGCGCGCACTAGTCGGCTGAGTCTCTCGATCCACCTCGTAAACGAAGACACACATCCACTGGTCCCGCGCCCCGTGCGTATCGACGGCGCCGCCGCGCTTCAGCGTGCTTTTGATTTCGATTCCGTCGGAGCCCGATGCGACCGAGTCGTTCGAATACCGTCCTCTCACAACGAGGTCCGGATGCCCGTTGTGAAATGCGTTCTCGACGAGCGTACGCGAATGCTTTGCAAGGCTGGCGGTCAACATGTCGGAGATCACGCCCGACATGGCCTGCTTTCTCAGCATCTCGTCCAGACGCGGTAGCCCCTTTCCAGTCAACAGATTGTTCACATCGCCGAAGAAATCGTACACGTCCTGCATCGCGATGCGGAAATCGTCTAGCCGCAGATCATAAGGAAGAACCGCAGCACTGTTGAACTTCGTTGGATCGACGGTCGCGCGCGTCATCTTACTCGCCCTTCAGCCGATCCCGCATCGCCAAAGTGCGCAGCCTCAGCGCATTCAGCCGGATGAAGCCGGTGGCGTCGCTCTGGTCGTAAGCGCCCTTGTCGTCCTCAAATGTCACCAGCGCATCGGAATAGAGCGACATCGGCGAGGCGCGGCCCTCGACAATGACGTTGCCCTTGTAGAGGTTCAGCCGCACCGTGCCTTCGACGTGCTCCTGGCTCTTGTCGGCGAGCGCCTGGATCATCTCGCGCTCCGGCGAGAACCAGAAGCCGTTATAGACAAGCTCCGCATAGCGCGGCATCAGCTCGTCCTTCAGGTGCGCGGCGCCGCGGTCGAGCGTGAGCGATTCCATCGCCCGGTGCGCCACGGAAAGGATGGTGCCGCCAGGCGTCTCGTAGATGCCGCGGTTCTTCATGCCGACGAAGCGGTTCTCCACCAGGTCGAGCCGGCCGATACCGTTGTCGCGGCCAAGATCGTTGAGCGCGGCAAGGAGCGTGGCGGGCGACAGCGGCTTGCCGTCAAGCGAGAACGCGTCGCCCTTTTTGAAGCCGATCTCGATGATTGTCGCCTTGTCGGGCGCGTCTTCCGGCGCGATCGTGCGCTGAAACACGTAATCGGGCGGCGCTTCGTTGGGGTCCTCCAGGATTTTGCCTTCCGATGAGGAATGCAGAAGGTTGGCGTCGACGGAGAAGGGCGCTTCGCCGCGCTTATCCTTGGGCACGGGGATCTGGTTCTTCTCGGCGAACTCGACCAGATCGCTGCGCGACTTGAACTCCCAATCGCGCCACGGCGCGATCACCTTGATGTCGGGGTTGAGCGCGTAAGCCGAAAGCTCAAAGCGCACCTGGTCGTTGCCCTTGCCCGTGGCGCCGTGGGCAATGGCGTCGGCGCCCGTCTCCTCGGCGATCTCCACCAAATGCTTGGCGATGAGCGGGCGCGCAATGGAGGTGCCGAGCAGGTAGGTGCCTTCGTAAACCGCGTTCATGCGGAACATCGGGAAGACGAAGTCGCGCACGAATTCCTCGCGCACATCCACAATGCGGATGTCTTCCACGCCCAGGCGCTCAGCGTTGCGCCGCGCCGGCTCCAACTCCTCGCCCTGGCCGAGATCGGCGGTGAATGTCACCACCTCGCAGCCATAGGTCGTCTTCAGCCATTTCAGGATGACGGAGGTGTCGAGCCCGCCGGAATAGGAAAGCACGACTTTCTTGATGTCTGACATAAACGCCTCGCGCCCAAATATACGGGAGATGGATCGGCGGGCTTATAGGACGGGCGGGAAGGGCGCGCCAGCGTAGCGTTTTTATGTCGGCCTATCGCGGCCGCTCCATTCGGAGATGCTTGATCCCCTCCACAACGGCCTCGCCGATGCTTCGGAACCCTTCGCGTCGATAGAAGGCGAGGCCCTTGACGTTCTCCTCCTCCACGACGAGCCGGACGGTTGTGCATCCGCGGTAGCGGCCAACCACCTCGTCAAGCAGGCGCTTGCCGATCCCCTGGCGCTGGCGGGCCGGCAGCACATAGAGCCGGGCGATGGTGAGGACCGGTGGCTTCTGCGCACTGGCGAAGACGTGGCCGATGACGTGACCTTCCGACTCCGCCACCAGGAACGCCGTTTCCGGCAAACTGAGCTGCTGGGTCAGGTTCTCCATCGAGTGCCAGGAATCGGTGATCTCGCGCACTTTGTCCGCGCCGATCAGCGGGTCGTAGGTATCGTGCCAGGTTTCGACCAGGAGCGCGCGCACGGCCGCAAGGTCGGCCGACTCGGCAGGGCGGATCGTGGTGTCGATCGTCATCGCGGCTCTTGAAGACAGCGCCGCGGCAGCGGCTGCTGCTTCGTCCCGGTTCACCTTTTGAATTTATGCGGCGGATTGTCAGGCTGCAAGTTTCAGGTGGCGCGCGGGGCCCTGTTTCGCCAGTCTCAAGGGGCTTGAGGAACACCGCCCATGGATTTCATTCCCGCCTTGCCCGTGCTTGCCGCCTATGTCGCGGCAGTGCTCGTGATCACTTTCACGCCCGGCCCGGACATGACGTTGTTCCTCGGCAAGGCCGTGCGCCAAGGCCGCCCGGCCGGCATGGCGGCGCTCGCCGGCGCGCTGACCGGCTCGTTGATCCACACCATTCTCGTTGCGCTCGGGCTTTCGGCGCTGCTCGCCGCCAGCGCCACGGCGTTCTTCGTCTTGAAGGTGGTGGGCGCGCTTTATCTCTTCTGGCTGGCCGTCGACGCGGTGCGCAATGGCTCGGCGTTGAGCATCGAAGCGGGCAGCGGGCGTGCGCAGGAGACGATCGCGGCGGCCTGGGCCAAGGGGCTCGCCGTCAACCTCTTGAACCCGAAGATCATCATGTTCTTCGTGACCTTCCTGCCGCAATTCGTCAGCGCCAGCGATCCGCATGCCATGGGCAAGCTGATCTTTCTCGGCATCACCTTTGTGGCGCTGGCCGCGCCGCTTTGCGCGCTGATGATTGTCTTCGCCGCACGGCTCTCAAGCGCGCTGAAACGCTCGCCGAAAATCATGCGGGCGATCGATTGGATATTTGCCGGCGTGTTCGGCGCGTTCGCCGTGCGACTTTTGACGGCGCGGCAATAGGGGCGAGGCGAACGCGACCGCCGCTAAACCAGGTGCGCCCCGAAATTGCGCGCCGTGTCGTGAAAGACGGCGTGCAGGTGAAGCGGCTGATTGACGAGGCTTGCGAACTCGATCAGCAGATCGGCGCCGGTTAGGCGGTAGTAGATCGAGCCGTCGAGATTGGCGCCGCCCCAGGCGAAGCGTATCGCCGCCATGTCTTCATTCCTCAGCCGCGCGGTCTGCTCGTCCGCCAACGCCGGCGGCAGAACTTCGCTCGTGTAGATTTCGATGAGGCGCTCCGCCATGTCGGCTTGCACCTGCGTGAGGTCGCCGAGCGGCACGCCGGCGGCCTCACCGGCGACGCTGTGCTCAGCGCCGCGGTTTGACTGGATGTTCCCTGGCGAGCGCTTCCACACCAGTGCGTGACGCCGGTTCGCGCCGTCGAGATCGCCGAAGAGCTGGCGTCCGAGTACTTCCTCTTCCTTCAAGACCACGAGGCCCTGATGCGGACCTGATGGGACTGTGTTGGGTTCGGACGAAAACGAACTCGGCGTGGCCGATATCACCTCGTCGTCGCGGAGCGTGAAGGTCAGCGACAGATGGTGGCCTTCCCAGCGCCACGACCAGGCGCCGGTGCTGGCGGGCGTGCCATAAAATTGGACGCAGAACCGCTCGCGGTTGCGATCCGGCGAGCCCTTGCCCCATTCGTCGCGCAGGATGTCCTGCTGGAGCATGATGTTCATCGCCTTCTCAAGGCCGAAATGACTTGTGCCGCTTGCCAGCAGGTCGAGCGCCAGGTCCTTCTGGCCCGGGCTCATCTGCTCCAAGGCGAGCCCTGGCGCGCGACGCGAGCCGAGCATGAAGTTCCACGCCTTGCGGGCACGGGTGTCGAAGGCGAAGAGCGCCGCGTCGCGTTGTTCTTCATCGAGCGCGGCGAGAAGCGCGGTGGCCCGCTCGCGCATAAGAACGCCCGTGGCCTTTGTGTCGGTCGAGGTGGCCTCAGCCCGCGCCGCACCCGGGATCAGCGTGGAGAGGCCGGCTGAAAGGCCCGCAGCGGCGCCGGTGGTCAGAAGTGCGCGTCGGTCAATGGTCATGGCGAGGGACTCCCGGATAACCGGATGACGCGAATCTGGAGCATTGACGCGCGGAGGCAATTCAAACTGTTGAGAGAGGAGGCGTGAACAGGCGCGGCGCGGATCAAATAAGCAATCGGCCGGCTATTGTCTGCTGAGGTTGAACCTGGGCCATCTGGTGAGGATAAGTGCCAATGGCTATGTCAGGTGATTGATGAAGCTCGGTTTCGAAGATCTTCAAGCTCCCTTTAGGAGCGGCTCGCAAAATGCGCGAGCTTGGACAGAACGTTGGGTGGCCGATTGGGTGTATTGCCCAAACTGCGGAAATCCAAAAATAAACCAGCTTCCGGCTAATCTTCCCGTCGCGGACTTTCTTTGTCCGTCATGCGGCGATCAGTACGAGCTGAAGAGCCAGAAGAAGCCGTTCGGCGCAAAGGTGGTCGATGGGGCATTCTCTAAGAAGCAGGAGCGACTCGCTTCCTCTTCGAGCCCGAACCTATTGCTGTTGAACTACGATCTGTCTGAGCAATCAGTCAGAAATCTCTGCATCGTTCCCAAGCATTTCTTCGTGCCTGAGGTCATTGAAGAGCGAAAGCCTCTAGCACCCACAGCTCGTCGCGCTGGCTGGATTGGCTCCAACATTCTGCTCAGCCAAATTCCTCAGTCGGGCCGGGTTTTTATCGTCCAGGATGGCCGGCCGCTTTCGAAGGACTCGGTGCTCACTAAGTGGCGACGGACCCTGTTCCTACGAAACGAGACGACAGAAGCGCGGGGCTGGCTCATTGAGGTAATGAACTGCTTGGATTCTATGGGGAAGCGTGAGTTCACGCTCGACGAAGCCTACGCCTTCGAGGATACGCTCGCTGCGATCTATCCTCAGAACCGAAACGTGAGACCTAAGATTCGGCAGCAGCTGCAATTCCTACGAGATAGGGGTTATCTCGAATTCGTATCTCGTGGGCGCTACAAACTACGAACGTCTGACTAATCGGCGCTTCGAAGAACGGCGCCTACCTCGTAAACGCTTTGTATTTGATCCGCCGGGGGTTCTCCACCGCATCGGCGCCGAGCCGGCGTTTCTTGTCCTCTTCGTAGGCCTCAAAGTTCCCCTCAAACCATTCCACGTGGCTGTCGCCTTCAAAGGCGAGGATGTGGGTGGCGAGGCGGTCGAGGAACATGCGGTCGTGGCTGATCACCACGGCGCAGCCGGCGAAATCTTCGAGCGCCTCCTCAAGGGCGGCGAGCGTCTCCGTGTCGAGGTCGTTGGTCGGCTCGTCGAGGAGGAGCACGTTGGCGCCGGATTTCAGCATCTTGGCGAGGTGCACGCGGTTGCGCTCGCCGCCTGAGAGCTTGTCGACCGGCTTCTGCTGGTCGCCGCCCTTGAAGTTGAAGGCGCCGACATAAGCGCGTGAGTTCATCTCGCGCTTGCCGAGCGTGATCACCTCCGCGCCGCCGGAAATCTCCTCCCAGACCGACTTGCCGGCGTCCAGCGTGCGGCTCTGGTCGACATAGCCGAGCGTGGCCGTGTCGCCGAGGCGGATGGCGCCGTCGTCCGGCCCCTCCTGGCCGGTCAGCATGCGGAAGAGCGTGGTCTTGCCGGCGCCGTTCGGGCCGATCACGCCGACAATGCCGCCGGGCGGCAGCTTGAAGGAGAGGTCGTCGATCAAGAGCCGATCGCCGTATCCCTTGGAGAGATGATCGGCCTCAATCACCACATCGCCAAGCCGCGCGCCGGGCGGGATGACAATCTGCGCGTCGCGGCTGCGAAGCCTTTCGTCGTTGGCCTTGAGCAACTCGTCATAGGCCTTGATACGCGCCTGCGACTTCGTCCGCCGCGCCTCCGGGCTGCGGCTCATCCATTCGCGCTCGCGGGCGATGACCTTTTGGCGCGCGGCGTCCTCGCGTGCCTCTTGCACCAGGCGCTTCTGCTTCTTCTCCAGATAGGCCGTGTAGTTCCCCTCATAGGGAATGCCGCGACCACGATCGAGTTCCAGGATCCAGCCCGTCACATTGTCGAGGAAGTAGCGGTCATGGGTGACGATCAGCACGGCGCCTGGGAAGAGCTCCAGGTGTTTCTCCAGCCAGGCGACGGTTTCCGCGTCGAGATGGTTGGTGGGCTCGTCGAGGAGGAGCAGGTCGGGCTCCTCCAGGAGCAGCTTGCAAAGCGCCACGCGGCGCTTCTCGCCGCCTGAGAGCGTGGCGACCTCCGCCTCGCCGGCCGGACAGCCGAGCGCCTCCATCGACATCTCCACGCGGGAATCGAGATCCCAGAGGTTCTTGGCGTCGATCTCGTCCTGCAGCTTCGATGCTTCTTCCGCGGTCTCGTCGGAATAATTCATCATCAGCTCGTTGTAGCGGTCGAGGATCGCCTGCTTGCCGGCGACGCCGAGCATGACGTTGCCTTTCACATCGAGCGAGGCGTCGAGCTCCGGCTCCTGCGGCAGATAGCCGACGCGCGCGCCTTCCGCCGCCCAGGCCTCGCCGGTGAATTCCTGGTCGAGCCCGGCCATGATCTTCAGGAGCGTCGATTTGCCGGCGCCGTTCGGCCCAAGCACGCCGATCTTGGCGTCGGGATAGAAGGAGAGGTGGATGTTCTCCAGGACCTTCTTGCCGCCGGAGAAGGCCTTGGTCAGGCCCTGCATGTGATAGATGAACTGCCGCGCCATGGCTGCCGCTTGGGGCCTCGCAACGTTGTTGTGTGTCGTGGGGAGTCGCGCGGGATTTAGGCGAAGATCGCGGGCGCCGCAACAGGGGCTAGAGAGAATAACCCTCCCCTTGAGGGAGGGTCGAAAGCGGCGAAGCCGCTTTCGGGGAGGGGTGAGCGGTCGGGCCGCAGTCGAACGATAACCCCCCTCCCGAATTCCGTCTCCGACGGAATTCGACCTCCCCTCCAGGGGGAGGTTAGAACCTTGCCTTGATACACCGCTCCCCGCATTCCGCTTCGCTGCATGCGGGCTACGGCGCACGTCCTTATCTTCGGGAGTGATCTCAGCCGTCCGGTTTCCCCGTCACCTCCGCAAGCAGCCAACGTGAGATCGGCCACAACGTCTTGAAGTGGCCGACGCAATGATCGACGAAGGCCGGCGTCTCGACCACCTTGCCGGCCTTCTCCTCCAGGCTGACGAACAGCCCGTCGTGCAGGAGCAGGGCCGCGCGCGGATGCTCGGCGTCGAAGCCGCGGGGCACCTTATTGCGCGATGCGCCGCCGAGTTCATACCGGCCCGCGCCGCGCACCTTGTCTATAGTCTTCGCCAGAGCACGCCCCGACCGGTCGTCGACAATTGCGGCGCGGAAGGCATCAAGCTGCGGCTTCTCGAATTTGTGCATGCCAGCGCCGAGGATCAGCCGGTCGGGCAGCATGCGGAAGAAGAAGCCGGGTGAGGCCCAGCCACGGCGGTCGCCGTGCCAGAACCACAGATCGAGGTGGTTCTTGTAAGGCGTCTTGTCCTTTGAGAAGCGGATGTCGCGGTTGATACGAAAGAGCGAGCCGTTGACTTTGGGCTCGAACGATATGCTGGGCGATATCTTTTGGAGCTTTGGGCCGATCGCCGCGACGAAGGCCTTGGCCGGCTCAACGTAATGGGCGTCGTAATCGGCGCGGTGCGCGTCAAACCATGCCTTGTTGTTGTTCTTGGTCAGCCCGCTCAAAAACTTGGCCGACCCTTTGGGAAAGCCCGGAAAAGCCGACATCTTCGCCTCCTGATCGCCGTCTGAGGGAAGCATATCCGTGGCCGTGCGGCCCACCAAGTCGTGAGCGCAAGCGCGGCGCTGACATCATCGTTAACGCCGCGTCAATGCTTGGCCGCCACAACGCTTGAGAAGGCGAGACGCCTCTTTGCGCGCCGGCGCCGCTGACGCGAGGTTGAACGCACATGCTTGCGTCCGTTTTCGGCGAACCCAATCATACCGGCACAATGGCAGCTCCGGCAGCACCGGAGCGCGCGAAGAGCCAAGTCGAGGCGCTGGGGCTCGTCTTTGCGGTCGTCTTCTCAGGGCTTCTGATCGTTCAGATCGCCAACCATGACATGTGGCGCGACGAGATTCATTCCTGGGGGCTGGTGATGGCCAGCCCGACGCTCACCGAGCTTTACGCCAATCTGCGTTTCACCGGTCATCCCGGGCTTTGGTATGTGCTGCTTTGGCCGGCGACCTTTGTCACCGACTCGCCCTACGCCATCCAGATCGTGCACGCGCTTGTGGGTGTGTCGCTTATCGCTGTGATCAGCCTGATTTCGCCGTTCTCATGGCTTGAGAGGCTGCTGCTGCTCGCCAGCTACTTCGTGCTCTACGAATACACCGTCATTACGCGGAGCTATGGCCTCGGCTTTCTGATCGCGCTCCTCTACGCGCATATGCGGGCGACCCGGCCGGACAGCGTCTATGCCAACGCGATCCTGCTTGGCCTTCTCGCCAACACGAACATGTTCGCGTTCGTCCTGTCGGGTGCGTTCGCCCTGGAATATCTCGTCGCGCTTCTGTTCCGGCAGGGCAGGGCGCTGTGGCCGGCTGCGAAGGTCGTGATTCCGCCGGCGCTGCTTTATCTTGTTCTCGTTGCCGCCGCGGTGGCGACTATGTGGCCGAGCGCCGATATCAGTTGGCGGACCACTGGCGCGCCGCTTGAGAATGCCGGCGACATCAGTCGGCTCCTGGCGATGATCGCCGGTTCGGTTGAGGCGCTCATCCCAGCGCATGCCCTCAGCCATTGGGATGCCGATGCGGAGGGGACGCTGCACGCGCTTTCCGTCGCGGCACTGCCGGTCTTGGCGTTCGTCTTTCTCCTCATCTTTAAAGCGCACCGGCTGCTCCTGATCATCCCGGCTGTGACATTTTTGGGCACGGTCGCGGTGGGGCAGCTCGTCTACGCCAATTCCATCCGTCACTGGGGCGTCAATTTCATCGCCTTTGTTGCCGCCTACTGGATCAGGCGCGCGTGGAGCCCGGCGCCGTCGCGCCTGGCGACGGGGCTTCTGGCAGTGAGCGCGGCGGCGGGCATCGCCATCAGCGTACAGCAATGGCCGCGGACGTTCTCCGAAGGCCGCGCCACGGCGGCATGGATCATTGCGAACGGTCTCTCCGACGCTGCTTTGGTTGGCACGCCGGACACGCTTGTTGCGGTGGTCGCGCAATATCTCAAGAAGCCGATCTACTTTCTCGATTGCAGCTGCACCGACACGTTTCTTCATTATCACAAGCGGCGCGACGACTTTGACGAGAGCCAGATCGCCGAACGCCTGGCGCGTGCCACCGAGGAGCTTTCCGGACGACGGATCGTGTTCCTGATCACCGACCCGCTTGGTGACGGCGAGCTGGCCGCAATTACCGAGCAGGGTGTGGCCGTTGAGCCGCTTGCGGCGTTCGACAACGCGTCAACGGACGAGAACTTCTATGTCTACGAGGTAAGGGCGGCGGAGCCGCTGGATGCTGCGCGCGGCTGGGAACTCAGGCCCGGCTCTGATCAGCGGGAGCTGTCGCAGCCGGTGAATCCACCAGAGTAAGCAGACCGCCGGGTAGCCCGACGATCAGCATGATCAGCCCGAACTGAATGGAGACGGTCAGTGCGGTCGCAGCCGGCACGCCGATCAGACCGAGCGCCGTCACCATCGCGCCTTCGCGCACACCCCAGCCGGCGACCGAGATCGGGATGGTCGTCACCAGCGTGACCATCGGCGCCAGAAGCACGAACGCTGCCAGCGGCGCATCGACGCCAAGCCCCTTGGCCAGAAGCCACAAGGATGTGCCGACGCCGACATGAATGACGATTGACAGACCGAGCGCGCGAACAAGGCAGACCGGGTCTGAGAAGAGCTGGCGCGCGGCGGCCGGCGTGGCGCGCAACACCTCTACGATCCGCAGCCGCAGCAGACGTTGCGGCAGGGGAATCCGATCCGCCCAAAGGAAGAGCACAAGCGCTGTACCGGCGAAGGCGATGGTGGCGACGAGCGACAGGCGAAGCGGGCCGGGCGGCACAATGTGAAGCAGCATGCCGGAGCCGACGGCGAGGATGATCGGAATAGCGATCAGCGCCACGACACGGTCGAGCGCGATGCTGGAAAGCGCCGTGGAAACAGGCATGAAGCGCGCCGCCTTCCAGATGCGGACGGCGTCGCCGCCGATCGCTGAGGGCAGCACCTGATTGAAGAACTGTCCGATATAGACGTTCTTGATGGCGCCGAGCACCGGGATGCGTGTGCTCAAGGTCGCGGCGATGGCGCGCCAGCGCTCCGCCTGTACGACCGGCAGCGCCGATTGCATGACCCACGCGGCAAACACCGCCCACCAGGCGCCGCTGAGAAGCTGCAAGGGCTCCGAGCCCTGAACGCGCGTGATGATCCAGTAAAGCAGCCCGCCGGAGATCAGCACCTTGACGAGCGTGCGCCAACCGGGGACACCGAACAGCCGCCCGGGCGGCGCCACCGGCTCCGCACGCGCCAGCACGGCATCTCCCGAAGCGTCCAAGCTCATTGCGCGGCGGCCCGGAGCGCGGATTGCTCCTCAGCGTTTTGCAGTAGGCATTCCAGCGAGGGCAGCGGCTGAGCCACTACAAAGATCTGATAGGAGAAGAGCCCGCGCGAAAGCGCGATCAGCGCCTTGTTGATGTGCACCAGGGCTTTGCTCAGAGGCGAGTTGCCCATAGCGAGCGGGAAGGGGCCGGGCACGCCCTTCACGGCGACAATGCGGAAGCCTGACTGCTCCAGAAGACGGCGGAGCGACGTAAATGTGAAGAGCCGCGTATGCGTCATGTCGAGGATGCCGCGCTTGCCGTAATTGAACTGGCCGAGAAGCAGCATCAGCCGCGTGACGAAGAAGCCGATATTACCGGTGGAGAGCACCAGCTTAGTGTCGGGATGCGTGCTGATCGCCTCCTGCAGACGCATCATGAAACGCTCCGGCGACGCCAGATGCTCCACGACATCGAGCATGAGGATGTGGTCGAAGCGTTCGGTGGCGAGCTTCGGCAGCCCGTCGTTGAGGTCGTGCTGGTGGAAGTCGTCGAGCGTGATGCCCGCCGGTAGCGGGAAGGCGTCGACGCCGACCACGTTGCAGTCCTTCTCCTCCTTGAGGAGCGCGCCCATGTAGCCGCCGGCGCAACCAAGATCGAGCACGTTGGCGCGCGCGGGGATCAGGTCGCGCGCATAAGCGTGCGGGCTGTCGTAATCGTCCTTCAGCGTATACTGGTCGTTCAAATTGTCGGACTTGGCGATATCGAAGCGCCGGTCGTAGAGGAGCCCGAGGTCCTGCGCGCGCGCCTTGAGAACGGAGCGCACGACGTTCCAGGCGTATTTCATCCCGTTCACGTGGCAGATCTCGTCGCCGTAATAGGTCGGGATCGCGCGCTCCACGATGCGCTGTCCGGCCATCACGAACTGGATGATGATCTCCGTGTCGAAGTGGAAGTCGTTGGTGTTCTGCGCGAACGGCACGCGGGCGAGCGCCTCGGTGGCGTAGACGCGATAGCCGGAATGGAACTCCGTCAGCGACGTGCGCAGCGCCCGGTTCTCAAACCAGCTCAGGATGCGGTTGCCGACGAACTTGTAGAGCGGCATGCCGCCTTTCCGTGCGGCACCGCGCTCCATCATGCGTGAGCCGAAGCACGCCTCCGCTTCGCCATCCTTCAGCGGGCGCAGGAGGTCGGGCAGGCTTTCCGGCGCATACTGACCGTCGCCATGCACCAGCGCGACGAAATCGAAGCCGTTCCGGATGGCATAAAAATAGCCGATCTTCTGATTGCCGCCGTAGCCCTGGTTCACCGGGTTGAAGAGCACGGTGAGCGGGAAGGGATACGACCCGTCGTTCCGCACCTCGTGGCCGCGCTCGAACGTTTTGTCGGTGGAGGCGTCGTCGATGACGAGCACCTCAACGTCGTACTCCTCAGTGATGGCGTGCGGTACGCGGTCAAGCACCGACTTGATGGTCTTTTCCGCGTTATAGGCGACGATGAAAATCAGGAGCCGTGGCTTCCGAGAACCCGCGCCGCGGAGTGCCGGCGTGGCCGTCGGTCGGGCATCGGCAGTGCGGAAGCGAAGAACGGACATGGCGCTCGCGGTTCTCCAGGCGATCGGCCGTTTTTTCCCGGCGGCGGGCCGGGTTCCTCTCAGTCACGCCGAACTAGGCGCAAAACCCTCACAAAATCTAATGAGTCGCAGTTAACGCCAGCTTGCGGCGGGTGTCGAACCCCGCACGATCCTTAGGATCCAGCCATTCCAGGTTCCGCCAGGGGCGGGGATGACGGCGCGTCCGCCACTGCGTCTGCGGGGGCCTCAACCGGTTGCCGCGACGCAAGCGGAAAACGCGGGCCCGCCTGCAGCGGCGGCAGATTGAGGAAGAGAATGCGCTTCTGCTCCACGCGCGAGCGGCTGAGGCTGTCGAGAACGAGCCCGCTGCCGGCCATCAGGAAGCCGATGACAAAGAGACCGGTGGAGACGACGGCTGTCGGAAGGCGCGGCACCAATCCGGTCTCCAGCCAGGTGGTGATGACGGGGAGCATGAGGATCAGCCCCAGCACCCAAAAGACCATGGCGAAGAGCGAGTAGAAGACGAAGGGCCGCGTCTCCTTCAAGAGAATTGCGAACATGCGCAGGATGCGAAAGCCGTCGCGGAAGGTCCTGAGCTTGCTTGCGGAGCCTTCCTGGCGCTTGCCGTAGGCGAGCTCGATCTCCGACACCGGGATCATGAGCTGGCTGGCATGCACAGACATCTCAGTCTCGATCTCAAAACCCGACGAGATGGCGGGGAAGCTCTTCACAAAGCGGCGCGTGAATGCCCGGTAGCCGGAGAAGATGTCGCTGAAGTCGCCGCCGAACAGCCATTTATAGAGCAGGTTGAATGCGCGGTTGCCGAAGGCGTGGCCGGCGCGGCCGGCGTCGAGATGGATGTGGCGGCGCGTGCCGACCACCATGTCGGTGCGTTCGGTGATGAGCGTGTTGACCAGCGAGGGCGCATCGGCCGGGTCATAGGTGCCGTCGCCATCGGCCATGACGTATATGTCGGCGTCGATGTCCGCAAACATGCGCCGCACGACATTGCCCTTGCCTTGATTGGCTTCGCGAAAGACGTGCGCTCCGGCGCGCATGGCGGCGCGCGCGGTATCGTCGGTCGAATTATTGTCGAAGACGAAGATCTGCGCATCGGGCAGCACCTCGGCGAACCGGCGCACCACCGGCCCAATCGTGAGCGCTTCGTTGTAACAGGGCAGGATCACGGCGACCCGGAAGCTGCCCTCGGCTGTGGCAAACGTCATCTTGTGGCCCAAGGGATCGCGACGGGTTTCTGTCGCATGACGCGGGTTAACGCCCAGTAAGGATCGGGGCGGCACGACAGTTCTAGCGCGGATTCAGGCGGCGCGGCGGCTTCGGAAGAGGCGCCCGTCGATTGCCGCGAGCCCCAGGCCGATCAGCGCCATTCCCGCCGCGTGCACCCACCCCAGCCGCTCGCCGAGCACCAGCGAGCCGAGCAGGATGGCGGAGACGGGAATAAGGAACGTCACGAGGAGCAGGTTCGTCGCCCCGGCGCGCCTGAGAATCTGGAAGTAAAGGATATAGGCCAGCGCCGTGGACAGGACGGCGAGCCCGACGATCGCCGACCAGATCGAAACGGTCGGCATCGGCAGGTTCCAGGGGCGGTCGATCAGGATCGCGACGGGGGCGAGCACGATGGTGGAGGCCGTCACTTGACCGGCGGCGGTGAGGAGCGGATCGACGCCAAGCCGCTTGAAGCGTCGGCCGTAAACGCCCGCGAATGCATATGAAAGCGCACCGCCGAGAATGGCGATTTGGGCCCATACATTGCCTGTCAGGCCGGACAGGGCATCGACGCCGATCATGATGATGACGCCAACGAAACCGATCGTCACGCCGATCAGCTTCAGCGCATTCATGCGCTCGTCGCTGAGAAGCAATCCGGCGACGATCACGGTGAAGAGCGGCGTCGTGGCGTTCAGGATCGAGGCAAGGCCGGAGGCGATGGTCTGTTGACCCCAGACGATGAGCCCGAAGGGCACGACGTTGTTGAGCAGGCCCATGCCGAAGAACGCTATCCAGACCTCGCTCGTCATGGGGATTGGCCGGCGCATGACGAGAATGATCGCCCACAGCGTCAGTGCCGCCAGGCCGACACGCAGAACTACGATCGACAGCGTAGGAAGCGCGGTGACCGCAACACCGACAAAGAAGAACGAGCCGCCCCACAAGACGGAGAGCGTCAGGAGCATCACCCATTCGATGACCCCCATGGAGGGGTTGATCGCGGATTGCGGTTCCGCAGTTGCGGTTTGGTCGGCGGGGGGCATGGCGTCTCGAATGGCGTCCGCCGCGTCATCGCATCCGCGAGAGAGCGTCGCCACCCGTTTCTTGGCGGGGCTTGCACGTCCGGATAACCCTCCCCTTGAGGGAGGGTCGAAATCGGTGAGCCTTGCGAGCCGATTTCGGGGAGGGGTGAGCTTCGGAGCCGCAGTGGAACGACGCTCACCCCCTCCCGACGTTTGCCGCGGCTTTGCCTTGCAAACGCCGACCTCCCCTCAAGGGGGAGGTTAGAACCTCGCCTGCACTGACTAAACAGCTGTCATCCCGGTTTGGCCGGCAGGTCGGGACCGGGACCCATGAACACCGAGGATGCGTTGAGCCGGTGTGTTGCAGCCTCAGGTCATGCTGGCGACCGCGCCGCGGAGCTCCCAGCCGCCTTCCCAGATCATCTGCAGCGCCACATAAAGGATGATCACCAAGCCGATATAGGCGATCCACCGGTGGCGGTGGAGAAGCCGCGCGATCATGGAGGCGCAAAGCCCCATCAGCGCGATCGACAGCGCTAAGCCGAAGATCAGCACCATCGGATGCTCGCGCGCCGCGCCGGCAACGGCCAGCACGTTGTCGAGCGACATGGA
The DNA here is from genome assembly GCA_028284625.1 of Afifellaceae bacterium. Taxonomy (GTDB): domain Bacteria; phylum Pseudomonadota; class Alphaproteobacteria; order Rhizobiales; family Afifellaceae; genus DASWJZ01. Next base: position 56,737 of record JANQRH010000017.1, on the reverse strand, counting down.
GACATCGGCGATGATGATCTGTATCGCCGCCTGCTTGAACGTCTTGCGCGGTGGGGCGGTCTCCGGCGACTTCGATGGGTTCACGACATCGCCGGCCAGTGCCCGGTCTGCAGCCTGCTCCTCAACAGAGGTGACGCGAAGCTCGCGCCACATCTTCCAGCAGACCCACAGAAGTAGGATGCCGCCAGCGAGCAGGAGGCCGACGATGCCGAGCAGCCAGGTGGTGATGGAGGCAAAGAAGATGCGCAGCGCCGTGGCCGCCGCGATCCCCACCATGATGGCCTTGTTGCGCTGCTCGCGCGGCAGGCCAGCGGCGGCGAGCCCGATGACGATCGCATTGTCGCCGGCAAGCACCAGGTCGATCAGGATGACCTGGAGAAAGGCGGATGTCGCCTCCGACGAAAAGAGTTCGTGCATACGGGACCTGTGCCCATTGGCGAACGTGACCGCCGCTTCAGCCCTCGTCTTCCATGTGACCGAATGGGAAGAATCGGCTGGGCCACAGCATGTTTGTCCAGTCCGACATCACAGCTTGACGCTGCCAGAGGGGCCCGGCCTGGGTGCCGGCTGTGTATCCAAATTGGCGGTTGGCCTCAAGCGGCGCGTATTTTGGTGCGTGCCTTTACCGAGTTTCGGTCTGCATGAGGCGATGGCCTTGCCCCTCAAGCACCAGGCAGGTGAGGCAGCCGGTAAAGACCGCGCCGGTGTCGATATTGATGCGGTTGGGGCGAATGTCCGGCTCCTCCACCGGTGTGTGGCCGTGCACGACGATCCGCCCGAAATCGGCGGTGGAGCTGTGGAACGGCTCCCGGATCCACACCAAATCCTGCGGGTCCTGGTCGTCCAGCGGGCGCTCGGGATTGATGCCGGCATGCACAAACAGGTAGCTGCCGAACTCGATGGAGCGCGGCAGATCGCGCAGGAACGCCGTGTGGCGCTCCGGGATCGCTTCATCAAAGGCGGCCCGCTGCGCTGTCGGCGAAGCGTGCAGGACATCTATTCCATAAGAGACGAGCGTTGCGTCACCGCCGTTGAACAGCCAGTTAGACAGGGTTTCTTGAGAAACCGAATCCGCAACGGCGTCGAGGAACATTTCCTCATGATTGCCGATGAGGCAGATGCGGCGGTCGGCGCGCGGCGGCGCGTCCATCAGCCAATCGACTACCTGGCACGATTGCGGGCCACGATCGACGTAGTCGCCCAGATAGATCTCAAGCGACTGCGCGGCGGGCGTGGCTTGAAGGTCGTGGCGGATGTTGGCCGCCATGTCCTGCAACAAATCGAGGCGGCCGTGCACGTCGCCGACGGCGTAGATGCGTAATCCGTCCGGCAGGGATGGCGTCGTCGGCATGAGCGGCCAGGCCGTGGGTTACGGCATTGGAATGTCGTCGGTGACCTTGGGCACGTGGTAGCCCTTCTGCACCGCAGGCCGGCCGGCGATCTCCACATACCAGCGCTTCACGTTGGGGAAGTCGTTGAGGTCGATATCCTGCCAGGCGAAGCGCGTGATCCACGGCCAGGTAGCGACATCTGCGATGGAATACTCGTCCGCCAAAAAGCCGCGGCCTTCGAGGCGGCGGTCGAGCACGCCGTATAGCCGCCGCGCCTCCTTGCGATAACGCTCCTCCGCATAGGGCGCCTTGCCTTTGTTGAAATGCAGGAAGTGGTGGGCCTGGCCGAGAAACGGCCCGATGCCGCCCATCTGCCACATCAGCCATTCCAGGACGCGGTAACGCGGCTCGCCGTCCTTCGGCAGGAAGCGGCCGTGCTTGTCGGCGAGATAGATCAGGATGGCGCCCGATTCCATCAGCGTCAGGCCGTTGTCGCGGTCGACGATCGCCGGGATTTTGTTGTTCGGGGCGATCTTTAAAAAGTCCGGCGCGAACTGATCGTCCTTCATGATGTCAATGGGATGCGCCTCGTAGGGAACACCCAGTTCTTCGAGGAAAATCGAGGCCTTACGGCCGTTCGGCGTGATCCAGGTGTAAAGGTCGATCATGGCTTGTCCGGTTGACGGTGCGGGTTATGGGATGGACATGACGTCTGCGGCGTGGTGTGGCAAGGGCCGTAACGATGCAGTGATGCGCCGGCGCGGTGGTGACATTGCAACGCAGCCGGGCGGGACTTGATCTGGATCAGTGAGCCGCGCCCAGCAAACAATACCCGATCGGGTCATGGGCAAGCCACTTTTCACCGTCAGCGGGCTCACCAAAGTCTATCAGACCGGCGACGTGACGGTGCATGCGCTGCGCGGCGTGGACGCCGTCCTCTACGAGGGCGAACTGGCGGTGCTGCTCGGCCCATCGGGTAGCGGCAAGTCGACTCTTCTCAATATTCTGGGCGGGCTCGATTCCGCCACGGCGGGGGAGGTGCATTTCGGCGAGGAAGACCTGACGGGCTTCTCGGATCGGGAGCTCACGCTCTTTCGGCGCAATCATGTCGGGTTCGTGTTCCAGTTCTACAATCTCGTTCCTAGCCTCACCGCCAAGGAGAACGTGGCGCTTGTCACCGAGATCGCGCCGCGCCCCATGGCGCCGGAGGAGGCGCTTGGGATCGTCGGCCTGGCGGAGCGGGTCGACCATTTCCCCGCGCAACTTTCCGGCGGCGAGCAGCAGCGGGTGGCGATAGCCCGGGCCATTGCCAAGCGGCCGGAGATATTGCTCTGCGACGAGCCGACCGGCGCGCTCGATTCCAAAACCGGCGTACTTGTCCTTGAGGCGCTGACCGCCGTCAATTCGGAGATGGGCACATCGACCGCCATCATCACGCACAACGCCGCGATCCAGAAGATCGCGCACCGGGTCTTCTTTTTTTCCGACGGGCGCATCGCGGAGATGCGCGAAAACGCGGAACGCGTGGAGCCGGCGGAGGTCGAATGGTGATGTGATGCGCGCCCTTAACGTCAAGCTCGTGCGCGATCTCCGCCGCCTGTGGGCGCAGGCGTTGGCGGTTGCGCTGGTTTTGGCGTGCGGGGTCGCCACGCTGATCTTGGCGATCGGCTCCTACCGCTCGCTGGAGGAGACGCAGCGCGCCTACTATGACCGCTACCGCTTCGGCGATGTCTTTGCGTCGGCGACGCGTGCGCCGCGCACGCTGCTCGACCGCATCCGCGCCATCCCCGACGTGGCGGCCGTTGAGCTGCGCATCACCGAGCCGGTGCTCCTCGACATCGATGGCGTGGCGGAGCCGGCGACAGGCCAGGCCATCTCGTTGCCCGACCGCGGCGAGCCGGCGGTGAACGACATCTTCCTGCGGCAAGGCCGGCTGCCGGACACCGGCCGCGACCTTGAGGTCGTGATCAACGAGAATTTTGCCGAGGCGCACGGCTTTGCGCTTGGCACGGAGTTCCATGCCTTGATGGACGGCGTGAAAACGCCGCTGCGCGTCGTCGGCATCGCCCTGTCGCCGGAGTTCATCTACGCGCTCGGGCCGGGCGATCTCCTTCCCGATGATCGCCGTTTCGGCGTTCTATGGATGAATGAGCGGACGCTTGCCGGGCGTTTCGACCTTGAGGGGGCGTTTGATTCCGTCAGTCTCAGGCTCTTGCGCGGCGCCAACGAAGAGGCGGTCATCGAGCAGCTCGACGACATCCTCGCGCCTTATGGCGGCACCGGAGCTTACGGGCGCAAGGACCACATATCGCACGCTTTTCTCGATTCGGAGCTGCAGCAGCTTTCGGCCATGGCGCGGGTCATTCCGCCGATCTTCCTGCTCGTATCGGCGTTCCTGATCAACATGATCCTGTCGCGGCTCATCGCGCTGGAGCGCGAGCAGATCGGGCTCCTGAAGGCGCTCGGCTACCACGCGTTCGACATCGCCTGGCACTATCTCAAGCTGGTGATCATGATTGCGCTGGTCGGCGTCGTCATCGGCTTTGTCGCGGGCACGTGGCTCGGTCGCGGGCTGACGGTGATCTACTCGGAGTTCTACACCTTCCCATTCCTGATCTTTCGGTGGAGCACTGACATCTATGCCGTTGCGGCGCTTGTCTCGATTGCCGCGGCGATCGCCGGCGCCGCCAAGGCGGTCTACGGCGTTTTGGCACTGGCGCCGGCGGTTGCCATGCGGCCACCGGCGCCCCCCGTGTTCCATCAATTCATGGGAAGCGCAGGAAGGCGGGTTCGCCTTTTTTCGCAGCTCACAGTGATGGCGCTTCGCCATATCGCGCGCTGGCCGGTGCGCGCGGCGATGAGCACGATCGGAACGTCGTTCTCCGTGGCGCTGTTGGTCGTGGCGCTCTTCAGCATCGATTCCGTCGATTACATGATCGATGTGATCTACTTCCAGTCCGAACGGCAGGACGCGACGCTGACCTTTGCAGGGGAGCGGGCGCCTTCGGTGCTGCCGGCCGTCGCCAAACTTCCCGGTGTGCTTCGCGCCGAGCCGTTCCGCGAGCTCGCCGTCAAAATCAGCCACGGTCCGCGTGAGCGGCGCCTCGGCATCTCCGGCAAGCGGCGCGGCGCCGATCTCAGTCGCGTGCTCGATCTGGATATGCGCCCGATCGCTCTGCCGGAGACAGGGCTGGCGATCGGTGAGCGCGTCGCGGACATCCTGGAGGTCAAGCGCGGCGATCTTGTTCAGGTGGAGCTTCTGGAAGGCGACCGCCGCATCGTCGACGTGCCGGTCACGGAGATCATCCAGAGCTATGTCGGCCTTGCGGTGTTCATGGACATGGATGCACTCGACCGGCTGGCCGGTATCGGGCCGCGTGTCTCCGGCGTGCATCTGGAGATCGACGAAGCAGCGACGGACGCACTCTACGCAAGCGTCAAGGAGACGCCGGCGCTTGCGGGCGTGGCGCTTCAGACCGTCTCGCGGCGGCTCTTCCAGGAGACGATCGAGCAGAACATCCTCATCAGCACGATGGTTTATGTGATTCTGAGTGTCATCATCGCATTCGGGGTCGTTTACAACTCCGCGTGCATCCAACTCTCAGAGCGCGCCCGCGAGCTTGCGACGCTGCGCGTGCTGGGGTTCCGGCGAGCGGAGGTTTCGCAGGTGCTCCTGACGGAGCTGGGCGTGGCCGTGGCGGCCGCGCAGCCGCTTGGATGGCTGATCGGCTATGGTTTCGCCTATGCCGTGATTATCGGCTTTGAGAGCGATCTTTTCCGTATTCCGCTGGTCGTGTCGTCGCGCACGCTGGCCTTTGCGAGCCTGGTTGTTTTGAGTGCGGCACTCGTATCGGCGCTCCTGGTGCGCCGCCGCATCGACCGCTTCGACCTAGTGGAAGTCCTGAAAACACGCGAGTAGCGCCATGAACTGGCTGAGACGCACAATCTACATCCTTGTTGCCGCGGCAATCGTGGCCGGCATGGTCTATGCGCTGGCACCGAAGCCGGTCGCGGTCGATCTGGCAACTGTGGACCAGGGCGCCATTGAAGTGACCGTCGACGAGGAGGGCGTTGCGCGCATCCGCGACGTCTACAGGGTCTCCGCGCCGGTCGGCGGGGCGCTCGATCGCTTCCCGCTCGAAGTCGGCGATCCGGTGGTGCGGGGCGACACGGTCGTTGCGGAGATCCGTCCTAGCGCGCCGGCTTTCCTCGATGTGCGCTCACGCCGCGAGCTTCAGGCCGCCCTCGGCGCGGCAGACGCGGCGGTTCGTCTGGCTGAGGCGGAGGTCGCGCGGGCGGAGGCTGAGCAGCAATTGGCGGAGACCGATCTGGAGCGCGCGGAGCGGCTGTCGCGCAGCGGCACGATCTCGGCCCGGTCGTTGGACGAGGCACGCAGTCGCGCGGCGATGACGCGCGCGGAGGTGCGGCAGGCGGAGGCAAACCTTGCGCTCCGCGGCAACGAACTCAACAGCGCGCAGGCGCGGCTGATCCAACCGAATGTAGAGGACGGCTCCAGCGAGGCGGCATGCTGCGTACTTGTGCGCGCGCCGGTCGACGGGGTGGTGCTGAAGGTACACGCAGAGAGCGCGCAGGTCGTGACGGCGGGTGCGCTGATTGCGGAGATCGGTGACCCGCAGGACATGGAGGTCGCCGTCGATCTCTTGTCGACCGACGCCGTGCAGGTCGTGCAGGAGGCGGTTGCGCGCGTGGAGGGATGGGGCGGTGCGGAATCGCTTACCGCCAAAGTGCGGCGGGTCGAGCCCTCAGCTTTCACCAAGGTTTCGGCGCTCGGCATTGAGGAGCAACGCGTCAACGTGATCCTCGACCTTCTCGACGCGCGCGATGCCTGGGCGCGCCTGGGGCACGAATTCCGCGTCTATGTCCGCATCCGCGTGTGGCTTGGCGAAGACGTCGTGCGGGTGCCGCTGGCGGCGCTCTTCCGCAGCGGCACGCAATGGTCGGTATTCCGCGTGACCAACGGCGAGGCGGAGCTTGTGCCGGTCTCCATCGACCATCGCGATTCGGTCTTCGCGGAAGTCACCGAGGGTCTCGCGCCCGGCGACGTCGTGGTGCTGCACCCCAGCGATGAGGTTGAGGACGGCGTTTCGGTTGAGTCTCGCAACGAGGAAGACGGCACGCGCGGCTGACGCTCAACCGCGCCGTGCTGCGGCCCGCGATCGCTCGCGCTGAGCAATGCAGGGCCTGGCGTTGACAGGGCCGGGGCGTCATTGAACATTCACGAATAATCACGCCAAGCAGGAGGAAACATGGCGCGGGGCAAGAAGGTCATCATCACCTGTGCGGTCACCGGCGCCATTCACACGCCCTCCATGTCCCCGCATCTGCCGGTCACGGCGCAGGAGATCGCCGATGCGGCGGTGGGGGCGGCCGAGGCGGGCGCGTCGATCGTTCATTTGCATGCGCGAGACCCGAAAGACGGAAAGCCCGATCAGCGGCCGGAGGCTTTCGAGCCGTTCCTGAAAGTCATCAAGCAGCGCAGCGGATGCGTGGTGAACATCACCACCGGCGGCGCCCCGACCATGATGGTTGAGGAGCGCGTCAAGCCGGCGGCGACCTTCAAGCCGGAGGTCGCCTCGCTCAACATGGGCACGATGAATTTCGGGCTCTATCCGATGCTCGCCCGCTACAAGGAATTCAAGCATGAGTGGGAGCGGCCCTATCTAGAGGCGTCGCGCAGCGGCTTCTTCAAGAACACGTTCTCCGACATTGAGTACATCCTCACGACCTGCGCGGAGAACGACACGCGCTTTGAGATTGAGTGCTACGATATCGGCCATCTCTATACGCTGGCGCATTTCCTCGATCGTGGCGTGATCAAGCCGCCGATCTTCGTCCAGTCGGTGTTCGGCATTCTGGGTGGCATTGGCACCCATCCGGAGGACGTCATGCATATGCGCCGGACCGCCGATCGGCTGCTCGGGCGGGAGAACTACGAATGGTCGGTGCTCGGCGCCGGCTCAAGCCAGATGCGCATTGCGGCCATCGCGCTTGCCAATGGCGCCAATGTGCGCGTCGGCCTTGAGGATTCGCTGTGGCTTGGCCCGGGCAAACTGGCGGAGACGAACGCCGCGCAGGTGACGAAGGTCAGGCAGATCATCGAGGGGCTTGGGCTTGAGGCCGCATCGCCGGACGAGGCGCGTGAGATCCTGTCGCTGAAGGGCGGCGACCGGGTGAATTTCTGAGCGATCGATCGATGAGGGTCGCCCGAGTTGCTCCTTTAGTTGCGCGAGCGACGTCGACGTGAGGCGCCGCTACTACAGCGGCTCCGACCTGAGCCGCGCCGTCACGATTGAGGATCTGCGGCGCATGGCGCTGCGGCGGCTTCCTTCTTTTGCAGCGGAGTACTTAGAGGGCGGCGGCGAAGACGAGCTGACGCTCGCGTGGAACCGCGATGTGTTCAAGACCATGCGGTTTGAACCCCGCATGCTGAAGGACACGATGGTGGTGCGCACCAGCACCACGCTTTTCGGCAGCGAGATCGCGTCGCCGCTGGTCATCGCGCCAACTGGCCATACGAATGTGTTCCGCGGCGGTGGCGATGCGGCGCTGGCGCGCGCAGCCGCTGCGGAGGGCATCCCCTTCACGCTGAGCACCATGTCGAACACGCGACTGGAGCGGCTTGCCGACGAAGCCGGCGGCGGGGGGCGGCGCTGGATGCAGCTCTACATTCTCGGTGAGAAGGCGGTCCGCGACGACATCATTCAGCGTGCGGAGGATTCCGACTACGAGGCGCTGGTCTTCACAACCGATGTCAACGTCCCGTCTTTGCGCGAATGGGACCGCCGACAGTTCCGCGAGACCAGCAAGCTAAGCCTGCCAGCTTTGCTGGACGTCGCGCTGCACCCGCGCTGGATCTTCGATGTGCTTGTTCCAAACGGCATGCCGAAGCTCGTCAACATCGCCGACTTCTTTCCTGACGAGCTCAGTTCCTCCGACCGTGCGCTGGCGCTTGTTCGTAAGGAATTCGTGCCGAACGTTACTTGGGATCATGTGGCGGAGCTGCGCGAGCGGTGGCCGCGCAAGCTGCTCATCAAGGGCGTGCTCAGCCCGGAGGATGCGCAGCGCGCCGCCGACGCCGGATGCGACGGGATCGTGCTTTCCAATCACGGCGCCCGGCACTTCGATTCCTGCTTGTCGCCAATGGAAATTCTGCCGGAAGTTGCGGCTGCGCTCGGCGATCGGCTGACGATTGTCATCGACAGCGGTTTTCGTCGTGGCAGCGATATTGTGAAGGCTTTGGCGCTCGGTGCGCATGCGATCATGGTAGGGCGCGCCACACTTTATGGATTGATCGCCGGCGGCGAGCCCGGCGTGCGTCACGCCATCGGCATCCTCACCAGTGAAGTTGAGCGCGTGCTTGGCCAGCTGGGATGCGTTGGCATTGATGAGCTCGGCCCCCATCTGATCCGGACCAATCCGACTATGCCGCACGCTCAGCCGATTGGCAGCGTTCGGTCGTAAGGTGCTTGTCGGTATTTGTTGTTTTACGGATCGCAACCGGCGCCGCGAGGCGGCACGGAGGCATGCTGAGCGGGCGCTGAGGCACGTGGACAAGTGAGCCGACTTCTGAACGCTGACGCCAACACTCGCCTGCCAGGTTGCAATCTGCGCGTAACATCCGCGCCTTCAACGCAACCAACCGGCGCAACGCGTGTGTTCCAACTGCCGTGGGTTTTGTCGATCGGGGTTGACGTGCCCGTTATTTGCCACCTACCGTCCAAGAAACGGACAGGGCGACCGCAATGACAATTTCGGTAGTGGAGGTCGCCGACAGTGCGAAAAAGCGAGACGAATCAGCACTTTCGGCAGCCAAGACCCTTCGTAAGGCACTTGCTATCCTTGACGCGTTTGCTTTGGCAGAGCGTCCACTCTCGGTTGCAGAAGTCGCGGTTCGCGCGGGCGTAACGCGGCCGACTGCTCACCGCCTCGTTCAGACGTTGGTGGGCGAAGGCTATCTGTCGCAGGATCGGCGCGACGGACGCATCGCGCCCGGCTACTCGGTTCTCAGACTAGCCGGCAATCTGCTCGATTCCGATCGTGTCCGGCTGGAGGCGCTGCCCCATCTGGAGACCTTGGCTCAGGCGTCGGGCGAGCGCGCCAATCTCGGCATCCTGCACCGCAATTACATGCTCTATCTCGGCGGCGCGGAGAAGCCGTCGCTCCCCACGCGTTATACCCGTGTCGGAAAGACGCTGCCGGTCTATTGCTCAGCGCTCGGCAAGGCACTGCTCGCCTATCTGCCGGAGCAGAAGCTGCGGGACTATTTGCAACAGGAGGTCTTCGTCAGCCGAACGGAGACGACAATCGCGAATGAGGCGGCGCTGCGCGACGAGCTGACGAACATCCGCAAGGTTGGGATCGCCGTGGAGCGCGAGGAGTTTGAGATCGGCACCTATTCGGTGGCGGCCGTCATCCTCGTTGGCGGTGGTCCGGTCGCGGCCATCGGAGTCTCAGGGCGCTCGCTTGACCCGCTCATAGCGCACAAGGACCGCGTGCAACACACCGCGGAGGTGATTTCCCACGTGCTTAGCCGCGGCGCCTAAAGCGCCGCCGCGCGCGCATAGGCGCGCTAACGCTCCGGCGGCAATCGAAAGATGCGGATGGCCATCGCCAGCATCGAGTAATAACCGAGCACTGCTGCAAGCTCGACGATCGTCTTGCGGCCGAAATGCGTTGAGGCTTTGGCGTACAGCGCATCGGAGACGTCATTGTCGCGCAGATACGTGGTGCAGAACTCGTAGACTAACTCCGTGGCCACATCGTCGAATGCCGGGCGCTGGTCGTTGCGCAGCGCCGCGATGATCGGCTCCGAAAGGCCCGCCTTGCGAGCTTCGCCTTCGTGGATGCTCCATTCGTATTCGGCGTCCCAGTGGCGCGCCACAATGAGGATCGCAAGCTCCGACAGATCGGGCGAGAGAGATGTGCCGTAGCGGCAGAACGCGCCGAGTTCCTGGATGCGCGTCGCCAGGTCGGGGCTTTCCAGAAAGAGATGGAATATCCACGGGACGCTGCCGCGCGGACCCGCCGCAATGGCGTCGAACACCGCGCCTTGGCGATCATCCAGGTCTTCTCGACGCAGGGGTGTGAATCGCTCGCTCATGGGCAGAACCTACCGGAAACGAGGCCTGCAGCGGAGGCGATATGGGACCTAAGGTGAGGCATGGGCGGCGTCCAACTGATCGACGGGAATGCAAGTCATGGCGACGAGAGATAGCGTCGAAAGAGGCCGCAATGTCCAGACATCCGGCGTGGCGGGTTTGCTATCCCCCGAGCCGCTGATCATCTACACGCCGCCATGGCAACAACATCTCGGCCTTGCGGAGGAACTTGGTCGGAGGTGCAGCGACCGACCGGTGACGTTCTTGCTGCCGACGGTTTGGCATTGCGATGAGCGCGGCGCGGGAGCTAAAGCGGCTGCGGCGCGTGCGTTCCGGCAAGCGCACCCAAAGCACCGAGTTATCTTTGTCGGTAACACGCCGCTCGAAGCGGAGCTTCTGGCAGGGGCAGGGGCTGATGCCTTCTTCTCCAGTCAGAACATCTTTGTGCGGGAAAGCGTCTTCCGTCCTTTGCCGGATGAGGAGATCATGTTCGACGCCGTCTATAACGCCCGACCGGTTCCGGAGAAGCGGCACCAACTGGCCGCCGACATTGCGAGCGTTGCTTATGTCTGCGGTGGAACCTCCGTATCCGAGCGGCCGCATGCTCGAACGATCGTCGCTCAGCTCGCGGCAAAAGAACCGCGGCACACGATCATAAACGAGTTGGAGGATGGACTGCCGGCTCACCTGGACAGAGAGTTTATCGTTGAGACGCTTGCGCGCTCGGCCGTGGGGCTCTGCCTTTCAGCTGTCGAGGGAGCGATGTATTCGAGCGTGGAATATATGCTTGCCGGCTTGCCGATCGTCAGCACACCGAGTCTTGGTGGCCGTGAGGTCTTCTTCGATCCGGACTATTGCCTGGTCGTCGACTCGGATCCACGGACGATCCGAGAGGCCGTAGAGGCGTTGCGGGACCGACGAATTCCCCGGGAGTACATCCGCGAGCGCACACTCGCCAAGCTGGCGCCGGAGCGGCACCGTTTTCTCGCCTTTGTGGAGGACACAAAGGCCAAACACGGTGTTGCCAGAGACTACAACACCAATTGGCCGTTCTCCGAAAGCACACCGCTTAAGTGGCGGCCGGTCGAAGAACACGCACGTGTCCTTTTTGGTTGGCCTTGAGGGCGCCGACGCCGCAGGACATGTCGCGGCAATTATCCTTAAAGGGCTGTCGACGCTTGATCTTGCGGTCGCCGGGACGCAATGGTGAACGGGTAACGGCTTTGGGGCAATGTACAAGCTTATCTCGTTTGTCGGTCAGGACGATTCCGACATCCTGCCGCATTTTTTGGCGCATTACCGAAAGCTCGGAATCAGCGCGTTCCACGTCTTCCTGCGGGGCACGTGGAGCGATGCCGATCTAGAACCCTTGCGCGCCGACGACGTCGTCATTGCCGGTGTCGCGCAGGCGCCGCACGACGATGCGTACGCGTTCTTAGACCAGGAGCGCTACGCCAAGCGCTTCCAGGGCGAATGGCTCATCTTTGCCAAAGCTGACGCGTTTCTTGAACTGCCGTTCGATTCGCTTGACGAGACCGTGGCTTCGCTGCGCGCGTTTGGCATTTCTGAGCTGCCGGCGACTTTGCTGCAGCGGGCGCACGCAGAGGGCAAGCTCGCGTCGCTCTCTGACGAGGGATCGCCGAGCGAACTGTATGACCATTACGATTTCGGCCTGGCGGAGCGGATGCAAGTCGAAGCGCCGATCCCGAAGACCACGTACCCGCTAGCTTATGTCGGTGAGAGCTTTCGCCTTTCGGGCGGCAATCATCTTCCGCATTCGGGGCAGGCCTCGGCCCATCTGCCGATCCGAGGCGTTCTTCATCACTACGCCTGGCGTGATTGCATTGTTGATATGGCGGCGGACAAGCGTGAGCTCAGTGATGATCAGGTTGATGGCGACGAGCTTCAGTCATGGCTTGCGGAGCACGACTTCTGCCTGCCGACGGAAGGTTTGAAGCCATATAGTCGCGACGCGCTTTTTGATGCGGGGTATTTGATCCGCCCGACAGATGCTGAGCTTGAGACCGCAGTTGCGCTGGAGAAATGCCGCGAGACCCGGTGGCAAACGGGGGACCGGCAGGTGGAGGCCCACGGACCGGCTGAGCGCATATCGCCGGCCGCCGAGCAGGTGGACGAACGGGCGCCGGCTTATCTCGATCGACAGTGGCTGACGGCGCCGCCCGGGCGGATCGCCCTCGTCACAATGGAGCTGCCGGCGACAATCCGCACGGGCGGAATCGGGACCGCGATGGCGGCACTGGCCGACCGCCTTTCTGCGGCCGGCCACGAAGTCCATCTGTTGTATTGTCCGTTCTCCGCCGGTGCGTCGTTGCCGAAGCAACTCGTCGACCATTGGCGCGCGCGCGGCGTGGCGACGCATTTCTTGCCGAGATACACCGGCCTTAACGGACACGCCCATCCTTATGAGCACGCTCTGTCGATTGCCGATGCGTTGAAGGACGGCGACTGGGACGTGATTCACTTCCACGAAGCGTGCGGGGATGCAGCAGGTGTTCTACTGCTACGGGCCGCGGGCCTCGCTTTTCAGGATACGAAGATCGTCGTCACGGCCCATGGAGCGACCGCTTGGCACCGCAGAGGCAACTTCCTGCCGTGGAGCCCGGACGAGGCGATGTACACGCAGCTTGAGAGCATCTCGTCGGCGCTTGCCGATGTGATTGTCTCGCCGAGCGCATATATGGTGGATTGGCTGAAGAAGCATCTTCCAAGCGACACGCCGCACATCGTCGTGCCCAATTGTCTGACCGGCGAGAGCCGGCGGTTCGGTCGTGTATCGGCGGAGAAGCGCAAGGTTGCTCGCGTGGTCTTTTTTGGGCGCGTGGAGTTTCGCAAAGGGATCGATGTGTTCGCGGACGCCATCGATCATGTGCTGGCGAGTGGCCTTGAAGATTTCGAGGTCATCTTCCTGGGGCGTTCGGATGGCGCAGTCGCAGAGCAGCTTGCGGCGCGCACCGAGAACTGGACGTGCGCGACCCGGCACATCGCGAATCTCGCGAGCCACGAGGCGGTCGACCTGCTGCGCACGCAGAACTGCCTCGCCGTCTTACCGTCGCGCGTCGATAACTCGCCCTATACCGTCTACGAGTGCCTGGAAAACGGCGTTCCGTTCATCGCCTCAGACGTCGGGGGCATATCGGAGCTGATCCACGAGGAGGATCGAGAGCGCGCGCTGGTTGGCGGCGGCGCCAAGGCGCTCGCCGAGAGGATGATTCAAGCGCTCAGCGAGGGAATTGCGCCGGCGCGGCTTCGTTTCGATCCGACCCATGCGGATATTGACCAGATCGCCTTGCACGGGCGGCTTGTCGCCGACGCGCGGTCGTCCCGAGGTAGCACGACGCTACCCTCGACAGAGGCCACGATGATCGTGCACGGCACCGAGCCGCTGGATCTCCAAGGGCCGCTTGCGAAACTGTTGTGGGCGTGGGCGAGCGACGGCGTTGAGATCATCGCGACCGCCGGCGTATCGAGCGAAGCGGCAAGGACGCGGCTGGACCTGCGATCCTCGCCTGTGGCGTCGGCGGGAATGGTCGGCGGAGCCGCACTGAACGATGTGGTCGAGACGGCATCACGCGATTGCCTGCTCTTCTGCCATGCTTCGGTCGTTCCGGATGAGGGGGCGTTGCGCGCGATGCGTTCGGCGATGGAAAACACAAACGCCGATGCGATTGTCTGCGGCTTCTCAACGGCGGAGATTGCGGGCGGAGGCGGCGTTGTCCCATGCTTTGCCGGACCGGCAGCGTTTTCCGCCGACGAGAACGTTTACGGCGCCAGGCTTTTTCTCGTGCGCAGGGATGTCTTTGTCGAGGCCGGTGGCTTTGCCGAGGAACCGGGTCTGGAGCCCGTCATCGAGTGGGAGTTTCTGAATCGCCTCAGCGCCGCCGGCAAGCGCGTATTCAGCGTGCCCGTTGCCTTGGCCCGTGTTCCGGATTGGAGTCCGCCGCCACCGCTCACCGATACCGGGCGCGCCCGGCTCGCTGCGCGGTGGATCCAGGAGGGATCGGAGCGGCTGCAGGGACTACTTGCGAAGGCGCTTTCTGCCAACGACCAGGCGACATCGGGACGCCGGCTGCGATTGATCCCGCGATCCGTGTTGGATCGGGCCTCGCAGACGCAGATGAGCGATGAACCGGCTGACGAGGAGCCTGGGCCATTGCTGTTTCCGGCAGCGGCGACCGGACGGCCCACCGCCGATCTGGGCGATGCATTCGCGCCGGAACTCCTTGGGGTGGAGGGCCGTCGCCGTGCTCACCCCGAGCCATCTACCAATGGTCCGGATCGCGGGTTTACCCCAGCCGAAGAGCCGACCGGTTCGCGCATCAGCGGGGACGGGCGCCTTATCGATGCGTCCGGCACGTTCGTCGTGCAATCGAGCGAGGACGCGGAAGCGTGCGACTTCTTCGTCGCAGACGATCTCTTAAGCGGCAGCCACTGCGCAGCTTTGGAACGCGCTTTTCACAAGCTGAAGCGGCGCACATCGAATGGTATCTATACAGCGGCCAATCGCTTTTTCCGGCTCAGCGAACTCGCTGCAATCGAACCTTCTGTCGATGAGATTGTCGCGGCCGCGATGGAGCGGGCGATTGCGCTGACAAAACACTTCTTCGAAGTGGAGTTCCCGATCTACCCGACTCAGTTAAGGGTCATCGAAGTGCCAGAGGGGCGATGCGTTACGCCGCCTGTTGCGGCGCTCGGTCGCGGCGCGGCGGACGGTCCGGTGCTTTTTGAGTTCGCGGGCGCCATCCAACTGAACACGGACTTTGAAGGCGGAGAGATCTACTTCCCGGCGCTTGACATCTCCGTTGAACCCAAGCGCGCGCGGCTTCTCGCAACAACAGTTGACCAGCAACACCAGCGTGCCGTGCTTCGCGTCGAGTCCGGGTCGCAACTGATACTGACCTTTAATCTCGCCTCACGGCCCGAGGCAAAGGGCCACGCGACGCCATCCCGCATAGGCGATGTCGGGGTCGACCGGCGCTGAGTCGACGGATGATGCTGTTGGTCCGGACATGAACATGGAGCATTCTTCTTACACCGATAGGGACGCGCCCTCGGTATGAATCTTCTGACGTTGCATCGCGACGAGGCGCGGCATGCCTTCTTTGAAGAACGGTCGTCATCAGCGCCGTTTTTCGATGCGGCGATGGGATGCTGGATCGTCGCGAATCCGCGACACATCGAACAGTTGCTACAGGAGCCGAGCCTCGGACCCGCAGACTATGCCGGCCCCTACGAACAGCTCACGCAGAAAAGGGGCCTGCAGTTCCCGAATATCCAGTTTGCCAGCCGCCACCTTCCGTTCTGCCTTGAGGGAGCGGAACACCAGCAGTCGAGACGGCGTATCGCGGGACATCTCAGTTCGCGACGGGCCATGGTAATCGAGGAAATGCAGGACTTTGTTGATACGGCGATCTCTGTATTGGACCGTGGAAGGAAGGTAGAGCTGATGGGCGATGTCATATCGCCGCTTGTGCTCCATGCTTTTCGCTCCATGGCCGAATCTCCCTTTATGCACTCCGGTGACTTCGCAGCTTCTTCTGCCTTCTTCGATCGGATGCTGGGCCCAAAGAAGCGGCTTCAACTTGAGAGCAAGTTGGGTGCTATTCGCTCTGAGCTCAGAGGTTCGGTGGACAAAATTTCGGAGAACGAAGAAGGGGTGCGGCTGACTCTCTTTCTCGCCGGTTACGAAACTCTGATCGGTACTCTTGGCGAGAGCGTGTATTCGGTGCTCCGACAGCATCAAGCCGCAAAGCTCTGCGATGTTCCTTTTCCCGACTTTCCGCCTCAAACGGGTGTTCCGTTCATTGAGAGACGCGTGGCGGAATCGTTTGAGTTTGCCGGTGTTCTTCCATCGGCCGGCGAGCGGCTGCGCTTCTATCTGCAGGCTCTCACTTATGGCGATGCACCGAAAGCGGGCATCTTTGGATTTGGCTCGCGAACATGTCTTGGCAAGCAGCTTTCACTTGAAGCTTGGCGGATTGTTACCGGGGCGCTTATGCGAACACCAAAGCGGTTTCGGATTCTTGAGTACGAAGTGCGTTCCGACAACTATGTCTTCACATGTCCCAAGGCACTCCTTTTAGAGACCCATTGACCCGCGAGGGCGCCCGGCAGCATGTCCTGGATGCAATCCAACAGACGGTCGGCATCCTCTACGATCAGCGCTTTGCCGACATCCTTGAAGGCGCGGAACGCGACGTGACGTTTGTCGAGTTGGAGTTCGACAGCCTTTCGGCGATGGAGTTCTGCCTGCAGATTGACGATATGATCGGTATCGAGGTCGAGCCGGCGGACCTGATCCTCTATCCGTCGATCAACACACTTTCAGAACATCTGATGGCGAAGTCGGTGGCTCGATGATCGAAGAGCTCTTGCAAGAGCTGAACCGGCGCGGCCGAGACAAAGCCGTGTGGCGCCTGCACCGCGACGCAGAGAACCTGCTGACGCCCCTTGAGGTCATGGCCTTGAAGGGGATCGTGAGCACGCTGCCGGCACCTACACAGAAGTGGCTTGAGGGAACCGATCCGTATTTGAAGGGCGAGCCTCAAGGCTATCTGCGGACAGAATTGTCGGAGCATATCGACCTCTATAGCGATCCGGCATATCAGCGCGCGGAGAAGCGGCTCGTTATTGCCTTCTGCGGCCACGTGAATCGTTTGATGATGCCGCTCCACCGCATGTTGCAATGCCTACCGAGCCAGCTGTTCGATTTGGTTCTCTTGATGGATTCCAACCGTGTTCATTTCCAGAACGGCGTGCCGCCGGTGGCAGGAAGCCTGCTGGAGCTTGTGGATTGGCTGACGTCGCGCCCGGCGCTGCGCGGCCACAAGGCAACGCTTTGCTACGGGACCAGCGGCGGTGCCTTCGCGGCGCTTCGCGCCGGCATCCTCATGAAGGCGGAGCAGGCGATTTCCGTCGGCGGACGGTTCCACAGCCATCCGGCGCGAATCGCTCATGCCGTGCCGATGCCGGCGTTTGATCCGTTGTGTCTATGCTTTGGCGACGTGTCGACGAAGCTGACCTGCGTCTATAGCGCCGGCTGCGAGCACGATCGGCAGAGCACGGAGCAGCTGACGCAAACTCTTGCCGTCGAGCGGCTCGTCGTGCCGGGTGTTTCGCACCACGTGCCCTTTATGGAGCTGACCACCGAACAATTGGAGGCGTTCTTCGGGCGGGTGTTCGAGTTTGAGTCGACCTTTAACTGGGTGGAAGTGGAGAGCACTCTGAAAGATGCGGAGCTGGCAACATCCTGATGCAAAGCGAGATCACTCACTTCCTTATCGTCTCGCCGGAACGAAGCGGATCGAACCTCCTTGGAGAGGTAGTCGGTTCGCATTGTAGCGCCCTTTTTTTCGGCGAGCCCTTTAATCCCGATTTTCTGCGTCGCGGTGTGTTCCCTGAAAGAATGCAATGGATGGACGAGCAAGAAACGCTCGCCGACCTCCGTGTTTCGGATATTGCCGGGTTCTACGCGGCCGCCACTGAACAGGCCGCGCAGCGAGGCTACACAGCCATCGGCAGCAAGCTGCTTTACTCCCACATCGACCACACCCCGGATCTGTGCTCGTATCTCAAAAGCGCTGCTAATCTGCACATCCTTCGTCTGAGACGGAGGAACTTGCTGCGGCGGCTCGTCTCTGAAAGACGGGCTCAGGTGACGGGTGAGTGGTGGCGTAGAAAAGGCACGATCCCAGGAACCCCACTACCGCGAGTTACGCTGAGCGTCAGTGATTGCATGCGAGACTTTGCCGCGCAGGAAGCTCGACAGGCAGAATATGCGCCGCTGTTTAAGAACTATCGCGTGCTGGACATGATCTACGAGGATTTGGCTTTAGATCCGCAAAGCGAAGCCGTCCGCGCTCAGCGGTTCCTGGGTCTTTCTACTGACGCGCAACCAACAATCTGGTCTGAGAAGACGGGCTTGGACACGTTACGGGAAGCGATCGCCAACTATGATGAGTTGCAGCCCTCATTGATCGCGGCAGAGCCCAGCTACGCTGCGTTCTTCGACGATTGATCGAGCTAGCTGAGTGCTTTTTCAGCCATCTCCATGAAGTCGGTTCCGCGCAGTTCCGCGAGCACCTCATCTCTGTTGACGACGATCTCGCGGAGTGGCGGCGTGACTTTCACGTACACCGTTGCAAGCGCCGCCGGCGGTGGCGAGCCATAGATCTGCGTGAAGGCCTGCACGACCGTTTCGGAGAATTTGTCGCCGGCGAGAAGCTCCTCGTACTTCATTTCATAGCGCGGATAGTTGCCGAGCCATTCGTCAAAGAGCTGGGTGGTTGCGCGCGATTCCTCCAGCCGCTGTCGGCAGTGGGCGACGTCGATAGTCAGCGGCTGCCGGCTCTGCTCGATGCCCTTGCCTGTTGTTCGCCAGAGGTTTGTCTCTTCGGCAAGCCGGTGCGAGCAATAAAGAGCAAAGAGGTTGTCGCGCTTGAGATGCACGATCGGCAGGCGCCGCTTCATCACGTGCTGAAGCAGGAACGGCCGTTGCAGTGGCCTGGTCCAGTACCAATTGAGATGGTGCCAGGAGGAGTATTTTACATCGAGCAGATGCCGATCGGATTGGGCGGATGATGCCATGTACTCAAGAAAGGAATCGAATATGGCCGACTGATTCTGTCTTGAAGGGAACGAGAGCTCCGGCTTTGTTCTGAAAAGCTCGTATCGGAAATTGAAGAAGTTATATCGCTTCTCGATGTCGTCGGATGACCGGAAATCGATCTCGGGGCCCGCGTGACGCCTGTGAAAAATCTCGTGAGGCCAGGTGGCCCCAAAGCCGCGTGACACGGCGTCGCCGAGCATTGCTGTCCCGGAACGCGGTGCTGCTGCCAAAAGGCAGAACGTTGGCTCGGCGCCTTCCGGCTTGCGCGCGGCGCGGGCAGTGCCCTCCGACTCAGCGTCTTCGGAATGTCTCGAGGGGTGTTCCGGGTGCATCGATCTGGTTGGTCACGGAGGCAGGTCCGCTTACAGCGA
Source organism: Afifellaceae bacterium (assembly GCA_028284625.1). Taxonomy (GTDB): domain Bacteria; phylum Pseudomonadota; class Alphaproteobacteria; order Rhizobiales; family Afifellaceae; genus DASWJZ01. The sequence continues at coordinate 37,290 of JANQRH010000017.1, read as the reverse complement.
GGCGGACCGGGCATCAAGCGGGCGCGTTCACAATGTGTCTTGCCTTCGACACGTTGGACGTCACCGCAAAATTAACAATTGCGTCTGGGCGACGGCACGAAGTTACCGGCCTATAGTCTCGCTCATGATGGGCTAGGGAACAGACCCGAAGCATATCGGCAAGACCTTTATCGTCGGGGTCGGCGCCGCGCGTTCGGGCACGACATGGCTTTACAAGTATCTCAGGGCCAGCACTGAGCTGGCAATGTCGCCGATCAAGGAACTACATTTTTTGGGATCAGCGCTATCGGCCGGACGTTTGCTTTTAGGCACGACACACGCGTACCGGATCAGGCCACCGAAGTTGCGTGCTCAGACGAGCGAGGGCGCTGCCGGAATTGGGCCCGCTCCTAGAGGGGCGGGGGCTTTGGAGCCGGATCGCTCCACACTGGAGATGTGGGGCGGGCTGGTCTTGCGGTGGTTTGGCGACGCTTAGCAGCCCTAAACGCGGCTGTCTTCACCGGGTGCCATAGATACTCCCGCGGTAGGCGTTGGCCGCTGAAAGGAAAGTACTTTCTGCTCACGTGAGGGTAGGCTCGAAAGGTTGCGTGTCCCGCGTCTTTTTGGGCTCGGAACTTGTAGAGTCGTCCACGCCGTGCAGGAAGCACCATGGGACCATCACCGCCCATGTCCTGCACCGAGAGGCCAGCGTGCAGCGCGACGGACGGCAGCACTGCCTCATTGTGCCCCGACCAACGGCCAGATCTGACCGCGTAAATCTCCACGAGCCGCCGTGTGATGCGTGCGACCGGAAGGAAGGAACGCACGATCCCGCTTGCGCGCGCATCAGCCGGACCACCGAACCAAGACCAGTGAACCCAATGCTCAGATAAATGACGGGGATGAAGTGCTGCGCAGAGCAGGTCGGCGTTGCATCTGTCGAAACGCGAGAAGAACTGGCTCCACGGCGCGGAGAAGTCGACGTCGTACTCGATGAACCAATATCTATCGAAGCCGGGCAGTCGGCGCACCGCCGCGACCATGAGCATGTCGACAAAGCCGCGAGCGACGGCGAGGCCGGCTTTCTGCATCTGCGCGAAGCGATAGGGTGCGGCCTGCGCAAGTTCCCAATCGGTGATCATAAGGCACCCGGCCGGCGCCGGTCTGGTTCCTGCACCTGAAGCGTGCTGCACCTGAACCACAGTGCCGTACTTGTCCGCTTCACGAACCAAGCGTGCGAAAGCCTGTTTTTGCTCGGGATCACGAAGATGCGTCAGCACCACGATGGCGGTTCGGGGCGCGGAGGTGCGATCCGGCCGGGTGCACAGAAGGCGGTTGTCGCGCCTTGCGCCGACACGGCCGCTGCCTCTCAGCACAGACGCCTTAGCGCGCGCCAGGACCTGCGCTGTGGATTTAGGGCCCACCATTTACGTTAAGTTCTTGAAGTTCAACTTCAAGGAGTGGCTCTCCTGCTTGCTCCGTAGCCTTATCGATGGTTTTATCATAGGAAGAACAGCGATTCCGAACAGCCATGCGGCGGCCATGGCCGGATAAAGGATCTAGTGCATGGGAATGCCGTCGTTTCGCAGCTATGTCCTTTCGTTGCTCGCCAGCACATGCCTGACGGGACACGCCTTTGGCCTCGACCCGAGCGGCAGCGCGGTGAGCGTCGATCGGTTGACGAATGCGTCCGGCCCCGGCGGGGCGCGCGTGCTGGAAAGCTCCGGCCCGGTCTTCATGGGTGATGAGATCGTCACTGACCCGAACGGGCTGGCGCAGATTCGCTTCATCGACGACACAAAGATCGTGGTCGGCCCAAATTCGAGGCTGGTGGTCGACACGTTTGTGTTCAATCCGGACAACACCGCACGCCAGGTGACGGTCGATGCCGTGAAAGGCGTGTTCCGCTTCATTAGCGGCAACAGCCCCAACGAAGCTTATTCGATCCGGACGCCGACCATGACGATCGGCATTCGCGGCACGACGCTGGACGTCCACGCCCATGGCGCAGGGTCCCGCGTGGTCTTTCTTGAGGGAAGCGGCGAGGGATGCGACGCCAACAATTTCTGCATCGATCTTCAGAGCGGTTGTCGACTTTACCTTGCGCCTTTCACCGGCGGCATTGAGACACCCGAAGGCCTGGACCGGCGGCTGCAGATGTCGGCATATTTCCCCTTCGTGGAGAGCCAGTTCAATCTGGAACCGGAGTTCCGGGCCAACACGGCTAGTTGTGAGGTCGCTGATCGCCGTCTGACAGACGACCCGCCTGAGTCTGACCAAGGCACGGCTATCCCACCCTATCAGTAATCCGTTTCAGGCGTAGCGCGATGCCGAGAACCGCGCTTCTCTGCTGGGAGGCGGGCCATGGTCGTGGCCACGCGCAATCGCTGCTCCAGATCGCCGGCAAGCTAAACGCACGCGGCTGGCGATCAGTCCTGGCGCTGCCCAGGGACCGCACTCCGAAAAATCTCGCGACGGAAAGCGTGCCCGTATGTCCGGCGCCGCAATGGGGCGAGGGGCGCCCTGCGCTTAGCGCGGTGACCATGTCCTCTGCCTCTATGGCTGACATGCTGGCGCAGATCGGCCTTCAGTCTGCGGACTGGACCCGTCACCAGATTGAGCGCTGGAGACGTCTCTTCGACGAGCACAGGTCGGATGTTGTCGTCGCGGACTACGCGCCGGGTGCGGTCCTGGCGGCGCGCGGCCTCGTTCCATGTGTAGCGACGGGCGTCGGGTTCACCGTGCCGCCGGCGGCGATGCGCCGCTTTCCATTGCTGAGCGATTCCGCGCCGGCGGTTTATGACGAAGCCACTATTTTGGAAACGGTGAACGAGGTCCTGGTCGAGCTCGGAGGGCGGCCGCTGACGGCACTGCCGCAAGCGCTGACCGGTGACCTGCAATGCGTGTGCTCGCTGCCGCTGCTTGATCCATATCGGGCATTTCGCGCCGACCCGCCCCTTGGTCCGCTGCTCAGCACGCCCGTGCTGCGTCGTTCGCGTCACGCCGCCGAGGTCTTCTGCTATCTCCGAGAGCCGGCTGGCACCGCGCGCCTGGCGGAGATCGCCGTCGGCCTTCAGGGCGTGGACGTTCGGGTCGTCGCGTATCTGCCGGATCTCGATCCGCAGGTCGCATCCGGTCTTCGTGCCAACGGCGTAGAGGTCCTGCATGCACCTGCACCAATTGCAGAACAGCTTGTACGCAGCCGCCTGATTGTTCACTACGGCGGGCATGGCACAGCAGCGGCGGCGCTGCTTGCCGGTGTGCCACAGATCATCCTGCCTTTCGATATCGAGAAGGTATTGATCGCCGAGGCGCTGGTAGGGCGAGGCGTCGCGCGGACACTACCTTACCTCACCGTCGGGGCCGATCGGCTGCGTGATACGATCTCGTCGGCGCTCCAGGATGAGGAGATGGAGCGCCATGCCTATGCTGCCGCGGAGGAGCATGGCGAGTACGCTCGGCGCGATGTTGCGGGCGACGTCTCTGAAGCCGTGGAGCGCCTTACTGGTTCGGCCCGTGTCCATTGACCGGACCGCCCTGCCGGACCTACTCGAAATTTCCGAGGTTATTGGTGATGGTTTGGTAGTGGGCGACCGCGTCATCTAGTTTGTCGAAGATCACCAGCTTCCCGTTGGAGATCACTGCGCCCATGTCGCAATACTTCTTCACGGTGGCTGGATTGTGCGACACGATGATCAGGTTGGCGCGCGCGGCCTTGGCTTCAAACAGCGCCTCGGCGCGGGCGCGGAACACGCCGTCGCCAACCGACAACGCTTCGTCAACGAGGTAGCAATCGAAATCGATCGCCATGCTTAAGCCGAACGATATACGTGAGCGCATGCCCGACGAATATGTGGCGATGGGCATGTCGAAGTAGCGGCCGATCTCAGCAAACTCTTCGACGAACCGCTCCACGCTACGGACGTCGATGCCGTAGATGCGGGCGACAAATCGGCAGTTCTCCCGACCCGAAAGATTGCCTTTGAAAGCTGCAAAGTTGACGGGAAACGAGATGAAGCCGCGTCGCTTGATGCGTCCGCGATCCGGTTCTTCCGTGCCGGCGATCAACCTTAAAAGCGTCGACTTGCCGGCCCCGTTTACGCCGAGAAGACCGATATTACGACCAAACGGAAACTCGCCGCTGAAGTCGTCGAGAATGACCTTCTTCGCCTTGGCGGTCCGGTAGATCTTGGAGACTCCGTGAAATTCAATCACGTCGTGGCTCCTTCAGGGGGTACGACACCCGTCGGCCTGGGTCGCGCGCCGATGTTCACCGGGCAGCGGTGATCACGCTACATGATCGCGGACGGTCATGAAGCCTAGCGCGCCGATGGCCCAAAGCACCGACGCAATCACGAGCACGATGAACACATTGGTCCAACGCTGCGGGTACGTGTAATCCTCCGCGACCATCGGATTGGCGTAAACGGCGAGGTAGGCCTGCGTCCGGGCGGCTTCGGCCCGAGCACGGTCAAGCGAGGCGAGCGCGGCGGTATAGGCCTTCTCGGCAAACTCCTGTTCCAGCAGCAGCTCTTGATACTCGCCGATCGTGCTGGCCAGAGGTCCCTTGCCCAGGCTGTCGGTGCCGCCCGTTCCCGTCGGTTCAGAGACCTGTCGTTTTATACGGGCGATCTCACCGTCGAGCGCCGCGATCCGCGCTTTCAGCATCTGAACCGATGGCGCGGTTTCGGCCAAGTAGCCTTGCAGCGACGCCAGCTGTGAGGCAAGGCGCGAGCGCTCGCCCTCCAGCTCGGTCGTGACGACTTGTGTCGTCTCCGCCGTCAGGGTCGGGTCGAGCTCGTTGTTAGCCAAACGGAACTTCAGGACCGCGTCGCGCGCGGCGCGCACGCGAAGCTCTGTTCGTGCCAATTCCTTGCCGGAAAATTGCACGGCATCGCGGCGGGCCCGGGCTGAAAGCTCGTTCACCAGGATGCTGGTGATGTCGACGATCTCAGCGGCGATGCGCTGAGCGTGCTCAGCCTCGAACGCCTGGACCTCAACGGAGATGGTCTGCTTGGTTGAATCGAAATAGACGTCGATGCGGCTCTGCCAGTATTTGACAAAGTCTTCTTGCGTCACCTTGGCGCCCAGCCGCGAGAAGACGTCGGCATTCTCGTGGCGGTACATGTCTCGCAACGGAAGGCGCTCCTCAAGCGCGCTCACCATCTCAAGGCTGCCAACGTAATCGGCAACGATGTAGGAATCGGACACGACCTGCGAACTGGGAAGGCCAACAATGACGCCGAGAGCATCAGCGGCCTGGCGCTCGCTGTTACGAACCGCGAACCCGGCCTCAGATACGTACCGGTCGGCGGCAATAGCGAAATAATAGACGCAGGCCAGAAGCGTCGGCAGCACAATGCATGCAAGCACCGATATGAGAAGCCAGGGCTGTTTCTTCAGCCTTTGTGTTTGAACAACCTCGTCGCGCAATCGCTCGACGATATGGACGACCTTGTTCTTCTCTTCCGTAACAGTTGGGGGAGGCGCGGGAGTTGCCGGCTCGGCCTGTGCCGGTGCAGCACTCGCCACCGTCACAAGCTTCGGCTTCGACGGCGCAACAGCGGGTGTACCTGGCTGACTGGGCTTCTGTGTTGCGTCCACGGCCACTACTACTCCGCAATCCACGGTTCTCGCGGATCGGTCATCCACCTCTTTGCCCTAACTGGAGATGAAGAACAAAGCTCGATTGTCGCATTCATATTTGGATTCCATCGTTTCAGGCGATTTCCGGCGCTCTGCTCGCTAGGTTCGCCGAGAGTGTTGCCGAGGAAACACAGTTAGAACGCTGGGCTGTATCGGCGTTCCGGAAAACAACTCAGACGCGATCTAGGTCCGAGTTCCCTTAATTTGCCGACAAAATGATGATTGCCATAGTCGCGCGAGGGTTCGGACTTTGCCGCCGTCGATGATCGCTGTACAAGCCTGTCGCAACGAGCCCAATCGGGCTCAGCATTATGGCGGTGCGATCTGCGAAGATGGCGAGTGAGCTTCGACAGGCTGCCGTATCTCAATGGCGGGTGCTGCTCGCGCTCATCCTGCGCGAGGCGCGGACGCGCTTTGGCCGGCAAAGGGCCGGCTACGCCTGGGCGCTGGTTGAGCCGATCCTTCATGTTTCGATCTTCTACGCGGCGTTCTCGTATCGCCTCAACATAGCCCCCGTCGGTGACAGCCTGTTCATGTTTCTTGCGACTGGTTTTGCCGTCTTCCTGGGCTTTCGAAACGTGATGGGCAGGACCCAGGGTGGGTATGCCTCTAACGAATCTCTGCTCGCTTACCCGGTTGTCCGACTTCTCGATGTCTTTCTCGGCCGAGCGCTCCTGGAACTGGCGACGTGGGTCGCGGTGATGATCATCATCTTCAGCGCCGCGTTTATCCTGGGCGTAGGCGATGCGCCCCGAAGCATCGTCAAGATGCTTGCCGCGGTCACGCTTCTGTTCGCGATCGGTTTTGGCGTCGGCCTTTCGTTGGGGATCATATCGGAGTTCGTTCCTTCCGTCGGCAGCATCATGAAGGCGCCCATGTTGCTGCTGTATTTCTGCTCCGGCTTGTTCTTTTTGCCGGACGCTCTGCCACCTGCCTTTAGAGATGTCCTCTACTGGAACCCGGTCCTGCACGGCATCGTGCTTTTTCGAGAAGGCTATTATCACGGCTACGAAAGCCACATGTTCGATTTGGCCTACCTTGTTGGTTGGGCCCTCGGCGCCGTGTTGGTGGCTCTGGTCTTGGAGAGGATCGCACGGAAGCCGATCCGGAATTTGGTTTGATCTGAATCGGTGCAGCCGGTCGGTAGATCGGCACGTGACGCATCAGTCTCGCCCGATCTTCTCGCGCAACGCCATGACCTGCTCGCGAATCGGCGCGATGACACGCGCTGCCCGGAGGTCCTCGACCTCGTTGCGATTGTAGATGTCCCAGTAGTCCGGCGAACGGTACTTCTTGGCCGACCAATCCGGTTTCGGTCGGCCGCGGGCGATTTTGGCCAGGCATTGGGCGTGCGATTTCGTAATGTAGTGGTGAATCGCAAAACCCTGGTTGAAGCTGGCTTTCGTGGCGAGGCCATTGAAGTCCTGTGGGGGTGCGCAGCCGTCGTCCATGCGATATGGGCCGACAGTCTTGAAGTAGTGTTGGGTCACCATCGATCTGACTCTCGATAGGCGAACGAACGACTTCACGTGTTGGTTGGGGTGAAAACTGTCTTCGGAGCGGCGGGTGAAGCACTCGGTCACGAGTCCTGCCGGCCGAGTGTCGTTGCCGGCGGAACCGAATATGCGCCAATGGATGCCAAGCCCGTCGACCCCGGCCGCTGTGAGTTCAGCAAGCTTCTGCGAAAGCGACAGGTCCCCTAGTGGAACGACGAACTCGTCGGCGTCAATGAATGCCGTCCAATCGAGCGTGTTTCGGAAGCGTCGCAGTGCGTCCGCGAATGCGGCCTTTTGGGGTGAGCTTCTGGCGATCCGGCGCACCGTGATCTCGTCGCGAAATGGAACGGCTGCGAGGATCCGCTGAGTTGCGTCGGTGGAGAGGTTGTCGTAGATCACGAACCGCGAAACACCGATGTGTCGATGGAAGCATAGCCACTCGACAAGGTCCTCGCCTTCGTTCTTGATGCAAGTGACGATAGCTATCTGAGGCCTGTCGTGATCGTGGTTTGCCATCGTTCTTCTGTGTATGCCGTCGACACGTTGACAGCGCGTCGGTCTTCCCGGGAAGTGAGGCGAAGGGAGTGGAGATGGATCGCCCTTGGCGAGAGGTCTGGCTTACCCGTTATTGCGTCCCGATTCTATCCATGGGAATGGCCGTGTGGAAGCGCTATGGTGGAGTAGTCCGGCGGTTTCGGCATGGCTGTGCAACGGTTGACAATTGGTATTTGCTCCCAGCCCGCCGGTCTGCGCCTGTCCTCGGGCGGCAGGTCGTCGACGAAGTAGGGAATTGGCGAAGTCCTCAACAGTGACGAGCTCGCAGCGAGATCCGGGTCTCAGGCCACCAGCGCCGGCCAAGGTCGTCTTCGTCTCCTATGGAGGATTCGATTGCAACAGCGCCAGGCACATCTCGGGATTTGCCAATGCCCTTGTAGCAAGGGGCCACGAGGTCTCGGTTTGCGCGGTCGGCCCGGTAACTGAGGCCTATTGCGATGGCCCTCCCGATTTTGAGTTCTTCGAAATAGGGGACTTGCAGCGCGCTCCGGAAGCCGTTCTTGGTCTTAATGGGCAAGTCAGACCGGACGAGACCGTCCTTGTTTGCTGGACCCCACGCGAGATCGCGCGGCGCGCCGTTGCTCCGCTCATCGAGCGATTTGGGCTTCGCTACGTCGTTCACATGGAGGACAACGAGCAACACCTGACAGAAGTGTATTTGAGCCAGAAGCGCCGTCGGTTGTGGCGACGCGGATCGGCGTTCCCGAAATTCCTCACTGATCCGCACCACTTGGAGGCCTTCCTGAAGGGCGCCGCTGGGTTGACAGTCATTGAAGAACGAATCTTGGAGATCGTCCCAACGGGTCCTCAAAGGCTCGTTTTGGAACCGGGCGTAGAACTCGGCCGATTTGGTTCGGCCTTGAAGCCGCCCCGCGAGAGAACGATACGGCGCGCTATGGGTGTACCGGATGGCGCACCGATGCTGCTGTATCCAGGCAATCTCCACTTTGCCAATGTGGAGGAAGTTAAGCAGCTGTACGAGGCCCTCACGATCTTGCGAACCCGTTCGCCAGACCTGACGCTGGTTCGTACGGGGCGTGACGGTCCGCCGGATCGAAGCATGGCGCAGAGGCTCGCGTCGCAGGCCGGCGTCGTGTCGCTCGGCGTCGTTGATCGCAGCTTTCTGATCGACCTGATGAAGTGCGCGGACGTATTGGTTCAGCCCGGTGCACCGGGGCCGTTCAACGATTACCGGCTGCCCTCCAAGGTGCCGGAATTCATGGCCGCCGGGAAGCCGATCGTTCTTCCTGCGACCAATGTGGGAGCCCGCTTGCGGCATGGCAAGGACGCGATGCTGCTCAAGGAGGGGTCGGCGGCGGAGATCGCCGCTCATGTCGAAACTGTTCTTTCTCGGCCAACTCTTGCGGCAACGCTTGGAGCAAATGCGCGGGCTTTCGCGGATCGGTGCTACAATTGGGACGTTCAGGCGACCAAGCTCGCCGATTTCTTGAGGCAGGTTTCAGCGACGGGGAGCGCGTCGCCCACCGGCAGATATGGCGACTCTCAGAGTTCCGACGGCACGGCGTTAAGAACACGCTCGCGGAAGGGCGCGCTCACATAGATCATGTCGCAAAAGCGAAGCTGACCGTTGGTGGCGGTTGGGCCCTTGAAAAGATCGTAAGCCGTGTAGCCGTAGCCGCTGACAAAAGAATAGACTTCGTCAAGCAGCGGCGCCGACTCGTAATGCGGGACCAGAAATCCTTCCGCAACGATGACGTCGAAGGTGTTTGCGGCAAGCCGGTTCTGTCCTCCCAACAGCACTTCAAGCTCGCCGCCCTGCACATCGATCTTCATGAGCTGAACGCTTGCTATGTTCTGCTCGGCGCAGAACGTGTCGAGCGAGGCCGTCTCAACCTCCGTCGTAGCCTTCATGTCGAGGTCTGCACGGAAGTAGCGATGACCAGTCGAATTGCGAGGATATAGGGAGGAAACGTCGTCTCTGGCGCCCTGGTGAAATGTCGTGGTGCCATCCGAGCTGCTTACGGCGACGGGGTGAATACGCGCGCGGTCGTGCTGTTGCAGCTTGGTTCTCAGTTGTGCGAGCGCCTCGGGGTTCGGCTCGAAGCAATGAACCATGGCGTCGGGGAAGCGATGCAGCAGGAACTCGGCGGCGCGACCGCGGTTGCCCCCGATATCGAAGATCGTGCTGACCGCGCCGCCTCTCGCGGCAAGCTCGGCGGCGGCTTCCCACGCTGCATTGCTCATGGGATTGTCCTATCCGTGCCGACGACACCTATCAAGGAACCCAAACGCTCTCAGATCGGCTTTATTGCCGCGATCACAAAGTACAATGGTGTCTCTGACTCTTCGTCGAGCTTCTCCTTTACGAAGGGTCTGGATCGAATGGAGACGCGGTTGATGCCCTTGTGCAAAGGGACGTTAACGTACACCACCTGCAACTCGCGAAGTTCGCCGGATGGGATCGGAAAGCTCACCGTTCGTCCGTTTGCCGAGAGCAGTCCATGGCTGGCGGGGCGACCATTGAAGTAGACAAGCAGAAGGCCGGCGCGTTCGCGGTTGCAGTGCACGTTCATTCGCGCCACGGCTGCGGTCTTCCAAAACAACTCCGGCGTGGGAAAGCGGAGCGCCTCACCGTCGACGCGCCTTAGGCCTTCCACCGGTTCCAGTTCTTTCTCGGGAGCACCGGGCTTAACCTCGGCCCTTGCAGCCTTGATCGCCGCTCTGAGTTCCGTCACCTGCCGGTTCCGGTCGGCGATCACGACGTTGCGTTCCTTCAGGCGAACGTCGCGGTCCTTTATCTCGTTGTCGCGTTCGCGGAGGAGGTGATGCACATATCGCAGGGCATCGTCGACATCGGAAAGCAGGGATGGATCGTACAGAAGCGGCGCCAGGCGCTCAGGCACCTGATCGCTATAGCCGCTGTTCAACATTGTCCGGCCGTTATGCAGCCAGAACTGCGTCTCGGCCTCGTCGGTTATCTCGGCTTTCCAGGAGCCCGTCCCGCCCTTTCTGAAGAACTGACTGTTAAGGGCCGAGAGGTCCTCAAATGCCGGTATGTCGTCGCCGATGGGCTCCAGCGCCAGAAACTCTGCTAAAGCGCGTATCACCGTCGTGCGGTCGGTGACCATGTCCTCGTAACGTAGGTCAAGCCGACGCGGGAAGAACGCGTTGCGCCATGCCTCAACGTGGTGCGACCAAGAGCCGAAGGGGGCGGCGCCTGCCGCGACATGTTCAAGGCTCCTCGGCGGTCCGGATCCGAATTTGTTCAGGTAGTGGAAGTAGGAGACGATTGCGTCGCGCCCGTCGCGCATGATGTAGATGACGCGATCGTCCGCCGACATCGTTTCATTCGGCATCTCATGGGTTTTGATGGGATGGGTCGCGCTGTCCGCCCGCAGCTCGGCGATGGCGTCTTCGTCGAGCGCTCCCTCAATGTGCCCCACGGTGTCGGAGAGAGCCGTGTCGCTGCCGATATCTCGCGGGTCGCCATAGACGGACGCCGACCGCAATCTGAACACAGAATTCAAGATGATGCGGGCAAGCGTGTTTCCCGAGCGCGGATACGACGCCAGCCACACGATCATAGCAACCTCGCCCCGTTAGCCGCGATCGATGATCGCTTTGCTTTGGGCAATTCTAGAGCAGAAGTCGCCACGGCGCCTGTGTTCGCAAGTCGCGCCTCATGCGCAGGTCAGTGCCTTAGCACGACCAGATCTTGCTTCCCGATCGTGCCAGGCAGAACATCGACGACCTGCATGAACTTCGACCACGTGCGCCGGACGTAGTCGGGGTCATGGCGGGCCAGCCCATAGACGTCGGTCACACCAGGCCACAAGCCCGGGTCCTTCTTGTGCAGCTTGTTCTCGTTGAATACGAACCCTCGTTTCTTCAATTCGTCGGAGGTGAACGATGTGTCGATGCCGCGGCCATGATGCGCCTCGAGCGTCGGATGACCGGCGGTCGTGATAAAGAGCATCGCTCCGGGCTTGGTGATGCGCTTCATCTCCGTCAGCCACGCCGCCTCCGCGGGAGCCGGCAGATGCGTCCAGACCGACACAGAATAGACGATGTCGAAGAAATGGTCGGCGAATGGCAGAGGCGGATCGTAATTCGTGGTGAGCGGGAACAAGTTCTTCGTGTTTGCGGCGATGAAGTTGATTGCTGAGCGATCAACGTCGCAGCAAAACAGCCGGCAATCGAGTCGCTCCATCAGCGGAAAGCAGACGCGTCCGACGCCGCAGCCAAAGTCGAGGACATTGCTGTCCGCCGTCGGCCGACACGAGTATTTCGTGAACGCATCGATGAATGCCGTCGCGGCTTGCTCTCCAGCCTTCACATAGTTCTCATAGGTTAGTGCCCCAATCCGCTTGAGGTTTTCCTCCGGCGGTCTGGGCATGCCTTTTGGGGCTGCCGAAGCGCTCTGTGCACTGGTTTCCGACATCACGATTACCCTCCTGTCACGCCTCAAGGCGCCTCGCGCGGGGCGCCTCGTCTACGCAGGTCGCCGATGGGATAGCGTGGTTAGCGGCTCCTCAGCGCCGGGTCAATCTGGGGGCAGGGCGCCGGTCTTAGCTCACGCGCGTCGCCGCCGTTTTCCGCAAGAAATTCTAGCGCCGTGTCATGACGACGAGGTCCTGCGATTTCGCGATTACTCCATCCTTGATGTCAACGATGTCCATCACCGTCGACCATTCGCGCCTGAGAAAATCGGGATCGTGCAGGGTTGAACCGTAGCTCGCGGTCACGCCGGGATAGGCGTGCGGGTGCGAGTTCAGCGTCTCGTATTCGCGATACAGGATGCCGGCGCGCCGCAGCTCCTCATCGGTCACCTTCTTCCAGGCGGCGTCGCCTCGCCCGTGACGTAGCTCAAGCGAGCGATGGCCGCAGACCGTTATGAGGGCCAACCCGCCCGGCTTCAGGACGCGGGCAATCTCGTGCAGCCAAGGCATCTGAGCAGCAGGGGACAGATGCGTCCATATCGACACGGAATAGACGCAATCGAACGACGCCTCAGGGAGCCCAAGCGGTGGGTCAAAGCTGTTACGGTACACCAACGACGGGTCGGTGACCCTTCCCAGATAGGCAATTGCGTTTGCGTCGATGTCGGTTGCCAAAAGCTCATAGGCGCCACGAAAGTGGAGCGGAAGAAAAACGCGCCCGACTCCGGAGCCAAAATCGAGGACTCGCGGTCGGGAATTCTTGTCTGCAAAGTACTCATCGATGTTTGCGGCGATCGTGTCCGCAATCATGTTGCCGGCTTGCAGGAAGACTTCCCAGCTCGGCGCCCCCACGCGGTTGAGTTGCTCGAGCTCCGGTTGCTCGATGGTGTTTTCCCAGCTCATCTCATTGTCCCCCGACAACTCTGCGCTTGCCCCGAAGCGTTTGGCAATGTTGATTTCTCCTGCCAATGGTGCGGTGTTACCATCGTAATGGGCCTATGACCGCCCCGCCTGCTGTTCGAACCATTGCCAGGTGGTCGCCAGCCCCTCCCCGAGATCGGTGGTTGGCTGAAATCGCAGATCGCGTTCGGCCTTGGAGATGTCGCACCAGGTGCGATGCAGTTCGCCCGTCCGTGCTGCTTCGTAGCGAACATCGAAATGGCGCCCGGCGACCGTGCCTTTGATCAAGTCGATGAGTTCATTGATGGAAGTCGGTTTTCCGCTGCCAAGCTGGAAGGTTCCGCTGACGTCGGCGCTGATTGCAGCCTCAATCCCAGCACAGAGGTCCCCGGCATAGACATAGTCGCGCACCTGCGAACCATCGCCGTAGACAGTGAGCGGCTTGCCGGAAAGGATCTGCTTGAAGAAGTGCGCGACAACGGAGCCCTTGTGGAAAGAGCGGGGGCCGTAGACGTTGGAAAACCGCAGTGAGATCGTGTTCATCCCATAGCTGCCGGCGAAAGCGGAGCAATAGCCCTCAACGGCGAGCTTTGAGGCGCCATACGGCGCCATCGGGCGTGGCACCATTTCTTCGTGCACCGGCGGCTCGACCTCTCCCAGAATAGCGCCGCCGGTGGAGGCGTTGATAAGCCGCTTGATGCCGTGGTCGCGCATTGCCTCAAGAAGGTTGAACGTGCCGGCGACGTTGGCTTCGAAGTTGCGGCGGGGATCTTCGATCGAATCGATGACCCGCGTGTCGGCCGCCAAATGCACGACAGCATCGGCATCCGCTAGAACGCGATCGAGATCGGCGCGGCGGAGGATGTCACCGCTGATGAATTCCGCGTCGAGGCCGTTCAGGTGCGCGCGTTTTCCGAGAGACTCGTTGTCGATGACGCGAACGCGAAATCGCCCTGTGCGGTTCAGATGGGCGACGAGGTTTGTGCCCACGAAGCCGCAGCCTCCGGTGATGACAACTGTTCGGCTCATCCAGTCTTGCTCTCCCGATGGGCTTCGGGCGTCATTCTCCCCATCGCTTGATAGCGTAGCCGCAGAAGCGTGACCAAGCGATCTTCGCCCGCGAGTTCGGCTTCAGGCGCTTCTCCACAGCTGCCAGCGATCGGCGCCACAATGGGTTTCTCTTGGGAGGGGCGAACTGCAAATCGATTGTCGGTCGGCTCAGCACGGCCGGGCTGCGAACAAAGGCGGCGAGCGGCGACAAGCTGGGGGCTGTCGGAGAGTCGAACACTTCGGGCAGGGCTTGCTGCAGCGCCTCGACGGCTTTTGTCGCAGGACCATCGTGAAGCAACGCGTCCACTTGTTGGTTCTCCAGAATGATCCGCAGCAGCTCCGGAACTTGCAGTTGATCGCCGACGCGCCAGTGGCTTGCTACCTCCATTGCGCAGGGCAATTGTGAGGGGTCGTTTCGCGACAGATACCCGGAGATGAACGCGTCATCCGGCTGCGAAGCGGGATTCACCAGTATCCATCGCAAAACGCTGTAGCCGCGACCGCTAAGGAACTTGAGGTCGTCAAGCGAGATACCACCAGCATCGATGACAAGAGCTTGTTCGCCGCGACGGAGCTTCTTGCGCGACAATGTCTCGAGGACCTTCGACTTCGCCGCCCAGTAGGCTTCTGCAGCCTCCGCTGCGCCTTGTCGCCATTTTGGAAAATTGTCGATCATCTCGATGATGGCGTCAGCAAACGCGATCGGCGATCCCGATGCCTCAAGACCGTTGTCGTGTGTCAGGGCTTCACTCAGGCCGGTCTTCGTTGGAACGATCAATGGCTTCGCATTGGCCACGCCCCGCCAAACGATGGATGAGCCGCGCGACTTGTAGGCGGACTGGTCGTAGGGCAGCAGCAGGATATCCGCCGCCTCCTGTTCAGCCTCGAACTGGGCGTCCGGCAACATCTCGGGGAGCAGTTGAACATTGCCGATCGCCTTGAGGCGAGCGGAGGCGTCTGCAAGTCCGTCAACCGCCCTTCCGTCCTGAATTGCAAAGTCTACGCGATTGGTTTGATTGGAGCGGAGGTTGAAGGCCTCCACGATGTCCGGCAGCAAAGCGAAGCCCTTGTCCCGCCGGCCGCGACCAAGAACAGCGATGCGAATCCGATCGCCACTAGCGGCCATATGCTTCAGCTGTTCCACTTCTCCCGCTTTCAGTCGCTTCGCTGCCTCCTGCGACCGTTCGACCGGGTAGACGAGGCGCTCTGAATCTAGTCCGAACCGCTCCTTAAGGACGTCACCGAAGGCCTTCGTCTCGGTGTAGAGGAATATCTTGTGTGAGACGAGGTGGCTGCGCCTCAGCCTGGCCATCATGTTGCCGAACGGATAGCCGCCGGTCATCCAGGCGCCGTGCTCGTACATGACCATAATGTGCACGGTGGGTGTAAACAGCGTGCCGCGCGCGCATAGCCAGTTGATCAGGCCATCGAGCAGGGGGAAATCCAGCATCGGAACGAAGATGCAATCGCCGCTGCCGAGGCCGCCCAGCTGTCGGTCCGCCTCCTGAAGTACGTCAAAGACCGTGCGGTCCGGCTTTCCAATGCAGTCCGTCCAGGGCTGAAGGCCGGTGGCCTTTACCGCAAGCGGGCGATCGATGTTTGCATCCCTCGTCTGGCGAAACGCGTCGTATGGCGAATAGCGGAACAACGGAAGCACTTCGCCGTGCGGATTGTTTAGCGCGGCGTCCGCGTTCACGACCCAGTCGATGCTGAGATCATCGGGGTCCGATTTGTTGGCGAGCGTCGCCGAAATCGTTTGCACATAGGTGGCGTTGTGGGACGTGTCGCCAATGCGAACCGAGGCGGGGTCGAGTATTACGATGCGCTTCGGCGTCTTCTCGGTCATCGTGAATCTTGAGTCATGAAAGCGTCCCTTTCCTTTACGGGCCGCAATCGCTGCATGGTCGTTAAGGCTTGGGCTTTGCGTCGGGTTCTCCGGGAAGGTCTCCGGGTCGGGCGGCGGGGGCGCGCTGGCCTTGCGTCGCGAGGGGCGGATCGCCGACAGCCCGGGGCGCGCTCGCCTTAAGATATCCTCGTAGAGGTGGCCATATCGCTCTACGGCGGTCAACTCATCGCAGAACCGAACGGCTCGCTGCCTAGCGGATTGCGACCGCTCGTCGTGCCCTTCCTGGTTCACAGCCCACGCGATGCCTTTTGCCAACTCGCTGCTTTCAAAGGGCGGCACAAGGTAGCCCGACTCATGATGGTCGATCTGATCAGGAGTTCCGCCGACAGCAAAAGCGATCGTCGGAAGTCCGCAAGCCATCGCCTCCGTCACTGAATTCGGCAGATTGTCTATCTCGGTGGGGAGCACGAAGCTGTCGGCGGCGGCGAGCCGACGTGCATAGGTTCGTTGGTTATCGGTCTGAGCAATCCGGACAATTGGGAAGTCGCCGACTGTGGAGAGGCCCGGTTCCTTGCTGCCGATCACCGCAAAGCACAGTTGATCGGGCCTGACGTGCTTTGAGAGCTCGTTGGCTATGGCCGCTGACAAGTGCTGAAAGCCCTTGCGCGGATCCTCGGTGCCGAACGCGCCGAACGCAACGACGTGCCGGTCGACGGGCAGGCCAAGGCTACCTCGAATCCTGGCTTTTTGCCTGGGCGAGACGGGAGAATAGAGGTCGGTGTCCAGGGCATTTGGAATGACGTGGACGTCGTAATCGCGAAATAGCTGGCTCATGTAAGCCTCACGGCCAAGCCAGCGACTGGGCGTGACGATGGTAAGCGGCAGGTCTTTCCAATGCCGCTGCTTTGCTCGCCAGGCGAGCACGTCGAGATCACGCCGCCAGAACCGCCCTGCGCCGCCTATCGGCTCGTAGCCGCGGATATGCCGCTCTGCTTCGATATCGACCCGGTAGTGCTCGGCGCCTGAAAAGGCCCACATGTCCGGCAGCTTCCAAATGGCCGGCTTGCGAATCTTGGCCAGCTCCTGCACGGGCACGAACGCGTTTCCGACCCAATGCATCTGGACGACGTCACAGTCCCAACGGTTGACGACGCTGGCTAGGCCGTAGTCGAACAGATTGACCGAACGGATATCGGCATACCCTCGCGCGGCGAAGGCTTGGCGCGCTCGCGCGTGCCTTCGGTACGCCTTTGCGTAGGTCTTGTTCAGGCCGACGTCACGCAGCGTGACAACGCCTTCGGTCCCGTGATTTCGGGCCGTGAGCAGATGCGACACCATGCCGAATTTGCGCATCGCCAGATGCAACCGTCGGGCGCCAAGTCCTCCGCCACCATCACCGTCAGAGTAGCAAAGATGGAGGACCTTCAATGATGTGTTCCAGCAATCGGTTTGTGAGTCGAAGGGCGGCCGGATGGCCACCAAAGCCGGTGCCGCAAACCCTTAGCAGGCAGCGCCTCGGGCCGGTAAGCCCGGGGCAATCACCAGCGGTAGTTCACGAAGGCTCTGACCTGGTGGAAGTCGAATTCAATATCCTGACTGTAAAGCAAGAGATTGCTCGCAATGCCACTCACCTTCAGCGCCTGAAAGTCGAAATAACGGTATTCAGCGCCGAACGTCAGATTGTTGTTCAACGCGACCTCGGCGCCACCGCCGGCAGTCCATCCGAACATTGGGTCGTCGCCCTTGGCATCGATCGTCAGGACACCACACGGGCCGCGACCGCATGTATCAACTGTCGTTGCTTCAGCATGGAGAACAGCGAAGCCGCCCCTCGCATAGAGAAGCACACGGTTCCACGCGACGCCGACGCGTCCGGTCAGGGAGCCGTACCACTTGCCTTTGAAGGTCGTTACAGCGCGGCCATCGAAGAAGGGCGAGGGTAGGAAGTTCGGGTCCTCGATTGTCTTGTCGAAACCAAGATAGGCGATCTCGCCGGCCAAGCCGATGACGAAGCTGCCCCATTGCCGGTCAAGTCCTGCTTGGATCCCGCCTCCGAGTTGGTCATCGGAGAAGCTATAGGAGCCGCCCGGTGGGTAGTAGAAGTTTCCGCCGAATGCCCCGGTGTATAGTGGGTCGGCGTCGACGTTGGCGGAACTCCAGAACCCGAAGCCGCCGACATGCAAGCCAGTCCAATCGCTAACCGGCGCGGGAGACATCAAATCGACGGTCGGCGCTTGCGCCCGCGAGGACTGGGCGGTAAATACATCGGCGCCCAGAAGGATGACAGTGGCGGCAAGCAGGCACCCCCACGCACGCGGCCTGACTTCACAACCACCAGCCATACGCACTCACTCCCCACTCACTCCGGAGGCACCGGCCGGCCCGCACATGCAGGCCGGCCGGTGGTCTTATTTTGAACGGGCCTGTCGGCCAGTCACGCCAGTCCTTATGGCCGGGACTGCCATATCCAAGTCCGCCAGTTCGCGATTGCGACGGAGGCATTGGCGACGTTTGAATACTGGTTGGTCGCCCAAACCGACCCGCGCGTGGCGCTGCCTGACGGGTTCACGTCGGGTGTCGCACCGGAATAGTCGCCCCAGCGGCACTGGCTGCCACCGGCAGCGCAGCTGAAGTCCCGATACGGCGCGGTTCCATTCCGCACAAGTCTAAAGGTCAGGCCACCACCGTTGACGCTTGAACCCTCGACGATGCGTGGGTTGAGGTTGCAGCCCGTGCTACCGGACACACTGTAATTGACGATCCAGTTGTTGCCCCATTGCGAGGGTGTGCCGGCGCGGACCTTTCGATCCGGCGAGAGCGCCGCGTTGTATTTGAAGCAGCTAGAGACCGGCACGTTTCCGGCGCGCCTTATGACCGGCTGTCCGCCCGGACCGAACGGGTTGATCTCGTAGAAGCGGATGGTCGACGTTGTGCCGGCTCTGACGGTGTTCTGTGTCCAGAACGACCAGCCGCCTCGCTGCGGGTTCCAAGCCAGAGTGGCATTCTGCCCACGGGTGTCACTGGTGTCGAGCACCTGCGTGAAGGTCGGCTGAGTTGCGCCAGCGGGTATCGCGTTGGTGAATGGCAAGGTCAGGAGCTTCGCCGCCGACCGGACCGGAACATTCGCCGCGTTCCAACCGAAATTGAAGAACCACATCCGATTGGATGGCAGCGAGAGATTTCGGGCCCACGCGATACCATTACGGAAGGTGCGGTCGATCTGGTTCCCCGGTGTCACGGTGAACACGCGTGCGTTCGTTGAGTCCCTAAGATTGAGGAACCGATACCAGCTGATGTTCGGGCAGTTTGTAATGTTGCCGTTTGCCGGCTTCCGAATGGCCACGACATCGGCGCGAATATAGCCGCCAGCTCCGCCCGGATAGATGTTGACGCCGATCAGGATGAAACGGGCGTTGTCACCCATCTTCGGATAGTCCGGGAACTCGTTTCCGTACGGCAGGGAGTAGTGACAAAAATGAGTCGACCCGTTGTTCGGCTGCGAGGTCTTGCTGAAGCCGAACGCCAAGCGGTTGTTCGTTGCCGAAACGACCGTGTCGCCGGTGTAGTAAAAGCGAAACGTCGTCGGATCCCAAATGAGTTGCGGGTCGAAGTTGTTAGCGTTGGCGCCAAAGAGTGTGTTCAAGGTGCCCTGGTTGAGCAGTGTCCCGTTCCGCAGATAGACGCCGTATCGGCGATTGACGGTCTGAATGTAGCGGGTCGGTCCGATAGCGCCCGTCGTATCCGGCGGTGTGCCCGTGGCATCCTGCTGGCCTGCCCAGCCGGCCAGGCCTGTCGGAGCTTGCTGGCCCGTCGAACCGGCACCATCCGAAGGATGGGCTGGCGCAGCGGGAAGACCGCGCCGAACGGCAGCGCGGTGAGCGGCGGTCGCGGCTGCCTTGGCGTCTACGTCGGCCTGACTTGCAGGCAGCGGCCCGTAGAGCATCGAGTTCCGCGCGTTTGCGCTCATCGTGCCGTCCCCGACGAGGGGCGTGGTGATGGGGGTCAGGACACCCGACTGCTGCGGCGCGAGCCGGTCCTGCGCGCTCGCGAATCCAGCCGCGCCCAACAGCGCGACGGCGGCGCACGTGGCCCTTAGCAAGGGCGGTCGATAGGCGTGCTTCATTGATTCCTCCTGGGGCTCGCTGGTCTGCAACATTCTTGGACGCCCGGGGTCTGACGGTCAAGCTCAGCGACGGGATTCGCCACGGCGGATGGTAAGTCGGCCACAGTTATCGGCAACATTGAGCAGTTAAGCGAGAACCCAAGCAAAACACGGCGGTCGGGTCGCGTGTACGCGTCGATTGATACGAGACGATGTCGCGGGCCTATTGTTCAACGCAACGTCGCGACGCCTCGTGTCGCAAAGTGACCAGGTAATAGAAATGATGTTTCCGGGCGAAGCCTGTGGTTGTCTTTGAAACCACCCCTGGTGATATTTGCTTATTGCGGCTGCGCCAAATGACGGCGTTTCCGCACAGTTCGCTTTCGCGGTTGAGTTCGCTTCACCAACCGTTGTTCCCGTTCGTCGATCACTCCGTCAGCAATTCTGGAGATCGGCTTCCGGCAGCGAGGATCATACGATCCGGCCGACCAGGCCAGCGGCTTTGGCAGCAACCGTACCACTGCTAAGAGACGCCGGTCTTAGGAGCTACGCCATGAGCCATGATCACGAGCCCACCGAAACGCGACCTTGGGGCCGCTTCTATGTGCTTGATGAGGGGCCGGGATTCAAAGTGAAGCGCATCGTGGTGACCCCCAACGGCCGTCTTTCATTGCAGAGCCACAGGCACCGGTCGGAGCACTGGGCAATCGTGTCCGGTGAGGCGACGGTCACGATAGGGGAGGGCGTGCATACCCTGAGGCGGGGCGATTCCATCGACATTGCGCTCGGCGAGCGCCATCGACTGGAGAATTATGGGGACGTCGACGTTGAAGTCGTCGAGGTGCAATTCGGCGACTATCTCGGAGAAGACGACATCATCCGCTACGACGACGCGTATGAGCGTTCCTGACGGCTCACAACGTTACCTCATCCAGGCTTGTCAGAACCGGCCGGTCCTGTTGACCGCAACTTCTCCACAATGCTGCGCACGTCCTGATCGTGATCCTTGCGCGCGACCAGAACGGCTTCGTCGGTCGCCACGACAATCAGGTCATCGACGCCGACCGTCACAACAAGCGGACCCTCGCTGCGCACGTAGGATTCGCGCGTCGACCGGGTCAACACATTGCCGATGGCCGCTGTTTCTGTTTCGTCGCGCTCTGCCAGGGACCACAACGCAGACCAGGAGCCGAGATCGGCCCAGCTGAAGCCAACCGGTATGACGGCTGCCCTGCTGGTTCGCTCCATGATGGCGTGGTCAACCGACACCGATCGGCATTGCTCGAAGGACGATTGTTCCAGTCTCAGAAAGTCCGTGTCTTTCTCCGCCCGCTCCAGCGCCTTGCCCGCGGCGGCCAGCAGATCGGGTTCGAACGCAGCGAACTCGGCCAAAAGCTCCTGGACGGGCAACAGAAAGATGCCGCTGTTCCATAGATATTCTCCGCTCGCCAGATACGCCTCAGCGTTCGCCAGGTCCGGCTTCTCTACGAACGCCGCCACATGGCGCGCCGGCCCTTCGCCAAGGCGTTCGCCCATCCGGATATAACCGTACCCCGTGGCTGGACTGTCCGGCTGGATGCCGAACAGCGCCAGGTTCCCCTGGCGGGCGGCGGCGATGGCGCTGCGCACCGCCGCGTGAAAAGCGTCCACGTCGTCGATCACGTGATCGGCGGGCATCAACAGGACGAGCCCATCGGCGCGCGACCGCTGAACCTGAAGGGCTGCAATTGCGGCGGCGGCGGCCGTGTTGCGTGGAGCCGGCTCCAGGATAATCGTCATGTTGGACGTGATCTCGCCCAGCTGTTCGGCGATGGCGAAACGATCTTCGTTGCGGCCTATGACCGTCAGCGGCTCGAACAGCTCCGCATCGAGTGCTCGCATCGCGGTCTGTTGCAGCTGCG
Source organism: Afifellaceae bacterium (assembly GCA_028284625.1). Taxonomy (GTDB): domain Bacteria; phylum Pseudomonadota; class Alphaproteobacteria; order Rhizobiales; family Afifellaceae; genus DASWJZ01. The sequence continues at coordinate 15,415 of JANQRH010000017.1, read as the reverse complement.
TCTGGTCGCCGATCAGCCGCAGCAATTGCTTTGGGGCGTCTTCGCGAGACAATGGCCAGAGCCGCGAACCTGAGCCCCCGGACAGAAGCACCGGAAAGACCTTCGTGTCGCTCATTGCACTGCGACCCTAATCCAAGACCGCCCAGCCAATCCTGGCCGCGGAGGCTGGCGCAGATCGCCTGTATTCGCCCACTTCTTGAGTGAGGTGGCGCGTCCGCCCACGCGCCGGCCGTTCGGCATGTGGGGCGCTCGCCGGTGCGGGCTTGCGCCAACGACCCAAAACCGGCAGTGAGGGCTGCGTTTCCCTACAACTCGGTCGCAATCGGCGTCGCGACGACAAACGACGAAGCACATTATGGACAGGTCCGGAACAGGCAAGGTCGCCCTTATAACAGGTATCACAGGCCAAGATGGTGCCTATTTGGCCGAGCTGCTTCTGGACAAAGGCTATACCGTCCACGGCACCAAGCGACGCTCTTCATCTTTCAACACAGGCCGTATCGATCACCTTTATCAAGACCCCCATGTGCCCAACCAGCAGTTCGTTCTGCATTACGGTGACATGACCGATGCCACCAATCTTATTCGCATCGTGCAGGAGACACAGCCGGACGAGATCTACAATCTTGCAGCGCAGTCGCACGTGCAGGTGAGTTTTGAGACCGCCGAATACACGGCCAATGCCGACGCCATAGGCCCGTTGCGGCTGCTGGAGGCCATTCGGCTGCTCGGTCTGGTCGGGAAGACCCGCTTCTATCAGGCATCGACCTCGGAGCTTTATGGAGATTCTCCGCCACCGCAGAACGAGTCGACGCCGTTCCGGCCCCGCAGTCCCTACGCGGCTGCCAAGCTCTATGCCTACTGGATCGTTGTGAACTACCGGGAGGCGTACGGCATGCACGCCTCGAACGGTATCCTGTTCAACCACGAGAGCCCGCTCAGGGGCGAGACCTTCGTCACCCGCAAGATCACGCGCGGCGTGGCCGCAATAAAGCTCGGCCTTCAGGAGCGGCTTTATCTTGGCAATCTTGACGCCAAGCGCGACTGGGGACATGCGCGCGACTACGTCCGCGGCATGTGGCTCATGCTCCAACAAGACGCGCCGGACGACTACGTCCTTGCCACCGGCAAGGCGCATAGCGTTCGTGCCTTCGTGGAGAAGGCGTTCGCAGAAGCCGGCATGCAGATCGCCTGGGAGGGCGAAGGTGTTTCTGAGAGGGGTGTTGACACCGAAACGGGGCGTGTGTTGGTGGAGATTGATCCACGCTACTTCCGTCCAACAGAAGTCGACGCGCTGCTGGGCGATCCGTCCAAGGCGCACGAGAAGCTGGGCTGGACGCACGACGCTGATTTGGATGCCCTCTGTGCAGAGATGGTGCGTGAGGATCTGGTGACGGTCGCGGAGGAAGGACGCCGCAGTGCCGAGTAGCGCAAAACCATTCCAACTCGAAGGGAGGCGGGTCTGGGTCGCCGGCGATCGCGGTATGGTCGGGTCAGCTCTGGTACGGCGACTTGAGCGTGAGCGCTGCGAGGTGCTTGTTGCCGACCGGAATGCCGTCGACCTGAAACGGCAGGCCGATTCTGAAGCATGGATCGCCGAAGCGCGTCCCGATGCGATCTTCCTCGCGGCGGCGCGGGTCGGCGGCATTCTGGCGAACGACACCAGTCCGGCCGATTTCCTTTACGACAACCTGATGATCCAGGCGAACATCCTGGAGGCCTCGTATCGCGCCGGCGTGCGCAAAGTCCTGGTGCTTGGATCGAGCTGCATCTACCCGAAGTTCGCGCCGCAGCCGATCACCGAGGATGCTCTATTGACCGGCCCGCTGGAACCGACCAACGAAGCCTATGCCGTGGCGAAGATCGCAGGCCTTAAGCTTGCCGAAGCCTACCGCAGGCAGCATGGCGCCGACTTCGTTTCCGCCATGCCGACGAACCTCTACGGTCCGGGCGACAACTTCGACTTGGCGAAGAGCCACGTGCTGCCGGCGCTCATCCGCAAGGCGCATGAGGCGAAGCTGGGTGGCGACGAGGCCATGACGATCTGGGGGACCGGATCGGTGCGCCGTGAGTTTCTGCACGTTGACGATTGCGCCGACGCGCTTGTCTTCCTGATGAAGGCATACTCGCAGCCGCAGCACATCAACGTAGGCAGCGGCGTCGACCACACGATTCTCGAACTTGCTCAGCTCGTCTGCGAGGTGGTCGGCTTTAAGGGTCGCATCGTATGCGACACCTCAAAACCGGATGGTACGCCGCGTAAGCTGATGAGCGGCGATCGACTAAAGGCCCTTGGCTGGACGCCGAGCATCCCCCTGAGGGACGGGATCGCGGACACCTATAATTGGTTCCTGGCGCAGGAGGGCCAACCCGGCGGGCTGCGCGGGGTGGCTTGAGGCTGGACGGACGCGCGTGATGTTTCCTCGACCGCGGCCTTCGCTGACGCCCGCGACCCATGCCTTCGAATCCCAACCGATGGTCAAGCCCACCGGGTTTCGCGAATACGACGCCCGTTGGCTGTTTGAGACTGAGATCAACCTCATGGGTGTTCAGGCGCTCGGTCTCGGCCTCGGCACGCTGATCCACGAATTGGGTGTTGAGCCGGAAATCGTCACCGGCCACGACTTCCGTTCCTACTCGTCCGCCATCAAGCTGGCTCTGACGACCGGACTCATGGAGGCGGGGGTCAAGGTCCACGACATCGGACTGGCTCTGACGCCAATGGCCTATTTCGCTCAGTTCGATCTCGGCGTGCCAGCGGTCGCAATGGTCACCGCCTCGCACAACGAAAACGGTTGGACGGGTGTGAAGATGGGGGCGGAACGCCCCTTCACGTTCGGCCCCGACGAGATGGCCCGGCTGCGAGACATTGTGCTGACCGGAGCGTTCCGCACGTCCGGAGGAGGCGCCTACCGGTTCGTGGATGGATTTGCCGAGCGCTACATCGCCGATCTTGCCGATCGTCCCAAGCTCAAGCATCCGATCAAGGCGGTTGTCGCCTGCGGCAACGGGACGGCTGGAGCGTTCGCCCCGCGTGTTCTGGAGGCGGTCGGGGCGGAGGTCCTGCCGCTCGACGTGGAGCTCGATCACAGCTTTCCGCGTTACAACCCCAATCCCGAAGACTTGGCGATGCTCGGCGCCATTCGCGACGAGGTCCTGGCGAAAGGCGCCGCCGTAGGGCTTGGCTTCGACGGCGACGGCGACCGCTGCGGGGTCATAGACAATGAGGGCGAGGCGATCTTTTCAGACAAGGTTGGCGTAATGCTTGCGCGCGACCTGTCGGACCTCCATCCCGGTGCAACCTTCGTGGTCGACGTCAAATCGACGGGGCTGTTCGCTACCGATCCCAAGCTTGTTGATAGCGGCGCGAAGGTCGACTACTGGAAGACCGGGCATTCCTACATGAAGCGCAGGGTGGGTGAGCTTGCGGCCGTCGCCGGCTTCGAGAAGTCCGGCCATTTCTTTTTCAACGCGCCGCTTGGCCGCGGCTATGACGACGGGCTGGTTTCCGCGCTTGCCGTTCTCGACATGCTCGACCGCAATCCAACGCTGACCATGGCGGATCTGGGTCGCTCTCTTTCGAGAACCTGGTCCTCGCCGACGTTGTCGCGGCATTGCGACGACGAAAAGAAATATGCCGTGGCGGATAGCGTTCTGGCCGACATTCGCGGCATGCAGGCCAACGAAGGCACGTTGGCCGGGCAGAGAATCTGCGATCTTGTGACCGTCAATGGCGTGCGCGCTGTTCTAGAGGACGGCTCGTGGGGGCTGGTGCGGGCGTCGTCCAACAAGCCTGAACTGGTGATCGTCGCCGAGAGTCCCGTCTCGGAGGAACGTATGCGCGCGATATTGGACGGCCTTGATGTCCTGTTGCGTCGTTACCCCGAAGTGGGACCGTATGAGCAGACCTTTTGATTCTCAGCAATGCGATGGCGCAGAGTTCAGATAAAGTGCAACGCGATTTGTCATGGCGGCATTCCGGCTGCCGTGTTTGGTCGATTGAAGAGCGGTAGGCGCTGCTTCTGGCGTTCAGCGCGTGTTCAGGCGGTTGATGGTCTAAGTTCAGCGAATGGCCCGATTGCGGAGCGAACGGGTCGACATTCCTAACGGAGCCTAACCATGAGAAAACGCTGGTTCCTGTTGGCGGCCTTTCTAATGGCCGCCCCGGTCGCGCCTGAGGCCGCGCAAGCGCAAGAGATCGCCTATGCTGCGCCTGGCGTGACCAACGTGCGGGCCGGACCAAGCACGCGTTACGCGGTCATCGCGCGCGTGAGAGGCGGAACGGAAATCTACGTCCACGGCTGCCTTAGCAACTATTCGTGGTGCGACATTTCCGTCGGCCGAATCCGTGGCTGGATGGCCGCATTTCGTCTGCAGTTCTTCTATTCCGGCCGCCGCGTCTACGTGCATGATTACTATCGCTACTTCGACGCGCCGATCATCCAGTTCCATTTCGGCACACGCCCGCGGCCCTGGCCGCGTCCGCGCCCATGGCCGCGCCCTGATCGCGATCCTCCCACGAAATGGGACCCCGAATGCTATCTTGGGCACCCTGGTTGCCGTGGTCCGGGGCCGGACACGCTGCCGGGCTATCAAGGCGGCGGCCCCAACGTAAACCCGCCCCATGTCGGCCATCCAGGTGGCGGAGGGCCGGGTCCTGTCGGGCCGTCCGGCGGCGTTGGCGCTGATGGCGGCGGTGGTGGCATCTTGCCGGACCAAGGTTTCCGCGCCTGTCCCCAGGACAACCCAAACTGCTTCTAGGCGATCGGCAACCAGAACGATCAAACAACGATAGACCGCATATGGCGTGTCCGGTGGGCGCTATGGACAGCCCGCCGGACACGCGGCTATCGTCTCCGGACGGGTCGTCGGAGGCCCATCTCGTTTGAGGGGATTGGGGACTGACATCCGTGTCCGGCGCATCAAGGAGCCGAGCGGCGCCGCTTCGCGCCGGTGACAAGCACCGCTACGGGCTGTGGCTGATGCTTACGCCGTTCCTCGTCGGAACGGTGGTGCTGGTTGCCGTTCCTGCGGTCCTGACTTTCGCGCTTGCCTTCACCGAATATGACGCGCTGTCGCCGCCGACCTGGCGTGGCGTCCAGAACTTCTTCGACATCTTTCATGAGCGCGTCTTCCAGATCGCGCTCCAGAATTCGGCAATCTTCGTGGCCCTGGCGGTTCCGCTGCGGGTCCTCGGAGCGCTCTCGCTGGCGCTTCTGCTCCAACATAGAAGGCGGGGCTACGGCGTCTATCGGGTTGCCGTGTTCCTGCCGACAGTGGTGCCGGACATCGCCTACGCACTGATCTGGCTTTGGATATTCAATCCCGTGTTCGGACCGCTCAACATTGTGCTGGGTGCGCTTGGCGTGCCGCAGATCGCCTGGCTCGTCGATCCCGACACCGCACTTTATGCGATCGTCATCATGTCGTTGTTCCAGATCGGGGAGGGGTTCATCCTGCTCTTGGCGGCGCTGCGTAGCATTCCGCCGGATTATTATGCCGCCGGCTCGCTGGACGGGGCGGGGCGTTGGCAGCTCTTTCGGCACGTCACGCTGCCGTTACTAGCGCCCTGGTTGGTGCTGCTAACGGTCCGCGACATCATCGTCACGGCCCAAAACACCTTTACCGCCCCCTATCTGATGACGGGCGGCGGGCCGTACTATGCAACGCTGTTCATGCCGCTCTTGATCTACGAGGAGGCGTTCGACCGTTTTCGCTTCGGATTGGGCTCCGCCATGATGATCGTCATGTTCCTGTCGATCGGGCTGCTCCTTTATCTCGTCTTCGTGACAATGCGCGGCTGGGGCTACGAAGATGACGCGTAAGCGCCGCCCGTTCACTTTCTCGGCATCTGTCGCCCTTGTCGCACAGCACGCGCCGCGCGCGGCGATCGCTGCGCTCTTTGTGCTGCCGCTGATCTTCGTCTTGTCGGCCTCGCTGCGCGCGCCGAACCAGGCGCCGGCGCGCACCATTGAATGGATTCCCGACCCGATCTCCTGGTCCAACTATGTAAGGGTCTTCGACTTCGCCCCGTTCGGCACCTATATCGGCAACTCATTCCTTGTGGTGCTGATCGGCGTCCCACTGACCGCTGTCGTTGCCTCTTGGGCCGGGTTTGCAATGGCGCAGATGGGCAGTACCGCCCGGCGCAATCTTCTGGTCTTTTCGGTGATGCTTCTCATGGTGCCGATCACGGCGCTGTGGCTCACGCGGTTTGTCATCTTCCGCTATCTGGGACTGGTCGACACGATCGGCGCACTTGTTGCGCCGGCGATCATGGGTACCAGTCCGCTCTTCATTCTGCTGTATTATTGGACGTTTCGTCGCGTGCCCTCGGAGGTCTTTGCAGCAGCACGTCTCGATGGGGCAGGGAACCTACAGATCTGGGCGATTGTCGCGATGCCGCTCGCATGGCCGACGACAGTTGCCGTCTCGGTGCTCAGTTTCGCGCTTCTTTGGAGCGATTTCATAAGCCCGCTGATCTATCTGAAGTCGGAGCAGAACTACACGCTGCCGGTCGGCGTGCAGCTTCTACAACAAATGGACTCCACCAACTGGCCCTTCCTCATGGTCGGCGCCGCGCTCATGACGATCCCCATAATCGTCATGTTCTTCTTCATTCAGCGTTTCTTCTGGCTCGATTCCCGGGGCTAGAATTCCGGCGCCGGTCGTGAGAAACCTGACACTCAAAGTCTGGCATTTCTTTCCGAGACAGCATCCCCGACGTCGGTCGGTCCAACCTCTGAGACTGGAGTGGTTATGCAGGTAATTGGTAAGGTGTTGGTTGGCGTGTTGGCATCGGCTGCGCTCGCAGTGCCCGGCGCAGTGCAGGCCGCCTCAGGCGAAGTCTCGTTCCTCACGTTCGGAGATCCGGCCGAGAAGGCAGCCTATGAAGATCTGGTGGCGGCGTTCGAAGCCGCGCACCCGGAAATCGACATCGTCATCACGCACATACCGGGCCAAGGCAACTACCGCAGACGGCTCGCAACGGACTTCGCAGGCGGCGCACCGGCCGACATCGTTTTCATCAACTACCGCCGGTATGCGAGCCTCGCCGCCAAGAAGGCGCTGGAGCCGCTCGGGCCGTATCTCGAAAAGAGCACCGTCATCAGCGAGTCGGATTTCTACGAAGAGACGGTCACGCCCTTCTATTGGGAGGGCACGCTTCAATGCATCCCGCAGAACCTGTCCAGCCTCGTGGTGTACTACAACCAGGACATCTTCGACGCTGCGGGCGTTGCCTATCCAAGCGATGACTGGACGTGGGACGACCTCGTGGAGACCGCGAAAGCGCTGACCCAGGACACAGACGGCGACGGCAATGTGGACATCTACGGTCTCGGGACCGCGCCCTCGATCTTCCGCCTGGCGCCGTTCGTCTGGGCTGCGGGCGGCGACATTGTCGACGACCACCAGAACCCGACCCGCCTGACGCTCGATACCCCGGAAGCGCGTGAGGCGACCGAATGGTTCGTCGATCTTCAGGTGAAGCACAAGGTCGTGCCGGACGCGATTCAGGAAGCGGCGGAGAAAAGCGAGAGCCGGTTCCTGAATGGTCGGATGGGGATGTTCCTCAACAGCCGCCGTGGTGTGCCGACCTATCGGGAAATTGAGGGCTTCGTCTGGGATGTCGCGCCATTGCCCATGTATCGGCAACGTGCCGGCATTCTGCACTCCGATGCCTATTGCCTGGCAGCGACCGCGGAGAACAAGGACGCTGCATGGACCTTCATCGAATACGCCAATTCGCCGGAAGGGCAGACCATCGTGGCGAAGACGGGACGCACCGTTCCGTCGCTGAAGAGCGTCGCTGAGTCGACGGCTTTTCTTGATCCGGCGACGAGGCCGTCGCGCGCGCGCGTCTATCTCGACTACGTGCCGGACATCCGTGGCGTGCCGATCATGGAAACGTGGGTCGACATTGAGTCCACCGTCGGCAAGGAGCTTGAGCGAGCCTTCTACGGGCAGGCCAGCGTCGACGAGGTTATCTCAGAGTCGATCCGGCGCACGCAGGAGTATTTTCAGCGCTAGCGTTTAAACGGGGTGGCCGAAATCTCGGCCGCCCCGTCAAGCCAGGCGGGCGCCGGATTCGCTGTCGAAGACGTGAATGCGCGCCAGCTGTGGCGCGAAGCGGATTTCCTCGCCCGGCCGAACCGACACGCGATCGCGAAATATCGCGACGATTTCGTGATTGCACACTTCGGCAAGGATCTGGGTCTCCGATCCGGTCGGCTCGACCTCCAGGACCTTGGCGCCGATTTGGCCGCTGCCGAGCTCGAAGTGCTCCGGGCGTATGCCGCAGACGACGGGCCTGTTGTCCCAGTCGGCGGAGACATTCTTCAGCTGAAAGACAATTCCGCCGTCAGACACGAAGGCGGGGGCGCTTCGCACGCGGATGCGGCCTGGCAGGAAGTTCATTCCCGGTGAGCCGATGAAGCCGGCGACAAAGCGGTTGCTCGGGCGGTCGTAGATCTCAAGCGGCGTGCCGATCTGCTCAATCACGCCTGCGTTCAACACGATCACCCGGTCGGACAGCGTCATCGCCTCGATCTGGTCGTGGGTGACGAACACCGTTGTCGTCTCCAGTCGGCGGTGAAGCTGCTTCAGCTCGGTCCGCATCTGAACGCGAAGGGTCGCGTCGAGATTGGAAAGCGGTTCGTCAAAGAGAAAGACCCTCGGGTTGCGAACGATGGCGCGTCCCATTGCCACGCGCTGGCGCTCGCCGCCGGAGAGGTGCCGCGGCCGGCGGTCGAGCTTGTCGGCGAGGCCAAGGCTTTCGGCCACCACTTCCACTTGCCGACGGATTTCCGTTTTAGGGAGCTTCTGCATCCGCAGCGAGAAGCCCATGTTCTCCGCAGCGGTCATGTGCGGGTAGAGGGCGTAGCTTTGGAACACCATGGCAACGTCGCGATCCTTGGGCGCGACGTCGTTGATGATCCGCCCGCCGATGGAGATCTCCCCGTCGGTGATGTCTTCAAGCCCGGCGATCATTTTCAGAAGCGTTGACTTACCGCAGCCGGACGGTCCGACCAGCGCCAGGAACTCGCCGTCCTCGATCTGGCAAGAGACGCCGTGCAGCACTTCGGTTAGGTCGTAGCTCTTACGTACGTTGCGGATTTCGACAGACGCCATGGGCTTTCTTAGGTTGTTCAGTGGGATACATGGCATGCCGCCCAGGAGGGATCAAATCGCATAAATGTGGGTGTCCCGGACGGGTGTGGCTTAGTCGGGTCCGGCGGATTTCTTCGACAAGAAGAGATTTCAAAGAAGCTCCGGCGTCTTTTTCTTCAGCCGTTCGACCATCTCGCGGATGTCCTGATCCGCGGTCTTTGCGGGCAATGAGGACCGCTTCCGAAGTGCCGATCACGATCAGATCGTCGACACCAATCGCCGTCGCGGGCCGTCATCACACGCCGTGAGTCAGAAGATCCTTGAGGTGCGCGCCGTATTGCGTCTTCCCAAGCTGGTCAGCCAGGCGCTTGAGTTCCTCCACGCCGATCCAGCCTTGCCGGAATGCGATCTCCTCCAGGCAGGCGATGGGCAGCGCCTGGCGATTTTGGATCGTGCGTACGAATTCGCCGGCTTCCAGAAGGCTCTCGCAGGTGCCGGTGTCGAGCCAGGCGAAGCCACGACCGAGACGCTCCACGTGCAGTTCGCCCCAATCCAGATAGGCCCGGTTCACGTCGGTGATCTCCAGCTCGCCGCGTGCGGAGGGCTTTAGCGAGGCGGCGATGTCGACGACGCGGTTGTCGTAGACATAGAGCCCGGTCACGGCCCATGTGCTTTTCGGTTTTTCCGGCTTCTCCTGGAGATCGACGGCCATGCCGGATTCGTCGAGGGAGACGATGCCGTAGCGCGCCGGATCGTGCACCTGGTAGGCGAAGACGGTCGCGCCCTTGGGCCGCTCGGTGGCGTTCTTCAGCAGGTCCGGCAGCGAATGCCCAAAGAAGATGTTGTCGCCAAGAACCAGCGTGGCGGGGCCGTCGCCGACGAAGTCGCGGCCGATGATGAACGCCTGCGCAAGACCGTCGGGCGAGGGCTGGACCGCGTAGTCGAAGCGCATGCCGAGATGTGAGCCGTCGCCGAAGAGGTCACGGTAATGCCCCACATCTTGCGGTGTGGTGATGACCAGGATGTCGCGAATGCCGGCCAGCATCAGAACCGAGATCGGGTAATAGACCATCGGCTTGTCGTAGATCGGCAGAAGCTGCTTGTTGACTGCGCGGGTGACCGGATAGAGGCGCGTTCCCGAGCCGCCCGCCAAGACGATTCCCTTCATGAGGTGAGGTTCTCTTCCTCCTGTTTGGACCCGGCCAAAAGCGCGTCGAGCACCCGCGGTACCGTGCTCTCGTAGCCAGGTAGTGTAGTCCCAAACGTCCGTCGAAATGCCTCGCTCGACAAGCGGCTATTGGCCGGACTCGACGCCGGGCGTGGAAAATCGGCTGTGGTGATCGCACGGTTTGTTGGCCGCTTGATCCCGCGCTTGGCAAGCTCTGAGAAGATCAACTCGGCGAAGCCATGCCAGCTTATCTCCGAGCGACCCGCTAGGTGGTAGGTGCCCCATCGCATGTCCGCTTTAAACAAACGCGGCGCGAGGCGCGCCAGCGCGGCGGCGAAATCTTCCGCGGCCGTCGGGCAGCCGACCTGGTCCGCTACGATCTCGACCTCGTCCCGCTCGTCGGCAAGCCGCAGCATGGACCTCAGGAAATTCGTTCCGACGGCGCCATAGACCCAGGATGTGCGGAGAATGAGGTGTCGCGGATTGCCCGCCCGGATTTCGATTTCGCCGGCGAGCTTTGACCGGCCATAGGCGTTGATGGGGCCGACGGCATCGTCCTCTACGTAGCGATCGGGCTTCCGGCCATCGAAGACGTAGTCGGTGGAGATGTAGATTACCGGGATGGAGAGCGCGGCCGCCGCACGCGCGATGGCGCCCGGTGCAACGGCGTTCACGGCCATGGACGTGGCTTCATCGCTCTCAGCCGCATCGACATCCGTGTACGCCGCGGTGATGATGATGGCGTCGGGTGCGTGCTCCTTGACACGCGTGGCCGCCATGTCCGGCCTGGCGAAATCGGCCGCGTCGCGCCCCAGGAACAGCGGTGTGATCCCGCGTGGCCATTCGGTATGGCGAAGCGCGTGTCCGACCTGCCCGGTGGAGCCGAAAACAAGCACCTTGCGCATGGCGGTGTCAGGCATCGGCGGCGGCGGGCGTCTTGCTCACGCCCAGCCGTTCACCGCCGTAGCGGTCGCGCAGCGGCTGCCACCAACCGGCGTTGGAAATATACCAGGCGACCGTCTCACGCAGCCCGTCCTCCAATGTCCAGGACGGCGTCCAGCCGAGCTCCTGTTCGATCTTCGAGATGTCCATGGCGTAGCGGAAATCATGACCGGGACGGTCGGCCACGAAGGTGATCAGATCGGTGCGTGGGTGGCGGTTGGGCAGGGGCTCAGCCGACGCATCGACGAGTTCGGCGATGCGCCTGACGATTTCGAGATTTGTGCGCTCCGCCCGCCCGCCGATGCAATAGGTCTCGCCGATGCGTCCGCGCTCGACCACGGCAATCAAAGCCTCGGCGTGATCGTCCACATAGAGCCAGTCGCGGACGTTGTCGCCGCGTCCATAGACGGGCAGGGGCTCGCCCTTCAGTGCCTTGATGATCGTCAGCGGGATCAGCTTCTCGGGGAAGTGATAGGGCCCGTAATTGTTCGTGCAGTTGGTGATCACCGTCGGCAGGCCGTAGGTGTGTCCCCAGGCGCGGACGAGATGGTCGGCCGCGGCCTTGCTGGCCGAATAGGGCGAGCGGGGGTCGTACGGCGTGGCGTCGCTGAAGGGGGGGTCGTCGAAGGCCAGCGCGCCGAACACCTCATCGGTAGAGACGTGATGAAAGCGGAACGCGGCGCGCGCTGCCTCGTCGCGCTCGCTCAGATAGCCGCGTGCGGCTTCAAGGAGCGAGAGCGTGCCCACCGCGTTGGTCTGCAAGAAATCCTTGGGGCCGTCGATGGATCGATCGACATGGCTTTCGGCCGCCAGGTGCATCACTGCGTCGGGCCTAAAGTCGTGAAACGCCTGGCCGACCGCTCCCTGGTCGCAAATGTCCACGCGCCGGAAGCTGTAGCGCGGGTCTTGGTCCACGCTCGCCAAGGCGTCCTGCGACGCGGCATAGGTGAGCTTGTCGATGTTGAGAATGTGGTGCGGCGTCTCTTTGATCAGCCGGCGGATCACGGCGCTGCCGATAAAGCCCGAGCCGCCGGTCACGAGAATGCGCATCTGGTCTCAACTGCTCCTATGGCGCTGTCGTGTTTTAAAACGGCGGCTCAATCTCGGCGAGCTTCGGCAATGCTTGGTCCTTCTGCGAAAGCGTCGGCTGTTTGCCGGCGAGCGGCCAATCGATACCGATTTGCGGGTCGTTCCATAAGATCCCCGCATCGCAATCCGGCGCATAATAGCCGGACACTTTGTAGGCAACCTCCGTGTCTGGCTCAAGCGTGCAGAAACCGTGGGCGAAACCGATCGGCACCAGAAGCTGTTCGCCTCCCTCCGCAGTGAGTTCCGCCGACACGAAACGGCCGTAGGAGGAGGAGCCGCCGCGCAAGTCGACGGCGACATCCAGGATGCGGCCGCGCAATACGCGCACGAGCTTGGCCTGGGTAGCGGGCGGGCGCTGAAAGTGCAGGCCACGGATGGTCCCCGAATGGTGTGAGAACGAGCAATTGTCTTGAACGAAGTCGAGATCGATGCCGGCCTCAGCGAAAGCGCGGCGGTTCCAGGTCTCGCACAGATGGCCGCGCTCATCGGGGAAGCGGCGGGGCCGGATGAGCTTGACGTCTTCGATGTCCAGGGCAGTCACGTCCAGGGCCATGGCGACCGTTTAGGGGCGCGTCATGGTGATCGCAAGCGCTACGACCCGCTGTGATGCGAAGCGGGGGGCGGAGGCGGCGGATTTGGCCGTCCGCCTCGGGCGGAGTATTCTCGACAAGGTCGGCGTGGCGTAGATGATCTGCGCCCCACCGGTCAAAAGTGCCGCCTTGCGCCATCGGAGGAAAGCGGGACATCGTCGCGAATGCCCAAGTTTCGCTATCGCGCTCTTGATGCGTCCGGTCAGCTTGTCGCCGGCGTCATCGAGGCGCCGTCCAGCAAGGCCGTCGTGCCGGAGCTTGAGAAGATCTCGTTTCTGCCGATTGAAATCGGCGACGAAAGCGAGACGCCCTCAACGTCTGCCGGTTTCCTCAAGCGCAATCCCACGCACGAGGAAATCAGCGGGCTGGCGGAGGACTTGGCCACGCTGATCAAGGGCGGTGTCGAGCTGGACCGGGCGCTGCTCATTTTGTCGGAGGCCGGCGTGCGGCCGCCGGTGGCGCGGCTGCTTCTCGACCTGCACAGAGAGATCGCAAGCGGTCACAGTCTGGCGGAGGCGATCGCCAACCACCCAAAGCTCTTTCCCAAGACGTTCGTGAAGATGGTGGAGGTCGCCGAGGTCGCCGGCACACTCGACGAGACGCTTCGCGTTATCGCGCATGAGCGCCGCCGCGGCGAGAACCTGCGCCGTCGCATCTCCTCCGCGCTGACCTATCCGTCGTTCCTGATCGTTGCGGCGACGGGCGTCCTTGTCTTCGTGCTTGCCTATGTCATCCCGGAGTTTGAGCGGGCGCTGGCCGGGTTCCAGCAGACCGGTGCGGCGGAGCCGTTTGTCTTTGCGCTGTCGCGCGCGCTCAGGACCAACGGCGATCTGCTGGCTGCGCTGGTCATCGGCGTGCTCTTGGTTCTGCTCCTGGCGTCGCGAAGCCCTGCGGCAAGGAGTTTCATGTTGCGCGCGGTGGGGCGTGTGCCCGGAATCCGCGACATCGTCAGTCACGAGGGGGCCGTCGCCTTTTGCGCGACACTTGGCACATTGACGCGGAGCGGCGTCGACATCTCCACAGCGCTCCGGCTGATCCGCGACCTGATGCGCGACCCGCGCGCCGCCGTGCAGATTGACGGTGTCGTCGCGGCGGTCCGGCAGGGGCGGCGGCTCAGCGATGCGCTGGCGGAGGTGAAGGTTCTGCCGCTCTACGCGGTGCACATGTTGCGCGTCGGCGAGGAATCCGGCGAACTCGGGCCGGCGGCGGTGCGGATTGCCGGCTTCTATGAGTCGCGGCTCGACCGGTCGCTTGGCCGCCTGACAAGCATTCTGGGGCCGACTATAATCATCCTGGTGAGCCTGCTGATTGCCTGGCTCATTATCTCCGTCATCTCCGCTTTGCTCAGCGTGAACGAGTTGCTGCTATGATTGCGTTTAAGCCCCGCCTGCTCACCCGCCGCCGTCGAAAGGCCGCGCGCCGAGACAGAAACGGCGGCTTCACGCTGGTGGAGCTGCTGGTCGTCCTGGTCATTCTCAGCTTGATCATGGGGCTCGTCGGGCCGCGCGTGCTCGGCTACCTCTCCGATGCGCGGTCGCGTTCCGCCAAGCTGCAGATCGACTCGCTCGGCGCCGCGCTCGATCTCTTCTATCTCGATGCAGGCCGCTATCCGACGCAATCGGAAGGCCTCAACGTACTGATCAAGAGGCCGGCGAGCATCGATGGCTGGAACGGCCCCTATCTGAAGCAATCGGAGCTGCCGCTCGATCCGTGGGGCAACGCCTATGTCTACAAGGTCCCCGGCGAGAGAGCTCCGTTTGAGATCATCTCCTATGGCGCCGACGGCCGGGAAGGCGGCTCCGACGATGCCACCGACATCGCCAGCCGCTAGGCGACGGCGCGGCGAAAGCGGCTTCGCCCTCTACGAGCTTGTCATTGCTCTGGTCATCATGGGTCTGGTGGCGAGCGTCGCGCTGCCGCGCCTTGTCCGTCCACCGGGGCCGGTTGAAATCCGCAACGCGGCGGAGGAGATCGCCGCGTTGCTGCGCACCGATCGCAACGCGGCGCTTTACCGGCGACGCGATGTCGTGTCGCGTTTCGATTTGAGGCGCGGCGTCGTTCGGGCCGGCTCCAGTACATGGACCATCGATGTGCCCAGCGGCGTTAAGATCGAGTTCGTGCAGTCAAGCCGCGAGCTGGGGCGCAGCGGCACCGGCATCCGGTTTCTCGCCGACGGCCGTTCCTCCGGCGGCGCTTTGACGTTGAGCCGCAACGAATACGCCTATCGCGTATCCGTGAACTGGCTGACGGCGAGCGTGCGCGTGGCGCGTGTCGAGGCGTAGCATGCAAGAGCGCGCCGCGAGGCGGCCGGACAGCCAAGCCGGGTTCACGCTGCTGGAGACGTTGGTGGCTGTGCTTGTGCTGGCGGCGCTGGTCAGCGTCGTTCCGCGCACCCTCGTCGCGGCACGAAACAATCTCGAGCGCTCAGAAGATTGGCTGAGCGCGCGGTTGGTGGCCGAGACCGTGCTGAACGAGGCGCTCGTGGGCCCGTCGCTCACGGCCGGAATCATCGGCG
>JANQRH010000026.1 GCA_028284625.1 Afifellaceae bacterium | reverse complement strand
GCGGCGGCGCTGTCGGAGGTGTCCTCGCCGTTGGCCGCGGCGGGCGTATCTTGCGGCGCGGCGGCAGGTGCCTCGGCGGCGACTGACGCTGCGGCGGCTTCGGCGGCGGAGGCATCCTCGCCGTCGCCGAGGATGACAGCGATCGGCGTGTTCACTTTCACGCCTTCGGTGCCCTCACCCACCAGGATCTTTCCGAGCCGCCCCTCGTCAACGGCCTCGACTTCCATGGTCGCCTTGTCGGTCTCAATCTCGGCGATCACATCGCCGGCGGCCACTTCGTCGCCCTCCTGCACAAGCCATTTGGCGAGCGTGCCGTCCTCCATGGTCGGCGAGAGAGCAGGCATCAAGACGTTGGTGGGCATGTCAGCTCCTGGTGCCGGAAATCGCTAAGTGCGCTCGCGCCCGTGTCAGGCTTCGGCGTAAACATCGGTCCACAGATCTGAGGGATCGGGCTCCGGCTCAGCTTGCGCGAACTCTGCGGCCTCGTTGACGATGCGGCGGATGTCCTTGTCGATCGCCTTCAGATCGTCCTCGCTCGCCCAGCCCTTCTCCTGCAGACGATGGCTCACCTGCTCGATCGGATCGTTCTCCGAGCGCATCTTCTGGACTTCTTCGCGGGCGCGATACTTGGCCGGATCGGACATGGAATGGCCGCGATAACGGTAGGTCAGCATCTCTAGGATCATCGGACCGTTGCCGCTGCGCGCATTCTCCAGCGCCTTTTCGCCCGCCGCTTTCACCGCGCGGACGTCCATTCCGTTCACCTGCTCGCCGGGAATGCCGAAGGAAAGACCGCGATTGGCAAGATTTGTGGTGGCGGAAGCCCGCTTCAGGCTGGTGCCCATACCGTAACGGTTGTTCTCAATGACGAACACGACCGGCAATTGCCAGAGCTTCGCCATGTTGAATGTCTCGTAGACCTGGCCCTGGTTGGCGGCGCCGTCGCCGAAATAAGTCATGGAGACGTTGCCGTTCTCGCGATACTTGTTGGCAAAGGCGAGACCCGCGCCGATGGGAACCGGCGCGCCGACAATCCCGTGCCCGCCGTAGAAGTGCGTCTCCTTTGAGAACATGTGCATGGAGCCGCCCTTGCCGCGCGAGTAGCCGCCGCGACGGCCGGTCAGCTCGGCCATGACGCCCTTGGGGTCCATGCCGGTGGCCAGCATGTGGCCGTGGTCACGATAACCGGTGATGTTCTGATCGCCATCGATAGCGGCCATCTGCATGCCGACCACAACCGCTTCCTGGCCGATATAGAGGTGGCAGAAGCCGCCGATCAGCCCCATGCCGTAGAGTTGGCCGGCCTTTTCCTCAAACCGCCGGATCAGCAGCATGGACCGGTAGGCGCTGAGCTCAGCGTCCTTGGAAAGCTCCGGTACTTTGGAGGCTTCCGCCTCCGCGTCGCCAACCGGCTCAGGGCGTACTTGTACTTCGTCGCCGGCCTGGGGCGCGACCGCCTGACTCTGGGCCATATGCTTCCTCCGGTAGGCTTCTTCTTCGTGACATATAATTACGCCATCTCGAACGCAAAAAGGCCAGATGCGCGCACAAATCCCTGTGCAAAGCAGCTATGCAGCAGAAAGGTAGCTCGGCCCAAGAGCCCCTTTTAAGGACGCCGGCCCCGCGCCTTGTCGACAGCTGATCAGACGGCCGCCGGCCACGAAAAGGCCGGTTCGGGGCTATTGTTCTTTGATTTTGGAGCCAGCACCGGCCTTGTTTGGCGCGGGCGAACGTCTGATTATCCGACCGCGCGCCGTGAGGTCGATTTCGCAAGCAGCCTCAACCTCAGCGGGCGGGGCGCCTGTCGGAAGGGCCAAGAAAAATCACGATATCCTTGGCGTTGGCCATGTTGAGCGCTTCGCGGGCGCGCTCGTCGATCATGTCGCGCTCCAGGCTCTCAGGCCGCATCAGCGTCACGTGCGCTTCCATGCGCTCGCGCGCCGCACGTGCGGTCTCCAACTCGGCCTCAAGCCCGGCGACGCGCTCTTTGAGCTTCCCCAGGGCGAAGAGCCCGTAATCGCCCTCTACGGCGTGATAAGCGAAGTAACCGACGATCAGGAGGCAGGAAAACGGCAGCAGCAGCGGCCGGACCCTCGACTGCTTGCGCTGGCGTGTGGACATCGGCCGCCGCTGTGTCTCCAAAGGAGGGAGTGGGACGGAACGCGGAACCAGTCTGCGCCCCACCGCCGTTTTGGTATCCGAACACCGTAAAAAAAGGGTTTGGCGGAGGCCTCAGGAATTGTGTCAGTTCGGAGCGGATTTCTTTCCGCATTGTTTACCCGCACTAACGTTCGCCACCCCCACGATTCGTTTTGCCGGCAATGGCGTCGAAACTTTGTCGGCGGCGTGATCAATTGCGAACGGATCGCGGCAAATGGGGCTTGTCTGCTAGAAGGCATCTACGGCGGCCTCGCTGCCGCCTACCCAAACGTGCCAAAGCAAGCACCTACAACCAGAAAAGCAGGCTTTCTCAATGCTGTTCGGTATCGATCCTCTCCTCGGCCCCGACCTCCTGATGATCCTCCGGGCCATGGGCCATGGCGACGAGATCGTCATCGTCGACGCAAACTATCCCGCCACCAGCAACGCCAAGCGGCTTGTGCGTCTGGACGGCGTGGATACCAGTCAGGCGTTGGCGGCCGTGCTTTCGGTGATGCCGCTCGACTCCTTCGTAGAGAGCCCGGCAAACGGCATGCAGGTCGTGGGGAAGCCCGACGAGGTCCCCGCCGCGGTGGCCGACTTTCAGACCATCATCGACCGATCGGCTGGATTTCCGGTGGCGGTCGGCCGTATTGAGCGCTTTTCCTTCTACGAGCGCGCCAAAACCTGTTTCGCCGTCGTCGCCACCAGCGACCGGCGGCTCTACGCCAACATCATCCTGACGAAGGGGGTGATCGGCGCGGACGGAAAGATTGTGGCGTGAGGGGCTCCGTACACGCTAACAAGCCCTATCATCGGAAAGAGCCATGACCGAGACACATACAAGCGCCGACGCGGCGCCAGAGCGTCAAACGATCCGCCTCCACCCCGACGACAATGTCGTGGTGGCGGCCATGTCCCTGCGAAGCAGCACCGCCCTAGCGGAGCCCGGCGTGACCGTCGCCAAGCCCGTCCCGCGCGGCCACAAGGTGGCGACCGTCGCCATTCCCAAGAACAACGCGGTGGTGAAGTTCGGCCAGGTTATCGGCTACGCCACGGAAGACGTCGCCGCAGGCCAGCACGTTCACGTCCACAATTGCGCCATGGGCGAGCACGACCAGAACTACGAGATCGGCGTCGATTATCGGCCGGTCCAGTACCGCGATCCGTCGGAAGCCACGTTCAAGGGCTTGCGCCGCGCCGACGGCCGGGTGGGCACGCGGAACTACATCATGCTGTGCTCCACGGTGAATTGCTCGGCGACCGTGATCCGCATGATCGCCGATCGGGTCAATCGCTCCGGCATGCTCGACGCCTATCCGCATATCGACGGGGCATTCGCCTTGTCGCATGGCACCGGATGCGGATTGGCGGATTCCGGCGACGGCTTCGACAATCTCGATCGCGTGCTGTGGGGCTATGCAACGCATCCCAACGCGGCGACGGCCATCTTCGTCGGCCTTGGTTGTGAGGTCATGCAGATCGGCCGGCTGAAGGAGAAGCACGGTTTCGGCGAGGACCAGTTCCACACGCTGACCATTCAGGAGACCGGCGGTACGCGGAGCACGGTGGAAACCGCCGTCGCGATGATCAAGGACCTGCTCCCCGGCCTGCCGGTGATCGAGCGAAGCGAAGTCCCCGCCTCTGAACTGATGGTGGCGCTGCAATGCGGCGGCTCTGACGGCTATTCGGGCGTGACCGCCAACCCGGCGCTCGGCTACGCGGCTGATACGCTCGTCCAGTTCGGCGGCACGGCCGTTCTCGCCGAGACGCCGGAAATCTATGGCGCGGAGCAGCTTCTGGTGCGGCGTGCCGTCTCCGAAGAAGTCGGCCACAAGCTGATTGAGCGCATTCGCTGGTGGGAGGACTACACACGCCGCAACGGTGGCAACATGAACAACAACCCCTCACCCGGCAACAAGGCCGGCGGGCTCACCACGATCCTTGAAAAATCGCTCGGCGCTGCCGCCAAAGGCGGCACGACGCCGCTTGCCGACGTGGCGCGCTATGGCGAGAAGGTTTCAGCCAAGGGCTTCGTCTTCATGGACAGCCCGGGCTACGACCCGGCCTCCGTCACCGGTCAGATCGCCTGCGGCAGCCAGGTCGTGTGCTTCACCACGGGGCGCGGCTCCGCGTTCGGCTCCAAGCCGGCGCCGACCATCAAGCTCGCCACCAACTCTCGCCTTTATGAGGCGATGCCCGGCGACATGGACATCAATTGCGGCGATGTCGTCGACGGCGACGCCACCATCCAATCGAAGGGCGAGGACATCTTCCGCCACATCCTGGCCGTCGCTTCTGGTGAACGCACCAAAAGCGAGGAGCTGGGGCTCGGCGACAACGAGTTCGTGCCCTGGCAGATCGGCGCGGTCATGTAGTGCGCTTCCGTTTGTCGGAAAAGCACCGAACTATTGGGGGGAGCATGACGATCAGAGTCTTTGAGCCGGAAATCGACATCCTCGACAGCCGTTTCGGCGCGATGGTGCAGAAGAATGCCCGCATGGAGCAGCTTTGTGACGGCTGCCGCTGGGCCGAGGGGCCGGTGTGGTTCGGCGATCACAACGCGCTGATCTGGAGCGACATTCCCAACAACCGCATGCTTGCCTGGATCGACGGGTTCGGCGCCGGCGTCTACCGCGCGCCGTCGAACTACGCCAACGGCCATACGCGCGATCTTGAGGGACGGCTCGTCTCCTGCGAGCACGGCGCGCGGCGCGTGACGCGGACGGAACCTGACGGCTCAATCACGGTGCTCGCCGACGGCTACAAGGGCAAGCGGCTCAACTCGCCGAACGATGTTGTGGTGAAGTCGGACGGGACCGTGTGGCTCACCGATCCGTCCTACGGCATCCTCACCGATTACGAGGGCTACAAGAGCCCGCAGGAACAAGCGGGGTGCTTCGTCTACCGCGTCGGCACCGGCAAGAAGGGCACAATTGAAGCGGTGATCACCGATATGGCGAAGCCGAACGGCATCGCCTTCTCGCCGGACGAGAGCGTGCTCTATGTCGCCGATACCGGCTCGTCTCACGATCCCGATTGTCCCCGCGCCATCTGGTCCTATCCGGTGAAGCGCGGCGGCAAGCTCGGCAAGGGCAAGCTCTTCGCGGAGCTCGACGAGGGCGTCTATGACGGTTTCCGGCTCGACACGGACGGCAACATCTGGACGAGCGCCGGTCGCGGCGTAAATTGCTACGCACCCGACGGCACGCTTCTCGGCCGCATTCATGTGCCGGAAGTGGTCGCCAATGTCGCCTTCGGCGCGCCGCGCCGCAATCGGCTCTTCATCACGGCAACGACTTCGCTCTATTCTCTCTACGTCTCGGCCACGGGCGCGCAGCACCCTTAAGGGAGGAGCCCTAAGACGTGGAGCACCGCGCATTCCTCGCCACGATCCCGCTGTTTGCGGAGACGCTCGACGATGAGCAGCTGAGCTTCCTGGCGGCGCAGAGCCGCCCTGCCCTGTTCCGCGCCCATACGCGACTGATGAGCCAAGGAAGTCTCGGCGGCTCCATGTTCGTCATCGCCAAAGGCGAGGTCAGCGTGAATCTGGTCGACGAGCACGGACGCGAGCAGATTGTCGCGACGCTCGGCCCCGGCGAGATCGTCGGCGAGATGTCGCTGTTCACCGGCGACCGCCGCACAGCCACCGTCTCCGCCGTCAACAATGTGGAGGCGGTGGAGATCACCAAATGGTCGCTGGAGCGCGTTTTCGCCAAGGCGCCGGAGCTGGTCGACACATTCGCGGCGCTCCTGGCGGAGCGGCAGGCGGAGCTCAATCAGCTCTCCGGCGCCGGCGCGTCGGGCGCGCGCGACGCGTTTCTCGGCCAGGCGCGCAAGACATTCGCGAGCCTCTTCGGGCGGTGAAACCGGGCCTCTGGTGCGCCTAAGCGCCAAATGGGATTGCCTGGAAGGCGCCCGCGGATAGAACGCCTTCCCTTGCCCCTCCCCGCACGCGGACTTAGTTTGCGCGCCGCTGTCAGGGACCCTCCATGCCGATCACCCCGTCTGTTCTCGACCTCATTGGCAACACACCGCTTCTGCGCCTCAACCGGGCCTCCGAGGCGACCGGCTGCGAGATTTTGGGCAAGGCGGAGTTCCTCAATCCCGGCCAGTCGGTGAAGGACCGCGCGGCGTTATGGATCGTGCGCGCGGCGGAGCGCGCCGGAACGCTGAAGGCCGGCGGCACGATCGTGGAAGGCACGGCCGGCAATACGGGGATCGGGCTTGCTCTCGTCGCCAAGGCGCTCGGCTACCGGTCCGTCATCGTCATCCCGGAGACGCAGTCGGAAGAGAAGAAGGTGGCGCTGAGGCTCGGCGGCGCGCAGCTCATCGAGGTGCCGGCAGTGCCCTATCGCAATCCCAATAATTACGTGAAGGTCTCCGGCCGGATCGCCGACGCGCTCGCCAAGTCCGAGGCCGGCGGCGCCATCTGGGCCAATCAGTTCGACAACGTCGCCAACCGCCAGGCGCATATCGATTCCACGGGCCCCGAAATCTGGGAGCAGACCGCGGGCAAGGTTGACGCGTTCGTCTCCGCCATTGGCACCGGCGGCACGCTTGCCGGCGTCGGCATGTTCCTGAAGGAGCGCAACGCGGACATCAGAATCGGGCTGGCGGACGTGCCCGGCGCAGCGCTCTATCATTATTATGCGCACGGAGAGCTGAAGGCGGAGGGCTCGTCGATCACCGAAGGCATCGGGCAAGGCCGCATTACGGCCAATCTTGAAGATGCACCGGTGGACATCGCCTGGCGCATCCCCGACGCGGAATCCGTCGCACAGGTCTTCGACCTCGTGGATGAGGGATTGGTGATGGGCGGCTCTTCGGGCGTGAATGTCGCCGGCGCCATCCGCATGGCGCGCGAGCTCGGCCCGGGCCATACCATCGTCACCGTGCTTTGCGACTACGGCAATCGCTATGCGTCGAAGCTGTTCGACCCAGCTTTTTTGAGAGAGAAAGACCTGCCGGTGCCGCAATGGCTGATGGAGCAACCCAAGATCGATGTGCCTTTTGAGGATGTTGAGTGATGGCGTTTGAGACCGAACCGCTGTTTCGCGACGACCCCTACCAACGCGATTGCGAGGCTGAGATCGTCGCCGTCAACGATCGCGGCGGCATCATCCTCAACCGTACCATCTTCTACGCCACCAGCGGCGGCCAGCCGGGCGATGCCGGACGGCTTGTGCTGGACGACAACGCTTTGCCGATCGCGACGACCGTCTACGGCGATGGCAAGGCGGAGATCGTGCATATACCGGCCGAGCCAGAGCGCCTGCCCGGCGCCGGCGCGGCGGTGCGCGCGGAGATCGATTGGGGCCGTCGGCACAAGCATATGCGCATGCACACGGCACTTCACCTGATGTGCTCGCTGATCCCCTACCCGGTCACGGGCGGCTCGATCGGCGCGGAGGAGAGCCGGCTCGATTTCGACATTGCCGAGGCCGGCGCCATCGACAAGGACGACCTCACCGAGCGGCTGAACGCCTTGGTGGCCGCCGACCACGCCATCGCGACGCGCTGGATCAGTGACGAGGAACTCGCCGACAATCCCGATCTGGTGCGCACGATGAGCGTGAAGCCGCCGACCGGCTCCGGCCAGGTTCGGCTCGTCGCCATCGGTGCGGACGGTGTGGTGGACCTGCAGCCTTGCGGCGGGACGCATGTGCGCTCAACCGCTGAGATCGGTCGGCTCATGGTCACCAAGATTGAGAAGAAAGGCCGGCAGAACCGCCGCGTGCGGCTGGCGCTCGCCGAGGGGCAATGAGCCGCTTTTTGGTCACGCCGGATTGGCTGAAGGAACGGCTTGGCGCGCCGACGACCAAGGTCGTGGATGGGTCGTGGTATCTGCCGGATCAGAACCGCGACGCCAAGGCGGAGTTCCTAGCCGGCCGCGTCCCTGGCGCGGTTTACTTCGACATCGACGCGATCGCCGACCAATCCACCGATCTGCCGCACATGCTGCCCGACGAGGCGTCGTTCGCCGCGGCGGCGTCGGCGCTCGGCCTTTCGGAGACCGATACGATCGTCGTTTATGACGGGATGGGCATCTTCTCCGCTGCGCGCGTGTGGTGGATGCTGAGGATATTCGGCGCATCGGATGTTTATGTGCTGGATGGCGGCCTGGAGGCCTGGAAGGCGGCCGGCCATCCGCTGGAGAGCGGCGAGGCAGCGCCTCAGCCGGCGCGGTTCAGCGCCAAGCTCGACGCGGCCGCGGCCGTTGATTTCGAGACCGTCGGCGCTGCACTCACGGTGGGCTCCGACGTCCTGGTCGACGCCCGTTCGGCGCCGCGCTTTCGTGGCGAGGCCCCCGAGCCTCGACCCGGCGTCCGGGCCGGACACATGCCCGGCGCCAGGAACGTGCATTACGGCAGCCTGATCGATGGCGATGGCCATATGCGTGCGCCGGCTGAGATCCGCGTGCTCTTTCAGGATGCCGGCGTCGACCTCGCCCGCCCGGTGATCACCACCTGCGGGTCCGGCGTGACGGCGGCCACTTTGCTTCTGGCGCTGGCTGAGCTCGGCAAGGACGACGTGCGCATCTATGACGGCTCGTGGTCGGATTGGGGGAGCCGGGCGGACGCACCGGTTGTTACGGGCGAGGCATGAGCGGCCAGATCGTCACGACGACGATCACTTATCTGGCGCTGACGGAACGCCCCACCCGTTACCCGCCGATGCCGACCTCACCGCGTCTGGCGCTGATGAAGGCGGAGGCCATCCCGCTGCACTTCTATCGCTATCTTTACGCGACGGTCGGCGCCGATTGGCTCTGGGTTGAGCGGCTCGACATGAGCGACGAAGCGCTGTCAGCCGAAGTGCAGCGTGAGGACGTTGAGGTCACCGTGCTTTACGCCAATGGCACGCCGGCCGGTTATTACGAGCTCGACTTCGCCGAACCGCAGAGCCCCAACCTTGCCTATTTCGGCATCACGCCGGAATGGACCGGCGCCAAGATCGGGCCGTGGCTATTGGGCTGCGCGATCCGGGACGCATTTTCCGGCGACGCGACCCAACTCACCGTCAACACCTGCACCTGCGATCACCCCGCTGCGCTGCCGCTTTACCAGCGGCTCGGCTTCCAGCCCGTGCGCCAGGTGCGGCGCGACGTTCCCGTTCCACCCCATATGCGTGTGCCCAGCCATATTGCTGCCCGCATCAGTCGATGAATATAGGAGAGTCGCCGATTCGCGGCCCGTGACCGAGGGGGCTTGGTCAGAAGGACGATTACAATGCGATTAGAACGCATGTTGCTCGCCGGCGCGCTTGCGCCGCTAGCGCTTTGGAGCCCGTTGGCGCTTGCAGAATCCGCCCTGCGCGCCGCTCCGGCGGACATCATTCTTGCGCAGGCGGAGTGCTCCGAGGAACAGCCTTGCGGGCCCGATGGCGCGCCGCTTCCGGCGGAAATCGCGCCCGTTCAGGAACTGCCGCCGGCGCAGCTGCCGCCGCAAGATGCGCCGCAGGCCGACGGTCAGCCGACACGCGAAGGCGTGCTCGATCGCGCGCGGCAGCTTCAGGAGGAGCTGCGACGCCGACAGGAAGGCGCCACCGGCGCGGACGGTCTGCAGGCCGTGCCCGCGGAGACCCTGCCCCCGGTGGAAGCCGTGCCTGAGCCGCGGCCGGCCCCTGAACCGCAGCCGGTGCAGGAAATCGCGCCGCTGCCCGCGCCGCCGGAGAACACGACCGTCGAGCAGCAGCTTGAGGCGCAGGGCGACAACGAGGAGGCCAATCGCGTGCGCAATCTGCGCGGGCGACTGCTTGAGCAGTTCCAGGAGGTCATCGGAGCCCCGCCGGCTGGACAAAGGGGCGTCGGCGCAGACGGCCGCGGCCGGGCTGTTGAGCGACGCGGCGATCGCGTCATCTTCGATCTCGGTGGCGGCAACATCTATGTGGAACCGGACGTTCCCGATGAGGGCGGCCGCTTACTCTACGGTGCCGACGACGTTGAAGTGCAGGAGATGTCAGGTGGCATCACACGCACAATCGTCTATCGACGGAATGGCGTGCAGGTTGTCACCGTTCGGGACCGCTTCGGCAACATCATCAGCCGCATTAGACGAATGCCGGATGGACGCGAATTTGAGCTGATCGGCAATCGCACCGATGCGGACGGCGTTGTGAGGCCGCCGATCGTCAACACCGTTCCACGGCCACGCGTCGCCATCCCTCAGGACGACTATGTGGTCGACCTTGGGCGCGCTACGCGAGACGACCTGCGCAGGGCGCTCACCGCGCCGCCGGTGCAGCGCCTTGAGCGCCGGTACACGCTCGACGAGGTTCTGCGCAACGAAAGCGTGCGCGCCTACTCGCCGCGTATCGATCTCGATACGATCACCTTCGCCTTCGGCAGCGCCACGATCGGCGTCGATCAGATGCCGACGCTGTTCGCGCTTGGCCAGATCATGGAAGAGGTGCTCTACCAGAACCCGTACGAGGTCTACCTGATCGAGGGCCACACCGATGCCGTCGGCTCCGATTACGACAACCTGATCCTTTCGGACCGCCGGGCGGAAGCAGTGGCCGTTGCGTTGTCGCAGAACTTTGGCATTCCGCCGGAGAATCTGGTGACCGAAGGCTATGGCGAGCAATATCTGAAAGTCCCGACGCTTGCGCCGGAGCGGCTGAACCGCCGTGCGACCATCCGCCGGCTGACTGACCTTCTGCAGGCGCAGTACTGACGGCACCCGCCCGCGACCATCGAAACCCGGGCCGTAGCCCGGGTTTCTTCGTTTCGTGCACTGGAGCGCCTTGTCTTCCGGCCGGTCTCGCGACTACACGCTTGGCCCATGCTGCAGATCAGCGACCTCACGCTCCGCATTGCCGGGCGTCCCCTCCTGGAGGGGGCGAGCCTCAGCCTGCCGCTCAAGGCCAAGGCGGGCTTTGTCGGCCGCAATGGTGCGGGCAAGACCACGTTGTTTCGCGCGCTCGCCGGCGATATCGCGCCCGATTCCGGCGGCATCTCGCTTCCCAAGGGCATGCGCATCGGCCGCGTGGAGCAGGAGGCGCCGGGCGGGCCTTTAAGCTTGATTGAGACGGTGCTCGCCGGCGACCGAGAACGGACGCGGCTTCTGGCGGAGGCTGAGCAAGCGACCGATGCGCATCGGATCGCGGAGATTCATGCCCGGCTCGGCGATATCGACGCGCACCGCGCCGAAGCACGTGCTGCGCGCATCCTCGCCGGCGTCGGCTTTGACGCGGAGGCGCAGCAGCGGCCTTGCGCGGAGTTCTCCGGCGGGTGGCGCATGCGCGTGGCGCTTGCCGGCCTGCTCTTTGAGGAGCCCGACCTTCTGCTCCTCGACGAGCCCACCAACTATCTCGATCTGGAAGGCACGATGTGGCTGGAGCGCTATCTCTCGCGCTACCCGCATACGCTCATCGTCATCAGCCACGATCGCGACCTCCTCAACAGCGCCGTCGATTCCATCATCCATCTGATCGACCGACGGCTGACGCTTTGGCGCGGCGGCTACGATTCCTTCGAGCGGCAATATCGCGAGAAGCGCATCCTGCGGGAGAAGCAGCGGCAGAAGCAGGAGGCGGAGCGCAAGCACATGCAGGCCTACGTTGATCGCTTCCGCTACAAGGCCACAAAGGCGCGGCAGGCGCAGTCGCGGCTGAAGGCCATCGCCAGGCTCCAGCCGGTCGTGGAGATCACGCAGGAAAACGCCATTCCCTTCCGCTTCCCCGAGCCGGAGCGGCCGCTTTCGCCACCCATCATCCGCGTGGAGGGCGTGTCGGTCGGCTATGTGCCCGGCAAGCCGGTCCTCTCAAAGCTCGATCTGCGCATCGACGAAGACGACCGCATCGCGCTGCTCGGCAAAAACGGCAACGGCAAGTCCACTTTCGCTAAGCTTGCGGCGGAGATGCTGGAGCCTGAAACCGGCACGACCACGCGCGCGCGCAAGCTCCGCGTCGGCTTCTTTGCGCAGCATCAGCTTGAGCTCCTCGACCCGGCGCGTTCGGCGCTGGCGCATGTGCGCGCGCTCATGCCGGACGCACCGGAGGCGCGCGTGCGTTCACGCGTCGCGCAGATGGGGCTGGCGACGGAGAAGATGGACACGGTCGCGGGCAATCTGTCGGGCGGCGAGAAGGCGCGGTTGATGATGGGCCTTGCCGCGTTTCAGTCGCCGCACCTCCTGATCCTCGACGAACCGACCAACCATCTCGACATCGACAGCCGCGAGGCGCTGGTGCGCGCGCTCAACGATTTTTCCGGCGCCGTCATCCTCGTCACGCATGACCGGCATCTGATCGAGGCCTGCGCCGATCGGCTGTGGCTCGTGGATGGCGGCACGGTCACGCCGTTCGATGGCGACATCGACGATTACCGGCGCATGGTTCTGGGCCGATCCGACGGCGCAGAACCAAAGGACCTGGCCCACACGGCGCAGCCGCAGGTCTCGCAGAAGGATCAGCGCCGTGCCGCCGCGCTACGCCGCGAAGCGCTGGCCCCGCTCAGAAAAAAGATCAAGCGGCGCGAAGAGTTGATCGAATCCCTTCGCAAAGAGATTCAAGCGCTCGACGACGCGCTGGCGGCGCCGGACCTCTATTCCAGCGAGCCGGAGCGCGCCACGACGCTGGCCAAGGAAAGGGCTGAGAAGGTGCACGCCTTCGCCCGCGCGGAGTCTGAATGGCTTGATCTGTCGGAGGAGTTGGAGGCGGCTCAGAGTGCGGAGGCCGCGGAGTAAGGCCAACGGCAACGGTTACGGTGGGCTACCCCTGCTTGGCCCATTTGCCGGCGTCGTCCTGCCGCCAATAGGTAGCGTCGTGGCCGGCGGCCTGCGCTTCCTTCCAGGCGGCGCGCGCCTTTGCAACGCCCTCATCATCCGCCGCATCGAACAGAAACACCGTGCGCTCGTAGCCTGAGAGGTCGGCCGCGTCGGCGCCATCGACGAGGAAACGCACGGCCGCGCCGTTGGGATTGTCGTCGCCGGTGGTGAGCCAGATGGGCTGCGCTTCGGCGTGGCCGTCGGCACTGGCGCCATGCGGCAGGAATGACCCGTCGTCGTAGGTCCACAGATGCGCGTTGAGGGCGTCCAACCGCTCCTCTGACCCCACTTTCACCACCGCACGCCAGCCGCGATCCAGACTGCGCTGGAGCAGTCCCGGCAGCACACCCTCCAGCGGCCGGCGCTCAAGATGGTAGAACAGGATTTCGGGCATGGCTTCGTATCGACGTGCGCCTCTCGTTCCTATCCTAGAGAACGCGGCAGCGTGGTGCGTACACGACACTCTCTGTCGTCATGCCCGGACTTGATCCGGGCATCCAGACTACCGCTCGGCGTATCTCGGCCCCTTGCGGCATGGATTGCCGGGTCAAGCCGGCAATGACGACTGAAAGGGAGCGGCCAGGTCGCCGCGCAGACGGGCGGCTGTTTCGACCTCCCCGCAAGGGGGAGGTGTGGGCCCCGCCGCGCGTCAAGCCCGATCCCCTATCTCCCCTCGTATTTTGCCCGCACATATTGATCGAGCAGACGAACGCCCCAGCCGGAGCCCCAGGAGCGATTGGTCTCCGTCGACGGTGAGCCCATCGCGGTGCCGGCGACGTCGAGATGCGCCCAGGGCGTATCGTCCTCCACGAAGCGCTGCAGGAACTGCGCGGCGGTGATCGACCCGGCCCAGCGGCCGCCGATATTCTTCATGTCGGCGAACTTGGAATCGATCATCTTGTCGTATTCCGGCGCCAGCGGCATGCGCCAGACATGCTCACCCGTCGCCAGGCCGGCCTTGGTCAGCGCGTTGGAGAGCGCGTCGTTGTTGGAGAACATCCCCGCATTGTGGTTGCCGAGCGCCACGATGATGGCGCCGGTCAGCGTCGCCAGGTCGACCACCGCCGCCGGCTTGTTGTTCTTCTGGACGTAGGTCAGGAGATCGCACAGCACGAGCCGGCCTTCCGCGTCAGTGTTGATCACCTCCACGGTCTGTCCGGACATGGAGGTCACGATATCGCCGGGGCGCTGTGCCTTTCCGTCGGGCATGTTCTCCACCAGCCCGACGATGCCGATGGCGTTCACCTTGGCCTTGCGCGCGGCAAGCGTGTGCATCAGTCCGGAGACGGCCGCTGCACCCCCCATATCGCCCTTCATGTCCTCCATGCCGCCGGAGGGCTTGATGGAGATGCCGCCGGTGTCGAAAACCACGCCCTTGCCGAGGAAGGCGACGGGCTGGTCCTTGGCCTTCCCGCCATTCCAGCGCATCACGACAACGCGCGGCGGCCGCTCAGACCCCTGCGCCACCCCGAGGAGCGCGTTCATCTTGAGTTTGCGCAAATCGGGCTCGCCGAGGACATCCATATCGACGCCGAGCTCGGCAAGGCCCTTCAGCCGGTCGGCGAATTCCACTGGTCCCAGCACGTTGGCGGGTTCGTTGACCAGATCGCGCGCAAACGCCACGCCGTCCGCCACCGCCTGCGCGGTCGTCCATGCACGATTTGCGGCGCGTGGATCCGGCACGGCAAGCGTGAACTGGCGCGTTTTCGGCGCCTTGTCGTCGCCGTTGTCTTTCTTCTTGGTCTTGTAGCGGTCGAAATTGTAGCTGCGCAGCAAGATGCCGAGTGCCACGTCGGCGGCTTCCGCCGGATTGATCGGCTTGCCGGCCGGCTTCTCAAGGACGATTGTGGTCTCGCCCTCCCCGCCGACGGCGCCGGCGATCGCTCCACCAAGCTTCAGCCAGTCCTGCGCGGTGACCTTCCGCAGCTCACCAAGTCCGACAACCACCAGCCGATCGAGGTCAACACCGGCCGGGGCCAGAAGCTGCAGCGATTTCGTCGCCTTGCCCTTGAACTTGGCGGCGGCCACGGCACGCGAGAAGGCGTCCCCAATTTTGCTGACCAAAGCGCCGCTCACCGATCCCAGCTTGAGGTTCTGGTCGGTCAGGAGCACCACTGAGCCGGATTTCGGCTCGGCAATCTTCACGAACTTAATCTCGGCGCGTTCGGCCATTGTCATGCCTCATCGGTGGGAGCAAGCGGGCAAGACATGACGGATAGCAGGGCTTCGCACCCCTGCGTCAAGTCACGTTGGCCGCAGTTTGGCCCCGGTTTGCGTAACGACGCGTGGGTTGCCCCGCCGCCGGCGGCGCTTGTGCCTAGAACCGGTAGCCGAAATGGACGCCGACATGGGTCAGGCCGTCATTCTCGCCGTCGCAGAGATCGGCGTGCGAGGAATGGTCGGCGGCGGCAATCACGCTCCAATGGTCGCCGATATTCAGGCCAAGGCCGATGCTCTCGCGGAAGAGGACGCTGCAGCCGAGCGATACCTCTGCGCCGGACAGCGGGCCATTGTGGACCGTGCCGCCGAACGAAGCGTCGAGGAAGAAGTTCCACCAAAGCGGCACCGTCCAGGTCACGCCGGCAAAGAGCTGATCGGTGCCGTCGGGCGAAGCGGAGCCGCCGATATGCGGGCGCGGGCGCAGGAAGACGTTGAGTAACCAATTATCAAAGGGCCGGACGAAGGGGTCGAAGAGCACCTGACCGGAGACGTAGACGCCCTCCTCCGTCGTGGAATTGTCCTGCCAGAAGCCGAGGACGCCAAGGCGGATCTCGCTCAAGATCCCGCCGGCGCTGTGATCCTCATAGCGCGCATAGGTCTGATCGAGGTCCGGCGCGTCCAGCGCTACCCCCGGAGGCGGCGGCACGACAAAGGCGCCTGTCGCCTGAAGCGGCTCACCGGCCTTATCCCACGCCGTCCCGGATGCTGTCCCGGTTTCTGCGGCCAAGGCCGAGGAGGCCATCAGTGCGGCCAGACCGGCCCCAAGCAGATTCCAACGTAGCGACTGCAATGCACCCCCCTTTATTGAGCCGGATACTGCCCCTTTGGCTCTCGGGTCACAATCGTCCGTATCCGCAAACGGCGCCTGTTTTGGCGTCCCGGCGGCCTGTGTTGCCGCTCGGCAACGCCCGGACCGACGTTTGCGGTTGTGACGCCGGCTGGCGTCCGGGCCGCTGAATGTCTAGGACCACGCGCATGCGACGACCGTCCCGCAATCGATCCTCGGTAAGCATCGCCCACGCGTTGTGGTGGCAGGCCCGCGCGCAACTGTTCGTCACCACCACAGCGCTCTTGGTGCTCGTTTCGTTGCTGTTTATCGCATGGCCCAGCCTGGACCTGGCCGTGAGCGGCTTGTTCTTCGACCCGGCGGAGGGGTTCGGCGCACGGCACTCGGTCATTCAAGGCGCCGTGCGCGAGTTCGGCAACATCGCCGTCTGGGCCGTGGCTCTGGCACTCGCCGTGCCGCCGCTCATCAAGGTGCTTGCGCCCGACAGCCGGCTTCTGGTGACGCCGCGCGCAAGTCTCTTCGGCCTCGGAGGTCTGATCCTCGGCCCGGGCCTCATCGTGAATGGCATCTTCAAAGAATTCTGGGGGCGCGCCCGGCCGCGCGAGATCACGGAGTTCGGCGGCGACGCGATGTTCTCCCAAGCCTGGGCGATCTCCGATCAATGCGCCCGCAATTGCTCGTTCGTCTCCGGCGAGGCCTCATCGGCTTTCTGGCTGGTGTCTCTGACCTTCGTCGTTCCAAGACACTGGCGGACGACGATTCTTTCGGCGGCGTTGGTGATTGCGGTCGCGGTCTCTTTCACACGCCTCGCCTATGGCGCGCATTTCCTCAGCGACGTGCTGATTGCCTGGCTTTTGACGCTGCTCGTCCTCGTCATCCTGGAGAAGTTTGTCCTTCAGGGGCGGCCGCCGGCCTTCGATGGGGCCGTTGAGGCGGCGCTTGCACGCCAGGGCCGCCGGCTCCGCCGCTGGTGGGCGGGCGCCTGAACCGTGCCCCCCACGACCAAAGTCTGCCCGATTGTCCCGCTATCTCCCGCGATTCTGCTAAAGATCAATGCGACTCCCTAGTGTGGTGGGGCGAGCATGCCGCTGATTGAACGATATGTCCTGCGCCGCACGACTCAGGTCTTTCTCCTGACGCTTTGTGCGATGACCGCAGCCTTGTGGGTGACGCTGGTCCTGCGCGAGTTGGACGTCGTCACCGCAAAGGGCCAGGCGATCTGGGTGTTCCTGCTGATGACCGGGCTGGGGCTGCCGGCTCTGGTGCAGATCGTCACGCCGATTGCGCTGCTTGTGGGGATCATCGTCACGCTGAACAGCCTGACGAGCGACAGCGAACTCCCGATCATCTCCGCAGCCGGCGCTTCGGGCAAAGCCATCAGCCGCCCGGTTCTGGCGCTCGGCGCATCGCTCTTTGTGGTCCTGATGGCGTTCCACAATGTCGTGGCGCCGGCGAGCCTCGCCGCCTTCCGCACCATCCTCGCCGGGGTGCGCGCCGACGTGATCGCCACGCTCGTCCAGGACGGCGGATTTCGTGAACTGGAGGCCGGCCTGACCATGAGCTTCCGCGAGCGATCGGCCGATGGCGGCTTTCGCGACGTCTTCATCAGCGATGTGCGGGACGTTCAGGAAGCACGGACGTTTTCTGCCCGCCGTGGTCTGCTGGTTCAGCAGGCGGGCGGGCCGTTCCTGGTGTTGCAGAACGGCGATCTTGTGCGGGACGATTATGGCGGGGGCGATGCCGGCGTTGTCACGTTTGAGACCTACGCGCTTGATCTTCGCCAGTTCGGACCCGCCGATGCGGTGCCGGTCTTCAAGGCGATGGAGCGCTCAACCCTCTTCCTGCTCGACCCTCCGACGGAA
The DNA here is from genome assembly GCA_028284625.1 of Afifellaceae bacterium. Classification (GTDB taxonomy): domain Bacteria; phylum Pseudomonadota; class Alphaproteobacteria; order Rhizobiales; family Afifellaceae; genus DASWJZ01. The sequence goes on along the minus strand of JANQRH010000026.1, from coordinate 584,017 downwards.
GACCAATATCTCGGCCGCTTCCCCTTACGCGCCCGCGCGGAGCTTCACGACCGCATCACCGCGCCGCTCTACGCACTGGTGTTCGCGCTTGTCGCACTGGCCTTCCTCAGCCGACCGCGCACCAACCGGCAAAACAGAAGCCTCACGACCGTATCGATCGTCGTGCTGTGCCTCTTGTTCCGCGCTGCCGGCTATGCGGCGCTCTCGGCAAGCCGCAACGTCGCGACCGCAATCCCGTTCCTTTACGCCATTCCGTTGTCGGGGATCGCCTTCGGCATCTACGCCAATTTGCACGACACGCGCGCCTGGTTCATGCCGCCCGTGGAGCGGATGGCGGACACCATTTCCGACGCGGCGCGGCGGCTGATCGGTCGCCGGCTGACCGGCGGCGCCGAGACGGCGGAATCGCCATGATCGTGCGCCGGCTCAGTCTCTATATTGCGCGGCGGTTCTTCGTGACGTTGGCGATCATCGTGATCGCCGTTGGCCTGATTGCGCTTCTGGCTGAATATCTTGAGGTCGTGCGCCGACACTCTGACCAGGAGGCCTTCACGGCCCTCCTCGGCCTGAGGCTCGCCGTCATGCATGCGCTCATTCTGCTCGACGGGCTTTTGCCTTTCGCTTTCCTCTTCGGCGCGGTGATCAGCCTCATCGACCTCTCCCGAAAGTCGGAGCTTGTCGTGGCACGCGCCAGCGGGGTTTCCGCGTGGCGGTTCCTCAGCGGGCCGTTTGCGGTCGCGCTGGCCATCGGCATCCTCTCAACCGCCCTTTTCAATCCCCTCGCCGTTTCCATGAAGGAGCAGGCCAAGGTGATCGAAGCGGAACTGACCGGCCAAGCGCCGCGCGTGGAGGGGGTTTGGTTCCGCCAGACCGCCGAAGGCCGCCAGTCGATCATGCATGCCGGCTCCGCCAGCGCCGACGGCGACACATTGTTCGGCGTCACCGCCTTCGTGTTCGACCAGGAGGGTGATTTCCTTGAGAAGGCGTCCGCGCCTCGGGCGGAATTCCAGGATGACCGGTGGACCTTGAGGGATGCTCTCCTCATGTCCGCCACCACCGCGCAGCAGCCGGTGGAGCGCTACGAAGTTCCAACACGGCTTCGCGCTGAGGAACTCAGACGCAGCTTCGTTTCGCCGGAGGCGATCTCCATTTGGTCGCTGCCGGGCTTCATTGAGACGGCTAAGCGGACCGGTGTCGATCCGGCAGGTTTCACAGTGGCTTATCACGCGCTTCTGAACAGGCCGCTCATGCTGCTTGCGATGGTTCTCATCGCTGCAACCGTCAGCCTGCGTCTGACCCGCCGCGGTGGGGTCTGGTGGCTTGTGCTCACTGGTGCCGTTGTCGGGTTTCTGCTTTATGCTTTGAGTGAGATCGTCAGCGATCTCGGGAGCAACGGCATCATCAATCCGGTGCTGGCGGCGTGGCTGCCGCCGAGCGTTGCGCTTCTTCTGGGCGCAACCGCGCTGCTCTATCAGGAGGACGGGTGAGGCTCTTTGTTGCGTGTGTGGGTCGGGATCTGATCGCCCGTCTATCCGGCGCCTGCGGCCTGATAGCGGCGTGTGCGGCCGGGCTCATCCTCGCGGCAATGAGCACGCAGGCGGCGGCGCAGAGCCTCAGCGACGGTACAATCGATCCGGCGACGCAGCGGCTTCTGCTTGAGGCCGATGAGCTCGTCTACGACTTCGATGCCGAGACCGTCACCGCGATCGGCAATGTCCAACTCTATTACGGTGCCTATGTCGTCGACGCCGAGCGGGTCACATACGACCAGAAATCCCGCCGCCTGATTGCCTCCGGCGGCGTGCGCATGCTGGAGCCGAGCGGGCATGTTATCACCGCCGAGCGGTTGGATATCACCGACGATTTCGGCGAAGGGTTTCTGGAGAGCCTCAACATCATCACGCCGGAGCAGGCGCGCTTCACCGCGGAGGAAGCGGAGCGCCGCGACGACAATGTCACCGTCTTTCGCCGCGGCACCTATACGGCCTGCCGGACCTGCCTGAAGCACCCTGAGCGACCGCCGCTTTGGCAGATCAGGGCGGCGCGCATCATCCACAATCGCGAGGAGCGCACCGTCTATTACCGGCACGCGCGGCTTGAGTTTCTGGGCATCCCGATTGCCTACGCGCCGGCATTCTTCCATCCCGATCCAAGCGTACGGCGCAAGACGGGCTTTCTGCTTCCCTCCGTCGTCAACGGCGATGCGATCGGCTCCGGCGTCACCGTGCCGTTTTTCTGGAACCTTGCGCCAAACTACGACGTCACTCTCTCGCCCACCTTCCTGACACGGCAGGGCGTGCTCGGGCAGGCGCAGTGGCGGCATCGCCTGATGAACGGCGCCTACTCGATCCGGCTGGCGGGGATATTTCAGCGCGACAAGGACGCTTTCATCGAAGACGGAGAGCCGTTGAGTGGCAATCGCGACTTCCGCGGAAGCCTGCGCACGACCGGCAATTTCGCCTTAAGCGACAATTGGGGCTTTGGCTGGGATATCCATGCGGTCACCGACCGCACGTTCAATCGCGATTACGGCATATCGGGCGCCGGCAGCAGCGACCTCGCCTCCACCGTCTATCTGGCCGGCTCAAGCCAGACGAACAATTTCGAGCTCCGCGGCTACGGCTTTCAGGTGCAGCGCGAGAACACGGTGGAGGGGCTGCCGGATGACGGCGATCCGACGACGGTCGACGAGTTCGTCCACAACGACCAGGAAGAGCAGCCGCTGGTGCACCCGGTTCTCGACCACAATTACCTCGTCGGCCGGCCGATCCTCGGCGGCGAATTGCGGGTCGACACGAACTTCACCAGCCTGACGCGCGACCAAAGCGATCTGCGCAATCCGCCGGCGCCGTTTGCGGCGTTCTATGCCGGTGTTGCGGGGACCTTCACCCGTACCACCAGTCGCGTCAGCTGGCGGCGGCGGTTCATCGCGCCAGGCGGCCAGCTGATCACGCCGTTCAGCTATTTGCAGGCCGATTCAAACTGGGTGGCGTCGGACGACCGCGCTGCGGGTCTATCCGACAGCCGCGTGCTGGTGCGGGCCATGCCAGCGGTCGGTGTGGAATATGAGTGGCCGTTCCTGGCGACGCTGGGGTCCACTGTGCATACATTCGGCCCCAAGGCGCAGATCATCGTGCGGCCGGACGAAGCTCATCCCGGCGACTTGCCAAACGAGGATTCACAGAGCCTGGTGCTGGACGACACCACCTTGTTCCGCTGGGACAAGTTCTCCGGCTACGACCGCCAGGAGGGCGGCGTGCGCGCCAATCTCGGCTTCGTCTATCAGGGCCTCTTGCCCAACGGCGCCTCGGTCGACGCCATGTTCGGCCAGTCCTTCCAGCTTGCCGGAGAAAATTCGTTCGCCCTGCAGGACCACGCTCAGACAGGCGTAGGCTCCGGTCTGGAGAACGATGAATCGGACTTCGTCGGGCGCGTCACTGTCAATACCGGGCTTGGCGTGGCGGCGACCGCTCGCGCGCGGTTCGACAGCGGCGACCTTGACGTGAACAGCGCGGAGATCAGCGCCATAGGCGCTTATGGCGCAAGCACGGCCTCCATCGGTTACGCCTATTATCGCACCAGCCAGTCTGCCGGCATCTTCGAGCAGCGCCAGCAGATGAACACCGCAGCCTCCATCGAATTTGTGGACAATTGGTCCGTGCTTGGCTCGCTGGTTTACGACATTGAGCGCAATTCGGCGGTTTCGCGCAGCCTCGGCCTCGCCTATGGCGGCGACTGTTTCGACTTCTCCGCCGTCTATTCGGAGACGACGGAGCCCTACTCGGATCTCGTCTCGGAGCGGCAGATCTTCTTCCGCTTCAACCTGCGCACGCTGACCGGAAGCACGTTCCGCTCACAATTGCAGCCGGATTCAGAGTGAGCCAAGGATGCTCAAAGCGCCGGATTTTCGACAGAATGGCGGCTAAAGTGGCGGCCCGATTCGCACTTTTCAGCGCCCGGAGCGCTCACATGAACCATCCCGCTTGCCGGCCCGCCAAGACGGCCGGACATTCCTCGCGCAAGGCGTCGCCGCTTGCGGCAGCGCTTGTCGGCCTTGCTGCCCTCTTGATCTGGGACCCGAGCCCCGCCTGGAGCCAAAGCTCCATTCGCGTGCTGGTGAACGATCAGCCCATCACAAGCTACGACGTCCAGCAGCGCACCCGGATGGTGCGGACCTTCACGCGTGGCCAGCAAGGCGAGAAGGCGGCGATTGAGCAGCTGATCGACGAACGGCTGATGGTGCAGGAGGCCGAGCGCCGGCGCGTCCAGATCTCCGATGACGAAGTCGAGGCGGAGTTTGCCATCAGGGCGCGCGCCGCCAAGCTGTCTCCGGCGCAGTTCAGCCAGGCCATGCGTCAAGCGGGCTTTGATCCGCAGACGTTCAAGGATTTCATTCGCGCCAATTTGGGCTGGTCGCGGATTGTCCGCAGCCGCTTCCGCGCCACCGTGAACATCACCGATCGGGACGTCGCGGCCGCGCTCACCGGGCGCGAAGCGGAGGAAGCAGACCGGAAGGCCACGGAATACCTGGTGCAGCAGATCGTCTTCGTCGTGCCCGAGGGCGCGGGGTCCGGCACCCAGGCGCAGAAGCGGCGCGAGGCGGCGGCGTTTCGCAGTGAATTCCAAGGTTGCGACCAGACCCTGCAGCTGGTTGCCGGCAGGCCGGGGGTCGTCGTGAAGCAGCCTGTGCGGCGCGAGGAGGGCCAGCTTACGCCCGACCTTCGCGCCAAGCTGGCGGCCCTTGACGTTGGCGGCATCACCGAGCCGAACCAGATCAAAGAGGGCTACGAGCTTCTCGGCGTGTGCGCCAAGAACGAGATCGCCGGGCAGACGGAAGCGGCCGTGGAGGCGAGACAGGAGCTCTCCAGCGAGCGCGGCGCTTTGCTGGCTCGCCGCTATCTGCGGGATCTGCGCTCCGACGCCGTCATCGAGTACCGGTGAAGAATGGCCGCAAGCCGCTGGCGCTGACGGTCGGCGAACCCGCGGGTATCGGCCTCGACATCACGATCATGGCATGGCTGGCGCGGGAAGCCGAGGAAATCCCGCCTTTCATCTTTGTCGGCGACGGTGAGGTGCTGGTCCGTCGAGCCGAAGCGATGGGCCAGCGCATCCGCGTAATCGTGGCCTCGCCCGCCGATGCGCCGACCGTCTTTGCTGAAGCGATCCCTTGCATGGCCGAGGCGCCTCGCCTGGCCGGCGAGCCCGGCCAGGTCGATTCCGGCGACACAGACGCCGTTGTGCAATCGATCCGCACCTCAGTCGCCATGGTGCGCTCCGGCGACGCGGCGGCGGTCGTCACCAACCCGGTCCAAAAGAAGGTGCTCGACGCGGCTGGTTTCGGCTTTCCGGGGCATACTGAATATCTCGGCACGCTGACCAAGGAGCTTTTTGGCCATGCCGCCACGCCGGTGATGATGCTGGCCGGGCCTCAGCTTCGCGTCGTGCCGGTCACGGTGCATATTCCGCTGGCGGAGGTTCCGGCGCGCCTGACCACCGAGCTGATCGTGGAGACCGGAACGATCGTTGCGCGAGAGCTTTTCAACCGTTTCGGTATTGCGCGCCCGCGCCTTGCCCTTGCGGGACTCAACCCGCACGCGGGCGAGGACGGGATGCTGGGCGGCGAGGATGAGGCTGTCGTGCGGCCCGCGGTGGAGGCGCTTGTCCAGGCCGGCATCGCAGCGAGCGGCCCGCGTTCCGCCGACGCCCTCTTTCACGAACAGGCGCGCGAAAGCTACGACGCCGCCTTGTGCATGTACCACGACCAGGCGCTCATCCCCATCAAGACGCTTGCTTTTGACGAAAGCGTCAACGTCACACTGGGGCTGCCGTTCATCCGCACGTCGCCCGACCACGGCACGGCGCTGCCGCTCGCCGGCACCGGCAGGGCGCGCGCCGCCAGCCTGATCGTCGCCTTGAAAATGGCGGATGAGCTGGCGCGCGCTGAGGTGAATTCTTGACCGACGCGGATGCGCTCGCCGCGCTCCCGCCGCTGCGTGAGCTGATCGCCGCGCATGGTTTGGCGGCGCGGAAGGCGCTCGGCCAGAATTTTCTGCTCGACCTGAACCTGACGCGTCGGGTCGCCCGAGCCGGCGGGCCGCTTGACGGCGCCCATGTTGTTGAGATCGGCCCCGGGCCCGGAGGTTTGACACGGGCACTGCTGCTTGAGGGTGCGGCGCGGGTGACAGCGATTGAGCGCGACGAACGCGTGCGGCCGGCGCTTGAAGCTATTGCCACCGCTGCGCCGGGACGCCTCGACATTCATCAGGGCGACGCGCTCGACTTTGACTATGCCGCGCTGGCGGGGCCGCACCCGCTCCGTATCGTCGCCAACCTGCCCTACAACATCGCCACACCGCTGCTTGTCGGGTGGCTGTCGGCGGAGCCCTGGCCGCCCTATTGGCCGAGCTTGACGCTGATGTTCCAGAAAGAGGTGGCGGAGCGCATCGTCGCCGCCCCTGGATCAAAGCACTATGGCCGCCTAGCCGTGCTGACGGGGTGGCGGGCCGACGCCGCGATCCTTTTCCAGGTGCCGGCGCGCGCTTTCACACCGCCGCCCAAAGTGACGTCGGCGGTGGTGCGGCTGGAGCCGAAACCGGATGCGGAGCGCCTACCGGTCGGCGCGGTCGAAGCTGTGACGGCTGCCGCCTTTGGTCAGCGGCGCAAGATGCTGCGCTCCAGCCTCAAGACGCTTTGGCCGGAGCCGGAAGCAATTCTGGAAAAGGCGGGGATTGACGCCACCCTGCGCGCCGAGCAGCTGCCGGTCGAGGCGTTTCTAAGGCTCGCTGCCCTGTTCGCCGGGCTCCGTCACGGGCTCGGCAACCGGCTCCGCCTCGGGGGCTGATGCCGGCTCCGCGACCGGTTCGGCAGCGGGCTCTGCCACCGACTCGGCAACGGGTTCCACGGCGGCGGCTGATCCAGACCCCTCAATGATTTCGCCGGCCTGGTGAAGCAAGCCTTCGACAAATCCGGAAAGCCCGACGACCCGCTCGCGCCGCATCCGTTCCGCCCGGAGGATGGCCCGCAGCACGGGGAAGGTCTCACCGAGATCCTCGTTGACGATGACATAATCGTACTGAGTCCACTTGCCGATCTCGGTGCGTGAATTGCCGAGTCGCTTCTTGATCGTGTCGGCGCTGTCCTCCGCGCGGCGCTCCAGCCGCGCCTTGAGTTCGCTGAAATTGGGCGGCAAGACGAAGACGCGGACCACGTCGCCCGACAGGGACTCGTTTGAAGCAAGCTGCTCGGTGCCCTGCCAATCGATATCGAAGAGCACGTCCCTGCCCTCCGCGAGCGCGGTTTCCACAGGCTCGCGCGGCGTGCCGTAATAATTGCCGTGGACCTCGGCGGATTCCAGCAGCTCACCATTGTCGCGCATGCGCAGGAAAGCTGCCTCGGAAATGAAGTGATAGTGCTGCCCGTCAACCTCGCTCGGCCGCCGCTGGCGTGTGGTGACGGAGATGGAGAGGATCAGGTCCCGCTCTTCCGACAGAAGTAGCCGCGCCAGCGTCGACTTGCCGGCGCCCGACGGCGAGGACAGGACGAGCATCAGCCCCCTGCGGGCAAGCTGAATCGGGTCGCTGCTCATGCCAAATTCTGCACCTGTTCGCGGAACTGGTCGATGGTCGCTTTCAACTCTAGGCCGAGAGCCGTCAATCTGCGGTCAAACGCCTTCGAGCACAACGTGTTGGCCTCACGGTTGAATTCCTGAGCCAGGAAATCAAGTCGGCGACCGACCGCGCCGCCGGTATCGATCATCTCGCGCGCGCCGGCGATGTGGGAGCGAAGCCGATCGAGTTCTTCGCGCACATCGGCGCGTGTGGCGGCGAGCACGGCCTCCTGGTGGAGGCGCTCAGGCGTGAGGCCGTTCTTGTCCTCCGTCAGGACCGCGACCTGCTCGCGGATGCGCGCCTTCAGAGCCTCCGGCGCTTCGGCCGAAATCTCCGACGCCTCCTCCACCATGCGCGCGATCGCGGCAAGCTGATCCTCAAGCACGGCGGCAAGCCGCTTCCCCTCCTCCAGCCGCGCGGCAACGAGGGCTTTGAGCGCCTCGGCGAGCGCCTTGAGGATCGCGGCGTCGCGGCGTTCCAATGCCTCTTCGTCGAGTGGTGCGCCGCTGTCCTGCAACACGCCGGGGATGGCAAGGAGGCCATCGGCGGTCGGCGCGGCGATGCCTTCCACGGCCGAGAGGCGCCGCGCGGCGGCGACAACCAGAGCCAGCGCCTCCTCATTCACGCTGAGTTCGGTGCGGGCCTTACCGGTATCTCTTTGCAGGACCAGGAAACAGCTTCCACGCCCGACCTCGCGGCGCACCAAGGCACGCGCGTCGCTTTCTAGGCGGTCGAAGCCGGGCGGCAGCCGAACGCGCATCTCCAGGCCACGCGCGTTCACGCTCTTCAGCTCCCAAGTGAACTTCGCCTCGTCCACCTCAAAAGAGGTGCGGGCAAAGCCGGTCATGCTGGACAGCGCCATCGTTCACCGCCGGTTTTTGGCAGACCCATCGATTCGGTCGGGCCGGTCAACCGCACGGCCACCGGCGCCTGTGGACCGGCTTAGAGCTTCATCCATTCTGATTGGGTCAGAATGGAAGCTCTATTTGTTTGCTGGAGCATGACCTTATCCGAAAACCGGTTCCCACTTTTCGGGATCATGCTGTTACTCCGCGGCTTCTTCAGCGCCGCCGGCTCCCTCTTCGGCGGCCCCAGGCTCAGCTGCTTCGGCGGCCTCGGCCGCCTCCGCTTCGGCGGCTTGCGCCGCGGCGCGCCGTTCCGCCTCGATCTGGCGCCACCGCGCCACGTTGCGGTTGTGCTCATCCAACGTGGAGGCGAAGGCGTGCCCGCCAGTGCCATCGGCAACGAAGTAGAGCTCGTCCGTGCGCGACGGATTGGCCACCGCTTCAAGCGCCGCGCGGCCTGGATTCGCGATCGGCCCGGGCGGGAGGCCGGTGAAATGATAGGTGTTGTACTCCGTCTTCCTGTCTAACTCCGAACGCAGGATCACGTGGCCGGAAGGCGGCCCGGCGCTGCCATAGATGCCGTAGATGATCGTCGGGTCGGAATCGAGCCGCATGCCCTGGTTCAGACGGTTGATGAAGACACCGGCCACACGCGGCCGCTCATCCGCCCGCCCGGTCTCCTTCTCCACGATCGAAGCAAGCGTGATGAATTCCTCCGGCGTCTCGACCGGCAGGCCCGGCACCCGGCGTGCCCAGATGTCCGCGACGGCGCGTTCCTGCATCCGCGTCATCTGATCGATCATCTGCTGACGCGTCGCGCCGCGGGTGAACTTGTAGGTGTCGGGCATTAGCGAGCCTTCCGGCGGCAGCTCGGTGATCTCACCGGTCAGGATCGGATCAAGCAGCAGCCGGTCGACGATCTGCTGGCTCGTCAAGCCTTCAGGAAAGGTGATGGCGTGCAGGACGGAGCGTCCGGACACGAGATCGTCGAGCACCTCGCGCATGCTGACGCCGGGCTGAAACAGATATTCGCCCGCCTTCAGATCACTTTCTGAACCAAACACCCGCACCGCCGCGGAGAAGATGAACTCGCTCTCAATGACATTCTGCCGCGACAGCAGATTGGAGATAGTGTCCAGTCCCGCGCCGGGCTGAATGAGCACGCTGGTGGTTTCCGTCAGCGGGCCCTGGCCGTCGAACTGCCGGCTGCCGAAATAGAAGGCGCCGGCCGCACCGAGCACGACCAGTACGGCAACCATCACGAAGAAGTTCAGAACCACGACGAGCGGATGGCGGGCCTTTTGCGAGCGCGGTGGCGGCGGAGGTGCGGCCTCCGGCTGCAAGACCTGGCGCGGGCTCTTGGGCGCAATACGGCGGCGCTGGGGCTGCTCTAGGAGCTCCTCCCCCTCCACCGGCATGTCGAGCGGCGACACGGCCGGCATGTCTGGTGGGTCGTAGTCGCCGGGGCGATTGCGTTGTCTGGCCATTCGCTCTTTTGCTGTCTACCGCGTTCAAGCATCTCGCCGCGCGCGCGGCAACTCACACGGCATGCGTCACACGCGCCGGAAGACCAGCGACGCGTTTGTGCCACCAAAACCAAAGGAGTTGGAAAGCACCGTATCGATCTGCTTTTCCTTGGCCTTCAGCGGCACCAGGTCAACCGGTGTCTCCACCGACGGATTATCGAGGTTCAGCGTCGGCGGCACGACATTGTCGCGGATGGCGAGCAGGCAGAAGATCGCCTCAACCGCGCCGGCGGCGCCCAATAGATGCCCGACCGCCGATTTGGTCGACGACATTGTGAGCCCGCCAGCGGCATTGCCCATGACCCGTTCAACCGCGCCGAGCTCAATCTCATCGCCAAGCGGCGTGGAGGTGCCGTGCGCATTGACGTAGTCGATCTCTGAAGGGTCGAGCTCTGCGCGCTTCAGCGCGGCGCGCATGCAGCGATAGGCACCGTCGCCGGTCTCTTCCGGCGCGGTGATATGAAATGCGTCGCCCGACAGGCCGTAACCGATCACCTCGCCGTAGATTTTGGCGCCGCGCGCCTTGGCGTGCTCATACTCCTCAAGCACCACAGCGCCGGCGCCCTCGCCCATGACGAAGCCGTCGCGGTCCTTGTCATACGGCCGTGAGGCCTTTTCCGGTGTATCGTTGAAGCCGGTGGAAAGCGCACGGCAGGCGGCGAAGCCGGCGAGCGATATCCGGCAGACGGGCGATTCCGTCCCGCCGGCGACCATCACGTCGGCATCGCCCAGCGCGATCAGCCGCGAAGCGTCGCCAATCGCATGCGCGCCCGTGGAACAGGCGGTGACGACGGCATGGTTCGGGCCCTTCAGCCCGTGCTTGATGGAGATATAGCCGGAGGCCAGGTTGATCAGCCGCCCGGGAATGAAGAATGGCGAAATGCGCCGTGGGCCCTTCTCGTGGAGGGTGATTCCGGCGTCCACGATGCCGTCAATGCCGCCGATGCCCGACCCAAACAGCACGCCGGTCGTGTAGCGTTCCTCGTCCGATTTCGGCTCCCAGCCGGAATCAGCGAGCGCCTCGTCGGCCGCAGCCACGCCGAAGATGATGAAATCGTCGACCTTACGCTGCTCCTTCGGCTCCATGGCGGAGTCGGGATTGAACGTGCCGTTCGATCCATCGCCGCGCGGAATGCGGCAGGCGATCTGCGCCGCAATATCGGAGACCTCGAAGTCGGTGACGCGGGAGGCGCCGTTTTCGCCGGCGATCAGGCGCGACCAATTGGTTTCGACGCCGCTGCCGAGCGGCGCCACCATGCCCAGCCCGGTGACAACGACACGCCGCATGATACGGAACTTCCGCCGCTAGGCCGTGTTTTTCTCCAGGAACGTCACCGCGTCGCCGACGGTCAGGATGGTCTCCGCCGCATCGTCGGGGATTTCGACGCTGAACTCCTCCTCAAACGCCATAACGAGCTCAACCGTATCCAGGCTGTCGGCGCCAAGGTCGTCGATAAAACTTGCGTCTTTGCTGACCTTGTCTTCTTCCACGCCGAGATGCTCGACGACGATCTTCTTGACGCGCGCCTCGATGCTGTTGTCGCTCATAATCTATTCCTCGTTCAGGATCGTACGGGACCCACATACAGATGTGAAGCCGAGCCGGCGCCGGCGGTGATAGCAGGCTGCGGGAGGGCGTTGGCGCGGGTCGTTATCACGTTTCCCGCGGCTTGGCCAGCAGCCGCGGCGCCGCGCCAAATGCCCGCCGATGCGGTGGTTTCGCGCCGCGGCGGGCCGCGTTCAGATCATCGCCATGCCGCCATTCACATGAAGCGTCTGGCCGGTGACATAGGCGGCCTCGTCGCTGGCGAGATAGGCGACCGCCGCAGCAACGTCGATGCCCACTCCGAGCCGGCCTGCCGGCACGGCGGCGAGCGCCGCCTCGCGCTGCTTGTCGTTGAGCGCATCGGTCATGGCGCTTTCGATGAAGCCGGGCGCCACGCAATTCACGGTAATGCCGCGACTTGCGACCTCCTGGGCCAATGCCTTGGACATGCCGATCATCCCCGCCTTTGAGGCGGCATAGTTGGCCTGGCCGGCATTGCCGGTCACGCCCACTACCGACGTGATGCCGATAATGCGGCCGAAACGTTGCCGCATCATGCCGCGAAGTGCGGCGCGCGCCAGGCGGAACGCCGCCTCCAGATTGACGCGGAGCACAATCTCCCAGTCCTCGTCCTTCATGCGCATAGCAAGGCCGTCGCGGGTCAGTCCGGCATTGTTGACGAGGATGTCGAGGCCGCCCATCCGCGCCTCCGCCTCCGGCACCAGCGCGTCGACGGAGGCGGGATCGGAGAGATTGGCCGGCGCGACGTGAGCGCGGTCGCCGAACTTCACTTTCAGCGCCTCAAGGGCCTCCAGGCGGGTGCCGGACAGCGTCACCACCGCGCCTTGCGCATGCAGCGCTTCTGCAATCGCGCCGCCTATGCCGCCGCTGGCGCCGGTGACCAGCGCGCGCTTGCCCTCCAGATTGAACATGCCGCCTCCCTACTTCGTTAGCACCGCCGCCAAGGCGGCGACGTCCTCCGGCGTGCCGGCCGCGCTTGCCGTCGCATCGGGCAGCATGCGCTTGGCCATGCCAGTCAGCACTTTGCCGGCGCCGATCTCCGCGACGCGGTCAACGCCGTTGGCGCCGAGCCATTCCATCGATTCCCGCCAGCGGACGGTGCCAGTGACCTGCTCCACGAGGCGTTGGCGAATCTGCGCCGGGTCGGTGACGGGCGCCGCCATCACATTGGCGATGAGCGGCACGGCGGGCGCATGGATGTGCACGCCGGCGAGCGCATTCGCCATGACCTCGGCCGCCGGCTCCATCAGCGCGCAATGGAACGGCGCGGAGACGGGGAGCATCATGGCGCGCCGCGCGCCCTTCTCCTTGGCGATCTCCGTGGCGCGTTCCACCGCGGAGGCGTGCCCGGACACGACGACCTGGCCCGGCGCGTTGTCGTTGGCGATCTCGCAGACCTCATCGGGGGTGGCGGCCAGGCGCGCGACCTCCGCAGCGGCGTCCAGATCGAGCCCGAGAAGTGCCGCCATGGCGCCTTGGCCCTCCGGCACGGCCTTTTGCATGGCCTCACCGCGCGCGCGCAGAAGCCGTGCCGCATCGCCGATTGCAAGGCTGCCGGAAGCGGCGAGCGCGGAATATTCGCCAAGCGAGTGACCGGCGACGAAGGCGACGTGCTCCGCGATCGACACGCCGTCCGCTTCAAGTGCGCGGAGCGCCGCCATGGAGACCACCATCAGCGCCGGCTGGGCATTGCGGGTGCGCGTCAGCGCGTCCTGGGGGCCCTCGAAGATCGTGGCGGAGAGCTTTTCGCCCAACGCCTCGTCGACTTCGTCGAACACCGCCTTGGCTGCAGGAATCGCGTCGGCGAGCGCCTTGCCCATGCCGACGCTCTGGCTGCCCTGGCCGGGGAAAAGAAAAGCTGTTGTCATGAAACACCCTGTTGCCGCCGGCCGATCCACACCGTCGGACGGCGCGAAGTCAAGCCGCCGGCGACCTGGGCTTTGGGTGGTGCGGCCGACCGCCGGTGTTGAATTCTGAAGACAAACCCTCTAGATAGCGCGCTTCGCGACCGGCTTCGGCCGGGGGCTGAACGGAAAGACGGGCGCTTTCGGGCGCGCGCCAGGAGCAGCAAGATCGCTCCGGTTTCCGGTGTCTCCGCTCTCGAAGGCGTCACACGAGCCTTTCCGCGGCATGCGCTGCGTCTTGAGGCTTCGACGAGGCTCCGCGCCAAGGCGGGTCGCACAAGGAAAGGCTGAAGCCAAGATGGCACTTTACGAGCATGTGTTTCTCACCCGGCAAGACGTCTCCTCGCAGCGCGTTGAGGAGCTCGTCGAGCAGTTCAAGGGTGTTGTTGAGTCCGGCGAAGGCACGATCGGCAAGACCGAATATTGGGGGCTGAAGAGCCTCGCCTTCCGCATCAAGAAGAACCGCAAGGCCCACTTCACGCTGATGAACATCAACGCGCCGCATCAGGCGGTTGCTGAGATGGAGCGGCAGATGGGCATCAACGAGGACGTGCTGCGCTTCCTCACCATCCGCGTGGAGGAGCTGGAAGAAGAGCCCTCCGTGCAGATGCAGAAGAAGGAACGCGACGAGCGCCGCCGCCGCGACCGCGAGCGCCGCCGCGAGGACGAGGAAGGAGCGCCGGCCAATGGTTGATATCGCACAATTGCCGACGCGCCGGCCGTTCCATCGCCGCCGCAAGACTTGTCCGTTCTCCGCGCCCGGCGCGCCCAAGATCGACTACAAGGATGTGAAGCTCCTGGAGCGCTACATCTCCGAGCGCGGCAAGATCGTGCCCTCGCGCATTACGGCGGTTTCCGCCAAGAAGCAGCGCGAACTGGCACGCGCCATCAAGCGCGCTCGCTTTCTCGGGCTCCTGCCATACGTGGTGAGCTAGGACCGTTATTCGTTGGGACTGCCGGGTGTCGGCCGTCCCTAACCGCATTTCGCGGGACAGCAGGGAGACGAAGATGGACGTCATTTTATTGGAGCGCATCGCCAAGCTCGGTCAGATGGGCGACGTGGTTCGCGTGCGCGACGGCTATGCGCGGAACTTCCTCCTGCCGCAGGGCAAGGCGCTCAGGGCCAACGACGCCAACCGCCAGCGCTTCGAGCGCGAGAAGGTGCAGCTTGAAGCGCGCAACCTAGAAGCCCGCAAGGAAGCGGAAGCCGTAGCGGAGAAACTTGGCGGGCAGAGTTTTGTCGTCATCCGCCAGGCCGGCGAGACGGGTCAGCTTTACGGCTCCGTGGCGACGCGCGACGTAGCGGAGACGGCCGACGCGGCCGGATTCTCCATCGAGCGCCGGCAGGTACGCCTTGACCGGGCCATCAAGACCATCGGCATGCATGAGGTGATGATCACGCTCCATCCGGAAGTGGAAGTGGCGATCACGATCAACGTGGCGCGCTCCAGCGACGAAGCGGAGCGGCAGGCCCGCGGCGAGGATCTGACGCGGCCCGATGCGCTGCTTGAGGTTGAAGAGGAAACCGAGGGCGAGGAAGCGGCGGAAAGCTCCGTGGAGGTCTTCGATCAGCCACCGGAGGATGAGGCTGCGGACGAAAGCGGCGAAGCCGCTGCGCCTGAAGCCACGCCTGAAGAGGACGCTGCGACCACGGGCTGAGAGGGCCGCCCCCGCTTTTTCGTCCGTTCCGCGCGGGCTGCGACGTCTGCCGCGACCTTAGGCCTCCCCTTCCGCAACCCAGTATTTTCAGGGCTTTGCGCCCTCTCCGCTTGACCTTCGCGTCATGCGTTCTTGCAGAACGTGTGAAACTTTATTTCAATAGCGGCAAACATTTCGGGTCGACGGTCGGAGGGTGAAATGAACCGTTGGCTGGACCGCCTCATTCGCCGAACCGTGCGGCGCGGCCGGCTTAAGGTGACCTGGGCAGACGGTGCCGTTTCTGAGTACGGGGACGGCCAGGGCCACAGCGCCAGCATGACGTTCCGTGACGCTGCTACCGAAGGCAAGGTGCTGCGCAACCCGGAGCTTGCCGTCGGGGAAGCCTATATGGACGGCCGTATCGACTTTCCGGACGATACGCTGCTGCCTTTCCTTCTGCTCACGAACGACGCCAGTCGTGAGGTGCAGTCTTTGCCGCTCTACAAGGTCGTCGACAGAGCCCGGTTCCTGACGCGGCGCATCGCGCAGTACAACAGCCTGGCGAGGGCGCGCGGAAACGTCCGCCGCCACTACGATCTCGACGGACGCATGTACCGCCTCTTCCTTGATGCGGACATGCAATATTCGTGCGCCTATTTCGATGCGCCGGATGCCGACATCGAAGAAGCGCAATGGGCGAAGAAGCGCCACCTTGCATCGAAGATGGCGCTGGAGACGGGTCAGCGCGTCTTGGACATCGGTTCAGGTTGGGGTGGGCTTGGCCTGTTCCTTGGCGAGCATTTCGACGTCGATGTGACCGGCGTGACGCTCTCCACCGAGCAGCACGGAGTCTCCCAGCAGCGTGCGCATGAGCTCGGCCTCGCCAAACGCGTCCGCTTCGAGCTGCAGGACTACCGCACGCTCGACGCCCAATTCGACCGCATCGTTTCGGTCGGCATGTTTGAGCATGTCGGCGCGTATCATTACGATGAATTTTTCAGCAGCGTGAAACGCCTCTTGAAGCCCGACGGCGTCATGATGCTGCACTCCATCGGGCGCATCAGCCCGCCGGGCTACACCAGTCCCTGGATCGCCAAATACATCTTTCCCGGCGGCTACATTCCGTCATTGTCGGAAGTAACGACGGCGGTGGAGCGCGCCGGGCTTTTGGTCACCGACGTAGAGATTCTCCGCCTGCACTACGCTGAGACGCTGAAGGCATGGCGGGAGCGCTTCCGGGCGCATTGGGATGAAGCGGCGGAGATCTACGACGAGCGGTTCTGTCGGATGTGGAACTTCTATCTCGCCGGCTCCGAAGCGGCCTTCCGCAACGGCAACATGATGGTCTTCCAGATGCAGCTTGCGCGCGACAGAACTGCATTGCCGCAGACGCGGGACTATATGTTTGAAGCGGAACAAACGCTCCGCCGAAAGCTTGAACGACCGGAATCGGTTAGGCTCGCGGGCGAGTAAAACCGGATACAGTCAAGCGTGCTCTTTTCACATGGCGCTAACACATGTGGATTGTGCGTGGACTAACGCTTCTGTCGCCGGCGCCTCTGTGAACGCGTTCACATTCACCCTAAGACGGGCGAGCGCCAACCGGATTTCTTTATGAGCTTTGCCCACGTCATTCCGCCTGACGACGACACAACGCATCGTCAGAGCCCGCATAATATCGAAGTCGAGCAGGCGCTCCTCGGCGCCATCTTGATCAACAACGAAGCGTTCTACCGGGTCTCGGATTTTCTGGAGCCGGTGCATTTCTACGATCCGCTGCATCAGCAGATTTTCGAGAAGACCGCGCAACTCATCCGGCTCGGCAAAGCGGCCGACCCACGTACGCTGAAAAGCTTCCTGGCGGAGAAAGAACAGGTCGGCGACATCACGGTCGCTGAATATCTGGCGCGTCTCGCCTACGAAGCGACCACCATCATCAATGCGGAGGATTACGGCCGCACCATTTACGATTTGGCGATCCGCCGCTCGCTGATCACCATCGGCGAGGACATGGTCAACATCGCCTATGAGGCGCCGGTCGACATGGCGCCGCGCGATCAAATCGAGGATGCGGAGCGCCGCCTCTACGAGCTGGCCGAGACGGGTCGCTTCAACACCGGCTTCCAGGGCTTCACCGAGGCGCTGAAGGCGGCCATCGACATGGCCGGCGCTGCCTTCAAACGCGACGGCCATCTGTCCGGCCTGGCGACCGGCCTCAACATGCTCGACAAAATGATGGGTGGCTTGCAGAAGTCGGACCTCATCATCCTGGCCGGCCGGCCGGCCATGGGCAAATCGTCGCTGGCCAGCAATATCGGCTACAACATCGCCAAAGCGTGGCGCGGCGAGCAGCAAGCAGACGGCACGATCAAGACGGTCGATGGCGGCATCGTCGGTTTCTTCTCGCTGGAAATGTCGGCGGAGCAGCTCGCCACGCGCATCATCGCGGAGCAGTCGGAGATCCCCTCCTCCGACATTCGTCGCGGCGCCATTCACGAGGATCAGTTCGACAGGATCGTGGAAGCCGCGCAGGAGATGCAGCGCATCCCCTTCTATATCGATCAGACCGGCGGCATCTCCATCAGCCAGCTTGCAGCGCGCGCGCGACGGCTGAAGCGCCAGCGCGGTCTCGATCTCTTGATCATCGACTATTTGCAGCTCATCCAGGGCACGTCGCGCCGCTCATCGGAAAGCCGCGTGCAGGAGATCACCGAGATCACGACGAACCTGAAGGCCCTCGCCAAGGAACTCGACGTTCCGATCCTGGCGTTGTCGCAGCTTTCGCGTCAGGTGGAATCGCGCGAGGACAAGCGCCCGCAACTTGCCGACCTCCGCGAGTCCGGCTCCATCGAGCAGGACGCCGATGTTGTTCTCTTCATCTACCGCGACGAATATTATCTGAAGAACCGCAAGCCCAAGGAAGGCACGGACGAGTTCTTCAAATGGGTGGCGGAGATGGAGGAGATGGCCGGCCGCGCCGAGGTGATCATCGGCAAGCAGCGCCACGGACCGACGGGCATGGTGAACCTGCAATTCGAGGCCGAGTTCACGAAGTTCTCCAATCTGGCCGAGGACGACCGCCTGCCGGAACGCTATGACTGAGCGGGGCTGCACCGGGTGAGCATGAAAGTCACCGCCGCGACCGGCCTCACCCTCACCATCGATCTCGCCGCGCTGGCGGAGAACTGGACGCGGCTGGAGGCGCTCGCCGCACCGGCGGAATGTGCTGCGGTGGTCAAGGCCGACGCTTACGGGATCGGCATCGACGAAGCGGTGCCGGCGCTTTGGTCCGCCGGCTGCCGCACGTTCTTCGTGGCGCTGCCGGAGGAAGGCCGACAGGTGCGCGCCGCCGCGCCCGATGCCACGATCTATGTGCTGAACGGCTATTTCCCCGACTGGACGGAGGCGTTTCGCACCCATCATCTGCGCCCTGTGCTCAACACCTTCACCGCATTGGAATCGTGGGCGCAGCATGCGCCGGGCGAGCCATCGGCCATCCAGGTCGACACCGGCATGAACCGCCTCGGGCTGACGCTGCATGAAGCTTTGGAGCTGGCGCGGCGGCCGGAGTTCCTGGCGCGCGTGGCGCCGACGCTCCTGATGAGCCACCTCGCCTGCGCGGACGAGCGGGGGCATGCGCTCAATCAGTCGCAGCTCATGCTCTTTGAGGAGATCAAGGCGCAGTTTCCCGACCTTCCCGCGTCGCTGGCGAATTCCGCCGGCATTCAACTCGGCGCCGACTACCATTTCGACATGGTGCGCCCGGGCATTGCGCTTTACGGCGCCGCCTTCGCGGAGGACCGCCCGCCGCTTGCCCCGGTCGTCACGGCCAAGGCGCGCATCCTGCAGCTCCGCGATGTCGCCGCCGGCGACAGCATCGGCTACGGCGCGGCACTGCATCTGAGGGAAGAGACGAGCGTGGCGATCGTCGCTGCCGGTTATGCCGACGGCTATCACCGTCGCGCCGGGTCGCGCGACGACCATGACGGCGCCGCAGCGTGGATACGCGGGGAGCCCGCGCCGGTTCTCGGGCGCGTCTCGATGGATCTGATTGCGCTCGACGTGAGCGGCCGCGTAGGCGTCACGGAGGGCGACTGGGTGGAGCTTTTCGGCCCGAACGTGCCAATCGATGAGGTCGCGGAAGCCGCCGGCACGATCGGCTACGAGTTCATGACGGGGCTCAGCCGCCGGGCGGAACGCGTCTACGTCAACCGACCGCAGGCCGCCTGATGGCACGCGTTTACGCGGCTAAAAATCGAGCGGATGGCGCCGCTTGGACTCTCGTCATTGCCGGACTTGATCCGGCAATCCATTCCGTTGCCGCCGGCGGCAAGTGAATCCGTTCCGGAATGGATGCCCGGGTCAAGCCCGGGCATGACGACAAGGTGGAGAACCAATATGACATTCCCCGAATCGGATAGCTGAGCGCGCATGGCCCGTGCCCGACCGCAATATGTCTGCGCCAATTGCGGCGCGGTGACCTCCAAATGGCAGGGCCGTTGTGATTCCTGCGGCGAATGGAACACGCTCACGGAGGAGACGGCCGCTTCAGCGCCCGTTGCGTTGCGCACGTCGCGCGGCAAGCCCGTGGCGCTTGCGGCGCTGTCGGGCGAGACCACCGAGCTGCCGCGGACGCTCACCGGCATCGCCGAGTTCGACCGCGTCATCGGCGGTGGCTTTGTGCCCGGCTCCGCCATCCTGGTCGGCGGCGATCCGGGGATCGGCAAGTCAACCATCCTCCTGCAGGCGGCCGCAGCACTGGCGCAATCCGGCCGCCGCGTTGTCTACGTGTCGGGCGAGGAGGCGATCGGCCAGATCCGGCTCCGCGCCGAGCGGCTGGGGTTTGGCGAGGCGCCCGTGGCATTGGCGGCGGAGACGCATGTGGAGGACATCCTCGCCACGCTGCAGGCCGGGCCCCAGTTCGATCTTGCGATCATCGATTCCATCCAGACGTTGTGGACCGACCTGGCGGAAAGCGCGCCCGGCACCGTTACACAAGTCCGCACGTCGGCGCAGGCGCTCATCCGCCATGCCAAGGCGAGCGGCGCGGCTGTGGTGCTGGTCGGGCATGTCACCAAGGACGGTCAGATCGCCGGACCGCGCGTCGTTGAGCACATGGTCGATGCGGTGCTTTATTTTGAAGGCGAGAGCGGCCACCAGTTTCGACTCCTGCGCGCGGTGAAGAACCGCTTCGGTCCGGCATCGGAGATCGGCGTCTTTGAGATGACGGATGCGGGGCTCAAGGAAGTGTCCAACCCGTCGCTGCTCTTTATCGGCGAGCGCGACAAGGCGAGCCCGGGCACCGCGATCTTCGCCGGCATTGAGGGGACGCGACCGCTGCTGGTGGAAGTGCAGGCGCTGGTATCGGATTCAGCGCTCGCCACACCGCGCCGCGCTGTTGTTGGCTGGGACCCCAACCGTCTGGCGATGATCCTCGCCGTGCTCGATGCACGGTGCGGGGTGCGCTTCGCCACGCAGGACGTCTACCTCAACGTGGCAGGCGGCCTGCGGCTTGCTGAGCCGGCGGCCGATCTGGCGGTGGCGGCGGCGCTGATCTCCGCCCGCGCCGGGGTTGCGACACCGTCTGAGAGCGTCTATTTCGGCGAAGTCAGCCTGTCGGGGGCGGTGCGCCCGGTGGCGCAGACAGCCATGCGGCTGAACGAGGCGGAACGGCTCGGTTTTACCCGCGCCATTTTGCCCGCCGGCCGCCGTGAGGGGGTACGCTCGACACTCACACTCAATGACGTTACGACGCTTGCCGACGTCGTCGCAGCCATTGCCGCCGAATCCGCCGCGGAGGGGTCCGGCAGGCCCTCTCGATAGGCTCCGCGCCCGCCCTCCGAAGGAGGCATCCAGTCCATGACCTTCACGCTGCTCGACGGGATATTGCTTTTCGTCGTCCTGATCTCGGCGGTGCTGGCCATGATCCGCGGCTTCACCCGCGAGGTGTTCTCTATCGCATCCTGGGTGGCGGCGGCGGCGGCAGCCTTCTTCTTCTGGGACGACGCCAAGCCTTACGTTGAGGGCTATATCGACGACGAGAATCTGGCGCTCGGCGTAACGATCGCCGGCATCTTCTTCCTGACGCTGCTGATCGTGTCGATCATCACGATGCGCATCTCCGACTTCGTGCTCGATTCCAAGGCGGGGCCGCTCGACCGCACACTCGGTTTCGCATTCGGCGCAGCGCGCGGGCTTCTCCTCGTCATCATCGCCGTTCTCTTCCTGAACTTCTTCATCGCTGAGGATCGCCAGCCGGAGTGGATCGCCATGGCCAAGACCAAGCCGTGGCTCGACTCGCTCGGACAGGACCTCATGAACCGCCTACCGGAGGATCCTGAGGCGGAGCTCATGGAGCGGCTGCGCGGTGGAAACGCATCGTCGAATCAGAGCCAAAGTGGCGAGACGGCCGTGCAGGAGCCCGTGCCGGACAGGACGGACAGCGCCAGCGGACCCGGCATCTCGCAGGACGACCAGAATCAGCTAGAGCGCCAGATCAACACGCAATGAGAGCGAGGCGATCGCTGCTGCCCGTGACTGACCCGTTCGACAAATTCCACGAAGAGTGCGGCGTCTTCGGCATTTACGGCCATCCTGACGCTGCGGCGCTGACGACGCTTGGCCTGCACGCGCTGCAGCACCGCGGACAGGAAGCCGCCGGGATCGTCACCTTTGACGGCAAGCAGTTTTACAACGAGCGCCATATAGGGCTGGTCGGCGACACCTTCACCAAACCCGCCGTGATCGGCCGGCTGAAGGGCGACCGCGCCATCGGCCACAATCGCTATTCCACGACGGGCGGGCCTAATCTGCGCAACGTCCAGCCGCTCTTTGCGGAGTTCGCCGCCGGCGGCTTTGCCATGGCGCATAACGGCAACATCACCAATGCCGGCACGTTGCAGCGCGAACTGCAGCGACGCGGTTCGATCTTCCAGTCGACCTCCGACACCGAAACCATCGTCCACCTCATCGCCACCAGCCAGGCGGGCGGTCTGGTCGATCGCATGATCGATGCGCTTCAGCGGATCGAGGGCGCCTTTTCGCTGGTGGCACTCAGTGAGAAGAAACTGATCGGCTGCCGCGACCCGCGCGGCGTGCGGCCGCTTCTGCTCGGCGATCTGGAGGGCGTGCCGGTGCTTGTATCGGAAAGCTGCGCGCTCGACATTATCGGCGCGCGGCTGGTGCGTGAGCTTGAGCCGGGCGAGCTTCTGGTCATCACCGAACATGGCGTTGAGTCCCGGAAGCCGTTCGCGCCGGCGAAGTCGCGCTTCTGCATCTTCGAGCACGTCTATTTTTCGCGGCCGGATTCGCTGATTGCCGGCACCAGCGTCTACGAGGTACGCAAACGCATCGGCGCGGAGCTTGCCAAAGAAGCGCCGGCCAACGCGGATGTGGTCGTGCCGGTTCCCGATTCCGGCGTGCCCGGCGCGATTGGTTATGCCGAAGCCGCCGACCTGCCGTTCGATTTCGGCATCATCCGCAATCATTATGTGGGCCGCACGTTCATTCAGCCGAGCGACGCCATTCGCCATATGGGCGTGAAGCTGAAGCACAACGCCAACGCCACCGTGTTGAAGGGCAAGCGCGTCGTGCTGGTCGACGATTCCATCGTGCGCGGCACCACCTCCAGCAAGATCGTGCAGATGGTGCGCGAGGGTGGTGCGGCGGAAGTGCATATGCGCATCGCCAGCCCGCCAACCACAGACCCGTGCTTCTATGGCGTCGATACGCCGGAGAAGTCCAAGCTTCTCGCCTCGCGCATGTCGGAAGAGGAGATGGCGGCCTTTATCCGCGTCGACAGCCTTCGGTTTTTGTCGATCGACGGGCTCTACCGCGCCGTCGGCGGGATGCCGCGCGACAACGCGGCGCCGCAATTTTGCGATGCGTGCTTCACCGGCGAATATCCCACGCGCCTCACCGATCATGAGGGCGGCGAAGTGCGCCATCTGAACCTTCTGTCTGAAAGCGCATGAGTGGCGCCAGGCCGCTTGACGGGCGGATCGCGGTCGTCACCGGCGCCTCGCGCGGCATCGGCTACGAAACGGCCAAAGGCCTAGCGGCGGCCGGCGCGCATGTCGTGGCGGTAGCGCGCACTGTCGGCGGGCTGGAGGAACTCGACGACGAGATCAAAGAGGCCGGCGGCGCAACCACCTTGGTGCCGCTTGACCTGAAGGACTATGCCGGGATCGATCGGCTCGGCGGCGCATTGTTTGAGCGCTGGCAAAAACTCGACATTCTTGTCGGCAATGCCGGCGTGCTCGGCACGCTCTCGCCTGTCGCGCATGTCATGCCGGAGGTGTGGGACGACGTCATCGCCATCAACCTCACCGCCAACTGGCGGCTGATCCGTTCGCTGGAGCCGCTTCTGCGGCAAAGCGATGCCGGGCGCGCGATCTTTCTATCGTCCGGTGCGGCGTGGAAGTTGCGGCCCTTCTGGGGACCCTACGCGATGTCCAAGGCGGCGTTGGAAGCGCTGTTGCGAACCTATGCCAAGGAGATGGCGAAGACGCCGGTCAAAGTGATGGCCGTCGATCCGGGGCCGATGCGCACCGGTATGCGCGCCAGGGCCATGCCCGGCGAGGACCCTGAAACGCTGCCCCACCCTGCGGAGCTGGTGCCGCATATCCTGGAGATGGCGTCACCCGACTTTCGGCGCGGCAGTGGACTCTTCGCCTTCCCAACAAAAAGCTACACGGAGTGGAGCCTGAGCGAGGACGGGTAGGTCTGGCCTAACGTTTGCGGCCTTCGTACGGGTTCTTGTCGCGTCTCAGCATGAGACGGATGGGCACGCCGGCGAGGCCGAAATCCTCGCGTAGACCGTTGACGAGATAACGCCGATAGGCGTCCGGCAGCGCATCGGGGCGTGAGCACGAGAGATAGAAGGTCGGCGGGCGCGTGCGCGATTGCGCCAGATATTTCAGCCTGATCCGGCGACCGGAGACAGCCGGCGGCGGATGCCGCACGATCATCGCCTCCAGCCAGCGATTGAGTGCGGCGGTGGGGACGCGCGCGTTCCAGGTCTCGTGGATCGCAACGACCTCTTCCATCAGACGGTCGAGGCCTTCGCCGCCCAGCGCAGAGATCGGCACCATCGGCACGCCGCGCACCTGCGTCAGCGTTTCCTCCAAATCGGCCTTCAGCTCAGCGAGGCGCGCGTCCTTGTTCGCCACCAGGTCCCATTTGTTGAGGGCAAGCACCAGCGCCCGCCCTTCGCTTGCCACGAGATCGGCGAGCTGACGGTCCTGCTTCTCAAGCGGTTCGGTCGCGTCCATCAGCAGCACCACGATCTCCGCAAAGCGTATGACGCGGATGGCGTCGCCGGCCGACAGTCGCTCCAGCTTGTCGACGACCTTGGCCTTGCGGCGAAGCCCGGCGGTGTCGGCGAGACGGAAAGCGCGCCCGCGCCATTCCCAGTCGACGGCGATGGCGTCGCGTGTGATGCCGGCCTCCGGGCCGGTCAGCAGGCGCTCCTCGCCGATCAGCCGGTTGACGAGCGTCGACTTGCCGGCATTGGGCTGTCCGATGATAGCGACGGAGAGCGGCTTGGCATCGGCTTCATCATCGCCGGACTCTCCTCCCTCGTCGGCCGGCATGGCGTCGCGAATGACATCGAGCAGGTCCGGCATGCCGATCCCGTGCTCGGCGGAAATGGCGATCGGGTCGCCGAAGCCGAGCGCGTAGGCCTCCGTGACGCCGGCATCGGCCGCATTGCTCTCCGCCTTGTTGGCGACCAGCACGACAGGCCGGTCGGCGGTGCGCAGGAGTGTGGCGAAGTGCTCGTCGACCGGCGTGAGGCCGGCGCGCGCATCGATCATGAACAAGACAAGATCGGCTTCGGTGATCGCCGCTTCGGTCTGCTTGCGCATGCGGCCGGTCAAGGTCTCTTCCGGCGCATCCTCCAGCCCGGCGGTATCGATGAGGCGGAAGCTGAGATCGCCGTATTCCGCAATCGCCTCGCGGCGGTCGCGCGTCACGCCTGGTCGGTCATGCACAAGTGCCAGCCGCCGTCCGACAAGGCGGTTGAAAAGCGTGGACTTTCCGACATTCGGCCGCCCAGCAATGGCGACAGTGAAGGCCACGGTCTTCGTTACAAGCCGGCTTAGAGCCTTTTCCATTCTGACTGTATCAGAATGGCGGCTCTATTTCTTTGCTGGAGCATGATCTTATCCGAAAACTGGCTCCCACTTTTTGGGATCATGCTCTAGCGATACGCCGCGAGCGAGCCGTCGGCAGTGAGGAGAATGAGCTGCCCCCCGGCGGCGATCGGCTTGATGTAGGCCGGGCTCGGCAATTTGCGGTCCGCGACGATCGTGCCGAGCGCGGGGTCGACGCCGATCAGCTTGCGGTCGTTCGACACCACCCACAGGACACCGCCTGCCAGCGTCGGGCCGGCCCAAACGGAGAAGAAGCGCTTCTTGCGCACCACCGGCAATTCGGTTCGCCAGAACACCTCGCCGGTGGACCGGTTCAGCGCAACGAGATTGTCCTCAAGGTCGACGACGAACATGGCGTTGCCGGAGACGGCGGGCGTGGAGGCGCTGCCGATATTCTCCTCCCAAAGCCGCTCGCCGTTGGAAGCGCGCACGGCAATCGTGCGGCCGGAGACGCCGGTCGCATAGACCACACCGTCGAAGATGACCGGGCTTGCCGCCACGTCCGTCAGGCCGGAAACCGCGAGCGTGCGGGTAGAGCGGACAACCGCGTCAGCCCATTTCAGCTGCCCAGAGCTTGAATCGAAGGCGATGATCTCGCCGGAGGAATACGGAACGACCACGGTATTGCCGGACACCGCCGGACTTGCCGCCGACAGCACGCCGGCCGTCTCCGGGATTCCCGGATATTGCCAGGCCTCCGTGCCGTCAGCCTGGTTGACGGCATGCAACACGTTCGTTGCGCTCACGACAAAAACCAATCCGCCGGCTGCGGTCGGCGCGGAATGCGCCGGCGCGCTCATCTCAAATGTCCAGATGCGCGTGCCGGTGGCCGCGTCGAGCGCCACCAGTTCGCCGAATCCCGTTGCGGCGAAGATGGCGTTGCCGGAGGCCGCGATGCCGCCGCCGGCCGCCCTGCTCTTCTCGCCTTCCGGTGCAAGCGAAAAGGCCCACGCCTTGCCGCCGCCGGCGGCCAGCGCCGTCACCGTGCCGCTTGTGTCGTAGACGAAGATACGCCCGCCATGGACGATCGGCGGGACCGAAGGCCGGACATTGCGCTTGCTGGCCTTCTGCACGGCGCGGATACGCCAGGAGGACGCGGCGGACGTTCCGGCAAGGCTGACATTCCCCGGTGCGTTGGCGGCGTTGCCGCCCGGCTGCGACCAATCGGCGAGCGCCTGTGCGGAGCCGATCGACGGTGTGCCGCCCGTCACCTCGTAGCTTCCTTGCGGGAGTGCTGCGCGCCGCTCGCCGGGCAGGATCACATCCTTTTCCCTCAGCGGGTTCAGCCCACTTAAGGCGCTGCAGCCGCCAACGAGGATTGCGGCCATGATCAGCGTGGTTGTCGCAGCGGCGGATCTTTTCATCGGCATGGTCGTGTGCATTGCCTCGTCATTGCGGCGGAATTGGCGCCTACTGCCCGTTGGTCACAGGCGCGGTCTCAGATGGCGCTTCCGTGTCGCCGGCAGGTGCGGCGGGGATCGCGAGCTGCCCGTCGATCAGTGCCACCATCTGGCCGGCGCGTTGCCAGATGTCCTGCGGCGTCTCAGCGTCCTCCTGGATGGAGGTGAAGTGATCGCGCGCCGTCTGCAGATCGCCGGCGCCATAAGCAGCAGTGCCCAGAACCTCGCGGGCTGCGTGACGCCACGGGCTGCCCGCGACATTCAGTGCTTCGGCACGCTCCACGGCTCCGGACGTGTCGCCCATGTCAAGCGCCACCAGCGCCGCTCTGATCCGGGCCAGCTCGCGGAGCGGCTCCTCCAGCGCATTGTCGGCTGCGAGAGCGTCGAAGGCGGAGAGTGCCGTCTCGTTGTTGCCGGCGGCCGCGTCGTCGCCGGCAAGCTTGAGCCGCGCCAGCGTCGCGTATCCGGTGTTTCCCGACGCCGCTATCGCCTCAAGCTCCGCTACCCCGGCTGCGCGATCGCCGTCGGTGATCGATTCCAGCGCCGCCAGGTAGCGATCGCCCGCCTCCGCGGCGCGCCGTTCCTCCAGCCAAATCCAGCCGCGGTAAGTCGCCGTGATCAGAACGATCAGCACGCAAACGCCGATGAACGCCCAGCCAAATCGGTTCCACAGCGCCTTCAGCTGTTCGCGGCGCAGCTCCTCATCGACTTCGCGGATGAATGTGTCGGTTCGGCGATCGTCGTCGGCCATCGAACGTATTTCAAAATCGGTTTGGGAATCGAAGACTTAGCGCGTAGGCCGAGTCTTTCAAGCGGCGCGGACCCTACCGGCTTTGGTTTGGCGAGGCAACGGCGGGAAGCGCGCCAAACGCCTCAGGCGAGCGGGCTCACGCCGAACAGCCAGGCATGCAGGAACCACGTGAACGCCGCCCAGATCACGACGCCCACGGCGACAGCGATCGCATCGTTCCGTGCTGGGCCAAATTCCGGCTCTGCTCCGGTGGCGCGGTCACGCTGGCGAGCGGAGCGGAAATCCAGGACCGCCCAAACCAGAAACGCGCCGAAAAGCACGACATCGGCAAGCGTTTCGTTGGAGATAAGGTGGGCAAACGCCCACACCTTCACGGAAATCACCATCGGGTGGCGGATGCGCCCCTTCATCTTGCCGGCTGGCACCGCCGAGGCGACGAAGATGATCAGCGCCACAAGATTCAGAAGAAGTGCGGTGTGCTTCAGCCAGATCGGGGGATACCAAAGCACCACCGGCTCCTGCCGCGCCAAGCCGTATCCCCAGACGATGAGAACGAGCCCGACGATCGCGACCAGCGAGTAGATGCCCTTCCACCGCCCCTCGCCCAGGCGCTCCAGCATGGCGGTGCGCCAGTCGTCTGCGACGATCCGGACCGAATGTGCGCCGATAAATAGAACAAGGCCGAGAATCAACACGAGCATAGGCGGCGTCCTCCCTCAGCCTGCGCTATCGCAGCGCGCTCAGCCTGGCAAGCTGTGCGGCGCACCGGAGACTGCTTCATTCCGCGGGACTTAGACGCAGCACCTCGCCGTTGCGGGCATCCGTCAGGACATAAAGCGATCCGTCGGGAGCCTGCTCCACGTCACGAATGCGCCGGTCGGCGCCTTGCAGAATGCGCTCCTCGTGCACGACGGAATCGCCGTCAAGCTCCAGCCGCACCAGCGCCCGCGACGCCAGCCCGCCGACGAAGAGATCGCCGCGCCACGCATCGAAGACATCGCCCGTGTAAAACATCATGCCGGACGGCGCGATCACCGGCGTCCATTGATGGATCGGATCGGCGAAGCCGGGGGCGTCGGTCTGACCGGTGCCGACGGGCGAGCCGTCATAGTTCACGCCGAAGGAGACCACCGGCCAGCCATAATTCTTGCCGGCTTCGGGGATGTTGAGCTCGTCGCCGCCGCGCGGGCCGTGCTCAATCTCCCACAGCATCCCCGTCTCCGGGTGAAGAGCCGCGGCTTGCGGATTGCGGTGGCCGAGCGACCAGATTTCCGGCAGCGCGTTTGGCTCGCCGACGAACGGGTTGTCGTCGGGGACGCTACCGTCGGGGAAGATGCGCACGACCTTGCCGAGGTGGGAATCGAGGTCTTGGGCCTGGTCGCGGAAGCGCGCATTGGAGCGCTCGCCAAGGGTGACGAACAAATGCCCGGCGCGATCGAAGACCAGCCGCGATCCGTAATGCATGGTGCTTGGCAGCTTTGGCTTCTGGGAGAAGATCACCGCTACATCTTCAAGCGCAGTCGCTTCGGCGTTGAGCCGGCCGCGCGCCACGGCGGTGGAGTTGGTATTGTCCGGGCCGGGCTCGGCGTAGCTCAGATAGACAAGGCGGTTGGCAGCGAAGTCGGGATCGAGCGCCACGTCGAGCAGGCCGCCCTGTCGCCGCGGATCGACCTCCCGGACGCCGGCAAGCGGCCCAGAGAGCACACCGTCCGCCGCGAGGTGGCGTAACTGGCCCGGCCGCTCCGTCACCAGGGCGCTGCCGTCGGGGAGAAATGCGATGCCCCATGGGTGCTCAAGGCCGCGCACGATCGTGTCGACGCGAACGCGCTCCTCCTCGGTCTCCAGCACGATATCCAAAGCGACCGCATTGGATGCAATTGTCGCCATTGCAGCAGCGAGCGCGAACGGGATCAGTCTCAGATTGACCATGCGGCCTCCATGGCGAGGATGATTTGCTTGCGCCGAAGCCCTGCACGTGGCGACCCGGCGCGATCGGCACCAATCACATATTTGTTGGCGTTGTTTCGGACCGCAAAAGCAAAAAGCCCCGCGTGGGCGGGGCTCTTTGCGATCGTTTGCCTTGTCTCAGGCTGCTTCCGTTTGCACCGGAAGGGTCGTGGCGTTCGCCGGGGCCGCCGCGGAGCCGGAGAGCATTCTGGGGAGTTGGGCGTGCTCCCAGTTCGCCAGGACGTAGCTGATGGTCTTGTCTAAAAACACATATTTCTCAACGGCGGTCACCCAGGTGGTCGGGATCAGGTGGTCGTAGCCGTAGCCCTCGCTGATGCAGGTGATCCTAAGTGAATTCTCGCCCTCAAATCCGCATACGAAGCCGACACAATGGTCATCTGCGGAGATGACGCTCATGTCCCTTCTTATTCGGTCAATGATCATTCGCCTCCTCCTAGCCGTCGGGTCGTGATCGCTTGCGAAGAATAAGCGGCAAGCACACGATCTTCTCGCGCCCCCGGTCGCAGCGCCAACGGCAGTCCAGTTTCCTAGACACGAACCTTTTAAGCGACCCTAGCTTGTATAGAACAGATTCGTGTCAAATTGCAGGCGATGTGGGTGTCGCATTTGCGCCATTCAAGCGCCTGCTACAAATTTCCACAGCTTATCAACGTATCTGACGGCCGGTTAGCCGGCAATCGAACGGTGGCGCCCGACCGTAGGGCGCGAAGACCGCAAATGCCGGCTCAGGCCAGGTAACGCATCAGCGCTCGCGCTGCTGCAGAAACATGCCGGTCGCGATGGCGCAGCAAAACGAAATCGCGTGGCGGCATCGCGATGGGCCTCGATTTCAAGCGCCCCGCGGCGATCGCGGAGGCGACGACGTGCTCCGAGATAATCGTCGCGCCGGCCCCGCTCTCCACGGCCTCGCGTACGGCCTCGTTGCCGGGCAGGACGAGGACGATCCGCAGATCATCGAAGGAAAGCCCCTCTTCCGCCGCAAGGTCCTCAAGGCCAGCGCGCGTGCCGGATCCGGCCTCGCGAACCACCCAGGGCAACGCCCGCAAAGCCGGCCGGCCGGGGGCAGTTTCCGGCGGTAGCGAGGTGTCTTTCGCCACAACCAGAACAAGCCGGTCCTGGTCGACACGGCGGCGGCTGAGGGCGTCGTTGCTGACCCGGCCTTCAACGAGGCCCAGATCGGCCCGCCCCTCCATGACGGCCGTCTCCACCTGGCGCGTATTGCCGATCTCAACATCGAGACTGACGCCGGGGTGCTCTTGGTGAAACGCCGTTAGCCGCCGCGGTAGCCAGTAGCTGGCAATCGTCTGGCTGGCGGCGATGGAGGCGGTGCCCGTCGTCAGGTCGGACAGATCCTCAAGCACGGAGCGGGCCGTCTTTGTCTGGTCCAACACGGCACGCGCCTCAGGCAGGAAGCGCTGACCTTGGTCGGTCAACTCAATGCCGCGCCCGACGCGATCGAACAGCCTCGCGCCATAGCGCCGCTCCAGCGCGGCAATGGCGGCTGAGGCGGCCGATTGGGTCATGCCGAGCGCGGCGGCGGCTTTTGTCACGTGGCGGCGCTCGGCGACGGCGACGAAGACGCGAAGCTGGTCCAGGGTCATTCTCGATCCATCGGCTCTTTTGATTGATTTGACAAGAACAAATCATTGGATCGATGGAATGCGGTTCGGCAGATTGGGCTGCGATTGAAGGTTCGCGCCATGAACGCCGAGGTTTCGCCGCCTGCCCGCAATGGGCTCCTTGCCAGATTGGGCCGCTCGATCGCCTCCGGCGCAAAGCGCTTGAATCCGACGAGCCGCACCGACGCGTATCGTCCCGAAAAGCACTACATGCGCGGCGCTGGACCGAAGTCCGAATTCACGCCGCCGACAAAGGCCGGTGGGTCGTCTGAATCCACATGAGTTCTTCCGCGCCGGCCGGCGCCAACAATGCACCCTCGCAGCGCCCGCTCGCCGACACGCGTGCGCCGCGCGACGCGGACGGCATCGATACCTCCCCGCCCGTCTCCGACGAGGTCAAGCAGACCACGTGCTACATGTGCGCCTGCCGCTGCGGGATCGATGTTCATCTGGTCGACGGCGAAATCCGCTACATCCAGGGCAATCGCCACCACCCGGTCAATCGCGGCGTGCTCTGCGGCAAGGGCGCCGCCGGCATCATGCAACATCAAAGCCCGGCGCGGCTGAGGAAGCCGCTGCTTCGTGTCGGCGAGCGCGGTGCCGGCGATTTCCGCGAGATCGAATGGGACGAAGCACTGGCCATCGCGACCGAGCGATTGGAGCGCGTGCGCGCGACCGATCCGAAGCGGCTTGCCTTCTTCACCGGCCGCGACCAGTCGCAGTCGCTGACCGGCTGGTGGGCGCAGCAATTCGGCACCCCGAACTTCGCCGCGCATGGCGGCTTCTGTTCCGTCAACATGGCGGCCGCGGGCCTCTATACGATCGGCGGCTCGTTCTGGGAGTTCGGCGAGCCGGATTGGGACCACGCGAAGTATTTCATGCTGTTTGGCGTGGCGGAGGATCACGATTCCAATCCGATCAAGATCGGGCTCGGCAAACTGAAGGCGCGCGGCGCCAAAGTGGTGTCGGTCAATCCCTGCCGAACCGGCTACAGCGCCATTGCCGATGAGTGGATCGGCATCCGGCCGGGCACGGACGGCCTGTTTCTGCTGGCGATCGTGCACACGCTTCTCAAGGCCGGCAAGGTCGATCTCGACTATCTCGTGCGCACTACCAACGCGCATTGCCTCGTGATCGAAGAGCCCGGCGCGGCGGATGACGGGCTTTTCCTGCGCGACGGCGACGGTCGCGCATTGGCATGGGACGCTAAAGCCGAGCGCCCAGTGGACGCACTTGCAGCGGATGTGACGCCGGCACTGACGGGACGCTTCACTATCGATGGCCGCACTTGCGTGCCGGTGTTCCAGCTCATTGCGGAACGCTATCTCGACGATGCCTATGCGCCGGCGGCGGTCGCTGAGCGGTGCGGCGTTCCCGCCTCCACGATTGAGCGCATTGCGGCTGAGTTGGCGCATGTCGCCTTTGAGGAGGCGATCGAGCTTCCCGTGCCGTGGACCGATTGGGCCGGCCGTCGACATGAGACGATGCGCGGGCGGCCGATCGCCATTCACGCCATGCGCGGGATCTCTGCGCATTCCAACGGCTTCCAAACCTGCCGCGCGCTGCATCTCTTGCAGGTGCTTCTCGGCACGGTGGACGTGCCGGGCGGCTTCCGCTTCAAGCCGCCCTTCCCCAAGCCGGCCCCGCCTCCCAACAAGCCTGCCGGCAAGGACGGCGGCGCGCCGAACACGCCACTGACTTGCATGCCGCTCGGCTACGTCACAGGCCTGGAGGACCTGTTGGTTGACGACGCCGGCCAACCCCTGCGCATCGACAAGGGCTATTCGTGGGAAGCGCCGCTCTCCATCCACGGTCTGATGCACATGGTGATCGCCAACGCCTGGCGCGGCGACCCTTATCCGATCGACGTTCTGTTTCTCTACATGGCGAACATGGCGTGGAACTCGTCAATGAACACCGGCGGCACCATGGCCATGCTGACGGACAAGGACGAAAGCGGCGAGTATCGCATCCCCTTCATCATCTATTCCGACGCCTATTACTCAGAGACCGTCGCCTACGCCGATCTGGTGCTGCCCGACACGACCTATCTGGAGCGGCACGATTGCATCAGCCTACTTGACCGGCCGATCGGTGACGCCGACGGACCGGCGGACGCCATCCGTCATCCCGTCGTCGCGCCCGACCGCGACGTGCGGCCATTTCAATCCGTGCTGCTTGACCTTGGCGCGCGGCTGAAGCTGCCGGGCATGGTGGATGAAAGGGGGTCGCCGAGATATCGCGACTATGCCGACTATATCGTCAATCACGAGCGCGCGCCGGGCATCGGACCGCTCGCCGGCTGGCGCGACGGCGAAGACGACAGAACCGGCCGCGGCGCGCCTGATCCGGAGCAGCTTCAACGCTACATAGACAATGGCGGCTTCTGGCGCCACGAGCTTGCGCCTAAGCAGCGCTATTACAAGATGGCGAACCGCTCATACCTTGAGCTCGCGACGGATATGGGATTCCTGCAGAGCCCGGAGCCCATCATCTTCCAGCTTTATTCGGAACCGCTGCAGCACTTTCGACTTGCCGCGCGCGGCCACGGAGAGGTGCTGCCGCCGGAATCGGAACGCGCGCGCCTGGAGACTTATTTCGATCCCCTGCCCTTCTGGTACGCGCCACTGGAAGAGGTGATGATCGACGACGATGCATTCGATCTGCATGCGATCACGCAGCGCCCCATGCATATGTATCATTCGTGGGGCGGGCAAAATGCCTGGCTGAGACAGATCACCAGCCAGAACCGCTTGTTCATTCACCGCGCGACGGCTGAGCGGCTCGGCCTCGCCGACGACGATTGGGCGTGGGTGGAAAGCCCGCACGGCAAGGTGAAGGGCCAGGTGCGCCTTGTCGACGGCGTGAACCCGCAAACCGTGTGGACCTGGAACGCCATCGGCAAGCGCCGCGGCGCATGGATGCTCGGCGAACATGCGCCGGAAGCGGAGAAGGGCTTCCTGCTCAACCACGCCATCAGCGAGCTCCTGCCCACAGACGCGAACGGCCGGCGCTATTCCAACTCCGATCCGGTCACCGGCCAGGCGGCATGGTTTGATCTGCGCGTCCGCATCACAAAATGCGCGGCTTCTGAAGTGGACGCGACCGAGCCGCAATTCCCCACGCTCAAGCCGCCGCCCGGAGTGGCGAGACCGCCGCGCGTGCTTGATTTCGGTGCGCAGTTTCGACGTCGCCGTGAGGCGCGCCCATGACCAGCCTGCCCGCGCGCACCGAGAAGCAGCTCGGCTTGGTGATCGACCTCGATACTTGTGTCGGCTGCCAGGCCTGCGTCACGTCCTGCAAGTCGTGGAACACAAGTGGCCACATGGCGCCGCTGACGGATGTCCGTCCTTATGAGGACGGCGCCGATGGCGTGTGGTTCAACCGCGTTCACACCTATGAGCAGGCGGCGAACGGAGCGAGCCGTACGGTTCACTTCCCGCGTTCGTGCCTGCATTGCGCCGAACCAGCCTGCGTGACGGTCTGCCCGACCGGCGCGTCCTATAAGCGCGAATCCGACGGGATCGTGCTTGTCGACGAAGATAAGTGCATCGGCTGCAAGCTCTGCAGCTGGGCGTGTCCCTACGGCGCACGAGAATACGACACGGAAGTCGGCGTCATGAAGAAGTGCACGCTTTGCGTCGACCGCATCTACAATCAGAATCTCGACGAAGTTGATCGCGTACCGGCTTGCGTGGCGGCGTGCCCGACCGGTGCGCGCCATTTCGGCGATCTCGGCGATCCGCAATCGCCGGTGTCGCAGCTCGTGGCCGAGCGCGACGGCGTCGATCTCATGCCAGAGATGGACTACCGCCCGACCAACAAATATCTGCCGCCACGCGAGCGGAGTGCCTGCAACGTCTCCGACGCGCCGGCGCTTGAGCCGGTGGCCGGCGGTCTTCTCGGATGGGTCGACCGGATGCTGTCACGCTGAGATGCACCCCGCCCTCTCCGTCATTTTCTTCACGACAGCGACCGGCGCCGGCTATGGGCTGCTGACGCTGCTCGGCCTTGCGGCAGCTTCTGGACTTGTGGTGCCCGACCGGTGGCTCGGCTTCGTCGCACTCGGCTTGGCGCTCACGCTCATCACCGGCGGACTTCTCTCCTCCACCTTGCATCTCGGTCACCCGGAGCGGGCGTGGCGCGCGTTGTCGCAATGGCGCTCCTCGTGGCTTTCGCGCGAAGCCGTCGCGGCTGTCGTGACCTATGTTCCCGCCGGCATCTTCGGCATCGGCTGGCTCGTGACGGGACGCGTCGACGGCGTCATCGCCATTGCGGCATTCGCCGCGGCGGTCGGCGCGCTCGTTACGGTGTACACCACCGGAATGATCTATGCGTCGCTGAAGCCCGTTGCGCAGTGGCACAGCCGCTTCACCGTGCCAGGCTATTTGATATTTGCGATCATGACGGGCGCTGTTCTTCTTCACGCCCTCCTACTCCTTTTCGGAAACGATGCGCGCGGCGCAGGAACGTTCGCGGCATTAGCGATCGCTGCCGGATGGCTCTGGAAGACCGCAACCTGGCGTCACAACGATCAGCTTACGCTATCATCGTCGGCCAACAGCGCCACAGGACTGAAGGACGGAGCGGTGCGTTCGATCGAGTGGCCGCACACGGAAGAGAACTTCGTGCTGAAGGAGATGGGCTACCGTATCGCGCGCAAACACGCCGCGAAGCTTCGCCGCCTCGTTCATCTTCTCGCCTTCGCCGTGCCGTTGGCGGCGATCGCCGTGGCGCTTGTCGCGCCGCACTGGCTCGCCGTTCTTGCAGCATGTCTTGCCGTCGTGGCACAGGCCCCCGGGATGGTCGCCGAACGCTGGCTCTTCTTCGCGGAAGCCAAGCATGCCGTGACGCTCTACTACGGCCGATAGGCACGCGGCATCGACAGCGGATTCATCTGAAGGCGTCGCTTTCGGCGGCCGAGCCGTTTTTGATCCATCTCAAGGTCACAACAAGGTGCATGGGCCCCACTTGTTCGCGGCGACACAACAAAACCATGGAGAGGGCCATGATCAAAGAACCGCCCGAACCTGTTGACATCAACATCAGTCCGGAAAAGGTCGCCTACATCATCGTCAAGGCGCGCGAGTTCGACGCAAAGGTCGAGCCGGCGGAGCCCGGTCCCGGATCCAATACGGCTGACGACTCAGACAGCCAGGTTATTGAGGACTACGCGCAAGACCCAACGCTGCAGGAGCTGCAAGAAGCGATCATCGATCTAAACGACGACGAGGTCGTCGATCTGATCGCCATTGCCTGGGTCGGACGCGGCGATTTTGATCGCACGGATTTCGCCGGCGCGCGGTCGCTGGCTTTTGAGCGCCATCGGCCTAACTCTGCACCCTACCTGACGGGCATGCCGGCGCTTGGCGATTACCTTGAGGAAGGGCTTGCGGAACTCGGGCATCGCCCCGACGATGCCGACATGGCGCACTTCTGAGACAGGCGACAACGCCACTCAGGTGTCGGAGGTCTGCTCCTCCCTTGCGGGGAAGCGCGCCAGGATCGATGTCACTTCCTGGTCGGAAATC
Organism: Afifellaceae bacterium; assembly: GCA_028284625.1. Lineage (GTDB taxonomy): Bacteria > Pseudomonadota > Alphaproteobacteria > Rhizobiales > Afifellaceae > DASWJZ01. The sequence goes on along the minus strand of JANQRH010000026.1, from coordinate 547,507 downwards.
TGCCTGAAATCGTCGTAGTAGAGGCCTATGGCCGCGAACTGCTCGTAGTCCTCAAGACAGACGAGCTCATCGACTTCGTCGCGAAGCTTCTGCAACGTGTCAGTCGGCGCGACCGGGACGGCGAGTATCAGCCGTTCGGGTTGGTGCTGGCGCATCGCACCGAGTGCCGCGCGGGTCGTGGCGCCGGTCGCGACCCCATCGTCGACGACGATAATCACGCGTCCGCGCAGTTCAGGATGCGCACGGTCGCCTAGGTAGCGCGCGCGGCGGCGGCGTATCTCGTCCAGCTCACGATCGCGCACCTCGTTAAACTCCGCATCCGAGATACCAGCGAAACGCAGCACATCTTCGTTGCGCACGATGATCGGGTTCGCGCCGTTGACGACTGCGCCCATGGCAAGTTCCGGCTGCGCCGGCACGCCGATCTTGCGCACGAGAATGACATCGAGCGGTGCGTCGAGTGCCGCCGCCACTTCAGCAGCGACCGTTACGCCGCCACGCGGCAGCGCGAGCACGATCGGGCGCTCTCCCTTGAAATGAGCAAGCGCCGCGGCAAGGCGTACACCCGCTTCCGCGCGATCACGAAACGGCATTGGCTGCCTTCTACGAACCGGCCTTGGCGACCGGACCGTCGTCAGCATAGTCGAGATGGCGATCAAGCCAATCGTTGGCGAAATCGATGACTTTGGCCAACGCGCCAGGTTCGGGAAACAGATGCGTCGCGTTCGGCACAATCTGAAGTGCCTTAGGTCCGTTCAGCCGCGACAGCGCCTCTTCGTTCAGCTCAAGGACAACGTCGTCATTGCCGCCGACGATCAGCAATGTCGGAACACGCACCGCTTCCAACGCACGGCCCGCCAGATCGGGGCGACCGCCGCGCGATATCACCGCGCTGATCCTGTCACCAAGCCGCGCTGCGGCGACCAGAGCTGCACCCGCTCCAGTGCTTGCGCCAAACAAGATGAGCGGCAGCCCTGCAAGCGTCTTGTCGCGATCGATCCATTGCACGACATCAATCAGCCGGTCGGCGAGCAGCGGAATGTCGAACACGCGCCGCCGGTCCCTCTCCTCCTCCGGCAGCAGCAGATCAAACAAAAGCGTGGTGTGGCCAGAATTGTTGAGCGCATCTGCGACAGCCGTGTTGCGGGAGCTAAACCGACTGGAGCCGCTGCCATGGGCGAAGACGATCAAGCCATTGGAGTCTGGCGACAGCTGCAAGGTGCCGGCAAGGCCAAGCGGCGGAATACGTACGTCGCGAGAGCTGGTCGTTCGCCTCGTCGCCAATTTCGCCGCTGGATTGGCCAGGGCGGCCATCACAATCTCCATCTGCGTTCTCGGCTGCCCTTTGTCGTTGCCCGACAACCGGGCGCCAGCGCGGAGATTGTCGGTCGCCGCCGCGACCTGCATTGACCAGTGTCAAATCGCGCCTGCGGCTGCGCCGTCGGCATGCGCAATCGCAGAGCGTAATAGACCTGTTTTTCAAAGACTTACGCCAGCATGGCGATCCGGCCACCGCCGTATTCACAACCTTGCGTTTTCAACGAAAGCAACCGAACGGTGAGAACAGTCGGCTGAGTGCCGCCATCGCCGAATCATCGACTGCGGAGTTTGCGGGCCTTTATTTGGAGCGCGTCCCACCCGGCACGGAGCGGCCGTCGGCGGCGAGTTCCTCTTCGTCCCAATAGCCGATCACGATGCCGGGCGGCTCCTGCTGCTCAGCCATCTTGTTGATTGCGTCGGGCGATCGGGTGATGCGGTTGTGATGTCTGCGATACCATTCAAACAGCGCTTCACGCAGACGCGTGCGTTCCGTCTCGTATTCAGGGTCGTCGCCGAGATCGATCAGCTCGTTGGGATCCGTTTCCAGATCGAAGAGCATCGGGCGGAAGCCTTCGCAATACGTGTACTTCCAACGCCCGTCGAAGACCATCGCGAGGCGCGCATCCGCTTCATCAATTCCGAGCGCCAAGCGGGCTTCGCGCGTGGCGTAGTCGTACTCGGAAAAGCAATAGCTGCGCCAAGACGTGGATTCGCTATGAAGCAATGGCTGCAGGCACTGTCCTTCCAAGATATGCGGCTTTGGCGACCCACCGAAGAACTCCAGGAACGTCGGCGCAAGGTCGATGCCTTCCACCAATGCGGACGTAGCAGTGCCGCGCGTTGCGTCAGCTTCAGGTCGCGGGTCGTAGATGATCAGCGGCACACGTGCTGAGCAGTCGAAGAACAGATCCTTTTCTCCGAGCCAGTGGTCGCCGAGATTGTCGCCGTGGTCGGACGAGACGACGATCATCGTGTCGGCCATGCGACCGGACGTCTCCAGATAGTCGAAGAGCCGGCCCAGCTGATCATCGAGCTGCTTGATCAGGCCCATATAGGTGGGCACCGCACGCTCGCGGACCTCGTCGCGCGCAAAGCTCTGGCAGACGCGCTGCTCCTGCCACGCCTTGAAAAGCGGATGCGTCGTCTGGCGCTCGGAATTGGAGCGAACCGGCGGCTGGATGTCATCCAGGCCATACATGTCGTTGTAGGGCGCCGGCGCCAGATACGGCCAATGCGGCTTGATGTAGGAGAGATGGCAGAGCCATGGGCGGTCGCCGGCCTCCTCGATGAAGTCGATGCCGCGGCCCGTCAGATAAGTCGTCTCGGAATGCTCCTCCGGCACGCGCGCCGGCAAATGGCTGTTTTCGATCAGCCAGCCTGACAGCCGCTCGCCGTTCGGGCCCTCCGCGGAATTCGCCCACAGCTCCCACGGATTGTCGCCGCCCATACCGTTGGCGCGGAGGTAATCGTCGTAACGCGGGTTGGCGTCGTAATAGCCGTCAGGGTGCATGCCGTCGTCGCGCTCAAACGGCTCAAAGCCGCATTCGCGTGCGAACACGCCGAGATCGGAATTGGGATCAACGCCGAGGCGCTTCATGCCTTCAATGTCGGCAATCATGTGGGTCTTGCCGACCAGTGCACAGCGCACGCCCAGCTCGCGCAGATGATCGCCGAGCGTGGGCTCGCCGATTCTGAGCGGGAAGCCGTTCCAGGTGGAGCCGTGCGAGCGCATGTAGCGGCCGGTGTAGTAGCTCATGCGGCTTGGACCGCAGATCGGCGATTGCACATAGGCGCGGTCGAAGCGCACACCCCTTTCGGCCAAGCGGTCGATATGCGGGGTGTGAAGCGTCTTGTGGCCGTAGCAGGAGAGATAATCCCAGCGAAGCTGGTCGGCCATGATCCATAGGACGTTTTTGGCAGGCATGATCGGTTCGGAAAAGCTAACGCATGAGCGCCGGCAGCCATGTGGCGATGCCGGGGATGAAGAACACGAGAATGAGCGCGGTGAGTATGGCAAAGATGAAGGGCGTCACGCCACGGAAAATCTGTCCGAGATGGACGTCCGGAATGACCGACTTCACGACGAACACATTCATGCCGATCGGCGGCGTGATGAGGCCAAGCTCCGTCACCACCACGACGACGATGCCGAACCAGATCATGTCGACGCCGGATTGATAGAGCGACGGCAGGAAGACCGGCACAAGCAGAAGCAGGATGCCGATCGCCTCAAACACCATGCCCATCAGCACGGCGATGATGGCGACCGCCACGACCAGCGCCCAGGGGCTGAGGTTCATGTCGTCGATGATGAACAGCAAGTCGTAGGGCATGCCGGAGAGGTTGATGAACTGCGCGAAGACCAGCGCGCCGAAGATCACGATGAAGAGGCTCGCCGTGGTCTTGGTGGCTTCCACCAGCGCTTCGCGCCATTCCTTGAGTTGCCTCAGACGCCCGCGCGCAAGGGCGATGATTGCAGCACCGGCTGCTCCGATGCCGGAGGCCTCCGTCGGCGTGAAGATGCCACTATAGATGCCGCCGAGCACCAAGACGAAGAGCCCGATAACCGGCCACACGGCGCGGAGTGCGGCGCGCTTGCGCTTCGGGTCCATCGGCTCGCCGGCCGGTCCAGCGGTGGGGTCGCGCCGGACGACGATCGCCACCGCTCCCATGAATAGCGCGACGAGCAAAATGCCGGGGAGGATGCCAGCGATAAAGAGCTGGCCAATGTCCTGCTCCGCGACGATGCCGTAGATCACCAGCGGCACGGATGGCGGGATCATGATGCCGAGTGTGCCGCCGGAGGCGATGGTGCCGGTCGCCAGGCTGTCGCGATAATTGTAGCGGCGCATCGGCGGCATCGCGACCTTGGTCATGGTGGCGGCGGTGGCAAGCGAAGAGCCGCAGACGGCGGAGAAGCCGGCGCAGGCCACCACGGTCGACAGAGCCAGCCCGCCACGGAACCGGCCAAGCCCGGCATAGGCCGCGTCGAACAAATCGCGGCTGATATCGGCGCGATAGATGAATACGCCCATCAGGATGAACAGCGGAATGACGCTGAGATTGTAGTTCATCGCGTCTTCCATGACCTGCTGTCCGGCCATGGCGAGCGCTGCCTCGGGCCCGCGCTGAAGTGCAAAGCCGACAATGCCCACCATCATCGTGGCGAAGCCGACGCGGAAGCCGAAGAAACAAAGCCCGATGAGGATCGCGAAGCCGACGAGCGCGGTGATCATATCTTGCTCGCGTGATCCTCGACGCCGTGCGCCGGCTCTTCCAACGCGAGCCCGAGGAGCTGGGCGATGAGGCTCACGAAAGAGAGCGCCGCAACAGAGCCGGCGACGATCACCAGCGGCCATTCAAGGACGATGGTGATCTTGCCGAGCGCGTATGCCTCCAGCGCGAATTGCGTCAGCTCCCAGGCGATCACCGCCATGGCGAGCACGGAAAAACCCTGCACGATGTAGCGGTGAAGCCGCGGGATGCGGCGCCTTATCCGGTCCTCGAAAAGTTCCACGACGATGTGGTCGTCGTGCGCGTTGACCAAGCCCAGCCCAGCGAAAATGGTGATGGCGAGGAGGAACTGGATCATCTCCGCCGCGCCGAACACCGGCGCGGTGAAGATGTAGCGCCCGACGACGTCGACACATGTCAGCGCCATCATGACGAACAGCAAGATTGCTGAGAGGATCTCCAGCCCGGAGAGGATGGGCGGCAGCGCCGCGCGCGCAAAGCGTTTCATCGCCGCCGCCCCCCTGGCTTGTTATTGGTTGGCTGCCGTCAGCTCCTGCAGACGAGACGTATAGAACTCAAGCATGGCCGCCGCGTCCAGGCCCTTGGCGCTTGCCTTCTCAATCCAGGCTTCGGTCAACGGCTGTGAGGCTTCAATCAGCGCATTCTCAAACTCCGCCGGCGCGTCGTGGAGCTCAATGCCTGCCTCCTGCATCGCGGCCATGCCTCGCTCGTCGGCATCATGCCATTCCTGCGCGGCCATGCGGCCGAACTTCGGACCGGAGACCTCCATGATCGCCGCCTGATCCTCCGGCGAAATCTCCGCCCATTTGTCCTCGTTGATCAGGAGCGAGAACGAGGTCGTGTACATGCCGCGGCTGAAGCGCGTCATCGACTTGGTGTAGGGGATCAGCTGGAAGCTCTGCAGAGAGGTCGGGCTCAGCGCAATGTAGCCATCGACCACGCCGCGCGAGATGATCTCGTTGGCCTGCACGGCAGGACCCGCAACGACGCCCGAGCCGAGCTTCTTCAGAAGATTGGCCGAGGCGCCGGGCAGCGCCCAGATCTTGCGGTTGATCAGCTCATCCATCGACAGGATCGGCGTGTCTGTCTGGCTGTAGACGGAGCCCGGCGTGATCACCCAGGTGGAGAGCAGGTGAACGCCTTCGTACTCATCCGGGTAGAATTGCTCGTAGGTCTCCCAAAGCGCCTGCGACATGGCGACGGCGTCTTTTGAGGAGACGAAGAGGTTCATCGCGACGAGCGGGCCCTGCACGCGGTTCTGCACGAAGCCATTGAACTGCGGGGCCACGTCGACGATGCCCTTCTCCACCGAATCCCATTGCTCCGGCGGGGCAGCGACCGTCTTCGGCGGGATGATGCCGCGCACGCGGCCCTCGGTCGCCTCCTCAACCCATTCCAGCCAGGTCGGCAGGATCGACTGGCAGACATAATGCTGCGGCGGCCAGAAGCAGTTCACCACAAGTCGCGTATTGGCCTGCGCGGCGCCGGCAAGGAGCGCAAGCGCGGCCGCTGCCATCAAGCTGTGTGCAACTCTCATCTTTGGTTCCTCCGTCCTTTGCCCGTTTTTCTTGGTCGCGGGTTTTGCGACCGCGTCTGTCACGCCTCTTCGGGCGCCAAAACCAAATCGAACTGCACCCGCAGGTACGGCTCATCGACCTTGCCTGAGAGTTCCAAACCGGCCGGGAAACTTTCGGCCGGTTCTTCGACGTAGGTCATCACCAGATCCTCGCGCACGCCGAAGACGGTGTCCTGGTCGAGATAGGGATCGTCGGCGGCGAAGACTTCCGTCACCAGCGGGTGAAAGCCCTCCGCCTTGATGATGTAGTGCAGGTGTGACGGGCGCCACGGATGACGGCCCGTGGCATCCAAGATCTCGCCGACCGGACCGTCATTGGGCACCGTGTAGCTGACCGGCTTGACGGAGGTGAAAGCGTAGCGGCCATCGGCCTGCGTCGTCATGATGCCGTGGAAGGAGTAGGTGTCCTGCTCCGGGTCCTGACTGGAGTACATGCCGTTGGGCGCGGTCTGCCAGATGTCGATCTTGGCGCCGGCGATCGGTGCGCCGTCGGTGGAGCGAACCTGTCCCTCCACCAACAGCACCGGGCCTCCATAGTGCCGCTTCAAGTCGGCGCCGTAAGGGATCGCAGGCGCGCCTTCGATATGGAACGGGCCGAGCACGCTTGATGACGTCGCGCCGGAGCGCGCATTGACCATGTCGACCAGCGAAGACACGCCGAGCACGTCGGAGAGCAAAACGAATTCGTGCCGCTCAGCGTCTGAGATGTCGCCGGTGCGCTGAAGGAAATCGATGCCGCGCTGCCACTCCGCGTGCGTCAGCCCCACCTCCTTGACGAAGGCATGCATGTGCCGCGCCAGCGCTGTCATGATCTCCCGCATTCGCGGGTCTGTGTCGGGTCCGAAATAGCCGAGGAAAACGTCGGTGATGTTGTCCTTGGTCACATTGCGCATGTGTGCCCTCGCGTCCTGATGCCGTCCCGTCATGGCGGCGGCGTCAGTCTAATGGCAGGAACAGTTTTCTTTGGCTCTCAGCCCGCCAAGGCGTCCCCGGCCATCGAGTCAAGTAAATATCGATAATTTCTTCTATTGTCAATTTTTATCGTTTTTGATTACATTGCCTGAAACGGAGGCAATGCCGCAGTCGCCGTAGCCCAGATTGCCAGCAGTCAGTAGCGCAATGATGGCGAGAACAAACTACCTGACCGATCTGCTCTCCTCGATCTTCGAGCGGACGCCGACGGCGAATGGCGACACCGATTCCCGGTCGATCGAGGATCTGACGCGTGCGCTTGTCGCCGATGAGGGCGAAGTGTCGACGCTGCGTTTGGCGCGTTCGATTCTGAGGCGATACGCGGAACTCTCCTTCGACGAGAAGCACGCATACCTCACCTTCCTTGACCGGGAGCTCGACCTCGACCCGTTCGCAGTCGAGGAGACGGCGCAACGGTACGCCGAGGCGCGGACGACGGCCCATCTGAAGGCGCTGCTCGCCGCGGCCGAACCGCCGCGGCAGGGGCTCTTCCGCAAGCTCAACCAGGTCGACGGCGCCACAGCGCGCATTGTCGACATGCGCGCTGACCTTTTGGACATGCTCGCTGACGACGATGCGCTCGGCCGGATCGACCTCGACCTCGTGCATCTTCTGTCGTCCTGGTTCAATCGCGGCTTTCTGGTTCTCAGGCGCATCAACTGGCAGACACCGGCCGACATTTTGGAACGGATCGTCGAGTACGAAGCCGTGCACGCCATCGGCGATTGGAACGACCTGCGGCGGCGCCTGCAGCCGCCCGACCGCCGCTGCTACGCCTATTTCCATCCCTGCATGCCTGACGATCCGCTGATCTTTGTGGAGGTCGCGCTGACGAAGGGCATTCCGGATTCCGTTCAGTCCGTGCTGGCGGAGGACCGACCGCAACTCCCGCCGCATCAACTCAACACCGCCGTCTTCTACTCCATCTCAAATTGCCAGAAAGGGCTGCGCGGCATCTCCTTCGGCAACTCGCTGATCAAGCAGGTGGTACAGGACCTGTCGGCTGAGATGCCGCAACTGAAGACCTTTGTGACGCTCTCCCCGCTTCCGGGATTCGCCGACTGGCTTGGCACGCAATCCGAGCATGGTGAAGCCGCCGTCGCGGCGATCGCCGAAGCGCGACGCGGCGACCTCTCGGCGTTGCAGGCCATGGCCGGCAATCTCAGAGGGCTTGCGGCGCGCCATCTAGCACAGGCGAAGCGCTCCGATGGCGCCCCGCTCAACAGCGTCGCCCGCTTCCATCTCGGTAATGGCGCCATGATTGAGAACGTTCACGCCATGGCCGACCTCTCCGACAACGGCTTGCGGCAATCCGGCGGGGTGATGGTGAACTACCTCTACGACCTCAATCGCGTCGAGCGGCGCAGCGAGGCCTATCTCAGCAACAAGACGATTGCGGCATCGCGCACAATCCGATCGCTCTTAAAGTCTGCCCCGACCAAGAGCCCATTTGAGAGCGCTAGCGGAGGAGCTCGTCGATAGGCGATCAGACGGTCGCCTGCCAAGCGAAGGCCGGTTCCGGGCTCTTCTCTTTTGATTTCAGAGCCAGGACCGACCATGTTGGCGCTAGCGGACGTCTGATCATCCGGCCTCGCGCCGTGAGGTCGATTGTTCGAACAGGCTCTGGGGTGATGCACAAAGGGTGAGCGATGTCGAATGCGTTGCATGACGCGCTCTTCGCCCCTCATGCGAAGAGCGACGCCGTCTTTTTGCAGCTGACGGACGGCGATGGACTGTCGCACAGATCATTTGCGGAGATGGCGGCGCGCTTTGCCGGGGCGCTGGTCGCCGACGGCGTCGAGGCGGGCGATCGGGTCGCCACGCAGGTCGACAAATGCCCCGAGGCGCTGGCGCTTTATTCAGCGTGCATCCAGACCGGGGCAGTGCTGGTCCCGCTCAACACCGCCTATACGCCGAGCGAGATCGACTATTTTGTTAGCGACGCCGAGCCGCGGCTTGTGGTCTGCGGCCAGGCTGCCGCGCCGGCCTTGTCGGCGATTGCTGAGACAAACGGCGCGACGTTGCGGACGCTCAACGCCGATGGCTCCGGCTCGCTACGCGCATTGGCCGACACACAAGCTTCCACCTTCGATCCGGCGCCGCGCGGCACCGATGATCTGGCGGCGATCCTCTACACGTCCGGCACGACCGGGCGATCCAAAGGCGCGATGCTGACGCACGGCAATCTCTTGTCCAACGCCGTGACGCTTTCGGAGCTGTGGCGCTTCACCGCCGACGACGTGCTGATCCATGCTTTGCCGATCTTTCACACGCACGGACTCTTCGTCGCGGTGAACACGTGCCTCGTCTCAGGCGCTTCCATCATCTTCATGCCGCGCTTCGATGTCGACGCGATCATCGAAGCCATGCCCGACGCGACGACCATGATGGGCGTGCCGACATTTTATACGCGGCTTCTCGACGACGAGCGGCTCACCAAAGACCTGACCAAAGACATGCGTCTGTTCGTCTCCGGCTCCGCGCCGCTCCTTGCCGAGACCCATCGTGCCTTTGAGGCGCGGACCGGGCATCGGCTTCTGGAGCGTTACGGCATGACGGAAACCAACATGAACACCTCAAACCCCTATGACGGCGATCGCGTTGCCGGCACTGTCGGCCTGCCGCTGCCTGGTGTAGAGGTGAGAGTCACCGACCCCGACACCGGCACGCCGCTTCGAACCGGCGAGATCGGTGTGATTGAGGTTCGCGGGCCGAACGTCTTTCGCGGCTATTGGCGCATGCCCGACAAGACGGCGGAGGAACTTCGCGAGAACGGGTTCTTCATTACCGGTGATCTTGGGACATTCGACGAGCGCGGTTATCTCCACATCGTCGGCCGTCAGAAGGACCTGATCATCTCCGGCGGCTTCAACATCTATCCCAAAGAAGTGGAGACGGCGCTGGAGGCCCTCCCCGGCGTTGGGGAATCCGCCGTCATCGGCGTTCCGCATCCCGATTTTGGCGAAGGCGTTATCGCGGTTGTCGTGGCGGAAGCCGGGGCGCCGGCAAGCGCCGACGAACTGGCTGATGCGCTCAAAGACAAGCTGGCGCGCTTCAAACAACCGAAGCGGATCATGCTGGTCGACGAGTTGCCGCGAAACGCGATGGGCAAGGTTCAAAAAAATGTGCTGCGGGACCAATTTGCGAGCTTGCTGTCCTAAGGTGACGAGCTAAGCACCGAGACGTTTGGGGGGAAGATGGGGGAGATCAGCCTGACGACCGAGATGGCCGTGGTGCTGATCCTGCTGGCATTCACCGTCTTCCTGTTCGTATCGGAAGTGGTTCGCGTCGATCTGGCGGCGATCCTGGTGATGGTCCTGCTTGGCGCGCTGAGTTACCTGCCGGGCCTTGGCAACCTTGCCGACCCGACCCAGCTCTTCAATGGCTTCGCCTCCAACGCCGTTATCTCGATTGTCGCCGTGATGATCATCGGCGCCGGCCTCGACAAGACCGGCATCATGAGCAAGGTCGCGGCGATCATCTTGAAATATGGCGGCACGACGCAGGAACGGATCGTGCCGATCGTCTCCGGCACGGTCGGGTTCATCTCAAGCTTCATGCAGAATGTCGGCGCCGCGGCTTTGTTCCTTCCCGTGGTTAGCCGTATCTCGGCGCGCACGGAACTGCCGCTCAGCCAGCTTCTGATGCCCATGGGGTTTTGTGCGATCCTGGGCGGGACCATGACCATGGTCGGGTCGTCGCCGCTGATCCTTCTGAACGATCTGATCGTCACGTCCAACGGCGACCTGCCGGCTGGCGCGCAGATGCAGCCCTTCGGCCTTTTCGCCGTGACGCCGATCGGCTTGGCGCTCGTGCTGAGCGGCATCCTTTACTTCGTCATCTTTGGGCGCTGGGTGCTGCCCAGTCGCGGCGCGCGCAAAGGCGCGACCTCCGGTCAGTCGGTGGTGGAATATATCCGCAATCTCTACGGGCTGGAGGTCGATATCTACGAGATCGAGGTGCCGCCGGGGAGCGCACTTCACGGCAGGACGCTCGCCGATGTGATGGACCAGTATCACCTCCATATCCTCGCCACGTATTACAAGCGCCGACGCGTCGTCGCCCCGATGGTGACGACGGAGATCACCGCGCCGTGCAGCCTGGCCGTGCTCGGCAACCGGCACATCGTGGAAGCGTTCGCCGAGGCGGAAGGCCTGTCGATCCGCCGCGCGCTTGACGCGTTCGCGGAAGAGTTTGCGTCAACCAAAGCCGGCGTGGCGGAGATCGTCATCCCGCCGGGATCCACCCTCATCGGCAAGAGCGCCCGCGATGTCCTGTTTCGCAAGACGTATGGCGCAAGCCTCTTGGCCATCCATCGCGGCGAGGTGACCATCAGCCAGGTCGACGATGCGGAGCACGCCATCACCCATATCGGCGAGGTGAAGTTCCAGGCGGGCGACACGTTGGTTGTGCATTCGCCTTGGGAGGCGCTGACGCGACTGAAGAAGAACCGCGACTTCGTTGTCGTCACCTCCGACTTTCCGCAAGAAGAGCTGCGTCCCAAGAAGGTCACCTGGGCGCTGGTGTTCTTTGCCTTGGCGCTGGGGCTGATCCTGTTCAGCGACCTCAGACTATCGCTTTGCCTTCTGATCGGCGCCGCCGGCATGATCGTGACGCGCGTCATCGATATCGACGAGGCCTATTCCGCGGTCGGCTGGAGCACGGTCTTCCTGCTCGCCAGCCTCATCCCGCTCGGCCAGGCGGTGCAGCGAACCGGCACGGCGGAGTGGATGGCACAACAGCTTCTGACCGTTCTTGACGGTTGGCCGATCTGGGCGCTTCAGACCGGCATCGCGGTGCTTGCGACGATCTTCACGCTGGTCATGTCGAATGTCGGCGCGACGGTCTTGCTGGTGCCGCTCGCCGTTTCCATCGCCCTTGCGGCGGGGGCGAATCCGGCCGCTTTCGCGCTGACGGTCGCGATTTCAACGTCCAACTCATTCCTCATCCCCACGCATCAGGTCAACGCGCTGATCATGGGCCCGGCAGGCTATCGCGTGATCGATTTTGTGCGCACTGGCGGCATCATGACGATCCTGTTTCTCGTCGTGTCGCTGGTCATGATCAACGTGGTCGGTGTCTGAGCGAGGAACGGCTACACGGCCGCCGGCAGCCGATTGAGCTGACCGGCCAGAAATTCGCCGGTCTTGGTGTAATGGTCGACGAGGCGCTCCGCTGCGAGATTGGCGTCGCGATCGAGCGCCGCCTCCATGATTTCGCGATGCTCCTGCGTCACGTCGCGCGATCCGTAAGCATTCGCCTGCCCGGCAAGATAACGGTAGCGGATGTTCAGATCATAAAGCTGGTCGCACAGCCGAAGCAGGATGGGCATCCCGCAATCATTGAGGAGCGCGGTGTGGAAAGCTTTGTGATGCGCCTCGAACGTCTCCACGTCGCTACGCGGCACCCGGCTCATGCGGTGATGCGCGATGACCAGCGCGTCCTCCCATTCCTGGCTGCCCGTGGCGATGCTGGCGCTGAGCGCCATCGTCTCCAGCGCGCAGCGGAGCGTCAGGATTTCGTGGAACTGCGCGTCTGAGACAGCCGCCACGCGAAAACCGCGCTGGTCGAGGCGTTCCACGAGCTGGTCTGAGCTTAGATGGCTGAGCGCCTCGCGGATCGGCGAGGCGCCGGTATCCAAAAGGTCCTTCAGCGACTCCACTTTGAGCCGCTGACCGGGCGCGATCTTTGCCGTGACGATCATCTCGCGCAGCCGGTTGTAGGCGCGCTGGGTGGCGGACGGTGAATCGGTTTTGGTGCCGGTGTTCATTGCTGCGCAGAGTGAGATTCGCTGCGCGATAATATCGATTTTTTGGGTGACTTCCAGAAATATGAGTTCGAACGGATTAGGGGCCCACCTGACCGCTATTGGCCTGGATCATCGCTAAAAAACTAGAGCGCCGCGCCGCTTTGCTGGTCGAAGAGATGCATGTTGTTCATGTCGAAAGTGATCGGCGTCGGCTCATCGGGTGCACACGCGTAATGCGCGTCGACCTGCGCGGTGATCTTTGTCGATGCGGCGTGGCCGACAATCAGCGTGTGGGCGCCGAGCGGCTCCACGGCCTCCGGGGTGAGGGTCGCAACCGCCGGGCCGTTCTGGCCGCCGGACATGTGCTCCGGCCTGAGGCCGAGCGTCAGCGGCTTGCCGACGCTGCCGCCGTAGCGCGTTTGCCGATCGCCGGGCACGGGCAACGCGGTGCCGTCCTCCAGCTTCACGGCGAGGCCGCCATTCTCGCCGACCAGCTCGGCGGGCATGAAGTTCATGCTCGGCGAACCGATGAAGCCGGCGACAAAAACATTGGCCGGCCGCTCGTAAAGGCTGATCGGATCGGCGAGCTGTTCGATGACGCCCTTGTTCATGACCGCGACGCGATCGGCCATGGTCATGGCCTCGGTCTGGTCGTGCGTCACGTAGATGACGGTGTTCTCCAGCCGCCGCTGGAGCCGCTTGATCTCCGTGCGCATCTCGATGCGCAGCTTGGCGTCGAGATTGGACAGCGGCTCATCGAAGAGGAAGACATCGGGATTGCGGACGATCGCGCGGCCGATTGCGACGCGCTGGCGCTGGCCGCCGGAAAGCTGCTTGGGCCGCCGTTCGAGATACTCGCCGATGCCGAGAATGCGCGCGGCGTCATGGATGCGGCGCTCGATCTCATCTTTCGGCTCGCCGCGGACCTTCATTCCGTAGCCGATGTTCTGGCGGACGGTCATGTGCGGATAGAGCGCGTAGTTCTGGAAGACCATGGAGCAATTGCGCTGCCCGGGCCGGATCTGGGTCACGTCGCGCTCGCCGATCCGGACCGTGCCGGCGGAGGCCTCCTCCAGCCCGGCGACAATGCGCAATGTCGTCGTCTTGCCGCAGCCCGACGGGCCGACGAGAACGACGAATTCCTTGTCGTCGACAACCAGATCGAGGTCCGGGATGACGACCACTTCGCCGAAGCGCTTCTGGACTTTTTCAAGTGTGACGCGCGCCATGCCCCTGCCCTGTCATGAAGCGGTGCGCCGGCCCGGACCCGTTGGTGTACGCCGGGCCGGCGCGTGTCGTGTTGTGCCGTCGGACTAAAGCGGCGGCAGACCCATGGAGGCCCGGTACGCGGCGAGCTGCTCGTCGCGGCCGAACTCGTCGGTCAGCTTCTCCCACTCCGCGGCGATGGCGTCGAGCGCGGCCTGAGGCTCAACGTCGCCGGCGAGCGCCTTGGAGAGCTCAATCTCCAGCACCTCGGTGTAGTTGAAGTAGCCGGGGATGCGCATGTCGAGCGCCACGTTCTCCGCGTCGAGGCTGCCGCGCTGTGTGCCCAGATATTGCCGCGCCTCTTCCTCCGAGAAGATGGCGCTCCAGGCGTCGAGGTCCTCAAAGTGGCTGAGCCGATACGGGTTGACGCCCGAGCCGCCGGTGAGCGCTGCCTGAAGGCTGTTCTCCGGGTTGGTCAGCCACTGGATGTAGTGCCATGCGGCATCGTTGTGCTCGCTGGCGCTGGGCACCGCCGTCTGCCAACCGCCATAGGCCATGAACGGCGAGCGGACGACCTCGTCGAACGTGTCCCACTGGTTGGTCTTGTAGTTCCAGATCTCGCTGGAGCCGGGGATGATGGCCGAGCCGACACTGCCGGCAACCTGGCTCTGCTCCGGATCGGCGCCGATCGTGCCGGTGTCGCCCCAGTCGAAGTTCATGGCGACGCGGCCGCCGGCAAAGGTCGTGCGGATGTCACCGGAATTGGCGTTGAGCGAACCCGGCGGTGAGAACTCCAGGCTCTTCTTGTATTCCTCAAGCGCCTTCAGCCAGCCCGGATTGTTGATCTGCGGCGTCATGGTCTCCGGATCGAAGAACATGGAGCCCGGATGGTCGGGATGGTTGGTGTAGGACGCTGCGTGGCTGAAGAAGAACCAGAATTGCTGGCCGCCGCGCACAAAGGCTTCCGCCGTGCCCCACAGCTCATCGTCAGGACGGGTGAAGAACTCGGCGATCTGATAATATTGGTCCCAGCTTTCCGGCGGGGCCAGATCGTAGCCGTACTTCTCCTTGAACGCCGCCTGCTCATCGGGATCGCCGAACAGATCGAGACGATAGGACAGCGCATGCAGGTCGCCGTCCATGGTCTGGGAGAGGAACTTGCCGTCCCATTTCATCAGACGGTCGCGATAGACGCTGTGGATGTCCTCCCAAGCCGCGTCCTCGCGCAGCGATGCCGGCATCTCCGACAGATACGGCGAGAAGTCCGGCAGCCAGGCCGGGGCAAAGGTGATGACGTCGAAGGACGAGTCGTTCTGCACCATTGCCGCCAGATATTTGGTCGGCAACTCACCGAAGGGGAACTCGATGATGTTCACGGTCCCGCCGGTGGCTTCCTCCCAGCTCTCGGCGGCCGCCTTGTGGGCGCTGGCGATAAACGGCCCGGTCATGGAACCGACATTGAGGGTGACGCCCTCAAAGCTCGGCGCGTCCTGCGCGAACGCTGCGCTGCTAAGCAGGGCGGCCACCAGACCGCCGCCGATAACGGCGCCCAATGATGTGTTGCGATGCATCTATTCCTCCACTTAAGTCCGCGATCTACTTTATGCCGCCGATGACCAGACCCGATCGCATCAATCTGGCCAACAACCCAGCCAGGACGATCATCGGCACCAGGGCGACCATAGCGGCGACCGCGATCGCCCACCACTCATCCCCGCGAACCGAGTTCTGCCCGGCCAACATGATTGGCAAGGTTTGCCAATCTGAGGTCGTCAACAGTAGCGCAAATAGGAATTCGTTCCACACAAAGCCAGCCGTAATGATCGACACGGCGATCAGGCCGGCGCGCGACATCGGCAAGACGATCTCAAAGAAGATTCTGAGACGCGGCACGTCGTCCACCATCGCCGCTTCCTCGATTTCAAGCGGCAACGACTGGAAGAAGTCGCGCATCAGCCAAATGACGATCGGCAGCGAGAAGGACGTATAGGCGAGCACCATGCCGAAATAGGTGTCGACCGCCTTGAACCCCTCCTTGCCGAGTTCCGAATAGAAAAGAAACAGCGCGAAGGCCGCGACGATCGGCGGAAACATGCGCTGTGACACGAACCAGAACAGGACATCCTCATTGCCGAGCACCGGGCCCGGCAATTGCAGGCGGTTGAGGAGCACCGACACCGGCACGGCGATCAAGAAGACTGCGCCGAGCGCCGCCGAGGGCGAGAGGCCAAAGCTCTCCGTCAACAGGACGTAGCCGCCGATCGCGACCACGGCAAAAGCCAGTCCCGACAACAGCCGCACACGGAACGTGAAGCGCACGAGCGCATAGGCCGCCATGGAGCCGAAGAGCACCGACACGACCGTGGCGCTGATGGCGATGAGGGCCGAATGTAGCGTCGGCTGGATGAAGTTCCCCCGCACGCCGGTCGCGGTCTCGATGTAAGCCTTCAGCGTCGGCGTGAAGTCCACCCAGGGAATGTAGGTGGCGCCGCCGGCGACGGCCTGCGGCGGCTTGAACGACGTGATCAGCGTCCAATAGAGCGGGAAGATCGTGAAGATGAACCAAATCAGGCAGAGCGCCAGTGCTCCCATGCGTATGATCATCGGCTGCGCTCCAGATAAGGTCGAAGCAGCGCCAGATAGACCACGCCGAAGACGATCACGGTGATGAGGAACAGGAAACTCAGCGCAGAGGTTTGGCCGATGTTGAACTTCTTGAAGCCCTCCTGATAGGCGAACAGCGTCAGCGTTTCCGTCGACGTCCCCGGCCCACCGCCGGTCAAGACGAAGACGGTGTCCATGACCTTGAAGCTCTCAATGATGCGGATGAAGATCACTGCTGCTGAGATCGGCAGAAGCATGGGGAACGTGATCCCCCAGAATTGCTGCCATGGCGTCGCCGATTCAATTTCCGCCGCTTCGTAGATGTCGCGCGGCAGGGTCTGCAGGCCGGCCAAAATCAACAGGATCACGAACGGCGTCCATTGCCACACCTCCACCGTTATCAAGACGCCCTTGGCCCAGGTCGGGTTTGTCAGGAATGGCAGGTTCGGCAAACCAAAGAACGTCAGAAGATCGTCGACCGGTCCGATGGTCGAGTTGAAGATCATGCGCATGATCAGCGAAATGGCGATCGGCGACATCAGCATCGGGATGAGGAAGGTCACCCGAAACAGCCGCTCGCCCGGGACCTTCGCGTGCAGTGCGACAGCGACCGCGAAGCCGATGATGTATTGCAGCGCCACGGCGATGAAGACGATGGTTGCCGTGTTGATGACGGCGCCCCAGAAGCGAGCGGCCGTGATCAGATTGCCGTAATTCTCAAACCCGATGTAGCGCGGTGGGCGTGGCGGCACGAGCCGAAACGCCTGGAAGCTCGCCACGAGCGAATAGATCAGCGGAAAGAGCGCGATAATCAGAACGACGAGGAACGCCGGCCAGATAAAGACGTACTTGATCGGCTCGCGCATACAGCCCTTACCCCCGGCGCCCCGCCCACAGTCTTTTTTTGCTTCATAGCGCATTACCGCGCCGTGTCCTCCCCCTTTTTGTTGGGCTGTGCCCAGACAGTTCGGCTCGCCCGGAAGTCGGCGAACAGGGGCGCCAATCCGCTGCTCTATTTGGAGGTGGGAGGACGGGCTGTAACGGAGTTGACTTGTGTCTAAAAAAGGTGACAATCCGAGTGTAAACAATAATTGACACCTGCCATGGGGATGGCCGCCATGCGCATTGTCCTGATCCATCCGAACTATCATTCCGGCGGCGCCGAAATCGCCGGAAACTGGCCGCCCGCCTGGGTCGCCTATCTGGCCGGCGCGGTCAAAAAAGCCGGATACACGGACATTCATTTCATCGACGCGATGACCAATTATGTGGAGGACGACGACCTGCGCGAGCGGCTTGCCGCTTTGCAGCCCGACATCGTCGGAACAACCTCCATCACGCCGTCGATTTATGTTGCGGAGCGCGTGCTGGAGATCGCCAAGGAAGCTTGTCCGAATGCGGTTCGGGTGATTGGCGGCGTGCATGCCACCTTCATGTACAAACAGGTCCTCTCAGAGGCCCCGCACATCGACGCCATCGTGCGCGGCGAGGGCGAAGAAATCTTCGTCAATCTCGTGACGGCGGTCGCGGAGG
This sequence comes from Afifellaceae bacterium, assembly GCA_028284625.1. Taxonomy (GTDB): domain Bacteria; phylum Pseudomonadota; class Alphaproteobacteria; order Rhizobiales; family Afifellaceae; genus DASWJZ01. The sequence goes on along the minus strand of JANQRH010000026.1, from coordinate 529,292 downwards.
GCCGCTGGCCTGCCAATCGGCACGACATCAAGGGCATCGCCTATCGCGACGGCACAGAGATCGTCGCGACGCAAGCTGCCCCGACAGTCAAGGATCTCGACGGAATCACGCCGGACTGGTCGGTCCTTGAGTGGGAGAAGTACGTCTACATCCCGCTCGGCAAGCGCCTGGCGATTCCGAACATGGCGCGCGGATGTCCGTTCACCTGCTCGTTCTGTTCGCAATGGAAGTTCTGGCGCGACTATCGCGTCCGCGATCCGATCAAAGTTGTCGACGAGATCGAGGACCTGGTGGAGAACCACGGTGTCGGCTTCTTTATCCTTGCCGACGAGGAACCGACGATCAATCGCAAGAAGTTTGTGCAGTTCTGTCACGAGCTGATCAGGCGCGGACTACCGGAACGTGTGCAATGGGGCATCAACACGCGCGTCACCGACATCCAGCGCGACATGGACATGCTGCCGCTTTGGCGAAAGGCTGGGCTCGTCCATATCTCGCTTGGCACGGAGGCCGCCGCTCAGTTGAAGCTCGACCGCTTCAACAAGGAGACGAAGGTCGAGGAGAACAAGGAAGCGATCCGGCTCCTGCGCGAAGCGGACATCTTCACTGAGGCGCAGTTCATCGTCGGCCTGGAAAACGAGACCGTGGAGACGCTGGAGGAGACATACCGCTTCGCCCGCGACTGGAATCCGGACCTCGCCAATTGGACGATGTACACGCCCTGGCCGTTCACGCCGCTCTATCAGGAGATCCGCGACAAGGTCGAAGTGTTCGATTTCTCCAAATACAATTTCGTCACGCCGATCATGAAGCCCGATGCGATGGATCGCGCCACGCTGCTCGACAGAGTGATGCACAATTATCGCCGTTTCTACATGATCAAGGCGCTGTTCCATTACCCTTGGCGCGGCACGGGTTACCGGCGGAAATATCTGCTCGGCTGCCTCAAGGCATTCATGAAGGCCGGCTTCCAGCGGACGTTCTATGACCTCGGCAAAGTCGGCTATTGGGGACCGCAGACGAAAAAGAAGGTCGACTTCCACTTCGACGAAAGCCGCACCATCGCCGAAGCGCAATTGGAGGATTGGGAGGCCGCCGCCGACCGCGCAGCGAAAGTGCGTGCGATCAAGGAGCGGGTTGCTGCGGCGAAAGCCTGCGGCGGGTCGACCCAGCAGATGCCTGAGGTGGAAGAGCGGCAGCCGATCGCCGTCATACACTGAGGCCGCTTATGGCCAACGCCGCGGCGATCAGCGACCTCACCTCAGGGGTGGACGATATGACGAGCGTGGCGCTCGCGCGCGTCGGGCCGAACGCGATCATCCAGCTTGGCGAAACGCTCAAGCATCGGCTCGGCGAACGATGCGCTCTCGACGTCTTCGAGCGCGCCGGCCTCCCCGCGATGCTGAGCGAGCCGCCTACGGACATGGTGTCGGAACGCGTGGTGAAGACGGTGTTCGACGCCTTGTTCGACACGCTTGATGTTGAGCAGGCAACAGCGATCGCGCGTGAAGCGGGCGTGCGCACGGCCGACTACATCATGGCCAACCGCATTCCGGCGCCCGCGCGGTTTGTCTTGAAGGCTCTGCCGGCCGCGCTCGCTGCGCCTGTGCTGCTTCGCGCAATATCGCGAAACGCCTGGACCTTTGCCGGCTCCGGCGCAGTGACGGTGCACGCCGGCACGCCGCATGTGCTGGAGGTCACCGGCAATCCGATCACCACACCGGGATGCGTCTGGCATGTCGGCGTCTTTGAGCGCCTGTTTCAGTCCTTGGTCGCGCGTCATGCAAGCGTCAGCCACACGCAATGTGGCCGCGATGGCGGCGATATATGCCGCTTTGAGATTGCTACGCGCTGAACAGCGTCCGACGCGTCCTGCGACATGGCCGCAAATGCGGTTGCTTGTAGAGGGGTGAGCGCCTCCCTATTCTATCGGGCACGTCTTTGACGGGAGCGAGCGCCGGGCGCGGAGGGGCGAGAGCGAGCACATGGCCGTTGCAATCATCATCGTGCTTGTCTTCGCCACGGCGATGTCGGGCGCCATCTTTAAGCCCGGCCCCTGGTACGAGACGATCAAGAAGCCGAGCTGGACGCCACCCAACTGGGTGTTCCCGGTCGTGTGGACGACGCTTTACATCATGATCGGCATTGCCGGCTGGCTTGTCTGGCGTGAAGTGGGCGTGAGCTTCGCGATGGTGCTGTGGGCGCTGCAACTGATCTTGAACGCCTTATGGTCGGCGCTGTTCTTCGGGCTTCGGCGCATGGACTGGGCGTTCGTCGATTCTGTTGCGTTATGGCTGGCGGTCGCCGCCTTCATCATCGTGGCGTTTCCGATCTCAGCGTGGGCGGCGGTCTTGTTCGTGCCCTATCTCGTCTGGGCGACCATTGCGGCGGTTCTCAATCGTGCAGTGTGGCGATTGAACGAAGAGACCGCTCCCGCCACGGCGGCAGGCTAATCGCGAGGCCTGAGGCGAACTCTGATATCGGCGACGTGGGCAGCGAAGCCGCAGGCCAGCCAAAGCCCGATCATCGCGATCCCCGCGCCGCTGAGCGCCGCGCGTAGCGCCAAGAGCAAGAACACGCCCGAGAGCGCGTTCGCCACGAGGCTCGCCGGCAGGGACTCCCCTCGCCGCTTCGCCCGTGCTGCGAGGACGATCGTCTCAAGCACCAGGACTGCGATGGCCAGATCGGCAATGTGCGCGATGCTGAAGAAAGCCGGAAGCCAGTCGGGCTCGCTCACCGGGCCTGCAGCCCCAGCAGTTGCTGCACGTCCTTCACCAGCACGCGCATATGCGCCATGCGCTCGCGACGGACGAGACGCTTGTTGAGATAGGAATCCCACGTCAGGCGCTGAACGTCCGGATCGGCGCACATCTTGACGAATTGTTCGCGGCGTTTGTCGCTGCGATACCAGATGGCCTGTAGCCAGCCGAGGATCATGAAGACGCGTCCGTGTTCGCGCATGAAACGCTTGCGCGCCGTGCGAAGGTGCTTCGCCGCGCCGGTCGATAGGCACATCTCAGCGGCTTCCGCGCAGAGCTGGCCGCTCAGCATGGCGTAGTAGATGCCTTCGCCGGAGGATGGCGCCACCACACCGGCAGCGTCGCCGGCCAAGACGACGTTGCGACCGTCATCCCAACGGCGCATCGGCTTCAGCGGCAGCGGCGCGCCCTCTTCGCGGATCGTCTCCGCATTCGCCAGCCCGGCCGCCTCACGGAGCTCGGCCGTCGCCTTGCGCAGGCTATGCCCCTTCACGGCAGAGCCGGTCCCGACGCTCGCATGGGGGCCGTGCGGAAAGACCCAACCGTAGAAGTCGGGTGAAATCTTCCCCTGATAGATGACGTCGCAGCGGCGGCTGTCATAGGCGTCGCTGTCATGCGCCGGCGATTTGATGATCTCGTGATAGGCGAACACGTAGGGCGGCTTCTTGTTGGGGCCGAAGGCGGCACGGCGGACGGCGGAGTTCGCACCGTCGGCGCCGATCACCAGGCGCGCCGTCTTCGTCACCTCCCCGTCCGGGCCGGAGATCTTCGCGGTGACGACACCGCCGGAGCCGCGCTCCAGGCTCTTGAAGGCGCCGGTGATGCGGGTCGCTCCCGCCTCTTCGGCGCGGGCGCGCAGCCACGGATCGAACTCCTCGCGATCGACCATGCCGACATAGCCGAGATCACCGATCTGCATGTCGACGCGACGGCCGCTCGGCCCCACGATGCGCGCGGCGCGTATCTTGGCCTTCAGCAAATGCTGCGGCACATCGAAATCGTTTATGCAGCGGGTCGGAATGGCGCCGCCGCACGGCTTGATCCGCCCTTCCCTATCGATAAGCAGAACATTGCGGCCCAAGGCGGCCAAGGTTTGCGCCGCCGTGGCGCCGGCCGGCCCGCCGCCGACAATTATGACGTCATGGTCGGTCTTCATGGCTCTCACTCCGCCGGCTGCATTGGCGGCTGCATGGGCGGCGCTGCGGGAAGCGCGTCTTGCTCGCGCGTCTCGCCGATCCGCGTCGCAATCAGCGCCGACACGAAGAACAAAGCCGCCTCCCCGGCGAAGACGATCGCAAACGACGTCCCGACCTCGCCGGTCAGAGCGCGCGTCACGTCGAGCGCCGCGGTTCCGAGAAATCCGCCGAGACCGAAGGCGATCGCTTGCGCCGCGCCCCACAGGCCCATGCGGATGCCCTCGCGCGACTTCCGGCCGGCGACGGCCAGCGCCATCATCATGCCGATGGCGGCGACGGCGAATGCACCGTTGGTGAAGCCGAGCAGGAAGATGTTCGCCCGCAGCGGCCAATCCGGCGCGAAGGAATGCGACAACGACAGAAGCGCCAGCGCCCCCGCCGAGCCGAGACATCCGGCGATAACGAAGATGCGCAAGATGGCGGGCTTGCGGCGCGCCATCAAACTGCCCAGCACGCCGACCATGGCCATGCCGAGCAGGATGCCGCTGTGCTGTACGCCCGACAGCTTCGTCGTCTCGCCCGGCGTCATGCCGTAAACGAGGCCGCCAAATGGCTCCAGGATCAGATCCTGCATGGAGTAGGCCAGCATCGACGCGAAGACGAAGATCGTGAAGATGCGCGCCTTGCGATCCGCCCAAGCGTCCGCGAGGGCCTCACGAAAGCTGGCCTTCTGCTGCCCGACATTGGCGAGGTCCTGCGGCAGCGCGGCGCGGCGCTCAATCCCCCAGACGCCCAACGCGGCGACGCAGACCGAAAGCGCGCCGGCGATGGCGGTCACGGTCACCAGGCGGATGTGCGAATAGGGATCGAGGAAGGTTCCCGATACGATCGCGGTGACCACGATCCCGGCGATCATCATCATCCACACGATCGTTGCGGCGGCGGGTCGACGCGCCGGTGCGGTGCGGCTTGCCAGAAGCGCCAGAAGCGACGTACCGGCAGCGCCGATGCCAAGACCGATCAGCGCGAAGAAGAAGATCGCAGCTGTCAGGCCTGCGGCGAAGCTCACCTCAAAGAGAAGCGTGCTTGCCGCTGCACCGGTGCCGGCCACTGCAAGAAGTGCAATACCGCCGACGATCCAGCGTGTGCGGTTGCCGCCGCGGTCGGAGCGGTGTCCCCAGACCGGACGCGAAAGCTGAATGGCGTAGTGAAGTCCGACGAGCGCGCCGGGGATAACCGCGGCAAGCGCCAGCTCCACCACCATGACGCGGTTCAGCGTCGACGTTGTGAGAACGACGATTGCGCCGAGCGCGGCCTGAACCAGTCCGAGGCGGACGATGGACAACCAACTCAGGCCGACTGCCGCATTCCCTTGCATTGCCTCATCCCCCGATCTCATCCCCCTGGCGCCACTGCGCCAACAATCCCCATCAGGGCGAAGGCGCTCACCATCATGCCGCTCACATAAAGTCCGACGCCGACGGCGCTGTACCAGACGGCGTGCTTCTTCGGGTCCTTGAGCAGGCGCGCCATGCTCGCGACCTGAGCGGCGAGCAGAATGGCGACCGCCGCGCCGTGCCAAGGCCGGTCCCATACAAACAGAAGAGCAATCACGCCGAGCTGAGCGACGGCCATGATGGCGCAGGCAAGCTGCGCGGCACGGTCGGCGCCGAGCATGACCGGGAGCGATGCAAGGCCCGTCTGCCGATCGCCTTCGATCGACTTGAAGTCGTTGAGCGTCATGATGCCGTGCGCGCCGACGCCGTAAAGCAAAGCCACGATGAGGATCGGACCCGGCGGGATGACGGCGAAAGCGGCGGCTGCAGCTGTCACCCAGGGCAGCGTCTCATATGTGAGGCCGACGGCGGCGTTGCCCCACCAGCCGTTCCTTTTCAGACGGAACGGCGGTGCGCTGTAGGCCCATGCAAAGCAAAGTCCGATGATGGCGGCGACGAACACCACCCAACCCAGAACCGCCGCCAAAAGCAGCGACAGCGCCGACATGGCGATCGCCACGTAGAGCCCCCAGCGGCCGGGCATCCGGCCTGAGGGAATGACGCGGTCCGGCTCGTTGATGGCGTCGACATGGCGGTCGTACCAGTCGTTCACCGCCTGGCTTGCGCCGCACACCAAGGGGCCAGCGAGCAGCACGCCGCCGAGCACATAAGGCCAGCGCTCTCCGAATGCGGCGCCTGCCGAAACAGCGCCGCAGCAATAGGCCCACATGGGAGGAAACCATGTGATCGGCTTGAGCAGCGCCAGCACGGCGCTAGGCGCCGGGACGGTTGGCCGCGTTGCCGCTAACGCATGCGTTGCCATGCCCGAGATGCTATGGCTGCGCCCTAAAGGTGTCAACGAATATTGACACCTTGTAAGGCAAAGTTGACGGGCAGAGCGAGGCTCCGGAGCAAGCGCAGTTTGCGTGGATGGGTACGGTCGTTCGCGACGTCGGCGTCATGCCGGTCGCCCCCTATTCGTCGCTGCCGAAGTCTTCCAATCCGTAGCGCTTCAGCTTGATGTAGAGGCTCTGGCGGCTGAGGCCGAGCATGTCGGCGGCGGAGGCGCGATTGTTGCCCGTCTGACGCAAGGCCGCCTCAATGCTCAGGCGCTCAATCACGTCCACGGCTTCGCGGATCAGCTCCTTCAGCGGCACGCGGCCGACGAGCTCGGAGAAGTCGGACGGATCGGGCACCACCGATCCTGATGTCAGGGATGCGCTTGCCTCACGCGGGGCCACCCGCACCAGCAGCAATCCGATCCGCTCTTCCGAACCGTTGCTGGCGTGGAGCGCCGCGGTCACGGCGACGTCGTGGCTGCCGCCCAATTCGTCGCGCACGATCGTCGCGAAACGTTGAACACGGCTTTCCTCCCTCACCCGCGAGAGCAGCACCTGCAAATCGACAGAGGAGGCGCCGAGCCAATTGTTGAGATTGCGGCCGACCACGCGATCTCGATGAAGCACCTGCACCAGATCGAGGAACTGATCGTTGACGTCGATGACGATGCCTTTGGCATCGGTGGCGACGATGCTTTCCGGCAGGCTGTCGATGAGCGTCTTGGCCTCGTCGCGCGGCGATGACGATTTGCCGGCGTCTTGCGCCGGCTCAATCATGAGGAGGAGATTGTTCTGGCCGTGCTCGCGGTAGGGCTCGACGTCGATTGCAAACTCCGACTTGTTGCTGCCGAGCGGCACCTTCACCGATTGCGGCGTGCCGCGGTGATGCGCTTCTGAAAACACGTCGGTGATGATGTTGTGCTGCGACCGCGCGAAAAGGTTGAGCACCGATTCGCCGACAATCTTCCGCGGCGGCTTGCCCAAGAGCCGCGCGGCTGCGGCGTTCACGTCGAGCGTCCTGCGCGCCTTCGGGTCGACGACCACCATGGCGCGGTTCGACAGATGGAAGACGCTGCGATATCGCCCTTCGGCTTCGCGGATCTTCCGATATTCCGATTCCAGCTCCGTCTGCGCCTCCACCAGGCGCTGCTGCAGGTTCGCGAACTTGCGAAGATCGGAGCCCAGAACGATGCGCGGCGCATCCTTCGTGACGGTCACCACCATGTAGTCGACCGGCAGGTCCGGCTGGCCGTTGGCGGGGTGATTGACTTGGCGCCGCCGCGTGACACCGACCTCGCCGGCCTCCGCGACGAGCGCGTCCACCTTTTCCACGCTTTCTATGGTGACGGTGTCCTGCCAGGGCCGCCCAACCCAGTTGTCGATACCGTAATCGCCCAACTCAGGGTCGCGATAGGCGACGTCCTCCACCTGGCCTTGCTCAGACACGACCATTGCAATGTCGGAACCGAGCGGAACGAGGCGCAACAACGCCTCGCTTCCGAGGGCGTCAAACAACTTGGCCGAACGGTTGAACACCCGGTGCTCGGCCCAAGTGAGGCGCTTATCCATGCGCCCCGTCACACTGCCAGCGGCACGTCGACGGCACCGCCGTTTAAGTGCTGCATACGGTCGGTTCGGTACGCACGCCGCGCGATCTTTGTCATGCGCTTCGCGATCGCCAGTTTCAGCGCCGCCTGCGGGCTGGCGCAAACCTGCTCAACCCCTTGTTTCAGAAGCCATTTCTCGTTTCGGTCGGCCGCGTATCCTCCCGCAAGAATCAGCGGCCGCCGCCGCCCGCCGGAAATTGCCTTCAGGCTGGCCAACACGGCTTCAGCGAGAAAGCCGCTCGACCAAGAAATGCAGACGACGTCGCAACGCGACTTCCTGACGGCGTCCTTGATCTCGTTGGTCGATTCCGGCTCCAGGTAGGCCGTTTGCCAACTCGACCTGCGGAACAGCGCTTCTACGATCCGCAACCCAAAGACGTGCTGCTCGCCGGGCGCGCAGGTCAGGAGCACGGACCGTGGGCCGGAGGCCACCGGCAGTGCCCGGTCTGCGTCGCAAAGGTGGCGAAGCAGCGCCTGAATGCGCCCCATGGCGATCGTCACGTCAAAGAAAGTGCGGCGGTCGCCAACCCAGTCCTCGCCAAGCCCGCGCGCTGTCGCCTCCAGAAACGCTACCTTGCGTTGTGCAGACAGCTTGATGCTGTCCAAAAACTGCATCAACCGCTCGGTCGCCCTGGCGGTTGCTGCGTTGTAGGCGATTTCGCGGAACCGTCTGAGGTCGCTGGGGCGGAAACTGTCGCTGGGATCGAGGTCTCCGGATGACCAGGCCGAATGGACCGATGTGGCGGGGACAATGCCGGTCTGAACGATATCCACCAACGCCTCGCGCTGCGACGCGGCAAGCCGTCTTAAACCGATTCTTGAACGACCGGCCGGAGCACCTACGGAACTTTCGCTATTGCCGATCCGAAGACTGCCCATTGCCAATCCGTGCCATCAAATGTCGGCCGGTCCGGGACAATGACGCACTCGCCGGTAACGCTAAGCTCGGACGGGCGTCCAATCGAACCGGGTGCCCTTCCGCTCGAGCAGAACGTCGGTACTTCGGGGCGCTGAGAACATTGTCCCATGTCAGGCGAGTTGTAAACAAAAATAAACGTCAAGGAAAGTTGACACATCCTCGCCCGCAGGACTAAAGTGTCAACAGACCGTTGGGAGGCGGAAAGGCCGGGCGAGGATGGCCATTCAGGAGGGCGTACGCCCCGTTCAAGGAGAGCTTTACACACCTCTGGAACGCCACAGGCGCGACGCGTCGCCCTGGACATTGGTGCAGGGCATTCTGGCGCCGATTCAGTTCGCGGTCTTCCTGGTCAGTCTGGCCCTCATTATCCGATTCCTACTTACCGGCGACGGTCTTTTCGCGGCCAATCTGTCGATCGTCGTCAAAACCCTCGTCCTCTACGCGATCATGATCACCGGATCGATCTGGGAGAAGGACGTCTTCGGCCGCTATCTCTTTGCGCGTCCCTTCTTTTGGGAAGACGTCGTATCGATCGGCGTTCTGGTCCTGCACACCGCCTACCTCATCGCGGTGCTGGTCGACGCGCTGCAGCCGGTCCCGCTGATGATGTTGGCGCTGGCCGCTTACGCCGCCTACGTCGTCAACGCCGCACAGTTTCTGTGGAAGTTCCGCTTGGCGCGACGCCAACCTAGCGGGCAGGCCGGCATGGCCGCCCGCGCGGGGGCCGTACAATGAACCGGCCGCTGCCGGCATCCGATATGACGGCGGCACCCTGCCCTGCGCCCACGCCTTTGCGTCAACGCGGCCAGCATGAAGTCTTTTGTGGCCTGACCTCGGTCATCTGGCTGCACCGCAAGATCCAGGACGCATTCTTCCTGATCGTCGGATCACGCACTTGCGCCCATCTGATGCAATCGGCGGCCGGCGTCATGATTTTCGCGGAGCCGCGCTTCGGCACGGCCATCATCGAAGAGCGCGATCTGGCGGGCATGGCCGACATGCACGACGAGCTCGATCGCGTGGTCGACCGCCTCCTGTCGCGCCGGCCGGACATCAACATGCTGGTGCTGGTCGGGTCGTGTCCTTCGGAGGTGATCAAGTTCGACCTTTCGCGCGCGGCCGAGCGGCTCAACGAAATCCATGCCCCGCGCCATCGGGTGCTGAGCTATTCCGGCAGCGGCATTGAGACCACCTTCACGCAGGGCGAGGACAATTTCCTGGCAGCGCTGGTGGAGCGCCTGCCCGCCTCCCGCGCGGACGATGCGCCCTCGCTTCTGATCGTCGGCTCGCTCGCCGATGTCGTTGAGGACCAGTTTGAGCGCATCTTCACCGCCCTTGGGATCGACGATGTGTCGTTCCTGCCGTCGCGCAGAAGCACGGATTTGCCGAGCGTCGGGCCGGACACGGCGTTTCTTCTCGCGCAGCCGTTCCTCAACGACACTGCAAGCGCTTTGAAGAAGCGCGGCGCGCGCCATATCGGCGCGCCGTTCCCGCTCGGCGAAGGCGGCACGACGGCGTGGCTCAAGGCCGCCGCGGATGCGTTCGGCATTCCCGCCGAACGCTTCGACGCCATCACGCTCCCCGGCCGCGAACGGGCCAAGAAGGCCGTCGATCTCTATCGCGATCGCCTGGTAGACAAGCGCGTCTTTCTCTTCCCCGATTCGCAGCTGGAGCCGAGCCTGGCGCGCTTCCTCCATTGCGAGGCCGGCGCGGAGATCATCGAGGTCGGCACGCCCTATCTGCACCGGCAGAACGTGGCGGAAGAGTTCGCGCTCCTGCCGGACTCAATCCAGGTTTCCGAAGGCCAGGACGTCGACCTTCAGATCGATCGCTGCAAGGCGGCCGATCCCGACCTCATTGTTTGCGGCATGGGACTCGGAAACCCGTTCGAGGCGGAAGGCCGGACCACCAAATGGTCGATCGAGTTCGTGTTCTCACCCATCCAGGGATACGAGCAGGCCGGCGACCTCGCGGAACTGTTCGCACGGCCGTTGACGCGTCGTGCGGCGCTGGCGGTGGAGGCCTAGACCATGCAGCTCACGGTCTGGACCTACGAAGGACCACCTCATGTCGGCGCGATGCGCATCGCCTCGTCGATGCGCGATCTGCACTACGTGCTGCATGCGCCGCAAGGCGACACCTACGCCGATCTCCTCTTCACCATGATCGAGCGGCGCAAGTCCCGCCCGCCGGTGACCTACACCACCTTCCAGGCGCGCGACCTTGGCTCCGACACGGCAGAGATCTTCAAGCGCGCCTGCCGCGAGGCCGTCGAGCGCTTCAAGCCGCAGGCGGTGATGGTGGGTGCGTCATGCACGGCCGAGTTGATCCAGGACGATCCGGGCGGCCTCGCCAAGACGCTGGACCTTCCCGTCCCGGTCGTGCCGCTTGAGCTCCCCTCCTATCAGAAGAAGGAGAACTGGGGCGCGGCGGAGACGTTCTATCGTCTGGTGCGCGGCTTTGCCGGCGGACGGACCCCGGAGCGGAAGTCCGGCACCAAGTCGTGCAACATCCTCGGGCCCACAGCGCTCGGCTTTCACAATCGCGACGACGTCACGGAAGTGCGCCGGCTCCTTGAGGCACTCGGCGTTCCTGTGAATGTCGTGGCGCCGCTTGGCGCTTCGCCGGCCGACCTTGCACGGCTTCCCGACGCCGACTTCAACATCGTGCTTTATCCGGAAATCGCCGACGTTGCCGCGCGGTGGCTTGAGCGTGAGTTCAAGCAGCCTTCGGTTCGGGTCATTCCGATCGGCGTAAACGCCACGAAGGACTTCATTCGGGCCGTCGCCGAGATGGCCGACGTCGACCCGCAGCCCGTCCTGGAAAGCGGCGAAGAGCGGCTGTCGTGGTACTCCGTTTCCATCGACTCCAACTACCTGACCGGCAAGCGGGTCTTCGTTTTCGGCGATGCCACGCACGCGATCGCGGCGGCGCGCGTCGCGGAAACTGAGCTCGGCTTCAAAGTCTGCGGCCTCGGCACCTATTCACGCGAGCTTGCCCGCGATGTCCGAGCGGCGGCGCGCCAATACGACGTCGAGCCGTTGATCTCCGACGACCATCTGGAGATCGAAGACGCCATCATCGCGGCGCAGCCGGAGCTCGTCCTCGGCACGCAGATGGAGCGACATATCGCCAAGCGCCTGCGCGTTCCGTGTGCGGTGATTTCGGCGCCTATCCACGTTCAGGATTTCCCCGCCCGCTACGCTCCGCAGATGGGCTTCGAGGGCGCCAATGTGCTCTTCGACACATGGGTCCATCCCCTGATGATGGGCCTGGAAGAGCACCTTCTCGGCATGTTCCGTGAGGACTTTGAGTTTAACGACGCGGCCGACGCCTCCCATCTGGCCGCGGTCGGCGACGGCTCCCGGCCAGACACGCCGGAGGCCGTTGCCGACCTGCCGTCCTCATCCGATGACGCGCCACACTGGTCGCCGGATGCGGAGCACGAGCTGAAGAAGATCCCGTTCTTCGTCCGCGGCAAGGCACGCCGCAACACCGAACGGTTCGCCGCCGATGGTGGCGTGAAGACGATCACAGTCGAGACGCTTTACGATGCAAAAGCCCATTTCGGCCGCTAAGGCCGCGAAATCGGCCGCATCGAAGCGGCCGGCCACTCCGATCAGCGTGACGATCGTCACGCTCGACAGCCACATGGCGGGCGCGGTGGACCGCGCGCGGGCAGCACTTGCCAAGGAGCTGCCGGGCCTTCGCCTGACGCTTCATGCTGTGACGGAATGGGGCGGCGACCAGACGGCGGAAGAACGCTGCCGGCGCGACATTGAGACGGCCGACATCGTCATCGCCAACATGATCTTCCTGGAAGAGCATTGCCTGAAGGTACAGCCGTGGCTTGAGGCGCGGCGCGACGATTGCGATTGCCTGGTCGGGTGCCTCTCCGCCGGCGAGATCGTCCGGCAGACCCGGCTCGGCAATTTCTCCATGGCCAACCCAACGGGCGGCGCGCTCGGCTTCCTGAAGCGCCTGCGCGGCCGGGTCAAAAGCGATTCCTCCGCCGGCCACGGCCAGATGAAGGTGCTGCGCGCCATTCCGCGCATCCTGAAATACATCCCCGGCAAGGCACAGGACGTGCGTGCCTACTTCCTGGTCCTGCAATATCTGCTGGCCGGGTCGGACAGCAATATCGCCAACCTAATCCGCTTCCTGGTGAACCGCTATGCGGACGGCGAGCGCAAGGCTCTTCGCAACGCCGTCGATGTGCACGATCCGGTGCACTACCCTGAAGTCGGGCTCTACCATCCGAAGCTGAAGGACCGCGTCACCGACGACCTGACCGCCTATGGCCGCGTGGCGAAGCGCAAGGGCCGCGAAGGAACAGTCGGTCTTCTGGTGATGCGCTCATACGTGCTTGCCGACAACACCGCGCATTATGACGGCGTCATCGAAGCGCTTGAGGCGCGCGGCCTTTCGGTGGTCACCGCCTTTGCCGGCGGCCTGGATGCGCGCCCGGCGATCGAGGCATTCTTCATGCGCGACGACGCCCCATGCGTCGACGCCGTGGTGTCGCTGACCGGTTTCTCGCTTGTCGGGGGCCCGGCCTATAACGATGCGGCGGCTGCAGAAGAAGCGCTGGCGCGCCTTGACGTCCCCTATCTCTCCGCCTTCGGTATTGAGTTCCAGACGCTGCAGGAGTGGCAGGCGGGCGACCACGGCCTGACGCCGGTTGAGACCACCATGATGGTGGCGCTGCCGGAGATCGACGGTGCGACCGGTCCGATCCTCTTCGGCGGCCGCTCAACAGATGGCGAAGCCGGCTCGACACGCGACATGCGTTGTCACGACGAGCGCGCGACGCGGCTTGCCGCGCGGGTGGAGCGACTGGTGCGGCTGCGGCGGACGCCGAAGGCAGAGCGCACGATCGCGACCGTCATCTACAACTTCCCGCCCAATGGCGGTGCGCTCGGCACGGCAGCGCATCTCTCCGTGTTCCGCTCGCTCTTCAATACGTTGAAGGCGCTGAAAGCGGACGGCTACAGCGTAGAGCTGCCGGCCGATGCGGAGGCGCTCCGCGACGCCGTTTTGGAAGGCAATGCAGAGCGCCACGGCATGCCGGCCAATGTGGCCGCCGCAATCGACACCGACACGCATGTGCGGCGCGAGCCTTGGCTTGCGGAAATCGAGTCGCAATGGGGCCCCGCGCCCGGCCGGCACCAGAGCGACGGGTCGCGCATCTTCGTTCTGGGTGCGTCCTTCGGCAACGTCTTCGTCGGCGTGCAGCCGGCCTTCGGCTACGAGGGCGATCCGATGCGGCTCCTGTTCGACAAGAGCTTCGCGCCGACCCACGCCTTCGCCGCGTTCTACCGCTACCTCCGTGATGATCTGAACGCCGATGCCGTCCTGCATTTCGGCACGCATGGCGCGCTGGAGTTCATGCCCGGCAAGCAAGTGGCGCTGTCGGAGGAGTGCTGGCCGGACCGGCTGATCGGCGACCTCCCCAACGTTTATTTCTACGCCGCCAACAATCCGTCGGAAGGCATGATTGCGCGGCGGCGCTCGGCGGCGACGCTGATCAGCTATCTGACGCCGCCGGTCGGTCACGCAGGCCTCTATAAGGGCCTGCTCGATCTGAAGACCACGATCGAACGCTGGCGCGCCCTGCCTCCAGGCCAGACCGATGAGCACGCGCAGCTCTGCGACACGATCAAGACGCAGGCGGTGGCGCTCGACCTTGTCGCGGAAGACGCATCGTGGAGCGCGAACGGCGAGACGGACATCCCGGCGCTTGCCACGCGGCTTGCGGAATTTGAGGCGACCCTCATCCCGCATGGCCTGCATGTCGCCGGCGAGGCGCCGAGCGACGCGGAACGACGCGACCTGATCGGCTCGGCCAACAATGTGGTGATGGACGGCGCGCTGGATGACGACACGCTGGATCGGATCGCCACCGGCGATGGCAACGCGCTCAGGCTTCGCGACGATGCGCAACGGATTACGGCAGAGCGGCTGACGGCGCTCGATACCAATCTGCGCACCAATGTCGAGATCGATGCGGTGCTGCATGCCCTCGACGGCGGCTATATCCGCCCGGTGTGCGGCGGCGACGTTCTGCGTGCACCTGAGATCGTGCCGACCGGCCGGAATTTGCACGGCTTCGATCCGTTCCGCCTACCGAGCGCCTACGCCGTCGTCGACGGCAAAATGCAGGCAGACAAGCTGATCGACCGCTACACGGCGGACAACGGTGCGGCGCCGAAATCACTGGCGCTCGTCCTGTGGGGCACGGACAATCTCAAGACCGAAGGCGCGCCGATCGCTCAGGCGCTTGCGCTTATCGGAGCGCGTCCGCGGTTCGACGGATTTGGACGGCTCGCCGGCGCCGACCTTATCCCGCTCGACGAACTCGGCCGGGCGCGCATCGATGTCGTCATCACGCTGTCGGGCATCTTCCGCGATCTCCTGCCGTTGCAGACCCGCCTCCTTGCCGAAGCCTGCCAGAAGGCGGCGATGGCGGACGAGCCGCTCGACATGAACCCGGTGCGCGCCAATGCGCTCGCCTACGCGGAAGCCAATCAATGCTCGATGGAGGTCGCGGCTTTGCGGGTGTTCTCCAACGCCGCCGGCGCCTACGGCTCCAACGTCAACATGCTGATCGATTCCGGCGCGTGGGGCGACGAGGACGAGCTTGCCGACACGTTCTCCAGCCGCAAGAGCTTTGCGTTCGGCCCGAGCGGCGAGCCAGTGAAGCAACCGGAGCTTCTCGCCTCAATCCTGCAGCACGTGGAAGGCGCCTACCAGAACCTGGAATCGCTGGAACTCGGCATCACGTCGATCGACCATTATTTCGATACGCTCGGCGGCATCACGCGCGCGGTGCGCAAATCCGGGGGCGCGGACGTGCCGGTCTATGTCGGCGACCAGACCTGCGGTCAGGGCAAGGTGCGCACGCTCAACGAACAGGTCGAGCTTGAGACGCGCACCCGCATGCTCAATCCGAAATGGTACGAGGGGCTCCTCGACCACGGCTATGAGGGCGTGCGGCAAATCGAAAGCCACATCACCAACACGCTCGGCTGGTCCGCGACGACGGGTCAAGTCGCGCCGTGGGTCTACAAGCATCTGAGCGAGACATTCGTACTCGACGAGACCATGCGGCGGCGGCTTGCGGAGCTCAATCCAAAGTCGGGCGCGCGGCTCGCCAACCGCCTGATTGAAGCCGGCGAGCGCCAATATTGGTCGCCGGACGAAGAGACATGGGCAGCGCTTCGCGCCGCCGGAGACGAACTTGAAGACCGCGTGGAGGGAATCGTCGTGGAGGCTGCAGCATGAACATCTATACCCATCCGCGGACAGCAGAGCTCAATGCCCGCGCCACGAAAGCGCGCGTGGAACAGGGTGAAGACGGCGAAGGCAGCGTCCAGGTCCATCTCGACCCGACGATGGAGATCGATAGCGCCAAGGTGTTTGCCGTCTACGGCAAGGGCGGTATTGGCAAGTCGACCACCTCGTCGAACCTGTCGGCTGCGTTCTCCAAGCTCGGCCGGCGCGTCTTGCAGATCGGCTGCGACCCCAAGCACGATTCCACCTTCACGCTGACCAAGTCGCTGATCCCGACGGTGATCGACATCCTGGAGGAGGTCGATTTCCACGCCGAGGAGCTCAGGGCGGAGGACTTCGTCTTCGACGGCTATAACGGCGTGCAATGCGTTGAGGCGGGCGGGCCGCCGGCGGGCACCGGCTGCGGCGGTTATGTCGTCGGCCAGACCGTCAAGCTCCTCAAAGAACATCACCTCCTGGAAGACACCGACGTGGTGCTCTTCGACGTTCTCGGCGACGTGGTGTGCGGCGGCTTCGCCTCGCCGCTCCAGCACGCGGAGCGCGCGCTCATCGTCGCCGCCAACGATTTCGATTCCATCTTCGCGATGAACCGTATCGTCGCCGCCATCCGTGCCAAGGCGAAGAATTACGACGTGCGCATCGGCGGCGTGATCGCCAATCGCTCGCGCGACACCGATCAGATCGACCGGTTCAACGACGCGATCGGTCTGAGGCGCCTGGCGCATATCGCCGATTCCGACGCGGTGCGGCGCTCGCGACTGAAGAAATGCACCATGTTCGAGATGGAGGATTCGCCGGAAGTGAAGGCGATCCAGGACGAATATCTCCAGCTTGCCGAATATCTATGGAGCGGCTCGGACGAGCTGGACGCCGTGCCGATGAAGGACCGGGAAATCTTCGATTTCCTGGGCTTTGAGTGAGGTCGATGCGATGATCGATGCCGGCTACCTCCAGCGTCGCAGCGAGATCCAGGTCTATTTCGACCGGACCGCGATCGATGCCTGGAAGCGGTTTGCCTCCGACAAGCCGCTCAGCCGCATCCGCGCCACCGTGCGCGAAGGCCGCGCCGCAATGCGCGACACAATCCTCTCCTGCCTCCCCAATGACCTCACGGGCATGCGCATCCTCGATGCCGGCTGCGGCGCCGGCGCGCTGTCGACGGCGTTGGGGAGCCGAGGCGCCGATGTCTTGGGTGTCGACCTCTCGCCGCAGATCATCCGTTTCGCCAACGAACAGCTCGCCAGCTACAGCGGCAAGGGACGCGTATCGTTTCTCGCCGGCGACATGCTTTCCGACGTGCACGGCCGTTTCGACGCCGTCGTCGCCATGGATTCCCTCATTCACTATTGCGCGGCCGACGTTGAGGACGCCCTCGCCGCCTTGGCCTCCCGCACAGACCGGTCGATCGTCTTCACCGTCGCGCCGCGCACGCCGCTTCTGGCCACCATGCATCTCATCGGGCGGATGTTTCCGCGCAGCGATCGCGCGCCGGCTATTCAGCCGATCGCGACCGCCACGCTTGCCCGTGACCTCCAGAAGCGGCCGGCGCTCGCCGGTTGGAGCGCCCGCTCCGTCTCGCGGATCGCGCGCGGGTTCTACATCTCCGAGGCGATGGAGGTGACCCGGTCATGAAGCTTTCTCGCGCCAACGCAGCGATCGTCGGGGCCTGGCAGAGCGTCAGCATTCGCTTCCTGCCGTTCTCCGATGCAGCGTCGCGCGACTTGCCGCTTGGGCGGCTCCTGCGGCTTTCCATGTTCCAGCTCTCCGTGGGCATGGCCGCGGTGCTCCTGACGGGAACGCTGAACCGGGTGATGGTCATCGAGCTTGGCGTGCCGACCTGGCTGGTGGCGCTGATGGTGGCGATCCCGGTCATGGCGGCGCCGTTCCGCGTGCTTATGGGCTATCGCTCCGACACCTATGTGTCCGCGCTTGGGTGGCGGCGCGTCCCGTTCATCTGGCTCGGCACGCTTCTGCAGTTCGGCGGCCTGTCCTTCATGCCGTTCGCGCTTCTGATCCTGCAGTCGCAGACCCACGGACCGGAATGGATCGGCCCGGTCGCCGCGGCCGCTGCCTTCCTGCTGACCGGCACCGGCATGCACATGACGCAGACCGCCGGTCTGGCGCTCGCCACCGATCTCGCGCCAAAAGAGACCCGGCCGCGCGTCGTGGCGCTCGTTTATGTCGCCCTCCTCGTCGGCATGATCGTCTCGTCGGTGGCTTTCGGCCTGCTCCTCACCGATTTCAGCCCGAAACGGCTGATCCAAGTCATCCAGGGTGCGGCGGCAGTGACTGTCGTGATCAACGTGATCTCGCTGTGGAAGCAGGAGGCGCGCAATCCGACCCGCACGCGGGCCGGCCGCACCGTGCCTACGTTTGCCGAGGCGCAAGCCGCCTACCGCGCCGACCCGCGCACGACGCGGCTTCTTATCGGCGTCGGCTTGGGATCGATGGCCTTTGCCATGCAGGACGTCCTCCTGGAGCCCTATGGCGGCGAAATTCTCGGGCTCTCCGTGGCGCAGACCACATACCTCACAGCGCTTTGGGCTGGCGGAACGCTCGCGGGTTTCGCGCTTGCCGGCCGGCTCCTGCAGAAGCATTTCGACATGTATCGCGTGGCCGCGATGGGTGCGCTCGCCGGCGTCTTTGCATTCGCCGCCGTCATTCTCGCCGCTCCGATGGAGTCTGCGGCGCTGTTCCGGCTCGGCGCGGTCGTCATCGGATTCGGCGGCGGCCTCTTCGCCGTCTGCACCATGCTCGCCGCCATGGAGCTCGCCGACGGTTCCGACAGCGGCTTTGCGATCGGCGCCTGGAGCGCCGTGCAGGCCACGGCAATCGGTACTGGATTGGCGCTCGGCGGCATCATTCGCGACGGCGTCAATGCGCTTGCCGTCAGCGGTGCGCTTGGGGAGTCGCTCGCCTCTCCGGCAACCGGATACGGCGTCGTCTACCACATCGAGATCGTACTTTTGTTCTTGGGGCTGGCCGTGCTCGGCCCGCTGGTCGGGAAAGACCGGTCGACCGGCACGGCGCGCGCAAGACAATTTGGCCTGGTGGATTTGCCAGGTTGAGCAACTAGGAGAACGGGAGAACCGCCATGGAAACCGGCGCATTCACCGCATACATCGATATCGCACAGCTGTCGCTCTATGCGTTCTGGGTCTTCTTCGCCGGACTCATCTGGTACTTGCGCCAGGAGGACCGGCGCGAGGGCTATCCGCTGGAGGACGACCTCACGGGTCGATATTCAAAGGACCCGTGGCTGTTCGTTCCGCCTGCCAAGACGTTCGCACTGGCGCACGGCCATGGCACGGTGAGCGTTCCCAACAAGGATCGCGACAGCCGGCCGATTGCCGCGGAGCGGGCCGCCGCCTTCCCCGGCGCCGCGCTTGTCCCAACCGGCGATCCCATGGCCGATGGCATCGGGCCGGGCTCCTGGGCGGAGCGGGCCGACGTCGCCGATACGGCCGCCGACGGTCAGGACCGCATCGTGCCGATGAGCGTCGCCAGCGAATACCAGGTCGCGGCGGAGGACTTCGACCCGCGCGGCATGCCGGTTGTTGGCTGCGACGGCGCTGGCGGCGGCACGGTCACCGATCTGTGGATCGACCGCTCGGAGCAAATCCTGCGCTACCTGCAGATTGAGACGGCCGGCGGCGGCACGCAGCTTCTGCCGATCAACTTCTGCGTCTTCAAGAAGAGCGGCCGCGGCAAGCGTCACATTTATGTGCACGCGATCACTGGCGCGCAATTCGCCAACGTTCCGACTTTGGCGAATGGCAACCGCGTCACCCGCCTGGAAGAAGAACGGACCGTGGCGTATTTCGGCGGTGGCCAGCTCTACGCCACGCCGCAGCGTCAGGAACCCTATGTCTGATGAGGCGTTGAGATGATGACCAAGATCCCAGTTTTTGAGCACGACGACGAGCCGGTTCCCGGCCTTCCGACGCGTCTGCCTGAGGGCGAGTTCATCGTCTGGCAGGGACGGCCGGTAGCTCGGCAGGTCGCGTGGCGTGTGCTGAAGACACGCTGGGTGGCGGGGTACTTCGTGGTGCTCGCCGCTTGGATGGCGGCGGCGGGCATTCATGATGCGAGGCCGCTTGCCGGCATCCTCTTCTCGGTGGCGGCAATGGCCATCCTCGCGGCCGTCGCGCTGGCGCTTCTGGAGCTGTTTGCCTGGGGCGTACAGAAGACGACGCTCTACACCATCACCAACCGGCGGCTGGTGATGCGGATCGGCGTTGCGCTGTCGGTCACGCTCAATCTGCCGTTCCGGCAGATCGCTTCGGCCGACATGTCGCGCAACAAGGACGGCAGCGGCGACATCGTTCTGTCGGTCAAGGAAGGGCAACGCCTGTCGTGGTTTGTGCTTTGGCCGCATCTGAGGCCGTGGCGGTTCTCACAGCCGGAGCCGGCGCTGCGCTGCATCCCCAATGTGGAAGCCGCGGCGGAAGCCCTGAAGGGGCAACTCGTTGCGGCGCAATCCGGCGATGCAATTGCCCCGACGATCGCGGTCACGCGACCCACGGCGGAGCACGATATCCCGGCGGCCGGCGCGCCTCTGGTGCCGGCGGAATAGGAGTCGACGATGAGTCTCGCCACGTCTTCCGTTCAGCCGGCCACGCGGCAGCCGCCCTTCCCGCGCCTGCCGCTCTACGGCGCGATTGCGTTGGTCGCTTTGGTCTGCGCCGTCGCCGTGTTCGGCCGGCTCACCGATGTTGGCACCGTGCGCGTTGCGACAACCGTGCCTGTCGACATTCGCGACATCGTGTTCCTGCCGGGCAAAGGCGACAGCGTCGTTGTGACCGATGCGGCGAGCGGCGCGGTGATCGAAGAACTCGGGTCGAACCAGGACGGCTTTGTGCGCGGCGCGCTCCGAGGCCTCCAGCGCTCGCGCGCGATCGCCAACGTTCCGCAGACGCAGCCGTTCCGACTGATCATGTGGGAAGGCGGCGCGATCACCTTGTCGGACACGGGGACTGGCGAGCGCATCTATCTCGATGCCTTTGGACCCGACAACGTGGCTGCATTCTCGCGGTTCCTAAACACGCAGGGAGGAAACGACCAATGACCTGGCTCCCGTTCTTCGGCCGGCGCAAGGAAGACGTCCCCTGCACGGTCGAGATCAACAACACCTTCGACAGCCTCGGCGCGCATGTACGCTTCGACAACGGCGCTGTGGTGCATCCCGGTGATGAGGTCGTTGTCCACGGCGCGCCGGTCCAGGTGCCCTATGGCGAGACCCAGACCTTCAAGCGCACGGCAACGATCACCCGCGCCAGCCAATGGGAACGCGCCTGGACGCGGGCGACCGGCGATTTGGAGTTCATGGAGCTTTGTGAATTCAGCTTCTCAGAGAGGGCCACGCTATGAACGCTCACGTGCAGCCAACTGAGCTTGCGGACCGCGTCGGGGAGCAGAACGACACGACGCGCACCGCGCTTGAATCCACCATGCTCAATCCGCGGTTCTACACCACGGATTTCGACGAGATGGACAAGCTCGACGTCACCCCGGTGCGTGCGGAATGGGACGCGCTGATTGCGGAGATGAAGAGCGATCCGAACAAGGCGCATTTCAAACGCAATGCCGATTGGGAAGAGCTCGACATCGACAGCCTGTCGCCGGAGCTGCGCAAGGAGTTCGTCGACTTTCTGGTCAGCTCGCTGACCGCGGAGTTTTCCGGCTGTGTCCTTTACAAGGAGATGAAGCGCCGCGGCTCCAACAAGGATGTGTGCGAACTCTTCGGCTATATGAGCCGCGACGAGTCACGCCATGCCGGCTTCATCAACGACGCGCTCAAGGATTTCGGCATCGGCGTCAATATGGGCTTCCTCGCCAAGGCGAAGAAATACACTTATTTCAAGCCGAAGTTTATCTACTACGCGACCTACCTGTCGGAGAAGATCGGCTACGCGCGCTACATCACCATCTACCGCCATCTTGAACGGCATCCGGAGCTCCGGTTCCACCCGATCTTCAAGTGGTTCAAGGAATGGTGCAACGACGAGTTCCGCCACGGCGAGGCGTTCTCTTTGTTGATGCGCACCGACCCCAAGCTCCTCAGCGGCCGCAACAAGCTGTGGATCAAGTTCTTCCTGCTCGCCGTCTTCGCAACGATGTATGTGCGCGACCATGCGCGCCCGGCCTTCCACCAGGCGCTCGGCGTGGACATCGAAGATTACGACATGAAGGTGTTCCGCACGACGAGCGAGATCTCAAAGCAGGTCTTCCCGCTGACGCTCGATCTCGACAATCCGGCTCTGCTTGCCGGCTTCCGGCGGCTGGAGCGGATCAACCGCAAGATCGCCGCGGCGGATGAGGCCGGCGGGCTTGGCGGTCGTCTCGGCAAGGCTTTTTGGATTGCGGCCGCGGGCGTCAACTTCCTGCGGATCTTCGCGATTCCCACGAAGCCCAACACCATCCCCGCAACCAGCCGGCTTGAGCCGGTCTGGTAGGCGGTTAGGAGGCGTCCGTGGCCCACGTCCTCATCGCCATAGTCGCGACCGTCATCGTCTGGTGGCTGTCGACGGGCGTAGTGATGATGGCATCGCGCAAGCGGCTGGATAATCGAGCGCTGGTTCTGGGCGGCGCGACGGCGGTGGCTATCGCGGCCGCTATCGGCCTTCACCTCAGTGCTCAGATGGCAACGACGGCAGGCGTATTGGTCGCCTTTCTCAGCGCGCTGGGCTTTTGGGCCTGGAGTGAGACGACGTTCCTGCTCGGCCTGATCACCGGGCCGAGACGGACGCCGTGCCCGCCCGGTCTTTCCGGTTGGGCGCGTTTTCGCGCCGCGTTTCAGGTCGTGCGGGATCATGAACTGGCAATCCTGGCCTCCGGGCTCGTGGTGGTTCTGCTGACCCTTGATGGCGTCAACCAGACAGGACTTTGGACATTCGCGATTTTGTGGGCGATGCGCATCAGCGCCAAGATCAACATCTTCCTTGGCGCGCCGAACTCCGACAGCATGCTGGTGCCGCCGAATCTGGCCTACATAACCACTTACTATCGCACGGACAGGATCAGCCCGCTGTTTCCTGTCGCGATCGTCGGCGCCGTGGCGGCGCTGGCGCTATTCGTTGCCCTGGCATATCGCGCCGGGTCACCACATGAAGTCGTGTCCTGGACCATTCTCGCGACTTTCT
Source organism: Afifellaceae bacterium (assembly GCA_028284625.1). Classification (GTDB taxonomy): domain Bacteria; phylum Pseudomonadota; class Alphaproteobacteria; order Rhizobiales; family Afifellaceae; genus DASWJZ01. The sequence continues at coordinate 506,101 of JANQRH010000026.1, read as the reverse complement.
TGACGTTGGCCATCGTCGAAAACCTCTTCCTGATCCTTCCTGTCTCGGACGCCGCGTTGTGGTCGTGGGCGACCGGCGGCGGCAACAGGTCGAGCGAGACAGACGAACACGAGGCCCGCCAGAACGTCATCCCGTTCACGCCGGCTCCGTCGACCATTCCTAAGGAGGGCGGGGGCGGCGTACGCGACCGTGTGAGTTCGAGCCCGATGAAGGCACAGCAGCTTAAAAGAAGGAAGTAGAGGCGCATCATGGATATGAACGCATTTTTCGAGAACGCCCTCGATGGACTGCGCGACGCCGGCAACTACCGCGTCTTTGCTGACCTTGAGCGGCATGCGGGCGACTTTCCACGCGCCACCCGTTACCGGCCGGACGGCGAGACCCACGACGTCACCGTATGGTGCTCCAACGACTATCTGGGCATGGGGCAGAACGCGGTCGTGACGTCGGCCATGAAGGAGGCGATCGACCGCTGCGGCGCCGGCGCCGGCGGCACGCGCAACATCTCCGGCACCAACCATTATCACGTGCTTCTGGAGAAGGAGCTCGCCGACCTGCACGGCAAGGAAGCTGCGCTGATCTTTACCTCAGGCTACGTCTCCAACTGGGCGGCACTCGGCACGCTGGCCTCACGCGTGCCCGGCTGCATCGTCTATTCCGACGGCCTGAATCACGCCTCGATGATCGAGGGCATCCGCCACTCGCGCGCCGAAAAACGCATCTGGAAGCACAACGATCCTGAGGATCTTGAGCGCAAGCTCGCCGCCGACGATCCGGAGCGGCCGAAGCTGGTGGCGTTCGAGAGCGTCTATTCCATGGACGGCGACATCGCGCCGATCGCCGAGATCTGCGACGTCGCGGAGAAATACGGCGCGATGACCTATCTCGATGAGGTTCACGCTGTGGGCATGTATGGCCCGCGCGGCGGCGGCGTGGCGGAGCGTGAAGGCCTGATGGACCGCCTGACGGTCATTGAAGGCACGATGGGCAAAGCGTTCGGTGTCATGGGCGGTTATATCGCCGCGTCGACGGCGCTCTGCGACTTCGTCCGCTCCTTCTCATCGGGCTTCATCTTCACCACCGCACTTCCCCCGGCTCTCGCCGCCGGCGCCACGGCGTCCATTCAGCACCTCAAGGGGAACGAGATTTTGCGCCGGCGACACAAGGAGCGGGTCGCCAAGCTCCGCGCCAAGCTCGATGCGCGGTCCATTCCGCACATGTCGAATCCGAGCCACATCGTCCCGGTGATGGTGGGCAATGCCGCCAAGTGCAAATGGATCTCGGACCTCCTGCTCGATTCGTACGGCATCTACGTGCAGCCCATCAACTACCCGACGGTGCCGGTGGGAACCGAGCGCCTGCGGATCACGCCGACGCCGCTCCATTCCGACGCCGATATCGATCATCTGGTCGGCGCGCTGAACGACCTGTGGTCACAATGCGCGCTGTCGCGGGCCGTTGCCTGACGCCAAGTCGCAAGGCATAAGCGTTGACTGAAGGCGGCAGCACGGTCAGCCGCCCCATCAGTTGTGCCGGAGTGCCCAGTCGATGAGTGTGCCCATCATGATCCCGGGGATCGACGCGAACGGCGCGTTGTTTCCGATCGAGAAGATGCGGGCGCATACCGACGCGGTGTTTCACCTGGCGGTTTCAGTCTTCGTCTTCGACGGAGCGGACCTACTGATCCAGCGGCGCGCGCACGACAAATATCATTGCGGTGGGCAATGGGCGAATACGTGCTGTTCGCATCCGCATTGGGATGAAGCGGTGGAGGACGCGGCGGCGCGGCGGCTGCAGGAGGAGCTGGGCTTTACGTTGCCACTCGCCGAAGCGCGGGTGTTTGAATATTCAGCCGATGTTGGCGGCGGTTTGCACGAACACGAGAAGGTCACGATGTTCGTCGGACAGGCACGGCGCGATGATCTGATCATCCGTCCCAACCCTGACGAAGTTGCCGAGACCCGGTGGATCGCGCCGGAGGCTTTGCGTGCGGAGATCGCCACGCGGCCTGCCGACTTCACGCCGTGGTTCCGCATCTACGTGGAGCACTTTCCCGACCTCAAGCTCTGAGGCTTTGGCTCCTCAGCGATCGTTGCGTCGATTGCAAATGTGCCTCCGGGCCATTTGCAGCTCGTCAGAGGCGTTGCTGCGATTTTGCGGTTTGCAGCTCAAGACGATTCAATCCGCCATCGAAGCTGATCGAGGCGGTCTTGGCCGTAAAACGGTTCGCCGCGCCAGGAAAACAGCGGCACGCCCCAATGCCCGCACGCATACATCGCCTGTTCGTTCGTTGTGAAGTAAGCAGCTGCGTCCGGCAGCAGCTCGTCCGGCTGATCGATCAGATCCCCGGGGAGATCGCATTTGGCAAGGCACGCATTCAGATGCTGCTTGTTGTCCCAATCGCGTGTCCGGCCCGACCAGATGAGCCGCATCAGCGTTGAATACAGTCGGTATTCTTCGCCCGATTGATGTGCCCGGTAGAGCATGTTGTGGATGCGGTAGAGCCGCGGCTGATCCGATTCAGCGATCCAATCGGCACCGTCGACCCAGTTCACCGGCGATGGCTCGGCGCTTCCATAAGGAAGGCGAAGGAACTCAGCGGTGCGGTGAACATCACGCTCAAGATAGGCGATCTCCGTTTGAGACCGGCCGGCATAGGCATCCGGAATGCGGATGACGCCCGGGCGGACGGTGCGCATGGCGATCTCCGCTCCGAGATCGCGCCGTAGCGACTCCAGCCTGTCCAAAGCGAAGTAACAGTAGGGGCTCTGCAATGAGCCGTAGAACTCGATCGGCTCCACTTCACCCCCCTTCCCTTGGGCGCGCGCCACCTTATCTGCGCCGTATCAGCAGAATGGCGGCAGCCCGGTCAATCGGGCTGCTGAGTCCTCTCGTAATCGGGTCTTTGGGCGTCAGCGCTGTTGCTTAGTCGCCGACAAAAGGAACCAGCCCCTGGGAGACCCGGGGGCTGGCGGCGGCTTATTGTCGTCGGGCGCTGGAGGTCGCCCGTCTGTTAGTTTAAGTGCCGCCGCCCCTTGGCATCGCGCCCTCCACTATTGCGCGGTGCCCTGGTTCTCCGTCTCTTGGTTCTCGGCCGGTGCTTCCGGCTCTGGTTCCGGCGCGGGCTCAGGCTCAGGCTCCGGCTCGGGTTCAGGCTCCGGCTCCGGCTCCGGCTCCGGTTCGGGTGCCGGGGTCGGTGCCATGGGCGTTCCGAGCATCTGCGTCTCGCCGACGACGTAGCTGCTGAAGTCGGGAGCGTCCATTGCACCCGTCTTCGTCTGCAGCGAGGGATAGTTCGCCAGCATCTGAGCCCCGTAGAGCGGCTTCTGCACACCGGCGTGGCAGGTCGCACAACCCACCTTGAACACGTCGCCATGCGGTCCCTTGCGATCGTCTGGGAACACCGGCTCGAGCGCGGTCAGGTAATCGGTGTTGAGCCACCGCGTCATATGAATGCCGTGCCAAGCGGTCACCCGTTGCGGCGGGCTCTGGTCCCAATCGTCGAAGGCGCGTGAGTTGTGGCAGGTCACGCAATTGACGCCGAGCGAGTCGGACATGTGCATCATGAGCGACCATGAGTGCTCCGCGTCCATCACGCCGGTTTCGTTCTCGCCGGTCGGCAGCGCCGTCGTGGAATGCACACGGATCGGCGTTTCGTTCAGCAGATAGTCCTCCAGACTATTCTGCGGCAACGATGTCAGGCCGGCGAATTGCGCCGCCACGTTCTGGTCGGCGCGATAGCCGACGATGCCCGGCTGCGGCTTGGGATCGAGATCGCGATACCAGACGTCCGGGGGAACCGGCTGACCGCGATGGCAGGTGTAACAGGTGACCCCCGTCTCCTGGACATGCGACTTCCAGTCCTCGTTGATCGCCTGCGTCATCTGGATCATGCGGCGCGACACCACCTTGGTGTAGAGCTCGTCCGACGCCAGGTTCTCCTCGTTGTGGCAATAGGCACAGCCCTCTTCCGGCGCGATCCACTCCGTCATCTCTCCCTTCAGACGCAGGAACTGGTCCTCCGACAGGTCGCCGAGCACTTGCACGTTCTCGAAGATGTCACGGGCCTTGTCCCCTGACGGATCGGGTTCGTAGAGCGGCTCGGGCGCGACGTTGGCGGCGCGCGACGCCGCCTCGTCTTCTGCGTCCTTGTGCTGGACCATGCCCGTGCCGCGGAAGCCGATCTGCTCCGTCTCCACCGGCGGCAGATCCCAGCCAGCGCCGACGAAACTGGCAATCGTTATCGCCACCACGGCGCCGACAACGAATAGAACAGAAAGCCTGATCATTGCCCGCCTCCTGACAGTGCCGGGTCGACAACGCCTGGGAAGACGTCAGGAAGTGGTGCGACGATCCCGTGCTTGATACCCCACAGGTACCAATTGTCGACGACTGTGCCGGTGAGGAGAATGCCGATACCGCCGGTCAGCGGAGTCAGCACAGCGAACCACCACGCCCAGCGGTGGATCGACTCCATGGTTGCGTTGAAGCCCATCGTCCAGCGCCAGAACAACGCGGCGCGCTCCGATGCGGTTCCGCGATCGGTGATCTGCTCCACTTCCCGATCGCCGCCATAACGGGAGACCGCCAGAATGGTGGCGGCGTGCATGGCGAACAGGAGCACTGAGCCGTAAAGGAAGACGATGGCCAGGCAGTGGAACGGGTTGTAGTGCAGATTGCCGTAGCGCAGCGAGAACGCCGTCGTCCAATCGAGGTGCGGGAAGATGCCGAACGGCACCGCTTCCGACCAACTGCCCATCAAGAGCGGACGCAGGAAGCCGAGCACCAGGAACAGCCAGATCGCCGAAGCGAAGGCCCACGCGACATGCGTGCCCACCTCCAATTGGCGCGCGCGCCGATACATGCGCACCCACCACAGGATGATGGAAAGTGTGAGCAGGAAGCCGGTTATCAGCCACCATCCGCCCTCATTGAGCGGGATGAAGACCTGCAAGCCGTATTCGGCCGGCGGCGGCTCCAGCGCCAGCCAGAAGAGCTGGCGCACGAACTCGATCGGATCCCAACCGACCGACGCCCACATGTTTAGGCCGATTATGACGATGGCGGTGACACCAAGCGCAATCGACAACGTGCCGATGACGCCTAGATAGGTCGGACCTAGCTGCGCATTGCCGACCTTGCCAAGCCAGTACTCAAAGTACGGCTTGCCCGCCCGCGGACTGTCGCCGGCCGGGAGCGCAGGCCCGTATTCCGGGTGCCCCCTGACCTGCACGGCAGTGAAGATGTTTTGATATTCCGACATGGCTGTTTCCTCAGATCCAGATCGGCAGGTCCAGCCACCATTGCCACCATTCCGGCCAGCTCTTGCTCCAGAATGGTCCACTGATGACGATGCACACGGCGCTCCAGAAGCCGGCATTGAGCGCCAATAAAAGCCCGAGGCGGTGGATGCCGAGCGTTCCGATCGAGTAACCGATCGTGTCGCGGAAGTAGGCGTCCTCGTAGTCGGGTGACTTCACCTCAGCACGTTGACCGGGCTTGTCGCGGCTTCTGCCCGGATTGGCCGCCGACAGGATCAGTCCGCCATGCATGGCCAACGCCAGGGTCGTGGTGAAGAAGAACGTCACCGCGATCATGTGCGCCGGGTTGTACATAAAGTGCAGTTGCTGGTAGGCGACGTTCGATACCCAGTCCAAGTGGCTGAAGATGCCGTAGGGGAAGCCGTGCCCCCAGGCGCCGAGCAGCAGCGGACGGATCACCACCAGCGTCACATAGGCGAAGATGGCGAAGCCGAAGGCGATCGGGATGTGATACCCGATGCCGAGCTTGCGGCAGATTTCGACCTCCCGCAAAGCCCACGATACGAACGCGCCGATGGCGCATATCGTGACGACTTGCCATATGCCGCCCTCCTGCATGGGAGCGAACCCAAGGCCGTAACTGAGATCAGGCGGCGCAACCGATATGCGCCAGATGTTCCAGGTTGGGCCGAGCGCGGCGTCGTAGACGATCAGGACCGTTCCGATGACGGTGAAGAAGATCGTGGTGATCCCGAAGAACCCCACATAGAACGGCCCCACCCAATAATCGAACAGGTCACCGCCGATCAGCGTCCCGCCGCGCACGCGGTATTTTCTTTCAAAACTGAGCAGTGCCATCAGACCTCTCCCCGTTAGATCGGGCGGATAGCCGGCGCCTGGGAAGACGCCGGTTGGCAGCGGGCAGACACCCCTAAGGGGTTGATTGTCCGCCCGCTGCTGCCGGACGAGCAGCTACTCGCTGCTTGCCGCTGCCAGGGGCTCATTGAGCCAGCTCCCGTAACGGTCCGTGCTGAGCTGCACAAAGTGATTCAGCAGAACCATTAGGAAAGCAAAGGTCAGAATCCCGACAAGTGCTCTCCGTGGGTCGAATAGGAGCCAGATTCTCCACATGATCTTACTCCTTTCCTAGAACCACGGACGCCATATCCAGATCAGGATATGCGCGATGATCGTCAGGACGAGGAAGTACAAGGATCCCTGCATGAAATACTTATGGAATTCTTGGGCTTCCCCCTCTGTCCAACCGGACAGAGAGCCGTTTCCATCAGCCATCTTGTATGACCTCCGTTGCTAAGCCTTTCGGTCATGAGCCGTGGGTTTGGCCCGCCACAGCACGGGTGCCGCCGACGACGTCCGGAGGGGCCGGAGCCGTCTTCGACAATTTTGCCGGGTTTGGACCCCGGCAAACCGGTGGTCGGCTACGCCAGGTAGGCATAGCCGATGGCCGCATGAGCCGCGGCGCGGGCTTCGGCGATGACCGAATCCTTGCCACGACCGCTTGCGGCACTTGTCGGGCGGCGGCGCGAGGCAAGCCGCTCGAACAGGACGAATCCCAAGCAAAGCACGAAGGCGAGCTTCACCAAGATCTGGTAGCCCAGGCGTTCAGACGGCCTGAGGCGTAGGCCGGTCCTAGGACCTGAGACGTCTGCATTCGCCATCCTTGTCCCTCCTTTGCTTCACCTCTTCTTCGTCGTTCGCTCCGGCCGGCCTTAAGCGGCGCGACTAAGCGCAACGACGTCGCGAGCCCGGCGCACATGCTCCGTGCTCACAGATTTCGATCCATCCGATTTGGCGGCGTTCTCGGCGGCGTCGCGCATGCGCTTCGCTGCTGAAATCCTGATCAGCACCGGCGTGGCGGCGACCAGCGCGTCGAGCTCAACGCGCGCTTCCGGTGTCCATCCGATATCGCGTGCTGCGCGCGCCGGCGTTGCCTCGACCTGATCGAGATCGCTCGCCAGCGGCAGAATGTTGAACAGGGCATCGAAGAGGCCGTTGCAGACCTCCTGGATCAGATAGGACGCGCCGCTATAGCCCATCATCGGCGTGCCTGTGTGGCGGCGGATGATGGCGCCCGGGAACGACGCGGGAATGTAGATGGCCCGACCGCCCGTCTGCGCCAGGTACATGCGCTCGTTGTAGGAGCCGAACAGGATGAGCGGCGGCGTATCGCGGATCGCCGCTTCAATCGCGGCGTTGTCCGGCTTCACGCCGGCGCGGCGCTGGAAGGAGAACACGCACGGCATGCCGAGCTCGTCAGCGAGGAAGTTGCGGATGCCGCGCTCGTAGGTTTCCGATGCAACGATGGCAAAGCTCGCCGTGGCGAAGAAGTCCTGCGTGACGGAGCGCCACAGATCCCACATCGGCTTCAGCGTCGTGTGCTTCTCCCGCTCAATGAACGGCTCTGGATCGAGGCCGAGCATGTCTCCGAGCTTGCGCAGGAACGCCGTCGTTGAATGGATGCCGATCGGCGCCTGCAAATAGGGCCGGTCAAGCGCCTCGCACAGCATGCGCCCGAACTCGCGATAGAGGCAGACATTGGCGTCGGCGTCGGCGAGCTTCTTGACGTCGGCGAGATGGCTGGTCAGCGGGAAGACCATGTTGATCTCAGCGCCGATCCCTTCCACCAGGCGGCGGATCTCGGCGAGATCTGAGGGCATGTTGAACGTGCCGTAGATCGGCCCGATGATGTTGACACGCGGCTTCTCGCCTTCCTTGCGCGTCTTCGGCGCTGGCACACGGCCCTTCTTGGGACCGTATTCCGTCCACAGCCACTTCAATGCGCGATCAGCGCTTTGCCATTGGTCCTCGTCGATTGTGCGTGGCAGGAAGCGCTGGATGTTGGAGCCTTCCGGCGTCACGCCGCCGCCGATCATCTCAGCAATGGAGCCGGTCACCACAACAGCGGGCAAAGCGGGATCGAGGGTGTCGCGCGAGCGCTTCATCGCCTGCTCGGTGCCGAGCTGTCCGAGCTCTTCCTCGCCCAGCCCGGTGACGACGATCGGCAGTTCATGCGGCGGCAGCGCATCGGTGTAGTGCAGCACCGAGGTGACCGGCAGGTTCTCGCAGCCGACGGGACCGTCGATGATGACCTGCAAGCCCTTGATGGCGGTGAAGGCGTAGACCGCTCCCCAATAGCCACCGGCACGATCGTGATCGAGGATCAGCATCCGACTGACTCCCCGGCATCGACCGCGTTGTGTGCGATCTTCGTCTTGGCGGCGTATTTCTTGCGGAACTGCGGCCGCTCCTCAGGCACGTCCTCCCAGACGCCGGCCTTGTCGCCACTCCCCACGCCGTCGAAGAATTCCGACATGCGGTCAAAGCGCGGCTTGTTGGCGATCGCCGCGTTGATGATCTGCGCCAGCGATCCCGGACCGGCCGGCCCCATCAACGGGCGCGCGGAGATCAGATTGGTGAAGTAAAGCGACGGCGTGGCGGCTTCCTTGGCCTTCTGCACGACCGGCGTGGTGCCGATTGTGAGGTCCGGCTGGAATTCGTGGAAGGCTGCGAGGTCCTGCTCAAGCGAGGCGCGGAACCGAACCGCGACGCCCCTCTCTTCCAGCCACGCAGCATCGGCTGCGGAGTATGGTGTGCGCGGGCACGCCGTTCCGACGTAGCGCAGGTCGGCGCCGCATTCGACGAGGAGACGCCCGACCAGAAGCTCCGACCCCTCGTAACCGGAGAGCGTGATCCGGCCTTTGATCGGGTTGTCGGCGATGGCTGCACGAGTAGCGGGGATGAAGGCGTTCCGGGCCGCCGCGATCTTGTCGGACACGACATTGCAGGCTTCGCCGATCGCGCCGAGCCAGGAATCGGTGCCGTCGACGCCCACCGGCGCGGATCCGACGATGTCGCGCCCGGCCGCTTGGAACTCGCGGAACGACGCCGTGTAGAAGGGATGGATGGCGGCGACCGCCGCACAATCGAGCGCGGCGTAAAGCTCACGCCACTCGCGGACCGGCACGACCGGACCGGCGGCAAGGCCGAGCGGCTCCAGCATCGCCCCAATCATCACCGGGTCGGCGGGGAACATCTCACCGACCAGGGTCACCGTGGGGCGTTCTTCAACGCCGTCACGCGGCGCTTGAACAGGTCCGGCGCTCGCCTCTTCGCGGGCGTATTTCAGCATCGCGCCGGAGAGCACGTCCTTTGCCTCAGCATGTGTCGGCACGCCGAAGCCGGGGACGTCGATGCCGACGATCCGGACGCCGTCGATCGCCTTGGGGAGCATCTGAAGCGGCACGCCCGAGGCGGTGGGCACGCACAGATTGGTCACGACGACGGCGTCGTAGAGGTCCGGATCGGCTATCTCATGGACAGCGTCGCGGATGTCCTCATAGAGCTTGCCGGTGACAAGCGTCTCAGAGTTGAACGGCACATAGCCAACGGTGCGCCTGGCGCCGTAAAAGTGCGAGGTGAAGGTCAGGCCGTAGACGCAGCATGCGGAGCCGGAGAGAATCGTCGCCACGCGGCGCATGCGCAAGCCGACGCGCAGCGAGCCGAAGGCCGGACACATCGATTGCGGCTGATCGTGCGGACCCTTGGGGTAGTCGGCCTCAAGGCGCGCAAGAAGTTCGGCGTTGCCGTTGGCGCTCGCCGAAGCCTTCATGCGCTCCGCGCCGGCATGGCAGCCCAGTCCGTCAACGCCCGCCGCCTCGCCCGGTGTTTCAACCGGCGCGGCGTCTGCGTGTTGGACCGGGGCGTGTTTGTTCATCGCATGCCTCAGACCGTGTCGTAGATCACTTCAAGCGACGGCTTGTTCAGCGTTGAAGCCGCGCACATGTCTTCCGGAGCGGCGGGCTCCAGCAGGAAGTCGCCGCCAGTCTCTTCGGTGTCGAAGAGGCCGATCAGCTCGTCTTGGGAAAGCGGGGTCGGCAGCGTTGGCGGCGCCGCCTCAAGGTTCTCCGCGAGCGTCGTGAAGAGGCCGCCCCACTCGCCGCCGGGGATGCCGATGATCTGGTAGTTGGCGCTCTTGCGACGGATGTCCTCGTGCTGGGGAATAGACCCGAGGACGGGGATCTGCGCGGCCGCGGCAAAGGCATGCGCTTCGCCGGTGCCGTCGTCCTTGTTGACGAGCATGCCGGCGACGCCGACATTGCCGCCGAGCTTGCGGAAATACTGAACCGCCGAGCAGACGTTGTTGGCGACGTAAAGCGATTGCAGGTCGTTGGAGCCGACGACCACGACCTTCTGGCACATGTCGCGGGCGATCGGCAGGCCGAAGCCGCCGCACACCACGTCGCCGAGGAAGTCGAGCAGGACGTAGTCGAAGTCCCAATCGTGGAAGCCGAGCTTCTCCAGAAGCTCAAAGCCGTGAATGATGCCGCGTCCGCCGCAGCCGCGTCCGACCTCCGGCCCGCCGAGCTCCATGGCGAACACGCCGTCGCGCTTGAAGCAGACATCGCCGATGGCGACGTCGTCGCCGGCCTCTTTCTTCTTTGAAGAGGTTTCGATGATCGTGGGGCAAGCGCGTCCGCCGAAGAGCAGCGAGGTCGTGTCGCTCTTCGGGTCGCAGCCGATCAGAAGCACCTTCTTGCCGAGCTGCGCCAGCATGTAGGAGAGGTTGGCGAGCGTAAAACTCTTGCCAATGCCGCCTTTGCCATAGATGGCGATGATCTGCGTTTCCTTGGTCACCGGTCCCGTCGGCACGGGATCAGGATCGATCGCGGCTTCGTCACGGAGGAAGTCGTGCATGGACAGTTCGCCGTGGCTGCCGAGGTCCTCGGTCATGCTGCCGTTCTCCAATCCAGAACCATCTTCAGGCATTGCGGGTCGCCGAACGCCGTTTCGTAGGCGGCGGGCGCGTCGGACGCGGGGGCGCGATGGGTGATCAGTCCGCTCAGCGACAGCCGGCCTTCGGCAACCAGCGACAGCACGGCGTCGACATCTGAGGGCTCAAACTCCGCGGCGATTCGGATCGTCGCTTCACGCATGAAAGCGGGGGGAAAGGCGAAGCTGAGGGGCTCGTGATAGAAGCCGGCGAGCGTTATCACGCCGCGCTTGGCTAAACGCGCAACGGCAATGTCCAGAATGCCGTGGTCACCGCTTGCGTCGATGATGGCGCCATATTGCGTGGTGCCGTCGCTGGCGGAGTCGATCACCGGATAGTCGTGATCGCCGCTGCGGCGCTCGGTGTTCCGTTCCCAAACGACGGGCGCGGGCCAGCCTTTGGCTATGGCGATGCGGGCAAGAAGCCGACCGAGCACGCCGTGCCCGACGATCAAATCGGGCGGCTCTACGCCGGGCAGCACGAGCGCATGATGAGCCGTCGCGGCAAGCGCCAGCAACGTGCCGGACTCTCCCATCGACTCAGGCAGCGGCACGACTCGGCCGGCCGCAACCACAAGCTTGGAGGCGGCAGCGCCGAAGAGGCCGTTGACGCCCTCAAAGCAGCGCGCGCCCGGAACAAACACCGTCTCGCCCACAGCTCGGTCGGCGGCATCGCCTGCGGCGCTGATCCGGCCGACGGCCTCGTAGCCCGGAACAAGCGGATAGCCCATGCCAGGAAACGGCGGCATCGTGCCGTCCCACAACAGTTTTTCGGTTCCGCTGCTGATTCCACTCCACAGGACGTCCACGACGACATCCGCCTCTCCGGGCGGCGTCAGGTCGAGCTCCGCCAGCGCCAGACTGGCCGGTTTGTCGAGAACGACTGCCGTGGTTTCCATCTTCTGACTGCGCCCCTTAACGGCCCGCGTCCGTTAGGGCTTTCTCCCCAGCTGTCATTGTAAATTGACAATGCAGACTGTCAATATTTTTTTACAGATTGTCCTGTCACTTGTGGGCTAAAATGAGCCCGCTAAAGAGTGGCATTCGGGTCGGCTTGGGCCGGCTCGAACGGAAGCCGGCAGCCTTCAAGAGATCGCAAAGTTGCTGGGGGGTTCGGCAGCGGCCGGACCGCATGGCCAGGAAGTACATGCTGAAATAGGCGGCGACGGCTGAACCGTCGGCGTCGTGCCCGGCCATCGGTTCGGCAACGAGCAGGACGTCGCCGCTGCGCATTGCGCGGTGGATGTTCTTCAAGAGCGCCAGCGCCGCGGAATCGTCGTGGTCGCAGAGCACGCGAACCAGCGTCACGCAGTCGGCGCCCGTCGGAAGCGCGTCTGTGAAGAAGTCGCCGCCGATGCAGGTGGCGCGATTGTCGATTCCATCGGCCTTGAAACGCTGCTTCGCCAGTTCCGCGACGCTCGGAAGATCGAAGAGCCACAACTGCGATTGGGGTGCCCGGCTGGCGATGGCGGCCAGAAACGCGCCGTTTCCTCCACCGATGTCGAGAATGACCTCGTGCCTGGAAAATTCATAATTTTGAACGACTTCCGCGGCGATCAGGTCATTGCTCGCGGCCATCAAATCGGAGTAAGCGGCGGCGCGCTCACCTGAAGCGGAATCGTCGCGGCCATAGGCCCAGAACTGTTCGGTATGGGTTTCGCGGCCGCCTTTGCGCAGCAGCGAAACGGGATCGCTGAGATCGCGGTAGAGCATGGCGTGATGACGGATCATCGCGCGGATGCCGGGATTGCCGGCTACGACCGCGCCGAGATCGTCCAGCCGCCACGTGCCGCTCGCGTCGCAGCGGATGAGGCGCAACGCCGCCGCCGCCTGCAGAAGCCGGGCCGTCCCCTCCTCCGGCACGCCGATGCGCGCTGCGATCTCGTCGACGGAACCGGGCGCATCCGCAAGTTGGGCGAAGACGCCAAGCTCAACGCAGGCATGGAGGATCTGGGAATGAACAAAGCCCGTCGTGAGGCGGAACAGATCGTTCGCCTGGCGGCGGGCGATCCATCGCGTGAGCGGAAAGGCGATGGCCCAGCGCTGAAAGGTCGGATGCGCAATCAGCCGATTGCGCCGGCTTCGGTATTGCTCGTAGAGGCTTGGCCGCGCAGGCGTCTGCGTGTCGTCCTCGATCTGCAGCGAGCCGGCAATGCGCGCCATCGGTGATTACGCAGCTAGCTGCGCTACCCGTTTTGGAACGAGGCGCTTGGCTTCGCCCTTGATCAGCGCCTTCAGGGCATCCGCGCCGGGGCAGTCGGGAACCGTCGCGACGGCTTCGTCCACTAACTGGCGCAGCTGCGCGATCGTTCCGGCCACGCCGAGCTCGTCGACCGCGTTGGGTCGTCCGTTCGCCTGGTCCTGCTGACAGGGCTTTCCGGTCTCTTCCAGATCGGCCAGCTTGTCGCGCAGATCGTCGGCGACCTGATAGGCCGCGCCGAGCCCCTCGCCCACTGCGAGCCAAGGCTGCGGATCGGCGCCTGCGGCGATCGCACCGGAGGCGGTCGCGCCGGTGAACAGTGCCGCGGTCTTGGTTCGGTGATATTCGGCGAGCGGAATTTCCGGTTCGCTTTCAAAGGCTTGCCCGGACACGATCCCGTGCGGCATGCCCACTGCGCGGCCGATCGTGGCGATCAGCGGGGCGATGCGATCCGGCGTCAGCGCGCATTCGCGCGCGATCGTCTCAAACGCCAGAACAATCAGCGCGTCCCCGACCAGCACGGCGATCGGCTCGCCGAAAGTGACATGTACGGTCGGCTTGCCGCGACGCAGTCCGGCGTCATCAAAGCAAGGCAGATCGTCGTGGACGAGCGATGCGCAATGCAGCAGCTCGATCGCCGTGGCGGCTGCGTCCGATGCTGCGGGATTTTTGTCGCCGCAGGCTCCCGCGACGGCCAGGCAGAGCCGCGGCCTCACCCGCGCGCCGCCAGCGAAAACCGCATGGCGAACCGCCTTGCACAGCAGAGGTGGTCGCTTGGTCGCTGTGGCAAAGGTCAGAGCGCGATCCAATCCCCGTTCAATGCGATGCAGGGGGTCCATCTCGCTCGCCTCCGTTTGTCAATCTGTAGCGACACGATATAGTGTAAAGCAAATTTGACAGATTTCTGGAGGATGTCAATGCGGCCCGGGGCAGCCGGGACAAAGTCGGCCGTGACTGAGACCGCGCATGGCCGGATCGTCATCGTCGGCGCCGGGATGGCGGGGCTCAGCGCTGCGATTTCACTGAGCGCCGCCGGCGGCGACATCGTCCTCCTGGACAAGACCGACGCGCCGGGCGGCAAGATGCGGGAAATCAAGGTGGCCGGCGTCCCGATCGATTCCGGCCCGACCGTCTTCACGATGCGCGATGTGTTCGACGCGCTGCTTGAACCGATCGGCGTCCGCCTCGATGATCATGTGCAACTCAGCGGTGTGAATTGCCTCGCCCGCCATGTCTGGCCGGATGGCGCTCAGCTCGACCTCTTCGCTGACATTGAAGCAAGCGCGGAGGCCATCGCGGCGTTTTCCGACCGTGAGAACGCCGACGGTTATCGGCGGTTCTGCATCGACAGCGCGGCCATGTTTGAGACGTTGCAATCAACCTTCATTGCCGCGGAGCGACCCAACCCGATTTCGCTTGCGCGCCGCATCGGGCCGTGGCGTCTCGACCGCATGTCGCAGCTCAGGCCTTTCTCGACATTGTGGGCGGCGCTTGGCGACTACTTTTCCGATCCGCGCCTGCGCCAACTCTTCGGTCGTTACGCGACCTATTGCGGCTCGTCTCCGTTCGACGCGCCGGCAACGCTGATGCTGGTCGCGCATGTTGAGCAGGCCGGCGTGTGGCTGGTCGACGGCGGCATGCACGCCTTGGCGTGCGCGTTGGCCGACATTGCCACCGCACTCGGAGTCGATGTGCGTTATGGATCGGACGTCGCGGAGGTTCTTGGCGATGGGTCAGGCGTTCGCGGCGTGGGGCTTAGTTCCGGCGAAGTCATCGATGCGGACTCCGTCATCCATTGCGGTGATGTATCCGCCCTCGCCACTGGCCAGCTCGGAGAACTGGATGTTGGCGTCGCAGAAGTGCCCCCACCTGAGCGTTCGCTGTCGGCGATGACCTGGTCGACCGTCGCGCGGACAAGCGGTGTGGAATTGACCCGGCACAACGTCTTCTTCTCCGACGATTATCCGGCGGAGTTCGACGCGATCTTCAAGGACCGGCGCGTTCCGGACAGGCCGACGGTCTATGTCTGCGCCCAAGACCGCGACGATGCCGGTCAGCTCGTTCGCATTGCCGAAAACGACGGCCGTGAGCGATTGCTGATCCTGATCAACGCGCCCGCCGACGGCGACCAGAAGCGCTATTCAACCGGTGAGACGAAGCAATGGATGGAGAAGACCATCGCGCAACTGAAAAGCTGCGGGCTGACGCTCGACGCCGAAACGATGGACGCAGTGGCGACGACGCCGGGCGATTTCGGTCAGCTTTATCCCGGCACCGGCGGCGCGCTTTACGGGCGGGCCTCACACGGCTGGGCGGCGACGTTCCGCCGACCGGGAGCGCGGACAAAGGTGCCAGGCCTCTATCTGGCCGGGGGCAGCGTTCATCCGGGCCCGGGCGTGCCGATGGCGGCGATGTCGGGCCGACTGGCGGCGGCGGCTCTGTTGGCGGACCGGACTTCGAAGCCGCGGTTCCGCCCGGCGGCTATCGTTGGTGGTACGTCGACGGCCTGAGCGATTGCGGAGAGTTCGGCCTGTCGATCATCGCTTTTATCGGCTCGGTCTTCTCGCCCTATTACGCATGGTCGGGCCGGCGCGATCCTGAGAACCATGTCGTGATGAATGTCGCGCTTTACGCGCCGCACGGCAATCGCTGGGCCATGACGGAGCGCGGCCGCCGTGCGCTTCGCCGCGGCCCGCGATCTGTACGAATCGGCGAAAGCGCGATGGAATGGAGCGGCGACGGTCTTGCCATCGATATCGATGAGATGGCCGTGCCGCGTCCACCCGCGGAGTGGTTGCCGCAACGTCTCTGCGGCACAGTGCGCCTCGTGCCGGACGTCATCACCAACGCGGTGACCGCGATCGGCGTCGGCGATCGCCACATCTGGTATCCGATCGCGCCGCTTTCGCGGATCGAAGCGTCCTTCACCGAGCCCTACGGCTTTCAATGGTCGGGCCACGGCTATTTCGACAGCAATTGGGGAACGGAGCCGCTTGAGGCTGGGTTCGTGCATTGGGATTGGGCGCGCACACGACTCACCGACGGCTCCGCGGCAATCGTCTATGACAGTCAGCGCCGCGACGGCTCGCGGCAGCGGCTTGGCTTGCGCTTTGGGGCAGACGGTAGCGACGACCGGTTCGAGCCGCCGGAATCGATCGACATGAAGCCCGGGTTCTGGGGCGTAGCGCGTGGCGTGCCGTGCGCTGCCGGCCACAAGCCGGTGCTTGTGCGGACGCTGGAGGACAGCCCGTTCTACAACCGCTCAATCATCGAAACGCACATTTTGGGCGAAACGGCGCGCTTCATGCATGAGAGCTTTTCCGGTCGCCGGTTCGCGTCGCCAATCGTGAAGATGATGCTGCCGTTTCGCATGCCGCGCTGGACGGGCCGCTAAGTTTGTTTAGCGCTTCGATGGCGTCGCGCCGCGTTCCTCTGGGCTCGGCTTCTTCTTGCTACCGCCGGCGTCTCGTCTCACCTGCACCAGCTGCCAGACGCAAAAGCCAACCGCCGCCGCGTAGAACAACGCGACCTCGATGAGCCCGTAATATGCCTCGGGCATCTTACGAACCGCTTTGCACTTCCGCCGTCCATTCGCGTTCGCGCGTGCCGAGCAGCGTCAGCAATTCCATGGCGCGGTCGACCTTCGCGTCGAAGCCGCGGAGCGGTTTGCGGGTCGCGATCGCCGCGGCCTCGACAAGAAAGAGCGTGCTGGCATGCGCCGGCGCCTCATCGATGGCGCTGGTGAAGGCCCAGCCGCCGACGGCCCGAGCCGCCAGACGCAGCTTGGTTGCGCTCGTCGTATAGGCGCGGTCGTCGACGCTGTTGAAGCCGTTCGCTGCAACGCCGCGGCCGATCTCTCTGTAGACCAAAGCCGCTGCAAGAATCGCTGGACGGCAATCGGCCGGCAGCGACGCCAAGCCGGTCACGGCGCGCGCGTAGTAGCTATCTGCCGCCGCCAACAGCCGTGCCACGACATTGCCGAGCGCGGCGGTGTAGCGCGGCCGGTCGATCAGTTGATCGGCGCTCAGGCCCTCCGCCTCCAACCAATCGAGCGGCAGATAGACCCGGCCCTGCCGCGCATCCTCGCCGACGTCGCGGGCGATGTTGGTGAGCTGCATGGCCAGGCCGAGATCGGCCGCGCGCGCCAGAACAACGTGGTCGCGCCGGCCCATCAGGATGGCCATCATCACGCCGACAGTCCCCGCAACTCTGGCGCAATAATCCAGGAGCGCGTCGAGTGTCTCGTAGCGCCGGCCGGCTTCGTCCCACTGAAAGCCCTCAATCATGGCGGCGGGCACCGCGTGCGGGATGCTCCATGCGCGAACCAATGCGGCGAAGGCTCTGTCGGATGTGATGTCGCCCGGCTGACCGGCATAGATATCGTCGAGACGCGCGAGGAGGCGATTGGCGGCGCAATCGCCATTGGTGTTCAGGTCGACGGTGTCGTCGCCGGCGCGGCAGAACGCATAAAGCGCGCGCGCCGGCAGCCGAATGCGGGTTGGCAGAAGCAGCGAGGCGGCATGGAACGATGTCGAGCCGTGCCGCATCGCGGCGACGCAATGTGCGCGCTCCTCAACCGACAATCTGAAGGGATCAAGCGGCCAGTTCGCCATGGGGCACAATCCTGTCGAGTATGCGCGCTGAAGAGACGACGCCGGGAACGCCGGCGCCCGGATGCGTGCCGGCGCCGACGACGTAGAGGTTCTTGACGTCTTCGCTGGCGTTATGCGGGCGGAACCAGGCGATCTGCGTAATTCGCGGCTCCAGGCCGAAAGCGGCGCCTTTGACGGCGTTCAGCCGGTCGCGGAAATCGAACGGCGTCACCACCCGCGAGGTGACGAGCTGGGCGTCAAGGTCGGGCAGCAGCGTCGATTCCAGAAACGCTGCGATCTTGCGACGGTAGGGCTCCGCCGCCTTGTTCCAGTCGATGCCGGCATCGAGGTTGGGCACCGGCGAGAGCACATAGAATGCGTCGCAGCCTTCTGGCGCCATGCTTGGATCGGTGGCCGTCGGCCGGTGCAGGTAGAGGCTGAAATCTTCGGCCAGCACCTTGCGCTCGAAGATGTCCTCCAAGAGACCGCGATAGCGCGGCCCCATGAAGATCGTGTGGTGGTCGACGTCCGGATATTGCCGCTTGGTGCCGAAATACCAGACGAAAAGACCCATCGAATAAGCGGAGCGCGCCAGCCGGCGGTCCGTCCAACGCTTGCGGCAATGGGCGGGAAGCAGCTCGCGATAGGTCCAGGCCGTGTCGGCGTTGGAGACCACGACGGCAGCGCGCAGGGTCTCGCCGTCAGCGAGCCTCACACCGGTAGCGGCGCCGTCCTCAACGAGGATCTCCGCAACATCGTTGTTGAGGCGCAACACACCGCCCTGCCCTTCGATCAGGTCGACGAGACCCTTCACCAAGGCGCCGGTGCCGCCCATGACGTAATGAACGCCCCATTGCCGTTCTAAGTAAGAGATAAGGCTGAGGATGGCACTGGTGCGCAGCGGATTGCCGCCGATGAAGAGCGGGTGAAAGCTCAGCGCCATGCGCAGGCGCTCGTCACGGATGTGCCGTGCAACCAAGGCGTAGACGGACCGGTCGGCGCGGCGGCGGATGAGATCGGGAAGCGCCTTTGCCATGTCCCACAGGGTCAGAAAGGGCTTGTCCACCATCCCCTCGAAGCCAGTGCGGAAACAGGCTTCGCTTTCGGCAAGGAGCTTCTCAAAGCCCGCCACGTCGGACGGGTTGAAGCGGGCGATCTCGTCGTGCATCGCCGCATCGTCGACAAAACAGCGAAAGGTCTCGCCGTCGGCGAAGCGGACCGCGTAGCACGGGTCGAGCGGCGTCAGCGCCACATCGTCCGCCATGCGACGGCCGCACAGCTCCCAAAGCTCCTCAAATAGGAACGGCAACGTGATGATCGTAGGGCCAGCGTCGAAGGCGAAACCATCCTGACGGAAGACAGCTGCGCGGCCGCCCGGCTGATCATTGCGCTCCAGGAGTGTGACGCGATAGCCGCGCGCGCCAAGGCGGATGGCCGCAGCCAGTCCGCCGAAGCCGGCGCCGATCACGATCGCGGCGGGCTTGGTGCCGGTCAGTGAACCGGCGGCGGGCGGCGGCATGTGCACTGTCATCTTTAGTTGACAGTTAAACCCGTCAGGCGCGTTTGCGCAACGGCGTCAGGCCAAGAAAGCGGTCGAGTGTTGCTAAGGCATCCGCTCGCGGATGATGTCCACGAGCTTTTGCGGGTCGACCTCATGGAGGAGGTGACCGCCCTCCTCCACCGCGACGATCTCCGCGCCCGGCACCAAACCGGCTGCATTGCGCGATACCGAAGGCGACACCATGGGATCGTCTTCGGCGACCACAAGGGTCAGCGGAGTCTGCAGCGCCGGCATCTGCTCCCGAAGCGCCTCCAGATCCCAGTTCGCCATCATGCCCAGCGCGCCGGAGACGTGGCTGGGTGATTCGAACAGGCGCCGGTAGAAGCGCGCGCCGTCGGCATCGATGCGCGACCCGGTCATGGAAAGAACATTGGATGCGGCATCGCCGTAGCGTGCGCGCAGCGACATCAGGCGTGGCACCAGCGGGTTGAGATAAAGCAGCTTCGCCATCGGCGAGAAGAACGCGTGGCCTTGCATCGGCCGCAATGCGCTGTTGATGCCGATGATGCGCTGCGGCGCGATATAGTCTTTCAACGCGAGCTGAAGAAGGATTGCCGCGCCGGCGGAATGGCCGACTGCAACGTCGGGCGCGACCTCCAGCTTCTTCAGAAGGATCGATATCTCAGCCGCCATGCCCTGCAAGGACAGAGCGTCGCTGTTGGTGACACGCGTGAAGCCGTGGCCGGGCAAGTCGAACGTGACCACGCGAAACTCAGCGGCCAGCAGAGGCATCAGGTCGCGAAACGAATGCGTCGCCGCGCCGGTGCCATGCACGAGCAACAGAACCGGGGCGGATTCTGCGCCCATGGTCTGCACATGCCAGCGCGTTGTGCCGCACGTCACGAATTGGCTGGCGTCCCGGTTCGGCCAATCGCCGCCGTCACGCGCCCAGTCCAGCCGGTTTCCGCCCTGCCCCGACACTTAGTGCTGTCCGCTCCGCATATAGCCGGCGACGAGGCCTGAGACGGCGACGGCGTCGGCACGCGGCAGCTGCTGATAATCGGCGTGCATCGTCGTGGCGAGATCACGGGCCGCGTCGCGCGGCCGTCGCGCAATGTCGATGAGAAGTGCCGGGACATTCAGCGTTGCGGCGTGGCGCGCCAACACCTCAGCGTCATGGCGCGCGGCCTGACGATCGACATTGCCGTCAAGCGCCACATTGCCGTTGCCGTCGGTGAGAAGAACCAGCAGCGGCGACTGGGCGGCGCGGCGAACATGCGCCGCCAGTTCGATGCCCTTCGCCAACCCGGACGCCAGCGGCGTCGGCCCGCCGCCGGGCAATCCGGTCAAGAGCCGCTTGGCGCGAACCAGAGACCTTGTGGGCTCGACAATCACGTCGGCCTCAAGGCCACGGAACGCCACCACCGCGACGCTGTCGCGGCGCACATAGCAATCGGCAAGCAGAAGCTCGACCGCGCCCTTGGCTTCGCCGAGCCGTTCAACGGCGGTCGACCCCGATGCGTCGACCACAAAGATCGCGGTGGAGCGAACCTGGTGCCGGTAACGGATGTAGCGGAAGTCCGATTTGCGCACGGCAACGCGGCCGAGCGGCTCGGCCCGTTCGCGACGCCGCAGTTTTTGCCAAGGCGCGGCAGCACGCAATGTCGCGACCACGTTAGGACGCGCTTCGGGGAATGGCGGGCGGGCCGTCAGCCCGGCGGGACGGCCACGGCGGCTCTTGTCGCGAATTGCTCCGGACTTGCCGGCTGCCGCTGCGCCGCGAACCCGCTCCGCCCCCGCCTGGGGCAGTCCGGTCACATGCACGCCAGGCGTCGATATTGGCTCAATCAGCATGTCGCGGAGTGTCTCCGGATCAAGCGTCGCGGCATCGGCGTCGGCCGGTTCGGCGGCGGGCGCTTCGTCGGGACGCGACGCAGCCGAACCGTCGCTCTCCTCGGCCGACTCCGTCTCGACCGGCTGCGTGACGCCGGCGCCAAAGACGAGGCGCATTGCCGTGGCAACGTGATGCGCCTCCACCGATTGCGCGCCATCGAGCGCTGCCATGGCGCGCGCGGCGCGAGTCAACCAGATGGCGGCGCGCATCGACGTTGCACCCGCCTGAAGCGAAGCGGCCGCGATAGCGTCCAGCATGGCTTCGCTTATTTCCACTCGGCTGGCCGGCCCCCGCGCCGGTGGCGTCTCAATGTTGGTGTGCTTCGCGTATGAGTATGGGACGGCGGAGAGATCGATGCGGAGCCCAAGGCGATCCGCCAAAGCGGGCGGAATAGCCTCGTCGTCGACCCCCTCGTCGAGCGCAATCAGTTGAAAGCGCGCCACGTCGCGTCGCGAGACGCCATGCCCTTCCGACAGCACGATTCCGCGGTCCAAAGCGGCGCCGATGATGCCGGCAGATGTCGGGGTCGTGCGCTCCGCCATCGACAAGACAAGGATTCCGCCATGTGCTTTGGCAAGCAGGCCTGCGTCGCCGACCGGCGCGCCGCGTTGCAGCGAGGCGGCGACATCGAGCCCGCCGACCAGCCGGCTTTCGGGCGTTGCCGCCGATATCCTCAGATAGGGCAGCGATGGATCAAGAGAGGCGCGGAGATGCTCTAGCCAGAGATCGAGCACCGGTCCGGCACGCGCGCGGACATGGATCCCGCCGAGATCGCCGCCCACTGCCAAGACGCGCGCAGCCAAGCATGCGTCGGACCAGGGCGTCGGCTGCTCATTCACCGGAGCCTCCCGGCGAGCCGCCGCACAGCTCCGCCAGCGCGCGTTCCACTCGGACGGTGGAGCCGGCTTCGTCGAGCGGATCGCGCCGCAGACGGTGGCGTAGCGCCGTTGGGGCGACGGCTGCGACATCGGCGCGGCTGACAGCGTCCCGTCCGGCAAGTGCTGCGCGCGCCCGCGCGGCGCGGGTCAGTGTCAACTCTCCCCGTAATCCGTCGACGCCAAGCTTGAGGCAAAGTGCGGCGGCGAACTCCATCGCATCGTCCGGCGTCGCAACATCGGGCAGCCGATCACGGCCACGCTTGACGCGACTGCGCAGGCGCCCTTCGCGCGCGCTCCACGCCTTAGCAAAGGCCGCCGGGTCGGAGTCGTAGGCGTCGCGGCGGCGAACGACCTCAACGCGGTCCTTCAAATCTTGCGGTGAGCGCACCTCAACCGACAGGCCGAAGCGATCCAAAAGCTGCGGGCGCAACTCCCCCTCCTCCGGGTTGCCGCTGCCGATCAGCACGAAGCGCGCGGGATGACGCACGCTCAGCCCTTCGCGTTCCACCACGTTCACGCCGGAGGCGGCGACATCCAGCAAGAGGTCAACCAGATGGTCCTCCAGAAGGTTGACCTCGTCGATATAGAGAAACCCGCGATGGGCGCGGGCGAGCAGGCCCGGCTCAAAAGCCTTCTCGCCGGCGACAAGCGCTTTTTCCAGATCGAGCGCACCGACCACACGATCTTCCGTCGCACCGAGCGGCAGGTCGACCACCGGTATCGGCACACTCCGCGTCTTCGCTGCGCCAGTCTTGTTCAGTGCGGCACAATCGGCGCACAGCGTTTCGCCAGATTGCGGATCGCAATTGTAGCGACATCCCTTGATCGTGGTGATCTTGGGCAGGAGCCCCGGCATCGCACGCACGGCAGTCGACTTGCCGGTGCCCCGGTCTCCGAACACCAAGACGCCGCCAAGATTGGGATCGACCGCCGACATCAGCAATGCCGACTTCATCTCGTCCTGACCGACGATTGCGGAGAAAGGAAAAGGCGCCGTCATCGTTCCTCTATGCTTCGACGCTGTCTACGGGCGTTGACGACGCGCGTCATCAGATTGGTGTAGCCGACCGTCAAAAGCAAATGGCCATGCGGCGACCGCGGGACCCCTCAAAAAGCACCGATTCCAGCGTGTGTAAAAAGAAGTTTACATCGGGCGAGAAGCGATTGAATATAGCTGTCAAGAAATGAGCGCCGGAGTGCTGAAAGAGCGGCTACGGCGACATGGCTGGCAGCCCCAGCCAGAATAATGACGGAGGGTCAATGCGTTGGCGGACAGGGCGACCCCCACGACGCTCAGCGGTGCGTTTGAGGCAGACGCGGGCCTTCGCGCGCGGGCAGCCGTTCGACGGCTCAACCCAGCCTGTCGCTCAGACAGTTTCTCCACGACTTATCCACCGGGCGGTTCGACGAGGAGCGCCAACTTAAAACCGTGAATGGCATTTCTTGGAGGGGCGGACGCCGCGGCGTCCGAGGTGTCAGATGGACGATCAGGGAAGCGTCGTACATGGCGATACTCTGAGCAGCGAAAGTAACGGTCAAAGCGGCCGGAACGGAAAGCGGCGTCAGAGTACACCGTGCAAGCAGGATGTAATTGAACACGCCGTCGTGCACGAGGTGGCGCCACGGCTGGTTGTAAACCTCGGCGACAATGAGACGGATCAGCTTTCGCCAACGGAGACGGCCAAGGCACGCAATGTCACGGCGGATGCGCTGATCGCTCTCCTCCTGAAGGGGGATTGGGCCGGCGTGCGCGGCTTTGCCACATTAGTGGAAAGCACCGAGCTTTCGCTGATTGAGGCCTGTCAGCAGATCTTCATTCCGGTTGCTGAGTCGCTCGGCACAATGTGGCGCGACGACCGGATGAATTTCGTTGAGGTCACGCTGGCGCTGTCGTGCCTGCAATCCATGGTCCAGGATTTTGCGGCGCGACGCAGCACATCGGCGTCGCCCGCCACACCGGACCGCCGCATCATGCTGGCGCGTGCGCCTGGCGAAGACCACGTCTTCGGCTTGGTCATCCTCGGCCTCTATTTCGACAGCGCCGGCTGGGACGTCGCCGGCGGCAGCGACGTTGAGGCTGGCGAGTCGCTCTATCGGGAGCTCCACGATCACGATTACGGTGTTTTGGGCCTTTCCGTCGGCTCGCAGGCCAACATCGGAGAACTTGGCATCATCATCAAGGATGCGCGGAAGTCGTCGAAGAACCCGCGGATCAAGATCGCCGTCGGCGGCGCTGCGATCCGTGCGGATGCTTCGGTTTGCGAGCGCGTCGGCGCCGACTTCGCCGCGCAGGATGCCAACGAAGCGATCGAGAAAGCGGAGTCGCTGGTCGCTTAGACCGCGGCTCTCTCGTCGCTGACAGGCTCGCGGCCCGATGGCCGCTTCTATTGTCAGCTTGTGCGATCGGGCGCGCCGGCGGCTCCCTCGACGATAAGCTGGTCGATCTCGCCAGCTGGGTAACCGGCCTCGGCTAGGATTTCGCGCGTGTGTTCGCCGACCAGCGGCGCAGGCCGCTCGATCGTGGCCGGCGTCTCACCCATGGTCACAGCCGGCGCAACCACTTTCACCTCACCGGCGACGGGATGCGCATAGGTGGTGATGGCGCCCAGATGCTTCACCTGTTCGTCCTCGGCGGCTTGCAAATGCGTCTTCACTTCACCGCACCAGATGTCGGCGGCGAGCATCGCGTCCATGAGGTCGGCGGTCGTCCACTGACCGGTCTCAGTGGCAATGGCGCGCCAGATTTCGTCGCGCCTATCAAAGAGCGTCTGTGGATCGTCAAAGCGTAAGAGATCGTCATTGCCAAGCACGCCGACCAGCGTCTTGAACGGGCTCATGGCGATCGTCACCCAGCCATCCTTGGTGGGATAAGTGCCGAAAGGCGCGTCCATGCCCGGATGGCCGATGCCGGACTTGGGGCGCTCGAAATCTTCGCCGAAATTGAGCGCCATCACGATTTCCTGGTTCTGGTGGGCGAGCATGCCGGCGAGCAGATTGACCTTGACCTCCTGGCCCTTCCCGGAGCGCTCGCGCCATAGCAGCGCGGAGAGGATGCCATAGACCATGTTCATCGCGCCGATCTGGTCGGAGAAGCCCGCGCCGACCGGAATCGGCGGCCCGTCGGCCGGTCCGGTCGCAGCCATGATGCCCGTCAGGCCCTGCACCAGCATGTCTTGGCCGGGACGCGCCACATAGGGACCGTCTTCGCCGTAGCCGGAGCCTGAGCAATAGACGATGCGCGGATTGACGGCCTTGAAATCCTCATAGCCGTAGCCGAGCCGCGCCATCACGCCGGGCCGAAAATTCTGCACCACCACGTCGGCGTCCTTGGCGATCCGCATGATCGCCTCACGCGCCTTCGGCGATTTCAGATTGAGGGCAAGCGAACGCTTGTTGCGGTTCCAGGCGAGGAAGTTGGGACTTTCCGCACCGCCGACCCATTTGTTTTGAAAGGTGAGCGAGCGGAAGAGATCGCCGGCGCCCGGGCGTTCGACCTTGATCACATTGGCGCCCATGTCGGCCAGAAGCTGAGTGGCGAACGGCCCCTGCAGGAGATGAGAGAAATCCAGGATGGTGATGTGGCCGAGGGCCTTGTCGGTCATGGGTCAGTCCTTTGATCGTCGAGGGACAGCGTGGTTCTTCACGCGCGTCCTGCCAGAGCTGGCGCAGGCGGCTCAGTGTAGCGGCGAAGTCGTGGCGGCCGTCCACGCGGATAATCCCAGGTCAGGCCGGCAAACGTCATCTGAGCGTCGTGCACAAAATGTCGGCGCCGATATCCATGTCGATGGCCGCGATATGCCACCGGCCGAGATTGGCGGTGTAGAGCGTGTCGCCTGAGAACGCGATGTTGGTCGGGTGCGCCAGCGTATGGGCGGTGATGTCCTCAATCAGCAATTCGACCGTGCGGTCGGGCGCGATCCGCAACAACCGCGATGGTTCGTAGCAGCCGACGACCAGATTGCCCGCGCGGTCAAAGGCGAGGCCATCGGGCAGACCAGGCAGGTCGCTGGCAAATGTCTCCGCCTCGCCGGCGCTGCCATCGTCGTTGATGGGAATGCGTGCAATCGAGGGTGCGAACGTCTCGCAGACATAGACCGCGCCGCCATCCGGCGCGAGCGCCATCCCGTTGGCGAAGTTGAGTGGCCTGTCGTACCAAAGCGTCGCCGCGCCGCTGGCAAGATCAAAGGCGAAGATGCCCGGACCCGGTTCGCCGAACGCATGGCTGTCGGAGACGAAGAGCCGCCCGCGCCGGGCATCCATGCAGGGGTAGTTGGGGATTTTCAATCCGTCGGCGGACCACTTGGTCAGCGCATGCGTCTTCAAGTCGAGCCGGAACAACGCCGCATGACGCAAGTCGCAGACATAGAGCGCGACGTCGCCGTCAAAGGCAAAACCAAGCGTGAAGCCGCCCGTGCCGGCGACCTTCTCCATCTTGCCGCCATCGGCGTCGATCCGCAGGATGTCGCCATCTTGATTGCCGCACCAAACCGATCCGTCGGCGGCCACTGCAACGCCTTCGGGATGGCTCAGCTTGGGGTCGTCGAATATTCCGTCATAGAAGACCCGCGCCCGCTCCGGCGGCAGGATAGCCGGCGTTTCGATCGCGAAGCGATATTGGCTCATAGTTCCTCCTGTCGCGCGCCCGTGTCAGGCTCGAACCAATGCAGCTTTGAGCGATCAAAGCGCAGTCCAACCGCGCTGTTCATGGGTCGCCCGGCCTCCGGCGCCGCCTTGATGGCAACCAAGCCGCTGTCGAGCTTGACGTTGATCAGCGTGGAATCGCCGAGAAGCTCCGAGGAATAGACCATGCCCGTCAGGTCGCCCTCCTCCGGCGGACAGGCGACTAAATCCTCAGGCCGCTGGCCGAGCACGACCGGGCCGTCGCGCTGATCGATGCCCTCGATATTACCGGAGGCGTGGCGGAACACATTGCTCTCGATCGTGCCCTCGATCAGGTTCATTGGCGGCGAGCCGATGAAGCCTGCGACAAACGTGTTGGCGGGCCGGGCATAGATGGAGGCGGGATCGCCCACTTGCTGGATCTTCGCCTCGTTCAGGATGACGATCCTGTCGGCGAGCGTCATCGCCTCGACCTGGTCGTGCGTGACGTAGATCGTCGTCGTCGCCAGCTCGCGCTGGAGATGCTTCAGCTCGGCGCGCATCAATGTGCGCAGCTTTGCGTCAAGATTGGAGAGCGGCTCATCCATCAGGAAAAGCTGCGGCGTACGCACGATGGCGCGCGCCAATGCGACGCGCTGGCGCTGCCCGCCCGAAAGCTCGGCAGGCCGGCGGGTCAGAAGCTGATCGAGCTCCACCTTGGCAGCGGCGGCGCGCACCTGCTCCTGGCGTGCGGCGAGCGGCACGCGCTTGATCTTGAGCGGATAGCCGATGTTCTCGCCAACCGTCATATGCGGGTAGAGCGCGTAGTTCTGGAACACCATGGCGAGGTCGCGGTCGCGCGCCGGCACGTCATTGACCCGCTTGCCGCCGATCAGAATGTCGCCATGGGTCGGTATCTCCAGCCCCGCCACCATGCGCATCGTCGTGGTCTTGCCGCATCCCGACGGGCCGAGCAGCACCAGGAACTCGCCATCGCCGATGGTCAGATCGAGCTCCTCAAGCGCTGTGAAGCTGCCGAAGCGCTTGGTGAGGCCTACAAGCTCGACCGCAGCCATGTCAGTCCTCGCCTTCGAAAAACGCCGCGTCGAACGGCAGCTTGCGCGTCGCACCGTTTTCGCCGGTCAGAACAAGCGTGGCGCCATCGACGGCAATGTCGTCGATCCGGGTCCAGCCCGCACGCGGCAAACAGCCGATGACGTGCCGGATCGTGTGGGTCACATTGTCGGCGAGCTCAAAGACCGTTTCGGCGCCTTCTGCGTTGAGGGGATTCTCGCGGCGTGCGGCGAGCAATCCCGCGACCCCGGCGGCGCGCCCATCTTCGATGCCGATGACACCCTTATGGCGGCCATTCCACGGCGCGTAGTCGCGCCCAGCGTTGGAATGCCAGAGCATTGTGATGGGCAGCGCGGCCTTCTCCTTCAGGATGAAGACGATGTCGTCTTCGGCGTCGCGGATCAACGCGGTCCAGCCGATGCCGTCGTGATCGGCTTCCACCAACGCGACGAAGTCCTCATGCGCGTCGCCGATCGGCAAGCGGGTGAGATCGACAGTGCCTCCATCGGCCGCGGGAAAGGCGCTCAGATCAGTCGACCGACCTGGATACGCGAGGCGATCACGGCCGGGTTCAGGTGGCGCATCCGGAGTGATGGCCACGCGCTTCGGCGCCATGAAAAGACGGCCGCCAGCGGCCATCCGCATCATCGGGTGATGCGCGGCCGTCAGCCCGCCGGACCCGCCGGAAATCGCGTGGACCTGATAGAGGAGCGGCGCGTCAGCGGCGAGCGTGGCAGTCTTTTCGATCCGCGCGCCCTGGATCGTGCGATCCAACGAAAATCGCGCGCTCGCCGGTTGGCTGGCCACCAGCGACCACGCGCTGTTGGCCGACCATCCATGCAGCGGCACATCCGGATCATCGGTCGCTCCGAACGGCGCGCACAGGAAGTCGCCGGAGAGGTTTCGCTCAATCGGCACGAGGTCCGCCGGCAGATTATCCTCAGGCTCGTCGAGCCACGGCGCCGTGTGCAGCGGCTCCAGCGTTCGACTCTCGACGACGAAGTGCAAGGCACGCAGATTGCCGACCGCAGGATCGACCGAAACGGACCCGAACGGACTCGCTAACCGTACAAAGCCAGTGTCGCTCGCCTGGTTCATCGTCACTCCCCTCGCGCCGTCAGACCGCCATCGACGCGAATGATCTCGCCGGTGATGAAGCTTGCGCGATCGCTCGCCAGGAAGGCGACGGTTTCGGCAACCTCATCGGCTTCGCCAAAGCGGCCGATCGGATGGGCGCGGTTCCAGCTTTCGATCAGTTCGGACGGATCGTCCATCGCTTCAAAGATCTTTTCGTTGAGCGGCGTCATGATCGTGCCCGGCGCGACGGCGTTGACGCGGATCTTTGCCGGCGCGAGGTCGACGGCGGTCTGCACGGTCAGCGCGTTGATCCCGCCCTTGGCCGCGGCATAAGCGGGCCAGCCCTTGAAGCCGCGCAGGCCCTGGACGGAGGACATGTTGACGATCGCGCCGCCACCGCGTGAGCGCATGGACGGCACGCAAAGCCGCATCCCGCGCCAAACGCTCGTCAAATTGGTGCTGATAACGGTGTTCCAGCTTTCCTCATCGATTTCGTCGACCACACCGGAGATCGCGCGCGCGGCATTATTGACCAAAACGTCGACGCCACCGAAACGCTCGATGGCGGCGTCGGTCATGGCCTGCATGGAGTCCCAGGAGCTGACGTCGGTCTCAACGAAGAGCGCGTTGTCGCCAAGATCGTCGGCCGTCTTCGCACCGGCTGCGCGGTCGATGTCGGCGACGACGACCTTGGCGCCACCGCGCGCGAAGATCGCCGCGCAGGCGCGCCCGATCCCCATGGCGGCGCCGGTGACCACCGCAACCTTGCCTTCGAACTCCATGCTCATCTCCCCTCGGATCGCGATGCTACGGGCTATTCCTTGACGGCGCCGGCAGTCAGTCCGGCGACGAAATAACGTTGCAGGAAAAAGAAGACTGCGATGACCGGCACCGACACCATGACGGACGACGCCATCAGCTCGCCGTAGCGAATGCCGTATTGACCGATGAAGTCGTTGAGCCCGACCGGCAAGGTGCGCATGTCACGCGTCGACGTGAACGACAGCGCGAACAGGAATTCCTGCCAGGTGACGATCAGCACATAGACGGCTGTGGCGATTACCCCAGGTCGCGCTAGCGGCACGACGATATCGCGAAAGATGCGGAAAGGCGCGGCGCCGTCGATAGCAGCCGCCTCTTCCAGAGACACGGGCAGCTTGACCAGGAAGCCGCGCAGCATCCAGACCGCGACGGGCAGCGTGACCGACACATAGGCGATGATCAGCGCCCAATAGGTGTTCAGTAGGTCGGCGGCGCGCATCATTTTGTAGATTGGGATGATGATCGCCGAATGCGGGAACATCTGCGCCAGCACGACAGCCGACATCAACGCGGTGATGATCAGTAGCGCGCCGCGGCTGAAAGCATAGGCCGCCAAGAGGCCGAGCGTGACGGTGATGAACACCGTGGAGAGCGAGACGACCAGCGAGTTGACGAAATAAGTGCGGAACTCCGGTCGAAACGCAGTGATGTAATTGTCCAGAGTCGGCGCCTCCGGCCAAAGACGCGCGGGAATGGCGAATGGCTCCGTGGCCGGCTTCAGACTGACGGAGACCATCCAGAAGAACGGAATCAGCACGAAAGCCGCGAGCAGAATTTGCAGCGCGATCAGAAGCCAGCGGTTGGTGCGCGTATCGATCATGCCGTGCGCCTCATGCCGTGCCCCGGCGATTCACCGCCGCCTTCTGGGCGATGACGTAAAGGCTGACGAGCACAGCCAGAACGAGGATCGAGAACACACCATAGGTCGCCGCTTCGCCGAAGCGGAACTGGCCGAAACCGGCCTCGAAGATCTTGGTCGGGAAGATGTGGGTGGCATTTTGCGGCCCGCCGCGCGTCAGCACCCAGACCAGATCGAAATAGTTAAACGTCAGGATCGTGGTCAGCACGACATTGACCAGAACCACATCGCGGATCGCCGGCAGGACCACGTCGCGCAGACGCCGTATCGGCCCGGCGCCGTCAATGGTCGCGGCTTCGATCTGCTCGCGATCGACATTCTGGAGCGCTGCCAGATAGATCAGCGTGGAGAACGGAAATCCCTTCCACAAAGCAGCGAAGATCACGGCAGCCATGGCCGTTGAACTGTCGGCGAGCCACGCGGCATTGTTTTCAAGCAGCCCCGCCCGGATCAGGATTGAGTTGATCAGCCCCAATTGCGGGTCGTACATGAAGCGCCACAGGATCGCGGCAACCACGCCCGGCAGCACGAAGGGCAGAAGCACGATCGCCCGCAGCATGCCCTGCGCCGGCAGGCCTTGATTGAGCAAGAGCGCGGTGAAGAAACCGAGCACGTTCTGCAAAACGACGACGCCGAGCGTCCACACAATCGAGTTCCAGACCACTTCCGGGAAGTCGCGGCTGGCAACCACCTTCTCGTAGACCGCCCAGCCGACAAACCGCGGCTCGGGGCTGATGAAGGAGGTCTCGTAAAAACTCTCGATGACCGTGCCGACCATCGGATAGTACATAAAGAGCGCCAGCAGGATGATTGCGGGCGCAAGAAACAACCAGAGCAGCCAGCGGTCGGCGAAAGTGGCCATCAAATCGTCACCGGTGGCGGGACCGGCCGGCCTGGCCGGCCCCGCAGGCTGGGACGCACTTAGTTAAGCGCGTCGATGGCCTCACAGGCCGTATCGGCGGACGCCTGCACATCCTCGCCGGAGAAGACGCTCTGGTAGAGGTCCAGCTGGATGTCGGCCACTTCGAGATAACGTGCCGATAGCGGCCGCGGCTTGGCGTTGTTCAGTTGCTCCAGGATGCGCTCCGGGCCTTCACGGTTCTCAGCGAGAAATGCTTCAGCCGCCGCGATGTTGGCGGGGATCAGGTCGACCACGTCGCCGTTGACGTCTTCGCGTACCATGAACTCGATGAATTTCCAGGCCGCATCCTTGTGCTCGGAGCTTTCAAAGATCGCCAGGTTCCAACCGCCGAACGTGCCGATCGGGGTCATGCCCTCCGGCGCGGTTCCATTGACGAAGCCCCAGTTGATGTCGCTCTTCTGCAATGTCGGTTGCTCAAGCGCCGGCCAGAACTCCACGGCCAGCGAGCCGTTGAGGAACAATTCGCGCATGGACCCCGACGAGGCGTTGAGGATGCCCTCCGGCGCAAACTGGGCCAAGTCCTGCAGATAGGTCATCGCTTCGACGGCCGGCGCTCGGTTGAGCGCGCAAGCGCCACTATCGTCGAGCACGGCACCACCATTTGAGAAGATGAAAGAATTGACCACGACCACCGTGTCTTCGCCGCGATGGCTGAAGAGGCCAACACCGAACCGGCCGTCACCCGTGAGCGCTTCTGCTGCCGCGCGAAGCCCTTCGAACGTGGTCAGGCTTTGCGGATCGACACCGGCCTCGTCGAGCAGGTCCTGATTGTAGAAAGAGAACTGCCAGACATCGACATTGAACGGGATGCCGTAAAGGCCGTCATTGAAATTGGCGCTGTCCCAGGCGCCGGGGAAGAACCGGTCGCGGGAGATGCCCGCTGCATCGGCCATGCCGGCGAGATTGGCCACTGCACCGGCCTGCGCAAAGGCGCCGACCCAGATCTGGTCGAGCGTTGCAACGTCGGGTGCATTGCCGCCCTGAACAGCGGTCAACAGGCGCTGCTGATATTCCGGATAGGGAATGGTCGTGACCTCAACCTTGATGTCGGGGTTCTCCGCCATGAACCGATCGACGGCCTCTTGTTGGAACTGCGACAGGCCGCTCTCGGTCTGCTGGTTGTCCCAGAATTGCAGCGTGATCTCCTGGGCCATGGCCGTTCCGGCGAGAAGCATGGCGCCGGCTGCGACGGAAGCTAGAGACGATGTCCTCATCAAATCCTCCCTTGAAGACGGATGTTTTCCGATCATGGATGGGCGGCCGCCGCAAAGGCATCCGCCCTGGGTGCGAAATCGTCCGGTCGTGCTTCACCGGCGATCCACACGTCGATGCCCAGGCCGCGCAGCGCCAATCTGTCGGCCGGCAACGCATCGGCATCGGTGATCACCTCGTCGACGGCTTCGATGCGCGCGATACGGTGATTGGCGTCGGCGCCGATCAGCATGTGGTCTGCCATGACAATGACGCGGCGTGCAGCGTCGACGAAGCGGCTGCCGACCAATGCCAGGCGCTCGTCCGGTGAGGAGATGCCGAATTTCGGCGATATTCCACCGACCGACAGGAACGCCGCATCCGCACGCAGCCGCTCAAACAGCGCGCCCAGGCTCGGCCCGACCAGGCAGCGATCGCCCTTTTGGTATTCGCCGCTTGTCAAAAGCGTCCGCATGCCGGGCGCGTCTTGCAGACGTTCCAGCACATCCAGCGAATTGGTGATAATCGTCAGCCCCGCAACCTTTGGCGGATCGTCGAAGGCGATTGCTCGCAATTTGGCGGCAAGTGCGAGCCCCGCCTCCCCTTCGCCGATGATGATTGTCCGTCCCGGGCCAATCCGTTCGCAGGCGGCTTGCGCGATGTCGCGGCGCAGGCGCGAGATCTCCGCGGCGATGCCTTGATGCGGCGGCGCAATGACCAACTCGCAGTTCAGCGTCTGGCATCGCGCCTGCATGGCCTGGATCATGTTGCGATACCAATCATGGGCGGGATAATGCGGCAGGAAGCCGATGCGCGGTCGCCGCGCCAACGGTGCGCTCGGCGGCGCCAAGTCGTTCACCAGCGCGACGCGAACGTCCTCGCGCAAGGTCCACTCACCGTCGGTGAGGACATAGGTCCCCTCCAGATTGTCCCGGTCGATGATCCGATGCGGCGTGACCAGCGCATCGGGCAGATCGCGGCCGGACAGATTTGCGGCGATCGCATCGATCGCGACCGCCCCGACGACCTCGGGGAAGAACGCGGCTATCGCGCGGATTTGCGGATAGTTGGCGACCTCGGCGACGAATTCGGCGCGTTCACCGCCTGTCGCATAGATCGTAGCCTTCGCGCCCGCATCTGCGGCTGCGTCCCGGCCGGCAATCGCCGAATGATCGTTGACGCCGAAGATCACATCGATTTCGGGATTGGTGTCGAGCGCCTCACGCGCCACGCGCAGGGCCGAGCGGTAGCTCCCCTGACCGTTGACGCTGATGACGTGCACGACGCCGGCGAAGGTCTCTCGCACGCCCTCCTCAAAGCCGATGCAGCGCTCGCGCGTATTGGGAAGGTCGGCAAGGCCGATCAGCAAGATCGTGGCCGTATCGCCCTCAATGTCGCGACCGGCGACGCGCCCCAGATCACGCCCGGCGGCCCGATTGGCCGGACCGAGGTAGACGCCGCCATCCTGCGGCGCGGATTCGGCGAGGAATGGCAGGCCCCGGCGGCGCACCTGGCGGCGCAGCGCCGCGCCGCCCGGCCCTCCGATCGGCGGAAGCACGATCGCGTCAACGCCGTCCACGATGGATGTCAGCGCACCTGCCGCAGGCCTGGCGCCGTCGGCCGGGCGTGGGGCTGACGGCGACCGACTAAGAGCCTCGGCATCGGGCAGAACCGCGCCGCCGCGGGTGCGCTTCAAGGCTCCGGCTTCGGCCAGCTCGGCGATGTCACGGCGCAGCGTGACTTGCGACACGTCCGGCACGGCGCGCGTCAACTCTGTGATGGAGAGCATGTGTTGGGTGCGCAGAATGGAGAGTATCCGCTGCTGACGCTGCTCTTTGATCATTTTGTCTCCTTGATGATCATTGGTTGATCGATCTGACAGCGATTCAAGGCTCTGTTGGGCAACAGCGTCGAGAATCAGCATTTATCGATCAGAAGCAATCAAGGAGAGGCAGCTATGATCATCTATGATCAAAACGAGGCAGCAGCGCTGAGCCCGCGGTTCAGAAAGACTTCAGTTGGTGGCAGCCGCGGCGACGGGCGAATGCGCTTCCGACCGACTGGCCTGCACGCTCACTCTTTTGCAAGGGCTTCCTCAAGCCCACGCACGAAGCCGGCGGCGCGCGCGGCACAAGTCGGCCCGTCGGGTTCATAGATGAACGGCTCCACGGAGATCCAGCCGTCATAATGCAGGGCGGCCAGGGATTCGACGATCGGCGAGAAGCGCAGCGCACCCTCGCCCGGACCGCGCCGGTTCGGATCGTTGAAGTGGATGTGCCGGACCATTCCTGTCGGCACGTGGCGCGCAAGCAGCGTCGGAATGGGCTCCGTCTCGCATGCACCCGCAGCGGTGCAGTCGATCATGGTGCGGAAGGCGGGCGAGCCGATCTCCGATACGATGGAAACCGCGTCTTCAAGCAAATTGACGAAATTGGTCTGTTCCGGTGAGAGCACTTCGAGGCAATAGACGAGCCCCACTTCCTCCGCCGCGCGGGCCGCGACGGCGAACATCTCAAGAGCACGCTTACGCCCCTCAGATTCGTCGCCGGGCGTAAGCATGCGTTGGTCGGGCGACCCGTGTACGAGGTACGTTCCGCCGAGTTCGGCGCACAATCTGACGAGCGAGAGGATTTCGGAAATCGTGCGGGCGCGCACATCCGGATCGGCGCTGGTGATGGAGAGCCCGGCCGGCACAAATAGCAGCGAATGGAGGCCGGTGATCACAATGCCTTCGTTTGCCGCGGCCTGCCGGGTTGCAACGATCGTTTCGTTCGGGAGTTGCTCGGGGTCAGGACCGAGTGTGAACGGTGCGAGTTCGAGCCCGTCATATCCGACCTTTGCCGCAAAGGCGCACTGCGCTTCGATCGAAAGCTCGCGCACCACTTCGTTGCAGAGAGCAAGGCGCATCAGGACCGCTCCCCGGCACCCGGAGCGGCCACACGCGGCGCCGTCGCATTCATGGCAAAGGCGAGCGCGTAATAGCCCACCTCCGCGTATCGCCGTGCTTCCGGTGAAGCCGACAGCGCCGCCTCAACAGCCTGCCGCAGGGCGGGCATACGTGAGGCATGGATGACAATCGTCATTGCGGCGATCCGGTCCGCGACCTTTCGCAGGACCTTCTCTTCCGTCGGTATTGTCGTGCGCGCGCCGTCGGCAATCCAGAGCTCGGCTGAGAGAAGACCGCTTCGCGCGATGAACTCGTCCGACACCATCGCCTCGCCAAGCGCCCCGCCCGTTTTCGCGTGATCCGTTCCGAACCGAATGGATGCCACGGCGCCGCCCTCACAGCGGCCCGCGCGCGCGGCGATCCGACAAACCGTGCGGACATTGTTGATGATTGTTCGCTGGCAATGCCGGCTCCACGCTGTCGGCGTGTTGACGCAGGCGAGATAGGTTTCGGAGGCGAGGACGTCGATATCCGTCACTTCGTAACGGTTGAAGAGTTCCGGCTCTGCATCCACCGCCATGTAGCGCCGGGCACTCAAGAACCCCGGTAGATCGATCCGCTCGGCATGATGCTCGCGATCGTACCAGTCGAGCGAACTCTCCCGTTCTTCCGGCACCAAATCATGCCAGATCGCTAAAACCGCCTTCGCGTCCCGGTGCATCCTGCTCGCCTCCACGCTGGAACGCCGGCCCTCGACAATCCACATTGTCAATTGACATCCTACAATCTCGGAAACTAGCCTGTCCATGGACGTTGGTCCACGGCGCGTACCGGCGAAGTTTGGCGCCGCGTTCGTTCGGACCGAACCGATCGCACAAAACGACTGAGGCCAAGGAGGTCAGGCTGTGTCGGACAGCACCCTAGTTCAAGCGCCATCTGAGGTCTCGCAGACCGAAGTGCCGATGCTGATCGGCGGGCAGTGGCGGCAGGCTGCGGAGACGTTCGACGTTGCCGACCCCTATCGCGGCGACGTCGTCGTGCAGGCGCCGGAATCCTCGCTGACTGACCTCAACGACGCGCTCGATGCTGCAGTCGCCGCCAAGAGCGTGATCGCGGCGATGCCGGCGTACGAGCGCGCCGCGCTTCTGCGCCGCGTCAACGTGCTGCTGCTGGAGCGCGCCGACGCGATCGCCGAAATCATGACGCGCGAATCGGGGAAAGCCATCAAGGATTCCCGCGCGGAGATTCTCCGCTCGCAAGACACGATCTCGCTTTCAGCCGAAGAAGCGATCCGCATCGAAGGTGAGCATGTGCCGCTTGACGGGACCGCGATGGGCGCCGGCAGGATCGCGATGATGCTGCGCTTTCCGGTCGGTGTTGTTGGCGCGATCACACCGTTCAACGCGCCTTTCAATCTGGCCGCCCACAAGATCGCTCCGGCAATCGCGGCAGGCAACGCAATCGTGCTCAAACCGCCGCCGCAGACGCCGCTGACGGTGCATAAGCTCGTTGAGCTGTTCGTCGACGCAGGAACGCCGCCGGGCGTACTGAACGTCGTCTACGGCAACAAAGTCGGCCCGGCGCTCGTTCGGGACCCTCGGGTCGATTTCGTCACGTTCACCGGCTCCACACAGGTCGGCGCGGAGATCAAGGCCGCATCAGGACTGAAGCGCGTTGCGCTTGAGCTTGGCGGCACCGGCGCTACCATCCTGTGCGACGACGCCGATATCGAAGCCGCCGCCCCCATCTGCGCGCGCAACGCCATGCGTCTCGCTGGCCAGAGCTGCATCTCCGTGCAGAACGTTTATGCCCATCGAACAATCGTTGACCGCTTCACCGACCGCCTCGTCGCCGAGGTCGAAGCGCTTAAGGTGGGCGATCCGCTTGATCCGGAAACGGATGTGGGGACGCTGATCGACGAAGCCGCCGCGCGACGGGTCGAGTCCTGGATAAAGGACGCCGTAGGCGCCGGGGCGAGCCTTCGGACGGGCGGTGAACGCACCGGCGCGCAGGTGACACCGGCGGTGCTCAGCGATGTCACCGGAGACATGAGCGTCGTTTGCGAGGAGGTCTTCGGGCCGCTGGTGTCGGTGCAGCCCTTTGACGATCTCGAAGCCGTGTTCCGCATGATCAGCGACAGTCCCTACGGGCTGCAGACCGGCATCTTCACGCAATCTGTGGCGACAGCCATCCACGCGGCGCGCACCATTAGGACCGGCGGCGTCATCATCAACGGGACGTCGACCTGGCGCACCGATCAACTTGCCTATGGCGGCGTCAAGAACAGCGGAATCGGCCGCGAGGGGCCGCGCTACGCCATCCGGGACATGACTGAGGAGCGCCTTGTGCTGTTCAACCTCTAGCGCGATGAGCGTTCCATCGACGGCCGGGAAGCGATGACATTGGCATCGTAGCGCTACGGTGCCGGGCCGACACCAGAAACTCAGGAGAGATGCCATGGCCGGCGGCCCGAAAGCGACAATACGAAACATAACCGAGGTGCACTGGAAGGAATATCCGGGCCACCACGGTGGCGCCCTTTCAAAGCCCCTGGTCGACGCCGAAGAGCTTGGTGCTCGCCACATCGACTACCGAATCTCCTCGTATGAACCGAAGGCCTATGTCGAGCGGCATGTGCACGCCGTGCAGGAGCAAATCTATCACGTGCTCGATGGGGAAGGCCTGTTCGAATACGGCGACGAAACGCGTGTCGTCCGCCGTCATGATGTGATCTTCATCCAGCCCGGCATCGAGCATGCTTTCTACAATACCGGGCTCGGCGAACTCGTCTTTCTGGTTATCACCGCGCCGCCGACGGATGATTAGAGGCAGGTAGCGGCGAACGCTGCGGCGTCGCCGCCGGTCAATCGCTCAACGTACCGCCGAGTTCGTTCGACAAATCGGTGGCCGCCGCCTGGACGGTCTCCGTGATCCGGTGCAGCGCCTGCAACGTTAGCCGCCACGCGGGACCCGACAGGCCGAGAGCGGCGACCGTTCGTCCCGTAAAATCCAGAACCGGGACTGCGACACAGCGGACCTCCGCATTGAACTCGCCGTCATCGTAGGCAATGCGCGTGCGTTGGACCTCGTTGATCTCCGCCAGTAGCCGGTCGCGGTCGACGATCGTGCGGTCGGTCAGCGGTGGAAGCCCGTGGCTGTCGAGATAGGTGCTGCGGGTCTCCTCATCGACCCCGGCGAGCAACACCTTGCCAAGGGCCGTGGCATGGCCGGGCCGAATCCCCCCCGGGGCTTCGCGAAGCTGGAAAGCGCCCGTCCCGGCCGACCGCGCGACGACGACGACCTCGTTGCCCGCGTAGATGGCGAGATGGCTGCTCTCGCCGGTCTTCGCCGATAGGTCGGCGAGAATCGGCTCGGCGATTTCAACAAAGTCGATATCGTTGCGAAGTCCGGCAGCGAGCGCGAAGATTTTGCGGCCGATCTGATAACGCTTGTTGTCGGCGCGCTGACGGAGATAGCCGAGACCGACCATCGTACGCGCCAGGTGATGGGCGGTGGAGTTGTGCAGCGCCACCTCGGTGCTGAGCTGCCCCAGCGAAATTCCCGCAGGATGCGACGCAACCACCTCAAGAATCGAAAAGGCGCGATCCAGCGACTGTACGCCCGAGCGCGCTCGCTTGTCCTGGGATTGCGGCGTCCGGTCGGCCGCCATCGGCTCGGTCCCATCCATAGTGCTTCCCTTCCAATGCGCCTTCGCGCCGCATAACCTCGATTTATCGGCGTTTCTGGCTGCCGGAGCAACCGCGACGTCATTGCCCATTGGTTGCAGGGCAATGTCGTCTGCGCGGCCCTCAGGCACCTGCCCGCGGCCGTGCGGTGGCCTTTAGCTCGACCGCATCCCGCAGCTTATAGTAGCCGACGATGGAGCGAACGATTGGTCGATGCACGGCGTGCAGCGGAATCGGTTTGAGGTCGGCCAACGGCAACGCGACCTCCGCGGCGTCCGCGCCGCTTAGAAGTCGGGCGAGCTCCTGCCCGATCAACGTGGCGATAACGATCCCCCTTCCGTTACAGCCAAGCGCGGCGTAGAGCCCTGGCGCCGGATTGTGGACCTTCCAGGACTTTTCCCGGTTCATCGCGACCCAGCCCGTCCAGGCGCTTTCCTGCTTGGCGTCGGCCAGCTCCGGCCAGATCTCGGTCATGCGGCCCAGCGCCTCCCGCCAGGCGAGGTCTCCCTCCGCGCCAAAGCCGGGCCCGCGCCCGTTGAACTGAAATCGGCCGTCCTTGTGCATTCGCGCGCCGATGATCATCCGCCGACTGTCGGTGAACGCTTGACGTCCAGGCAGGATTTTCCGGCGAAGCGGCTCGGGTAATGGCGAGGTGACATATTGCTGAAGCCTGACGGGAATGATGCTTTGGGTGAGCCCTGGCCACAGAGCATCCGTGTAGGCATTCGTGCACAGCGCAACGGCTTCAGCGCGGAGCCGGCCACGCTCCGTGCCGACCAGCCAAGCTTTGTTGTCGCGTTCAAGCTTCGTTGCACGCGACCATTCGTGAACCCCTGCGCCAGCGCGCCGGGCTGCTCGGGCGAGCCCGCGGACATAGGCAAGCGGATTGATTGCACCGCCGCGACGATCAAGGAGCGCGCCGAAGTAGAAGTCGCTGCCGATAGCCTCAGCCGCCGCCTTTCTATCGAGTAGCTCGACGGGAAATTGATGCGCGGCCAGGAACGCGGCTTGCTCCTCCAACGCCCTTAGCGCCCGAGGCGTGTGGGCGGCGCTCAATGTTCCTGTTGGCTCGGCAGTGGCGCTCATTTCGTGGCGCTTGGCCAAATCGAATACGATGGCCGGCCCGCGCGCAATCAACGCGTTGAGCCGCTCACCGCGCCCCGCACCGTACATTTCCACCATCTTCTGCGGCGTGTGCTTGGAGGCCGCCGGCAAGTGCCCGGAATTGCGACCCGAGGCGCCCCAGCCGATCGTTTTTGCTTCCAGCAAAACGACGTTCAGTCCCGCCTCCGCTGCATGCAGTGCAAGCGAGGAGCCGCAAATCCCTCCGCCGATGATCGCAAGGTCGGCCCTCGCCTCGCCCTCGAACGGCTCCAAGCCCAGCGGCTCGCCAGCACCGGGCACAAAGGTCGTGGCGGGATAGGTCGGCGCATCCGTGCCCGGGCGTGACGAGCGGCCGGCGTGTACGTTTAGCGCCGACTGAGATCCGTTGCCCTCTCCAGTCAGAGCTTGAACCCCTCTGCAGCGAGCGCCTCAAGATAGTCTGGCTCTGAATGCGGAATCGGAGGCAACTCCCAACTTCCGGTCCCGACCGGACGGATGTCGCGGTCGACCGGCACTTCGATTAGATAGGGCCGGTTCGCATCAACCGCCTCTTTTAACGCATCCTCGACTTGGTCGGCGGCGGTGATCTTTATCGAAT
Source organism: Afifellaceae bacterium (assembly GCA_028284625.1). Lineage (GTDB taxonomy): Bacteria > Pseudomonadota > Alphaproteobacteria > Rhizobiales > Afifellaceae > DASWJZ01. The sequence goes on along the minus strand of JANQRH010000026.1, from coordinate 465,166 downwards.
CGACGCCAAACGCTTTCGCTATCGTGCAGAAATCAGGGCTGTAGAGCTCGCCGGTCCGGTCGTTCATGAAGCTTGTGGCCAGCTCCCGGCCACCGAACAAACCGTGTTGCAAGTCGCGGATCGAGCCGTAGCCGAAATTGTTCCACACCACCCAGACAGCTGGAATTTCGTACTCCTTGGCCGTCGCCAGGATATGTGGCGTCATCAGAAACGAGCCATCGCCAGCCACCGCAACACACGGGCGGTCTGGCGCTGCGAGTTTAGCACCAAGGATGCCTGACGTCGCGTAGCCCATGGCCGCGAAGCCCCAGCTTTGCAGCAATTGCCGTGGACGCAGCGTCTCCCATAGCTGGATAACCCAGTTATGATGGACCCCGACATCGGACGCGATGATCGCATCTTCAGGCAGGGCACGCGACAGAGCGTGCATCAACCGTTCGGGCCGAAGTGGGACCTGGTCGGAATTCACGAAGCGCTCCTGAAACGACTTCCAGGTGGTGCGACCGTGGTTGAGCCGATCAATCCAGCCTGCGATGCGCGCAGGATCGCGGCCACCCACCTGGCCAACCCGTTCGCATGCCGCCTCCAGGAAGGCGCGCGCGTCAGCGACAATCCCCAGGTCGGAGGGATAGTTGCGGCCAATCTCGCGAATGTCGATGTCGACATGGATCAGCTTGGAGGGCGGAATGGAGAACGTGTAGCCCTGCAGCCAACCGCTTGTGGCGCGGTCGTCGAACGAAAACCCTAGCGCCAGGATAACGTCGGCATGACAGCTGGCATCGTTGGCGGCGTATGTTCCGTTGCGCCCAATAACGCCGTAGGCGAGAGGGTGGCGTTCGTTGATGGACCCCTTGCCGTTGGGACTGGTGACGACAGGAATCCCGGCCTTTTCGGCGAAGGCGGCGAGCGCGGCGGAAGCTTCGCTGAGGATGGCGCCCTGGCCGGCGACAATCACCGGTCGCTCGGCGGAAAGCAGCATGTCGACTGCGGCTTGCACCTCTTGGGGCGATCCGGGCGCGCACGGTCGGAGCCTGTGCTGCAGCGGCGCCAGCGTCACATCCTCGCTCTCGACGAACAGATTAAGCGGCACATCGACATTGACGGGGCCAGGACGGCCGTCGCGCATGAATTGGCAGGCCTGACGCATCGCCAAAGGCACCATGTCGACGCGAGTCGGTTGAAAACTACGCTTCACATAGGGCCGGATCACCGAGGGAAAATCGCCCTGGTGCAGAATGCCGGTCTCCTGGAAAGGGCCGCGGTTGAATTGGCTGGTGGGCACATTTGCCGTGATGGCCAGGAAGGCTGACGAGTCCATCATCGCCGCCGCAAGCGAGATCACCAAATTGGCCGAGCCCGGCCCGCAGGACGTGAACGTCGCCGCCGGCGCATGCTTCACCTTGAAGTAGGCGTCCGCCATATAGCCCGCAGATTGCTCGTGATGCAGCGAGACCGTCTTGATGCGGTTCGACGCCTGATAGGCAGCATCGAGAAAGCCAACATTGCCGTGGCCGCAGACACCGAACAGATGGGTGATGTCTTCGCGGCAAAGATACTCGACAATGATCTCTGCGCCCGTGAGGCGTTCATGCGCATTCGCGTCCATCAAGCACGTCCTCTCTAGCTACTGCTGGTTGGGCATCTTCGATCTTACGCCCTTGGGCCGCGGCATGCGGATACAGCATTGTAATATCTATTCTCACGATATGCGATTGGTCAACACTCAGCCCACCTGTCGATTCGGCTTGCTGCCCTTCTCACACCAATCAAAGCGCCCTTGACCGCATGATTGTTGATCATATCCGCCCCACACGGGCCCGATTGACAATCTGATCTGTCATTGCAAAACTCAATGTCGCCATGATGGACAGCCATGCTGGACCATTCTGCTCAATGCGCAATCGTCACGAATTTGGAGGACGGTGATTTGATGGTGGACCGTCTGCTTCGGAGGTTGGGGCGTTCACCGCGCACCGGTCATGGCGGTATGGGGCGAGCCGATGTGGGGCGTCAGGGATACGCACGCAGGCCATCTCGTTTCGACGGACTGGCGCGATGAGTGCGCTCCGGTTGGCCTCGCGCGTGGAACGCATCAAGCCCTCCGGTATTCGCTTGCTGTTGGATGAGGTGGAGCGGCTCGGGCGCGAAGGAACGCGGGTCATCAATTTCGCGATCGGCCGGCCGGACTTCGACACGCCGCCGCATATCAAGAAGGCCGCCAAGAGCGCGCTCGACAACGGCCAAGTCCACTACACGCTGAATGCCGGGACGATCCCGCTCCGCGAGGCAATCGCCGAAAAGCTCAAGGCACAGAACGACCTTCATTACGACCCGATGACGGAGATCATGGCGACGGCGGGCGCTTGCGAGGCGGTATGCGTTGCCTGCCTTGGCCTTCTGGAGCCGGGCGACGAGATGATCTACTTCACGCCGGCATGGACGACTTACGCGGCCGCCGCCGAATTAGCTGGCGCCGTTCCGGTCGAGATATCCACTCGAATCGAGAACGGTTTCCAACCTGACCCCGACGACATACGCAAGGCGGTGACGCCGCGCACGCGGATGATCGTCCTCAACTCGCCGAACAATCCGACCGGGGCCGTCTATCCGAAGGAGCTTCTTCAGGAGATCGCGCGGATCGCGGAGGACGCGGACCTAGCGGTCGTGTCTGACGAAATCTATGAGCAGATTGTCTACGATTCCACGTCCAGCGTTTCTTTCGCAACGCTGCCGGGCATGGCCGAGCGCACGCTGTCGATCAACGGACTCGGCAAGGCATTCTCGATGACCGGCTGGCGCGTGGGCTACATGGCCGGGCCCGCCGAGACCATCAAGGCTCTATTGCGGGTACACCAGAACCTCGTTGCATCCGCGTGCGCATTCGCCCAGGCCGGCGCCCGCGAGGCGCTTGTTAATCCGGGCAACAGCGTGGCCGAGATGGTCGCGCATTATACGCAGCGCCGCGACGCACTTTGCGCGGGCTTGGCGCAAACCGACAAGCTGACCGTGATGCGGCCACAGGGCACGTTCTACTCGTTTCCGGCGTTGTCTGAAGACGGTCCGGACTCTGACGAAATCTCTCTGCGGCTTTTGCGTGAAGCTCATGTTGCAGCGGTTCCAGGCAAGGTGTTCGGCACAGGCTACGAGCGGCACATGAGAATGTCCTTCTGCTCGTCGCTGGAAGACGTTGAGGAAGGCGCGCGCCGCGTCGCCGAATTGCTCAATGGCGAGTTCAAAGGGGTCCATTGAGCGATGGACTATGTGCTCGTCATTCTACCGCATCTTTTGAACGGCGCCCTCGTTACGCTACAATTGATGGCGGCGTGCGTTATCGGGATTCTCGCCGTGGGACTTCTGGCGAGCCTGGGCAAGGTCTCGCCCTGGTGGATCGTTCGGTTCATCGCGTCGATCTACATTGATCTCGCCCGCGCCATTCCCCTGCTCGTCCAGCTCTTCCTGATCTATTACTCGCTGCCGCATTTCGGCATCAGCCTGCCGGTGTTCTGGGCCGGCGTGCTCGGCCTTGTGCTGCACTACGCGGCATACGAGGCGGAGATCATACGCGGCGGTCTGCAGTCGATTGATCGTGGCCAGGTTGAGGCAGGCGTTGCGCTCGGAATGCCGCCGGTCACCGTTCTGCGGCGGATCACCATCCGCCAGGCGCTCAAGGTGATCCTTCCGCCCACCACCAGCTTGTTCGCCAGCACACTTAAGGGCACGGCGCAGGTCGCCGTCATCGCCCTGCCCGAGCTTCTCAGGACCGGCTCCAACTTAGCGCTGTCGAGCGGTGAGTTCTTCATCATCTACGGCCTCATCGCCCTGATCTATCTGTGCATGACCTATCCGATTTCGCGGGCGGCGCGGGCGCTCGAGCACCGGGTGAGCCCGCAATGATCCAGGTGCGCAACCTCACCAAGCGTTTCGGCAGCCACGCCGTGTTGCGCGACGTCACGCTCGATGTCCCACGCGGCGAATGCCTGGTGGTCATCGGCCCAAGCGGTTCGGGCAAGACGACCTTCCTGCGCTGCCTCAACCGGCTCGAAGAGTACGACGAAGGGAGCGTCGAGATCGACGGTCGCGACCTCAAGGATCCCAAGGAGAACATTTACAAGATCCGCCAATCGATCGGTTTCGTGTTTCAGCGGATCAACCTGTTCACCCACCTGACCGCGCTTGAAAACATCATCGAGGCACCGTGCCTGGTCCGCGGGCAGCCGAAGGCTGAAGCAGTCAAGCGCGCCGAAGAATTGCTGGACCGCGTCGGCCTTGAAGCAAAGGCCAATTCCTACCCGCACGAATTGTCCGGCGGTCAGCAGCAGCGCGTGGCGATCGCCCGCGCCCTGGCGATGGATCCGAAGGTGATGCTGTTCGACGAGGTGACCTCGGCTCTCGACCCCGAAATGGTCGGCGAGGTGCTGGAGGTCATGAAGGAACTCGCCCGTTCCGGCACGACGATGGTCGTGGTGACGCATGAGATGGGGTTCGCACGCGAAGCCGCTGACCGCGTCATCATGATGGATGAGGGCGAGATTGTAGAAGAAGGGAGGTCAAACGAGATATTCGACAGCCCGAAAACAGAACGAACTTCCGCTTTTATTAGCAAGATTCTGTAACGTCGCGCTAACAATCAAATGGAGGATGGAGCATGACTATCAAGAAACACTGTCTCTCACTGCTTTTCTCGGCGGCGCTGGCCATAGGCGTGGTCGCTGCACCGGCCCACGCTGACGACGATGCCGTCCAGCGCATCAAGGATGCGGGCGTGCTCAACGTTGCGCTCACGCCGACGGCGCTCGGCTTCAATTACAAGCATCCAGAAACGAATGAGCTAATCGGCATCAACGTCGAGATGGCCCGCATCTTTGCCAAAGAGCTAGGCGTTGAGCTTGAGCTCATCCAGATGCCGTTCTCCGCAACGTTCGAGCATCTCTTGTCCGGACGCTCCGATATCGTCATGACCGCGACGCTGATCCGACCGGAGCGGCTAGAGAAGTTCAACTTCTCCGACGTCACCTACTCGTTCGGCTTCACCGCGATTTCGCGGGCCGGCGACGGGCGCGACTACAAGAACGTCGAGGAAGTCGTGGAAGACTTCAAGGCCGGTAACATCAAGGTCGGCGAACAGACCAACGCGGCCTTTGTCAAGATCATCCGCGATGCCGGCATTCCGACCGCGGAGATCCAGTTCTACGAGAACAAGCAGGACGCGATCCGTGACCTGGCCCTCGGCCGCATCGACGTGACGTTCTGGGATAAGCCGATTGTCGAGTTCTTCGCTCATTTGAACCCGGACGTCGCCGAGAAGATCAATATTCACCAGAACTTCGATTCGCCGCGCCTCGACAATGGCTACCCGATCCGCTTCGAGGACACAGAGCTGCTTGAGTTCGTGAACGGTATTCTCGGCCGGATGAAAGCCGATGGCAGCATGGCGGAAATCGCCAAGAGCTTCGGCGTCGATCCGGAGATTCTTGAGACCAACTAGCAAGCTGAAAGCTTGGCCTCCGCGCTGGCTCGTCCATTGCTCAGCGCGGGGGCCCAAACGCGCGGACGCGGTTGGTGAGAAGTGAAGTGCCTGGGGACGCGTTTTAGAAACGGGACCGCCACGTGTTCGACACACTCAATCTTACCTGGGAGTTCAGAGACGATCTGCTTCTCGGACTTCGCAACACGTTGCTGGCCACGGCGGCCTGCATGGTGTCGAGCGTGGTCTTTGGATTGCTGCTTGGAGTCGCCAGCACGTCCCATTTGAAGCTGCTGCGTGGCGCGATCGCCATCTATGTCGATGTGTTCCGCAGCATTCCTTTGCTGGTTCTGCTGTGGCTTGTGTATTTCGGCCTGCCGACTCTCCCGGGGTACCCGATCCTCGTGACCCCCGCGGCGGCGGTGTTCATCGCCTTCACCCTCTCCTACACGACGTATCAGACCGAGATCTTTCGCGCCGGCATCAAGGCCATCGATGCAGGGCAGTTAGAGGCGGCCCGCTCGCTCGGAATGCGGCCCGCTCAGGTCTTTCGCCGCATCGTCATGCGGCAGATCGTTCGCATCGTGCTGCCGCCAACGATGAACCAGTTCACCGATATCCTGAAGAGTACGGCGATGGCCGGAACGGTTGCCTTCGCCGAATTGTTCCGAACGGCGCAGCTCATCGGCACGATGACGTATGATTTCATGTCGGCGTTTCTCGTCGTTTCGGTGATTTACGCCGTGATCTGCCTGCCACTGGTCTATCTGACCAACTATTTCGACAAGCGCCTCAGACGCGGCACGGCCTATTGAGTGCCGCCCACCGGGAGAGCCGATATGGACAGGATCGACAGCACGCTGAGCGGCCGCGTGGCGCTGGTCACCGGCGCCGCGAGCGGGCTTGGCAGGGCGACCGCACTGAGGCTCGCCCAATCGGGTGCCGCAGTCGCCGTCAACTACTCGCGCAACCAGACCGGCGCTGAGGCCGTCGCTGGGATGATCACGGACATGGGCGGGCGGGCGATCGCTATCCGCGCGGACGTCGCCGACAAGGCTGCGGTCGATGCCATGGTTGCCAACGTGGTGGCTGAGCTTGGCGGCTGCCATATCGTCGTCGCCAACGCCGCATATTCTGAGAACGCGACCTTGTTCGAGTTGACGCTTGAGCAGTGGAACCGGATGTTCGATGTCGTGCTCAAGGGCACCTTTCTCTGCGCCAAGGCAGCCATCCCACACATGCTGGAGGCCGGATGGGGACGGATCATCACGATTTCGTCGGACGCCGGCAAGAAGGGCGGCCAAGCGACGGGGCCGCATTACAGCTCCTCCAAGGCCGGCGTTCTTGGTCTGATGATGGGCCTCGCAAGGCAGCTCGCGTCGATGAACATCACGGTCAACGACGTGTGTCCGATGGACATCCCGGTCGAACGATGGGAAGGCCGCAGCCGAGAGCGCCTTGACTCGATCCTCGCCGGCGTGCCGCGCGGCCGCTTCGGGTCGCCTGCCGATATCGGTGCAGCTATCGCATTTCTCGCCTCCGACGAAGCCTCGCACGTCAACGGCACAAGCATCGATGTCAGCGGCGGGGCGATCCTGCTTTGAGCGCGTCCAAGCCAGGAGAGCAATCATGAACTCAGGCACACACAAACAACTGGCCGGAAAGACAGCGCTGGTGACAGGCAGCTCACGCGGCATCGGACCGGCGATTGCGACCCTGCTCGGCGCTGAGGGGGCGGCGGTGGGCGTGCATTGCCACAAATCCGTCAGTGCCGCTGAGGAGGTTGTCGCGACCATCGAAGCGTCCGGCGGTCGAGCGCGCGTCCTGCAGGGCGATGTCGGCAACGAGAACGACGTGGAACGCTTCGTTTCGGAACTGACCGACGCCTTCGGCCCGGTTGACATCCTGGTCAACAATGCCGGCATCAACCATTTCGTCCCGATCTTCGAGACCACTGAAGCCGATTTCGAGCGTCTCGTTCGGGTTAACACGACCGGGGCGTTTCTGTGCGCACGCGCCGTGGCATCAACGATGCGCGACCGCCGCTACGGACGCATCATCAACGTGTCCTCCGATTGCGGCAAACGCGGCGGCAAGGTCTCAGGCGTGCACTTCTCGGCCAGCAAGGCGGCGTTGCAAGGACTGACGCGCAGCCTCACCCGCCAGCTTTCGCCTTTCGGGATCACGGTCAACGACGTCGCCCCGGCGACCATCCTGACCGAACGACTCGACGCCACACTGACTGAGGAGCAGCGCGCGGCCCGTACAAGCGCCATTCCGATCGGTCGGATGGGCCGGCCGGAGGACGTAGCGGCTGCGGTCGGATTTCTCGCCAGCGATCAGGCCGGCTTTATCACCGGGGCCAGCATTGATGTCAGCGGCGGTGCACGCATTGCTTAAGACGACGATACGCGATCAAGACCTAGGAGGGGTGTCGTGAGCGAAACCATCCAGCAGAAACGCCAGCGCCTGAAAGCGTTCCGCGACCACCTCAAGGCGGGACGTCCGCAGCTCGGCTGTTTCTCCGCGCTGCCATCGCCCGGCTTCGTCGAAGCGCTGGGACATTCGACGCTGGACTACATCATCATCGATACCGAGCACGGGCCGGCAAGCATCGAAACAGCCGAAACCCTGTTGCGCGCCGCCGACGCGGCCGGCACGAACAGCTTCGTGCGCGTACCGACGAACCGGCCGGACATGATTTCGGCCATGCTCGATTGTGGCGCGGCGGGAATCATGGTGCCGATGGTAGAGACGGTTGAGCAGCTCGACATCGTCCGTGACGCCATGCGCTTCGCACCAACGGGACGGCGCGGCGTAGCACCCAACACCCGGGCTGGCGCCTACGGTTTCCTGCCGATGGCCGACTTCATGACCTGGGGCAACGAGGACACCCTGATGATCGGCCAGATCGAGACCGTGCGCGCGGTCGAAAACGTGGAGGCCCTCCTCGCGCATGGCGTGTTCGATATAGCCTTCATCGGCACGAACGATCTGTCGACGTCCATGGGACTTCCCGGACAGGTCAGCCATCCCGACGTCATGAAAGCGGTCGACAAAGTCGTCGCCACCGCCGCGAAGCACGACATACCGGTGGGGTCAGTGGCCATCTCGGTCGAGATGGCGAACGATTGGGTTCAGCGCGGTGTCAACATGGTCACGCTGTCAAGTATGATCGGATTTCGTGCGTACGATCAGCAGGCTGCCGAGGTTCGCAAGACGGCGGCTCCCGCTCCCTAGCGTGCTCCAACAAGCCACCCCGCAGCTACGCGGCGGGGTAGGTCCAACCCATTTCAATCAGCTTTTCTGCGCTGTCGACGGGATCGGGGTCATCCGCGGCGAAGATCACCTCAAGCATCGGCATCTCCCGATAGCCGATTTCCTTCAGCACAGGCGGTATCTCGGCAAAGGGGACGTCGCCATAGCCGACCGGATCGTGCTTGTAGACCTTCTGGTTCGTGTCGGAGATGTGCACCAGCTTCAGTCGATCCTTGACGCGACGAAGGCCGTCGACTGGATTCTCACCGATGAAATGCCCGTTTGCGATGTCGTAGCATACGCCGATGTCGTCATTGCCGTAGCGAGTGAGCTCGTCCATCAGGCTGTCCGCATCGGGCGCGTAGGCAATTGTCATGTTTTCCGCGAGGATGCTGACGCCGCCCTTTTCGGCGATCGGCAGAACTGTGTCGAGCGCGGAGAAAAAGTAGCCGGCGAGTCGATCCTTCGGCGCCGGAAAAAGCGGATTGGGCTTGCCCGGCCCCATGATCATGTTCTCCACGCCGATGTCCCCCGCCAGCTCCGCGCCACGACTGAGAACGCCAACGGAATAATCACGCATCTCCTGCGTGGCTCCGGCGATGTTGATGTCAACATTCGGCATGTTCAAAGTGACAATCCGCAGGTCGCGGCTCTCCACCAAGGCGCGGATCGATTTCCTGGCCGCCGTATTGAGCTCGGTCGGCCATAAATGGCCGGGATAGAGCATGATTTCGAACGCGCGATAGCCGCGGTCAGCAAGATGGGCCAGGCATGCCTCAGCGCTCATGTCGAACGTGTACGAATAGGTGTTGATGGCGAAAATCTCGCGCGCATTGGCCATGTCTGCCCCCTTTTGTTGTCGGCGTATCACATTATAACATCCCATTTCTCAATTTTGAATGCTGTTGACGCGCCGACAGGCGCCGGCGGCCCGACATTCCGAAAAGGCACAAAGCCCTTGTTCATCGCACCAAGACGGAGCGGCACGCTGCAGAACCTGAGCTCGCTTTGGACGGGGTCCTGGCAAGCGCCCAAGCTGGGGAGCGGAACAGGTGCCGGCAGTTCCTGAGGTCGGTGCGGCAAAACCGGGCGCAGATCCCGTCAGGGCGATCATGTTCATGGTCGCCACCGGCATCCTCAACACGGCCATGATCTCGGTCATCAAGCGACTGTCCGATGACCTGCACGCTTTCGAGATCGGCTTCTTCAGATGCCTTGTCGGCCTGTTCGTTCTGATGCCGCTCCTCTGGCGAGGCGGTGGGATACGCGTCCTGCGCACCAACCGCCTGGGGCTTCACGCTCTTCGCGGCGCATTGAACGCTGCCGGTATGCTGGCGTTCTTCGTCGCGCTGGGTCTGACGCCTCTGGCAACCGTTTCAGCGCTTGGTTTCACCGCGCCGCTCTTCGCCACGCTGCTGGCGATGTTGATACTCGGCGAGACCGTCGGCCTGCGACGCGCGTCCAGCCTTCTTGTCGGCTTCCTCGGAACAATCATCATTCTACGGCCGGGTATGGACGGAATGGATTTCGGTGCCTTGCTGGCCGTTGGGTCAAGTGTGGCCTGGGCCGGCGCGATGATCACGATCAAACAGCTGACAAGGACTGAAAGCGTGTTGTCGATCACCGCCTGGGCAGCCATTTCCGTCGGCCTGTTTGCGTTGATTCCGGCCATCCTCGTCTGGCAATGGCCGACCGGCGAGCAATGGCTTCTGCTGATCCTCGTGGGTATCCTTGGGAGCGCTATGCAATATTGCATTGCGGCGGCGTTTTCGCTGGCGGACACGACCGTCGTCCTGCCCTTCGATTTCTTGAAGCTTACGTGGGCAAGCCTTGCCGGGTTCCTGCTATTTGCCGAGGTTCCCGATCTTTGGACCTGGATCGGCGGAACAGTGATTTTCGCCAGTACAATCTACATCGCCCACCGGGAGCGAAAGCAGGGCAAATCCCCGATGCCGCTCGACTGATGGCTGCGGAAGCCCCTTAGCTAGGCGGATTCCGCTGCGTCTGGCTCTGCCGCGTCGTCCTCCGCCGTCACCAGACCAAAACGCCGCATCTTTAGGTAAAGAGCCTGCCGGCTGAGACCCAGAACCTTAGCGGTACGGGCACGATTGTTGCCCGTCAGTTTAAGTGCCGCCTCGATGCAACTCCTCTCAATGGCGTCTTTGTTTTCGCGCACGAGCGTCTTCAGCGGCACCTTGCCGACCATTGAAACGAACTGTTCGACGGATTGCATGTTCGGCGCGGCCTGATTGTCGGAGGCGAAGACGACGAGAAGGATTTCGTCGTCTTTGCCGTTGCGCCGGCTGATCGTCATGTCTACGGGGTCAAGGCGCGCGCTGGGCATTGCCGACAGCCCCACGGATTGCTCGAGGCGCAGGACTTGTTCGAGCGCCTTGGTGACCGGATCGCGGTCCGCCTGTGCGAACAAGGAGGCAAAGTCCTGGCCGGGCATTGCCTGCGCGTTCGTTTCAAACAGATCGGCGGCCCTGAGGTTCGCTTCCTGTATCCGCAACGTCGCCCCATCGACGATCAGGAACGCTTCCGAAGCGATCTCAAACAACATCTGATAGCGAGCTTCGGACCGGCTTTGCCGTTCGTCATCGGCCTTCAAAGAGAGCTCGGCCGTTTCAAGGCGGTTCGTCAGATCCGCCAGAGGCGTCAGGTCACGCCCCAGAAGCACGACGCCGGCGCCCGCGCCAGAGGGGTGCGCGGAATACCGTACGATCACGCGTTCACCCGTCGGTGAGGCATGCGAAATTTCACCATGTGCCCCTTCCGTCCCCGATCGAGCAGCCGCCAGCATCGTGCTGAGAATGCGCCGACTGTCCGGCACGATGACGTCGTTGACCGGCGCGTCTCTCCAGCCCGTGATATTCAGCGCGGCGAGCGTTTCGGCTGTGCAAGCCACGTCCCGAACGACGTCGCTCTCGTCAACGATCAGAGCAAGGTCGCATGACGACGCTATCAATGCGCCAACAGTCCTTGCGTCTATCCCGCTAAGTAGTGCACTCGGCTGTGCGAAATGAAGCGTCATAACGAGTTTCCGGCATTCGTCGCTGTTTGGACGGGCAGGTCTATAAAGCGGTTCGCCAAATCCTTCAAACAAGAGGCTTTTTGCAACCGAGAGGTGACTGGTGGGTTAAGAGCGTCGGCAGCACCCGCAGTCAGGCTTGCCCGCCATATGCGCAATCGCGCCACGTTGCCACCCCCAGACCCTCGCCGATAGACTGGCCATGCCGGTTATCGGCTGATAACGCGACGCGACCCGGTGCTGTTGGAGGCGCCTTTCACACGGGAATTCAACTCCTCGGACGGCTTTGCCGTCACCACAAGGTGCGGGAAGTGACAAGCGACGAATTGAGCGCCGGCGCCAACAGTTTCGACGATTGCGATACCGAACCGATCAACTTCATCGGCTCAGTCCAGCCGCATGGCTGCCTGATCTCAGTCGACGAAACACGCCTCAGGATCAACTTCGCTAGCGCAAACACATCTCAATATCTCGGGCTGGATTATCGTGACCTTTTAGGGAGCGACCTCAGCAGCGTCATCGGCCCGGAGAATTGCGCCGAGCTTTTGCGCCTGCCGCTCGATCCAATGACGCCAGACCTGCTACGACCGTGGTTTGTCGACTTCAAGATGCCGGACGATTCCGACAAGTCGATGGAATGCATGCCGCATCGCTGCGGCGGCCAGTTGATTCTCGAATTCCTTCACCGCGAGCCTGAGCCAACTTCTATCTGGGAAGAGGAGATGCTGCGGCAGCGGTTCATCTCTGACCTGATCAAACCGAATGCGATGGAGGAGCTCGCGCATGTCAGTGCGGAGATCATGCGTAACGTGACCGGTTTCGACCGCGTCATGATCTATCGTTTCGCCGACGACAAACACGGCGAGGTCATCGCCGAAAGCACGGTCCGTCCCGATAGTTTCTTAGGACTGCACTACCCCGCCTCCGACATCCCGGATCCCGCGCGCCGACATTTCGTTTTGAACGTCATGCGCTCAATTCCCGACATCAACGCACGGCCTGTCCCGATCTACGACGCAGCAGATCTTGTACCGGACGCGGATGCCGCGACGCCGCTGGACCTGACTTATTCCAAGCTTCGCGCTGTTGCTCCGGTGCATGTTGAATACCTCAACAACATGGGCGTCGGCGCCAGCATGTCGATCTCGCTCATCACCAATCGGGAACTATGGGGGCTTATCGCGTGCCACCATTACGGTACGCGGCATGTCCGCTGGAGCCGGCTGCGGTTTGCCGAACTCCTTGGCGGGACCATCTCCACGCTTCTCCAGAGCATCGAGAACACGAACCAATTACGGCAGAGCATCACCGCGGAAAAAGTGGCTTTTGCAATCGAACAAAAGGCGCGTGTGGACGGGCGGCTGAGTGACGTCGTTGCTGATAGCGCCAACGCACTGATGGAGCTTCTTCATGCGCAGGGGCTGGTGCTGAAGCTTGGCGGGCACATCACCGAATATGGTTCGGTGCCGACACCGGGGCTCGATTTTTCCGCACTTCGGGAAGCAGCAATTGACGGTATTGCGACGTCCTCGCATTTGTCGAACATCATCGATATGGCGGATTCACAACAAGCTCACGCCGCCGGCGCCGCCTATCTTGAACTGTCGGAGGACGGAGCAGACTTTCTCGTGTTCCTCCGCGAACAATTCGAAGAGCTGATCAAATGGGCGGGGAAGCCGGAGAAGGTTGAGCGGACATCGCAGGACGGAACGGTGCGGCTTTCGCCGCGCGGATCGTTCGCGCTGTGGCGCGAAGAGCGCAAAGGAAAAAGCAAACCGTTCAACGCCCTGGACCATGAATCGCTGCGCATCATCCGGCGCGCCTTGTTTGCATTGAACAGCCTCGCGCGCGAACGCGATGCTGTGGCGGCCCAGAAGGAGACCGAGGCGGAGCAGGCCCGTCTTCGGCATGCCCTGCTCGATGCGACGCGGACGAGCTCGATGGGCGAATTGGCCTCCGCCCTTGCCCACGAGTTGAATCAACCGCTCGCTGCTGTGTCCAACTATATCAATGCGTGTCGCCAGGAGCTGCGCAACAGCGGCGTGACGCTCCCCGACAACGCCGCGGCGCTTTTTGAGGAGGCAGTCGCAGAGTCGGCGCGCGCCGGCGATCTGGTGCGTCGGCTCCGCGACTTCATCGCCCGCGGCGACCTCGTGGCGGATCACATCGACATCAACACCACAATCAAGCAGGGGATCGATCTAGCGCGCGATGGCAACGCATTGGATTTCGAAGTGCGGTTTGAGCTGCAAGAGGATTTGCCGAAGGTGTGGGCCGATCCGGTACAGATTGCTCAGGTCGTCCTGAACCTCGCAAAGAACAGCATCACGGCAATGAAAGGAATGCCGACCCGCGTCTTGACGGTCAGGACGCGATCACAGGGCGGCTACCTGGAAGTCTCGGTGAGCGATACGGGACGTGGGGTTCCTGCGGCGGTCAAGAAGACCATGTTCGATCCCTTCCATGCATCGACCACAAGCGGCATGGGCATTGGCCTGTCGTTGTGCCGCTCTATCGTTGAAGCGCACAACGGTCGCATTGAGGCCCGCTCTGAGGGCCGAGGCACGGAGATCGTGTTCACTCTGCCGATGAGCGAGACCTGGGATGACGCGACTGATGCAGCGGATGGATGACGTCTGCGTATACGTCGTCGACGACGACGCGTCGGTGCTGAGGTCCCTTTGCGCCCTTTTGTCTTCCCATGGCTATCAGACCGTGGCGTGTGAATCCGCTGATGCGTTTCTGCTTCGCTACGAGCCTGATCGGACGGCGGTCATGCTCCTCGATGTGCGAATGCCAGGAATGAGCGGCATGGACCTCCAGGCCTATTTGAAGCGGCATAACTTCCAGATACCCGTGATCATCCTGACAGGGCATGGCGATGTGCAGATCGCTGTGCGCGCAATGAAGGCTGGAGCCGTCGACTTTATCGAGAAGCCGAGCGCGGAGGGCCGTCTGCTCGAAGCAATCCGTGATGCTTGCCGCGTCGCCAAGAACCGCGGGGCGCACACCACGCCCGCCGACGTTGTCGCGAAACGCGTTGCCCAACTGACGCAGCGAGAACGCGAGGTTCTCGACCATCTTGTCTTAGGCAAGACGAACAAGGAGATCGCCACCGAACTTGGCATCAGCCAGCGCACGATCGAAATCCATCGCGCGCGGGTGCGCGAGAAGATGAAGGCGCGTGGCATATCCGATCTCATCCGCATGATGAGCTGACCAAGCATCCGGCCACGTCTGCCCGGAGCTCTCCCCACCCCTTAGTTCGGCCAATCAAGGCACCAAAGAATTGCTTGGCATAAGCATTTCTTACGTACGGAAATAACCGAAATAGTTGTGGACCTTCGCACGTTCTTAATATCGTTCTTGCGGGTAGCGCGCGACGCGATGCGTTTCTGAGGTGGCGCGCAAGAGGCCAAGCCGCCGGCAAACAGTCGGCAGAAAAGTAGCCCTGAAATGCACGGGAATCCTAAGCAGGCTGACGACAACAGAATAACGATCGTCCTGGATGCGGAACAATTGGCAGCCGTCAGAGGGTGGGCGAACGCTAACAATATGACGTCGGTATCCATCGCGGCGAGCGAACTCGTCCGACGTGGCTTGCTGACTGAGATCAGCGAAGCGTTCCTCCGAGCCTCGCGCGCCGATATCTTGGAAGCGGCCGACTAAGCTGAGGCGATACAGACGGCTCGCGACAAGCGCGATCGACGCGGATTGCCGGTGCAGCTCCGTCGACCGGCTCTCGCCCGACTATGGTTCGCCCATATTGTGCCCGCTGACGAGTTCCCCGATACGCCACCCGGTCTTTATGAGAAGCGCCGCGATCTTCGCTTCCCGTTCCTCCATATCGGCTTGGACGCCAGGACATTGCACGATCAGTCGCGCAATCCCGTCCTTGTCCCGCACCGCCACCGCCAAGCTCATGACGCCGGTCGTGTACTCCCCTCGGCTGGTGGAATAGCCGCGCTGCCGGCACGCTTCGATATCGCGTTTGAGTTCCTCTCGGTCGACGATCGTCGTCGGGGTCCGCGCGACAGGCTTCCACCGAGCAAGCTCTGAAGCCAGAGCCGTATCATCGACACAGGCGAGTCTTGCCTTCATCTGAGCAGGCGCATCAGCCGGAAAACGATGGCCGATCGGTACTGAGACGAGTAGCTCGGCCGCCTCCTCAGCCTTGTCGATGGCGACAAAGCTGTTGTCGGAATCAACTCGGGTCAACACGCAAGGCACGCCGGCCGCAAGCGACAGCTTCACGAGTTCTTCGTGGATCAGCAACGGCCGATTACCACGGCTGATAAGTCGCGACACGTCGGCAAGAAGGCCCGGCGCCAGCGTGTAGCGCCGCCGACTTGCGTCAAACACCGCCCAGCCCTGCGCGACAAGTGTCTTTAAGACGTTGTGGCAGTGGCTCTTGGTGATGTTCAGGTCCGCGGCAATCTCCACCAGCGATCGCCCTGTGCTGGGGCCGCCATTCAGGTGGCGAATAATCGCAATAGCCTTGGCGACGGCTGGGACCTGTTTCGCCACGGCCCAGTCAGAGAGGCCGCTTGCAGTCGGCCCGTCATCGAAGGCGGCCTGTCCGGCCTTTAGTTGGCCCGCTTCCCCCAAAACGAATCTCCCATGTTGACGCGCCCGCCGCACGACGGCAGTATACCGTACAGAGAACGCCATTCTCTATAGAGAACAATAAAGCCAGTCAACCGGAGGATCGAAGGGAGGAATCAATGAGCCTTTCCAGTCGGATTACGGTCGCGGGCCTAGCCGCAAGCTTCGTCGTTGCCGCTGGCGCTACCGCGAGTGCGACGGAGTTTAAACTCGGGCATGTCTATGAAACGGGACACCCGATCCACACGGCGGCGTTGGCCGCTGCTGAGAGCTTCAAAGCCTGCACCAATGGAGCCCATTCAATCGCAGTCTTCCCCGCATCGCAGCTCGGCAAGGAGACCGCATTAAACGAGCAGATTCAGTTTGGCGGTGTCGACATTATCTTCACCGGGCAGATCTTCGCATCTGCCGCCTATCCGGCGCTGGCAATCGGTGCAGCGCCGTACATCTTCCGCGATCGCGACCAGGCGCTCGCCTATCGCACGAGCGACGTGTTCAGCGATCTATGGGCCGGCTGGAGTGAAGCCACAGGCCAGCGGATGATGGGCGCCGCCTATTTCGGTGCCTTTCAGGTCGGCAGTCAGGACACGCCGGTGAATGGTCCCGACGACATGACGGGACTGAAAATCCGTGTTCCCGACTCGCCGTTCTACAAAGCATTCCCGGAGGCCGTTGGCGCCAACCCGACGCCGGTCGCCTTTGCTGAGGTCTACCTGGCTCTGCAGCAGGGCGTGGTCTCGGCGACCGTCAATCCGGTGCCGGTGATCCACGCGAAGAAGTTCTACGAGGTGTTGGACTACGTCGCGCTGACCAATCACCTCGTGGAGTACGTGCTGTGGGTGACGGGCGGACATGTGTGGTCAGCCCTGTCGGAATCGGAGCAAGGCTGCCTGCAGACCGCCGCAGATGAATTCGGCGCGGCGGCGACAGCGGAAGTCGTTGCGCAGGAGGACAGCCTGCAGCAATTGATGACGGACAATGGCTGGCTTGAGTTCACCAGCCCCGACCCAGCACCCTTTATTGAGATGACGGCATCGATCGTCGATCAGGGTGTGGCCGACGGAACTTGGACACAAGAGACCGTCGACCGCATCCGCGCGATCGAGTAACAGGCACAAGCGTCTCCGGAGCGGGCCGCCGCTCCGGAGCGTGGGGGACCCGGTGATGACGGAATCTCAGGGCCGTGACGCACGGACCGAGGTCAACGCTGTCCTGCGCGAGGCCGGGCCGGAAGGCAATCTCGGCATCATCTTGATGATCGCCATCTTGGCGATCATGTCGCTGGGGGTCTTCTTCCGATACGTTCTCAACAACAGCCTGAGTTGGTCGGAAGAACTGTCACGCTATGGTTTAATCTACGCCACGTTCATCGGCGCGGCCTTTGCCTGTCGTCGTGGCTCGCATATCCGCGTGGCCGTTCTCGACGAGTTTCTTCCCGCCAAATGGAGCCGCCGGCTAATCATCCTTCAGGATGTCATCACTCTGGCCCTCCTTCTTGCCCTGGCCTACTTCGCAGTCCGCATAACCGCGGTCCTGCACGGAACGAAAAGCGCCGCCATGCTGCTGCCGATGAGCTACGTCTATGCTGCCATCGCCATCGGCTTCACACTCGCCGCCATAAGGCTGTCGATCGGGCTGGCGCATAGATTACGCAGCTGATGCTTGCGCTTCTGCTCGGTTCATTGCTCGCCCTTTTGCTGCTCGGCGTACCAGTCTTTGCAGCGCTAGGGATATCGTCGCTGCTTTACATCATCGTCGCCGGCATTCCGCCCCTGATCGTCGTCCAGCAGATGTTCAACGGCATCGACCAGTTTGCGTTGCTGGCCGTTCCGTTCTTCATATTGGCCGGCATCTTGATGAACTCCGCCCGAATAACCGACGAGTTGTTCGGCTTTGCGCGTGCGCTTGTCGGCCACCTCCCCGGTGGCCTTGGTCACGTCAACATCACGGCAAGCCTCATCTTCTCCGGCATGAGCGGTACGGCCGTCGCCGATGCCGGCGGGCTTGGGACGGTCGAGATCAAAGCGATGCGCGACCAAGGCTATCCGGCCAAGTTCGCGGTCGGCATCACGGCAGCGTCGAGCACGATCGGACCGATCATTCCGCCAAGCTTGTCGATGATTGTGTATGGCGTTGTCGCCAATGAATCGATCGGGCGCCTCTTCGCGGCTGGAATCGTTCCCGGCCTGCTGATGGCGCTGTCGCTGCACGTCATGGTGTGGAACTTGTCGCTCCGCCACCGCTATCCGCGGGAGAAGCGGGCAAGTCTTTCCGCGATACTGGCGTCCTTGCGATCGAGCTTCCCGGCCTTGTTCACCCCGATCATCATTATCGGGGGCATTATGAGCGGCATCGTCACGCCGACGGAGGCGGCGGTCGTGGCGGTGCTCTACGCGCTGGTCGTCGGGGCGTTTTGGTACCGCGCGCTCGGCGCGGGCTCCATCCTTCGTGGTTTGCTGGAGACCTTCGAGACCACGGCCGTCGTTATGCTGATGGTCAGCGCATCGGCTGCCTTCGGCTGGATCCTGGTCCGCGAAAACATCGCAGCCGTGTTCTCCGCCGCCATTCTGTCGCTGGCGTCGGAGCCGTGGCAGGCGTTGCTCTTGCTCAACCTTATTCTGCTCGTCGCCGGGATGTTCATGGAGACGGTTGCGATCATTTTGATCCTGACTCCCATCATCGTGCCGGTGCTCGTCGCGTTCGCAATCGACCCGGTTCAGTTTGGCGTCATCATGGTGCTCAACCTGATGATCGGCCTGATAACGCCGCCGATCGGGCTGCTTCTCTTTGTTATGGCGCGCGTGGCCGACGTTAGTTTGGTCACCGTCATACGGGCATGCCTGCCGTTCATGGTCCCGCTCCTGACCGTGCTCATTCTCATCACCATTTTCCCACCGCTAACGCTCACGATTCCAGATTTCCTGTTCGGCGAGTGAGGGCGCGGAGAAGAAGGACAGCATCATGTCACGCATCATCGATCTATCCGTCACCGTTGAGAACTTCATGCCAGCGCATCAGACGATGCCGAAGCCGGTCTACATCCCCTACCTCACTCACGAAGGAAGCCTCGCGCTTAAGCTCGGCACGCCCGAAGACCCTTTCACGTCAGCGATTGAGTATCTCGGCATGCTCAATCATGTGGGGACGCATGTGGATGCCTTCTTCCACACCAACCCTGATGGCGCGACGGTGGATGAGATGCCGATCGACTTCTTCATGGGTAAGGCCGTCTGCTTCGACCTCACGCACGTCCCCGACCTGGGTGACATCGACGTGGAAGACATGAACGCCGCTGAAGCGGCGGCCGGCGTAAAAGTGGACGGGCATATCGTGCTTCTCAACACCGGCCTTCATGCTCGCCATTTTCCCAACGATTCGTGCATGCATTCCAATCCCGGATTGACTGCCGCGGCGACCCATTGGCTGGCTGATCGCGGCTCGCGTCTGCACGGCGTTGAGGGCCCCTCCACCGACCGGCCGGATAGTCCGAAGTTCCCGAGTCATCGGGTTTGCCGCGACCGAGGCATCACGCACGTGGAGTGGCTCTGTAACCTTGAGCAATTAGTGGGCAAAGGCGAGTTCCAGTTTCAGGCCGTGCCGCTTCGGCTCGGTAGGGGATCTGGCTCCCCCGTACGCGCCTTCGCCACACTGGACTAAGCCATGGAAGACCCATGACCATTGATCCGCGGCTTGCCCTCGACGCGACGGACCTGGCCCCGCGCATTTCTAAGGGCGAAGTCTCGCCGGTGGAGCTCGTCGCCGCGGCGCTGGCGCGCCTTGAGGAGACGGAAGACGACCTCAACGCATTTATGGCGGTCGACGCCGACGGCGCACGTCGGGCCGCCAAGGAGGCCGAAGCCGCAATTCGCCGGGGCGATGATTTAGGGCCGCTGCACGGCATCCCCGTCTCGATCAAGGACCTGATCGACGTTGCCGGCCTGCCGGCGCGCTACGGCTCTCTCACCCTTGAGGATAATGTCGCGGAACACGACGCACCTGCCGTGGAACGGCTGCGATCTGCCGGCGCGATCGTGCTTGGCAAGACCACAACGTCCGAGTTCGGTTATCGCGGCTATACGAAAAGCCTCGTTCACGGAAACACGCGAAACCCCTGGAACCTCGGCACGACGCCCGGCGGATCGTCGGGCGGAGCGGTGGCGTCAGTCGCCGTCGGAGTGACAGCGCTGGCACTTGGCACCGACGGTGGCGGCTCGGTTCGCGCGCCGTGTTCCTTTACCGGCCTCGTCGGCATCAAGGCCAATTTTGGCCGCGTCCCGGTCTGGCCTGCCAGCGCCACGCCGACATTGGCGCATGTCGGTCCGATCGCGCGCTGCGCCTCAGATGCGACCCTGCTGCTTCGTGTGATTGCTGGCGCCGACGCGCGCGACCCCTTCTCGCTCTATCCCCCGATTGGCGCAGAGACGCCGGCCGATGACCTTCGCGATCTTCGGGTCGCGTTCTCACCCACACTGGGCTACGCCAAAGTCGACAAGCCGGTAGCCGATGCCGTCACGGCTGCGGTGGCCAAGCTGTCCTCTCTATTCCCGAACCTCGAAGAGGTGGAGGAGGTTTGCCCCGACCCTGCGGACATCTTGGCGGCGGAGTTTATCGGAGGCTGCAGCGCGCGACTTGGCGACACGGTGGACAACGCGTCACATCTCGTCGATCCGCCACTGCTCGAGGCGATCCACAACTTTCGTTCAATGACGTCAGACCGTTTCACGCGCGTTCTTCGCGATCGCCTCAGCCACCGCGAAACCTTGCGTGATTTCTTCCGGCGCTATGACCTGCTTCTGACGCCGACGACGCCGTGTGTCGCATGGGACATCGACAGCGGCCTTCCGGCCGGACACGAGGCGGCCAAGGTGTGGTCCTACTTCACCTATCCTTTTAACCTTTCGGGCCAGCCCGCCGCGTCCCTTCCCTGTGGCATGACAACGGACGGCCTGCCGGTCGGCTTGCAGCTTGTTGTGCCACTCCTCCGGGAGGATCGGCTTATGGGCGTAATGCGAGCTTGCGAGCAGGTTCTCGGACGAACACGGACGCCGATCGAAGCAAGGCCTCAGAACGCGCACTGATGTGCCCAGATCCCGGTGATGCGGATGGCTCCCATGCTTTTTGCAGAAAGCGGCAGAATGCTTGAGGTTGTCTCGGCCAACCGAGTTGAGCACGGTTCTTCGATCGCCACCGAAAGCCGTCACTCCCACTCGATCGTGCCGGGCGGCTTGGATGTCACGTCGTAGACGACGCGGTTGATGCCCTTCACCTCATTGATGATGCGGGTCGCGGTGCGGCTGAGAAACTCCATGTCGTAAGGAAAGAAGTCGGCGGTCATGCCGTCGACGGAGGTGACGGCGCGGAGCGCGCACACGAAGTCGTAGGTGCGGCTGTCGCCCATCACGCCAACCGTCTGCACCGGCAACAGCACGGCGAAGGCCTGCCAGATCGCGTCATAGAGGCCGGCCTTGCGGATCTCGTCGAGATAGATGGCGTCGGCCTTTCTGAGGATATCCAGCTTGTCGCGGGTGACGGCGCCGGGACAGCGGATGGCGAGGCCGGGACCGGGAAACGGATGCCGCGCGACGAAGGCGTCGGGCAGGCCAAGCTCGCGCCCAAGCGCACGCACCTCGTCCTTGAAGAGCATGCGCAGCGGCTCCACCAGCCGCATGTTCATGCGCTCCGGCAGCCCGCCGACATTGTGGTGCGACTTGATGGTGACCGACGGCCCGCCGGTGAAGGACACCGATTCAATCACGTCGGGATAGAGCGTGCCCTGCGCCAGAAAATCTGCCCCGCCGAGTCTCGCGGCTTCGGCCTCGAAGGTCTCCACGAACTGCCGACCGATCGTCTTGCGCTTGGCCTCCGGCTCGCTCACGCCATCAAGCGCGCCAAGAAACGTGTCGGCGGCATCCGCATGGACAAGCGGAATGTTGTAATGGCCACGGAAGAGCTCAACGACCTCACTCGCCTCGTTCTGCCGCATCAGGCCGTGATCGACGAAGATGCAGGTGAGCTGCTCGCCGATCGCCTCATGGATCAGCACCGCGGCGACGGCTGAGTCCACGCCGCCAGAGAGCCCGCAGATCACGCGGCCCTCGCCGACCTCCGCACGGATGCGGGCAATCGCCTCCGCCTTGAACTGCGCCATGGTCCAGTCGCCGGCAAGACCGGCGATGCGGTGCACGAAATTGGCGATGAGCTTGGCGCCGTCCGGCGTATGCACGACCTCCGGGTGGAACTGCACGCCGTAGAAGCGTCGGCCCTCATGGGAGATCGCCGCGTATGGCGCGCCATCCGACGTGGCGATGGCACGAAAGCCCGTCGGCAGGCCGGTCACGCGGTCGCCGTGGCTCATCCACACTTGGTGGCGCGATCCCTTTGGCCACACGCCATCGAAGAGCGGCGAATCCTCCACCACTTCGACAAAGGCGCGGCCGAACTCACGATGGTCGGAAGCCTCCACCTGGCCGTCGAGGCGGTGGACCATGGCCTGCTGGCCGTAGCAGATGCCAAGCACCGGAACGCCGGATTCCACGATCGCCGGCGACGTTTCGGGACTGCCGGCCTCGTGGGCGCTCGCCGGACCGCCGGAGAGGATGATCGCCCTCGGGTTCAGGGTGCGCAGCGCTGCATCGGCCTTCTGAAACGGCACGACCTCGCTATAGACGCCGGCCTCGCGCACGCGGCGGGCGATGAGCTGCGTG
This sequence comes from Afifellaceae bacterium, assembly GCA_028284625.1. Classification (GTDB taxonomy): domain Bacteria; phylum Pseudomonadota; class Alphaproteobacteria; order Rhizobiales; family Afifellaceae; genus DASWJZ01. Next base: position 442,104 of record JANQRH010000026.1, on the reverse strand, counting down.
ACCTGGCTGCCGAAATCGACGATCAGGACGGTGTCGTGAGTGCTGGCGGCGGATTGGGCGGCGACGGACTCAGTCATCCGTTGCTGTTAGGCAAATGGGTGCGCGGCCGCAACGGCTGACGCGCTATTGCTGCGAGGCAATCCCCGCTTCTTCGCGCACGAGATTGTGGAGGGCTTCGGACAGCGCCCGGTCCAGCGGCACGGCGTTGACCCCGATACGCTGGGCGACGGCCTTCTGGTCGAACAGAAAGCGCTCCAGGACGACGGGCGGGTAATCCATAAGCGGCAGCGCCAGGCCCGATTCCGGTTGTCCGCTGAAGGCGCCGATATGGTAGCCGAGCCCGCCGACGTCGCGGAACGCATGGCACTCCGTGCAACCCGATCTGCGCAGCATCTGACGCGTCGGAGCGGCGAGATCGAAGAGCGGCTCGAAGGGGTCGGCCTCCTGCCAGCGCAGGCCCGCGGTGATCAAGGAGAAGCGCGAGGTGGTGTTCAGCACGGGAAAGACCTCGCGCGCGTTGTCCTCGTCGGGCACGTAGAGAAAGGCGCCGAGCGGCCGGACAAGCCAGGGGCGCGGCCCCGCGCCGGGGTCCATCCAGCTATAGTCCCGCCGCGTCTGATAGGCGACCGCGAACCGGAAGAGATTGCGCTCGTCATCGATGCCGATGACGAGGCGCGGGCGGATGCGCTGAAGCTGCTCGCGCGTCAAATCCATGCGTTGGCCGCGCACATTCGTCAGCGCCAGATGATCTCCCCGCCCCGCGACGTCTTCAGGAAGTTGTTCCAGATAGTCGAGGAGATCGACCGAATAGTAGCTCTCCAGCGGGAAGGCGCGCAAAAGCTCCAGCCGGTCGGCGTAGAGCCATCCGAAGGATTTCAGGAACGTCTCGTCGATGGCATGCCTCTCTACCGCGACGCCGCTCTCCCAGATTCGATCGTTGTTAAAGGCGGGCGCCTTGGCCCGGGATTCCGCTTCAAGCTGATCGGCGAGGCGCTGCGGCAGAGCCTTGGCGCCGATTGCGTCAAGGATCACGTGGTAGGCGACGTCGGAGCGCCCCCAGGCCTCCACGGCGGAGTTGCGCGGCAGGACGATGTCGCTGGCGTAAGGTGCGCCGGCGGCGCGGAGCGCCTTGGTGAGGCGGCGCGCTGAGATGGCGAGGGCGCGTGGGCCGCCGTCGCGCGTCAGAAGGATGATCCGCGGCAGGCCGGCGGGATCGGCGGGAGGTGCTGCAAGCGCTTGCGTGGTCGGCGGATCGGCCGGCGGCGGAAGCAGCGCCGAGAGGTCGGCGTTGAGGCTGAAAGCGCCAGCAAGGAGCGACGGGGCATGCCCTTCGGCCGCCAGGTGGGGCGGGTCGAGAAGCGTCGCGGCGAGCGCTGCCCCGCCCGTGCCGCGGCCGAGCGCAAAGGTGCCGCTCCAATTACGGCCTTCGGCCAGCGACGGCGTCGCGACAAAGGAGAGCACCGCCGCAATATCCGACGGCGCGAAGCTGCCGCCCGCTTCGCCGGTGGATGCCGCGTCCACCAGCGCAACATCCACGCCTTCGCGGAGGAACGCATCGGCTATGGCCCGGCCTTCCGTGGCATCGGTCGCGTCCGGCCCGCCATCGAAAAATACAAGCAATGGCCGCGCGCCTGTTGGCTGATCGGCCGTGAGCATCTCAACGCGCTCCGACAGTCCCGCCGGCAGGTCCTGGGCGATAGCAGAATTGCTCCCGATCAACGCACCCGCCGCCATCAGGGCGAGCACGGCAGCGCGCGCCAGGCTGACGGGGCCAAGCACGCCGTCATCGAAGTTCGTATGGATATTGCAGGCGATCACGGAGGTCAGGATAGACATTGATCCCGCCGGGACAAGGACTTGGTTTGCGCAGGCCAAGCTCGCCTTGATCGCGTATCTCGGCGGTGGAGTTGCGCCCTACTCCACCCCGAGCTTCTCTTTCAGCATGGCATTCACGGCCTGCGGGTTGGCCTTGCCCTGGCTCACCTTCATCACCTGGCCGACGAACCAGCCGATCATGGCCGGCTTCTCCTTGGCCTGAGCCGCCTTCTCTGCATTGTCGCCAAGCACCTGGTCGACCAGCGCCTCGATAGCACTCGTGTCGGTAACCTGCTTCAGGCCGCGTGCCTCGACGATGTCGCCCGGATCGCCCCCTTCTTGGAGCATGATGTCGAACACCTCCTTGGCAATCTTGCCGGAGATCGTGCCGTCATTTTGCAAGTCGAGCAGCGCGCCGAGCTGGTGTGCGGAGACCGGCGAGGCCTCAATGCTCTTGTCGGCTTTGTTGAGCGCGCCGAGCAACTCGTTGATCACCCAGTTGGCCGCCTGCTTGCCGTCGCGACCATGCGCGACACCTTCGAAGAAATTTGCGATCGCACGGTCGGCGACGAGCACGTCGGAATCATAAGCCGAAAGGCCGTATTCGTTCTGGAAGCGCACGCGCTTCTCGTCTGGGAGTTCCGGTAGGCCTTCGCGCAGCGCCTCGACATAGGCCTCGTCGAATTCCACCGGCAGCAGATCCGGGTCGGGGAAGTAGCGATAATCGTGCGCCTCCTCCTTGGAGCGCATGGAACGCGTCTCGCCGCGTCCAGGATCGAAGAGGCGCGTCTCCTGATCGATCGCGCCTCCATCTTCCAGGATGGCGATCTGCCGCCGCGCCTCATGCTCAACGGCCTGGCCGGCAAAGCGGATGGAGTTGACGTTCTTGATCTCGCAGCGCGTGCCGAAGGGCTCGCCGGGCCGCCGGACCGACACGTTGATATCGGCGCGGAGATTGCCCTTCTCCATGTCGGCATCCGACGTGCCGAGGTAACGCAGGATCGTCCGCAGCTTGGTGAGGAAGGCCTTGGCCTCGTCGGGAGAGCGCAGATCAGGCTTTGAGACGATCTCCATCAGCGCCACGCCGGAGCGGTTCAGATCGACGAAGCTCATGGACGGATGCTGGTCGTGCAGCGACTTGCCGGCGTCCTGCTCCAGATGCAGGCGCTCAATGCCGACGCGCACCTCCTCCATGTTGCCATTCGTGTCGGGGACCTCCACGACGACGGTGCCCTCGCCGACGATCGGCTGGTCGTATTGCGAGATCTGATAGCCCTGCGGCAGGTCGGGGTAGAAATAGTTCTTGCGGGCGAAGACGGAGTGCCGGTTGATCTCAGCCTTCAGGCCGAGGCCGGTGCGGATCGCCTGGCGCACGCATTCCTCGTTGATGACCGGCAGCATGCCGGGCATGGCGGCGTCGACGAGGCTGACATGGTCGTTCGGCGCCCCGCCGAAATCGGTCGGCGCGCCGGAGAAGAGCTTGGCCTTGGAGGCGACTTGGGCATGCACCTCCATGCCGATCACCACCTCCCAATCGCCGGTGGCGCCGGGGATCAGGTTTTTCGGGTTCGTGTTGCGCGTGTCGGCAATGGGCATGACGCAGGACCAAACGAGGCTCTTGGCTTTCGGTTAGTCCCTCGCCGTGCGGCCCGCAAGTGGGAACGCCAACGAAAAAGCCGGGCAGAGCCCGGCCTTTCGAAATTGCCATGCCTCGGCGGTCAGCCGCAGCAATATTCCGGCGGCGGGGGAATATCGCCCGGCTTCAGCACGGTTCCCGTCACGCAGGTGAAGTACGGCGTGCGCGCCGGTTCCGTCGCCACATGATATTGCGGAAAGATGCCGCGCTTGCGGAAGAGGATCACCTCCTCGCGCGGGGCGCAGGCAATGCCGTTGGCCACCGGTGCGGCGTGGTGGCCGTGGCCGAGATCGGCCGCCTTCGAGGGGCCGATCAGACCCATCGCGGCGACGATCGCCAGTGCTGTCAGAGCAAGCGCGGCTGCAAGCTGTCGCATCAGGACTCCATCCATGTTCCGCATTTCCCAGCCCCCGAATTCCTGTGCGCCGGGCAACGCCGACGCGGCGCGGCAGCGAATGCCGTCAGAAGAAAACCAGGGGCAGCATCGGCACTCTTGGTTACGATTGCCTTAATCGTGACGCGCATTGCGCGCCGCTCACGCGGCGCCGATCCCGGATTGGGGTCCGGGGCATGCTTTTCGGATCGGCTCTTAAGCGTAGTGAACCCGCTGCACAAAGCGACGCAGCTTGCCGAGAAATGAGCGAACGATCTTCATGGTTGGTCCTCTGACTCTGAGCGGGATCAAGCGGCCCTGACGTGGTGCATTTCGGGCTCTGTGAATTGGCTTTGGCGCGGGCTGCACAGATCGAGCCGGCCGGCCGTCCAACGCCATAGGGCGTTGACCTCTTCGGCCGCCTTGCCGGCGGGTGCGAACTCCGTGACCCCCTGCCCGCGACCGAGCGCGTCCTGATGGTCGTTGCGCGCGCCGATATTCACCTTCGGCAAGACGCCGAGGCCTACCAGTCGGTCGGCGGCGTCGTGCACGCGGTGGAGCTGCGGAGGCGCCTGGTTCAGCACGAAGGCGAACGGCTTCTCCTGCCGGTAGATCGCGCCGAGCGTCGGCCGCATGGCGCGGAGATCGGTCGCCGTCGGCCGGCTCGGCACCAGGCAGAGATCAGCCACACGGATGGCGGCAAGCGTCTCCGGCCCGATCGCGCCTGGCGTGTCGATGAAGGTGTAGTGGCAGCCGCCGCCGGCCAGGCGGTTGAGCAGGACGCTGAGTTCGGTGCTGTCGGCGCGCGCCACGTTCGGCGCCGCGGATGTCCTCAGGGTGGCCCAATCGGCGATCGTGGCCTGGCGGTCCATGTCGAGGATGCTCACCGACGCGCCGGTCTGCGCGGCGGCTACGGCAAGACCGATGCAAAGCGTGCTTTTTCCGCTGCCACCCTTCTGCGTCACGAAGGCGATCGTCTTCATGGAGCCCTCTACACCAGCCGCAAATCGCAGCGCGCCAACCGACCGGTCGGTCGGTTGGTCGGCACCCCGAGCGCCCCCTGGCTGAGACGCCGCCGCCCGGGATCCCGTGGTTCAGTTATCGGCGGCGCATGGTTAACGGATGGTGAATCGGGTCAGCGTTCAGGCATTGGGAGGGCGTTTGGCACGGGTCCGCCTCCCCCTTGCGGGGAGGTGCTACCTCAACGTCGGGGTGTTCATAGGTCCCGGTCGCGGCCTTCGGCCGAACCGGGATGACAGACGAAAAGGATCGAGTCTCAGCCGCTCAGAGCACGCTCAATCGCCTGGCGCTCGTCCTCCAGGTCGCCGCTTGCGACTGGCTTTCCGGCGCGGCGATACCAATAACCGGCATTGCCGAGATCGGCCTCCACCCGGTGGAGATGGGCGTGCACCCATGATGCTTCGGGCGACGGGTCGTCCTGAACGATCACGTGGGCTGCGTCCCATTGGCCTTCAGCCAGGAGCGCCAGCGCCTTCAGCGGTCCGGTCTCTGCCATGGCTCAAGATCCACTGCCAATTATGGCGTCGAACTCGATCTCGACCAGCCAGTCGGGGTCAACGAAGCCAGTCACGACCGCCATCGTGTTCACCGGCCGAATCGCGCCGAACACTTCGCCGTGGGCATGGCCGATGGCCTCCCAGTCCTCGCGGCGCACGAAGAAGGTGCGCGTGCGGATGACGTCGTCCAAACTGGCGCCCGCCTCCTCCAGCGCGTTCTTTGCGATCTCGATGCAGCGACGGGTCTGCGCCGTTATGTCACCAACGCCGACAGTCTTGCCGTCGGCGCCGATGGGCGCGGTGCCGCCGACGGTGATCGTGTTGCCGACACGCACGGCGCGCGAAAATCCGATGATGGGCTCGTAGGGACTGCCGGAGCTGATGTTCTGACGCATCACCACCACCTAGGCGGCGTAAAGAAGCCAGCCGCATCCTCGATGACCTGCCCGGCGCGGAACAAGGTGGCCTCATCGAACGGCCTGCCGATGAGCTGCAGCGCCATGGGCAGGCCGTCGGCGTCCTGCCCGGCCGGGACCGCAATGCCGGGCAAGCCCGACATGTTCGCCGTCACGGTGAATATGTCGTTCAGGTACATCTCGACCGGGTCGGCGCCTCCCTTCTCGCCAATGCCAAAAGCCGCCGATGGCGTGGCCGGGGTCAGAATAGCATCGATGCCTGAGTCGAACACCTCCTCAAAGTCCCGCTTGATGAGCGTGCGCACTTTCTGCGCCCTGACGTAATAGGCGTCGTAATAGCCGGCGGAGAGCACGTAAGTGCCGATCAGCACGCGTCGCTTGACCTCCTTGCCGAAGCCGGCCGCCCGCGTCTTCTCATACATGTCGATGATGTCGTCGCCGGCGACGCGCAATCCGTAGCGCACGCCGTCGTAGCGCGCGAGATTTGACGAGGCCTCCGCCGGCCCGACGATGTAATAAGCCGGCAGCGCATATTTGGTGTGCGGCAGCGAGATGTCGACGATTTCGGCGCCCGCCGCTCGATACCATTCGATGCCCTGCTGCCATAGCATCTCGATCTCGTCGGGCATGCCGTCCATGCGGTATTCCTTGGGCACGCCGATCTTCATGCCGCGCACGCTTTCGCCGACCGCCATTTCGTAATCGGGCACCTCAATGTCGGCGGACGTGGTGTCCTTCGGGTCGACGGACGCCATCGACCGCAACAGGATCGCCGCATCGCGAACGGTCCGGGCAATCGGACCGGCCTGGTCGAGCGAGGAGGCAAAGGCGACGATGCCCCAGCGCGAGCAGCGGCCGTAGGTGGGCTTGATGCCGACCGTGCCGGTGAAGGCGGCGGGCTGACGGATGGAGCCGCCTGTGTCGGTGGCGGTGGCGCCGGCGCACAGCATGGCCGCCACCGCACTCGCCGAGCCACCCGACGAGCCGCCGGGCACCAGATCGGCATTGCCGCCGCGCTTGCGCCACGGATTGACGACCGGCCCATAATAGCTCGTCTCGTTGGACGACCCCATGGCGAACTCGTCCATGTTGAGCTTGCCGAGCATGACGGCGCCGTCGTCCCACAAGTTCTGCGTGATGGTTGAGTCGTAAGTCGGCTCGAAGCCATCGAGGATGTGGCTCCCGGCCTGGCTGTGAACGCCCTTGGTGCAGAAAAGATCCTTGATGCCGAGCGGCACGCCCTCAAGCACGCGCGCCTCGCCGGAGGCGATGCGCTGATCTGAGGCGCGGGCCATGTCGCGCGCCTTGTCGGCAGTGACGACGACATAGGCGTTCAGAAGCGGGTTCGCCGCGTCAATCGCCTCAAGATAGGCGTCCGTCAGCTCAAGCGCAGAGAAGTCGCGCTTCGCCAAGCCCTCGCGGATCGCGGCAATGGTGAGCCCCGTCAAGTCGCTCATTCAGGTCACCACCTACTCGACGACTTTGGGGACCAGGAAGTAATGGTCCTCCGTCGCCGGGGCGTTGGACACGATGTCGGCTGCCTTGCCGCCGTCCGTCACATCGTCGGCGCGCTTCTTCATGGCCATGGGGATGACGGAGGTCATGGGCTCGACGCCGTCCACATCGACCTCGTTCAGCTGCTCCACCCAGCCCAAGATGGTATTCAGCTCGCCGCGGAGCGCATCGGCCTCCGCATCGCTCACCTTGATGCGCGCCAGATGCGCGACGTGTTTCACCGTGTCTTTGTCGACGGACATTCCTATCTCCTGCTGGAGCCCGCTATAGAGCGCGGCAAAGCCGTCAGCAACCGCGCCACCGTCGCACTGGCTTGAGGAGTCACACTAGCTGGGGGGCTTCTCCAGATGCTTCCTGAGAAGCGCGACATTACGGCGGTTGGCCTTGAAGGCCACGTCGAAGACGTCGCCGACCACAGGCACGGAGCCGATGAAGAGATCAGCGGCGAGATTGGCGATCATGCGGGCCAGCACCGCGTTGGAGACGCCAAGGCGCTCGGCGCGGATGATGATGTAGGCGGACGGGATTGCAGCCACCGCGTCGCCGATGCCCGGGATCAGGCCGATCAGAGAGTCAACGCCGAAGCTCAGTTGCGTTCCGGGAATGCCGAACTGGGCGTCGAGCAGGTTCGCGAGCGCCTCCAACCGGCGCAGTTCGTCTTCGGCGTCCGTGGGCATTTCTTTAGTCAGACGTGCTTGCCCTTCTCCCAGCCGTGGCGACCCAGATTGCGCGTGGCCGTCTCCTCGCCGGGGCCTTCCAGCGTCGTCGCCATGGAATCGTTCCAGCGGTTGAGATAGCCGAAGAGTGCGATCACGCCGAGGATCTCCACGACGTCGCCTTCGTCCCAATGGCGGCGCAGATTGGCGCCGATCTCCGGCGTCACCGCGTTTGGAATCGCCGAGGCTGCAACGGCGAAATCGAACGCAGCCTTCTCCGCGTCAGAGAAGTGCGAGCTCGCCTGATAGACCCAGATGTCGGCCATACGCTCAGGCGTTGAGCCGAAGCGCTCCGCGGCCAGGATCGTGTGCGCCTGGCAATAGCGACAGCCGGCGGTGAGGCTCGCTAGCGCGCCGATCAGCCGTTTCAGCTCCGACGTCAGCTTGCCGTGGCATTCCATGACGGCGGCATTGAGCGCGGTGAAGCTTTTGGCGATCTCCGGCCGGCGCATCATGGTCAGCACCGAGTTGGGCGGAAAACCCAGCGTCACGTTGAAGAATTCGGCAGCCTTCGCGACGTCCGGGTTGTGGTCCTGGGGGAGCGGGTCAATCAGCGGCATGGGCGGTTTCCTCACGGCAATGGGCGAGGACATGCCTCCTTGTCGCCGAGCTGGCAAGTCGATGTCAGGGCCTTGGATGCAAACTCTGTCGTCATGCCCGGACTTGATCCGGGCATCCAATCGACTTCTGATTCAGCCGGCAACCGCCACGGTGTGGATTGCCGGGTCAAGCCTGGCAATGATGACATACAAATTAGGCCATGCCGAGGAGCGCCTTCTCGACGCCTACTCCCGCGAAAGCCGCACCGGCTTGCCGTGCGGTGTGGCGCGATAGGCCGCTTCCCAAGCGTCGCGCCGCGCACTGACGATTTCGGCGGGTATGCCGCCATGGGCTTCGACGACGCGTTCCAACGCCCGCAGCGCGGCTTTGTAATAAGTCTCCGCCGTATCCGGCTCGCCGGCCGCCTCGGCATCCTTCAGCGCCGCGCCAAGAGCTTCTGACCAGGCCTTCGGCGTGACCGCACCGCGCGCAATCAGCGCGTCGGCCATCGCCATCACCGAGGCCTGCCACGGCGCGTCGAAGACCGGCTCACCGTCCATGCGCTTCAGCGGCGCGACGGCTCCTTCAGCCGGCTGGCTCAAGGTAGCTCTCCCACAGATCGAGAAACACGCGGTCGTTCCGGTTCGCCTCCGGCCATAGGGCCTGCGCCGCGAACGCCACCGAATAGAGATGCTCCGCCTCCTCGCGGCCGGCGGCGCTCTTGTCCGGCATGATGTGTGCGCCGTGATGCGCATGGATCACGCCGCGCCGTCCGCGCGCATATTGCGGCAGGCGTGTGTGGCCACTGTGTCCGGCGCTCGCCGTCAGCACGCTTTGCCCAACGCTGAATGCGGGCGGCGCATCGACGGGCTGATCGAAACGCGTCGCCTGGCTCGACACCGCGGCGACCGCTTCGTCGACCGTGAGCGCGGGCTGCGGCTCGTGCAGCGCGCCTTCGGCCTTGCCCGAAATCGCCTCGCCCATGGTCAGCACGCCGGAATCGATGAACGCTGCGATCTGCGTCTGCGCCCAGGAGTCGAAATAGGGCCGGCTCAGATAATCGACAGGATCGATCAGCTCGCGCACGTGCCGCCACCAGTCGATGGTCCAGTCCGGCTGCCCTGTCGTCTTGCTGATCGCCCACATGCGGCCTTCCCAGTCCGCGTGGAACGGCACTTCCGGCTCGTTCACGTCGATCGGCCCAAAGCCCTCTCGGCCGCCGAGATCGTGCGCGCCGTCCATCAGGCGCCCTCACCTGGCTGCGCTGCGAGATCGCGGTCCGTTCCGATCATGGCGTTGCGCGTGACCAGCTTGGCGAGCTCCGCCTCGCTGAGCGCTTCGGTTCCCGCGGGGCGCTGCGGCACAACGAGGTAACGCAGCTCCGCTGTGCTGTCCCAGACATGCACGGCGACATCGTCGGCCAGGCTGACACCGAATTCCGCCAGGACACCACGCGGGTCGCGCACTGCGCGCGAGCGGTAAGCGGCGGTCTTGTACCAATTCGGCGCAACGCCGAGCAGCGAAAACGGGTAGCAGGAGCACAAAGTACAGACCACGAGGTTGTGCACAGTCGCAGTGTTCTCCACGGCCTTCAGATGCGCGGTCGCGTTGCCGAGATAGCCAAGTTCGCGGATGGCCGACGCGGCGTCGTCCAAAAGCCGCGCCTTGAAATCGGCATCGCACCAGGCCTTGGCAACGACATGCGCGCCGCGTTTCGGACCGATCTTCTCCGAATAGGCTTCCACCCAGGCGTCGAGGGTCTCGGCGGTCACCATCCCCTTCTCCACCAGAAGGCTCTCAAGCGCCTTCACCCGCAGCGCCGAGTCCGACGGCAGATGCGCATGAAGCTGCCGATGGATCTCTGCGACCTTGGTGGAATCAAAGCTCGTCATGCATGCTCCTTAAGCGGTTCGTGCAGCAGCATCTTAAACAAGTGCGTCGCCGCTGTCGCTGGCCGACGGCGGGCTGGGCGCTGGCCGCTTCTGGCCGCCACGCTTTTCGCTTGCTATCATTAGCCGGCATATCCGGGAGTGGGCGAGAATGAACCCAACAACCCGTTACGCAAAGAGCGGTGACATTCACATCGCTTATCAGGTGTTTGGAGACGGTCCCGTCGATCTGGTCCTGGCGCCCGGCTTTGTCTCGCACATAGAGAATTATTGGGACGACCCGCGCTGCGCCCGCTGGCTGACCCGGCTGGCGAGTTTCTCGCGCCTTGTCATCTTCGACAAGCGCGGCACCGGGCTTTCCGACCGTGTCCCCGATCTGCCGACCATGGATGAACGCATGGACGACATGCGCGCCGTCATGGATGCCGTCGGCCTGGAACAGGCAGCCGTCATGGGCATATCGGAGGGCGGATCGCTCGCGTCGGTCTTCGCCGCGCATCACCAGGCGCGGTGCAATGCGCTTGTCCTTTATGGCGCGTTCGCCACGTTCAAGTCCTGGTTCGCGACACCGGAGGCGCTGGAGGAGCTGTTCGAGTATATCGGCACGCAATGGGGAACCGGCGCAAGCTTGCCGATGTTCGCGCCGAGCCTGGGCGACGATCCGGCGTATCAGCAATGGTGGGGCAAGTTTGAGCGCCTCGGCGCCAATCCCGGCGCGGCGATTGCGTTGATGCGCATGAACAACGAGATCGACATCACCGACATCCTGCCGGCGATCCATGTGCCGACGCTTGTCATCCACAAGACCGACGACGTGACCATCGACATTGAAGGCGGTCGGACGCTCGCCACTCGCATCCCCAATGCGCGCATGTTCGAGATGCCGGGCCAGGATCACTTGCCCTGGGCCGACGATTGCGAGCCTTATCTGCGGGAGATCGAAGAGTTCCTGACTGGCGAGACATCCGCGCCGATCACCGATCGCGTCCTGGCGACGGTGCTGTTCACCGACATCGTGGATTCAACGGCGCGGGCCGGAGCGCTCGGCGACCGCGCGTGGCGCGATCTCCTGGCGACGCACGACAATGCGGTCCGCAAGCAATTGTCGCGGTTTCGCGGCAATGAAGTGAAGTCGCTCGGCGACGGCTTTCTGGCGACCTTCGACGGCCCAGCGCGAGCCATTCAATGCGCGCGCTCCATCAAGGATTCCGTGGCGCAGGTCGGCGTCGATGTACGGATCGGGCTCCATACCGGCGAGGTGGAACTCGCCGACGACGATGTACGGGGCATCGCCGTCCACATCGCCTCGCGGGTCGCCAGTATCGGCGATGCCGGCGACATTCTCGTCACGCGCACGGTGAAGGATTTGGTCGCGGGCTCGGGCTTGGCGTTCGACGATCGCGGCGACCGCGTCCTCAAGGGTGTCCCTGACGCGTGGCAGCTCTACAGCGTTCACTAAACCCGCTTTTAGTTGCGCCCCTCACAGCTCTACGGCCACCCCGCGCTCCGGCACCAGCACTTTGGCGGCGTCGGGCCCCATCTCGGCCTTAAATGCCTCCGCGTCCGGATCGATGATGGGGAACGTTCCGTAATGGCACGGCACGATCGTGCGGAAGTTGAAGAATCGCCGGCAGGCCATCGCCGCGGTCTTGGCGCCCATGGTGAAGCGGTCGCCGATCGGCACGATGCCGATATCGGGCTGGTGGATTTCGTTGATCAGCGCCATGTCGCCGAAGATGTCGGTGTCGCCCATGTGGTAGAGCGTCGGCTCACCCGGCGCTTTGAGGATCAGGCCTAAAGGGTTGCCGAGATAGACAATTTGGTCACCGACCTGGACCGACGAGGAATGGACGGCGTTGACGAATGACGTGGTGAAGCCGCCGCAATCGACTGTGCCGCCGTGATTTCCGGGATTGGCGTTCTCCACGCCGAGATGCGCGTAGATCTCGAAGCTCGCCACAAGCTGCGCGCCGGTCGCCTCCAAGATGGCGGCCGCGTCGCCGAGATGGTCGCCGTGGCCGTGGGTGAGGAGCAAATGCGTGCATCCCTCCGCCGGCCCTTCCCAGCCGCCGTCCCAAGTCGGGTTCTCCGAGAGGAAAGGATCGATCAGGATGCGCGCCTCGCCTAGCTCCACGCGAAAGGCGGAATGGCCATACCAGGTCAGTTTCATCGCTTTCCTCCTCCGACGGTGACGATTGTATTTTTAGGCAACGACTTCAGAATTAGCCTGTAACGCGTTGATGAAACTGGTGCGGACTTCGGGAAGCGGAACGCCGCGCACATGGTAGACATGACGTTCCAAAAAGGCGCCGCTCAAGCGGAAGCCGGCCTCAAGCGCCTCCCCCGCAGCACCGCCGCCAACCGGCGCGCCGAGGAACTCCGGCAGCGTGAGAAGCTTCTCCGCGTATGGCTCGCCGGCGGAGCGACTGACGGCGCGGCCGCTTTTCGGCGAGACGTAGACGAGCGCCTCACGGCCGCCGGTGGCGGCGCAGGTTTCCAAATCGAGGCCAAAGCCCAGCTCGTCGAGCACCAGAAGCTCAAAGCGCACCATCAGCTCGCCGGCGAGCGGCGCGCGGTCGAAGCAATCCAGCATGACATTCAGCGCCTCGTAGAGCCGCGGATGCGGGTCGCGCTCCGGAAGCAGCCTCAGATGCTCGCCGGCAAGCGCCAGCCCGAACGCGCCGATGCGGCTCGTCATGAGGTCGACGCTGCGTTCCACCAGCGGCTCTGCGCGGAAATTGCCGAGATGCTCATGGAGCCGCGCCCGCCAGGTGAGCGCCAGCGTGTTGCCGGGCTGCAGGATCGGCCGCTGGCGTCGCGAACGCCCGCCCTTCACCAGGCCGAGATGACGCCCGTGCTCGGCGGTCATCGCCTCCAGGATGATGTCGGTCTCGCCGTGCCGCCGTGTGCCGACGACAATGCCCGTTTCGGACCATTCCATGGGCGTCAGCTTAACGGCTCGTGCAGCAACGTTCGATAGCTGCCAGTGCGTGACGACGCTTTTCGGGATGATGCTTGAGGCATGGCTCAACCCTCCCCTTGAGGGAGGGTCGAAAGCGGTGAGTTTTGCGAGCCGGTTTCGTGGAGGGGTGAGCGACTGTACTCCGCTGATCGGCCCGCTCACCCCCTCCCGAAGTTTGCTGTCGCTCTGCTCGGCAAACTTCGACCTCCCCTCAAGGGGGAGGTTACAAGCGGAGCTCGCCGCCTGCGCCCATCTGCTGAGCGTGATCCCAAGAAGTGGTCGCGGTCTTCGAGCCCTAAGGCTTCAGCCGGTAGCCGGAGCGGAAGATCCACCAGACCGTCGTCAGGCAGAGCGCCAGAAAGACCAACGTCATCGTGAGGCTCACCCACAGGCTGACATCGGCGTTCTCGTAGAAGCTCCAGCGCATCCCGCTGATCAGGTAGACGACCGGGTTGAACAGCGACACGGCCTGCCAGAATGGCGGCAACATATCGATCGTGTAGAAGCTGCCGCCCAGGAAGACGAGCGGCGTGACGATCAGAAGCGGCACGATCTGCAGCTTCTCGAAGCTGTCCGCCCAGACGCCGATAATGAATCCGAACAGACTGAAGGTCACCGCCGTCAGCACCAGAAACGTGATCATCATGAAGGGGTGCTCGATCCTGACGTCGACGAACATCCACGCCGTCGCCAGGATGATCAGCCCCAGTATAATCGACTTGGTGGCGGCGGCGCCGACATAGCCGAGCACAATCTCAAACGGCGAGATCGGCGCGGATAGTATCTCAAAGATCGTCCCGACGAACTTCGGGAAGTAGATGCCGAAGGCCGCATTGGTGATCGATTGCATCAGAAGCATCAGCATCAGGAGGCCCGGCACGATGAACGCGCCATAGCTGACACCCTCGATCTCCACGATGCGTGAACCGATCGCGCCGCCGAAGACGACGAAATAGAGCGACGTGGAGATGACCGGCGAGAGCACGCTTTGCAGAAGCGTGCGTCCCGTGCGCGCCATTTCGTAAACGTAGATGGCTTGGGCGCCTCGAAGGTTCATGCGTCCCTCTTCACCAGGCTGACAAAAATCTCCTCCAGCGAGCTTTCGTTGGTCGACAGGTCGCGAAAGCGTATCTGCTGCGCGTTCAATTCGGCCAGAAGCCGTGTGATGCCCGTGCGCTCCTTTTGTGTGTCGTAGGTGTAGACAAGCTTGCGCCCTTCGCCGGCGAGCTCCAAATCAAAATCCGCCAGGCCATCGGGAACAGCGGTCAGCTCGGCGTGCAGTTCCAGCGTCAGCTGCTTCTTGCCGAGCTTGCGCATCAGCTCCGCCTTGCCTTCCACCAGAATAATCTCGCCGTGATTGATGACGCCGACGCGCTCTGCCATCTGCTCGGCTTCCTGGATGTAATGGGTGGTGAGAATGATGGTGACGCCGGTTTCCGCCAGCCCACGGATGAGCCGCCACATGTCATGGCGAAGCTCCACGTCGACGCCGGCGGTTGGCTCGTCGAGGAACAGAATCTCCGGTTCGTGCGCCAGCGCTTTGGCGATCAGGAGGCGTCGCTTCATGCCGCCTGACAGCGTCATGATCTTGGAATCTTTCTTGTCCCACAGCGACAGATCGCGCAGCACCTTCTCCACGAAGTCATGGTTCTTCGGCTTGCCGAACAGCCCGCGGCTGTAATTGACGTTGGCCCAGACGCTTTCAAACGCGTCGGTGGTGATCTCCTGCGGCACCAGTCCGATCTGCTCTCTGGCAGCGCGATAGTCGCGCATGATGTCGTGCCCGCCCGCGGTGACCGTGCCGGTGCTTGGATTGACCAGCCCACAGATGATGGAGATGAGCGTCGTCTTGCCCGCGCCGTTGGGGCCGAGCAGAGCGAAAATCTCTCCTTTGTAGATATCCAGATTGACGCTTTTCAGCGCCTGAAAGCCGGATTCGTAGGTCTTGGAGAGGTCACGGATGGAGATGATCGGCTGCATGGGGCGGGTGGCTCCCTACACCAAAGCGGGCGGCGGCGAAAGGTCGGGCGGGAGGGCTGGGTCCAGCCCGGCAATGACGACCTGCGAGTTACCGCGGAAAATCGATCCCCATCTCGCGGTAGCGGGCCGGGTCGTCGCCCCATTTCTCGCGCACCTTGACGAAGAGGAAGAGGTGCACTGGCCCGCCCACCAGCTCTGAAATCTCCTCGCGCGCGGCCGTAGAGATCGCCTTGATCGCCTGCCCGCCGCGGCCGAGCACGATCTTGCGCTGGCTGTCGCGCTCAACATAGACGGTCTGCTCGATGCGGATGCCGGTCTTGGTCTCCGTCCAGCTCTCCGTCTCCACTGTGGAGCGGTAGGGCAGCTCGTCGTGGAGCCGGAGCATCAGCTTTTCGCGGGTGATCTCCGCGGCGAGCCAGCGGAGCGGCAGATCCGTCATCTGGTCTTCGGGGTAGAGGAACGGCCCCTTCGGCATTGAGGCGGCAAAATAGTCGAGAAGATCGCCAACGCCGTCGCCGGTCAGTGCGGAGACCATGAAGGTCCGCGCGAAGCTGGCGAGCGCGTTCGCCTCCTCCGCCAGCGCCAGAAGCGCCTCGCGCTTCACGATGTCCACCTTGTTGAGGATCAGGGCGCGCTCGCGGTTCGCCGGAAAGGCGGCGAGCTTCTCCGCGATGGCGCGATCCTCGTCGCCCACACCGCGCTTGGCGTCGATCAGAAGCGCTACGATTTCTGCATCCGCCGCACCGCCCCAGGCGGTGGTCACCATGGCGCGCTCCAGCCGCCGCTTCGGCGCAAAGATGCCCGGCGTGTCGACGAAGATGATCTGGGCGTTGTCGTGGATCGTGATGCCGCGGATCAGCGCCCGCGTTGTCTGCACTTTATGGGTCACGATGGCGATCTTCTGGCCGACCAGCGCATTGAGCAGCGTCGACTTGCCGGCATTCGGCGCGCCGATCAGCGCCACGAAGCCGCAGCGGGTGGCGGCATTGTTGCCGGCGGCCGCGGGCGCGATCATGTCGACCGGGATGCTCGAAACGAGCGTCGCGCACCGTCTAACCTCCCCCTTGAGGGGAGGTCGAAATTCGCCGAGCAAAGCGAGAGCGGATTTCGGGAGGGGGGTGGGACCTGGAGACGTTGAGCCCCCCTCCCGAAATCTCCGGCGCCTACGGCTTGGAGATTTCGACCTCCCCTCAAGGGGGAGGTTAAGGCCTTGGCGGACCGCTTGCTCATTCCTCCTCCCACACGCCTTCGCGGCGAAGAACGGCTGCGGCGGCGGCCTGTTCCGCCTCGCGCTTGGAACGGCCGCTCCCACGTCCCGGGTCGGCACCGTCCACGCGCGCCTCGATCTCAAACTCCGGCGCATGGTCGGGGCCGGAGCGTGAGACCTCGGCATAAAGCGGCGTATCCAGACCGCGCTGATGCGCCCATTCCTGCAACGCCGTCTTGGCGTCGCGAAGCGGACCGCGCATCGATTCAATGCGCGGCAGCCAATAGCGCTCAATCATGCGGCGCGCTGCGTCCAGCCCGCCGTCGCGATAGATCGAGCCAATCAGCGATTCACAGACATCCGCCAGCACACTGCGGGTGGCCGGGCTGCGTCCCTTGGGGCCGCCGCCGACCAGGACGTGCTCCGCCAGCACCATCTCGTCGGCGACCTCCGCGCAGGTATCGCGGCTCACCAGCTTCGACAGCATGCGTGAAAGATCGCCCTCCCGTGCATCGGGGAAGCGCTCCACCAGAATGTCGGTGACGACGAGGCCGAGCACGCGGTCGCCCAGAAATTCCAGCCGTTGATAGGTCTTGCCGACATTGTTGCCGTCGATGGCGCTGGCATGGGTCAGCGCGCGGACAAGCAGCTCCCGGTCGCCAAAGACATGGCTGAGCTTGTCCTCAAGGCGGCGCAGATCGCCGTTGCTCATAGAGTGTCGAACAAACGCTCCGGCCGAACCGTCCACGGCCATTGCCAGAACGCCCAGGCTGGCGCGTTCTCCACGGAGAAGAAGATGATGTCCGCGCGGCCGACAAGGTTCTCAGCCGGGACGAAGCCAACCGGCCCGTTGAGGAAGCGGCTGTCCTGCGAGTTGTCGCGGTTGTCGCCCATGAGGAAGTAGTTGCCTGGCGGCACCTCAAAGACCCGCGTGTTGTCGCCGGGTCCATTCTCGGTCATGTCGAGCGTGATGTAGCTGACGCCGTTGGGCAGCGTCTCGCGGTATTGCTTGACACCGGGACGACCGAACCTGTCAGCACCGTCCCAGGTGCCGGCATCCTCGCGTTCCACCGCGCGGCCGTTGATGAGAAGTTCGCCGTCGCGCATCTGGATGCGGTCGCCGGGAAGCCCGACGATGCGCTTGATGTAATCGGTGCCCGGCTCGCGCGGTGGACGGAAGACCGCGATGTCGCCGCGCTCCGGCCCCTCGCCCTGCCAGATGCGTCCATCGATGAAGGAGAGATCAACAGGAAACGAATAGCGGCTGTAGCCGTAGCTGAACTTGGAGACGAACAGATAATCGCCGATCAGCAAGGTCGGCTCCATGGAGCCGGAGGGAATGTTGAACGGATGGTAGAGGAAGGTGCGGAAGACCAAGGCGATCAGCAAAGCCTCCACGATGACCTTGATGACTTCCCAGACGCCGCCGGTTTGCGATTCCTTCTCGGCGCTTCGATCCGCCACGCTCATCGCTCCATGCTGATTCGCCGCTAGGGTTTATAGGGTGGGCCCCCTGGCTGCAATTGCCGCGGCAATTGCCGGCGCGGGACAAGCGGACTATTGCGGCGGCTTTGCGGCGAGATTGACCGCCTCGATGATCACAAAGGCCTGAGCCAAGGGCCAATCGTCGGTGATCGTCAGATGAATGACGGGTTCCGCATCGGCCGGCATCAACGCCGCCAGCCGCTCCGCAGCACCTCCCGTCAGCGCCATGGTGGGCTTGCCGGAGCGCAAATTGACCACGCCCATGTCGCGCCAGAAAACTCCGGCGCGAAGCCCGGTGCCGAGCGCTTTGGAGCAGGCCTCCTTGGCTGCGAAGCGCTTGGCATAGGAGGCGGCGCGGGCACGCCGGCGCTCCGACTTTCGCCGCTCCACATCGGTGAAGACGCGGGCGATGAAGCGGTCGCCATAGCGCTCCAGCGTCTTCTCGATGCGCCGAATGTCGATGAGGTCGCTGCCGATGCCAACAATCATCGGGCAATCATCGGGCAATCATCGGGCGATCACTGCGCCGCCGTGCTCATCGGATGACGCGCCTCGTCCATGAGCGCGCGCATGCGCAGAACGCTGGCCTGCAGCCCGACGAAGATCGCCTCGCCGACCAGAAAATGCCCGATGTTCAACTCCGCCAGCTCGGGGATCGCGGCGACCGGCTTCACGCTGTCATAGGTGAGGCCGTGACCGGCATGCACCTCAAGGCCAATCGATGCGCCGTATGCAGCAGCATCGGTCAAGCGGCGGAGGTGATGCTCAACGCCTGCCCCGTCGCCGGCGATCGCCGCATCGCAATAGGCGCCGGTGTGCAACTCCACGACGGGGGCGCCGAGGCGCTTGGCTGCATCAAGCTGGCTCCTGTCGGGCTCGATGAACAGCGACACGCGTATGTTGGCGCCGCCCAACTCGCTGACGAAGCGCTGCAGATGATTGTGGCCGGCGGCCGCGTCGAGGCCGCCCTCGGTCGTGCGCTCCTCGCGCCGCTCCGGCACGATGCAGGCGGCGTGCGGCTGGTGGCGCAGCGCTATGCTCAGCATTTCGTCGGTCGCCGCCATCTCCAGATTGAGCGGCAAGGTCAGCTCGCTCATCAGCCGGCTGATGTCGCTGTCGGTGATGTGTCGCCGGTCCTCACGAAGATGCGCCGTAATCCCGTCGGCGCCCGCGTGCTCGGCGATCAGCGCGGCGCGCACCGGGTCCGGCACATCCCCGCCGCGCGCATTGCGCACGGTGGCCACGTGGTCGATGTTCACGCCAAGCCGAAGTGCGGGGGGCTCGCTCACGGCTCCTGTCCGGATTGCGCCATCTGACCCTTGCCGTTGCCGCCGTTCAGGCGCCTACGTCGGGCCTCCTGGTAGGTCGAAACGGTTTTATACACAATGAGATAAGTCAAGACACCCGCCGCCAGGCCGAGCGGGATGGCGCCGACGGCCATCGGCTTGATCAGGGGCAGGAGCTGCTCGAAGCTTCTGTGCGTCAGCTCGTATTCCAGGCCCGGCGGCAGCTCCTGGGTTGTGCGGCGCAAGATGATGCTGCCGATCTCGTAGGTCGTCGCCCAGATGAACGGAAAGGTCAGCGGATTGCCCAGAGCCGTGCCGATGGCGCCGGCGATCATGTTGCCGCGGACCAGCCAGGCGACCGCGAGCGTGAAGATCAGATGGAGGCCCAGAAATGGCGTGCATGATGCAAACGCGCCGATGCCCGCGCCCATCGCGATGGCGTAAGGTGTTCCGGATAAACGCAGAATCCGCTTGAGATAGTACAGCGCCGAGCGCCGCCAGCTGACACGCGGCCACAGCCACAGCCTGAGACGCCCCCAGGTGCCCGGCTCCGTGCGCCGCTTAAAAAGCATCGTTACTCACCTGCCCGGCCCAGCCCCACGCCGGCCGCCCCCGAATGCCCCTCAACCATTTACCCGCTCGACGCGGCTCATGACACGCTTTTCCCGCAAAGCCGTTACGATCCGGTTCAGGTGTTTCAAATTCCACACTTCCAGGTCGATCTCGATCTCGGTGAAGTCGCGACCGCGGCCGAGCATTCTCAGATTGTCGATGTTGCCGTCCGCGGAACCAATGGTCTCCGCGATCGCGGCGAGCGTGCCCGGTTCGTTCAGCGCGGAGACGCGAATACGTGCCGGAAAGCGCTCGGTGGAGTTCTCCGAGATGTCCCAACGCACATCCACCCAGCGCTCCGGCTCGTCGTCGAATTCGCTGAGCCGCGGCGAGTGGATGGGATAGATGGTTATACCCTCGCCAGATGTCAGAATCCCGACAATGCGGTCGCCGGGCACGGCGCCGCCTTCAGGGGCGAAGCGCACCGGGATGTCGGCGTCGAAGCCGCGGATGGGGATGCCGCTCTCCTCGTCACCGTCGATCTCGGCCATCGGGAACCGAAACTTGAGGCTTGAGCGCCCCGACGCCGTCCATCCCTCCTCCGCCGCGCCATCGGCGACGCTCACGCGCTCCTCCCGGTAATCGGGATACGCCTCCTTCAACACCGCCTGCGGCGACAGCTCGCTGCGTCCGACCGCCACCAGCAGATCGTCGGTATCGTTCATGTTGAGCTTGCCGAGAACGGCGGAGAGCGCCTCGTCGTTCAGGCCCTTGCCGGCCTGCTCGAAGCGGCGCTCCAGGGTGTGGCGCCCGAGCGCCGCGTATTGCCGCCTCGTCTGGCTGCGGCTGGCGCGACGGATGGCGGCCCGCGCCTTGCCGGTGACGACGATGGCCTCCCACGCGGCCGGCGGGCGCTGCGCGTCGGAGCGGATGATCTCCACTTCGTCACCGTTCTGCAGCGGCTGACCGAGCGGCGCGAGCTGCCCGTTGACCCTGGCGCCGATGCAGGTGTCGCCGATATCGGTGTGAACGGCATAGGCGAAGTCGATCGGCGTGGCGCCGCGCGGCAGCGCAATCAGACGGCCCTTCGGAGAGAAGCAGAAGACCTGATCCTGAAAGAGCTCCAGCTTGGTGTGCTCCATGAACTCTTCCGGCGCGTCGCCGTGAGCGATCTGCTCCACCGTTTGCCGCAGCCAGGCATAAGCGCTGCTTTCCGCCGCCAGCCGATCGCGGTCGTCGGCAATGCCGTCCTTGTAGAGCGGGTGCGCGGCGATGCCGTATTCGGCGACGCGCTCCATCTCGTTGGTGCGGATCTGCAGCTCGACGCGCTGCTGGCGCGGCCCGATGATCGTCGTGTGGATGGAGCGATATTCGTTCTGCTTCGGCGTTGAGATGTAGTCCTTGAAGCGGCCAGGCACCATCGGCCAGGCGCGGTGCACGACGCCGAGCGCGCGGTAGCAATCTTCCTCGTTCTCCACTTGGACGCGGAAGCCGAAGACATCGGAGAGCTGCTCGAAGCCGATCGACTTGCGCTGCGTCTTGGAGAAGATCGAATAGGGCGATTTCAGCCGCCCGCGGATGACCGCGTTGATGCCTTCCTTGGCCAGGCGGGCGGTAAGATCCTGCTGAACGATCTCCACCAGCGGGCCGCTCTTTTCCCTGAGCGCGTGCAGTTTGTCGGAGACGGCGTCGTAAGCTTCCGGATTGAGGACGCGAAACGACAAATCCTCAAGCTCGTCGCGGATGCCCTGCATGCCCATACGGCCGGCGAGCGGGGCATAGATGTCCATCGTCTCCTCAGCGATGCGCGCGCGCTTTTCTTCCGGCACGTGCTCGATCGTGCGCATGTTGTGGAGACGGTCGGCGAGCTTGACGAGCAGGACGCGGATGTCTTCCGCCACCGCCAGCAAGAGTTTGCGCAGGTTCTCCGCCTGCTGCTCCTCGCGCGAGGCAAGCTCCAAACGCTGCAACTTGGTGACCCCCTCCACCAGACGCCCGATAGACGGCCCGAAGAGCTGGTCGATCTCGTCGCGCGTGGCGGCGGTGTCCTCAAGCGTGTCGTGAAGGAGCGCGACGGCGATGGAGGAATCGTCGAGCTTGAGGTCGGTGAGGATAGCGGCGACTTCGAGCGGATGGGAAAAGTACGGATCGCCGGAGGCGCGCGTCTGCGCACCATGCTTCTGCATGGCGTAGACATAGGCGCGGTTCAACAATTCCTCGTCGACCTGCGGGTTGTAGGCGGCAACCCTCTCGACAAGTTCGTATTGGCGCATCATCGCCGGCGGTCCCACAAACGCAAAAAGGCGCTATTCAGCACCCTAACATAAGCCGCCGAACAGACTTTTCACCCAAGAGCCCGTCTGGGACCGCTGGCCGCGCGCCGCTTCGTAAGGTTAACCGGTTCCCGCCGCTGGGGAGACAGCTCGATCGTATCGCGCTCAGTCGTCCCGGCGCTCTGGCGGATCGATGCTCTCCAGCCCGCGCAGAAGCTCCTCCTCCGACATGCGGTCGAACGTCATGTCGGCCTCGTCGTCCGGGCTGCTGTCGGCCTCGATCGGCGCCGGCGCGGGCTCCGGCTCGTCCACTTCCACATATTTCTGCAGCGAGTGGACCAACTCCTCGTTCAGATCTTCCGGCGAGACGGTCTCGTCGGCGATCTCGCGAAGCGCGACGACCGGGTTCTTGTCGTTCTCACGCTCGACCGTCAGCGGCGATCCGTTCGAGATCATCCGCGCGCGATGGGCGGACAGAAGCACAAGCTCGAAGCGGTTCGGCACCTTGTCGACGCAATCCTCAACGGTGATGCGCGCCATGCGTGCAACCTCCAGATTTCGGGAATTGCCGCTCTAGTAAGGCGTCGCCGGGCATTTTTCAAGGGAATGGTGCGGCCCAGCGCCGCTGACCGCGACCCGCGCGCCGGCCAGCCTTGAAGGCGGCCGGAAAATTACCTATCCGGGCGGCATTACGAACGTTTCACTGCCAACCAGTCATTGCCCGGAGTTCAATCATGTTCGACCCACGCGAAAAAATCGCTATGCTCATCGATGGCGCCAACCTCTATTCCGCGTCTCGGGCGCTCGGTTTCGACATCGACTATCGCCGCCTTCTGACCGATTTCCGCCAGCGGGGCTATCTGGTGCGCGCCATCTATTACACGGCGCTGGCAGAAGATCAGGAATATTCCTCGCTTCGCCCGCTGATCGATTGGCTGGACTACAACGGCTACAAGATCGTCACCAAGCCACTCAAGGAATTCACCGACTCGCAGGGCCGGCGCAAAGTCAAAGGCAATATGGACATTGAGCTGGCGGTGGACGCCATGGAGATGGCTGAGCATATCGACCATTTCGTGCTGTTCTCCGGCGATGGCGATTTCCGTCACCTCGTGGAGGCGCTGCAGCGCAAGGGCAAGAAGGTGACCGTCGCCTCCACGCTTAGAAGCCAGCCGCCGATGATTGCCGATGATCTGCGCCGGCAGGCCGACCATTTCCTCGAATTGTCGGACCTTGCGGACTCCGTTGGCCGCGATCCGGCCCAGCGGCCGCAGAGGCCCATGCGCGACGACGACGCGTATGAGGACGAATACGAGGAGCTCTGAGGGCGCCATGGCGGCGCCGGCTGAGGCGGCGGAGCCGTCGCGGGACTGTCCGCTCTGTCCGCGGCTCGTCGAATACCGTGAGACATGGCGGGCGCGCGAGCCGGATTGGCACAACGCGCCGGTCGCCACGTTCGGGGTCAGAAGCGCACGGCTTCTGATCATCGGGCTCGCGCCGGGCCTGCGCGGCGCCAACCGCACCGGGCGGCCCTTCACCGGCGATTTCGCCGGCGACCTTCTCTACGCCACGCTGAAGGCATATGGCTTCGCCAAGGGCACCTACCGCGCCGATCCGGCGGACTCGCTGAGGCTGGTCGATACGGCGATCGTCAACGGCGTGCGCTGCGTGCCGCCCCAGAACAAGCCGACGCCGGCGGAGATCGCGACGTGCCGCCCGTTCCTTCAAGCCGCCATCGCCGCGCATCGCCGCGCCAGGGCGATCGTGGCGCTCGGCCGCATCGCGCACGACACGACGCTCAGGGCGTTGGAGCTGAAGCCGGGCCGCTTCGCGTTTGCGCATGGCGCGGTGCACGATTGCGGCGAGTTCAAGCTCTACGACAGCTATCATTGCTCGCGCTACAACACGAACACCGGCCGGCTGACGGCAGAGATGTTTGAGGCGGTGTTTAAGCGCGTGCGGGCGGAGCTGGATGCCGGCTGAGGCGGTAACCTCCCCCTTGAGGGAGGGTTGAGTGCAGAGGACTTCGCGCTATCCCTTTATCCGCCGGTCGCGCGCTTCTTTGGTCACACACGGCAGTTCTGGGCTGACTCCGGACTTTGTGATCGGCTAGATTACCGTGTTAGAATCCGGGCCCCAGTATGATCACCGTTCATGAAGCAGTTAACAGTGCGGTTGGCTATGTGGAAGAGTTTGGCCATCTTCTGCCGTCGGGCAGCATGCGCCTTGAAGAAACCGAATTCGACGACGGGATGGACGAGTGGCGGATTACATTAAGCTTCAGCGAAAACCTGATCAGCGGGCTGCGTAGCTATAAGCTGTTTAAGGTCGACGCAAACGACGGCTCAATAAGATCCATGACCGTCCGAAGGATGGCGGCATAGTGACTGCCGCCCATGTGATAGGCCTGATCGCTAAGTACCACGCCTCTGGCGTTGTAATCGATACCAACCTCATGTTGCTCCTGGTGATAGGTACACACGATGCGGAACGCATACCGACGTTCAAACGTACGATCAAATATTCCAAGAGCGACTATACACTTGTGCTTGATCTCATCTCCCGCTTTGCCCGACGAGTGACGACTCCTAACATCTTGACTGAAGTCGACAATCTCAGCAGGCAGACAACAGAAGACGAACACGCTTCCATAAGCGTGTCGATGTCTCGGATTTTGGACAGCCTAGTCGAGATATACATGCCAAGTGAGACCGTTGTAGGCACGCCGATTCACGCTCGAGTCGGGCTTTCCGATGCGCATATCATTACGCTTGCTGACCAGCATCTCGTTCTCACCGACGACTTCCCTCTGTCGAACCGCTTGGAGTCCGCGGGGCGAGACGTTATAAACCTTAACCACCTTCGACTCTGATCAGCCTACCCCTTCTCTCTTAGCAATCGCCCCTTCTCGCGCTGCCAGTCGCGCGCCTTTTCGGTCTGGCGCTTGTCGTGCAGCTTCTTGCCGCGCGCCAACGCGATCTCCAGCTTCGCCTGGCCGCGTTCGTTGAAGTAGAGGTTGAGCGGCACGACGGTCATGCCGTCGCGCTGCACCGCGCCGATCAGGCGGGCGATCTGGCGCTTGTGCAGGAGCAGTTTCCGTGGCCGGCGCGGCGGGTGATTGAAGTGCCGAGCCTGACGGTATTCGGGGATGTTGGCGTTGACCAACCACATCTCGCCGCCGTCCGGGCTGACATAGGACTCCGCGATATTGGCGCGGCTTTCACGCAGGCTCTTCACCTCCGTGCCGGTCAGAGCGAGGCCAGCCTCCAGCGCCTCTCCGATCTCGTAATTGAAGCGGGCTTTGCGGTTGCTGGCGACAATCTTGCGGCGCGGCGCGTCTTTCTTCTGGGCCATCGCCTCAGTTGAGAAGGCCGGCGTGGCGCATGGCCGACTCCACCTCCTGGCGCGTCTCCGGCCCGACGGGCACGATCGGCGCGCGCACGTCCTCCGCCATATGGCCCAGCAGCGACAGCGCAAACTTCGTTGGCGCCGGGCTCGGCTCAAGGAAGAGCGCGCGATGAAGCGGCATCAGCCGATCCTGATAGGTGAGCGCGGTGCCGTAATCGCCGGCCAGGCACGCCGCCTGAAACTCCGCGCAGAGCTTTGGCGCGACATTGGCGGTGACAGAAATGCAGCCGTGGCCGCCATGCGCCATGAAGCCAAGCGCGGTGGGGTCCTCGCCGGAGAGCTGGACAAAATCCTCGCCCATGGCGTGCCGCTGCAGACTGATGCGCGCCAGATTGGCGGTTGCGTCCTTCACCCCGACAATATTTTTGCAGTCTTTGAAGAGCCGCGCCATCGTTTCGACGCTCATGTCGATCACAGAGCGTGGGGGGATGTTGTAGATGATGAGGGGAATCGTGATCGACCCCGCGACCTGGCGGTAATGCTCGTAAAGGCCGCCCTGGCTCGGCTTGTTGTAGTACGGCGTGACGACGAGCACGCCGTCGGCGCCCGCCTCCTCCGCGTGCTTGGCAAGCTCGCAGGCTTCGCTCGTGCTGTTGGAGCCGGCCCCGGCGATAACCGGCACGCGCCGGTCGGCGACCTCGATGCACAGCTCGACGACCCGCCGATGCTCGTCATGCGACAAGGTCGGCGATTCACCCGTCGTCCCAACCGGCACAACACCGCTGGAGCCCTCGCGAATCTGCCAATCGATGAAGCCGCGGAACGCGTCCTCGTCGATCGAACCGTTGCGCATGGGTGTCACCAGCGCCGGGATGGAGCCCTGAAACATCGTCGCCTCAAATCGCTATTCGGCGGCACGATATCGGGGGTGCCGAAGCAGAGCAAGCGGAGGGTCGGCGCCCGAGGTGGAGGACGGGCGGCGGGCCATGGTAGACAGGGCGCGATGATTTGGTCTCAGCGCATTCTCGGAGGTGCCGCCTCGACCGGAGCGCTCGCCCGGGCTGCCGTGGCGCTGGCTTTCGTGGCGGCGCTTGGCGGCGAACCAAGCCTGGCCCGCAGCGGCGTAGGTGTCGAGGCCGCCCGTGCCGGCTCAGCACCGGTTTGGCTCGCTGCGACGGAGACCCGGCTTCCCAAACCCCGCCCCGACGCAGCGCCGCAGGCCGCACCGGCGACCGACGATGCGTCCGCTCAGTCCGCGCCGGAGGAAGCGGCGCCGGAGGGGGCCGCTCAGGCGGCGCCGGAACCGACGCCTGAAGTCAGCGCTGCCGGCGAAACCGATGTCGCAGCGGCGCCGCTTCCCCGTCCGCGTCCGGAGCTCAGCGAGGCGGAGGTCGTTCGGCTCTTGGCACTCGACTTCTACGGCTTTGCACCCGACTTCGCGCTGAAGGCGGCGCTCGATGCCGTCAGCGACGGGCGCTATGCGGAGGCCACGCGGCTCGCCGGCGAGCATCCAGATCCGCTTGCGCTCAAGCTTGTGGAATGGCTCGTCGCGCGGCAGCCGGATTCCGGTCTGTCCGCGGCGAAGGTCATCGAGGTCCTCGCAGGACATGCCGGCTGGCCGGAACCTGAGGCACTGCAACTTCGCGCAGAGCAGGCCTTTCATGCGCTCGGCGCGGAAGGCGATCCGGTTTTAACATTCTACAGTCAGGCGGAGCCGCGGACTGTTGGCGGCCGCCTGTCCTTGGCCGGCGCGCTGCGGAAAGCCGGTCGGCACGCGGAGGCGCAGCGCATCGTCCGCGATCTATGGCGGACCTGGCGATTGTCGTCGAACCAGGCCGGCGCGCTGTTGTCGCGCTTCGGCTCCATGGTGAGCGACGACGATCACCTCTTCCGCTTCCGCCGTCTTGTGCTGAGCAAGCGCACCGGCCGGGCGGTGGCGCAGGCGGAGCTGCTGGGTCCGGGCTATGCGGCCCTTGCCCGCGCTACGATCGCGGCACTCAATCGCAAACCCGAGGCGCCCGGGCTTCTCCGCAAGGTCGCGCCGCAATTCTTTGCCGACCCGCTCTATATCTTCGGGCGCGCTCGGGTGCTCAGGCGATCCGGCCAACCGATCGAGGCCGCGCGGCTGCTTCTACAGATGCGGCCGGATGCGGAGCTGGAGGGCAACGGCGACGTCTGGTGGGACGAGCGGCGCGACCTCTCGCGCCAGCTTCTCGACCGCGGTACGCCGGACCTCGCTTACCGCATCGTGGCGGAAGCCAGCCCCGAAGGCGAAGGCGAGCGCGTTGAGGCAGCCTTCCACGCCGGCTGGTACGCGCTTCGCTTCCTCGATGATCCCGACCGCGCCGAGCATCATTTCCGCGAACTACACGTATTGGCGACGCTGCCGCGCACGCAGTCGCGTGCGTCCTATTGGCTGGGTCGCACAAATGAAGCGTGGGGACGCCCGGCGGCGGCTCGGCTCGACTACGTCGAAGCGGCGCGCTTTGGCGGAACGTTCTACGGCCAACTCGCGCGCGAAAAACTCAACCTCGCCACCACCGGGTTGGAGCGCATGCCGAGACCGTCGGCGCTTGACCGCATTCGCTTTGCCGAACGCGAGTTGGTGCAGGTCGTGCGGCTCTTGGCTTCGGCCGGCCACACAAGGGAAGCCCGGCCGTTTCTGGTTGCGCTCGGCGAATCCGTAGATACGCCGGGCGAAGTGACGCTGTCGATGAGCTTGGCGCGCCGCATCGGCGAGACGCGATCCGGCATCCGCGCCGCCGCTCTAGCTGAAGAACGCGGCGTCAGAGTGGCCTCCCTGCCGGCGCCGTTCATCGGCGTTCCGGTGGAACTAGAAACGCCGGACAGCGTCGATCGCGCCCTGGTCTATTCGGTCGTCCGGCAAGAGAGCGCGTTCGACTTCCGGGCGGTCAGCCATGCCGGCGCGCGCGGGCTGATGCAGTTGATGCCGGCGACGGCGCGGGCGACGGCGCGCAGCATCCGGCTCCCCTTCTCCGCCGAACGCTTGACCACCGATCCGCTCTACAATGCCACCTTGGGCGCACACCATCTGGGCGAATTGCT
Organism: Afifellaceae bacterium; assembly: GCA_028284625.1. GTDB lineage: Bacteria > Pseudomonadota > Alphaproteobacteria > Rhizobiales > Afifellaceae > DASWJZ01. The sequence continues at coordinate 413,528 of JANQRH010000026.1, read as the reverse complement.
CGGCAACCTAAAGCGCTCCTATGTGCTGACCTTCGTCGGCTACAATGCCGGGCCGGGACGTGCGCTCAGCTGGATCCGCAATTACGGCGATCCGCGCAACGGCACCGCCGATCCGGTCGACTGGATTGAGCGCATCCCGTTCGACGAGACCCGCGACTACGTTCAGAAGGTCATGGAGAACCTGCAGCTTTACCGCTCGCGCACCGGACACGCTCTGTCGTTGGAAGAGGACCTCGTTCGTGGCGCAGCTTCAAACTGAGTCTGACCAGGAGACCGACGACCTCGCCGAGCCGGGGAGCTTTACCGGCGAGTATTTCGGCCAGGTCAGCCATTTTCGCTCGCAGGATGGGCTGAAGCTTGCCGTGCGCATCTTCCGCGCCACGCCGTCGAGCCGACTTCCGCTTCTGTGCCTGCCGGGTCTGTCACGCAATTCGCGCGACTTCATCGCACTTGGCCGCTACTTCTCTCAGAACCTCAGCGAACCGCGAACGGTGATCGCGGTGGACTATCGCGGGCGCGGGCTATCCGACAACGATCCGAATTGGCGCAACTACAAGCCCGTCGTTGAAGCTCATGATGCGATCATTGCCGCGGCGGTCCACGGGGTTGAGCGCGCCATCCTGGTGGGTACGTCGCGCGGTGGCATCATCTCCATGCTGCTCGGCGCGCTGCGGCCGGGTCTGATCGCCGGCGTCGTTCTCAACGACATCGGCCCCGTGATCGAAGGAACCGGCCTGGCGCGGATCAAGAACTATCTGGCGGGGCGGCGCCCGGTGGCGAACTGGGACGAGGCCGTCGCTTTGATCCGCGACACGGCGGAGAACCGTTTCCCGGCGCTTTCCGATGACGATTGGCTGGCACAGGCGGAGGCGTATTTCGCCGAGGACGGGAACGGGCTTGTGCCGCAATTCGATCCCGCCCTCGTCAAGCCGTTCGCTGCGATGGATGTGACGGAACGCATCCCACCGCTCTGGCCGCAATTCGCAAGCCTGGGCGCAGTGCCGGTCATGGCGATCCGTGGCGCGAATTCCGATCTCTTGACCGAGCAGACCCTGAAGCAAATGCACGAGCGGCATCCGCAGATGGAATCGCTTGTCGTGGAAGGCCAAGGGCACGCCCCGTTGCTGCGCGACGCGGCAACGCTCGACCGGATGTTCGCCTTCGTGAAACGCTGCGAGTAACCGGCGTCCCGCTCTACATCACGCCGAACCGATCGAACGCCTCCTGGGCGCTCATGCCGTCCTTGATGGCGCTACCGACTTTGTTTTCCGTGCGGGCTTTCCCTAGCGCACGCTCCACGGCCTCTGCCTCAACGTCTCTGGGGATCACCAGAACGCCCTCGCGGTCGCCGAAGATCAGATCGCCATCTCTGATGTGCACGCCGCCGATCTCAATGTCGCAGCGATAGTCGATCACTTTGCCGCGGAGGCTCTGATCCTGGGCGTAGAGGCCGCGACTGAAGACCGGGAAGCCGAGCGCCTCAATGTCGCGAGCGTCACGCGCAAAACCGTCCAGCACCGCGCCGACGGCGCCGAGATGCATCGCGCGCGTCGACATTAAGCCGCCCCACAGCGCGTATCGGGGCGAGGCGCCGGCGGCTATGTAGATCTCGCCGGGCTTCAGGTCGTCGAGCGCCTTGAGCATCAGCCCGAACGGCTCGTTTGAGAGCGGACCCGCACTGTTTGCCTTGCCGACGAACACATCCGCTTCAAGCACGGTCATGGCGCGGCCGACCAACCGCGTCTTCGGATCAAGCGGGGCAATGCCGGGCGGCAGAAACTGGCGCGTATGGCCCATCGCATCGAGTACATCCCCGAGCACTGCGGTGAACAGCTCGTCGCGAATGGTCCTCAGCAGCTCGTTCTCGTCCATCTCAGCGGCCCAGCTCTTTCACTTGATCCATTGCGGCACGCCGAGGTGAAACTCCGGCTCGCCGTCAAGCAGTGGCGCGGCCTCCGCCATGTAGGCGGCGAACCAATCGGCCTGGGCGTTGGCCTCGAAAGCGGCCTTCGTCTCGTAGACCTCGGTGATGCGGATGATGGTTTCGTCGTGCACATCGAACGCGTAGACATAGCGCGATTGTGCGTCGTTGGCCGCGGCACGCGCTTTCAGGTGCTGCTCCCACAGCGCCTTCAGCGCGTCGCGCTGCCCCGGCTTTGTCCTCACCGTCAGAAAGATCGCCAGTTCCGCCATGAGACACGCCTCCGTTGCTCTGCCGGTGGACAGTAGCATGCGGCGAAGCCGCGCCAAGCCGGGGCGCGGCGCCATCAGGGCTGCTCGGTATTCCAACCCGATTGCGGACCGCCCCGTCGCGCCGCATGACGCAGTCGTCTAAAACAGCGGCTTGATCGAAACGGAAGCCCTGCATTGACAAACACCCCAGGCGAACCAGCGGCCGATCCGGCCAACGCGGAAGCGCGATCGCCGCGCCCGCGTCGTGTTCTCATTCTGGGCGCAACGGGCACGATCGGACGGGCAACAATGTGCGTTCTCGTTGCCCGGTGCCATGATGTCGTGTGCTTCGTTCGACCCGGATCGATCGACGCATCCGCCGCGGAACGTGGACTTGACGGCGCGGCCGTGCGCTTTGGCAAAGCGACCGACCCGGGCTCTTTAATGCGCGACGGTTTTCGCGGCGAGCGCTTCGACGCTGTTGTCTCATGCATGGCGTCGCGGACCGGTGCGCTGAAGGACGCCTGGGCGGTGGATTACGAAGCGCATATCAACGCGTTGGAAGCCGCGAAGGCCGCGGGCGTCGCGCACTTCGTTCTGTTGTCAGCCATGTGCGTGCAGAAACCCCACCTCGCTTTCCAGCACGCCAAGCTCGCCTTTGAACAGAAACTCACCGCCTCGGGGCTCACCTATTCGATCGTCCGGCCCACGGCTTTCTTCAAATCGCTTTCCGGCCAGGTGGAGCGCGTGCGAAGCGGCAAGCGCTACGTCGTCTTCGGCGACGGGAGGCAAACGGCCTGCAAGCCGATCAGCGACCGCGACCTCGCCCGCTACATCGCCGATTGCCTTGACGATCCGGCAACGCAGAACCGCATCCTGCCGATCGGGGGTCCCGGGCCGGCAATCACACCCCGCGAGCAGGGCGAGCGGCTCTTCGCACTGACGGGCCGCGCGCCGCGTTTCGCGGAAATCCCCGTCGCGCTGCTCGACGGGATCGGATGGGGCCTTGCGGCGCTCGGCGTGCTCATTCCGCGGATGAAGGAAAAGGCGGAGCTGGCGCGCATCGGCCGCTACTATGCTACGGAATCCATGCTTGTCCTCGACCAGGAGACCGGTCGCTACAGCGCCGACAAGACGCCCTCCACCGGCAGCGATACGCTGTTCGACTTCTATGCGCAGCTTGTCGCGGAAGACACGTCGGTGGATCGCGGGGCGCACAAGGTGTTTTGAGGCGCGCCTCAGTCGGCCCGCCAGAAATCCATGCGCTCCTGCGGCAACCCGGGGAAAGACCCGATCAGACCGAACGAGGCGCGGAACTCCTCAGACGCCCGTTTATGGTCAAAGGCATCGGCTTGGGGCCGGCTCCTGGCGATTGGGCGAATATGTCGGATCGCCACCGCCGCCTGCGCTTGTCGCGCATGCCGTCCGTGCGGGATCGTTCATAACGTGAGGGGCGGCTGGCGGAGAGGATGGGATTCGAACCCACGAGACGCTTTGTAGGCGTCTACTCCCTTAGCAGGGGAGCGCCTTCGACCACTCGGCCACCTCTCCACCGCTGGAGATGGCCGTTTTCCAGGAGTTGGTCAACCCATGGCCCTGCCCGCTCGTGCGGCCGGAGTCGGAGCCCGGCGTATATCTACAGCGACATCCGAACGTCCGATCGCATCAAGGACCGAGCCTCCGCACCTGCCACTACTCGAATCCGCGCTCAGCAAGCTGTGCGGCGTGGGACGGTCGTGGCTTCAGCCATATCGGGTTGTCGTTGTAGCGGACCAGCACCCCAATCCGCTTGAATTCAGCAACCACGTCGTCCTTGCCGTTGGCGTCGAGATCGATGGCCTCCATTCGGTCGGGCGACAGCGTCGTGAGCCGCGTCCATTTCGTGCCGTTGAGCCGCGCCCAGAGGCCCTCCTCGCCGTAATGGAAGATGGTGTCGCTCACGCCGTTGCCATCGAGGTCACCCGCCACAAAGCGCCACCCGCCGGTTCGATGATTGCGAATTGCGGTATTCGCTTCGCCCGAAGCGGAACGTGCCGCGCTTGGGCTGCCGCCGGGCGGCAGGGTGTCTGGACCGGGTGCACCGCCGCCAGGATGCCCGACGGCGTGGAACACCCCATATCTGTTGGCCATTGCGATGAAGGGCACGGTCTCGGTCCCAGACGTTTGCGGCGTGGTCGCCTGACCGGAGAACCACAGGCCGTCGGGAGAGATGCCGGTCAGGGCGACGAGCGTAATGCCGTTCAGATTGACGCCCGCATCGGTCATGACTTGGTTGAGGTCCTCCATGCCGTTGCCGCCCTGCGTTGGATCGGTCCATATGAACGCCCGCGCTGCGGTCGGGATTAGCCGCACGCTACCGCCAACGCCGGCGAAATCGATTGGACCGTTCTGCGAGGCACCAACGACGATTTTGCCGTCTTCGCTGACATCGAGCGCCACTGAATCGGTGCGGCCCGGAAGCGTCCCGAGATCGACGACGCCGCTCGCCTGCGTCCAACGGAACGCGTTGTCGGTTCCGTTGATGAACCCGACGATGACCGACGCGTCCTCGGTGATTGCGGTCGCAAGCCCAAGCGTCAAGTTGGTGAACGTGGCCGTCTGCGTCGTCGGGTTCCAGTTCCAACGGACCGCCTGCCCGGCCCGCTGCCCGACGATGACGTTGCCGTCTCCGTTGGCGGCATAGGCGCGCGAGGTGACAGTTGGAGCGCTCACGTCGAGGTCCTTCATGCCGCCCGCCTGTGTCCATCTAAATCCATGCAGGCCGCCGGCTCCCGCTATTTCCGAGAAACCGACCGCGACTGACCCGTCCGCGTTCACGCCTCGGCCGAAGGACTGAGCGTTGGCGTTGCCCGGGTTGAGCGTGCCCAAATCAACGAGCGCTTCTGTATCCAGGTCGAAAGAAAAAGCGTGAAACGGCGTGAAGAAGCCGCTGTCCAAAAAGCCGACGGCGTGAGGATTCTGCGAAACGGCGGCGGCACTTCCGGATTCTTGCGGGCCACCGACAAACCTGGCGCTCTCGGTGCGGCCAAAAATGTCGACCACTGCAACGTAAGGTCTCGTAACGAATGTTCCATTGATTTGGTACTCGACTTCGCCGAACACGCCGATCCCCGGTAGGGGCGTCTCGAAAAGGTTGCGCACCGAAGTGTCATCGAGGTCGTCAGGGTCAATGCCGAGCTTTTCGGCAAGCCCGTCCGAATCGGGCAGTCCAAAGCAAGCACCACACGCCATGGCTTTCTGATCGTATCCGCCTCCCAGGGTGAGCGCGATGGCCGCCAAGGCACCAAGCCAGACCGGGGCACTCCCGTTCGGCCGGCGCCACCCTTTTGTGGCAGTCAGAAGCCGAAATACTCCTCTGATCGGCGACAGAGAGACGTTCGGTGATCTCGTCTTTCGCCAGTCAAACAGTGATGATTTCACCGTCGCGCTCCTGCAAAGACTAAGACGCCTCGAAGGCTAAGGCTGTCGTGGCTGCGTTTCAACTTCAACGGGCTCGCAACTGGGCGTCGAGTTACGACAAAAGCCCGGCGGCGTCTGGGCCGTTATGATGAGGCGTTCTTTGCTCCTCACGTTTTTGTCAGCGGCGGGGCTGATCCGGCGTGGCGTCCGGCCCGTATCGGCGGTGCCCCGATCGAAATTCCGGGGGGCAATTCTTGGAGGGAGAAGACATGAAGCTGAAGCTGATAGGCTTGGTGGCCGCCGCCGCTCTGTTCTCGGGGCCCGCCGTCGCCTCTGCTCTCAATGCAAAACTATATGTCGGTCACGGTATCAACGGCAGCGACCTCGGCCTGCCGACCGACCTGCCGGTGGACGTGTGCACCAGCGACGGCGCAGAGCTGCTCTCGAATGTGACGTTCAGGACCATCACGCCCGATCCGCTCAGCCTCCCGGCCGGCATCTATGGGGTTGAGATCCGGCTCGCCGATGCCGGCACCTGCACCGGCGCGCTAGCCGTGGCCGCGCAGATTTCGCTCGGCGTCACTGAGAGTGCGACGGCTCTGGCGCATTTGAACGAGCAAGGAACGCCGACGATCACCAAGTTCGTCAACGACGTGCGTCCCACGAGTGGCCACGCACGGGTTGTTGCCCGCCATGCAGCGGCGGCGCCCGACGTCAATGTGCTGCTGCGGAAAGGCCGCGACTACAGGGTCATCCGTCGCCTCGAGAACCCGGATCAGGAGGCTGTGGTCGTGCGTCCCGGACGGTGGTTCGTGGGCATCTATCCGGCCTGGTCCTGGCGCAATCGGTTGTTCAAAGCCAATCTCAACCTAGCGGCCGACACGGCATATTTCGCCTATGCGGTGGGTTCCACGGCCAACAAGTCCTTCGAGGTGCTGTTGCAATCGATCAACTTGAACGGAAGCAGCGCCGTATCGTCCGACGCGACCGGAGAGCCACGAACCTCCGCTTCGCTGCGATAGTCAAGTCACACTTCAAACGCGGGCGGCGGGCCAATGTGGACCGTCGCCCTACTCGTCGATAATCGTCGAACTCAGCTCTCACCCGGGCCGTGCCGCAGGATGCCGCCATCGGCGCCGAAAACATGCACCTGGTGCGGCCTCAGCTTCAGACCGAGCACTTCACCGCGGCCGAGCAATCTCTGACCGAGCTGGTGGACGGTGATCTGCGATTGGTCGGCGGCGGCTTCCGGTGTCGCGTAGAAATACGTCTCGCCGCCCAGTTGTTCTGAAAGATCGACGACCACGTTGAGGTCGCCGGCGCCTTTGTCCGCCAGGTCGATGTGCTCAGGCCGCACGCCGACGGTGATCTTATCGCCGGCGCTCCGCTCCAGCGCGAAGGGAAGCGTCAGCGTCCCCTCCCCCAGCGTCATCGTCGTCTCGGCGGTATTCGCTGCCGAAACCGTGCCTTCAAAGAAGTTCATTTTCGGCGAACCAATGAATCCGGCGACGAACAGATTGGCGGGCTTGTTGTAGAGATCGAGCGGCGCGCCGACCTGCTCGATGTGGCCGCCGTTCAGCACCACGATGCGATTGGCGAGCGTCATCGCCTCGATCTGGTCGTGCGTCACATAGATCATCGTGCCGCCGATTTCGTGATGGAGCGCGGCGAGCTCCTTCCGCATGGCAACGCGCAGTTCCGCGTCGAGGTTGGAGAGCGGCTCGTCGAACAGAAAGATCTTTGGCTCGCGCACGATCGCCCGACCGATGGCGACACGCTGGCGCTGCCCGCCTGAGAGCGCCTTTGGTTTGCGCTCCAAATAATCGCTGATGCGCAGCATCTCCGCCGCCCGGCGCACGCGCTGATCGATCTCCGGGCGTGGCATGTGCGAGTTCTCAAGGCCGAACGCCATGTTCTTGTAGACCGACATGTGCGGGTAGAGCGCGTAGGATTGGAACACCATGGCCAATCCGCGATCAGACGCCGGGATGTTGTTGACCCGCGCGCCGTCGATATGGATGTCTCCGGAGGTGACCTCCTCAAGCCCGGCGATCATTCTGAGAAGCGTGGACTTGCCGCAGCCCGACGGCCCAACAAGCACGACGAACTCGCCGTCGCTGATTTCCAGGCCGGCATCATGAATGACCTCGACCATGCCGTAGGACTTCTTCACATGGGTCAATTGCAGGTGGGCCATTCTCTTCCCTCTTGCGGATCGGGCGCCGCTCTCATCAACGGCTTCTGCTCATCGCCGCCTGCCGCGGCTCGGCGCGTTGCATGGCGAGCGGCGGGTGGCCGGCAAGGATCTGCCGAACGTCCTCCACCATGGCGTCGCGGATGCGTTTATAGGAATGGGCGATCCCGCCGGCGCGGTGGGCGGACAAAAGAACCCGGTCAGCAGCGCGCACCGGCGCCGTGTCCGGCACAGGCTCTTCCGGGAACACATCGATCGCGGCGCGGAAGCGGTCGGCCTCTGCAAGCTCCACAAAGGCGTCGAAGTCGACGACCTCCGCGCGGCTGATCAGGATCACCGAGGCGTCGGGGCTGATCTGTTCAAGCTTGCCGCGATTCAGGAAGCCTTCGTTCTCGGCCGTGGTTCCAGCGAGGATGAAGAGAAAGCGGCTGGTCGACAGAAGCGCGTCCAAGGATGACGACGCGACACCCTGGTTCTGAAGATAACCGGGCGACAAATACGGATCATATGCCGCGATCCGGCATCCGAAAGGCTTCAGCAGCGGCACGAGCGCGCGCCCCAGATTGCCGAAGCCGACCAGACCGACGGGGGCATCGTAGAGGCTGTAGTCCCCGCGATTGCCGGCAATGCCGTAACGCTCTCGGCCCGCGCGGAAATCGCGATCGGCAAGGTGAATGCCGCGCCCAAGGGCGATCGCGAAACCGAGCGCCGCCTCCGCCACGGCGGGCGCCATGGCCGGTGCGGCGGACAGCACATAGATGCCGCGCGCCTGAGCGCCGGCATAATCGATGTTCGGTTCCCAGTTCGCCTTGACGTTCAGGATCGCCTTCAGAAGCGGGGCGCGCTCCAGGCGCTCCTCGGGCATGTCGGTCTGGCCGATGATGATCTCAGTTTCAGGCAGCAACCGCTCCACCAGATCGGCGGGCGCGCGTGAGCCGAAATGCGCCACGACCTCGCCGACCTCTTCAAGGGCCGCGCGCGTGTCGTCGGAAAAGACCATCTCCTCTGTACGCGGAAACGGATCAAGGAAGATCAGCGGCTTGTTGGAGGCGCGCACCGGACCTCACTTCATCCCGGTTGAGGCAATGCCGGTCGTGATGAAGCGCTGCAGGAAGGCGAAGACGACGGTGACCGGCAGCAATGTCACGACGGTCATGGCAAGCACATAATGCCATTGCACGTTCAGCTCACCCTGGAAGGAGTTTAGGCCGATCTGCAAGGTGTAGTTCTCACTGCGCGTCAGCACGATCAGCGGCCAGAGGAAATCGTTCCACCGCCACATGATGGAGAAGATGGCGAGCACGGCGAGCGCCGGCAGCGACAACGGCATCACGATGCGCCAATAAATCGACCATTCGCTGGCCTTGTCCATGCGCGCTGCCTCAATCAGATCGCGCGGGATGGTCAGCATGTATTGGCGAAGCAGAAACACGCCGGTCGGCGTTGCCGCGCCAGGGATGATCACGCCCCACAGGCTGTTGACCATGCCAAGCTCCGTCACGACCAGATAGACCGGCACTAAGATCACGGTGATTGGGATCATCAGCGTGCCGATGACGAAGGCGAGCACGAAGTTTCGGCCCTTGAACTCGTAGATCGCCAGCCCATAGGCGGCCATGGAGTTGATCAGAAGCGTGATCAAAGTCGCCGCCGCCGTGACGAACACAGAATTGTAGAGGTAACGGACGAAATTGAACTTTTGCAGCGGGTCTATGTAGTTCTTCCAGGCGAGTGCGAATTCGCGGATCGGCTCGCGATCGGCAATCGGCAGCCGCATGACGTTTTCGGGATCGGCCGGGTCGACCATCTGCGCCACGATGCCGATGCGGCGTATCTGCGCCAGCTCGCGCACGCTGCCGTCCTCCATGGTCACACGGAACAAGGGCAGCGGGTCTTCGTAGCCCTCCACCGGCACCTCGACCTGTGCCAGCGGCAGGAATGTCGGCGGGAACTCCACGAGCCCGGCCTGCGTCTTGAAGGACGACAACGCGAGCCAGACAACGGGGCCGAACATCAGGAGGATGCCGAGCGCGAGATAGGCGTAGGTGAAGACGTCCGTCCAATGCCAGGCGCGCGCGTCGCGGCGCGCTGTGATGAAGGTGCGGACCGCGTTCATGCCGCCTTCGCCTCGCGGCGCTGCGCCACATAAAGCTGCGCCAACGTGAGGACGAGCAGCACCGCGCCAAGCAACACAGAAGCCGCGGCGGCAAGTCCGAAATTCTGTACCTGACTGGCGAAGCCCGTCTCGTAAATGTACTGCACAATGAAGAGCGTCGATGTGCCCGGCCCGCCGCCGGTCAGCACGAAGACCTCGTCGAAGATCTGCACGCCCTTGATCAGCGCCAGCACGATCACGACCAGCATGTTCGGCCATAGAAGCGGTAGCGTGATGCGCCAGAAGACGCGCGACGGCTTGGTGCCGTCCATCTCCGCCGCCTCGTAGAGGTCGGGCGGTATGGCCTGCAATCCGGCGAGCAGGATCAGCGTGTAGAAGCCCATATGGGCCCAGATCGACACGAAGATCGCCCAGAACATCGCCCAGGTCGGCGAGATGAAGAACAGGATCTTTTCGCCGCCGAGCCAGGTGATGAACGCGTTGAGCAGGCCGTCGCGCAAGAGGATCCACTTCCAGATCAGCGCCACGACCACGGGCGACAACAGCACGGGGAAGAAGAAGACGGAGCGGAAGAAGCCTCGCGCCCTGATCTTCCGGTTCAGCACAAGGGCGGTGATCAACGAGAAGATCACCAAAAAGCCGACCTGGAAGAAGACGAAGGTGATGGTGTTGTAGATGCTGCGCCAGAAGCGGTCTTCGCGGCAGGTCGAGACGTCGGTGACGTTGTCGCAGTCCAGCAGATAACCGTATTGCTCGCCGGCCACATAGGGGCGGTCTTCAAGGTAGAGCTGGGTGCCGCCGGTGACGGAAAAGCCGAAATTGATGAAGAGCGGGATGACGACGAACGTGCCGAAGAACGCCAGGTTCGGGATCAGGAAAAGGTACGGCATTCCGACGACGCCGACCACCCGTTGCACGAGCCGCATTGGGTAATCGATGGCGGAGAACAATGCGCGCAGCGGCACGGCCACCAGCGCAAGCGTGCTGCTTCCGATCCTTTCGCGGAGGGTTGCTTCGGTTGTTGCGGCAGTCATGGCTTCAAATCGGCCGGCCGAGCAGATCAGTCCCTGCCCGACCGGCTGTCGCGACGGTGACTAGCCGCCGCGCTCCTTCTCAGCGATCTGCTTGGCGACGTCGTCGGTCATCCGCTCATAGGCTTCGTCCAACGTCATCTCGCCAACGATCGCCTGACCGAGGCGGCTGATCAGCGCGTTGAACATGACGCGGTTGTTTGGATAGCCCTGCAGATTGAACGCCGTCTCAGAGATCGACGGCACGGCGCCGGCGAAGACCTCAAGCGCGTGCTTGGCGAGCGGGTTGTCGGTCTGGAAGTCGACACCCTTCTCCGCCAGGCCGAGATGCGCCGGCACGAAGAGCGTGCGCCCGTAGAACTCCGCCATCACCGGTTCGCTGGAAAGATATTCCATGACCTTGGCGGTCTCTTCGGGATGCTCAGAGGTCTTCAGCGCGACCAATGCTGCGCCACCGGGCATGCCGGTACAAGCCGAGGGGCCGCAAGGCGCCGGCACCGCCCACCAATCAAAGGCGTCGCCGATCTGCTCTTCAAACTGGCCGATCTGCCAGGAGCCGCTCATATACATGGCGACCTGGGCGTTGGCGAAGTCCTCGTTGGCGCCGAGATATTGGGTGCCGGAGACCGAGCCCCAATGCTCTTTGGCCATCACGCCGGCTTCGTGCCAGTCGTAGATCTTCTGCGCCATCATCTTCAGCCCGTCATCGACCAGGGCCGGGCCGCCGTCGGCGGCGAAGAAACCGGCACCCATAGAGATGGCCGGTCCGGAGACACGGTGGCCGGAGCGGTCAAAGGCAAGCGGGATCGCAAGATCAAGCTTGTCGGCAACTTCTTTCGCCGCGGCTGCCCAATCGTCCCACGTCGCACCTTCGCCCGGAATGGCGACTTCCGCCTGCTCAAACAGGGTCTTGTTGATGAAGGGTCCGGTGACGGTGAGCTGCGTCATGAAGCCGGGGATGGCGCTAGGCATCTCGTTGCTGCGCAGCCAGTTCAGGAACGGCCCGAAATTCGTTTCCCAATAAGCGGTATCGGAAAGATGCGGGCTTAGGTCGAGATAGTGTTGCTGCAGGCCGCCAAGGTCGGTGACGCGGGCCATGTCGGGGCCCTCACCGGCGGCAAGCTGCACCGGAAGGCTCTCAAGAATCGCCTTATAAGCGACGGTGTCGATGACCACCTTGATGTCGGGATTATCCGCCTCAAAGCGATCCAAGAGGTCGCGAAGGACTTCGCCTTCGTTTCCGTCATTGTACCAGGTGATGCGAAGCTCGGTCTGGGCCACCGCCACACTCAGCATGGCGCCGAGTGCAACGCTGCCGACCAGTGCCCCTCTGAAAGCCCGGTGCAGAAGCATGTCATTTCCTCCGTCTGTTTCGCGGCTTCGTTACGACCGCCGATGAGTGCCAAACTTGGCATAGTCCTCTGACGTTGGGGTGCGGCAGCTCGGGTCGCGTTTCCTGCGATCCGGCCTGATCCCCCGGCGCCAGCTCGGCGATGAGCCTGCATAGTCTTAGGAACGGGTGTCAAGGGCACGACAGGCCTCAAGAATCCGGGATGAGGCGGGAAGACCGCGGAGGCGCTGGCCTCAGGCGGCGAGCATCGCCTCAATTCGACCGCGCAGAGCCGCGATTTCCTTCGCCATCTTGTCGCCGGTCTTGCGGAAACGGCTGGTGGGAGTGGGAATGGAAACCGCGTAGAGGTCGCCGTTCCAGTCGGAAAACCCGATGCCGACGGCCGAGATACCCTCAGTGTGTTCGTCGAGATCGTAGGCGATTCCCGATTCGCGAACCTCTTCGATCATCCGCAGGAAAGCATCGATGTCGCCCTCGACACCCGTTCGCGCCCATTCCGCGTGGGCGAGGCGTGTGACCGTGTTGTTGTCCAGCAGCGCCAGGCAGGACTTGCCGTTGGCGGGGGTTGTCAGCGGAAAGACGTCGCCGACGGAGGATACGGCTCTGAGCCGCTGCGTTCCGGGTATCTGATCGACAAAGATCATGTTGTGGCCGCGCAGGACCGACATATCGATCGTCTCCTGCGTGGTCCTAGAGATCTCCTGAAGCAGCGGGCGAATCATCTCGACCACCGTGTAGCGCGCCGATTCAGCGAGCGCCTGAAGCTCCGGGCCTAACCGGATGCCACCGCCCGCCGCGGACCCGATGACCAGGCGCTCCGCCTGAAGCGCGCCGACGATGCGTTGCACCGTGGAGCGCGGCAGGCCGACCCGCTCGGCGATCTGGCCGAGGCTCATCCCGGCCGGTGCGCCCTTCAGCGCCCTCAACACCGCGGCAGCGCGAGAAATCACCTGGATGCCGCCGCGTGCTTCCAACAGCCCGTCCGTGTTCGCCATCCGCCATCCATCCTTTGCGCCCTGCGGCGATCGCCCGCTTTTCAAGCCGAGCCATACGAGCATCTCTTGACTGCGATACGATACAGCCGTATCATGATACAGTACACGGTGCAGTCACAAAATCGCAAGCAAGAACACCGTGAAGACACGCAGGGGCCGACAGGCACCGTCAGGGAGGTCGCTTCATGACCGTCATGGTTCGTGGAATCGCGTTTCAAGACAATCGCGACAACGATATGGGGCTGGAGTTCTACAACCTGTCCCACCGCTACGGATTCCAGTGCCCGAACTGGCCGTATTTCCGCGACGTTCAGATCGAGCGCATGCACTACATGGCGAAGTCGGGCGTGCTATCGCAGACGCTGACGACCACCATGCATGTGACCACGCATATCGATGCGCCGGCGCATGTCGTGCAGGGCACGCCGTTCATCGACGAGGTGCCGTTGCCGCACTTCTTCGGCTCCGGCATCGTCGTCTCGATCCCCAAGCAGAAGTGGGAGCAGATCACCGCCGATGATCTGGAGAAGGCGTGCGGCCACGCCATCCGCAAGAACGACGTCCTGATCATCAACACCGGCTGGCACAAGTTCTACGAAGACGGCGACTACTTCCCCTATTGCCCCGGGCTGGTGCCGTCGGCCGGCGAATGGATGGTGGAGAAAGGCGTCAAGGTCGTCGGTCATGACACGCAGGCCAACGACCACCCTCTCGCCACCGCCATCGGCCCGCAGCGGAACGGCCCGCTCCATCCGCATTTGGCGGATGAATATCGCGAATGGTCCGGCGGTCGCGATTGGAAGGACGATTTCCCCGAATGGGAGCCGGTCCACAACATCCTCTTCAAGGCCGGCATTCTGGGCATTGAAAATGTCGGCGGCGAGATCGACGCCGTCACCGGCAAGCGCTGCACGTTTGCGTTCTTCCCGTGGAACTGGGATCGCGGCGACGGCTGCATCATCCGCCTCGTGGCCATGGTCGATCGCGGCCAGAACTACCGCATCGAGGCCGGGGAGGCATTCTGATGCTCGTCAAGCGCTTCGCCGACGCCGAGCCCTATGACGCGCCCAACCATCACGGCGTCGTCGGATTGCGGCTGCAGGGCTTTGAGGATGGCGGACCGACGAACCAATGGGTGGGCCTGTCGCAATTTTTGCCGGGCGGCGGCGCGGGCCCCGATTCCACGCCGTTTGAGAAGATCTATGTCGTGCTCGACGGCGAGATGACGGTGATCATCGACGGCGAGGAGACCGTTCTCGGCGCCTATGATTCCTGCACGATCGCGCCGGACGAAGTGCGCGAGATCGTCAATCGGTCGAACCGCGTGTGCACCATGCTGGTCGTCATCCCCTATCCTCCGAGCACGAAATGAGCACCGCCTTCGCCGATCCGCTGTCGCTCTTCCAGGTCGCCGGCAAGGTCGCGTTGATCACCGGCGCTTCCGGCGCGTTCGGCGCCGTTGCTGCCCAAACGCTCGCCGGTGCGGGGTGCAAGCTCATGCTTGCCGCCGGAAGTGCCGATGCGCTTCGCGAGGTCGCCGATGCGTGTACGGCGCTTGGCGCTGAGGTTCAGACGCTCAACAGCCGCCCCGATTCAGAACACTCTTGCGCGGCGATGGTCGAAGCGACGGTCGCAGCATTTGGCCGCCTCGACATTCTGGTTGTCGCGTCGGGCATGAACAAGATCGCGAAGATCGACGAGATGGCGCCGGAGATCTTCACCGACGTGATGGACGCCAACGTCACCCAATCGTGGCTTCTGGCACGTGCGGCCACGCAGCAGATGAAGGCGCAGGGCGACGGCGGCAAGATCGTGTTGATGTCGTCGGCGCGTGGATTGCTCGGCCATCCGGCGGGCTACACGGCCTATTGCGCCTCCAAGGCGGCGGTCGACGGGATCACCAAGGCGCTCGGCTGCGAGCTTGGAGCCACCGGCATCACGGTCAACGCCATTGCGCCGACCGTGTTTCGCTCGCCACTGACGGCGTGGATGTTCGCCGATACCGACGAGGCAAAGAAGGTCCGCGGCGGCTTCCTCACGCGTGTGCCGAAGGGACGGCTCGGCGAGCCGGAGGATCTGGCTGGCCCCCTCCTCTTCCTCGCCTCCAAGGCATCGGATTTCTATACCGGCCACATCCTCTACGCCGATGGCGGCTACACGGCGGGCTGACCCGATGAGCGACACAAAAACCATCGCAGTCGTCGGCGCCGGCATGATGGGCCATGGCATTGCGCTGACTTTTGCGCAGGCCGGTCATGACGTCCGCGCCTTCGATCCGATGGAGGAGACACGCGCAGGGCTTCGCGAGCGGGTCTCCAACAGCGTGCGCGCGCTTGGCGGGACGGACGCAGACGCAGAAGCGGTCAACGCCCGCATCACGATTTCCGACACGCTTGCCGCCTGTCTGGCTGACGCAGACGTCATGTTTGAGGCGGCGCCGGAGAAGCCCGCGCTTAAACAGCAGATATTCAAGGAAGCGGAGGCGGCCGCGCCGGCGCATTGCCTGCTTGCCTCCAACACGTCGGTCATTCCGATCACCAAGATCGTCGGTGGTTTGGGAAACAAGTCGCGGGCGCTGGGAACGCACTGGTGGAACCCGCCGCACTTCATTCCGCTGGTGGAGGTGATCCGCACCGAATGGACCAGTGAGGCGGCGATGGAAGCGATGATTGCGCTTCTTCAATCCGTCGGCAAAACGGCGGTGCGGGTCGACAAGGACGTGCCTGGCTTCATCGGCAATCGCCTGCAGCACGCTTTGTGGCGCGAGGCGATCAGCCTTGTGGAGAACGGCATCTGTTCAGCAGAAGCCGTCGACATTGTGGTGAAGCTGAGCTTCGGGCGGCGCCTCGCCGTGATCGGTCCGCTGCAAAGCGCCGACCTGGTCGGCACCGACCTTTCGCTCGACGTGCAGGAGAACGTCGTGGCCGACCTTGAGCGGCGCGCCGAGCCCTCGCCCTATCTGCGCAATCTCGTGGAGACCGGAAGGCTCGGCATGAAGAGCGGCGAAGGCTTCCACAAATGGACGCCGGAAAGTGCGGCCGCGCTGCGTGCGGCCGTGGAAAACCATTTGAGAAAAGCAAACGAGACCGACGGCTCGGCGTAAGCGCCGCGTCACCCATGGGAGGAACTATGATGACGAAATCAGCAGCGTCGAACCGCCCGACCCGCCGCGCATTTCTGACGGGCGTCTCTGCAACGCTCGCCGCGCCGGCGATCATGCGCCACACGCGCGCCTACGCGCAGAACCCGGTCGTCAAGGTCGGCCATGTCAGCCCACGCACAGGGCCGCTCGCCGGTTTTGCCGAAGCCGACGAGCATGTGCTCGGCGCGATCGAAGCGATCTTCGCCGACGGTCTTGAGAACAACGGCAAGTCCTATGGCGTGGAGATCATCTCCAAGGATTCGCAGTCGAACCCGAACCGCGCCGCGGAAGTGGCCGCCGACCTGATCCTCGGCGAAGAGGTCGACATCATCGTCGCCGCCTCCACTCCGGACACCACCAATCCCGTCGCCGACCAGGCTGAAGTCAACGAGGTGCCTTGCATCACCACCGACTGCCCGTGGCAGCCGTATTTCTTCGGCCGCGCCGGCGACCCGGCGGTCGGCTTTGACTA
The DNA here is from genome assembly GCA_028284625.1 of Afifellaceae bacterium. Taxonomy (GTDB): domain Bacteria; phylum Pseudomonadota; class Alphaproteobacteria; order Rhizobiales; family Afifellaceae; genus DASWJZ01. The sequence continues at coordinate 396,656 of JANQRH010000026.1, read as the reverse complement.
CACCTACCACTTCTTCTGGGGCCTGGAGGACGTGATCGCCGCGTTCCTGGACCTTTGGGATCATCCCGGCGTGAGCAAGGCGATTGGCGGCATCTTCCCCAATGATGCCGACGGTAATGCCTGGGGCGATCCGGAGCTCGGCCTTCCCAAGCCGCTTGCCGGCGCAGGTTTCACGCTGACCGATCCGGGCCGCTACCAGCCGCTCAACGACGATTTCACCTCGCAGATTTCCGCCTTCAAGCAGGCCGAATGCGAGATCGTCACGGGCAATATGATCCCGCCCGATTTCGCGACGTTCTGGAGCCAGTGCGCGCAGCAGGGGTTCAACCCGAAGATCGTGACGATCGGCAAGGCGCTGCTCTTCCCCTCCGTCATTGAATCGCTCGGCGATCGCGGCGACGGTCTCACGACGGAAATCTGGTGGACGCCGAACCATCCGTTCTCGTCGAGCCTGACGGGCGAAAGCTCCAAGGCGCTGGCCGACGGCTACGTGGCGGCGACCGGCAGGCCGTGGACGCAGCCGATCGGCTTTAAGCACGCCCTGTTTGAGGTGACCGCCGACGTGATCCGCCGCGCCGCCGATCTCGACGATCCGGCCGCTATCCTCGATGCCATCCGCACGACCGACATTCAGACCATCGTCGGCGGGGTCAACTGGGCCGCCGGCCCGGTGAAGAACGTCACCAAGACGCCGCTCGTGGCAGGTCAGTGGCAGAAGACCGGCGACGGGTTCGATCTTGTCGTGACGTCCAACGCGCCGGCGCCAGAGATCGCAATCGGCGGCGAATTGAAGCTGCTTTAGGAGTGCGACCCATGCACGGCGCAGGCCAATCGAAGACGTCTGCGCCGCGCACAATTGACGAGGCGTCATGGCCTCCATTTTGAGCCTTCGTGATGTGGAGAAATCGTTCGGCGCGGTGATCGTCGCCGATCAGCTGAGCTACGACGTCGCCGCCGGTGAAGCTCTGGGTGTCGTGGGCCCTAACGGCGCCGGCAAGACCTCCATGTTCAATCTGATCACCGGCACGCTGAAGCCGGATGCTGGCGACATCGCGTTTGAAGGCCGCATGATCACAAGCACATCGGCGGCGGATCGGTGCCGCGCCGGGATTGCGCGATCGTTTCAGATCCCTCAGCCCTTCGGCGGCATGAGCGTGTTTGAGAACCTGCTTGTCGCTGCCACGCAGGGCGCGCGCGAACCGGCGCGGCGCGCCGACGCGCTTTGCCTCGATGTGCTGGAGCAGACCGGCCTCATGGCGAAGGCCAATGCGCTCGCCGGCAGCCTGACCTTGCTGGAACGCAAGCGCCTGGAACTTGCGCGCGCGCTCTGCGCCAAGCCGCGCCTGCTGTTGCTTGACGAGATTGCCGGCGGATTGACGCAGCATGAATGCGAGGCGCTGGTCGGAACGATCAAGGACATCCGCTCCACCGGTGTGTCGATCGTGTGGATTGAGCATGTCGTGCACGCGTTGCTTGCCGTCGTCGACCGGCTGATCGTGCTCGATTTCGGCCGCAAGATCGCCGACGGCAATCCGCACGACACGATGGCGAGCCGCGAAGTGCAGGAAGTCTATATCGGCATTGAAGCCGATGCCTGAGGCGCTTCTTGAGACACGCGCGCTTGACGCGTTCTACGGCGATTTCCAAGCGCTGTTCGATGTCTCCGTGACAGTCGCGCCAGGCGAGGTTCTGGCGATCATCGGCGCCAACGGGGCGGGCAAGACGACGCTGATGCGCTGCGTCGCCGGGCTCCTCACCAACGCGGCGGATATGGTCGCTTTCAAGGGCCGGCCGATCGGCAGCATGCGTGCTGATCAAGTCGCACAGCTCGGCATCGCCATGGTGCCGGAGGGGCGGCAGCTCTTTCCCTCGCTTTCGGTCGAAGAGAATCTCGTCATTGGCGGCCAGGTGGGCCGCTCCGGGCCGTGGACGCTGCGGGCCGTCTACGCACTCTTCCCTGTGCTTGAGGAACGCCGAGACATGCCGCCCACCACGCTTTCGGGCGGCCAGCAGCAGATGGTGGCGATCGGGCGCGCGCTGATGGCCAACCCGGAGATGCTGCTCTTCGACGAAATCAGCCTCGGCCTCGCGCCGATCGTCATCAAGACGATCTACGACGCGCTGCCGGAGATCATCCGTGAAGGCACGAGCGCCATCATCGTGGAGCAGGACATCACCAAGGCAATCGCGGTCTCAGACCGCGTCTATTGCCTGCAGGAAGGCCGTATTGCGCTGGAAAGCGCCTCTGCCGACGCGTCGCGTGACGCCATCGCCCGCGCCTATTTCGGGACGTGACGATGGAGTGGGTGAACTCAATCGTTCAGGGCGTTCTTCTCGGCGGCCTATACGCGCTCTTCGCCGCCGGGCTCTCGCTCATCTTCGGCGTCATGCGGCTCGTCAACATCGCGCATGGCGACCTTATCGTGCTCGCCGCCTATCTGGGGCTGACCACCACGATCGCGCTCGGCGTGCACCCCCTCGCCTCGCTGATGATCGTCGTGCCGGCCATGGCGGCGATCGGCTACGTCCTGCAGCGCGGCGTTCTCAACCGCACGCTGGGCGACGACATCCTGCCGCCGCTCCTCGTCACGTTCGGTCTGTCAGTCATCATTCAGAACGGCCTGCTGGAGGTCTACACGGCCGACTCGCAGAAGATGAACGCGGGCGCCATCGAGACGGCGAGCCTTGAGGTCGCCGGCGGCATCAGCCTCGGCGTGCTGCCGCTCATCATGTTCGCCACCGCCGTTGCGGTGATCGCCGGGCTGCAGCTTGTCTTCTATCGCACCGCACTTGGCCGTGCCTTTCGCGCCACGTCCGACAACCAGGACATCGCGCAGCTCATGGGCCTCAACAAGGCGCATGTCTTCGGCCTTGCCATGGCGCTGTCGCTGGCGGTCGTCGGCATTGCCGGCGTGTTCCTCGGTATCCGCACGAGCTTCGATCCGGCGATCGGACCGGGGCGTCTGATCTTCGGCTTCGAGGCGGTGATAATCGGCGGGCTCGGTAATCTGTGGGGGACGCTCGCTGGCGGAATCATTCTGGGCGTCAGCCAGAATATCGGCGCTCAGATCCATCCCGGCTGGCAGACGCTTGCCGGTCATCTGGCCTTTCTTTTCGTGTTGGCTGTGCGCCCGCGCGGCCTCTTTCCGAGGATTGAGGGGTGAGCGCTGCCGACAATCACATCGTTGCCCGCGCGTCGCCCGCCAGCCGGATCGCGGCCTTCATCGGCGTGCTTTTGCTGATCGGCCTGATCGCCGCACCATGGTGGGCGGGCCGTGCGGATATGCGGCTGATCAGCGAAATCTGCCTCTATGTCGCGCTAGCGAGCCTGTGGAACCTCCTGGCGGGCTATGCCGGGCTCGTCTCGGTCGGCCAGCAGGCATTCGTCGGGCTTGGCGGCTATTTCCTCTTCGCCGCCACGATCTTCTTCGGCGTGCCGCCGCTGGCGGCGATCCCGCTTGCGGCGGCGGCCGGCGCCGCGCTCGCCGTGCCCATCGCGGTGCTGATTTTCCGACTGCGTGGCGCCTATTTCGCGATCGGCACCTGGGTGGTGGCGGAGGTCTTTCGGCTGGTCTTTGCGCAGGTCTCGGCGCTGGGCGGCGGCTCCGGCACAAGCTTGCCCGCCGGCATCGTCAAGGGCATCGCGGCAAGCCGGTCCCTGCGTGAAGCCTACACCTATTGGATGGCGCTGGGGCTCGCCGTTCTCGTCGTTGCGGTCGTCTATATGCTGCTGCGCTCGCGGCGCGGTCTGGCGCTCACCGCCATCCGCGACAACGAACTCGCGGCAACAAGCCTCGGCATCGACATCTGGCGCACCAAGTTCTTCGTCTATGTGATCAGTGCGGCGCTGACGGCATCGGTCGGTGCGCTGATCTTCCTGCAGAAGCTGCGCATCTCGCCGGACGCAGCCTTCAGCGTGAACGACTGGACAGCCTTCGTCATCTTCATCGTGGTGATCGGCGGCATCGGCACGATCGAGGGACCGATCATCGGGACGATCCTCTTCTTCCTCTTACGCGAGACGCTTGCCGATCTCGGCACCACTTATCTCTTGGTGCTGGGTTTTGTGGCGATCGCCGTCATGCTGCGCGCGCCGAAGGGCCTCTGGGGCTACGTCAAGGACAAGACGGGCCTGGAGCTCTTCGCGCTGACGCGGCGGGTCGTGCCGAAGGCCTAGGCGCGCAATATTCAGCCGCCGCAGGCCTCCTTGTAAGCCTCCTCAAAGATGATCACCCAGCCGGACCCGTAGCCCTTGTACATCATCTCGGCCATGTCGCCGAAGGCCTCCCAATTGCTCTGCGTCAGCTGAACGCGCGTCTTGTCGTCGGCAAGCGTTGTGAAGCGCACCTCAACGAGGCTCGCCTGGTCGGGTGGCAGTCCCATGTGAAAGTCCATCGCCACGAAGCCGTGCGGATCGTAGGACGAGATGGTGCCCCAATGATGCTCCGTATCGTCGTGACCGATCTCGACGATGCGGCCGCCCACTTTCGGCTCAACCTGCAATGCCTTGGCGGACGCGCCGGCATGCATGGACATGGAGCGCTTATGGAGCGGCCACCAGCTGCCCATCTCATGCACGAACACATGAAACGCCTTCTCCTGGCTGCACGGCACGTCGATGGTCTTGACGATCGGATCGAGCATGACCCCTCCCCTTATGTTTTCTCTGCACGCCGTGCGATCTCCGCGCCGTAGGCGGAGAGCACGTCGGACCAGAAATGCTCAACGTATTGGCGGAGGTCCTCCAGGCCGTCCCACCTGACGAGATAGAGGCGGCGGTTGCCCCGTGGCTCGACGCTGACCAGTCGTGCCGCTTCCAGGACCTTGAGATGTTGTGAGACCGCCGGCCGGCTGACGGGCTGGCCCTCGGCCAGCTCGCCGACGGTTTTAGGCTCGTGGCGCAGCGCTTCGAGGATGTGCCGGCGGGTCGGGTCCGCCAAGGCGGAGAAGACTTCTGCGTAAGCCATGCCTTACCGTAAGCGATGGCTTACAAAGATGTCAAGCGGCGCAGTGCCGCGAATGCGTCCGCTACGGATCGCCGTCGCGGACGGATCGCCCGCGCTTAGGGGACGAGACGGTCCCGTACCCTAGTGGACCGAGATCCACTCCCGCGCGGCCTTCAAGGCGGCGGCGATCTCTTCGCGGCTCATCTCGCCGGCCAGCTCCTCGCGGTGCTGCGCGGCGGCCTCGTCGCCGCGCGCGGCGGCGATGTTGAACCACTTATGCGCCTCGATCAGGTCGACCTGCCCCTCACGACCGGTGGAGTAGGCCAGACCAAGCTCAAAGAAGCTCTGCTGCATCTCGCCAACAACGTTCGTTTCAACCTGCATACTCATTTGACTGCGTTCCCTTGCCCGACGGGTCACAAAGCCCGCCTCCAATGGCTAAACCTTCCGCATTCGACGAAACCGACCGTTAACAGCGCGGCTTAACAGACGGTGACCGAGTGGTTCATGAAGCGTTTACGGGTTACGCGATTTTTTATGCAACATACTGCAAACATTGAGTTTTCTTGTCTCGACTGGACGACCGCAAGACCTACGCTTTTTGCATTTCATTCACTGCGTTGCAAAAAGGCCGCAGCACATGCGCAGCGCTTGCACCGTCAACGTGCGCGTTGTCCGAAGAGCACCTTTTGCGCGTCCTTGTCGGTCGCCAGGTTGCTGCGCATCTCCGCACCGATCTCCAGTCCCTTCGCAACGGCGGGGCGCGCCAGCATGGTGTCGATCCAGCGTTTGACGTTGGGGAACTCGGCGATGTCGATGTCGCGACGCTCGTAGCCTTTTACCCAGCCGATCAACGCCATGTCGGCGATGGAGTACTCGCCGGCCACGAAGTCGCGTCCATCAAGGCGCCTATCCAGCACGCCGTAAAGACGATGCGACTCGTCGCCGAAACGCTTCATGGCATAAGGCACCTTCTCCGGCGCGTAGTGGCGGAAATGGTTGTCGTGCCCGAAGACCGGCCCGACATTGGCGACCTGCCACGCCAGCCATTCCTCGACCTGCACGCGCTTGCGCTCGTCGTCGAGCGGATAGAAGCGGCCGAATTTGCGGCCGAGATAGAGCATGATGGCGGCGGATTCGAACACGGAGATCGGCGCGCCGTCCGGCCCTTCGGGGTCGACGATCGCCGGCATGCGGTTGTTCGGCGAGAGCGCCAGGAACTCGGGCGTGAATTGCTCGCCTTTGCCGATGTTGACGTATTTCACCTCGTAGGGAACGCCGAGCTCTTCCAGGTGGATCGTGATCTTCCAGCCGTTCGGCGTCGGCCAGTAATAAAGTTCAAGCGGCTTCGTCTGCGTGGCGACCATGGAGCACCTCCTGTTGCCCCTCACCTAAGCCTCTGGACGAGAGGCCGGCAAGCCACACCTACGTGGATTTGAGCGCCGGTCAGCTCTGACGGCGCAGTGCGGTCACAAAGAAACCGTCGGTGGTGGACCGGCGTGGGCTGAGGAGGATCGACGTTTCCGCAAGCACTGCCGGTGGCGGCGACACCTCAGGCAGGCCCGCTTGCCAAAGCTCCGTCGCCGGGATCGGAGCGAAATGCGGATGCGCGGCGGTGAATGCGGCGACGCGCTCATCGTTCTCCGGCGGCAGCAGCGAGCACGTGGCGTAGATGAGACAACCGCCGGGTCGAACATATGTAGCGGCCTCACGCAGCACCGCGTTTTGCTCGTCGATCCGTTTCGTCAATGCCTCCGGCGTGACGCGCCATTTGGCATCCGGGCGACGGCGCCACACACCCGTCCCCGTGCACGGCGCGTCGATAAGCACGCGGTCCATCCGATCGGCGAGACCGGTAAGCGCAGTTGGCTCAGGCGGGAGCACCTGCACATTACGGGCGCCGGCGCGCTTCAGGCGTTCATAGATCGGCGCCAGCCGGTTCTTGTCGGCATCGTGAGCGTAAACCTGCCCGCGGTTCTCCATAGCGGCGGCGAGCGCCAAGGTCTTGCCGCCACCGCCGGCGCAGATGTCGAGCACCTGCTCGCCCGGCTTGGCATTGACGAGCAGCGCTGAGAGTTGGCTCGCCTCGTCCTGTACCTCGATGCGCCCGCGGCGGAACGCTTCCTCCGCCTGCACGTTGGGATGCCGCCGTTTGCCGTCGGACGGGGGGATGCGCAGGCCGACCGGCGAATACGGCGTCGGCTCTGCGCCGAGGCGCTGAAGCTGACGCATGACCTTGTTGCGGTCGGTCTTCAGAGTGTTGACGCGGAGGTCGAGCGGCGGGCGCTCCGCCAGCGCGATCCCTTCCGCGATCCAGTCCGCACCGAACGCCGATTGAAAATGCGGCGTGAGCCAGTCCGGCAGATCGGCTCGCACGTCGTCCGGCGCGTCCTCTAACTGACTCGTTGCGAGGCGTTGGACCGCGTCCTCAGGGATCGGCTCCGGCGCGTGGCGGTCGTCTTGAAACGCCGCGTTCAAGGCGTGCGGATCATTGCCCCAGGAGAGCACTGCCGCACCGATCGCCAGATGCCACGGCGTGTCGCCGCCCATTCGCCAGGCGATGGAGGCGCGCCGACGCAGCGCGTCATAGACGAGATTGCCGATGGCCGCGCGGTCGCCAGAGCCGGCGAAGCGATGCGAGACGCCCCAGTCTCTCAGCGTCTCGCTCGCCGGGCGATGTCGCATTTCGATATCGGCCAGGACCTCCGCGGCCGCCGCGATCATTCCGGGCAGGCGCACACTCGCCCCCTATCCGTGAAGCCCGCGGCGTGGCCTAGCTGCCGCCGGGATAGTTCGGGCTCTCGCGGGTGATGGTGACGTTGTGGGCGTGGCTCTCACGCCAGGCGGAGCCAGAGATGCGGATGAATTCCGCCTTGTGGCGAAGCTCGTCCAGCGACTTGGCCCCGACATAGCCCATGGCGGAGCGCAGCCCACCGGCGAGCTGATGCAACACGTTCGCCGCCGGGCCCTTGTAAGGCACCTGCCCTTCGACGCCTTCCGGCACGAGCTTCAGCGCATCGCGGATCTCCGCCTGGAAGTAGCGGTCCGCGGAGCCGCGCGCCATGGCGCCGACGGAACCCATGCCGCGATAGGCCTTGTACGAACGGCCCTGATGGAGATAGACCTCGCCGGGGCTTTCCTCCGTGCCGGCGAGCAGCCCGCCCACCATGGCGGCCGAAGCGCCGGCGGCAAGCGCCTTGGCGAGGTCGCCGGAATATTTGATGCCGCCATCGGCGACCGCCGGTACGCCGGCGCTTTCTGCGGCAGCCACCACATCCATCAGCGCGGTGAGCTGCGGCACCCCGACGCCGGCGATCACACGCGTCGTGCAGATGGAGCCCGGACCGATGCCGACCTTGATGGCGTCTGCGCCCATGTCGATCAACGCCCGCGCCGCGTCGCCGGTCGCGACATTGCCGGCGAGCACCTGCGTTTCGTTCGACAGGCGCTTCACCGCCGCGACCGTCTCAAGCACCATCTCAGAATGACCGTGCGCAGTGTCGACGACGATTACGTCGCAATCGGCGTCAAGCAGGCGCTCGGTGCGCGCCAGGCCCTTGTCGCCGACTGCGGTCGCCGCAGCGACGCGGAGCCGGCCCTGATCGTCCTTGCAGGCGAACGGATTGAGGCGCGCCTTCTCAATGTCCTTCACGGTGATGAGGCCGATACAATTCTGGTCGTCATCGACGACCAAGAGCTTCTCGATGCGATGCTGATGCAGCAGCCGCTTCGCCTCGTCCTGGCTGACGTTCTCCCGCACACAGATGAGGTTCTCGTGCGTCATCAGCTCCGACACTTTTTGCTGCGGGTCGGATGCGAAGCGCACGTCGCGATTGGTCAGGATGCCGACGAGCCTGCCGGTGGCCTGGCCGCCATTGCCGCCGCCGGCCACAACTGGGATGCCGGATATACCGTACTCCTTCATCACATGAAGCGCGTCTGAGAGCGGCGCATCCGGTCCGATCACCACCGGGTTCACGACCATGCCCGACTCAAACTTCTTCACCTGGCGCACTTCTTCCGCCTGGGCGTCCGGTTCGAGATTGCGGTGGATGACACCTATACCGCCGGCCTGGGCGAGCGCGATGGCGAGGCGCGCCTCGGTCACTGTGTCCATGGCGGCCGATAGGATCGGCAGGTTGAGGCTGATCGATCGCGTCAGTTTGGTGGCGATGTCGGTCTCCGCCGGCAGCACTTCGGAGCGCCCGGGCCGTAAGAGGACGTCGTCAAAGGTGAGCGCCTCGCTGCCGGTGACGACGTCGATGATTTTGGCCATGCCAAGCCTCCGAAACGGGTAGCCGAAAGCGGGCCGCTGTGGGCCGCATCACAGGGAATCGGCTCTGGGATTGGCGCGGGTGCTTAACACGCTGGCCCCGCCTTGGGAACGCCTCGAGACGACGCAGCGGTGCTATTCGGTCTCGGCGCCGCGATAGCCTGTCGCCAACAGATAAAGCTCCGCGCTGTCGGCGCGGCTGGCCGGCGGCTTGACATGCTGGACCTTGGTGAAGTCGCGCTTCAACGACGCGAGCAGATTGTGCTCCGTGCCGCCGCGAAAGACCTTGGCGAGGAACGCGCCGCCGGGCTTCAGCACCTCGCCGGCAAAATCGGCGGCGGCTTCGGTGAGCGCCACGATGCGGAGATGGTCTGTCGCCTTGTGGCCGGTCGTGGGCGCGGCCATGTCGGAGAGAACGACGTCCGCACCTTCGCCGCTAAGTGCGTCGCGGATGGCGGCCGGCGCTGCTTCGTCGAGAAAGTCGAGCTCAAGCACAAGCACGCCCGGCAGCGGGTCCATGGCGAGGTAATCCAGTGCCACGACCAGCGGTTCCTCGTCGCTGGAGCCAACGCGCGCGGCAGCCACCTGCGACCAGCCGCCGGGTGCCGCACCGAGGTCGAGGACGCGCGCGCCGCGCTTCAACAGGCGGAAGCGGTCGTCCATCTCCATCAGCTTGTAGGCGGCGCGCGAGCGGTAGCCTTCTTCTTTGGAGCGCGCGACATAGGGGTCGTTGAGCTGTCGCTCCAGCCAGCGCTGCGAGGACGCCTTGCGGCGGCGAGCCGTCTTCACGCGTTTGCGCAGCGCGCGATGCCCAGATCCGTTGCGCGATCCGCTGCGTGTGCTCATTGCTGCGGCGACGCGGCGCGCAATGCGGCGTGTCGGCCGAACCTGCGGCGGCCGCGAAGATGCCCATCGGCGCGCATCAGGCGTACCAGCATGCCTTCCCTGAGCCCGCGATCAGCAACACGCAGGCGGCGACACGGCCATTCGCGGCGGATCGCTTCAAACACGGCACAGCCGCCGAGCACCAGGTCGGCGCGCTCGTGGCCGATACACGGATTGCGGCTGCGCGCGGCGAAATCCATGTTGCGGATCTTTTGCATCATCCGCTCAATGTCGGCCTCATCCATCCACAGCCCGTCGACGCGACGCCGATCATAGCGCGGCAGGTCCAGGTGCACGCCGGCGAGCGTCGTCACCGTTCCCGATGTGCCGAGGAAATGAAACGGCCGATCCGCTACGGCCTGCTTCAGCCCGTCGCGGGCGCGAAAACGATGGAACTCGCCACGCACGTGCTCCACCATCGCTTCAAAATCCGCCTCGCCGACATCCGTGCCGCCGAAGCGCTCGGCGAGCGTCACCACGCCGACAGGAAGCGACGCCCAGGCGCGCATGAGCCCGCGCCTGCGGCGACGCTTGTCGATCCACACGATTTCCGACGATCCACCGCCGATGTCGAAAAGCACGGCGCCATCGGCCTGCGGGTCGAGCAATGAAAAACATCCCTCCGCGGCAAGCTGCGCTTCGGTACGCTGATCCACCACTTCCAGCTCAAGGCCGGTCTCTTCGCGCACGCGGGTCAGAAAATGGTCGCCGTTTTCCGCGGCACGGCAGGCTTGCGTCGCGATGAGCCGAGCGCCGGCGATGGTGCGGTTCTCCATCTTGCGGCTACAGATGCGCAGCGCGCCGATCGCCCGCTCCATCGCTTCTTCACGCAGCAATCCGTTCTGCGAGACGCCCTCGCCCAGCCGGACGATGCGCGAGAAGGAATCGACAACGCGGAAAGTGTCGCCCGCCGGTTCGGCAATCAAGAGCCGGCAATTGTTGGTGCCGAGATCAAGTGCGGCGTAGAACGGACCACGCCCGCGCCGCCACCGGCGGCCGCTCCTCCTCCCGGCTCCTCGCCTCGCGCCATCGCCATCCGCGCCGGGCTGGCCGGCGGGATCGGCAGATGGCAGGGACGCCGGCGCGCCCGCGGACTCCATCGCTGGATTGGTCCGCATCGGCTGCGCCGCGGCATCCTTGGCCGAACCGGGCTTAGACATCGGCTGCGCCGAGTCCGGGCCCTTGACCATCAATCCGCTCGCTTTTTGGAGGCCACGGCAGGCCGCGCCCTCTTCGCGTTGAGGGCAGGATAGGCGCTCCGTCAGGCTGAGGCAAACCAGCGGTTCTGCGGCGGCGGCGCCAGCAAGGCGCCGCAAAGGCGGAGCCGACGTTTCATCATGTGCGCTCGACGCTACGACCGCGGCGGGTTGACATCTTCGGTGCAACCGACCAAATCGCGACACGCACCGCCGGATTGGCTCGATTGGTGGGGGATAGTTTAATGGTAGAACTACGGACTCTGACTCCGTCAGTCTAGGTTCGAATCCTAGTCCCCCAGCCAACCATTGATGCGTTAGCCGAGTGCCCTTCCGGTTAGTCGCAAATCACCCGACCATCTGCCAGCCCCTGGACCAGGCTGCCTTAGGGGCACAGCATGCAGGGCGCTGTTACGTCCTAAGCCGATTTTGTCCGCCGTCCGATCACGAAGGGTATTCTATGATGTAGCCTGCGCAATGTCCTGGGTCTCTGTTCGCCCAGCCAAGCCTGCCATTGTGCCGTTGAAACGTTACAATGTCGGCTTTTGGCTTGTCGTTATCCGGAGAATTCGGCAACCAGTCCGAATATCCAATTCGACTGCCGTCCGAAGCCCAAACCCAGCCCAATCGCTGGTCGCGATGCAAACCAAAACACGGGCCGATAGACGTCTTCGGCCCCGTTGGTGCATAAGCCCGCTCAGGTATCATTTCTTTTAGAAAACGATTGGTCTCGCTATCCCTGATTTCCACCAGCCGCCCGCCTACCGACTTTGCGACTTGATCGGCGGTTTCCCAAGAAACGATATCTCGAACTAAGATCAACAACCGTCCCCCGTGAAGCTCTGCGATCACCAGCCTCCAGATGAGCTTCTCAAACAATATTTTGAATTCAGGAGAATCAATCTTGTCAATCTCACCCTTGCCGATGCTTAGATAAGTGCCAAGCCATGGAATATTAATGTAGCGATCATCGATTACTCGCGGCAGCCTCCTCATCATGGCCACATCAACTTCTTCTCCGGATGGCAATCCTAGCTCTCGCCGGGCTGACCCAATAGCTCGGCGCGTTTGGGCCCCGAACACTCCATCAGCGGGTCCAGGATTGTATCCAAGCTTTGTTAAGGCTAGCTGCACCTGTCGCCGCCCTTCGAGGTCCAGTTCGACAGCCTCCCCGATGCCGGAACTCACTGAACCTAGTTCGGCTTGTTCTTGCGATCCGGCGCTGTGCGCGGGCGTTGCCAGATTTTGCGATGCGGCCGACGTCATTAGAGAACTAAGCTTGTCCCTGGCGACGTCTAGCAAGACTTCATCCCCAACACCGTCGTGCTTCTTGATGAACGCCACCCACGCTTCGGTTGTCCCGATCTGAGCGGCAGAACGGAAATCAGCTGCAATAGCAGTGCCTACGTTCGGACTCTCGGGTTCTGCCGGCTGCGTCTCAACTTCTTGCTTGAGGTAGATGTCGTCACCCGGCAAAGACCCGTAGGTGAACGGCTGCTGCTGGCCTTGCGTTGCCTCATAGACATCTTCGCGCACCTTTCGGAATAGCCGACCGACTTCAAGGCCGGGGTCTTCGACGTGTTTAAGCAAGGCTTCCGTGAACGGGCTGTTGCGACCGTCGCCGTCCGCGGCGACCTGGCCTTCTTTGGCGGCAAAGGCGACGAGCACCGACGACCCTTGTGGTTGCACCCGCGCCAGCCCGCGTCCGATAGAGCGCGTGGCGCTGGTTCGCCGCATAGAGGACGAGAACGGGTTCTCTCGACAGGCATCGAGGATGACAAGTTGCAGGCCCTTGGCGCCTTCGAGCGCAAGGAGAGCATCGTCGAGTGCGATGGTCTCGAACCTGACCTTACGGTCCGTGTTTAGCCGCGCGTCGACGGGGATCAGAAAGTTCTCTCTGTCGACCTCGATGCCGTGACCGGCATAGAACACGGTCGCGATGTCCGCGCCTATTGCCGCGTCGGCAAAGTCGCTGAGCGCGATGCGCATGCCCTGATAGCCCTGGTCTAGCTGAAGCGTTACATCGAACCCGAGCCGCTCGAGGGCCGCCGCCATGTCCGTCGCGTCGTTCTTGGTATTGGGAAGTTGCGGCGCGTGCTCATAACCGGAATTGCCGATGACCAACGCCACGCGTTTTTCGGCCTGCGCCACCGCCGAAACGCAGCAGGCCAATACTATGGCCACTAGCAGAGCGCGCACGGATATTCCCGCTCGAAGCATTGGCAAACTGCCTCGCTACACATCCAAGACTTGGTTTCTACACGCGGAAGTTTAGAAAGTCGGGCGGGCGTGTCAACGTTGAAGCCAAGGATGTTGTGCATACGTCGATCGGCTTGTTTCCCGATTCCGACACTTACACATCACTCGCGATTGAACTTCTACACAGGACACTAGCCTTCAAGGCTCTCCGAGATCGCGGCCTGCTGTATTCCGATTAAGCGTGGGCGGATCAAAGGCGCCATCATCGGGCAGGGCAATCAGGTTCTGATAGCCGTATAGTTCTCGCAGGACCGTGCGTTCGTTCGTCAGATCAAAAAGCTCGCCGCTCCGCAAAAGGCGGTAGACCCGATGACGCGGCAGGGCATCCATGATGTCACGCACGAACGTCCTTGAAAGTACATGCATCTCGTTGAATTCGATCTGCAGTACATGCACGGCGTCACGGGCGATGGTCTGGGTCGCGCCGTTTAGAACATCCATCTCGGATCCTTCTACATCGATCTTCAGAAGATCAATCCAGTCGACCTCCTGCTCGGCGACGTAAGAATCGATTGTCGCCACTTCCACCTGCATGCGTTCGGGCCGCCCGCCGTGGATCTCGTCAATGACACCTTCGACCAGGCTGGCATGCTCGCTTCCCGAACCGCCTTCATAGTCAAATAGAAACGCCTTGCGGCACTCAGCGCCCATCGCTGCTTGGACGAGGGCAATATTGCTGTCCCTGCTGAACGCTCTTTCCAAGTCCGCGAACGCGTGCGGGTTCGGCTCGAAGGCGTGAATGCGGGCGTCCGGGATCGATTCTCGCACGAGCTTTGCGAATTGACCGCGATTTGCGCCTATATCGAACACGACGGGGTTGCGGCGCAGACGGTTCTCTAGCTGCAAAAGAAACCGCCTCTGGTCGCTTTGGCTCGGGTCGAAATTGGAAACGCCGACACCCCGTAGTCCGATTTTTAGGATCGCGCGGCTCAGGCGAACCATAGAAAGGCGCGAGAGCAATGTTGGTAGTAGGCGCTTCAAAATGAACCGTCTGGCCGACACTGCGCTCTTCCCCATCATCGAATTTCGCTGACTTGTGCACGACGCGATAATCGGCTGCAACTTACCGGCAAGACAGCACGTTGGGCTCCGCAGCGGAAAATCGCGCCGCTGTCCCGCACATGCTAATCACTGTAAGGGAACCGCATGGACATCACGCCGTCGGCGCAGGAAACTAAGGGCAAGGCGCTTCGTATTCTTGAGGTTGGGCGGCATCCTCTTTTTGCGGCCGCCGCGCGCGAGCAGGTGGATTTCCTGCGCGCGAGCCATGCACCTGCTGACGGCGCGAGATCACTCGGTCCGATTGCTTACGTCAAAGCCCTGAAACGTTTGCGCAGAGCCGAGTACGACCTTCTCGTTTTGCACCCGCTTGAGCACCCCTACTGGCACGCTCGGAGTGTCCTTCAGATCATTCTTTCGCACAGGGCGCGCTTTTTTCCCGCGCTGTTTTCTACATTTGCTTCCCGAATCCTTCATCTCGGCCATACCGTCCCAATTGTCGCGGTCGACCTGCGCGATTCCTTCAGCATCGGAGCTCATAACTCTCATCTCCTGGACGCGGCCCGCCTCTACTTTAAGCGAGAGCTGCCGGTCGACCGCTGGCATACCTTTCTCAGGTCAAGCCACCGCAACCCGCCGGGGCGCACTTGGCGCTCGCAGCCAAGGAGCCAGCGCTGGTTTGCGAAGCTCCGTCCAATCAGTCTGGGAGCGACATTGCCGCCGGCGGACATGCCGTCGGTCCCGAAGACCACAGATGTGTTTTTCGCCGGCAGTTCGGCGACCAACAGCGCAGTCCGTGCCGATGGGATTGAGGAGCTCCGTGCGCTGAAGGCCGAAGGTTACAGGGTTGACATTCCGGACGGCCGCCTGACCGAGACGGAGTTCCACCGACGCCTCGCCGCCGCCTGGCTCGCCTGGTCGCCTGCGGGCTTCGGCTGGGACTGCTTGCGCCACTACGAAGCCGCGGCTTCCGGGACGGTGCCGCTCATCAACTACCCGACCATCCATCGTGATCTTCCGCTGGTGGATGGCGAGCACTGCCTTTTCTATGCACCGGAGCTAGGTGGGTTGACTGCCGCCATCCGTGCAGCGCTCGCCGACAAGCCGCACCTCCTGCATATCGCTAAGAACGCGCGGGCGCATGTCTACGCTCATCACACTTCGGAAGCACGTGTTGAGCGGATCGTCGCCGCAGTGCTTGGACGTCGGCTCGACGGTTCTTTTGTCTCAGAAGCCCTAGTTTCGAGTCCTCGTGCCCAGCCAACATTATGATGCGTTAGCTGAGTACAGTTCAGGCTATCCGCAAAGTCCGCAGGTTGTGCGCTCAGTCCATCGCAGCTTTCGCTGCTCACCGATCCACAGCGCTGAAGCCTGTGCTCTGGCGCCTAAAACGGTCGATGTCCTCATTTAGAAAAGCCCAGACCTCCCGCGACCTTCACAAGCCATCGCATTCGATTCCAACGATTGCACCGCTAGCATTTTCGGCCCATGGAATACCTAAAGCTGGAATCTTCACAACCGGTTGCGCTTTCTATAATCTGACACCAGAACATGAACGCATTTCAAGTGGTTGGAGCTGCCGATGAGCAATTCATACGTGTTGTCTTTAGTTTTTTCGCTGACCCTATTCTGCAGTTCCGCTGTCGCAGACGGTGGACATTCATTATTTTCAAAACAAATTTCTTTCCTTCCAACCGGTGATTTTGACAAACTCTCAGAAGGGGGTTTTTTTCAATTAGCGAAATCCGAGTATTGTGATATCGCCGATGTTGTTCCAAAAGATCAGGTGCTAGCCCTACTTGCCAGTTGCGATAAGGATTTTACAGAGGACGATCCAATACAAAATTTTGTGTTGTTTTCGTTTGACAAATCCATGAACCTAATCAGATCAATTTGGCAAGAAAGCCGAATCGACATTACCTCATCTAGCATCATCAAGACCATACCTGGCGTCGAAGAACGACGGCCGCTGAGTCTGATCCTAAGCAATGGCGAAAGGACATATGTTTCGGCAACCTTCCTCACTACAACAGAGCCACGCCGTGTTGCCGCAGTTTTTGGAATAGACAACAACAGCGGTGCTATTGATCATACCTTTGGCGTTGCCGGAATGAGATTGGTCAACCTTCGCTCTGACCTGGAATGGCGACTGGCCGAGATTTCCGCCGGCAACCTCCTTATATTGCACCGTCTTGAACCGAATAAGATAGCAATTCATGAGATCTACGGTGACTCTTGGGTGTCCGGCTGGCAGGAAATTGATTCCTCTTGCTGCTTTTTTGAGCCCCCATTTGGGCAAGATAACGAGGGAAATATCTATTTACTCGCCACTCTAAAGAAAGGAGACGGAGATTACGCGCAAGCGCTACAACGTATCGTTCACAAGTATGATCCCAAACTAGATGATTTTGGAACTAAGGCATCTCGTTATGAGTTCAGTCTCGACGAATCTATATCAAGTAAAAGAAATGCTGTTGACGCAAATTTCCAGACTACTAAACCGGGTTGGGTTGAGGTGTCTAACTTGTCTATCTATTGGATTACAGTGCAGCACGAAAAGTTTTTGGCAATTGGCGCGTTTGGAACGAATGGAGAATCAAATGAATATTTCAGCGGCGATGGATTCAGGTATGTTTACATGAACGACAGTTCGTATTTTGTGGAAGGAGAATCTATTGTCGTAACTGATACAGAATTGGCGGCGGACGGAACAATATATATACTGGTTTCAGCAACAAATTCTGGCGGAGGTCGCGGATACGCGCTTGTTAAAGTGTTATCAAATGGGGATTTAGACTATAATTTTGCTGATCAGGGCATTTTTTTCTTTAAGGCGAGCGAGCTTTTTGAAAACTCAGGTGATGCAGACGATTGGGTTGTTCAACGGCTAATTTTGGATGCTACAGGACAACCTGTAGTGTTAGGGTACATTAAGAAGATTTAGATTGCTGATTCGGGGCGGCTGGCCAAGATCGCCGCCGGCGGCAAGGTCGTTGCGATCGCGAGTGCGCCGGCGATCGACGCGGCCGCGGCGATGGCGAGGCCCATCTCGTATCCCGACGCGAAGGACGCAACGCCTGCCGCAAGCGCCACGCCGGCAAGCTGCGCGATGCGGCTGGCGGCGTTATTGATGCCGGAGGCGAGGCCTTCATCGGCGTCCTCCACGCTCGACATGACCGACGACGTCAGCGGCGCGACCAGCACGGCAAACGAAAGTCCCAGCAGCGTCATGGGCCCGATGATGCCGATCGTCAGCGAGCCCTCGCGCGCCAGCGCCATCCAGGTATAGCCGAGGGCGGCGCCGAGCGGCCCGATTATCAGCGCTAGACGCGCGCCGAACCTGTCGGCCAGGCTGCCGAAGACGCGCGACAGAAGCCCGACGCAGAGTGTGAACGGCAGAAAGATGAGGCCGGCTTCCGTCGCCGTCAGCGCACGACGCTCCACCAACTCGAAGGGGAGCAGGAAGAACATCACAGAAAGCCCGCCATAGATCAGCAACGTGGCGACGTTCAGGCCGAGGAAAGTGCGGTTCTCCACCAGCCGCGGCGGCGTCATGGGATGGTCGCTCCGGCGCTGCCAAAGGGCGTACGCCACAAGACCGACGCCGCTGAGGAGTGCCGCAATGAGAATGCCGGCAAGCGGCGCGGCGTCTTCTGCGCCCTCACCCGCCTCGCCCGGGCCGATGCGGCTGAGTGCCCAGGCGAGCGTGGCCAACGCTGCCGCCAGGTAGCAGCGCCGACAACGTCGAAGCGACGCGGCTCGTTGCGGTCGGCGGGCGCATAAAGGCGCAGAAGCCCGTAAGCGACAAACGCCAGCGGCGGGTTGATCCAGAAGATCGCCGGCCAGCCGAACGTCTCCGTCAGCCAGCCGCCGAGGATGGGTCCGCCAGCGGTGGTGAGCGCTGAGGCGGCCGCCCATACGCCGATCGCCTGGCTGCGCTGGTCGCGCGGATAGGTGGCGCCGATCAGCGCCAGGCTCGCCGGCGCCACGATGGCCGCGGCGACGCCCTGTGCGACGCGCGCTGCTATCAGAAACGATGCGGAAGGCGCCAGCGCGCAGGCCACCGAAGCCAACGCAAAGAGCAGGCAGCCCGCTGCCAGCATGCGCGCCTTGCCGTAGACATCGGCCATGACGCCGCCGATCAGCGTCAGCGACGCCAGCGCCAGCACGTAGCCGTTCAGCACCCACTGAACCGCGGCGAGGTCGGCGCCGAGATCGGCCTTCAGCGCCGGCAGCGCGACAGTCAGTGCGGAGCCGTCGATGAACACCATCGACGAGGCGAGCACGCAGGCGGCAAGCACCAGGCGGCGCTGACGCGGCGTTGCCTCGCGGCCGAGCGCGCGCGGACATGGCTCGGCTTCGATGATCCCGCGGTTGCATGGCTCGGTGAAGGGTTGGGCCATCGTTCTCCTCTCGCCTGCCGCAGCTCCAATTGGCGCGAACCAGTGGGCTTGCGACCCTGACGCGCGCCAAAACTATCATGGGAGGGCGCGTTACGGGGATGCCCGTCCGCGCCAAAGCCCGGATCGTCGTCCGTATTCGTGGCCGTCCTGCACTTGAAACCCGGCGGAATCTCCGGTCCGTTGCGGACATGACGTCCCCAACGAAGCGCCGGCGAGACTGGCGCCGCGCGATCCAGGTCTGGAGCGCCGGCATCCTGGCGATGCTCGCGGTGCTTCTCCTCCACACGACTAACCCGGCGCTCTTCAGCCGGCTGAGCGCGCTGGTCTTCGACTTTCATCAGCAGATCAAGCCGCGCAAGGAGACAGGTGCGCCCATCGTCATTGTCGACGTCGACGAGGATTCGCTGCGCGAACTGGGACAGTGGCCGTGGCCGCGCTCCGATATCGGGCGCATCGTCGACCGGCTGACGGAACTTGGCGCCGCGACGATTGCGTTCGACATGGTGTTCTCCGAGCCGGACCGCACGTCGCTGCGCCTCGCCGCGGAAGACCTCATCCGCGCCGGGGCGCAAGTGGAGCTGCCGCGCGACCTGCCCGACAACGACGACCTCCTTGCCGCGGCCTTCGCCAAGAGCCGTGTCACCGCCGGCTTCGTGCTCTCCAATGAGAGCGAGATTGAGTTCCCGCCGGCCCGGACGGGCTTCGCCTTCGCCGGTGCCGATCCGCAATCCTTCCTGTTCTCCTTCAGCGGCGGCGTCATCAACCTTCCGGTCCTGACGGAGGCGGCGACCGGTCTCGGCTTCTATAGCTTCCCGCCAAGCCCCGACGGGATCGTGCGCAGCGTGCCGCTTGTCGCCAGAGGCGGCGGTCAGCTCTATCCGGCGCTTTCCATTGAGGCCTTGCGTGTCGCACAAGGCGCCGGCGCCGTCATCATCAAGGCGACCGGAGCAAGCGGTGAGGTCGATACCGGCCGCCCGGCCATGACGGCGCTCAAGGTGGGGGCGTTTGAGGTGCCGACCGGCGCCGTGGGCGACTTCCGTGTGTACTTTTCCGGTATCCCGAGCGTGCCGCGCATCTCAGCCGCGCGCTTTCTCGACCCGGCGACCTCCGCGCAATATTCCGACCTGTTGAACGGCAGCATCGTGCTGATCGGCACCAGTGCTGCCGGCCTGCGCGATCTGGTAGCCACGCCGCGCGCTGCGTCTCAGCCGGGCGTTGAAGTGCATGCGGAGATCATCGATCAGATCCTCGGTGGGGCGTTTCTCACCCGTCCCGACTGGGCGCCGGGAGCGGAGATCGCCACGGCGGTGCTCTTCTCCCTCCTTCTGATCGCCATTCTTCTCCTCACCGGACCTTTGATCGGCGCGGTCGCCGGGGCGGTCGTCGTTGGGGCGGCGGTCGCGGTCTCCTGGTTCGCTTTCGCCAACGCTCAACTCGTCATCGATCCTATTTTGCCGAGCGCCTCGGCAACCGGTGTTTACATCGCCGTCACTGCGTTGTTGCTCTTGCTGACGGACCGCGAGCGCCAGTTCGTGCGGAACGCCTTTGCACATTATCTGGCGCCGACGCTGGTGGAGCGGCTGGCGGAAGACCCGGACGCCCTGGCGCTTGGCGGCGAGACGCGCGAGATCACCCTGCTCTTCAGCGATATCCGCGGCTTCACGTCGTTATCTGAGAAGATGGACCCGCAGGAAATCACTGGGCTCCTCAACCGTTTCCTGACGCCGATGACGGACGTTCTGCTGCTGAACGAAGCGACGATCGACAAGTATATGGGCGACGCCATCATGGCGTTCTGGAATGCGCCTTTGCCGACGGCCGAGCATCCTCGCCGAGCCTGCGTGGCGGCGCTCGCCATGCTGGAGAAGCTGGACGAGCTGAACGCCAGCGAAGAGATGCCGATCAAAATCGGCGTCGGGTTGAACACCGGTGTGTGTTGCGTCGGCAATCTCGGCTCCGAGCAACGCTTCAGCTATTCCGCCATCGGCGACCCGGTGAATGTCGCCTCCCGCGTTGAGGGCCTGACCAAACAGTTCGGCCTGCAGATCCTGATGACGGAGAACACCAAGGAGCATGCCTCAGGTTTGGCGCTCCTGGAGGTCGATTTGGTGCGCGTCGTGGGGCGCGGCGAGCCGGTTGCGATCTACACGGTGCTCGGCGAGGAGCCGTACGCGCGCTCCAACGAATTCACCGCCCTCTTCAGCGCGCATGCCCACATGATCGCATCGTATCGCTCCGGCGATTTCGACGATGCCGCGGCGGGGCTGGAAGAGGCGCGCGGCCTTGCGCCGAAGCGACTCCACGCGTTCTACGATGTCTACGCCGAGCGTATCGCGAAGCTTAGAAAGGACCCGCCCGGAGCGGATTGGGACGGAGTCTTTACGACGGACGAGAAGTAGAGGCCTCGCGAGCTCGGCGCTTGACGCTTTTGGGTTTTTCGGCGGGCGAGCCGTTTTCCCAGGCAGCGACGAGCTCTTGCGAGAATGCTTTGGGGCTTTGCGAAGCAAACGCTGCGCCAAGCGCAAGGGCCTCGTCGCGCAATACCTTGCGCCGCTCCGCCGCGGCGCTCAACAAGATGCCGCAGGCCGGGTTCTTCCTGGCAGACGCCGCCTTGCCCAGCGCATTCCCTAGGAGCCAGTAATCATGCTCCTCGCCAAGCAGTTCCGCGACGCGCTTTTCTTTGGCGTGGCGCAAACGCAGCGCCTGCGGCGCGACGCTGCGGAACAGGCGAAGCTGCGAGGACTGATCCTTCACCCGCTTGCGCCACTCATGGAGCGCTTCCGATTTGTCGCTCTTGCGGGCCTCCCGCCAGTTCTTCTGAAGCTGCGATTGCCCACGTTTCAGGCCTTTGGCGAGCGCCTTGGCGTCGCGCGGCCAATTCAGCTGAGCGACCTCAGCGTCGGCTGTCTCAAGCGTCGTCAGGACGCCATGCACCGCGGCTTGCGCATTGGAGGGATCGTTGTCGGCGCCGTTGGCGTGAAGCAGCGTACGCAGCCGTTTCACATCGCTTTTGCGCAGGTCCTCGCCGCATTGGTCGATCAGCTTGTCGAAGGTCTCCAGAAGCACGGTGTGGTCGCGCGAGCCGGACAATTGCCGCCCGGCGTCGCGCCACATCCGGTTCTGCTTGCTGAAATCCCGACCGAGCGACGGCCGGGCGAGACGAGCGAGCGCGCGCAGCCGCTTGAAGCCCTGGCGTGCCTCATGGATCGCCCGCGCCCGGTTCTTGGCCGGGTCCGTCAGGCCGGCACGCACTTTGGCGATCTCCTCCGCCGCCACGCGCCGGAAGGCATCGCCAAGCCGCTCTCCTGGTTCAAACCGCCACGCCACCCTACTCGCGCCCTCCGCGCTCGGCCTCAGACCACGAAGCATAGGGGTGTCGCGCCAGCCGCGCAGCATAGTACGACGCCGCGCCCGTCACTTCCCGCCCGACCCAGGGTGGAATCTTCACCTTCTCGTCCTCGCTGGACAACTCGATCTCGGCGATCACGAGGCCATCATTGTCGCCGGCATAGATGTCCACTTCCCAGGTGTGGCCCTCATGCGGCGCGCGGAAGCGGGTCTTGTGCAAAAGGCTGCCCTGCCGCAGTTCGATAAGCAGTTCGGCGTCCTCAAGCTTCAATGGAAGCTCGAATTCCTGGCGCGAAAGCCCTGGCGCTGCACTCTTTATTGTCAGGACACCGCGAGTATCGTCTTCGATGCGCACGCGCACGACGACGCGGTCGGTCTCGGCGATATAGGCCTGCCGAAAACGTGTCCCGTGATCCGCCCCCTGGCGCCAGCCGTCACTCGCGACGAGAAACTTGCGTTCGATTTCCTGCGGCACGAGGCGCACTCTTTGTCATTGCATTGTCACATTCAATGGCGGGCGCGCGCTTTTTCCTTCAGCCCTTGGCAGTTGCACTACTGCCCCGCCTCTGTCTCCTCGCCGCCTGCTTTATCGAGACGCATTCTCGCGTCGTCCTGGGTGACGAGGCGAGGACCGGTGCTGACATTGGAGACGGGGATCGACCCGTGGCGGTGCAGCATCGTCAGAAACTGAACCGGCAAATAGCCTTGCAGGAAAGGCTGCTGATCGATGGCGAACTTGGCAGCACCGTCGGCGACGTCGGCGAGGATGGCATCGGTCACGTCGAACGTGCCGACATGAACAATGCGGCCTTCCAGCGCTCGGACGGCGTCAACCGCCGGTTCGCCGGAAAACGTCGCGCTGAGCGCAAGGATCACATCCACCGGCTCGTCATCGGCGAGGCGCTCGGCGATGGTGGCACCGGCCTCCTCAGGGTCGGCGGGGACCGGCATCACCTCCACCGATCCGGCAAAGCCGTCGATGAACCCCTTGCACCTGAGATCGAGTGCCACGTTTCCGAGCTCATGGTTGAGGCAAAGCGCGCTGGTGCCGGCGAAGCGTCGCATCGCCTCCCCGGCCACGCGTCCCGCCTCGTATTCACCCTGGCCGACATGCAGCAACGCGCCGAGCGAGCGGCCGACATCGAATCCGGAATTAATGGAAATCAGCGGAATTCCGGCCTCGGCGGCGGCCTGCATGGGCTCCGCCAGGGCATCGGCGTTGGGGATGGAGACGATCAGCCCGTCCGGCTCCTCGCCGATGGCTTTGGTGAGAAGACCGGCCATGGCGTCGAGATCGAAGGTCTCCGGCGCGCGGTAGACAAGCTCAGCGCCCGCTTCCTCAGCCGCCTGTTCGGCGCCACCCTTGACGCTCGCCCAAAAGGCGCTGGTCGTGGCGCCGTGCGTCACCATGATGTAGCGCAGCTCATCGTCCTGCGCGTGTGCCGGGACACCAAAAAGCGTCAGCGCCGCAAGCAAAGCGAGGAGGATTTGCATTCGTGGTTGGACCATCCTTGTGCTCCGCAGGCGTCATGCCGCTGTCTTTTCGATGACTAACACATGGAGAGCCGCGGAAAAGGCGACCGATTGGCCTATTGGCGCAAAAAATCGCGACCGTGGTCGCGCTGCTATTGGGGCGGAGCGGCGGCAGTTGCGCCGCGCTCTTCCGCCTCGGCCTTGGCGCGGTTGCGTGCGCGCCACGCCAGCGGAATGTGCGCCAGATAGAGGATGGCGCCGATCGACAGGAACGTGAACGGATAGCTGACCAGCAGCGCGACCAGAAGCACGCCGACGACCAGCACCGGAAGCACGCTGTCGCCGGGAATGCGCCGGCCGACGCGCTTCAGCGAGCCGGTCGGGATGCGGCTCACCATCAAGAGCCCGATCAGGACCACGTAAACGGCGACCATGATCGCGGCAAAGCGGATGTCGGGGGCCAGGACCTGCTCCAGATAGAAGGGCGCAAGCACAAGCCCGGCGCCGGCCGGCGCCGGCGCGCCGACGAAGAAATCGCGGGCCCAGTCCGGCTCCGGCTCTTCGGCCACCAGCGCGGCGTTGAAGCGTGCCAGTCTCAGGCCTGTGCAGATCGCAAAGACCAGAGCGCAGATCCAGCCGAAGGACGACAGCTCGTCCAACCGCCAGATGAAAACGAAGATCCCCGGCGCGACGCCGAAGTTCACGAAATCCGCCAGGGAATCGAGCTGCTCGCCGAATTTCGACGTGGCGCGAAAGTAGCGCGCGAGGCGCCCGTCCAATCCGTCGAGGATGATGGCCAGGATGATCGCCGCAATGGCCAGATCGAAGCGCTGCTCAACGCTCATGCGAATGGAGGTGAGCCCGGCGCAGAGCGCCAGCAGCGTCACGAGATTGGGCAGCACGGCCGTGAACGGAACCAGCCGCCGGCGTGGTCTGCCACGCTTGGCGTCCGGGTCAACAGGCGGAAAGAGGCCAACCATCAACCGATCCTAATCGCGACGCGTCGGTACGGGTGGCTCGAGTGTGGCGCCCGGCAGGTGCGCGATGATTGTCTCGCCGGCAATGGCGCGCTGGCCAGCGCTCACGGTCGGAACGGCGCCTTCCGGCAGGTAGATGTCGAGCCGCGAGCCGAAACGGATCATGCCGAAGCGCGCGCCAACGGCCAATTCCGTTCCCTCCGCGCTCCAGCACAAAACGCGCCGCGCCACCAATCCGGCGATCTGAACGACGCCCACCTTGAGCCCATCGCCGGTTTCCAGAAGCACGGAGTTCCGCTCGTTCTGGTCGCTGGCTTTGTCCAGATCGGCGCTCAGGAACCGCCCGCGCTTGTAGGCGACCTTGGCAACGCGACCGGCGACCGGCGCGCGATTGATGTGACAGTCGAAGACACTCATGAACACCGAAATCCGCGTGAGCGGCGCCGTGCCGAGGCCCAGTTCCGGCGGCGGCGGGGCGGACAGGATCGGCTCGATGCGACCATCGGCCGGGCTGACAACCAGGCCCGAGGCGGTGGGGACCACCCGCACCGGATCGCGGAAGAAGATCACCATCCAGCCGGTGACGATCGCCAAGAGCCAGAAGAGCGACGTGGAGACGAACGAGAGGACGACGGCGAGCGCCGCCGCAATCGCTATGAACAGCCATCCCTCGCGATGAATGGGCGGGATGGCCTCCTGTACGGAGCGCAGCATCCGGCGCTCTCAGAGCCTCCATTCTGATTGAACCAGAATTGAGGCTCTATGTCTTTGCTGGAGCATTATCTTATCCGAAATCCGGTTCCCACTTTTCGGGATCATGCTCTAGCGCCTTTTCCGTTCCGATTGAACCGGAATGGAGGCTCCGAGGTGGGTGATACCAGGCGGCGCTATTCGGCCGCCTCCGTCTCCACGTGAATTGGCGGGAGATAATCGCCGGCCTCCTCGCGGACGCAGCGCAACCGCTCGGCCATCTCGTCGGCTTCGCGCTGGCGCTTCCACATGGCGGCGTAAAGCCCGTCATGCGCCATGAGCTCCGCGTGCCGGCCCCGTTCGGCGATCGCACCGTCCTGCAAGACGATGATCATGTCGGCATTGACGACGGTCGACAACCGGTGCGCGATGACCAGCGTCGTGCGGTTGCTCGACACGTCGTCGATCGCCGACTGAATCTCCTGCTCGGTCGCGGTATCGAGCGCGGACGTGGCCTCGTCGAGAATGAGGATCGGCGGTCCCTTGAGGATCGTGCGGGCGATGGCGACGCGCTGCTTCTCACCGCCGGAGAGCTTTAAGCCGCGTTCGCCGACCGGGGTGTCGTAGCCCTCCGGCAGGCCTTCGATGAAATCGGCAAGTTGCGCCATGCGGGCGGCGGCGCGCACCTCTTCGTCTGTGGCCTCCCAGCGTCCGTAGCGAATGTTGTAGCCGATCGTATCGTTGAAGAGCACGGTGTCCTGCGGAACGATACCGATCGCCGCGCGCAGCGTATCCTGCCTGACCTCGCGGATGTCCTGCCCGTCGACGAGAATGCGCCCGCCGGTGACGTCGTAGAAACGATAGAGCAGCCGCGCCAGCGTCGACTTGCCGGCGCCGGACGGCCCGACCACCGCGACGGTGGCATTGGCCGGCACGTCGAAACTCAAGCCACGGAGGATCGGGCGCGCCGGATCGTAGGCGAAGTGCACGTCCTCAAGGCGGATGGTGCCCTCTGCGACCGCAAGCGGCGGCGCGTCGGGCTTGTCGGTCACCTCGGCGGGCACCTCCAGCAGCGAGAACATCGCTTCGATGTCGACCAGCCCCTGCTTGATCTCGCGGTAGACGAAGCCGATGAAGTTGAGCGGGATCGCAAGCTGCATCAAAAGCGCGTTGATCAGCACGAAGTCGCCGATCGTCTGCGTGCCCGCCATGACGGCGCGCGCCGAAAGCACCATGCAGGTGGCCATGCCGGCGGCAAAAATCACCGACTGGCCGAGATTCAGCCAAGCCAGCGACGTCCAGGTGCGGACGGCCGCTTGCTCATAGCGCGCCATGGAGCCGTCGAAGCGGGTGACCTCGCGCGCCTCGTTGCCGAAATATTTGACCGTCTCGAAGTTCAGAAGCGAGTCCACCGCCTTAGTGTGCGCGTCGGTGTCGGAATCGTTCATCTCGCGGCGGATGGTGATGCGCCAATCGCTGGCGCGGACGGTGAACCAGATATAGGCCCCGACCGTCACGGCGATGACGACCACGTACCAGATGTTGAACTGGTACCAAATCACCAAGGCGGCCAGGCCGAACTCGATGATCGTCGGGACAGTGTTGAGCAGCGTGAAACGAACGATCGTCTCAATACCGGTGGTGCCGCGCTCCACGATGCGCGACAGGCCACCGGTGCGGCGGTCCAGATGGAAGCGCAGCGAGAGGCCGTGCAGGTGGACGAAGGTGCGGTAGGCGAGCTGTCGCACGGCGTGCTGGCCGACCTTGGCGAACAGCGCGTCGCGGAGCTGGTTCAGCGCGATGCCGAACACCCGACCGAAATTGTAGGCGAGGACCAGAGCAAGCGGCGCCACAAGAAAGAGCGGGAGAAGGGACGGCGTGCTCCCCTCACCCGTCAGCGCATCGGTGGCCCATTTGTAGGAATAAGGAACGAGCACGGTGACGATCTTGGCGGCGAGCAGCGCCAACAGAGCGACGCCGACGCGCATCTTCAGGTCCGGCCGATCGGATGGCCACATGTAAGGCCACAGATTGCGCAGCGTTGGCAGCGTACTGGCGCTTGCTGAGATTTTTGGGCCTGCGGTCGCGTCAGCCATTGGCGGCCTCGCTCGCGGAACACGCGCCCGCAGACGTTTCGACAAGGTCGGCGATGCCGTCGAGATCAGCCTTAAGCTCGGCGAACGCCGTCGGGTTCAGTACATAGGCGGAGCGGACCCCATCGCGGCGGCAATTGACGAGCCCTGCGTCCTTGAGGACTTTCAGATGCTGCGACACGGTCGATTGGGCGAGCGGCAGGCGGCTGCAAACATCAGCGCAGCAGCAGCAATCGCCCTCCGCAAGCGCTTTCACGATCGACAATCGCACCGGATGGCCGAGCGCCTTGAGGCGATCGGCGGCTGTCTCAGTCGCCACGCTGTCTATCCTATGGTCGGCGGCTTTAGGCGGCGGGGTCGGCCCGCCGTCAATTCATCGTATATCGCCGATTTACGATGAACGCAATGCCCGTTCGGCGATCAGTTCGTGGCGGTGGCGGGCCAGCTGCGGTCGGACTTCGGAATGATGAAGACCTGCCCGGGGAAGATGCGGTGCGGGTTGCGAATGCGGTCGGCGTTCGCTGCAAAGATCGCCTGATAGCGGATACCGCGACCATAGTTTCGCCGTGCGATGCGCCACAGATTGTCGCCGCGGCGGATGATGACATAGGTCGGCGGCGGCGGTGCGCCTGTCGCCTCGACGGTTGCGCCCTGCTGGCTCGCGGCGGAGACGACCGGCTCAAGCACGATGCCTTCCTCGTAGCGCATGAAGGGCACCTCGGCGGAAGCGGTGCGGCCGTCCGTTGAGTCCGCGATCGCCTCGACGCGCAGCACCACCTCGCCCGGCGGCACGTCTTCGGGCGCCTCCAGAAGCCACGCCCCGTCCGTGCCTGCGCGCGCTTCACCGACCAGCTTGCCGTCGACGAAGATGTTGAGGAACGTGCCCGGCGGCGCTTCGCCGGCGACATAGAGCGTGCCGGTTTCAGCCTCCGCAGCACGGATGGTCACATCCATCGCCTCCGGCGCGACGGCGGCCACGGCGTCGACGCTCTGCTCTTCGTGCTGCGCCTCGCCGCGGATGACCAACGGCTCCGTCGGCGCGGTCGCATCGGCCGGCGCCGTCGCCTCTGAACTTGCCTCGCCGCTTGGCGGATCGGCGCGCGCCGCCAGTTCTTCAGCTGGCGCCTCGGGCGCGCCCTCGGCTGCCGCTCCGCCATCGGCAGATGTGGCGACCTTGCCGGCCTCGATCTCGACCTCGGGCTGGGCCTCACTCAGGGCCGCGATCTCGGTTTCCGCCTCGCGACCGGCCTCCGCCCCTGCCTCAAGCTCCTCGCTGGGCTCGGCCATCGTGCCTTCGGCCACCGCCTCGCCATTGGCGGGCGGGGTCGCGGTCGCGTCCACCGCGACCTCCGGCTGGCCTTCCGCCGAAGCAGCCATTTCCGTTTCGGGCTCCTGGCCGGCCTCAGCCTCAGCCGTCACAGCTTCCGACGGCTCCGCCACTGTGCCCTCGCCCGTCGCCTCGGCTTCGGCGGTCGCTGCCTCGCCGGCCTCGACGGTCGTCTCGGCCTCAGGTTCGGTGGTTGCAGCCATCTCGGCTTCGGGTTCTTGGCCGGCCTCAGCCTCGGCCGTCATCGCTTCGGATGGCTCGGCCACGGCGCCCTCACCCGTCGCCTCGGCTTCGGCGGTCGCCGCCTCACCGGCCTCGACAGTCGTCCCGGCCTCTGGCTCGGCCGTTGCTGCCATCTCGGCTTCGGGTTCCTGGCCAGCTTCAGCCTCGGCCGTCATCGCTTCCGACGGTTCGGCTACTGTGCCCTCACCCGCCGGCTCGGCTTCGGCGGTCGCCGCCTCACCGGCCTCGAGGGTCGTCCCGGCCTCAGGTTCGGTGGTTGCGGCCATCTCGGCTTCGGGTTCTTGGCCGGCCTCAGCCTCAGCCGTCATCGCTTCCGACGGCTCCGCCACTGTGCCCTCGCCTGTCGCCTCGGCATCGGCCGTCGCCGCCTCGCCGCGTGTCACCTCTGTGGCTTCGCCTGGCTCAGCGGCCTGCTCCGCCATCTCCTCAGTGCTGCCTGGCGTGGCCTCGGGCTCCTGTTCGGTCGCTGTCGTCCCATCGGGCGCCGCCGCAACCGCCTCCTCGGTAGCAGACGCTGCAGTTTCAGGTGTGGGCTCCTCGGCCGCGGCCATCTCGCCTTGGCCGGCCTCCGGCTCGCTCGGCGTCACCTCCGCCTCGGCGGTCGCCTCGGCGGCTTCGGCGGGCTCTTCCGGCGTTGCTTCCTCGGTGGGCGTGGCGGCAACCTCAGCGGCGGGCTCCTCAGCCACCGCCTGGGTCTCTGTGGTCTCAGGCTCGGGGGCTGCCGCCGATTCCTGCTCCGCCGGCGCCGGGGCCACCGCTACTTCGGGCGCGGGCTGCTGGCCCGATTGATACAGAAGCACCGCCGCGCCAATGATCACGACGGCAAAGAGGACGGCAAGCGCAACTGCGGGACGGGCCATGGACGCTACGAACCTCGATCACAGAATCGATAAGGACGTCCCTAAAAGTTGTATGACGCAATGGCTTAGCACTCAAGGCCGTCAGCGAGCGGCGGCTCCGCGCTTGATTACGCGTTTGCCGAGTGCCATGCGTTGTCATTCATGGCTGTCTTATCGAGCATATGCGTCTATTGCGGCTCCGGCCTCGGGACGAACCCCGCCCATGCGGGGGCGGCGCGGATTCTCGGGCGCGCCATGGCGGAAGCGGGCGTGCGGCTGATCTATGGCGGCGGCTCGATCGGCCTGATGGGGGTCATTGCGCGCGCCACGCTCGACGCGGGCGGCCAGGTGACCGGCATCATCCCGCGCTTTCTTGAGCGGCGCGAGATTCTCATGGAGGACCTCACCGAGACGATCGTCACGGAGGACATGCATGAGCGCAAGATGCTCATGTACGAGCGCGCTGAGGCCTTCGTCGCGTTGCCCGGCGGTGTGGGGACGCTGGAAGAGCTGGTGGAGCAGATGACCTGGGCACAGCTCGGTCAGCACCAGAAGCCGGTTCTGCTCGCTAACATAGACGGCTTTTGGGACGCCTTTATCCGGCTCTTGGACCAGATGCGCGAGCAGGATTACATCCGCAGCGAGTTTGAGGTCTCGTGCCTCGTCGCAGACCGGGCTGAGGACATCCTGCCCAAGCTGCAGAGCGCTGTGGCCGAGCAACCGCAGGCGGAGCTCGATAAGGCGCCGGAAGAACCACTGACCCGGATGTAGCTAACCCGGCCTCGCTATTCGGCGGCGGAGCGCAGCGGGCCGTCGGATGCCTTGATCAGTTTGAAGTTCACGGAGTCGAGCAACGCTTCAAACGACGCGTCGATGATGTTCGACGAGACGCCGACGGTGAACCAGCGATTGCCCTCGCCGTCGCGGCTTTCGATCAAGACCCGCGTGATGGCTTCGGTGCCGCCATTCAGGATACGCACCTTGTAGTCCACCAATTCCAGATCATTGATCCACGGATTGAGCTCGCCGAGGTCTTTGCGGAGTGCCAGGTCGAGCGCGTTGACCGGGCCGTTGCCTTCCGCCACGGACATGCGCCGGTCGCCGCCGACATCGACTTTCACGATGGCCTCGGCGACCGTCTTCAGATTGCCCCTGGCGTCGAAGCGTCGCTCGACGTTCACGCGAAAGCCTTCGACATTGAAGAAGGAAGGCTCCTTGCCGAGACGACGGCGGGCGAGAAGCTCCAAAGACGCATCGGCGGCTTCGTAAGCGTATCCTTGCGCCTCGCGGTCCTTGATCTCTGCGAGCAAGCCGTCGAGGCGTGGATCGGCACGGTCGACGGCGAGGCCGAAGCGCTCCAGCTCAGACAGAAGGTTCGACTTGCCGGCCTGATCGGAGACAAGAACGTGACGCTGATTGCCTACCAATTCCGGGGGAACGTGCTCGTAGGTCTCCGGCGCCTTGAGAATGGCGGAGGCGTGGATGCCGGCTTTCGTCGCGAAAGCGGAGCCTCCGACATAGGGCGCTTGGCGGTTGGGCGCGCGGTTCAGAAGCTCATCGAAGGCGCGCGACACATGCGTCAGCGTCTTCAACGCGTCCGGCGATACGCCGGTCTCGAAGCATTCCGCATAAGGTGACTTCAAAAGCAGCGTCGGGATGATGGAGGTCAGGTCGGCATTGCCGCAGCGCTCACCGATGCCGTTCAGCGTGCCCTGTATCTGGCGCGCGCCGGCACCAACTGCGGCAAGGGAATTGGCTACCGCCTGGCCGGTGTCGTTGTGGGTGTGAATGCCGATCCGCTCGCCGCCGAACCTGTCGCAGACAGCGCCGACGATGGTTGCGACCTCACCGGGCAGCGTTCCGCCATTGGTGTCGCACAGCACAGCCCAGCGCGCGCCCGCTTCAAGCGCGCTCTCCACGCAGCTGAGCGCGTAGTCCGGATTTGCCTTGTAGCCATCGAAGAAGTGCTCGCAGTCGAGCAGTGTCTCACGGCCCGCGGCGACCGATGCGGCGACGGACTGGGTGATTGAGTCCAGGTTCTCTTCGTTGCTGCAGCCGAGCGCCAGCTTCACGTGAAAGTCCCACGCCTTGGCCACAAAGCAGATGGCGTCCGCCTCGGCGTTGATGAGGTCCTGCACCCCCGGATCGTTGGCGACGGAACGGCCGGCACGCTTCACCATGCCGAAGGCGGTGAAGGTCGCGCGGCTCGTACGCTTCTTTGAGAAGAACGCCGTGTCGGTCGGATTGGCGCCGGGATAGCCGCCTTCGACATAATCGACGCCGATCCCATCGAGCATCTCCGCCACCAGCATCTTGTCCTCAACGGAGAAGTCGATGCCGGGCGTCTGCTGGCCGTCACGCAAAGTTGTGTCAAACAAATAGAGGCGTTCTTTGCTCATGAGCCGGCACCTTTGGGAGGCCATGCGTCGGTGTCGTGATCGGGATGCTGGTGGTTGGAGGCGGCGATGCGGGCCGCGAGATCAGGATCGTCCTCCTCCGTCGACTTGTCGCCGGGGAGGCCCGGCAGCGCCGCAAACCACGGGGCGCGGCCTTCGATGCCGTATTGGTTTTCCGGCTCGACCATTGCCGGCTCGTCAAGCGAACCCAGCGCGATGAAGATCTTCTCAGGGCGCTCGTCCTGCAGGGTGAGCGGCGTGCCGCAAGCAGCGCAGAAACCACGCGCCGTATGATCGGAGCTCTTGAAGGTGGCGGGCGCACCGCGCGTCAGCTCGAAATTCTCGGTGAGCACACTGGCGAGCGGTGCGAAGAACGAGCCGAAGGCTTTCTGGCACATGCGGCAATGGCAGATATGCGGGTTAAGCGGCTGCTGCTTGAGCGCATAGCGCACGGCACCGCACTGGCACCCGCCGGTGATACGGATGTCGCTCATCGCTTGACCTCCCACGTGGTGACCAGCTCGCCGGTGTCGGGGTCCTTGGCGTCTTTCAGCTGGATGCCCATCGCATCGAGCTCGTCGCGGATGCGATCGGCTTCGGCGAAGTCTTTGGCTTTGCGAGCAACGCCGCGGGCGGCAACGAGCTCATCGGCCTTCACCTTGTGGTCGGCCGAAAGTCTCGCGTTGACTTGGCGCTCCATCCAGCTTCGGTCGTAAGCGTCAATATCTATGCCGAGGAAGTTCAATCCGGCTGAGAGCTTTCGCATAGGTAGGTAGCGCTCGTCGGTGTCCATCGCTTTGGGTGCAGATACCTGATCCGGCAATGAGCTCATCTCGGCCTGCGCGAGCTTCTGAAGTCGATGGAGTTCGGCAATAGCTCGTGGCGTGTTGAGGTCATCGAGCATCGCTTCGACGAATTCTTCGGACGGCTCTTGTCCGCCAGCCGCCAGCGCGCACGGAGCAAATCCATCCAGTGCCGTCGCAGCTTGTTCGAGGGCCCGCCTGCTGAAATCGATGGGTTGACGATAATGAGTAGATAGCATCGCAAAGCGAATGACTTCGCCTGGCCACGCGAGCCTTTCCCAGCCGTCTAACAGCTCCCGGATCGTCACAAAGTTCCCCTCAGACTTCGCCATCTTGCGGCCTTCCACCTGCAGGAAGCCGTTGTGCACCCAATATTTGGCCATGCGCTCCGCGTTGTTGGCGCAGCGCGACTGGGCAATCTCGTTCTCGTGGTGCGGAAAGATGAGGTCGAGCCCGCCGCCATGGATGTCGAACGTCTCACCGAGATGCTTCTTGGCCATGGCGGAGCATTCGATGTGCCAACCGGGACGCCCCTCCCCCCAAGGTGACGGCCATGACGGCTCGCCGCGGCTTGAGGGCTTCCACAGCACAAAGTCCATCGGATCGCGCTTGTAGGGTGCGACCTCCACGCGCGCGCCGGCGATCATGTCGTCAAGCGAGCGACGCGAGAGCTTTCCGTACGCGAGCGAACCGTCCGCCGCCTTCCACGACTTCACGTCGAAGAGCACGTGGCCTTCCGCCGCATAGGCGTGGCCGTCCTCCACGAGCGTGGCGATCATCTCCACCATTTCGGGGATATGCTCGGTGGCGCGCGGCTCCACGTCGGGCGGCAGGCAGCCGAGCGCAGCCACGTCCTCGTGATATTGCCGCTCCGTCGTCGCGGTGACCTTTCCGATCGCCTCGTTCAGCGGCAGATCGGGATGCTCCTCCGCGGCGCGCGCATTAATCTTGTCGTCGACGTCGGTGATGTTGCGGACATAGGTGACGCGGTGATCCGGCTCTGGATAGAGATGCCGGAGCAGCCGGTAGAGCACGTCGAAGACGATGGCCGGGCGCGCATTGCCGATATGGGCGAAGTCGTAGACCGTCGGCCCGCAGACGTACATGCGCACGTTATCCGGGTCGGCGGGAACGAAATCCTCTTTCCGCCCGGTCAGCGTGTTGGTGAGGCGAAGCCCCTTGAACCCGTCTTGATCGTCCATGCCGATCTCCGGCCGCTGGCCGGGCGTTCGGACTGATTCTTACGAAGGGAACAAGCGAACGGCACCAGCCAGCGGATAAGCTAGCTGCAAATAATCCCGATAATGCAAATGGCGCGTGAAGATGCGCCTTTTCTGCCGTTCATGCCGGCGCTTATTGCCGAGGACGCCCTTCCCGTCAAGGCGAGCCCTCCTTCTTCCTTGCCGCATTGTTGTAGTGATTGTTCTTGCCGGTGATATGGAGCTTCGCCGCCGTTGCCGGATATTTCCGGGCAAACCACACCGCGACGCGGCGGCGCCAGCGGCGGACGGCGGGAATATCGATGGAAAGCACCAGGAGCCCCAGCGGGATCATCCAGAAGCCGACGATCGGCAGGAAGCCGAATATCCCGAACAGGATCAGCAGGCTGCCGATGATAATGCGCAGCAGCCGGGAGCGCGGAAGCTCGAATTTACGCGAGCCGATCCGGACGAATCCGCCGGTGCCTCGGTTCTCGGCCATATCCCGCAAATCCTGCCATGATCGCTTGACCGCCGCGACGCCCAAGGGCCGCGGCGCGCCTCAATGGCCCGGCATGCTTGCATTGGCAAGTCCTGGTGCAATATATGGCCCGTGATCCCCGGTAGCTCAGTTGGTAGAGCAAGCGGCTGTTAACCGCTGGGTCGCTGGTTCGAGTCCGGCCCGGGGAGCCACTCATTTCCAGCTTCCTTCCCTTTTCAGGCGGCTACAGGTCTATTTTTTTCTCCTACTCCCCTCCACCACGTCAGAAAGTGGGACAGAACCAGGTGCCCGGCGCAGGGGACACGAGGCCCGAAGCTGTGGGAGGCACGACCGGGTCGCAGTTCACGAGTTGCCGATCATCCTGCACCGCTAGGTTCGGTCTCCACATAACGTTACGGTCGAAGCGGACGCGCCACCACCGCGATCAGGTAGAAATGGCGGGACCGTCATGCCGCTCAACGGGGCTAAGAAGACCATATCTGAATCTCTTGGGCGTTATCCGGTAGCGACTTTCCTCGCGCTCACCGTCGCGATCTCCTGGGGTGGTGTCTTGGTCGTCATTCTGCCGACCGGCATTCCAGGCCGCGGTGAGGCGCTTGACGATCTGGCAGCGCCGGTGTTTTTGGCGATGCTAGCCGGCCCCCTCATTTCTGCGCTTATCTTATCCACTGTTCTTGACGGCTGGACCGGGCTCTCGAGGCTGTTGCGCGGATTGATGTTGTGGCGGGCCAAGCCGGTCGAATACGCCGCAGCCTTCCTTTTGATCCCGGCTTGCGCCCTGGCGGTGCTCTTTCCGTTGTCGGTGGTATCGCCAGACTTCACCCCCGGCTTTCTGGGCCCACATGGCGGGCTTTCCATGGTGGCGCTCAGCCTCGCAGGAGGCCTTGTCGTTGGCGTCATCGAGGAAATCGGCTGGACCGGTTTCGCCACGCCCCACCTGCTCAGCGGTCGTACCTTATTGGCGGCCGCATTGGGTCTGGGTCTCATTCACGGGGCTTGGCATCTGCTGGTGACCTTTTGGGCTGAGGGCGCGGAATACGGTCTTGTTTTCGTCCCCTACTTCCTCGCCGCGTGGATACTCGCCATCGTCGCATTGCGTATCCTGATAGTCTGGATTTTTGCCCGGACCGGCAGCACGCTACTGAGCGCTGTAGCCCATGCGAGCCACACCGGCGGCCTCTTTGCCGCCTGGCCAACTACAACCACGCCGATGCAGAACCTTGTTTGGACGTCGCTGTTTGGTGCGCTCGGACTGATAGTCGTTCTGATGGTGACCTCTTGGTCCTCGCCAAAAAAGAACTGAGAGTCTGAAAAGAAAATCACGCGGACGCGGATGCGCGCCCGCGACCAGCAATCTCAGCGACTTCGGGACCGCGGGCGCCACACAGCATCGCTGCCGCTGTTACGCGGCCGTGGGGGATGCGCTATAATTACGGCGACCGGCATCGCACGGGTGCGCCATGAAGAAAGACGTCGGCCCAACGACCATCTACAAGTCGGCCTGTCGCATGTGCCATGGCGGTTGCGGCGTGCTGGTGCATGTGACCGACGGCCAGATTGCGAAGATCATCGGCGACCCCGACTCCCCGCTGAACCGTGGCAAGATTTGCATCAAGGCGCCTGCCTCCATTGAGCTCGTTAATCATCCCGATCGCCTGAAGCATCCGTTGAAGCGGGCCGGCCCGCGCGGTAGCGGCCAGTGGGATCGCATTTCGTGGGATGAGGCGTACGACATTCTGGCGACGCGGCTCGGCGCGATCATTAAGGAGAGCGGCGCGCATCAGATCGCGATCGGCACCGGTACGGGCCGTCATCATTGCGATTTCGTTCCGCGCTTCGCCAACGCTTTGGGCACGCCGAATTGGTGCGAGCCGGGGCACGCGCAGTGCTTTTTCCCGCGGGTCAACGTGTCGATGATGACCTACGGCGACCTGCCGGTCTGCGACTATTACGGCGACACGGAGCCCGATTGCGTTCTTGTATGGGGGCACAATCCGGCGGTGTCGGGACCGGACGGGGAGCTGCTGTTCCACTCCCGCAAGCTCACCAAGACGGACACCAAGTTCATCGTCGTCGACCCGCGTCGGACCGTGCTCGCCGAGGCGGCCGATCTCTGGCTGCAGGTGCGCCCCGGCGCAGACGACGCGCTGGCGCTGGCGATGCTCAACGTCGTCATCACGGAGGAACTGTTCGACGCCGACTTCGTGGCGAAATGGACGTTCGGGTTTGAGGAATTGGCTGCTCACGTCGCGCCGCACACGCCGGAATGGGCGGAACCGATCACCTGGGTGCCGGCCGACAACATCCGCGCCGCAGCACGCCTCTTCGCTGAATCAAAGCCGGCGACGGTGGAATGGGGCTGCGCGATTGAGCATTCGCCGAATTCCATTCAGACCGCGCGCGCTATTGCCTGCCTTCCGGCGCTGACGGGGACGATCGATATTCCCGGAGGCTGGGTCTTCGGGCCGCATATTTTGGATGGGTTTCCCTTCCTCCACGAACATCTCGATGACGAGGTGAAGGCGCTACGGCTCGGCTCCGATGAGTTCCGGCTTCTCGGGCGCGCCAACGTGATGCCGTCGGCGCACATCCCCTCCGTGTTCAAGGCCATGCGCACCGGAGAGCCTTATCCGATCCGCGCCTTTCTCATATTCGGCAACAATCCGCTGGCGACCTATGCGGATTCCAACCTGGTGCGGGAGTCGCTGGAGAAGGTGGAGTTCCTGTCCGTCATGGACCTCTTCATGACGCCGAGCGCGGAGCTGGCCGATCTGGTGCTGCCGGCGGCGAGCTGGCTGGAGGTCAATGCGCTGACGGCCTTCCCCTACTTCGCCGAGACTACGGCGCTGGCGCAGCAGAAGATCGCCCAGGTGGGCGAAGCCAAGCAGGACGAAGTGGTGTTTGCCGAATTGGCGCAGCGCATGAAGCTCGGCGTCGGCGAAGAAGCAATTGAAAGCGTCTTCGATGCGCGACTGAAGAAGACGGGCAAGAGCTTTCAGCAGATGACGCAGGACGGCTTCGCCTTTGAGCCGATCACCTACAACAAGCACGAACGTGATGATGCCGGGTTCAGGACCGAGTCCGGCAAGATCGAGCTCTACTCGCTTGCGCTTGAGAAACTCGGCTACGATCCGTTGCCGACCTATCGCGAGCCGCCGGAATCGCCGCTATCGGCTCCGGATGTCGCGGCGGACTTCCCGCTGGTTCTCACCAGCGGCGCCCGCGTTCTCAACTTCTTCACCTCCGAGCACCGGCAATTGCCTCGGCTCAGGCGCTCGCATCCCGATCCACTCGCCGATCTGCACCCCGATCTTGCCGCGGAGCATGGCATTGAAGACGGCGACTGGATCTGGATCGAGACCCGGCGCGGCAAGATCAGGCAACGCGCCAACGTTACGGATGGAATCGATCCGCGCGTGGTCAATGTCGAGTTCGGCTGGTGGTTTCCCGAACGGCAGGACGGCGAGTATGGGATTTGGCAATCGAACGCCAATGTGCTCACCGACCAGGGCCCGCCCTATGATCCGGCGATGGGCACTTATCAATTGCGGGCGCTGCTGTGCCAGGTTTCCAAGGCGCCCGACCCGATGGCCGAGGCGTGACGCTTCCGCCCGGCTCCAAATGGCGGAGCCGCGAACTGAGGACAAGAAAGATGCGCTACGCTGCCTTACTGTCCGTCCTATCCATCTTGCTGGCGACTGACGCCGCTTTCGCGCAGCGCCCCAGCACGCTCGGCATGAGCTGCGCCCAGG
Source organism: Afifellaceae bacterium (assembly GCA_028284625.1). GTDB lineage: Bacteria > Pseudomonadota > Alphaproteobacteria > Rhizobiales > Afifellaceae > DASWJZ01. Next base: position 358,053 of record JANQRH010000026.1, on the reverse strand, counting down.
CGAAGGGTGTCGTGGCCGCGCGCGGCGCCGCCGTGCTCAGCACCGGACGCAACACATTTGAGCGTTTCGTCGCCTCGCCACGCGCCTGTCTGCCGGGCGAATATGCCTACACGGCCTATGCGCCGACGCGCGATGCTTCGCGCTGCCGGCTCGGCTATCGCTGCGATCCGGTGCCGCCGATCTGGAAGGATAACAACCGCTTCGGCTTTGGCGGAGGTCTGTTCCACCGCTGGTGAGAGGCGCGCGACCTAACGAAGCGACGCTGAGGGATTCAGCGCATCGGCGACCACGCCGGTGCGATCTTCGGTGGCCGCTGTTGTCGCGGGCGCCGCTGCGTGGGTCGGCAGCGGCGGCGGAACGGCCATCCCCATCTCCGCAAACGCGATCTGTTGGCGGATCGCCGCTTTGGTGAGGAGGTGAACCTGCTCCAGCGCCAGCGCCATGTTCTTGGTCACGTCGTTGGTGCTCTGCGCGGTCCATTTCCGCGCCGTCAGGATGCCCGCCTCCACGTCGGCGAGCTTCGCCCGCAACGCGGCGACTTCGTCACGGTCGGCGACCACCTCGCCGCCATCGACGCGATAGATGAGATCAAGCCCACGCGCCCACGACAACCGCTTCTGGTCAAGCATCGCGCGGGTGGTTTGCAGAACCGCCATCCGCAGCTCGATCTGCTGAACCATGAGCGGGCGGCCGCGATACGCAACGAGCGTGCGCTCGGCGAGCGCAAGCTCGCGGTCGATGATGGCGATGTCGCGGTTAAGGTCGTCGTTCGATGGGCCACGCAACGTCACGGCGGCGAAGGCTGTCGCGGCGACCGCGACCGCCGTCACGACGGCGCTCAGTCCACCCAGGCTGCTTAAGAGCCAGCGGCGCATCGGCCTCCCCCTTTTGTCGACCCGCGCGCTGTCGACAGAACGTATCGTGTCGCGCCGGCGCACAGCCGTCAACTCAGCGCGTATGGCGGTCAACAGCCCGCCATTCTCGCTCGGTTCCGTGACGCCTGCGCGAACGATCCGGTCCATTCCGACGGCAGATCGACCTGCAATTTCAGATGGCACTTTCTGCTGGGCCGGCGCTCCATTGAACCAACAAATTTTTAGCCATTGCTGTCTGTTGTGGCTTTCGCTCCTGCTGACTTGCGGTCTGTGGTTGCAGACACCTCCGCGCAACGCCGGCGGCGCCAGACATTCTTCGTCGGCGTAAACACACGCTTTACTCTCGATGAAAAATTGTCAGAGCTTTAAGAATTCGCACGCCTGCGCTGCGCCATAGTCGGGCCGAGACATTCCGTGCCTGGGAGAGCGACGTGCGGCGCCTACGACAATTGTGGAGCCATGAAGGCGGCAACACCGCCCTGATCTTCGGCTTGGCGGCCATTCCGCTGATCGCGCTTGGCGGGGGGATCGTGGATTTCGCGCACCGGGCGCAGGTCAAGGGCGAACTGCAGACGGCCGCCGATACGGCAGCGATTGCCGCGGCGCGGGCCTTTCAGCTTGGTGAGCTCACCCGGCAAAGCGACATGGAAACGGTGCGGGACGACGCGGTCGACAAGGCGACGCGCATCCTCGACGCGGCCCTTGCCGAATATGGTGGCAGCTCACTCGCCAGCGTGACGATCGAGGACCCCAATAACGACGGCAACGAGGTCATCCGCATTGCGGCGCAGATCGACGTCGACACGTCGTTCCTTGGCGTTATGGGGATCGGGCACCTGACCGCGGCGACTTCCTCGCAGGTCAACCTGCCGGATCCGATCCTGATCGAGATCGCCATGGTGCTCGACTATTCCGGATCTATGAACACCGACGACAAATACATACGCATGACGGATGCGGCGCAGACGTTTATTGGCCGCGTTGAGACCGAGCGCAGCGAAACGACGAAGATCGGCATCGTGCCTTTCTCCGAATATGTCCTGACGGAGATCGACGGGAGCGCCATTCGCGTCTCCGGCGGCGGCGGCGATGACGACGACGATGAAGGCGGCGGTGGCGGCGGCTATAGCGGCGTTGTCACCACGTGCCTGCTGAACCGAGACTATGCGTATTCGGCCAGCGACCAGCCGCCATCGACCGGCATTCCAGGCACGCAATGGCCGGAAGGCAACAGCGGCACTTGCAGCAGTTACATTGCCGCCAATGTTCAGGCGCGCGATCTGACCGACGATTTCCAGGGGCTGAGCGACGCGCTGGCCTCCATGACGCCGCTCGGTTTGACCAACATCTCGCTGGGGATGGAGATGGGCTGGCATATGCTCACGCCGCCCAAGCCTTTTGAGACGGCGCGGGACTTCTCCGACGACGATCTGCGCAAAGTGATCATTCTCCTGACCGACGGCATGCAGACCGTGGCCGCGCAAGGGCCAAGCGGCACGTCCGTCGACGCCGCCAACGAGACGACGGCGGAGCTTTGCGAGAACGCCAAGGGCTTTGGCATCCGCATCTTCTCCATTGCGTATGATGTCACAGACGCAGGCGTTGAGACGCTACTGCGCAATTGCGCCACCGACACCGACAGCTACTACGATCCGAACGTGTCTGAAATCTCAGAGGTGTTCGACGAGATCTACCGGCAGATCGCGGAATCCGTCTGGGTCAGCCAATAGACGCAGCGCGCAGCCTGAGCGCATTAGCGATGACGCTAAGCGAGGAAAGCGACATCGCCAGCGCCGCGAAGATCGGCGACAGAAGCAATCCGAAGACCGGATAAAGAATGCCCGCCGCGATCGGCACGCCAGCGGTGTTGTAGACGAACGCAAAGAACAGATTCTGGCGAATATTCGCCATCGTCGCCTCAGAGAGCCGTCGTGCCTTCAGGATGCCTTTGAGGTCGCCGGCTAGCAGCGTCACGCCGGCGGCTTCCATGGCGATATCGGTGCCGGTGCCCATGGCGATCCCGATATCGGCTGCGGCCAGAGCCGGCGCGTCGTTGACGCCGTCGCCAACCATCGCCACGACCCGACCTCGCGCGATCAGCCGCTTCACGGCTTCAATCTTGCGCTGTGGGAGCAGGCCGGCGCCGACCTCCGTGATACCGAGCCGCCGCGCCACGGCTTCCGCTGTCACCGGATTGTCGCCGGTCAGCATAACGATGCGAATGCCCGCCGCCTTGAGCGCGGCGATCACCTCGGCGCTGTCGGCCTTCAGCTGGTCGGCGATCCCGATCGTGCCGGCAAGGCGGCCTCCGATCGCGACAAAGATTGCGGTGGCGCCGTCGCGTCGAAGCGCTTCGGCGTCGGCAGCGAGCACGCCGGCCTCGACATTGTGCTCAGCCAGGAACTCGGCGCTGCCGACGACGATCTCTCGCCCATCGACATTGCCGATCGTGCCCTTGCCCGGCGGCGCGTCGAAATCGGAGACGGAGGCAAGCGGCAAATCCCGAGCCTCAGCCGCCGCCACAATAGCGCGCGCCAGCGGATGCTCGCTGGCGCGCTCCAAACTGGCGGCCAGATGGAGGATTTCAGCTTCCGCGAAGCCTTCAGCCGGCACGATTGCGCTGACCGCGGGCCGGCCCGTGGTCAGCGTCCCGGTCTTGTCGACAACGAGCGTATCGAAGCGCTGCATCTGCTCCAGCACCGCGGCGTCGCGGATCAGCACGCCGGCTTTGGCGCCGCGCCCCATGCCGACCATGATTGACATCGGCGTCGCCAGCCCAAGCGCACACGGACAGGCGATGATCAGCACTGTGACGGCGGCGACCAGCCCATGGGCATAGCGCGGCTCCGGACCCCATAGTGCCCAGGCGGCGAAAGCAATCGCCGCCACAAGAATAACGGCGGGGACGAAGTAGCCCGATACGCGATCGGCGAGGCGCTGGATCGGCGCGCGGCTGCGCTGCGCATCCGCGACAAGCTGAACCATCCGCTGCAGCAGCGTGTCGCGCCCAACTTTTTCTGCGCGGACAATCAGGGCACCGGTCTGGTTCAGAGTTCCGCCGATCACCCGCGCGCCGGGCACCTTGTCGATCGGCATCGATTCACCGGTGACCATGGATTCATCGACGGCGCTTTGCCCGTCGAGCACGAGGCCATCGGTCGGCACCTGCTCACCGGGCCGCACACGCAGGCGGTCGCCCACATCCACGGCCGCGAGTTCGACATCTGCTTCGTGCCCGTCGGGGCCGATCCGCCGAGCAATCTTCGGCGCAAGGTCGAGCAGCGCACGAATGGCGCTGCCGGTCGCCGCACGCGCGCGCAGCTCCAGAACCTGGCCGAGCAGCACGAGCACCGTGATGACAGCGGCGGCTTCGAAGTAGACGGCGACGTGTCCCTCCGCGTTGCGAAAGGCCGGCGGGAAGGCTTCAGGCGCAATCGTGGCGACGACGCTGGTGATCCAGGCCATTCCGGTGCCTATGGCGATCAGCGTGAACATGTTGAGCTTACGCGTCACCAGTGACGTCCAGCCGCGCACAAAGAACGGCCACCCAGCCCACAGAACCACAGGCGTTGCGAAGGCAAACTGAATCCATTGGGAGGCGTCGCGGTCGATCCACCGATCAAGGCCGAATAGATGCGAGCCCATTTCAAGCACGACGACCGGTAGGGCCAGCATCAGGCCGATCCAAAACCGCCGCGTCATGTCGATCAGCTCAGGATCGGGACCCGTTTCTTGGCTCACAAGAAGTGGCTCAAGCGCCATGCCGCAGATCGGGCAGGCTCCGGGGCCCGTCTGGCGCACCTCCGGATCCATGGGACAGGTGTAGATGGCGCCGGGCGGCGCGGGGTCGGTGCTCGGTGTTGCCTGAGGCGCAAGAAATCGCTTCGGATCGGCGACGAACCGGTCACGGCAGCGCGCGCAGCAGAATGAATAGGTGTCGCCGTCGTACTCCGCGTGATGCGCGGTGGCATGCGGATCCACCTGCATTCCGCAGACCGGGTCCTTCACGGCTTGGTGCGGCGCGGTCTGCTCCTGCATGTCCCTTAATGGCGACGTCACTGAACGCTCGAATGGTTGCGCTTAATACCCCTATAGGGTATATGTCAAGGCATGCAGCAGGATACGAAGGCGGCCGTGCTGAAGCGGCTCCGACGCATCGAGGGCCAGGTCCGCGGCCTCGCCCGAATGGTTGAGGACGACCGCTACTGCATCGATGTCGTGACGCAGATATCGGCCGTGCAGGCGGCGCTGCGACGCGCAGAGGAAGAGGTGCTGCGCGACCATGTGGGGCATTGCGTGGAGCACGCCATTGTCAGCGGCGACCGACAGGAGCAGCGGCAGAAGATTGCCGAACTGATGGACGTTCTCGGCCGCGCCTACCGATAGGTTAATAATCGCCCGCCCCGGCTATGCCAGATCCGCATTGCTGCACTGCATCCGAAGGCGTTGTGCAGCGCAGCAACAAGCGTATCTTCCGGCCAGATCAACGCTTGAACAGGACATTACCAGATGGCCATTGCCTCTGCCGCCGGCTCCGCTCGGTTCCGCTTGCCCAGCCTCACCGCCTTCTTTGCCGAATGCGCGACTTTCTTTCAGCTCGTCGGCAGCGCGCAGCGCGTGGCGAACGCGGTAGAGAACCGCCGCCGGCCCGATCCTGAAGACCTCCGCTTGCTCGGCATTACCGAGCCGCCCGCCAGCTGGTAGGCCCGCCTCCCCGGCTCAAGTCCCCGGCTGGCTCTGCCGCCGGCGGAACTGTCCGATCGACGGCAGTTCGACCGGTGTGACGCGGATGTCGTCGTCGCTTGCGGCGACCCACTCCCGCTCAGGTGGCGGCGTCTTTGACGGCTCGGTGGCGGCTTGGTCCGGTTCGGCCACATCGTTCTTTGCGGCGCTTGCCGCCTCTGGCTTTTTGGCCATGGCCTCCAGCTGAGCGGCTGCGGCGGCGACCAAGGCTTCCGCTTCCTCGCGCTCCGGCTGACGCCGCATCGCCATTGCGTCCTGCATCCGCCAATAGCCGGTCGCCATCATGGACAGGGCGCCTAGCGTAAAAACCAGTCCCACGCCGAACACCGACCAATCGACCAGCGGCAGCGTGCTCCCGATCGGCAGGCCGCTGAAGCGGAGTGCAATGGCGCTGAGCGCGGCCAAGGGCAGCGCGGCGAGAAGCGCGCAGGTCAGTGCCCCGGCCCTGCTCTCGGCGGTTCCGGGTACGCGTCCCCAGCCGAGCGTCAGAAGCAGAGCTGCGGCGAAGGCGATGGAGCCACTGAGCGCAATCAGTGCGCCTGCACCCCGCTCGCCTGAGCTTGGCACCAACAAAAGCACCAATCCGCCGCCAACGATGACGAGAAAGGCGGCAATGCTCGACAACAACGCCAAGCCGATAACAGGCCGCTTCAACTCACCCCTCCCAGAGCATCGGCCGATGCGCGGTGGCGCAACGAGGCCGCACCCTCTTCACTCAACTATAAGCGCCGGCAAGCCGAAGAGCCGCAGACCGGCGGCGCCCAGAGCGTTATCGCGTTTCGTTGATCCGCTCCAACACTCTTTCAACTCTGGAGCATGACCTCTTCCGAAACTTACATCCACAGTTTCGGGATCATGCTCCGAAAAGCCCGGCAGCCGCCAACTAAGTCGGCTGCGTGCGCGACAATAGCGTTTCAACCACTGGCTAGCCATATCTGCATATCCTCGCTAGATTGTCGAAAACAGAGCGCCGTAAGCCCCTCTCCGGAAACGGTGCTCAAACAAGACCTTGGAGGAAACGGACTGGGAGGGTGTTTTCGCCTTGAGCTCGACAGAGCATCCCGCCAGTGCACCGCCTTTCGGTCCGGCGCTGCAAGGGTCGTGTTCGACCCTGTGGGTGGCCGGCCGATGATTGCTGCGCGGGTGGAGCCGATCACGCCCCATCCCGACGCCACATTGTGGCAGTCCCTAAAAGACATCCCGAATACAGTGTTCAAGGAGGAAGTATGATGAAGCGACGCCTCGCTTTATTGACACTTGCAAGTGGCCTCGCGCTCAGCGTTGGAACAGCGGCCGCTCAGGATTTGATGTTCCCGGTCGGGGAAGACTCGCGCTTCAGCTGGCAGAGCTATGAAGATTTCGCAGCAGCGAACGATCTCTCCGGCCAGACGCTGAGCGTCTTCGGGCCGTGGCTTGGCCCGGACGAGACTCTCGTGGAGAGCATGCTCGCTTATTTCTCAGCGGCGACCGGCGCCACCGTCGACTATGCCGGATCGGACTCGTTTGAGCAGCAGATCGTCATCGACACGCAGGCCGGCAGCCCGTCGAACATCGCTGTGTTCCCGCAGCCCGGCCTTGCCGCCGACCTCGCCTCCAAGGGCGACCTCACGCCGCTCGGCGACGACACCGCACAATGGATGGTGGACAATTACGCGGCCGGCCAGTCTTGGGTCGACCTCAGCTCCTATGCCGGTCCTGACGGCGAGACCGCTCTTTACGCCTTCCCCTATAAGGCGGACGTGAAGAGCCTGGTCTGGTACGTGCCGGAGAACTTCGAGGACGCCGGCTACGAAGTGCCGGAGACCATGGAAGACCTCAAGGCGCTGACGGAGCAGATTGTCGCCGACGGCGGCACGCCGTGGTGCATCGGTCTCGGCTCAGGCGCGGCCACCGGATGGCCGGCGACCGACTGGGTGGAAGACATGATGCTGCGCACGCAGGCGCCGGAAGTCTATGACCAATGGGTGACGAACGAGATTCCGTTCGACGACCCGCGCATCATCGGCGCCATTGAGGAGTTCGGCTGGTTCGCCCGCAACAACGACTTCGTCGATGGCGGCGCAGCTGCCGTGGCTTCCACCGACTTCCGCGACAGCCCGAAGGGCCTCTTTGCGTCGCCGCCGGCTTGCTACATGCACCACCAGGCGTCGTTCATTCCGTCCTTCTTCCCGGAGGGCACCGAGCTTGGGGTGGATGCCGACTTCTTCTACTTCCCGGCTTATGCCGACAAGGACCTTGGAAAGCCGGTGCTTGGTGCGGGCACGCTCTTCGCCATTACCGCCGACTCAGACGCGGCGCGTGTCTTCATCGAATGGCTGAAGACGCCGATCGCGCATGAGGTGTGGATGGCGCAGTCGGGCCTTCTGACGGCGCATCTCGGCGTGAACACGGATGCCTACGCCAACGAGCCGCTGAGGAAGCAGGGCGAAATCCTGCTCAACGCGACAACCTTCCGCTTCGATGGATCGGACCTGATGCCCGGCGCCATCGGTGCGGGATCGTTCTGGACCGGCATGGTCGACTATGTCGGCGGCGCGAGCGCCGAAGACGTCGCCAAGGCCAGCCAGGCGGCTTGGGACGCCATCAAGTAGCGTCGGCAGTTAAAGCGATCCGGGCCGCCCGCGGCCCGGATCTACGAAGCGATTGGTCTGAGGCTGCACTTGGACCTTAGGATCGGCAAAGCAACGTCGGCACGAATCCGGCGTTAGGGGGAGACGAATGCAGCACCTGATAAGCGCCCTGATCGCGATCGTGGCCGGCGTGGGCGCTTGTGCTCTCTACTACTTCGCAGCCAACGCGCTGCTCGACATCATCCTGCCGTTTCGTGACGCCAGCCCACGCGCGGTGCGTAACCAGAAGCTCGCTTCGGTCATTCGGCCGTGGCTGTTCCTGGGCCCCGCCCTGCTCGTGCTTGGCCTTTATCTCGTCTATCCGGTCATCGACTCGCTCCGCTTGAGCTTCTACGACCGCACCGGCGAGGAATTCGTCGGGTTCTCCAATTACGGCTGGGCCATCAACGATCCGGAATTCCGGCAGTCGATCTTCAATAACCTTCTATGGCTGATCTTCGTGCCGGCGGTGAGCACGGGCTTCGGCCTGGTAATTGCCTTCCTGACGGACCGGATCTGGTGGGGCAACATCGCCAAGAGCCTGATCTTCATGCCGATGGCGATCTCCTTCATCGGCGCCAGCGTGATCTGGAAGTTCATCTATGATTTCCGCAGCGAGGGCTCCGTCCAGATCGGGCTTCTGAATGCCATCGTGGAAGGGTTCGGCCTCGCGCCGCAGGCGTGGATCACCATCCCCTTCTGGAACAATTTCTTCTTGATGATCATCCTGGTCTGGATTCAGACCGGCTTTGCCATGGTCATCCTATCGGCGGCGCTGCGCGGCATTCCCGATGAGACCATCGAGGCCGCCATCATCGACGGCGCCAAGGGCTACCAGCTCTTCTTCTACATCATGATCCCGCAGATCTGGGGCACGATCGCCGTGGTGTGGACCACCATCACCATCCTGGTGCTCAAGGTGTTCGACATCGTGCTGGCGATGACCAACGGGCAATGGGATTCTGAAGTGTTGGCGAACTTGATGTTCGACTGGATGTTCCGCGGCGGCGGCGACTTCGGTCGCGGCGCGACGATTGCGGTGGTCATCATGGTCGCGGTCATCCCGATCATGATCTGGAATATCCGGCGCGCCAACGCTGAGATGGAGAACCGCTGATGGCTGGAATGGCAGGCAGCAAGCAAGGCGGTTGGCCGGTCCATGTCGCCGTCATCTTCCTGGTGATCCTGTGGGTGCTGCCGACCTTCGGATTGCTCGTCAGTTCGCTGCGCGACAAGGACCTGCTCGCCGTCTCCGGCTGGTGGACGGCGCTCACCACGACGGAACGCAACGAGGTCGGCCGCGCACCACCGCCTGAGGAACAGGCGCAAGAGGACGCAGAATACGTCATCTCCGGCAATTTGTTCGAAGCCGATAGCGGGGCGCGGGTTGCACGTTTCGGTGTGTCGATCCAGCGGCCGGACGAGTTCCCAGTCGGCGAAACGGCGGAGATGCGCAGCGGCGCACTGCTGACCGTCAATGAGGACGGTTCCTATCGCATGGTGTCGACGGAGCCGTTCGAAGGGGCGCGCGGGCAGCGATTGTTCTACACCGCCGCCTTCCCGCCGGACTTCACGCTCGCCAATTACGAGGAGGTGTTGACCTCTGAGGGCATCGGGCAATCGTTCATCAACTCGCTGACGGTGACGATCCCGGCGACCATCATTCCGATCCTGATTGCCGCCTATGCGGCTTACGCGCTCGCCTGGATGAAGTTCCCGGGGCGAGCGCTGCTTCTGTCGGTTGTCGTCGGCCTGCTGGTCGTGCCGCTACAGATGTCGTTGATCCCGCTGTTGAAGCTCTACAACGATGTCGGCGCCATCTTTGGCGTACCGTCGAAGACCTATGTCGGCATATGGCTGGCGCATACCGGCTTCGGCATGCCGTTGGCGATCTATCTCTTACGCAACTACATCGCCGGTCTGCCGGGCGAGATCATGGAATCGGCCCGCATCGACGGCGCCAGCGACTTCGACATCTTCGTGCGCATCGTGCTGCCGCTCTCCATGCCGGCATTGGCGGCATTCGCCATCTTCCAGTTCCTGTGGGTGTGGAACGACCTTCTGGTCGCCATGGTGTTCCTCGGGAACGGCGACGATCAACTTGTGCTGACCGGGCGGCTTAGGGAGCTGCTTGGATCGCGCGGTGGCAACTGGGAGATCCTCACCGCCTCCGCCTTCATCTCTATTGTCGTGCCGTTGCTCGTCTTCTTCTCACTCCAACGATTCCTCGTCCGTGGCCTGCTCGCAGGCTCCGTCAAAGGTTGATCAAGGTTAGTCGCTATGGCTGCAGTCGAACTTTCCGACCTCAAGAAGTCCTTTGGTGCCGTGCATGTCATCAAGGGTGTCGACCTCGACATTCAGCAGGGTGAGTTTGTCGTCTTCGTCGGCCCGTCAGGCTGCGGCAAGTCCACGCTGCTGCGGCTGATCGCCGGGCTTGAAGACATTTCAAGCGGAGAGCTGAAGATCGGCGGCGATGTGGTCAATGACGTGCCACCGTCAAAGCGCGGCATCGCCATGGTGTTCCAGTCCTACGCGCTCTATCCGCATATGACGGTCTACAACAACATGGCGTTCGGCATGAAGCTGGCGCGCGCCAGCAAGGATGAGATCGAGAAGCGCGTGGGTGCAGCGGCGGATATCCTGCAGCTTACGCCGCTCCTGAGCCGCCTGCCCCGACAGCTTTCCGGCGGCCAGCGGCAGCGCGTCGCGATCGGCCGTGCCATCGTGCGGGACCCGAAGGTGTTTCTGTTCGACGAACCGCTCTCCAACCTCGATGCGGCTTTGCGTGTCGCCACGCGCATCCAGATCGCCAAACTCAGCGAGTCGATGCCCGACACGACCATGGTCTACGTGACGCACGATCAGGTCGAGGCGATGACGCTCGCCGACCGCATCGTCGTGCTCAATGCCGGGCTTGTGGAGCAAGTCGGCTCGCCGATGGAGCTCTATCACCAGCCGGCCAATCTCTTCGTCGCCCGCTTCATCGGCTCGCCGGCGATGAACATCGCGCCGTGCACGATCGAGGGCGCCAACGGCCAAGCGCGCGTGAAGGTGGAGACCGGCGCCTCCGTGCCGGTGCCGGCTGACATCCCGGCAAGCGCTGTCGGTCACAAGGGCACGCTCGGCGTACGTCCGGAAGATCTACGTGTCGCCAAGGACGGCGACGCCATTTTCCGCGGCAAGACGCTGCTGGTGGAGAATCTCGGCGAAGTCGCCCTGATCTACATCGATTCCGGCGACGAGAACGAGCCGATCATCGCCAAGGTCGATGGAAGCGTCGACATGGAGCGCGACGTTGAGGTCGGGCTGACAGCGGCGCCGGAGCATTTTCACGTCTTCGACGAGAACGGCCGGGCCTTTCCGCGGCAGCGAGCGTAGATCGCTCAGGCCTCAGAGCTTTCGTGCACAGATGACCCAGCCGGTCATGCCAGTGCCTGGAATGTGCTCGCCGTGTTCTTGCAAGAGGGTCTTTGCGCCGCCGGCAGCTTCGAGCGCTGACAGCTTTCCCGTCAGAAAACCTTCTTCGTAGTAGTGCGTGTTGACGCCGATCACCAACACGCCGCCCGGTTTCAGTACACGGAAAATGTCGTCCAGCGCATCGGCCTGGATGTGCCCGAAGGAAAACACGCCAACACAGGCGGCCGCGTCGTAGCTACTGTCAGCGGCGTCCATCGGCGGCTTGTTGAGGTTGGTCTCAAACAATCGACGATAAGCTCTGGTCTTGGCGGCTTTCTCCAGCATGCCCGGCGAGAAGTCGCAGCCGTCGATCGTCGTGAAACCGACCACGTTCAACGCGATGCCCGACAGCCCCGACCCGCATCCGATATCCAAGACGGCCGCTTCGGCCGGATCGACCAGGCGGGAAAGCGCTTCCGCACTGCGCTTTGGCTGGCTGTAGGCGTTTTCGGCAAGCTCCTCGTCATAGACCTCCGCCCAACGGTCATACAGCGCGCGTGTCTCCGCGTCCGTCTTCACCGAATAGACCTTGTCCAGGAAGCGCTCGTCACGGGCCACGGCTAACTCCTTCGGCGCCATGCTCGTCGGCAGGCAGTTGTTATTCGCCCGTCACCACCGCCAACGCGAAGCCGTCATGGCCCTTCAACGACACGGTCTGGATCGCCGTGGCGCTGACACGCGGCTCGTTGGCGACCATCTCCATGAAACTCCGCATGCCTTTCACGCTCGGTTCTTCGCTCGCGTCATCCATCAAGCCGCCATAGCGCACGACATTGTCGGCGACGATCATTGTGCCGGGACGTGACAGCTTGAGCGCCCAATCGAAATAAGCGGGATTGTTCTCCTTGTCGGCGTCGATGAAGACGAGATCGAACGGACCCACGTCTTCCTTGGCAATCTTGGGCAACGCCCCCAGCGCCGGCCCGACGCGGATCTCCACACGATCCGACAAGCCGGCGTTCTCGATGCTGGCGGCGGCGACCTTTGCGTGGTCGGCGCTCGCTTCAAGCGAGATGAGACGGCCGTCGGGTGGCAGCGCCCGCGCCATCCAGATGGTCGAATAGCCGCCGAGCGTGCCGATCTCGAGGATACGGTGCGCGCCCCCGACCATGGCAAGGAGCATCAGGAGCTTGCCGTGACTAGGCGCGATCTCGATAGCCGGCATGCCCGCCGTCTTTGACGCCTCAAGTGCTGCATCAAGCTCCGGGTCCGGATGCACGAACAGGTCGGCGATATTAGCGTCGACGTCGGTCCAGGTCTGTTGGTCTGACATTTCGCGCGTTCCTATGCTTTCAGGCCGCCGCCTTCCCTGCCTCCTAAGTCGTCATAGCCGAGCTTAACCCGGCAATCCATAGTATTGGAATCGCTCGTATTTCGGCACTGGGACACACCGTGTATCGGTGTCGCTACCCCTTCAACGCGCTCCGCCCGGCGAAACGCGCCGCTGGACCGAGCTCCTCTTCGATGCGGATGAGCTGGTTGTACTTGGCCGTGCGGTCGGAGCGGGCGAGCGAGCCGGTCTTGATCTGCCCGCAATTGGTGGCAACCGCCAGGTCGGCGATCGTGGAATCCTCCGTCTCGCCGGAGCGATGCGACATGACGGCTGTGTAGGCAGCCTTGTGCGCCATCTCTACGGCCTCGAGCGTCTCTGTCAGCGAGCCGATCTGGTTCACCTTGACCAGAATGGAATTGGCGACGCCCTTGTCGATCCCGTCACTGAGGCGTTTGGTGTTGGTGACGAAGAGGTCGTCGCCGACCAGCTGGCACTTATCGCCAACGGCATCGGTTAGCGCCTTCCAGCCGTCCCAATCATCCTCCGCCATGCCGTCCTCAACCGAGTGGATGGGGAAGCGGCCGACCAGGTCGGCGAGGTACTGCGCCATCTCGTCGGAACCGAGCGTTTTGCCTTCGCCGGCCAGTTCATAGCGGCCGTCCTTGAAGTACTCCGTTGCCGCGCAATCGAGCGCCAGCACCACGTCGTCGCCGGGCTTGTAGCCGGCCGTCTCAATGGCGCGCATGACGAAGCCCAGCGCCTCGTCGGCGGATGACAGCGCCGGCGCGAAGCCGCCCTCGTCGCCGACATTGGTGTTGTGACCGGCATCCTTCAGCGCCTTCTTCAGCGTCTGGAAGATCTCCGATCCGGTGCGCACGGCCTCCGCCAGCGTCTCGGCACCAACCGGCATGACCATGAATTCCTGAATGTCGATCGGGTTGTCGGCGTGCACGCCGCCATTGACGATGTTCATCATGGGCACCGGCAGCGTGCGGGCATTGGTGCCGCCGACATAGCGGTAAAGCGGCAAGGCACCCGCATCGGCCGCGGCCTTGGCGACGGCGAGCGACACGCCGAGAATGGCGTTCGCGCCGAGCCGGCCTTTGTTCTCCGTGCCGTCGAGTTTGACCATGGTCGTGTCGATGTGGACTTGGTCCTCGGCGTCCATGCCGCCGATGGCGTCGAAGATCTCGCCATTGACGGCGGCGATCGCCTTCTGAACGCCCTTGCCCTGGTAGCGGCCCTTGTCGCCGTCGCGCAGCTCAACGGCCTCGTGCACGCCGGTGGAGGCGCCCGAGGGCACCGCGGCGCGGCCGAACGAGCCGTCCTCCAAGGTCACGTCGACCTCGACGGTGGGATTGCCGCGGCTGTCCAGAATCTCGCGGGCGACGATGTCAATGATTGCGGTCATGGGAGCTCCTTTGCCGGAGGCTGGCTTATTCGATGTCGGGGCGCGGCGAAAGCGGCTTTGACGAGCTTGAGAGGCGGATGGCCGCCGGTGTTGTAATCGGGCAGCTTGAGCAGGCCGGCTTGGGCCTGCTGAACAAGGGCGAGTTCCCGCTGGCGCCAGGCTATGTGCTGGCCGTGCCCGGCGCGGCCAGCTCGTCGCGGCGCTCTTCCGCAACACGCCTTGGGGCGGCGACGGCGCGATCGGCTCTTGGACGCCGGCGCTGCGGATGGGGCCTGCGCATGTGGTCTTCGCCGACAAGGACCACAACCGCGTCAGGATCAACGGTGTGCGCGAGCGTTGCACCATGATTCCGCTTGAAGCATTCGCGGAGTTGGACGAAGAATAGGCGCAGTCCGACGAGCTCGCCAGGCGGGCTTGCAATACTGATCACGCGGAGGCCTTGACTGTGAGTGATCTGAGCGACAGGCAATTGCGCAAGATAAAAAACCGCTTCCACTATAGGAAGCAACAGGCCGAGCAGCACCTGGACGTGATGGCCGAGCAGCTAAAGACGCTCGGCATGGATGGTGCGAAGTTTGCCGCTGAAATGAAGGAGCGGCTTAGCGGCCTGGCCGACGTCGTCGACGATCGGATCGACGAGCTCCTCGAGCTCTAGCGCGGCCTAAAACGGCCGCCACAGGCTCGGCATGGTCTGATCCATCCTGACGTAAGGGGCAAAGAGCTGAGTGCCGTCGGCGGCTAAGAAGTCCGTCAGCTTCTCGGATCCGGCCACATGCGGAGGGGAGCCCGGACCGAGCGCGTTGATGGCGGCAAAAGCTTCCCTGAGCTCCTTGAGAGCAATCAATACATCCTCGCCGAAGAGGAAGCGTGCTCGCCGTTCCGCCATCACGAAACGATAGAATGCTCGTTGGCGCCCCTTTGATTCCTCATCCAAACCAAGTCGAATTGATTCCTCAATCTCATTGATGACGCCCACGCGTTCCTCAAACAAATCCATGATTATACGCTGGTGAGCGGTGAGCCACTGAAAGTATGCGATCAGCACGCCAAGCATGGCAATTAGTCCTGCAATCCAAGCAACCATTCTTAGCCTCCACCTACTCCTTCCTTTTGATCAGATTCCCGATCACCAGGCCCATAACGGCAATCGCCATCGTGGCCATTAATCCGAGGAACCATTTCCCCAGATCATAAATGCGATCGATCTCAGCTCGCAGGGCATCAACGGCCTCAACCACGTCCGACTTCAACAGGTCAAGCTCCTTACGCAGAATCGGGATAGACATTGCCCGCTCCGGGCTGTCGTTGATCGCTTGCTCGATTACTTCGACGATCTCCAGCTGCTTCGCGAGTTCATCGAGGCGCGAATCCAAGTTCTCAAATCGTATTGCCACCTCTGTGTCCGCGAGCGACTGAGAAGACTGTAGCACTTGATCAAGCGCTTCTTCTATTTCTTGGCGGAGTTCGGCGAGGCTTTTTTGGCGTAGCTCGGCGACACTGTCAGCTATTGCCGAGTGTATTCTGCTGTCCAATTCAGTAGAAGTCAGCTTCAATACTGGATCGGGTGGGAAAAAAAATGCGGTTAAGGAAGCCAAAGTCAAACCAATTATTGTCATCGCTACTGCGACTGCAGCGACACTGTTTGAGGCCAATCTGAAGAAGCGCAAGTAATCCATTGCAGTTTAGATATCTTTGGGGACAAACGACGCCGAAGGATAGCACCTTTCTGCAATCACAAGTAAAGCCTCTTTTCCTTCACCCGCACCCTTTCGGCTGAATATTGTGTCGCGCCTGCCAGGCGGGCGCGACAGCATCCCTAAGCGGGGTCGGCGCTGCCTTGCGGCGCCGACGCCTCTGCAGGAATCGATTTCGGCCGACCGGTCGGCGAACAAAGAAACCGCGCTAGCGCGGCCCTACCTCCCCGGCCTTGGCGATCTGGTCGAGCTTCATCAGCGTCGCCATGAGCGGCTCCATCTGGTCGAGCGGCAGCATGTTCGGACCGTCGGAGGGTGCCTTCTCGGGGTCTTGATGCGTTTCGATGAACACACCCGCAACCCCGACGGCCACGGCGGCGCGGGCGAGAACCGGCACCATGGTGCGGTCGCCGCCGGTCGCATTCCCCTGCCCGCCCGGCTGCTGCACGGAGTGCGTTGCGTCGAACACGATCGGCGCGCCGGTCGCCGCCATGATTGGTAGCGCGCGCAGATCGGAGACCAGATTGTTGTAGCCGAAGGACGCGCCGCGTTCGGTCAGAAGCACATTGGCATTGCCGCTCTCGGTGACCTTGGCGAGCACATTGGTCATGTCCCAGGGCGCAAGAAACTGCCCCTTCTTGACGTTCACCACCCGCCCGGTCTTGGCGGCGGCGACCAGGAGATCAGTCTGCCGGCAGAGGAAGGCCGGTATCTGCAGGATGTCGACCGTTTCGGCGACGTCGGCGCACTGGCCGGGCTCGTGCACGTCGGTCAGCACAGGCGCGGCGAGATCGCGGCGAATGTCGGCGAACACGGCGAGCGCCTTGTCGATCCCCAATCCGCGCTTGCCGGCGAGGCTCGTGCGGTTGGCCTTGTCGAAGCTTGTCTTGAAGACGAAGCCGATGCCGAGCCGCGCGCAGATGTCGTTCAGCGCGCCGGCCATGTCGAAGGCGTGGTCGCGGCTTTCCAACTGGCAGGGGCCGGCGATCAGCGCCAACGGCAGGCGATTGCCGAAACGCACGGCGCCAGCTTCTACGATTGCGTTCGGCTCAGCCATTCTGCTCCGCCCTCATCGCCATGACGGCGCCCAGGCCCGGCCCCGCCTTCACGACCACCGTATCGCGGTGGCGCATGCCGGCGTCTCCCAGACACACAAGCGCCGCGTCAAGGTCCGACACTGTGACATCGAAGGCGGCAAAAAGCAGGCCGCGGCGCGGATCCGGCGCTTCAACGTTGTAGCGCGCGCGAAATCCGGCCGGCGTCAGCACGGCGATTTCCTGGTCGCCGAGGGACGCTTCAATGCCGAAGGACGTGGCCCGCAGCGCGCGCTGTCCGGACACCGCCTCCAGCAGAATGTGAAAGTCCGCCGGATTTTCGGCCACGGCCGTTACGGCAGAGACGCCGAGCGCCCCGTTCGGGTGCTCCATGTAATCCGCCTGAAACAGGACATCCGGCGCGAGATGCTGGCAGGCGAAGAACGTGGCGTCGGGCGCATCGCC
Organism: Afifellaceae bacterium; assembly: GCA_028284625.1. Taxonomy (GTDB): domain Bacteria; phylum Pseudomonadota; class Alphaproteobacteria; order Rhizobiales; family Afifellaceae; genus DASWJZ01. The sequence goes on along the minus strand of JANQRH010000026.1, from coordinate 340,493 downwards.
GTGCTCCGCATAGGCCAGCCGGACGCCAATCTCGCGCTCTGCTCCGTCGGGCATCTCGGCCATGCGCTTGAATGCGAAAAGGCTGCCGCCGATCCCTGCGGCTTGGAAGGCGGCGGCGTCCGCTTCGGCATCGTCGCTGGTCAGCGCCAGCATGGCGAAGCCCTCCGCGCGGCGGTGCTCGGCAAAGCGCTTCAGCCGCTTGATGAAGACCATCCCCTCCGCGGCGGCCATGTCGACGGCGACGCGGTCGATGAACGTGATCGGCTCCAGATAGGTGCGGTTTGGAAAGAAGACGCAGCAATTGCCGCTGCCGAAGGGGTGCTGCGCATCGGGCGCAACAGCGAAACCGAGCGCACTCAGCCGGGCGCGCGCCAGGTTCAGCGTGGTGACCGGCAGGACGAGATGGTCGATGCGGTGCATGGCACTCGCGTTATTCGATCTGCAGCGGATTGGCCAGTGCGTGCTGAGGCAGGACGGCCCTAAACAAGCCGGCTCTGCTCAACCGCGGCGGCGATGAAGCTGGCGAAAAGCGGATGAGGGTCGAAGGGACGCGACTTCAGCTCCGGGTGATACTGCACGCCGACGAACCAGGGATGGCCGGGAAGCTCGATCGTCTCCGGCAGCAGATTGTCGGGCGACATGCCGGAGAAGCTGAGCCCGGCGGCCTCCAGTCGCTCCACGTAATCGATATTCACCTCGTAGCGGTGGCGGTGGCGCTCGCCGATTTCCGTGTCGCCATAGATGCCGGCAATCCGGCTTTCCTGCTTGAGGATCGCCGGGTAGGCGCCGAGCCGCATCGTGCCGCCGAGATCGCCCTGCGCCAGCCGCTTCTCAAGCTGATTGCCCTTCAGCCATTCCGTCATCAGCCCGACGACCGGCTCCTCCGTCGGGCCGAACTCGGTTGAGCCGGCCTTAGCGATATCGGCCAGGTTTCGCGCGGCCTCAATCACCGCCATCTGCATGCCAAAGCAGATGCCGAAATAGGGCACGTCGCGCGTGCGAGCGAAGGTTACGGCGTTGACCTTGCCCTCAGCGCCCCGCTCGCCGAAGCCGCCCGGCACGAGAATGCCGTTTACGGCCTCCAGATAAGGCGCCGGGTCCTCTTTTTCGAAAATCTCGCTCTCAATCCACTCAAGCTTGACGCGCACCTTGTTGGCGATGCCGCCATGGGTCAGTGCCTCGCCGAGCGACTTATAGGCGTCCTTCAGCCCGGTATATTTGCCGACGATGGCGATCGTCACCTCGCCTTCAGGGTGGCGCAGCACGCGGCCGATCTCACGCCATTCATCAAGATCGGGCGACGGCGTCTCCTCCTGGCCAAAGGCAGCGAGCACCTCGCGATCGAGCCCGCTATCGTGATAGGCGACCGGCACGCCGTAGATCGTGTCGACGTCTTCAGCCGGTATCACCGCGCTCTCGCGCACATTGCAGAAAAGCGCCAGCTTGCGCCGATCCCCGTCGGAAATCGGCCGGTCGCAGCGCACCAGAAGGATGTCGGGCTGGATGCCGATGGAGCGCAGCTCCTTGACGGAGTGCTGCGTCGGCTTGGTCTTCAACTCGCCGGCCGTGGCGATCCACGGCATCAGGGTCAAGTGAATGTAGATCGCGTGGCCGCGCGGCAGCTCATTGCCAAGCTGGCGGATCGCCTCGAAGAACGGCAATCCTTCAATGTCACCGACCGTGCCGCCGATCTCGCAGAGCACGAAGTCGTACTCCTCGTTGCCATCCAGAACGAACGCCTTGATGGCGTCGGTGACGTGCGGGATCACCTGGACGGTGGCGCCGAGATAGTCGCCGCGCCGCTCCTTGGCGATGATCTCCTGGTAGATGCGGCCGGTCGTGACGTTGTCCATGCGGTTGGCGGAGCGCCCGGTGAAGCGCTCGTAATGGCCAAGGTCGAGATCGGTCTCCGCACCGTCGTCGGTGACGAACACCTCGCCGTGCTGATAGGGGCTCATCGTCCCCGGATCGACGTTGAGATAGGGGTCGAGTTTCCGTAGGCGGACGCGGTAGCCGCGCGCTTGGAGAAGCGCGCCAAGGGCCGCTGAAGCGAGACCCTTTCCGAGGGAGGAAACCACGCCGCCGGTAATGAAGATGTACCGCGCCATGGGATTTGAGCCTTAGCGTGGCGCGAGCGATTCGACGAGTCGAAAAATCGCCTAAGCTAAATAAAGAACCGCCGCGTCCTCAAAAGAGAATGCGGCGGCGGCGCTACTGGGCCGGCGGGGTCGGCGCTTCGCCGCCTTCGACCGGCGGCGTCTGCGGACCGGCGGCGCCGTCAAGCTGCTGGAGCATGTCCTGCGCGGAGCCGCCGCTCGGAAGCGGCACGACCGGCGCATCGGAGTCCACCGGCTGCGATTGGCCCGGCAGGTTCTGGAAGATGTCCGTCTGGCCGGCGTCCAACTTCGCCAGCAGCGCCAGCCCGACCGACGTCGCGAAAAAGGCAGCTGCCAGCACCGCCGTGGACCGCGTCAGCATATTGGCTGCGCCGCGGCCGGACATGAACGCCCCGCCACCACCGCCCCCGCCAATGCCGAGCGCTCCGCCCTCGGAGCGCTGGAGAAGGACGAGGCCGACCATGGCCACGACGACCATGAGATGGATAACGATGATGACTGTCGACATTGCTTTGCTTTCTTCCTCGGCCGGCCTTCTACACGACCCGACGGTCGCTTTGAAGCCTATAGGTCCGGCAGCCTAACCCGCCGCCGCGGCCTCCACGATGGCCAGGAAATCCGTGGCCTTGAGGCTGGCCCCGCCGACCAGCCCGCCGTTCACGTCCGCGACCGCCAGGATTGCAGCGGCGTTTTCCGGCTTCATGGACCCGCCATAAAGAATACGAACGCTGCCCCCGGCCGCGCCGAAGCGCGCCGTCAGCTCCGCGCGGATATGGGCATGCGCCTCTTGAATGTCACCCTCACTGGCGGTGCGGCCGGTGCCGATCGCCCAGACTGGCTCATAGGCGATCACGATGTCGGAGGGATCGCCGTCCGGGACGGAGCCGGCGAGCTGCCGCGACACGACGTTGAGAGTCTCGCCGGCATCGCGTTCCGCCTCCGTCTCGCCGATGCAGATGATGGCCATCAGGCCGGCGCGGCGCACGGCTTCCGCCTTGGCGCGCACTAGGTCGTCGGCCTCGCCGTGATCCGTCCTGCGCTCCGAATGGCCGACAATGACCGCCGCGCCCCCGGCATCCTTGATCATCTCCGAAGACACATCGCCGGTATGGGCGCCCGACGCCTGGGGATGGCAATCCTGGCCGCCGACCAGAAGCGGTGAACCCTGCGTTGCCTGGCGCATGCGCTCAATCAGCGTGGCGGGCGGGCAAATCATCACGTCGGCCTTGCCGTCGGCTGCCTTGGCGCCTTCGGCAACCGCCCGAGCCTCACTGAGGCTGGCGGCAAGCCCGTTCATTTTCCAGTTACCGGCGATCAGGTGACGCATTGTATCGGTGCTCCTTGGGCGGCGGACGGCGCCGGATGCGCTTGGCAGCGCGGGATGAGGGTCTTATGTATGCGCGGCCGGGCGGCGACCCGGCCTTTTTCGCATGGGCGAGAGGCTTATTCATGCTCAACCAACTCCGTCAAGGCGCCCAGGGCTGGGTCTCCAAGGCTCTTGTGGGCCTCTTGGCCCTGAGTTTCGCGGTTTGGGGCATTGGCGGCTTCGAAGGCTACGGCGCCGGCACTCTCGCCACAGTCGGTGACACGGAAGTCACCGTGCAAGAATTCGCCACCATCTACGGCCAGGCGCAACGTGTCGCCGTGCAGTCGGGTCAGCGCGCCGACCCCAACCGCATCCTGGCGCAGCTCCTTTTCGGGGCGGCGCTCGATGATGAGGCGAGCCGCTACGGTCTGGGCGTCTCCAGCGACCGGGTGGCAACGGAGATCGCCGAGACGCCCGTGTTCCAGGACGGCAGCGGCGCGTTTGACCGCGAGCGCTTCGAGGCTCTGCTTATGAGCTCGCGTATGACGCCGGAGGATTACATCGCCGATGTCCGTCGCACACTCGTGCGCAATCAAATCGCTGAGTCGATCGGTTCGGGCATTGGCGCGCCAAAGCCGCTGGTGGAGGCGATCTATCGGCTGCGCAACGAAGAGCGCACCGTGTCGTTATTCGTGGTGGACGAACAATCGATCGACGTCGTCGGTGAGCCGGGTGAAGCGGAGCTGCAGACCTATTTCGACGACAACAAGACGCAGTTCCGGGCGCCGGAATATCGCAAGGTGGCGCTTTTGACGTTGAGCGCTGAGGCCGTCGCCGATCCCGGTTCGGTCAGCGAGGAGGACCTCAACACCGAATATGAGCGACGCAAGGCGAGCTTCGAGCAGCCAGAGCGCCGGCATGTAGAACAGATTCGTTTTGACGACGCGGCGGCGGTCGAGGCGGCGCTTGAGAAAGCGAATGGCGGTGAGACTTTTGCAGCGATTGCGGAAGCAAACGGCACGAGCGTCACCGATCTCGGCCTGAAGACGCAGGCGGAGTTCATCGATCAGGCCGTCGCGGAAGCTGCGTTCGCCGCCAGCGCCAACGTTGCTGTCGCGGTCACGGAAGCGGCGCTGGAGCCCTCGCTCATTCGCGTGACGGAAATCGAGCCGGGCGCGGTGACGCCGCTGGCAGAGGTGGAGGAGCGGCTGCGCCAAGACCTGGCGACACGCCTGGCGCGCCAGACCGTCAACGACCTCTACGATCAGGTCGAGGATGAGCGCGCCGGCGGCTCGACGCTTGAGGAGGTGGCGGCGCAGCTGTCGCTCCCCTACCGTGTCATCGACGGCATTTCGCAGTTCGCGCGGACGCCCGACGGCAGCACCATTTCCGATGTGCCCAATCTACAGGAAGTTGTCCGCGAGACCTTTCTCAGCGACATCGGCGTGGAGAACAGCCCCATTCGTGCGGAGGGGGATGCCTGGGTGTTCTTCGACGTGCTCGATATCATCGAGGCGCGCGACCGCACGCTTGACGAGGTGCGCGACGAAGCGATCGCGGCTTGGAAGGCGCAGGCCACCCGTGATCGCGTTCGTGAACTCGCTGATGGTCTGCTGGTGCGTCTTGAAGGCGGCGCGTCGCTCTCAGCGATCGCCCTGGAAATCGGCAAGCCGGTTCAGACCGTGGAGAAGGTGCAGCGCAACTCCAACTATGCGGAGATGACGCGGAATGCGGTGGCGCAGGCGTTTGCCGGGCCGGAAGGCCATGTCGCCAATGCAGAGGGTGCCGGGCCTAACCGCATTCTTCTGCACGTGGACCGGGTTGTGGCGCCGAGCTTCTTTGCCGAGGCGGAGGACGCCCGGACGATCAGCACGCAGCTCTCCTCCACGCTGCGGACCGACCTTCTCGGTATTTTCAACGCGGAACTGCGCGAGAGCCGCGAAGTCAACGTCAACAACGCCGTCTATCAGCAGCTTCTGGCGCAGTTGGCGGGCCAGCATCCCATGCAGTGATGCAGGTCGAGCCGGCGTTTGAGCCATTCGCGGCGGGCTATGACAGCGGCGAGCCGCAGCTTGTCTGGACCCGCCTCGTCTCCGACCTTGAAACACCGGTTTCCGCGTTCCTGAAGCTCGCCGGCAACCGGCGGAACGCTTTCCTTCTGGAATCGGTCGAAGGCGGCTCGGTGCGCGGCCGCTATTCCATCCTCGGCTTCGATCCCGACCTCATCTTCCGCGCTCAAGGTAGCGTGGCGGAGATAGCGCGCGCGCCCCAGCTCACCGATTACACGCCTTCTCCCGAACCCGCGCTTGCGGCGCTTAGAACGCTCATTGCCGAGAGCCGCATAAAGGTGCCGGACAGCCTGCCGCCCATGGCCGCGGGTGTCTTCGGCTTCCTCGGCTACGACATGGTGCGGCTGATGGAGGACCTGCCGGAGCCCAATCCGCAGGCTGTCGCGGTCCCGGATTCCATTCTCATCCGTCCACGGATGGTGGCGGTGTTCGACGCGGTGAAGGACGAACTGACCGTCGTCACGACCGCCCGGCCGGAACCGGGTGTCAAAGCACGCGCTGCCTACGATCGCGCCGTCAATCGGCTGATTGATGTGGTGGATGCGCTCGACCGGCCGTTGGAGCGCGCGCCGGCGGCCGACGACATCGCGCTTTCCGGCGAGGTGCGCTCCAACACGACGCCGGATCAATACAAGTCCATGGTGGCGCGCGCGAAGGACTACATCGCCGCCGGCGACATCTTCCAGGTCGTGCTGTCGCAGCGCTTCGAGGCGCCCTTCCCGCTTCCCGCCTTCTCGCTCTACAGGGCGCTGAGGCGTGTGAACCCCTCCCCCTTCCTCTATTTCCTCAACTTCGACGATTTCTCCATCGTCGGCTCAAGCCCGGAGATTCTGGTGCGCGTGCGCGACGGTGAAGTGACGATCCGGCCGATTGCAGGCACGCGTCCGCGCGGCGCGACGCCGGAAGACGATAAGCAACTCGGCGAAGAGCTGCTCGCCGATCCCAAAGAGCGCGCGGAGCATCTGATGCTGCTCGACCTCGGCCGCAACGATGTCGGCCGTGTCGCCACCTTGGGGAGTGTGCGCGTCACCGACCAGTTCTTCCTGGAGCATTACAGTCACGTGATGCACATCGTCTCCAACGTCGTCGGTGCACTCCGCGCCGATTGCGATCCGCTTGATGCGCTCGCCGCCGGCTTTCCCGCCGGCACGGTCTCCGGCGCGCCAAAGGTCCGGGCGATGGAGATCATCGACGAGTTGGAGAAGGAGAAGCGCGGGCCCTATGCGGGCTGCGTCGGCTATTTCTCCGCCGATGGCGCGATGGATAGCTGCATCGTGCTACGCACCGCTATGGTGAAGGACGGCACGGTCTACGTGCAGGCGGGCGCCGGCATCGTGGCGGATTCGGTTCCCGATGCGGAGCAGCAGGAATGCATCAACAAGGCGGCGGCGATCTTCCGCGCCGCCGACGAAGCGCGCCGCTTCGCCAGCCAGGCCGGCCGCGGGCAGTAGAAGCGCGACAGGACCAACAGCTCAAGCCGCGCTGCGGTTCTTCTCCAGTTGCGCGTCGACCAGCGCCACGGTCTCATCAAGCACGGCGTTCGAGAGCCCCTTCCCTGCAGCGATCGCCTGCACAAGTTTGTCGACGCGCTCGATATTGGCGACGCCGGCGAAGAGCGCGCGGGCGGCGGATGACGGCCGCACCAGGCCCTTGGCGGCGGCGGCGTATTTCTCAAACGGCACCATGTCGTCGCGCGCCGCGCCGAGGCTGACGCAGAGCTCGGCCACCCAATCGTAGATCGCGCGCGACGCCTCAGGGTCGGTGTGCACGGCCTCCTTGATGGCGCGGGGCCCGTCCGCGGTGACGCAGCGATAATTGCCGGTCACCAGCATCGCCCATTTGGCGAGCGGCACGAACAGCGAGTCGTGCACCTTGAGCTTCACCGGCAGCTCGATCGCCGTGCCATCGCCGGGATCGAAACGCACGGCCTCAATCTCGCTCTGCAACTCGCGGAGCATTGCGGTCGCCTCGTCGGAGCCGAAGCGCGCCGTCTTGAAATTGGTGGGGAGCGTGACCTTGAGCACGTTGACCGGCTCATCGGGCGGGCGGAACGCCTGCGGATCGGGGCTCGCCAGCGTCACCAACGCTGGATCGAAATTCGCCCAAGCGGCGGCATCGGTGTAGGCCGGCGTGAGCTTGTCGACGTTAAGGCCCGGGATGCGTCTCAGATACGGCGGCGGCGGCATGTTCATGATCGACAGGCACGGCTTCTTGGAGAGCGCCACCCTGTCGAGAAGCTCACGCACGCCGTCGGAGCGATATTGCGGCTCCTGCATCGCGAGGCCGACGAGGTCGTAGTCGGCCGGGTCGACCTGATCGACGCCTGCGGCGGAAACGGAGCCCGGAAGCGCTTTGGAATGCAGCTCCACCGGCGCGTCGCGGCCCTTCACCGGAAGGCGCACGCGGATGCCGTCGGCATTGATCAGCGCCGCCGTCTGCGGGCGGCAAATGAGCGTCACTTTGTGCCCGCCGAACTGGAGCTTGGCGGCAAGCAGCGCTCCGTAGGATGCGCCCAGGATCAGGATGTTGCGGGCTGCCAATGCGTCGTCCTCCGGAGGCTCTTTCGTTCAGATCAAGTCGTGGCGTGGCCGCGCGCCGCTTTGCTCTTCGACAAGAAACCAGGTCTCCTCGCGTCCCACGCCTTTGATGTCAATCGCACCGCGTGGCTGGAAGACAAAGGCATCGCCCAGCGCATCGCGGAAAGCGGCAGAGACCTGGATGCGCCCCGGCTCGCCGGAATTCTCCAGCCGCGCCGCCAGGTTCACAGGATCGCCCCACACGTCATAGCCGAAGCGCTGCGAGCCGATGATCCCCGCCATAACCGGACCGAGCGCCATACCGATGCGGAGGTTCAGCGCAACGTCGAACGACGCCGCTGTGACTTCAGCGGCGGCCGGCATGCGGAGCGCCATACGCGCCAGCCGCGTCGCATTCTCCTCAGGCGTGTCTCCGCCGATCGCGGCGGCCATGTAAGCGTCACCGATCGTCTTGATCTTCTCCACGCCCTCCTCCGCGGCGATGCGATCGAAATCGTGCACCAGCCGGTTCAGCATCTCCACGGTGCGCGCCGCCCCGAGCGCGCGGGCGATCGGAACGAAGCCGGCAAGATCGGAGAAGAGCACGGCGGCGCCGTCAAAATTGTCGGAGATCAGCGCGTCGGGCCTCGCCTTGATGCGCTCCGCCACCTGTTCGGGCAGCACGCGATGAAGCAGCGCCTCCGTTTCCGCCTCCGCCTGCTCCGCCGTTGAGAATGCATAATAGAGAGCGACCGCGACGATGATCGATATGCTCACCACGGTGGTGAGATAAAGGCGCAGCTGGAAGACGTCGCTGACCTCGCCGGGCGCTGCGCCCGTATCGAAGAACACCCAAGACGCCACGTGGAACCCGATCGCAAAGACGATGATCAGCGCAATGAATGGAAGCCGCCTGAGTTCAAGGATCAGAAACGCCAGCGCGGATGCGGCGATGTAATTGACCTGAATGCCGGACTCTCGACCGACCAGCGCGATGATGAGAAAGAGGCCGATCATCAGCACGAAGGACATGAACAGCGGGCCGGCCACCTCGTGAACACGATGCAAGGCCGGGACCATGAGCGCGGCGATCGTCATCACCACATTGATGATGATGGCACCGCGGTAGAGCATTGCGTCTTCAAGCGCGAAAGTCAGCGCGAAAAACAGACAGACCAACGCGATCGTCCCGCAAGCGACGTTGATGTTGCGGAGTCTGCGACGCGTCTTCGTCGGATAGCCGGCCGTGCCGAGCTCCGCCAGCCAGGCGGCGCGCTGTTTCAGGCGCGACGTCCATCGCTGTGGCCGTGGCGGCGCGGCCGATCCGGCTTTGGTGTCCATTCCGCAAGCCCCCCGCAATCCGGCTTATCCTCCGCAGCCATCCGTAGACAAGGATCGGGGCGGTTGCGGGGCGGCGGTTTTCAGGGGTTTTGCAGGTGACGCCGACCGGGTTAAGCTCTTTTGTCGCCAAGCAGGATGGAGGCTGGAAACCAATGCGCCACCTCTTCGCAAGTCTCCTCTGTCTCGCGCTCTTCTCTACATCGCAAGCCGCGGCCGCAAATCGGGTCGCGTTGGTCATGGGCAATGGCGCCTACGAGGAGGCCACAGCGCTGGAGAATCCGGTGCGCGATGCGGAGGCCATGGCGGCAGCGCTTGAGGCGCTCGAATTCGACGTGATCTTGCGCACCGATGTCGATCGCCGCAGCACCGACCAGGCGCTCGGCGAATTCATCAGCGCTTCTGAGGGCGCAGAGATCGCTCTTCTCTTCTTCGCCGGCCATGGCATTCAGATTGGCGGCGAGAATTTTCTGCTGCCTGTCGATGTTTCCGCGGAGAGCGAATGGTCGTTGCGCTCCAGCGCCATTGAGGCGCAGCGCATCATCTCTGAGATGGAGCGGCGGGCTGGCGTGTCGATCGTCATTCTCGACGCCTGCCGCGACAACCCGCTGGTCGATATCGTCGCCTCGTCGACCCGCTCCGCCGTGCCGCAGCGCGGGCTTGGGCGGATGAAACTCTCCAGCCGCGGCGCGATCGTGGCATTCGCCGCTGCGGCAGGCGACACCGCCTCCGACGGCACCGGCGATCACAGCCCCTTCACGCAGGCGCTCCTGGAAGAGATCGACGAGCCGAATGTCGAGATCGGATTGATGTTCCGCCGGGTCGCGGGGCGCGTGCGTGACGAGACGCGCGGCGACCAGCACCCGGAGCTGCTCGTGCGTCTGGTCGACGAGGTCTATCTGAACCGCACCGAAGCGCCGGCGGAGATGCAAGTCGCGGCGGTCGCCGAGGCGACCGAAGAAACGCAGCCTGAAGCGACACAGGTGGCAACGCAGGAAAGCGCGTCAGAAGAAAACACGGCCTCGGACCTTCAGCGGCAAGGCGCAGCGCCCGGCCGCATCGACTTGGCCGACAGGCGCTTCTTTGGCCGACGGGTGGTCCATCAGCCGGCGTGGCTCTCCAACCTGACCGTTCCCGAACCGAGCGGCTGGCGTTCGGCGGCGCCGGAGGCGCTAACGGAGACCGACGAGAACAACAGCTTTGGTGCTGCGCAATGGGTGCCGCTAGCAGCCGCCGTTGAAGCGCGCATTGCGCCGCGTGGGGACTACGATTGGTTCCGCGTGGAGGTGCCGTCGCGCGGTGAGCTCTGGGTGGAGGTCGACCCTGCACCGCCGGAGCTTGACCTTTATGCGCAGATCTACAGCGCCGACAACGCCGCTGTGGGCAGCGCGCAGGGTGCGGCCGGTGCGGGCGACGCCTTGGTCGGCCGCTTCCCGGTGCCGGCGCCGGGCGCTTACTGGGTGGCTTTGTGGGACGGCTCAAGCAACGCTGAAAGCAGCGTGCCGTTCAACGCCAATATCGACTTCATCCCTGCCGACGATCCGTTCGAGCCAAACGACACGCTCGGCGCCGCCGCGCCGCTCCCGGCGCAGGCGACGGTCTGGCCGACGATCTATCCGCGCGGCGACTATGATTGGTTCCAGGTGTGGGTGCCGGAGCCAGGATTGCTGCAGCTCACCGCGTCAAAAGTTCCTGACGAGCTCGACATCTACTTTCGCGTCCTCGACCTCAACAAAGGGTCCATCCACGGTTCCATCGGCCCGGCCCGCGAAGGCGGCGACACGGTTGCCGATGCGGAGCTGCCGGCGCCTGGAACCTATCTGATTGAGGTCCATGACGGTTCAAGCAACGCGGCGACCGTAGAGCCGTTCCGGCTCGATCTGGAGTTCAAACCAGTCAGCGACCTGGCGGAGCCAAACAACACGGTCAGCGAGGCCGTGATCGTTCCGGCGACAAGCCGACGCGAGATGGCGATCTTTCCGCGCGGCGACTACGACTGGCTGGCGGTCGACGTCGATCATCCCGGCGAGCTGACGCTCTTGGCGGAGAACTCGCCGGACAATCTTGACGTCTATGTCCGTGTGCTCAACGCAGACGGCCAGGCGATCCTCGGGTCGACCGGACCGGCGCGCGAGGGTGGCGATGTCTACACCTTCGCCGACTTGCCGGCGCCCGGCCGCTACTTCGTTGAGCTGCATGACGGCTCAAGCAACGCCTCCAGCCCCGACTTGCTCGATCTGGAGCTCACCTATCTCGCCCAGCCGGATCAGTACGAACCCAACAACGGGCCGGCAGAGGCCGCGCCGCTGACGCTCGGCACGCAGACGCTTCTCAACATCCTGCCGCGCGGCGATTACGATTGGTTCCGCATCGAGGTACCGATCGCCGGCGAGCTCTATATTGAGCTGGAGGAGGTGCCGGAGAACCTCGACCTGTATGTGAGTGTCCTGGACGCCAACCAGGCGTCCATCTCCGGCTCAATCGGCCCGCCGCGCGAAGGCGCCGTCACCGAGGCGATTGTCGACCTGCCGCGGGCCGGCGCTTACTACATCCAGATCTGGGACGGCAGCAGCAACGCCCGCTCCATCGACCCCGCACTCCTGACCACGACTTTCACACCGATTGCTGAGGCGCTGGAGCCCAACGACAGCTTCTCCATGGCGCGCCCGATCAAGCTCGGCGAGTCCTATCTCGGCAACATCCTGCCGAAGGGCGACTACGACTGGTACATTATCGAGGCGCCGCGCGCCGGCACATTCGTCGTCAATGTCGACGACGTGGACGACAAGCTCGACATCTACGCCACGCTTTACGACGCGGAAGTCCGCGGCAGCAGCGCCTACGGCCCGCCGCGCGAGGGGGCTGCCACGGAGGCGGAATTCGAGGTGCCGGCCGCGGGGCTCTATCGGCTGAGGCTGCATGACGGCTCAAGCAACAACCGCTCCGCCAAGCCCTTCCGCTTCCAGGTGGATTTCAATTAGGGCATGGGTCGCCTAAGCGGCTTCTCTGATTCTGGCGGCTAGGAGACCAAGGCTGTCGCCTTTCGCTTCCGCGCCAATCTCCGCTTCGCGCCAAGATTCGTCATGACCGAACGACATCGGTTGGACCTCCGCCGTAGACTATTCCGGCAAGATCATGGGCAGGAACATGCAAGCGTATGACCGCGGGACCGAACCCGATCAGCTGGACACGCTTCACTCGCTGAAATCGGAGGAGTTGGCGGCTCAAAGAACCGCTATGATAGGGCGAACACTCGCTCTTCTCGCCATCGTGCCGCTCGTGACTTTTTTGTCGCCGTGGCCTGCGCCCATCAACACCTACGGCCTGCTGTTTCTTTTTGCACTGCTCGGGTGGTGTGCATGGCTTGTTGCCAAGTCACGCTGGGGGAAGCTTTGGCATCAGTATGTTTTCGTCTCCGCCGACTTTGCGCTCCTCACCTTCACTCTGCTTTATCCCAATCCGCTGGTACCGTTCGATTACCCGCCTCAATTCGCCTTGCGGTACGGTTCCTTCGTCTACTTTTTCGTGCTGCTTGCGGGGCTGGCATATGTCTATCAGCCGAGATTGGTTTTGTGGGGAGGCATCTCAGCTGCGTTCAGCTGGGCTGTTGGCGTGGCCTTGCTTCTCAATCTCCCGGATACTGTGCTTGCCCAAACCAACGAGATCAGTGTCGAGAACACACTGGCGCTCCTCGCCGAGCCGACCTTTATCGACCTCGGCGTACGGGCACAGGAAGTTGCTGTGCTGCTCATTGCCGCCGGTCTTCTCACCTTGGCGGTCAGACGATCCAGGACGATTGCACTGAGGCAGGCGGTGCTGGCGCGGGAGAAGGAGAATCTGGGCCGGTATTTTCCAAAGAAGACGGCGCAGATGCTCGCCGAGCGCTCCGATCCTTTCTCAAAGCCGAGCGAGCACAAATCGGCTGTCTTGTTCGCGGATCTTGTTGCCTTCACGACATGGTCGGAGAAGCACACGCCTGGCGAAACGATCGAACTCCTACGCGAAGTGCACGGGCAGCTCGCAGACGTCGTGTTCCGTCACAACGGGACGCTGGACAAGTTCATCGGCGACGGCCTCATGGCGACATTTGGGACACCAGAGCCGTCCGACGCAGATGCCTCCAACGCTCTTGCGGCAATGGTGGAGATGGTCGAGACGTTTGAACGCTGGAAACATGATGGAAGGCATAGCGAAGACCTGAGGCTTGCGATTGGTGTGCATTATGGCCCGGTCGTCGTCGGAAACATTGGCTCCAAGAAGCGGCTTGAATTCGCCGTTCTGGGTGACACGGTAAATGTCGCGAGCCGGCTTGAAAGCGCGACCAGAGAGGTCGGGTGTCGTGGTCTGGCGAGCTCTTCGCTCGTCGCAGCTGCGGAGGCGGAGGATCAGCAAGACACGCCCCAATACCGGGCCAAGCTGAAGCATCATGGTCCGCTAAAAGTGCGCGGACGCAGCCAGGAAATCGATGTCTATTTATTGTAGTTTGTGCCGAACGACCGAGAAACATGTGCGTTAGAACATGAGCGAAGCGCGAGAGAAGATCGAACTCGTCAAAGAGGCGCTCGCCGAAGCGCAGCAGACCGTCAGGGCATATGATGTCAAAGCGCAGATTGTCGGCGTTGGGTACATCTTTGCGCTGGGCGTGGTATTCAGGTTGGGCGACCTGCTCCCGACGGTGGAGAGGGATGACTTACAGCTTGTGATCGCAGCATGGGCGATCGTGATCTTTCCGATTCTGTTGTTCGGGTTCGTCCTCTACCCGACTCGGAAGACCGTCAGCAGCTTTCGCTCGGCAGAGGCTCCCGGCGAAGACATCCTTTATTTCCAATCGAAGCAATACTCGACCGCACGCGCCTACCTTGAGGCGCTGGGGCGCGCAGACGGGCTCATCGAAAGAACGAACGAGCTGCTGCAAGTCACCAGACTGCGCGAGCTGAAACGAAAGCGCTTCTTGCGGGCTCTGTTCGCGTCGGGTGTGGCCTTCGTCATGTTGTTCTGGGCGCAGATCTGGCGCACCACCGCTGGCGTATGAGCGGTTTGTGGACATCGCGCCGAACTGGTGAGCCTTTGCAGCGTCTCCCGCAGTGCGTTGAACAAAGTTCGGTCAGTCCTGCATGAGCGCCAACATCGGTGCCACGGCCGATCTCCACGAGGGGCGCTTCTCCAGCCGATCGATCCAGGCCGAAACGTTCGGTGTTTTGTCAAGCGAGATGCTGGCTCGATCACGAAACATGAACGTGCTTGCCATGGCAAAGTCGGCGATGCTCAGGTCGCCGGCCACCCACTCCTTGTTGGCCAGGTTGGTGTCGAGCACCGGTAGGAACTGGGCGATGTCCTTGAGCGAAGATTCGATCGCTTTCTCATCGGGCTCACCCATGCCGAGCTTTGTTTTTACGACGCGCTCGAACGCCACCCTTTGCATGGCGGGGCCAAGATGGATCGCCTGCCAGTAGGACCACTGGTCGATGATGGCGCGTTTCTTGGCGTCGGCCGGATAAAGCCCCCGCTCGGGCTTCAGGCCAGCAAGATAGCCGTCGATGGCGCGGCTTTCCCACAGCACAAAGTCACCATCGACCAAAACCGGCACTTTGCCATTAGGATTGATTGCCAGATATGACTCGGCTTTATGTTCGCCTTTTCTGAGATCAACTTCGATGATTTCGAGCCCGATCCCGAGCTCATTGGCGATCGCGCGAACGCGCAAGGCGTTGGGCGATAGATCGGCGTTATAGAGCTTCATTGCATCTCCTTAGACCCGCGCCTGCGTCGCGTCAGCATTACAGAGATGTGCCGGAAACCACCGTGAGGCAAACGGCAAGCTCTTTGCGTCCCTTATGCAGTCGCGGTCTGGTTCGATCGGACCTTGTCGGCGAGCCCCTCCAGATTACCGTCGAGGATCTTGCCCATCATCACTTTCATCATGGTCTGGCCGAGAATCCATCCGACAGGACCATACTTCATGCGGTAATCCATGGACCACTTCACCCTTGACCGCTTGCTATCCAGCGGCTCGACGGAGAGCTCCGCACAGGCTTCATGGAGAGGCATCGCCGCCATGTCCGACAGACGGACGCGATAGCCGCGATTGTCCTCCCACTCCGTAACCTCCTCCACCAACGACGTGCCGTTTTCGAAATGGCAGCGCCGCTTCGACCCGACCCCGTCTTCACCATCCGTAAGCGCATCTACCGACTTCACCTGCGGCGCGAACTCGTCAATGTGCATTCGCCGGCCGCGCCCGCCCGGTCTTTGCCTGGCGTCAGTTGCCGGTACCAGCCGGGTAGGTTGAGAACACCTCGCCGCTGCCGTCTTTGCGTATCAGAAACACCTGATAGGCTTCGCGCTCGCTTTCGGGCCCCATCCCGGGTGAGCCATACGGCATCCCGGGCACGGAGATCCCTATCGCGTCGGGCCTTTCGGCAAGCAGCCGTCGGATATCGTCGGGCGGCACATGCCCCTCCACGATGTAACCGTCAATCTCAGCAGTGTGGCAGCTCGCAAGCTGGTTGGGAACGCCTCTCGCCGTCTTCACCTGCATCAGCGCCCCCGGCAGCAATTCTTCCTCGGTGACCGCGAATCCTTCGGACCGGAGGATTCTTGCCCATACGGTGCAACAGCCGCATCCCCGGCCTTTCATCACATGAATTGCGGGGGCGGACTGCGCCAGCGCCTTGATTGGAGTCACCGCCATCAATGTGAAGCCGGCGATCACGAAGCGTCTGGTGAGCATCACGATTGTCTCCATTCCTGCTGCATATTTGAATGCCCGATCTCCGCAGCCCGGACACTCATCAGGAGGTCACGATCTATCCAACGGACATGGGCACTTTGTCTATAACAAACGTTCTGTTGAGCCCGGCCGACAAGGCATTGCCGTATTCGCACCCAGCCCAGCCTCTTGACCATCCAGCACCCCCAAGAATAGCGGCCCTGGGCCACCCTTATTCTTGAGCGCGATCTGCATGCGGCTGCATTTCTGCGAGTCCTCGATCCAGGCGCATTTTGGCGGATGACGGCGCCGCTCGGCCCGTTTCCTTGACCGTTTCGGCACTTGCGGCATAAGTGCCCCCAAATTGGTAGGAAACCGCCGATGATCCTGGTCATCGACAATTACGATTCCTTCACCTGGAACCTCGTCCATTATCTCGGTGAGTTGGGCGCGGAGCCTTCTGTCGTGCGCAACGACAAGATCACGCCGGACGAGGCGCTGGCGCGGCAGCCGGAGGCGATCCTCCTGTCGCCCGGCCCGTGCACGCCGAACGAGGCCGGCATCTGCCTCGACCTCGTGCGCAAGGCCGACGGCGCCGTGCCGATGCTCGGCGTCTGCCTCGGGCATCAGGCGATCGGCCAAGCCTATGGCGGGCGGGTCGTGCGCGCGCCCACCTTGATGCACGGCAAGCTGTCGCGGATCACGCATTCCGGCGACGGTGTGCTGGCCGGCATTGACGGACCGTTTGAGGCCACGCGCTATCATTCGCTGACCATCGAGCCCGACTCGATGCCCGACGGCCTGGTCGCCAATGCGCATACGGAAGACGGTGTGATCATGGGCCTTCACCATAAAACCGACCCCGTTCACGGCGTGCAGTTTCACCCCGAGAGCATCGCGTCGCAGCACGGCCACAAGATCCTGCAGAGCTTCCTGCAGATCGCGCGCGCCTTCAATCGGCGCGTCGGCCGACGGGCGGCTTGAGGGAGGCGGCGGTCATGACCGACATGAAGCGCTTCCTGGCCCCCATCGCTGCCGGCGAGCGGCTGACGCGCGCCGACGCGGAGGCGGCGTTCGACGTGATCATGTCCGGAGAGGCGACGCCGACGCAGATCGGCGGCTTCTTGATGGCGCTTCGCGTGCGCGGCGAAACCGTGGAGGAGATCGCCGGCGCGGTCGCGGCGATGCGTGCCAAGATGACTGCGGTCGAGGCCCCACCCGACGCTATCGATATCGTAGGGACCGGAGGCGACGCATCGGGCACGTATAACATCTCCACCTGCGCCGCCTTCATTGCGGCGGGCGCCGGTGTGCCGATCGCCAAGCACGGCAATCGTGCGCTTTCCTCAAAGTCGGGCGCAGCCGACACGCTCGCCGCGCTCGGCGTCAACATCGAGCTCACGCCGGAGCGGATCGCCACCTGTATCCGCGAAGCGGGCATCGGCTTCATGTTCGCACCGGCGCATCATTCCGCTATGCGCCATGTCGGTCCCTCTCGGGTCGAGCTCGGCACGCGCACGGTGTTCAATCTGCTCGGGCCGCTGTGCAACCCGGCCAATGTCAAGCGCTACATGCTCGGCGTGTTCGCGCGCGAATGGGTGGAGCCGGTGGCGGAGGTGCTGGCGTCGCTCGGGGCGGAGCGCGCCTGGGTCGTGCACGGCACGTTCGGCGACCGGAACGGCCAAGGCGGCGGGATCGACGAAATCTCGCTGACGGGCACCACCTATGTAGCGGAGCTGCGCGCCGGGCATGTCCGCTCCTTCCAGATCGAGCCGACCGATTTCGATCTCGATCCGGTCGGGCCCGATGCATTGGTGGGCGGCACGCCGGAGCAAAACGCCAAGGCGCTGCGTGCCGTCTTGGAGGGCGCACCCGGAGCCTTTCGCGACGTGGCGCTCATGAACGCCGGGGCGGCGCTGATGGTGGCCGGCAAGGCCGACCTGACGGAGGACGCCACGACGCTGGCGCGTCAGTCGATTGAGTCGGGCAATGCGCTGAAGGCGCTGGATCGCCTCGTGGATATCTCGAACCGGTGAGCCCATGGCCGACATTCTGAAGCGCATCGAAGCCTATAAGCGCGACGAGATCGCCGCGGCGAAGGCGGCCGTGCCGCTCGCGGAGCTTAACGCACGGATCGCGGACATCGATCCGCCGCGCGGCTTCCATGATGCGCTGCGACGCCGTGTGGATGGCGGCGGCGTCGGGTTGATCGCGGAGATCAAGAAGGCGAGCCCGTCCAAGGGGCTGATCCGCGCCGATTTCGATCCGCCCGCGTTGGCGCGTGCCTATGAGGCGGGCGGCGCGGCCTGTCTGTCGGTGCTAACCGACGCTCCGTCGTTTCAGGGCGCGCCGGAGTTCCTGACCGCGGCGCGCGAGGCGACCGCCCTCCCCGCGCTCCGCAAGGATTTCATGTTCGACCCCTATCAGGTGCACGAGGCGCGCGCCTGGGGCGCCGATTGCATCCTTCTCATCATGGCGGCGATTACCGATGGCGAAGCCAAGGCGCTGGAGGACGCAGCTCGGGCGCTCAGCATGGACGTGCTGGTCGAAGTGCATGACGAAGTGGAGCTGGAGCGGGCGCTTCGCCTTTCCTCGCCGCTCTTCGGCATCAACAATCGCAACCTGAAGACCTTTGAGACGTCTTTGGCCGTCTCCGAGCGGCTCGCGCCTTTGGTGCCGGCGGAGCGGCTCCTCGTAGGCGAAAGCGGCATCGCGACGCCGGCCGACATCGCCGCGCTCGATGCGATGGGCATCCGCGCCGTGCTGGTCGGCGAAAGCTTGATGCGGCAGACCGACGTGGAAGCAGCGACACGTGCGCTGCTCACGCAAACGGAGGTCGAGGCGGCTGAATGAACGCGCGACTGACGCATCTCAGCGCCGAGGGCAAGGCCGACATGGTCGACGTGTCGGAGAAAGACGTGACGACGCGCACGGCGACCGCCAGCGGCGCCGTTTCAATGGCGCGCGAGACGCTGGACATGATCCTCGCCGGCAACGCCAAGAAGGGCGACGTGGTCGCCGCCGCCCGCCTTGCCGGCATCATGGCGGCGAAGAAGACGCACGATCTGATCCCGCTCTGTCATCCGCTGGCGCTCACTAAGATTTCCATCGACATTGCGCCCGACCCGGCGCTGCCGGGCCTGCGCGTCACCGCCTTCGCAAAGCTCGATGGAAAGACCGGCGTGGAGATGGAGGCGCTGACGGCCGTCGCTGTCGCCTGCCTGACCATCTACGACATGGCCAAGGCCGTTGATCGCGGCATGACGATCCAGGACGTGCGTGTTGAGGAGAAGACCGGCGGCCGTTCGGGCGATTGGCGCGCGGACGGCGCGAACGCATGAGCCTGCTTCCGGTCGACGAAGCGGTCGCGCGACTGCTTGCCGGCGTGGAGCCGCTTGCAGTGGAGCATATGCCGCTCGCTGAGTGCGGCGGGCGCGTGCTCGCCGGCGACATCGCGGCAAGGCTGACGCAGCCGCCCTTCCCCGCTTCCGCCATGGACGGCTACGCGGTGCGCGCGGAAGACGCGACTGTCGGCGCGCGGCTTGAGGTGATCGGCATATCGCGCGCCGGTGAGCGGTTTTCCGGCGCGGTCGCCGCGGGCACTTGCGTGCGGATCTTCACCGGCGCGCCGGTTCCCGACGGTGCCGATGCCGTGCTGATCCAGGAAGACACCGAACGCGAAGGCGACAAGATCGCCGTCAAGACCGCGGTGAAGGCGGGTGCGTTCGTCCGCCCCGCCGGCCTCGACTTCCGTGCCGGCGAGGCGCTTCTTCAGGACAGCGCGTTGCTCGACGCGCGCGCCATCGCGCTTGCTGCCGCCATGGGACACGGCGCTTTGCCGGTCAGGCGAAAGCCGCGCGTTGCCGTGCTTGCCAATGGCGACGAATTGGTTCCGCCCGGCGCAACGCCCGGTCCCGACCAGATCGTCTCGTCCAACGGTGTCGGGCTGACGGCGTTCGTGCGCGAATGCGGCGGCGAGCCGATCGACCTTGGCATTGCCGCCGACAGAAACGAGGCGATCGCGGAAGCCGTCGATCAGGCTGCCGGCTCCGACATTCTGGTCGTAGTGGGTGGTGCGTCGGTCGGCGAGCACGACCTCGTGCAGGGCGCGCTGACCGACAAGGGCATGGCGCTCGATTTCTGGCGGATCGCCATGCGGCCGGGCAAGCCGCTCATGGTCGGGCGGCTCGGCGACATGCATGTGCTCGGCCTTCCGGGCAATCCGGTCTCCGCGCTGGTGTGCAGCCACGTGTTTCTGAAGCCGCTTATCAACGCCATGCTCGGCTTGACGACGGACGCGGCGATCGTGCCCGCGAAGCTCGGCGCCGCCATGGCGAAGAACGACAACCGTCAGGACTTTGTGCGCGCGCGCCTCAAGGTGATCGACGGCGAGCGCGTCGCCACCCCGTTCGGCATTCAGGATTCCTCCATGCTGGCGACGCTTGCCGCTGCCGATGCGTTGATCATCCGCCCGGTCGGCGCGCCGCCCGCCGCGGCCGGCGACGAGGTGTCGGTGCTGCTGCTTTGAGCCGCGCTTCGTTGCTCTAGCTCACCGGCCTTGGCGCGAAGAAGCAGCGGCGCGAGCCATCGTGTCGCTTGCAGCGCCAGAATTCGCCGTCCTCCGACTGGTGCGCTTCGCTGTAAGGCACGGTTTCGCCGAGCGATTTGATCAGCCAGCCGGCGGCGGTAGGCTCCATGTCAACCGGCGATATCATGAAGCAATCATGGTCGCCGCAGCAATGCGACCCGTCAGCGGGCGATTTGTAGTTTCCGTGGTTGATCCAGAAATCGTGGGCGGTGGCGGGAAGGCTGTGGAGGCCAAACGCCAGGCACACCGCGGCCAGGGTCTTCAGCATCATCTCAGGCTCCTCATGCGGGCATCGACCCGCGCAAGGCTCGCCTCAGAGACTTTCAACGTGACGCGCTCAGCGGCGAGCCGAAGCTCCTGCCAGATCTGAGCGACGCGCCCCCTTCCCGGACGCGCATGGCGCCCGGCCCCTTGAACACAAGCAATTACGGTAACTGATTCGCCGGTGATGCCTGCGATCAAGAATTGCATGAGACAAGGAATGCTCTGCTGCGTTGTAATTCTGCACCAGCACGCGCGGGCGCGCCAGTAATCCTAGGCTTCCGCGCCGGTAATCAAGCGCGTGCCGCGGTTGAACGTCAGATAGGCCCAGAACCATTGCAGGATCACCGAGGTTCGATTGCGCGTGCCGATCAGGAAGAAGACGTGCACGAAGCCCCAGAACCACCAGGCGACAGCGCCTTTCAACTTCAGCCGCCCGAGATCCACGACTGCGGCCTGGCGCCCGATCGTCGCGAGGTTGCCCTGATGGCGGTAGCAGAACGGCCCCGGTGGCGGGCGCCCGACGATGCGGTTGTGAATCACGCGCGCGGCGTAGCTGCCGCCTTGCTTTGCGGCGGGGGCAAGGCCCGGCACAGGGTTGCCG
This sequence comes from Afifellaceae bacterium, assembly GCA_028284625.1. Classification (GTDB taxonomy): domain Bacteria; phylum Pseudomonadota; class Alphaproteobacteria; order Rhizobiales; family Afifellaceae; genus DASWJZ01. The sequence goes on along the minus strand of JANQRH010000026.1, from coordinate 318,985 downwards.
TTCCAAGCCTTGCTCGACGCCGTATCGCCGACCACGAAGACCTGCGGCGCGCCGGGCACGGTGAGATCCGATTCCACCTCCACGCGGCCCGCGCGGTCGTGCGCCGCCTCAAGCCATTTATGCGCCGATGAGGCGATGACACCGGCGCCCCAGATCACCGTGCGCGCGCCCACGCGCTCGCCGTTGACGACGACGCCGGTCTCGTCGATCTCCTCCACGCGCGCGTCGGTGCGGACTTCCACGCCGAGCTCTTCAAGCGCCTTGCGCGTGTAAGCCGAAAGGCTTTCGGTAAAGGCGGCGAGCGGGCGCGGACCGCCTTCCATCAGGATCACGCGCGCCTGTGTCGGATCGGCGCGGCGGAAGTCGCCGGCCATGCCATGATGCGCCAGCTCCACCAACGTGCCGGCGATCTCAACGCCGGTCGGCCCGCCCCCAACCACGACGAAAGTCAGCCAGGCGGCCCGCTCGTCGGCGTCGTCGCAATCTTCCGCATGCTCAAAGGCAAGCAGGATGCGGCGGCGGATCGAGGTCGCATCGTCGATCTTCTTCAGGCCGGGCGCGACGGGCTCCCAATCGTCACGGCCGAAATAGCTGTGGCGGGCCCCGGTGGCGAGGATCAGATAATCGTACGGCACGTGCCGCTCGCCGACGGTCACCGACTGCGCATGTCGATCGACGTCGTTCACGCGACCGAGCAGGCAGCGCACATTCGGCTGGTCGCGGAAGACGGAGCGCACGGGCATGGCGATATCGGCCGGTGACAGCCCGGCGGTGGCGACTTGATAAAGCAGCGGCTGAAAGAGGTGATAGTTGCGGCGGTCGATAAGCGTCACTCGGCACGGCGACTGGCGGAAGGCGCGCGCTGCGGCCAACCCGCCGAAGCCGGCGCCCACGATCACCACATGCGGCAGCCGTTCATCGTTCCAGTCCGGCGGCGCGAAGAGGTGCGGATAGCGCTCGGCGGCGCGGCCGATGATCCAGCCATCGATCGTCAGATAACCGCCGCCGCGGAAGACGAGCACCATGAGCAGCAGGACAACACCGGCCGCCGCGACACCATTGAGCGACAACAGCACGCCGGCCGCCACGAGAGCCGCAGCTCGCGTCACAACGCCAAAGGCCAGCAGCACGGCCAGCACGACAAGCAAACGCTGAAGCGCCGCTGAGGCGATGTCGAGTTCCCAGCCGCTGCGCAGGAAATGCGTGAGTCCGCCGAGGTCCCAACCGACAATGACGATCAGGATCGCCGCCGCAAGCAGGCGCATCAAGAGAAGCAGCACCGGCTCCCCTGCCGCCGATAGATTGCGCAGCCATGCGGTAATACGATCGACGCCCGGCAAGGCGATGGAGCGCGCGCCCGCTGCAAAGGCCCAATCGAGCGAGATGAAGGATGCGCCCGCCACGGCGAGCCAAACGAGCAGCGCGATGTCGGCGGCGTGACCGGCCGACCCTGTTGCCGCGGCAATGCAGTACCAGATGGTGAGTGCGGCGACCGGCTGTGTGAGAAAACCCAATGCGAGAAGCAGCCCCAAGCCGGCGCCGACCGGCGCCATCATGTCGACCGGGAAAAGCCGGAAGCCGAACCACAGCCGTATGATGAGGTCGAGCACGGGCCACGCTGCCATCAGCAAGAAGCCCTGCAGGAGCTTCGACCAACGAATTGCGGTGCAGATCGCGGGCGTTGGCTCGGCGATCATCGTCGCCTTATCGGCGCGCTCATTCTCCATCGGTCTTCCCCGAAAGCGGCTCGCTCCGTATCACCGCATGAGCCGCGCGGCAGTTGGATTCATACCCGCGCGATCATCGACGTGACGCGCGCTCCATCAACTCAATTCACCGCGGCTAGGCGAGCGCGCCGGAACACGCTTTCGGTACCTTAGTTTATCGCTTCGCTGGGAGCAGAATCTTATCTGCCCGAGTCCGCCCCAAATCGCTCCAACGCTCTAACTTATTGCTGGAGCATGATCTTATCCGAAAAAGTGGCGTCCACTTTTCGGGACCTTGGTCTAGGTATCGCCGCGCTCGGCCCAGCCGGCAAATGTGCGCTCCAAAACGACCACGACATAAAAGAGCAGGATGCCAAGGAAAGCGAGCGCGATCAGAACAGCGAACATCAGCGGATAATCGGCGTTGATCTTTCCGCTGTCGAAGAGATGACCGAGGCCTTTGCCGTGCGGCTCGACAATCTCCATCAAGTTCGTGCCGATGAATGCGAGCGTCACGGCAACTTTCAGCGCGCCAAAGAATTCCGGCAGGGTCTTCGGTAGCGCGATCTTCCGGAAGATCGTGAACCGGCTTGCGCCGAGCGAGCTCAGGATGTCGCGGTATTCGGGCTCCAGCGTGGAGAGACCGATCGAGATTGAGACGGCAATCGGGAAGAAGGAGATCATGAACGCGATGAGGATCGTGTTCATGTCGTGTGCGCCGACGAAGATCAGCGCGATGACCGGCACCACCGTCGCCTTGGGAATGGCGTTGAACCCGACCAGCAAGGGATAAAGCGCCTCGCGCATGACGCGGGAAAAACCCATGACCATGCCGATCAGCGTGCCGACAATCACCGACAGGCCGAGGCCGGCGATCGTGCGCCACAACGTATCCCAGCTATATTGCAGGAAGAGCCAACGGAATTTCCAGAAGGCCGGCCCCAGGTCGGAGGGTGACGCCATTTTGTAGTCGGGCCAGCCATTGGCCCAGACAAGAAGTTCCCATAGGGCCAGAGTGACGGCGATGGCGGCGATGGGAACAGCGATCCGGCGGGCAAGTTCCATCTAGGCGTCCTTCGACGGCTCGTCGGCCGGCGCGCGACCCTGCGCGATCTCGATCTGATGGCGTAGCTCGTGCAGCATGTCGGTGGCTTCCGGCGTGTAAAGGTCTTCGATGGTGCGCACCTCGCCCAACGCGACGTCAATTGTGTACTGAACGTGCGCAGGGCGTCCCGACAGAACGATCACCTTATCGGCAAGAAAGACGGATTCGCGCAGATCGTGCGTGATCAAGAGGCACGTGATGTTCTCCTCGCGCCTCAGCGTGTGCATGGTCTGCCACAGATCTTCCCGCGTGAAGGCGTCCAACGCACCGAACGGCTCGTCGAGGATCAACACCTCGGGGCGATGCACAAGCGCCCGGCAGAGCGATGCGCGCTGGCGCATACCGCCGGAGAGTTGCGAGGGGCGCTTCTCCTCAAAGCCCGCCAGGCCGACCAGCGACAGAAGCTCATGCGATCGTTGGCGCCGCGCGGCCTTGGAAAGGTCGTTCGGGACGATCTCGAGCGGCAGCACGACGTTGTCGATGATGCTGCGCCACTCCAGAAGCACCGGGTTCTGGAACGCCATGCCGACAGTGGACCGCGGACCAACGACAGACTCTCCGTGGAGGAGAACGTCGCCATCGTCGGGACGCAGCAGGCCCGCGATCAGGCGCGTCAGGGTCGACTTGCCGCAGCCGGAGGGACCGACAACCGCCGTGAAGCTCTCATCGGCGCAGGCGAAGCTGAGGTCGTCCAACACCGGCAAGGGACCGGCTTTGGTGCGGTAGGCATGTGTGACGGAGCGGAGCTCGATGCGCGGCGAGGAGAGCACGTCGAAACGGCTTTACATTGATGGCCGGCGCATGGGCGTCATCCGCCGGCCATCAGATCATCAATTGACCATACGCTCCTCACCCGCAGGCAGGTACGTGTCGGTGAAGTAGAGCGACGCGTCGGGTGGGTTTTGAAACTCGTAAGTCTCCGCCAGTTGCTCCAACGCCCGGGCAAAGCGCTCCGGCTCTATTCCGCCCATGCCGTTTTCACGGGTGTAGTCGGTCAGCACATTGGCGTCGATCGCAAGCTGCAGCCTGCGCGTCTCCAAGGCCACGTCCAGCGCCGGGTTGCGCTTGGCGATCATCTCCACGCCGGCCTCAGGCGCGGCGATCACGTCCTTCCAGCCCTTCGCGACCGCCCGCAGGAAGGCGGTCACCGTCTCCGGGTTGGCGGTCGCGAAATCGGTGTTGACGATGATCGCATTGCCATAAAGCGACAGCCCGTGATCGGCCATTAGAATGACGGAGATGTCCTCCTCCGGAATGCCGAGCCGCACCAGGTTCAGGAAACTGGAGAACGAGAAGCCAGTGATGGCGTCGACCTTGCCCTCAGCAAGCATCGGTTCGCGGGTCGGGAACCCGACCGGCTCCACCGTCACCGCGTCGACATCGATATTGTTGGCGGACGCAAAAGCGGGAAACTGCGCCCAGGCCCCGTCGGGCGGAGGGGCGCCGAGAACTTTGCCCTCCAGATCGGCGGGCGCGCTGACGCCTTGTGAGACTCGACCGACGATGGCAAAGGGCGGCTTGTCGTAGACCATCATCACCGCGGTCACCGGTGCACCTTGGTTCTGGTCAAGGAACTTGATCAGGCTGTTGATGTCGGCGAAGCCGAAGGGAAAGGCACCGGTCGCCACTTTCGGGATGGCGTCGAGCGAGCCCTGGCCCGGCGAGATTTCGACATCGAGCCCTTCGGCGGCGAAGTGGCCATTGTCGATGGCCGCGAAATAGGCGGCGCTCGGGCCCTCAAACTTCCAGTCCAGGGCAAACGGCGTCTTGGTCTGGGCCACGCCGTGGGACGTCATGGTGACCACGGCGACCAGCGCAACGGCAAATGTCTTCAACACGGCGTACCCCTCTCCGGCTAAAGTGTTCGTCATGAGCTACGTGCCGAAAATTGGCTCATAGAGCCGGAGTCGAGTCAAGCTGAGGTCATACGCCGGTAGTCGAGTGCATGTCCTCGATGGTTCCTCGCCTGCGCGCGTTCTGAGCGTGAAGGCCGTTGCCACCTCCCCGAGCGCGCGGTCCTCTTTCGCCTAGCCGGCCGATTCGACTCCTTGAGAAATGACCGAGATTTCTCAGGGGAGGACGTTGATGTGTTGGGCAGGAGATCGTGTGACGTGCACGCACGGAACCTAAGCAGGTCATACCCATTATCGCTGACATGCAGACGGCGGCGTCCGAGGCAGTTCCTCAATGAGTCCCTCGTACTTCACCGCGTAGCGCCTGGTGCCGCACCCCCGGTACACCGATAAGGACGCTTCACGGGAATTTAACGCTCTTGCGGAACACTGCGTGAACATGTAGTGTCTGTTCGTGATTTGTGCACTAGATCACGTGGAGCGAGGCGAGCCCGATCAATGCTGACACGCAAGCAACTCGAACTCCTGATGTTCATCAACGAGCGCCTGAAAGAGAGCGGAATTCCGCCGTCTTTCGACGAAATGAAGGACGCGCTCGACCTCAGATCCAAGTCGGGCATCCACCGGCTGATCACCGCTTTGGAGGAACGGGGCTTCATTCGCCGGCTGCCGAATCGGGCGCGCGCACTTGAGGTGCTCAGGCTGCCGGAGGCGGTCAATCCGAGCTTTGCGGCGGCGCGGCGCGGCGGTTTCCGGCCCAACGTCATTGAAGGGCGGCTCGGCAAGGCGCCGAAGGATGTCGGCGAAGCGGCAAACGATTCCGTCGCCGTCCCGGTCATGGGCCGCATCGCGGCGGGCGTGCCGATCTCAGCGATCCAGAACCACAGCCATTCCATCTCCATGCCGGCGGAGCTGCTTGGCGGCGGCGAGTTTTTTGCGCTGGAGGTGCGCGGCGATTCGATGATCGACGCGGGCATTCTGGAGGGCGACACCGTCATCGTGAAGAAGCAGGACACGGCGAATACCGGCGACATCGTCGTGGCGCTGATCGATGACGAGGAGGCGACGCTGAAACGGCTAAGGCGCAAAGGCGCGTCGGTGGCGCTTGAGGCGGCGAACCCGGCTTACGAGACGCGCATCTTCGGCCCGGACCGGGTGCGCATTCAGGGGCGGCTCTCCGGCCTCGTGCGATCTTACTGAACTTTAGTTGCCGCCGGCCTGCCAGGGGCGCGGCGCTGCGGAGCGCGCCCGCCGCACATTGACGACCGGCGCGCCCTCTTCCATCGCGATGTCCATGGCGTGCGCGCCGAAGCGCGTGAGCGCTGATGCGTCGACGACCAAGGCGGCGGCACAGTTCGTCGGCGCCTTAAGCGGCGTCACCACGATATGCGCACGTGCGCAATCCTCGTGAAATGCGGCCGGCTGGAGAACATGCGCAACACGCAAGCCGTCCGCCCCATCCAGCAGACAGGCGGTAGGATCGCAGCGCACGCCGCCGCGCAACTCCGTGCCGGCGAGAGACTCCATCGGCTCCTTGTCGAAGAACTGCTCCACCGTGTAGCTGCCGGAGCGGCTGCCTGAGACCCTAAGCACGCCGGAGGCATCGCGGACAGCGACGGCCTTGCCGTCGGGCGCCACCATCATTTCGGGGCGATCGACGAGAACCGGGATGAGGCCAAGGCCGACGACAATGATCGCGGCGCCAAGGAGCCGCCACCGTCGTCGCCACAGACACAGCCACAGGAGGCCGATCGTGATGGTCACCAGCGCAGTCGGGGCGATCGGCGGCGCCCGCATCTCCGCGCCCGGAAGGGCTGCTACCCACGCCGCTATCGCCAGCAGGGCGTCGATCCCCCACGTCATGACATGAAGTGGTGCAGCCTCCAGTCCGAAGGGCATGAGGATCAAGGTCATGAGACCCGCCGGCATGATGAGCACCGAAACGAAGGGCGCGGCCAAAAGATTGCCGAGCAAGCTGTACGACGCAACGCGCTCAAAATGGAAAGCGGCGTAAGGGGCCGTCGCCAATCCGGCGACCAGTGTCGTCACTGCAATGCCGATGAACGCGCGTCGGAGAAAACGGGCGAACCGCGAGCCGGGCGTGAGGTCGCCGTCGCCTAGCTGTGACCTCTTGCGGTCACGCCAGGCTTCCCACGCCGCGATGAGAGCCGCGACAGCGCCGAACGACATCTGAAAACCCGGCTCCACGACGCTTTCCGGCCGGAGCGCCACGACGATGAAGGCGGCGAGCGCCAGATTGCGCATCGAGATCGCCGGGCGATCGAGAAGCACGGCGCAGAAGATGATCGCAGCCATCACGAAAGCTCGGATCGTTGCGACATTGCCGCCGGAGAGCGCCAGGTAGCCCGTTGCGGCAATCAGCGCTGCCACAGCGGCCCATTTTCGGATGGGACGGGTCAGCGCCAGACTTGGAGACAGGGCCAGCAGCGCGCGCGTGGCGAAGAAGACCGTGCCGGCAACGAGCATCATGTGCATGCCGGATATCGCCAGTACATGAGCAAGGCCAGCGCGGCGCAGGTCGTCCTTGGTCTGCGCTGCGATATAGCTGCGCTCGCCAACCAGCAGTGCCGCCGCCACAGCGCCGGCCTGGCCGGGCTCGATGGCGCGAATGCGCTCCACGATGGCCGCGCGTATCTTGTCGATCGCCAGATCGGCGGAGAAATGCGGCGGCGCGACGAGATGCCAATCCCCGAACAGGAAGCCACTGCCGCTGATGCCGTCGAAGAATGCCGCGCGGCGCGGATCGTATCCGCCCGGCACTACCGGGCCCGGTACCGGCATCATCCGACCACGCGCGGCGATCGTTGCGCCAAGCGGCGGCACTTCGTAGCGCTCCGCCATGGTCACACGGGCCCGCGCCGGCAGAAGCTCCGTGGCCCAATCCGCATCGGTGGTCAGCTGGTCCAGCGTAATGCGCGGGCGGAGATCAGCGCGATCCTCGACGCCCACTACACGCGCGACGATCCCCACCGCAAAGGGCCTTTCGACATGCGGTGTGTTGAGGCGCTCCACCTGCAGCTTGGCCGCCGTGGCACCGGCAAGCAAAAGAGCGATCACGACCGCAAGGCGAAGTGTCGTGCCGCGCTGATAGGAGAGGATCGCGGCCGCTGCGAAGACAAACGTTGCCGCCGCAAGCGCCCAGAGGTGCGGCTCACGCGGCAAGACACAATAGATTGCCGCGCCAGCGCCGAACGCCACGGCCAGCCATTGGAAACCGGCGCGCTCTGCAAGCTCGCGCTCGAAATTGTCGGCGAGCGTGCTCAGCCCGTCGCCCGCGCGCCAGCCAAGCCGCCGCCGCCAACCGTCCGGGCTAAGGCCAAACGGTGCGCGCGCGTCCTCCCGCGCCTGTGTCGCGCCGCCTTGCTCCACGTGCCCCCCAGAGCCGCCGTGCCGTTCAGCGCATGCTACAGCAGGTTGTGAGGACTGTCAGTCAAAGGTCGTCTTTCGCTTGGAGCGGGAGCGGAATGCGTGGCGCCCTCACCCCTTCGCCATCGCCTTGGCGAAGCTGTCGCGCAGGCCGACGGTGCGCACGAAGACCGGCTTGCCGGGGACGGAATCGCGATCGCGGCGGAAATAGCCCTGGCGCTCGAACTGAAGCGGCGCGTCGTCGTTCTCCGCTGCGGCGGCCGGCTCGATCATCGCGCCGGTCAGCGCTTCTTGCGAGTTCGGATTGATGTCGGCGGCGAAGTTGGACGCGTCGGGACTTGGATCGAGGAAGAGGCGGTCGACCAAGCGCACCTCCGCCGGTGCGGCGCGCGCCGCCGACACCCAATGCAGCGTCGCCTTGACCTTACGCCCGTCAGGCGGATTGTTGCCGCCGCGAGTCTCGGGGTCGTAGGTGCAGCGCAGCTCAATGACCTCGCCCGATGCGTCCTTCACCACCTCACGGCAGGTGATGAAATAGGCATAGCGCAGCCGCACCTCCCGCCCCGGCGACAAGCGAAAGAACTTCTTGGGCGGCTCCTCCATGAAGTCGTCGCGCTCCACGTAGAGCACGCGACCGAAATGCACCGGCCGCGTGCCGGCGTCTGGGTCTTCCGGATTGTTGACGGCTTCCAGCTCCTCGCCGTCGCCTTCCGGATAGTTCTCAATCACCACCTTCAACGGCTTCAGCACGGCCATGCGCCTCAGCGCCGTCCGGTTCAGCACGTCGCGGACGGCGTGGTCGAGCATCGCCACATCGACGAGATTGTCGGCGCGCGACACGCCGATCGCCTTGACAAAAGCGCGGATCGCCTCAGGCGGCACGCCACGGCGACGCAGCCCGGCAAGCGTCGGCATGCGCGGATCGTCCCAGCCGTCGACATGGCCGTCGCGCACCAGCGCCGTCAGCACACGCTTGGAGAGCACCGTGTGCGTGAGGTTCAGCCGCGCGAACTCAATCTGCCTTGGGCGCGACGGCACCGGCAGCTTGTCGATCAGCCAATCGTAAAGCGGCCGGTGATCGGCGAATTCCAAGGTGCACAGCGAATGCGTGACGCCTTCAATGGCGTCGGACTGGCCGTGGGCGAAATCATAACTCGGATAGATGTGCCAGGTCGTGCCGGTGCGCGGGTGCGGCGCGTTGACGATGCGATAGAGCGCCGGGTCGCGCAGATTAATGTTACCGGAACCCATGTCGATCTTGGCGCGCAGCACACGCGCGCCATTCTCGAATTCACCGGCGCGCATGCGGCGGAAGAGTTCGAGGTTCTCCTCCACGCCGCGGTCACGATAGGGACTGTTGGTGCCGGGCTCCGTCAGCGTGCCGCGATTGGCGCGCATTTCCTCCTGGCTCTGATCGTCGACATAGGCGTCGCCCGCTTTGATGAGGTGCTCCGCCCAGTCATAGAGCTGCTCGAAATAGTCGGAGGCGTGAAAGAGCCGCTCGCCCCAATCGAAGCCGAGCCAGCGCACGTCCTCCATGATGGCGTCGATATATTCCTGCTCTTCCTTGGCCGGGTTTGTGTCGTCGAAGCGCAGCGCGCAAGCACCGCCGAACTCCTCCGCGACACCGAAATTGAGGCAGATGGCCTTGGCGTGGCCGATATGTAGGTAGCCGTTCGGCTCAGGCGGAAAGCGCGTGACGATGTCGGCGTGGCGGCCGGACTCAAGATCGCTGCGGATGATGTCGCGAATAAAATCCAGCCCGGCTTCACGAGCCGTCTCTTCCACCACGCCGTTATCAGTCGCCATAGTCAGAATCCCCTGCGGGGTTCGGCCTTACACGACCCACCGGCGGCGGTCCAACCTTCAACGAAAATGGTATCGGCGGAGCGGCTAGGCGTCGCGCGCGGCGCGCTCAATCGCCCGCACGATCCTGAGATAGGTGCCGCAGCGGCAGATATTGGCGCGCATCTCCTTGGCGATCTCGCCGCGCGACGGCTCAGGGTTGCGGGCCAGAAGCGCTGCGGCGCGCATGATCTGGCCGGACTGACAATAGCCGCATTGCGGCACCTGCTCCGCCACCCAGGCGCGCTGCAGCGGGTGGCCGCGGTCTGGTGAGAGGCCTTCGATCGTGGTCACGTGTGCGCCGGCGATTGCCTTGACCGACGTCTGGCAGGCCAGCGTCGGTGCGCCGTCGACATGCACGGTGCAAGCCCCGCATGCGCCGATGCCGCAGCCATATTTGGTGCCCGTAAGGCCGAGCCGGTCGCGCAGGACCCACAGCAACGGCATGTCGCCCGGCGCAGTCAGCGATACCTTTTCGCCGTTGACCGTCAGCACGACGGTGCGGTCTTGGGTTGTCGCCGTCACAGCACGCGCCTTTCGATCCGGTGGTTCATGATCGGCAGCGAACGGATGCGCGGACCGCCGGCATTGGCGATGGCGTTGGTCAGCGCGGGAATGACCGCAGCCGTTGCCGGCTCGCCGACGCCACCCCACACCTCGCGGTTCAACACCCAGTGGACCTCCACGTCGGGCATCTCGTCCAGTCGCAGCATCCGGTAATCGTCGAAATTGCTCTGAACCACGGCGCCGTCGCGGACGGTGATCTCGCCATAGATCGCCGAGGTCAGGCCAAAGGCGACGGAGCCCTCCACCTGTGCGGTGGCCATGTCAGGATTGACCAGGAAGCCTGGATCGGCGGCGACGATTACGCGGTCGATTTTAAACCAGCCGGCGCCGTCGAGCGTCACCTCAACGACGGCAGCAAAGTAGGACGTGCCTTCCTCGTTGACGGCGATCCCCCGCCCGCGCCCGGCTGCGAGAGGTTCGCTCCAGCCGGCTTTGTCGGCGGCCTCGTCTAGCACAGCGCGGAGCCGCGCGGCGCGCACGTCGGGCGTCAAGCCGTCGAAATCGGGGAAGACGCTCGGCGGCACGTAGTCCGCCGCCTTGGCCGGATCAAGCAGCGCACGCTGGAAGGCATAAGCGTCCGCCCCGGCTGTCACCGCCAGCTCGTCAACGAAGCTCTGCGTCACAAAACAGTTCATGGCGAAGGCGACGCCGCGCATGGGTGCGGCTTGGATGACCGGCTCGCGCACGGCCAGTTCCACCCGCATGTTCGGCACCGCATAGAGCAGCGAATCCGCGCCATAGGTGGAATCAACGGGGCTGGTTGAGTGCGCTGCGATGCGGTGCGACCAGGCGGCGACCGTACCTTTCCTATCAAGCGCTGCGCGAAACCGCGATAACGCGACGGGGCGCAGCGGACCGTGCCGGGTAGTGTCTTCCCGCGACCACAGAAGCTTGACGGCCGTGCCGGGTATGGCCTTGGCAATTTGCGCGGCCTGGCGGACGAAATCGGAACTCTGGCGACGCCCGAAGCCGCCGCCCATCAAGGTGGGATGAACCTCGCCGCTGTTTGGATCCATACCAAGCGTCTCGGCGGCAACGCTGAGCGCGGTTTCCGGGACCTGTGTCGGCACCCACACCTCGAAGCGATCGTCGGTGACGAGCGCCGTGGCGTTCATCGGCTCAAGCGGCGCGTGGTCGAGATAGGGAACGAAGTATTCCGCCTCCAAGTGATTGGCCGCCTTCGGCATTGCCTCGCCGACATCACCATCGTCGCGCAGCACGATATCCGGTTCGGCTTGGAGACCCATCCGTAGATCCGCCAGGATCGTCTCGCTGCTGAGCGATGCGTATGCCCCGCCGCGCCACTCAATCGGCATTGCGTCGAGGGCGGTTCTCGCCTGCCACCAATCGTCGGCGATGACCGCAATCGCGTCCTCCCCGACCGGTACGACGGCGTGCACGCCTGGCTGAGCCAGCACGGCTTCAGCGTCATGCGACGCCAGCTTGCCGCCAACCACCGGGCTCATGGCGATCGCCGCGTGCTTCATGCCCGGAAGGGACACGTCGATCCCATAGATCGCGCTTCCGTCTGTCTTGGCGGGCACGTCGAGGCGGGCTAGCGGCTTGCCGACAAGCTTCCAGTCCTGCGGTGCCTTGAGGCGGAGCGTCGCCGGGTCAGGCGGTGGGACGCGCGCGGCATCTCCCGCAAGCTCGGCGTAGAGCAGTTTTCGGCCGGTGGTGGGATGATGAATGGCGCTGTCCCTGGCGACCAGCTCGACCGCCGGCACACCGAACCGCGCCGCTGCGGCTGTAACCAACATCATGCGGATTTGCGCACCCGCAGTGCGCAGAAGCTGCTCTGAGAGCTTGACGCCGAGGCTCGCCGCCGTGCGCGTCCGGCCATAGACCTTGTTGCGTCGTCTGTGGGTCGCGATGGAGATGAACTCCGTGCGGATGCCTGCCCAATCGGCTTCAAGCTCCTCCGCGAGAAGCTGCGCCATGGCGGTGATGGCGCCCTGCCCCATCTCCATTTGCGCAATGCGCAGCGTCACGCTGTTGTCGGCGGCGATGACGACCCAATTGTAGAGCTCCGTGTCGCCCGTCGGCGCAACGGCATCGGCAAGTGCGAGCGCGCTGCCGCAATAGCCGAACGCCACAGCACCGCCGCCCAAGGCGGCGGCGACCAACACATCGCGGCGCGAGATGGAATAGCTCTCGATCAGATCGGGCATGATACGCACTCCCAACGCGCCCGCTCCCCGCGCTCGCCCAAATGTAATGCGGCCGAGCGCGTCGACAATCATGAGCCTACGCCCGGCTTGATGCAATTCCTGATTGCGGGTTCCGCGACGATGCCCGCCTCGTCCCGCCTTGACAGCAGGCCCGGGCAATTTATTAATTCACGCGATCATTAATTAATTGTCTGATCAAATAGGGGGACGACATGCAGGAAATCACCGCCAACGTCAGCTGGCTTGCGGTCATTGTCGGCACGATCCTGTCGTTCCTGCTCGGCTGGCTCTGGTACTCGCCCATGCTCTTCGGCAAGAAATGGGCGGAGGGCGTCGGCGTAGAGCTCGGGGCCGCCAGCGACATGCCGGTCGGCGCGATGGTGACGCAGCTCATCGGCATCTTCCTGCTCGCCTGGGTGTTCGGTGTCACCGCCGCTAACGAGGCTTTGCTGACGATCATTCTGGTTGTGCTTGCGCTTGCGGCGCTGATCTTCTCCGGCGGCATGTTCGCCAAGAAGAGCATGTATGCGGTCTACACCGAGAGCGGCTTCATCATCGCCATGGGCGTGGTCATGTTCTTGGTGCAGGCGGTGCTTTAGCGAGGGCCCCGCCTAGTCGCCCGACCAGGCGACACGTCAATCGGTCGGGAGGACGCAAGGCACGATCATACGGCTGTGGCGCCGGTAGATACGAAAGTCGGCATCGGTCGTCAGGATGATAGGCTCGGGCATTGTCTCCGTCATTCGCACGAGACACGCATCCGCCAAACTCATCGGCAGACGCGAATACTTCCCGATGAGTGCAAGGACGGCGTCCAGGTTCTCCGTAAGACTGAACGAGGATCGCAACGCTTGACGGCGAAGCAGATCTGAAAGGACCGGCGCGCCGCCTGGACCCAGCAGAAAGAACGCTTCCGACAGCGCGGCTTCGCAGGTGTGCCAAGGTGGCGGACGTTCGCGAGCCTGGGCTGCCGCCCAGCCGTGGTGATGGTCTCGGCCGGCGAGAAGCGCGACCAAGAAGCTGGCGTCAGCGACGATTGTCGCGGCCATAGCCCCAGTGACGAAGATACGCTTTCTTGCGGCCGCTCAGATCGCGTGGCGAACCGTCGACAGCGCCAACAAGATCGGCGATCTCGTCAAACGATGTCGTACCCGCTTCCGCATTCGGCTCGCGCAGAAGCCGCTCACGGACGATGTCCGATTTCGAAACGCCACGTCTACGTGATTCCGCTTCAATTGCGTTTGCCAGCGCATCGGGCAACCGAACGGTCAAAGTCTTCATGGCGGCTATGTAATACGGCATCGACGCTAATGCAATACGGAAGCCCAAGAGGAGGTCACGACGCATTCCGCTTTCGTGTCATCCGGGCTAGATCGTTGCCGCGCTTCGTTGAATCGCGCCAACGATCTATCTCTTTGTTTGGAGCATGATCTTATCCGAAAACCGGATTCCACTTTTCGGGATCATGCTCTAGGTAGGGCGCATGTCCTCGCCCGTCGTCACCCGCTTCGCCCCCTCGCCCACCGGATTCCTGCATATCGGCGGGGCGCGCACGGCGCTCTTCAACTGGCTCTACGCCAAGCATACCGGCGGGACGATGCTTCTGCGCATCGAGGACACCGACCGCGCGCGTTCCACCGATGCGGCGATCGCCGCAATCATCGAAGGACTGACATGGCTCGGCCTCGACTGGGAGGGCGAGCCGCTGTCGCAATTCGCGCGCGCCGAGCGCCATCGCGAGGTGGCGGAGGAGCTGGTGGCGCGCGGCCGCGCCTATCGCGCTTACGAGACGCCTGAAGAGCTCGCCGCCATGCGCGACAAAGCCAAAGCCGAGGGGCGCTTCGCCCGCTATGACGGCCCCTGGCGCGACCGCGATCCGGCCGACGCGCCGGCGGGCGTCGATCCGGTGATCCGCATCAAAGCGCCGCGCGACGGCGAGACGGTCATTGAGGATCGCGTGCAGGGCCGCGTCAGCTTTCCCAACAAGGACCTCGACGATTTCATCATCCTACGCGCCGACGGTGCGCCGACCTACATGCATGCCGTGGTCGTCGACGACCACGACATGGGCGTCACGCATGTCATTCGTGGCGACGACCATCTCACCAACGCGGCGCGGCAGTCGTTCATCTACGATGCCATGGATTGGCCGACCCCGATCTGGGCGCATATCCCGCTGATTCACGGACCCGACGGCGCCAAGCTCTCCAAACGCCATGGCGCGCTCGGCGTCGAAGCTTATCGGGCCATGGGCTATCTGCCGGAGGCGTTGCGCAATTATCTGGCGCGGCTTGGCTGGTCGCATGGCGACGACGAAATTTTCTCAACTGAAGAGGCGATCACCTGGTTCGACCTCGACGCGGTCAACAAAGGTGCGGCGCGCTTCGACTTCAACAAGCTGCAGAACGTCAACGGTCACTACATCCGCGCCAGCGACGACGCGGAACTCCTGGCCCAGCTGGAGGCGATCCTGCCGGATGTGGAAGGCGGCGCGGAATTCGCCGCGCGGCTTGCCGGCGAGACCCGCGAACGGCTTCTCAGCCTGATCCCGCAGCTGAAAGAACGCGCCAAGACCCTGGTCGATCTGATGCATGGTGCAGCGTTTCTGGTGCGTGAACGCCCGCTTTCCATGGATGAGAAGGCGGCGGCGCTCTTGGATGCCGATGCCCGCGGCCGGCTCGGTCGGCTGGCCGAATCGGTCAAGGATGTGCCGTGGGCCAGCGCCGACCTGGAGCAGGCCGTGCGGCACTTCGCGCATACCGAAGACGTCAAACTCGGCCAGATTGCGCAGCCGCTGCGGGCCGCGCTCACGGGAAGCGCGTCATCGCCCTCCATTTTCGAGGTTTTGGTGGCTCTGGGACGCGAGGAGAGCCTCGCCCGGCTGGCCGATCAATCTGAGTAACCCCATTCGGGGCCCCCGGTCGCACGCAGCGCGCGACTCCGCTATGCTCCGCGCGATCTGGAGACTGGCGGGAGGCCGAGCATGACCATTAAGCACGACGAGGAATGGCGGGAGTTCTACACGGAGGTGGGCTTCCGCCATGGCTTCGCGTTAGGGGCGAAAGCGGTGCGCGCCGCTGCCACGCCTCATCTCTCCGACGCGCACTTGGCCAAGCTCGACGCTTGGCTCGAAAAAGAGGTTTCCGACTGGACACGCGCCGTCCTAATGGAAGAGGAGCCCCCTTCCCCGCCGAAGCTCTGAGCGTGATGGCGGGTTGGCCGACCCGCACACGCAGGTACTTTACAAATGAGTGACAGTAATCCGCTTCTGGCCACGTGGACCACGCCGTTCGCGTCGCCGCCGTTCGCCGACATCCATCCGGAGCATTTCCGTCCAGCCTTCGACCGCGCGCTTGCGGCGCATCGCGCGGAGATCGAAGCGATCAGCGGCGCGGATACGGAACCGACATTTGAGAACACGGTCGAGGCGCTTGAGCGCGCCGGCGAAGAGCTGCGGCGTGTTGCGTCGGTGTTCTTCAACCTGACCGGCGCGCACACGAACGACGCGCTTGAAGCGATCGAACGCGACATCGCGCCGGTGCTCGCCAAGCATCGCGCCGCGATCTATCTGGACGCTGCGCTTTACGCGCGGGTCGATGCGGTTAAGGCAAGTGAGCCGGCGCTCGGCTTGACGGCTGAGCAAGCGCGCCTGCTTGAACGGACGCACAAAGCGTTCGTGCGGCAGGGAGCGGCGCTGCCGCCCGACAAGCGCAAACGGCTGGCGGAGATCACCGAACGGCTCGCCGTGCTCGGCACGCAGTTCAGCCAGAATGTGCTCGCCGACGAGCGCGCCTATGCGCTGGTGCTTAACGGCGAAGCGGACCTGGCCGGCCTTCCCGCATCGCTTATCGAAGCGGCTGCGCGCGCCGCAGACGATCGCGGCATGGCGGGCAAGCACGTCATCACGCTGGCGCGCTCCTCTGTGGAGCCGTTTCTGCAATTCTCCAGCCGCCGCGATTTGCGCGAGATCGCCTTCAAGGCGTGGATTGCGCGTGGCGAGAACGACGGCGACACCGACAATCGGGCGATCATCGCGGAGATGGTGGCGCTTCGCGCCGAGCGTGCCGCTTTGCTGGGCTTCAAAAGTTTCGCGCATTTCCGCCTCGACGACACGATGGCTGAGACGCCGGAGGCAGCGCTCGACCTCCTGAACAGAGTGTGGACGCCGGCGCGCGACAAGGCGCTCGCCGACGCTGACGTGCTGCAGAGCATGATCCAAGCGGAGGGCGGCAACTTCGAGCTCGCGCCTTGGGACTGGCGCTACTACGCCGAGCGTCGGCGGAAAGACGAGTTCGATTTCGACGAAGGCGCGCTGAAGCCCTATCTGCAGCTCGACAAAATGATTGCGGCGGCGTTCGACACCGCCCACCGGCTCTTTGGCCTCGCCTTCACCGAGCGGCACGACATTCCCGTCTATCATCCCGACGTCCGTGTCTGGGAGGTGAGCGACCGTGACGGCCGCCATGTCGGGCTCTTCCTCGGCGACTATTTCGCTCGGCCGTCTAAGCGCAGCGGCGCGTGGATGAATGCGTTTCGCCCGCAGGAGAAGCTCGCCGGCGACATCCGCCCGATCATCGCCAATGTGGCCAGCTTTTCCAAAGGCGCGGACGGCGCGCCGACGCTCCTCAGCTTCATGGATGCACGCATTCTCTTCCACGAGTTTGGGCACGCGCTGCACGGGCTCCTGTCCGACGTGACCTACCGTTCGCTCGCCGGCACCAATGTCGCGCGCGACTTCGTGGAATTCCCCTCGCAGCTTTATGAGCATTGGCTGGAGGAGCCGGAGGTGCTCGGCCGCTTTGCCTTACATTACGAGACCGGCGAGCCGATGCCGGCGGAGATGCTTGAGCGGCTCCTTGCGGCCCGCACCTTCGATCAAGGCTTTGCCACGGTGGAATATGTCGCCTCGGCATTGGTCGACCTGGACTTCCATCTGGAGCCCAACCCGCAGGCTCTCGACGTAACGACATTCGAGCGCACGGCTCTCCAGCGCATCGGCATGCCCGATGCGATCGTGATGCGCCATCGCCCGACGCACTTCCAGCACGTCTTCGCCGGCGACGCCTATTCCGCCGCGTACTACAGCTATCTCTGGTCGGAGGTGCTCGACGCGGACGGCTTTGCGGCGTTCCAGGAGGCCGGCGACATTTTCGATGCGGCGACGGCGGAGCGGCTCAAGGAGACCGTGCTCTCCACCGGGTATCTGCATGAGCCAGCCGACGCCTATCGGCGCTTTCGCGGTCGCATGCCCGACCCGGACGCGCTCTTGAAGAAGCGCGGCTTTGCCGAAGCGCATTAAGCGCCATGGCCCTTGAGCTCTACCTCGCCTATCTCGCCGCCTGCATCGTCATCATGGTGGTGCCGGGGCCGTCGGTGACGCTGATCGTCGCCAACAGCTTGAGCCACGGAACGCGCGCCGGGCTCCTTAATGTCGCCGGGACGCAGCTTGGCATCGCGCTGATGATCGCGCTGGTCGGTTTCGGCCTTGCCTCGCTGATCGCAGCACTTGGCTGGTGGTTCGAATGGGTGCGGCTTGCCGGCGCCGCTTACCTGATCTGGCTCGGCATCGGGCTTTTGAGAACAAGAGCGTCCTCTGGCGACATGCGCGCCGGCCCACCGCCGCGCGGCGGGTTTCTGCTGCAAGGCTTTCTGGTGGCGGTCAGCAACCCCAAGACGCTGGTCTTCTTCAGCGCCTTCATCCCGCAATTCATCGACCCGGCCACCCCCTATGCGCAGCAAGTCGCCATCATGGGCGTCACTGCGGTGGCGGTGGCGTCGCTCTCCGACGGCGCCTACGCCGTTCTGGTCGGCGGCGCGGGCCGGCGTCTCACGCGGACGCACATCAAATGGCTGTCGCGGATCAGCGGCGGCTTTCTGGTCGGCGGCGGCCTGTGGCTGGCGCTGTCGCGCAGCCGCTAACGTCTCCGTAGCCTCTTCAACAGCTCCGCTGTCGGGTAGCCGTCTGCCGGCAGGCCGAGGTCATTCTGCGCCCGCTTCACGGCGGCGCGCGTCACCTCGCCGAGCCGCCCGTCCGGCGTGCCGGCTTCGTGGCCCATGGCGTTCAGCCGCTCCTGCACTTCGCGCATGTCTTTGACGCTGAGGATCGGCGGCGCATTGCCACGGTTTAAGCGAGGGGCGCCGTCGATCCGGGTGGCGAGATAGGCGGCGGCGAGAATGTAGTTGGAGCTGTTGTTCCACTCCCAGAAGATCGGGAAGTTTTGGTAGGCGAGAAAGGCCGGGCCGAGCCGCCCCATGGGCAGGATCAGCGCCGCGGGCACATCGTCGGCGGGGAGCGCGCTACCGTCGGCGCGGCGCACGCCGACCGCATCCCAGAACGCACGCTCGCGGAAGATCGCGCGCGCCGCCTCCCACCAGGGAACTGTGTCGGCGACGCGCACCTCATCAAGCCACGGCTCGTTCGGCCGCCAGCCGAGCGAACGGATGAAACGCCCGGCAGAGGCAAGCGCATCGGGCACGCTGCCGACAAGATCGCGGCGTCCGTCACCGTCGAAGTCGGTGGCGTGCTTCAAGTAGTTCGACGGGGTGAACTGCATATGGCCGACCGCTCCCGCCCATGAGCCCTTAAGCTGGGCGAGCGTCAGGTCGCCGCGATCGAGGATGTGCAACGCATCCGTCAGCTCGGCGCGGAACAGATCGGGCCGCCGGCAATCATAAGCGAGCGTGGCGAGGGAATTGAGGAGCGGCGTGTTGCCCATGAAGCCGCCGTAATCCGTCTCAAGCGCCCACAGCGCCACGATGACGGCTCCCTGAACGCCGGTGTCGCGCTTCACCGCGTCGAGGGTGCGGGCGTGCGTCTTCAGAAGCGCCCGTCCGCGCGACAGTCGCTCCGCTGATACGACGCGATCAGCGTAGTCGAGGAAGCTCTGCGACAGGCTCGGCTGACCGCGATCCTGCTTCAGGATGCGATCCTGGAAGGACACGCCGTCCAGCGCCGCGAGGCTTTGCTGCGAGATGCCGGCGCGCGCCGCTTCGCTGCGGAACTCGCCGAGCCAGGCGGCAAAGCTCTGTCCACCGCGGCAGCTTGTGTCAGCCAAGGCCGGCGGCGCCGCTATCGCCATCAGGCCAAGCAGCGAGACGATCGTTGCAGCCATCCGCATGGATTCGCCTCCCCGCGCCGTGATGCCGAACGAGCCTATTGTGTAGTGCGCAAGGCCGAAAAAGAAAGAGCCGGCGCGACGGCCGGCTCGATCTGCTTTCGTGCGTCGCCGATCACGCCGGCGGCTGACCGGAGAGCCGGCGAATGCTGTTGCGCCAACCCGAATCTTCACTCCTCAGCGCCTGGCCAATCCGGGCGATCGGGCTGGAGGCCGGCAGCACCACGACCTTGGTGCCCATCGGCACGCGGTCATAAAGATCGATCACGTCGGCATTGAGCATGCGGATGCAGCCCGACGAGACGGCGCGGCCGATGGAGCGCGGCTCCGCCGTGCCGTGAATGCGGTAGAGCGTGTCGCGGCCGCCCTGGAATAGATAGAGCGCGCGTGCGCCGAGCGGATTCTCCGGACCGCCATCCATGCCATTGGCGAATTGGCGGGCGCGTTCGTCGCGCTCCTGCATCTCCTTCGGCGGGAACCATTTCGGCCATTTACGCTTGGCGCGGATGCGCGCAGTGCCGTTCCAGCCAAAGCCCTGGCGACCGACGCCGATGCCGTAACGCCGGGCGCGGCCATCCTCCTCGACCAGATAGAGGAAGCGCTGGCCTGGATCGACGACGATCGTGCCGGGCTTTTCGTCGGTGGGATTGCGCACCACCTGCCGGCGGTACTGCATCGGGATCTGGGAGAGGTTGACCGGCTTGACGCGGAACGGCTCGTTGGTCTTGGGGACCAGCAGGCCGGAGCCCTCGCTCGGTGCGTAGGCCAGCGTGCCCATCGTACCGCCGGCCGTGCAGGCGCCCAGAAGCACGCACGCCGATCCGGTCAGGAAATGCCGTCTATCCACTGAACTTTGCTCCCCCATCAAGCGGCCGCTTCTGCCTCACAATACCCCGCGCCTCGGTTGCAAGGCAATTCGTCGGCTCCTCATCCCGGCAAGCAGCGGCGCGGCGTTGCAGGCCTGCCACTGTCCCAGACCGGGACAGCTAGCGCAGTTTAAGCCTCCGGCTTGCCCCAGAGTTCCTCCAGGCGTTGTGGGCGCCCGCACCCAAACTTGTAGAATTTGTAGTGCGCCGCGTTGGTCTTGTAGAAATCCTGGTGCTTCTCTTCGGCGTGATAGAAAGCCTCAGCCGGCAAAATTTCGGTCGCGACCGATTGCCCGAACCGCGACTCGACCTCCGCCTTGGTGGATTCCGCCAGCGCCTTCTGCTCCTCGTCCTCAAAGAAGATGGCACTCAGATATTGCGTGCCCTTGTCGCAGAACTGCCCCTTCGAATCGAACGGGTCGATGTTCATCCAGAACGCGTCGATGAGCTCCGCATAGCTGATTGCGGTGGGGTCGTATTCGATCTCCACGGCCTCGTAATGCCCGGTTCGTCCGGTCAGGACCTTCCGGTAGCTCGCATCGTCGGCGCCGCCGCCGGTATAGCCGGAGACGACCGACAGAACGCCGGGGATCTTCTCGTAGGCCTCTTCCATGCACCAGAAGCAGCCGCCGGCGAGCACGATCTTTTCTGGCTCTGCCGCGATCGCAGACTGGCCTCCGATGCAAGCGGTCGCCAGCGCGGCTGCCGCCGCGGCCTTCGCATACCGTCTCATCTTCGGTCTCCTTCTCGAAGCTGACCGACAATCTTCCCGCGGCGCGCCTGCGGCAAGACCCCCTACGCGAACGTGATGGACTGAGAGCTAGTTCTTGTCCTCAGGCAGTGTGGGGAGCGGGTGGAACTCAATCCCCTCTTCCGCCAGTGCGCGGACGTCCTCTTTGGTGGCCACGCCGTAGATGCCGCGCTTCTCCGCCTCTTCGTAGTGAATCTTTCGCGCCTCTTCGGCGAACTTCTTGCCGACATAGTCGGCGTTCTTGGTCACGTGTTCACGCAGCTTGCGGAGCGCATTTATAACTTCTTTGGGCGCCGCCGCGGGCTCGGGAACGTTGGCGGCAAGACGCGGTGCATCAGTTGCGTCTCCTGCGGCGTCCCCCGATGCGTCCCCGTGCGTAGCGCTCAGGCGGCTTTCCTTGCGCCGCGAGGTGGAGACGGCCGGCGCCATCAGCGCGCGATCGATATCCGTGGAGCCGCAGACCGGACAGCTCAGAAGCCCGTCCGCTCGCTGCGCTTCGAAAGCGTCGCCGTTGGAGAACCAGGCCTCGAATTCGTGCTGGTCGGGGCATGTGAGCGTGTAGCGAATCACGACGCCGACCTCATCGCCGGAGGTTCCGCCGTCTCAGGAAGCGCAAAGGGCCTCTCGTTCTTGAGCGAGGGAATGCGTTGCCGCGCCTGCGCGGATTGCGCCGGGTCGATGTCGGCGGCGATGATTTCGGGACCGTCGCCGCCCGCCTCCGCCAGCACCTCGCCCCACGGCGCCACGATGATGGAATGGCCGTAGGTCTCGCGGCCGTCGGCGTGTTGCCCGGCTTGCGCGGCGGAGATGACGAAAGCGCCGTTCTCGATGGCGCGGGCGCGCTGCAGCACATGCCAATGCGCCTCGCCGGTCTGGCGGGTAAAGGCGGCCGGCGCCGTCAGCACGGCGGCGCCGCAATGCGCCTGGGCGCGATAGAGCTGTGGGAAGCGCACGTCGTAGCAGATCGAGACGCCGAGCCTGAGCCACGGCAAATCCGCCACCACCGCACGATCGCCCGGGCTATAGATCGCCGATTCCCGCCAGCTCTCCCCACCCGGCAGGTCGACATCGAAGAGATGGATCTTGTCGTAGCGCGCCAGCACATGGCCGTCACGACCGAAGACAAACGCCCGATTGGCGATCTTGCCATCAGGCGTCTTCAACGCCAGCGAACCGATATGGAGGATAATCCCAAGCTCGGCAGCAAGCGCCGAGAAGCGCCGCACGGCCGGATCGTCCTCCTCAAGCGCAATCTTTTCGGCGAGCGCGGTGCGGCGGCGCTCCACGATGTTGGTCATCTCTGGCGTCTGCACGTAGTCGGCACCGGCGGCCGCGGCGTCGCGGATGAGACGCTCCGCCGCGTCGATGCTCTCCCCTACGTCGGTGGAGGACTGAAGCTGAATGCAGGCCGCTTTGAATATCATGGCGCTCTTCATGCAGTCAGTAGATCGTCCAGCTCGCCGCTTGCCTGCAACGCATAAAGGTCAGTGTAGCCACCGACATGGCGAGCTCCGATAAAGACCTGCGGGAAGGTGTAGCGGCCGGAGCGGGTGATCATCTCGTTGCGTTTCTCAGGGTCGCCTGTCGCGTCGATCTCGTGGAAAGCGACTCCCCTGTCGGCGAGCAGCGACTTTGCTGCCGTGCAGAATCCGCAGAAACGGCGCGTATACACGATCACGTCCGCGGCCTTTGCCGACTTAGATATGCCTTTCGAGTCAGTCATATAGCGCTCAGTTTCGACGGAACGTCTCATGATATAGCGACTGGCCGGCGCTTTGCCAAAACCGGCAGCCCGACCCGCCGTGGCTTAGCGGGCGACACGGGCGAAGGTCAGCACGTCGACTGCGGCCGCCCCGGCGCGCAGCAGTGCGCGGCTTGCCGCCTTTGCCGTGGCGCCTGAGGTGTAGACGTCGTCGACCACCAGAACGTTGCTTTGCGCGACATGGAACCGCAGGCGATCGGCGACGCGGAAGGCGCCGCGCACGTTATCGCGACGCTGTGTGGCGCTTAGACCGACTTGTTGGCGCGTCTGCTTAATCCTCTGCAAAACAAGCGGATTATGTGGGATTCCAGAGAGCTTGGAGAGCTTCTCCGAAAGCAGCGCCGACTGATTGAAGCGGCGGCTCCACAATCGCCAGCGATAGAGGGGCACCGGCACGATCAGCGTGCAATCCGCCAGAAGCTCGTGGCCGGCGCGGCGCATTGCGCTCGCCATCAGTTCGGCGACGTGGTGGCGGTCGTAATATTTGAGATGATGCACAAGCTGGCGCGCGGTGTCGCTGTAGAGCGCCGCCGAGCGCGCCCGGCGAAAGGGCGGCGGATCGGCAAGTGCTTCGGCGGAGACGATCCCCTCGCCCATCTCGTAGCTGAAGGGCGTGCCGTAGACCGGGCAGAGCGGCGGCGCGATGAAGCGGATCGCTGCCCAGCATCCCGCGCATAGCCCATCGCGACCGCCGACGGCCCCGCCGCACCCCGGGCACGTCGGCGGCAGAACAAGATCAGCGGCCATGCGCGGCAAGCGCCGCAGGTCCGTGAACTGAGCTGCAAGTTTGAGCGCCGGCATGCCGCCATGGTATCGCGGCTGAGAAGCACGGTCATCCCGGACCATGGTCACCAACGTCACCGACAAGGCACTTCTGCGTCGCCGCCTCGCCAGGGCCGCCCGGCTCGGTGCAGTGCGCCCGGATTTCTTGATGACGCGAACGGTGGATGATCTGGCGGAGCGGCTCGGTGCGACGGAGCGGCGCTTCGCGACCGCGATCGCGCAGGGGGGGCAGAGCGCGGCCTTTGCGAAGGCGCTCCTCGCCACAGGCAAGGTCGGCACGGTCCATCGGTTCGAAGCCTGCCACGCCGTGCTCAGCGGCGCTGGTGCCTCAGGCGCAGTCGGCGATGAAGAAGCGCTGCCGTTTCGTGCTGCCTCGCTCGACCTTTTTGCGTCAGCGCTGGCGCTGCAATGGGCGAACGACCTCCCCGGCGCGCTCATTCAGATCCGCCAGGCGCTGAAGCCTGACGGCCTGTTTCTTGCTGCGATGATCGGCGGTGAGACCTTGGCTGAGCTGCGCGACGCTTTGGTGGCCGCGGAGACGAAGCTTAGCGGCGGTGCGTCGCCGCGCGTCCTCCCCACCGCCGACACGCGCGATCTCGGTGCGCTCCTGCAGCGGGCCGGCTTCGCGCTGCCGGTCGCCGACCGCGATCTCGTGACCGTGCGCTATGGCTCCGCCTTCGACCTGCTGCGCGACCTCAGAGCGATGGGCGCGACGAGCGTTCTTATTGAGCGCAACCGGCGACCGCCGGGCCGCCAGCTCTTCCTGCGCGCGGCGGAGATCTATGCCGAGCGGTTCAGCGATGCGGACGGGCGCATCCGCGCCAGCTTTGAGATTGTCTTCCTGTCTGGATGGGCGCCGCACGAAAGCCAGCAACAGCCGGCGCGGCGCGGCTCAGGCCAAGTGAGCCTGGCGGCGGTCCTGGGAAATGATGAGCGGAAGTAGCGCGACGGTCTCTGCATGCCCAGCCGAGCCGTGTCGCCGAACGCCGATTTAGAGATAGTTAAGAATAACCAGAAGCCTGTCGTATAGCGTCGACAGCGACCCGCCGGTCGCCGAAATACCAATGATCGCAACGGCGATGATACCAGAGACAAGCCCGTACTCGATCGCCGTCGCGGCGCTCTCGTCGGACCAAATCCTCCTCGGGCTCAAACGCTGGATCACAACCCCTCCGTACCTCACAGCAGATCGGTCAGGTGACTAATCAACGGCTCGTCCGCAGCGGGCATCGGAAACTGGCGCAACCGATTCGCCCTGACCCATTTGATTTGCTGGGCCTCCTGCGGCTGAGGCCATCCTTCCCACCGTCTGCAAACAAAGAGTGGCAACAAAATATGAAATTCTCCGTAATTGTGACTGGCAAAGGTCAAAGGTGCCAGACACGCTTCGGTAACCCTGACGCTAAGCTCCTCTCGAAGCTCGCGAATAACCGCTTCTTCGGGGGTTTCATGCGGCTCCACCTTGCCGCCGGGGAACTCCCAAAGGCCGGCCATGGACTTGCCCTCGGGCCGCTGGGCAATGAGCACGCGCTTGTCCGGATCGACGAGCGCGCAGGCGGCGACGAGCAGAAGACGAGGCATTAAGAACCCGGCTCAGCTGCGATAGTCGGCGTTGATGGCGACGTAGTCGGCGGTGAGATCGCACGTCCAGATCGTCGCCTGACCTCGCCCCAGCCCAATATCCACGCGGAGCATCAACTCGGCGTTCTGCATATAGGCTGAGACCGCATCTTCCGAGTAATCGGGATCACGCATGCCCTCCACCGCCACACGGTGCGGGCCGAACCAAATTGCTAGGCGATCGCGATCCGCCGGTTCGCCGGCCTTGCCAACGGCCATCACCACACGGCCCCAATTTGCATCCGCGCCGGCGAACGCCGTCTTGACGAGCGGCGAGTTGGCAATGGAAAGCGCCACGCGCCTGGCTGAGGCGTCGGTTTCCGCGCCCGTCACCTGCACCTCGACGAATTTGGAGACGCCTTCGCCGTCGCGCACGATCTGGTGGGCGAGATCACGGCAGATTTCGCTGAGCGCTGCGCGAAAGGCAGCAAGCGCGTCCGCATCGGCGTCTAGCACCGTGGCGCCGCCCTCGGCCGACTTGCCGTTGGCGAAGGCGAGCACGGTGTCGGACGTGGACGTATCGCTGTCGACGGTGATGGCGTTGAACGTTTCCGCCACTGCGTCCGACAGGGCCGATCGCAGCGCCGGCTGGCCGATCGCCGCGTCGGTGAAGATGAAGGCAAGCATGGTCGCCATGTCCGGTGCGATCATGCCGGAACCCTTGGCAATGCCGTTGATCACCACCTCGCCGCCGTCTGTGACGACGCGCCGTGTCGCCACTTTGGGAAAGGTGTCGGTCGTCATGATCGCGCGCGCGGCATCCACAAAACCGCCGGGTTCGGCCTTCGTCGCCAACAGAGCGAGATGAGCAGCGAAAGGTGCGGGGTCGAGCGGCTCGCCGATGACGCCGGTCGATGCCAGGAAGACCTCATCCTCTTCGCAGGCGGTCGCCGCCACCGCTGCCGCGACCGTTGCCTCGACGGCCTGGCGACCCTTCATGCCGGTGAAGGCATTGGCGTTGCCGGAATTGACCACAAGCGCCCTCGCCTTGCCGCCGGCAAGTTTCTCGCGGTCCCAGTCCACCGGCGCCGACGCGCAACGCGACTTGGTGAAGGTGCCGGCAACCGTCGCCGCCTCGTCGAACACGACGAGCAGCAGGTCAGTGCGACCGCGATAGCGGATGCCGGCTTCCGCGGTTGCCAGGCGAACGCCGGCAAGCGCCGGCAGATCCGGGTAAACGGACGGGGCGAAGGGTGAGACCTTACCCACCGTTACGCAGTGTCATTGGGCGTTTTCGGTAGATGCGGGCTCTTCAGCGGCCGGCTGTTCTTCGCCGCCCGCCCCCATCGCCGGCGCAGCGATGATCTCAACGGTGGATTCCTCACGAAGCTCACCAATGACCGTCTCGAACCTCTGCCGCATCAGGTAGCTGCGTAATTCCTGCTCAACTTGTTCGAATGTCGGCGGCTCCGTCACGCCCGTCTCTTCGACCTTGATGACATGCCAACCGAACTGAGTTTGCACGGGCTCCTTGGTGACCTCTCCGGGCTGTAGAGCAAATGCCACATCTTCAAACTGCTTCACCATCTGGCCACGGGGGAAGAAGCCGAGATCGCCGCCACTCTGACCGTTGGGGTCTTTCGACCGGGTCGCCAGTTCCTCGAACACCGCGCCGCCGTTGAGCTCTTCGATGATCCCCTCCGCTTCTTCCTTCGTTTCCACCAGAATGTGCCGCGCGCGGATTGTGGGCTGTGGGTTGTGTGTGTCGACGACCAAAGTCTGGTAGCCGGCCTGCACATCCTCGTCGGTCATGGGCTCCAGAACAGCTTCTTGAATGAAGGCATTGCGCAAGGCCTGCAACCTGAGAAACTCGACCCGCCTGGCGAATTCTTCGGTCTGGTCAAGGCCCTGCTTTTGCGCGGCCTGCGCCATAAGCTGCAAATTGACCACCGCGTCGATCATGACGCTCCGGCGCTGATCCTCGGGCACATTGGCCAACTCCCCGGCGAAGGTCTCCGCGGCGAGTTCAACGTCGCTCTCGGTTATCTCATAGTCGCCGACGCGTGCGACCACCGCGTTTGGATCGCGCATCGGCACGGGAGCTTCTGCGGCAGCTGCCTCGCCGGCCTCCTGGGCGACGGCAGATGGTGCGCCAAAGCTGAGCAACAGAAGGACAGCCGACGCGGCTGCGCCGATCCTTGACATACCGGCCATGGGAACTCCTTGATGGGGTGCGGCACAGCGGGATTCGGCCCAAGCGCCAGCGTTGACAGACCTTTGGCCCGTTCTTATCTGTCGCAGGTCCCGCAGTCCACTGCCGGGAGCCGATCTCGTACGGTCGTCGCCACCCCATTGAAGTGCCGCGCCGCGCGAAGCCGTAACCCAAGAGCGGTTCCGACATCGTCCCGGCGACCAGGAAGGACAATCATGCTGAGCTTGGGCAATTTCGGCCGGAAGCTGTTTGGATCGGCGAACGACCGCCGGCTGAAGCGCTACGCCCCGCTGGTCAAATCTATCAACGGTCTGGAGCCGGCCTTCGAAAAGCTGAGCGACGCCGAACTCAAAGCCAAGACCGAGGAATACCGGAAGCAATATACCGACGGGCGGACGCTCGACGACCTGCTACCGGACGCCTTCGCCACCGTCCGGGAGGCCGCCAAGCGGACGCTTGGCCAGCGCCATTTCGATGTTCAGCTGATCGGCGGCATGGTGCTGAACGAGGGTTCGATCTCGGAGATGAAGACCGGCGAGGGCAAGACCCTCGTGGCAACGCTCCCCGTCTACCTCAATGCGCTCGCCGGAAAGGGCGTGCACGTCGTCACCGTCAATGACTATCTGGCGCGCCGCGACGCGGAATGGATGGGGCGCATCTACGAGTTCCTCGGGCTCTCGGTAGGGATCATCGTACACGGCCTGGCGCCGGAAGATCGGCGCGCGGCCTACGCCGCCGACGTGACCTACGGCACCAACAACGAATTCGGCTTCGACTATCTGCGCGACAACATGGAGTACAGCCTCCAGAACATGGTGCAGCGCGGGCACGCCTTCGCCATCGTCGACGAGGTGGATTCCATCCTGGTCGACGAAGCGCGGACGCCGCTCATCATCTCGGGTCCGACGGAGGACCGCTCAGAGCTCTACACGGCCGTCGACGCCGTGATCCCCAACATCTCCGAAGGCGACTATGAGCTCGACGAGAAGCAGCGCACCGCGAACTTCACCGAGGAGGGCACGGAGAAGGTCGAAGAGCTTCTGCGCCAAGCCGACCTGTTGAAGGGCGAGTCGCTGTACGACGTTGAGAACGTGGGCGTCGTGCACCACGTCAATAACGCGCTACGTGCTCACAAGCTCTTCCAGCGCGACAAGGACTACATCGTCAAGAACGGCCAAGTCGTCATCATCGATGAGTTCACCGGCCGCATGATGGAAGGCCGACGCTATTCCGACGGCCTGCACCAGGCACTGGAGGCCAAGGAGCACGTCACCATCCAGCCGGAGAACCAGACGCTCGCCTCCGTCACCTTCCAGAACTACTTCCGTCTCTATGAGAAGCTCGCCGGCATGACCGGCACGGCTGCGACGGAGGCGGAGGAGTTCATGAACATCTACGGCCTCGATGTCGTGGAGGTGCCGACCAACGCACCGATGATCCGCGACGACGAGGACGACGCCGTCTACCGCACGGCAGAGGAGAAGTATCGGGCGATCATCGAAGTCATCAAGGAATGCCGGGAAATCAATCAACCGGTTCTCGTCGGCACGACGTCGATTGAGAAATCGGAGATGCTGGCGGAGAAGCTCCGACAGTCCGGCATCAAGGACTTCGAGGTGCTGAACGCCCGCCACCACGAGCGCGAGGCGTTCATCATCGCCGAAGCGGGACGACCCGGCGCAATCACCATCGCCACCAACATGGCCGGTCGCGGCACCGACATTCAGCTCGGCGGGAACCTTGAGATGCGGCTCGCGTCTGAGCTTGCCGACCTTGAAGGTGAGGAGCGCGAGCGCCGCGAGACGGCTATCCGTGACGAAGTAGCCGAACTGAAGAAGAAGGCGCTTGCCGCCGGCGGCCTTCGCATCGTCGGCACCGAACGGCATGAGAGCCGCCGCATCGACAACCAGCTGCGCGGCCGCTCCGGCCGTCAGGGCGACCCAGGGCGGTCGCAGTTCTTCCTGTCATTGCAGGACGATTTGATGCGCATCTTCGGTTCCGACCGCATGGACGGGATGCTGAAGAAGCTCGGCCTTAAGGAGGACGAGGCAATCGTCCATCCGTGGATCAACAAGGCGCTGGAGCGGGCGCAGGGCAAGGTCGAAGCGCACAATTTCGACATCCGCAAGAACATCCTCAAATACGACGACGTGATGAACAATCAGCGCAAGGTCGTGTTTGAGCAGCGCATCGAGCTGATGCGCGATGAGAATGTCGGCGAGACCGTGCGCGAAATGCGCCATGAGGTCGCCGAGGAGATGGTCGCCCAGTTTATCCCGGAGAAGGCCTACGCCGAGCAATGGGATGTCGACGGGCTGGATGAAGCGGTGAAGGCGCAGCTGGCGCTCGACGTTCCGGTCAAAGACTGGGCGGCGGAGGAAGGCATCGCCGATGAGGAAATTCGCTCGCGCATCATCGAAGCGAGCGACGAACTTTTGGCGAAGAAGGCAACGCGGTTCGGACCGGACCTTATGCGCGCGGTGGAGAAGCAGATTCTACTCCAGACGCTCGACCATCTCTGGCGGGAGCATCTGGCGACGCTCGACCATTTGCGCTCCGTCATCGGCTTCCGCGGCTACGGGCAGCGCGATCCGCTGAACGAATACAAGGCGGAGGCCTTTGAGTTGTTTGAGACGATGCTCGCCAATCTCCGCCGCAACGTCTCCGGTCAGTTGGCGCATGTCGAAATCCAGGAGCGACCGCCGGAGCCGCCGCCGCTATCACGCGGTGCGCCCCAACAGGTCAACGCCGAGACCGGCGGAGACGAGATGGCCGCCCTTGACGGGCCTGTCCCGCCGGAGCGGGCGAGCGCCAAGCCGAAACGCGATCCCTCGAACCCGGCGACCTGGGGCAAGGTGGGCCGCAACGAGCGCTGCCCTTGCGGCTCGGGCAAGAAATACAAGCAGTGCCACGGCGCGGTGGTGCAGGCGTAAGCGGTTCGCAGCGCTCGTCTTCTGATCCGCGGATTGCGCTTCGCTCCATCCGGGCTACGCGCTGCGGCCGGCAACCTCCCCCTTGAGGGGAGGGTCAAGCGCAGTGCCCGTTCGTTAGCGGACTCGGCATATCGGCCGAACCGGGATGACAAACGAGGGATGAGTGCTAGAGGGCCAAAACTCGGCGCTGTGCGGTGGACGCCCGGGTCAAGCCCGGCAATGACGACAGAGAGCGAAACTCAGGTAATGAAGGGCCGAGCCCCGTCTACTGATCCTGCTTCATGAGCCGCAGGACGAAGCCGGTCAGACCGCCCTCCTCCGCCTCTGCCTCCGCATAAGCGTTGGCGACGCTCGGATCGAGCGGAGCGCTTTCCACGAACATCCGCTCCTCAAGGGTGGCGGCACCGTCGTCGGCAAGCAGCTTTTCCCTCTTCGGCTCAGGCGCTGCCGGCTGCTCGGCAGCGGGAGCCGGCGCCGGGGTCGCGACCTCCTCGGTGCGAAGCTCCGGCACGGGCAGGAAGTCGGAATTGGCGGGTGCCGCAGGCTCGGCTGCCGGCGTCGATGCCGGCGCGGCGGCAACGACCGGCGCGGCCGGACGCGGCGTCGGAACGGGCGGTGCCGGATCGGGCGAAGGCTGCGAAGCGGCAGAGGCGACGATCGGCACAGTCGATTGGGCCGGCGCGCTGGAAAGAAGCGTCGATGTCGCGGCGGGCTCCGTCGGCAGCGCGGCCGTGGAGATCGCAATCGGCGACGCGCGCTGCGCTGTCGACGGTTGTGCCATGGCCAGCGTGATGGCCTGCGATCCGTTGGTGTTTTCCTTGCGGTCGAGCCGCTCGGCGAGCTGCATCAGCTTGATGTTGTCGCGCGCCTGCTTCTCAGCGACTGCGACGCGGATGCGCTCCGGCATCGACATGTCCGGGCACTGGCCGGATGCATTGAAACCCTGCCCATTGGCCGCGACCGCGTTGAAGACGTAGCGGTTCTCGCAAACGTCCACCTTGGGCGGCTGGCCGACGATCTCAAAATGATCGTAGCCTTCCTTCAACATCATCCAGAACGGCATGTTGGGGTCGTTGCGATGACGGGCCATGTTTCGCGGCGTCATGCGGAACGGATAAGCGTTCACCTGAAAGTCACGCTGCCCGCCCTGAAAGGCCAAGCGGCCGAGCGTGTAGATTTCCTGGATGTGCTCGTCGGTCATGGAATAGCAACCGCGCGAGGAGCACGCGCCGTGCACCATCAGCTCCGAGCCGGTGCGCCCTAGCGACCGGTCGAACGCGTTCGGGTAGCCCATGTTGAACGAGAGGTGGTACTTCGAATTCGGGTTCATCTGCGCCGGGCGGATCGTATAGAAGCCCTCCGGCGCCTGGCGGTCGCCTTCCTTCTTCTTCGGGCCCAGCACGCCCGACCACGCGCAAATCTCATAATCCTTGAGAAAGGCGTAGCGGCCTGTGGACTTCTGCAGCTTCCAGACCTCTAGGGTCGCTTCTTCCTTGAAGATGCGGACCATGATGGGCGAACGCTGGTCCATGCCCTTGCGCTCAAGAAGCGCCCGCGTGCCTGAATCGAGCGGTCGCATATGCTTAGGCAGCGTGCCCTGATATTCAGAGCAGGCGGCCAGCACCAACAGAGCCGACGCCGAAGCCGTCAGCAGTCCCGTCCGAAGCACTTTCGAAAACCGCGCCATCACTCGGTCCATTACGCCAGGCTCCATTCGCCCGGGCCGACGCTCAACGCCCCGGATTCTGCGAGCCCGGTGGTTACTGAAGCGTTAGCATGATCGTTACGCCCCATGCACCCCCCGCAATCTGCGGTCTCAGTGGGCGACATCATTGAATGGACCGCCCGAGCGCCAGGAACTTTTCGCGGCGCTGGCTGAGGATATCGCCCCGATCAAGGCCCGCAAGGTCCTTCAGCGCCCCGGCGATCACTTCCCCGGCCCGGTCGATCACCTTCTCGGGATCGCGATGCGCGCCGCCAAGCGGCTCTTCCACGATTCCGTCGATTATCCGGAGATTCATGAGATCGGCGGCGGTGATCTTCATGGCCGTCGCGGCATCCTGCGCGCGGCTGGAATCGTGCCACAGAATCGACGCCGCGCCTTCCGGGGAAATGACCGTATAAATTGCGTGCTCCAGCATGTAGACGCGATTGGCCGTGGCGAGCGCGATGGCGCCGCCGGAGCCGCCTTCGCCAATAATTACGGCAACATTGGGGGTGCCGAGCCGCAGGCCGGCCTCCGTGGAGCGGGCGATCGCCTCCGCCTGGCCCCGCGCCTCCGCGTCGATGCCGGGATAGGCGCCGGCGGTGTCGACGAGCGAGATCACCGGCATGGAGAAGCGGTCGGCGAGCTCCATGACCCTGACCGCCTTGCGGTAGCCCTCCGGCCGCGACATGCCGAAATTGTGCTTCAGCCGGCTCTGCGTGTCCTCGCCCTTCTCCTGCGCAAGGACGGCTACCGGCTCGCCCTGGAACCGCCCCAGGCCGGCGATGACGGCCTTGTCGTCGGCGAATTTGCGGTCGCCGGCCAGGCTCTCAAAGTCGGTGACCAGCCGGCTGATATAGTGCTTGGCGTGTGGACGGTCGGGATGCCGCGCAACCTGCGTCTTCTGCCAGGGCGTGAGCTTGGCGTAGAGGCCGGCCAAGGCATCACGCGCCTTCCCTTCCAAGGCGGCGATTTCGTCTGCCACGGAGACGTTTTCCGCGTCGTTGCCCTCAAGGAGCCGCAGCTCCTTGATCTGGCCCTCTAGATCGGCGACAGGCTTTTCGAAGTCGAGAAACGTCCGCATGGGGCTCCGGGCCGCACCGAATCCGGCCGTTCTGCTTGCGATTTGTGGCGGAAACTGGCGAGCGCCCGATGCCAAGTCAAGGCTCGCGCGGGCTATTGAGACACTTCGACATCGGCAAGCGGATGGTGTTCGTTGACGAGCTGTTTCAGCCGCTCGTCGAGCACATGGGTGTAAATCTGCGTCGTGGAGATGTCGGCGTGGCCAAGCAGGGTCTGCACGGCCCTGAGATCGGCGCCGCCGGACAGGAGATGCGTGGCGAAAGCATGCCGCAGCACGTGCGGCGAAAGCTTGGAAGCCTCTAGGCCGGCACTGGCGGCCAGCCGCTTTAGGTCACGGGCGAAGGCCTGCCGCGTGAGGTGTCCCTCGGCGCTATCGGCAGGAAACAGCCACTTGCCGGCGACCTTGCCGAGACTTTCTGCGGCGGCGCGATAATCATCAAGCGCGGCATGGGCGGCGCGGCTTAGAGGCACCAGCCGTTCGCGACCGCCCTTCCCCGTCACCGCGATCAAGGGCCGGCCGGCGCGCCCGGCCGAGGCGGGCAGGCTTACGAGCTCGGAGACGCGCAGGCCGGTGGCGTAAAGAAGCTCCAGGAGCGCGACCAGACGAAGTGCGGCGAAGCGCTTCTTCGCCGTCAGGTCGGGCGCCGTCGCCGCCTCCTGCGCCGCCGCGAGGAGCCGGTCCACCTCCTCCACCGTCAGCACTTTGGGAAGTGCTCTCCGCGGCTTCGGCCGCTCCGCCGTGGCGGTTGGGTCGTCCTCGCGCAGCCCTTCGGCGGCCAGGAACTTGAAGAACTGCCGAAGCGCCGAGAGCCGCCGCGCCTGCGAGCTGGCGGCCATGCCGCGACCGGCGAGCGCCGTGAGAAATTGCTGTATCTCGCCGGCGCCGGCATCGGCCAGCCGGCCGGCCGACTCGCGGAAATCGTCGAGGTCGCGACGATAGGCGGCGAGCGTATTGTGGCTTGCACCCCGCTCGGACGCGAGCATCTCCAGAAAGGCTTCGGCGAGCGCAGAATCGCGGACCGCGCTGCCCTTGATCTCGTTCAAGGCTCCAGCCGATCGTTGGGGATCCGCACCGTCATTTCACGTGGATTGGGCTCCACGGAGATGACCAGCGCGACCATGCCGCCATAGACGATCGCGGCAAGGATCCCAAGCACCACCAATAGTCGTATGAGGCTGGGCATCGGCTCCGTATCTTGGCCGAATCCGTCTAGCCCGTCCGCCGGGACGATAGCAAGGCGACATCGCAGCGCGGTCCTTGGTATTGGGGGCAACGCTTGACAGCCCTGTGAACGCCAGAGCACCACATTCGCCTGGAGGACAAGAACGTTGGACGCGCGTCATCATCCGCTGAGCGAGGAACAGGTCGCGCGCCTGCGCAAACGGCTGGGCGAGCGGCTAATCGTGCTGATCGGCATGATGGGCGCCGGCAAGACCAGCATCGGCCGGCGGCTTGCCAATGTGCTGAACCTGCCGTTCTTGGACGCCGATTCTGAGATAGAGAAGGCCGCGAACCTCAGCATCTCGGAGATCTTCGAGCATTACGGCGAGACGCATTTCCGCGAGGGCGAGGAACGGGTGATTGCGCGGCTTCTCGGCGGTGGGCCGGCGGTGTTGGCAACCGGCGGCGGCGCGTTCATGAGCGAGGCGACGCGCGCGGCGTGCCGGGAGATGGGCATCACCGTGTGGCTGAAGGCCGATGTGCCGGTCATGCTTGAGCGCGTGCGCAAGAAGGGCAACCGCCCGCTCCTGAAGGGTGCTGATCCGGAGGGCACGATGCGCGCACTGCTGAAGGAACGCGAGCCGATCTACGCGCTTGCTGACATCGTGATTGCGTCGCGCGAGGCACCGCATCAGGTGGTCGTCTCGGATATTCTGACGGCGCTGCAGGCGCATCTGCGGCAGGGGGCGCCGGCATGAGCACGACACGCGTCCCCGTCAAGCTCGGCGAGCGAAGCTATGACGTGCTGATCGGCGCGGGCCTCATTGCCGAGGCCGGACGGCTGACCAAGGAGCGACTGCCCGGCGCCAACGTGGCGATCGTGACGGACGAGAACGTCGCCGCGCTCTATCTCCCGGCGCTCAAGTTTGCGTTTGAGGGAGCCGGCGTCCGTACGGCAGAGATCGTGGTGCCGGCCGGCGAAGGCACCAAGAGCTTCGCGCAGTTACAGTCGGTCGTGGAAGCGGTTCTCGAGGCGCGGCTGGAGCGTGGCGACGCTGTTGTCGCGCTCGGCGGCGGCGTAGTCGGTGACCTCGCCGGCTTTGCAGCCGCGGTCACGCGGCGCGGCATGCGCTTTGTGCAGGTGCCGACGAACATGCTGGCGCAGGTGGATTCCTCCGTTGGCGGCAAGACCGGCATCAACGCGCCGCAGGGCAAAAACCTTGTGGGCGCGTTTCATCAGCCGGCGCTCGTCATCGCCGACACGGCGGCGCTCGACACGCTGCCCAAACGCGAATTCGCCGCCGGCTATGCCGAGGTGGTGAAATACGGGCTGATCGACGATGCGGCCTTCTTCGCCTGGCTTGAGGCGAATCGCGACGATGTGTTTGGCGGCGGCGCCGCGCGCACCCATGCCATCGCCGAAAGCGTCAAAGCCAAGGCGCGGGTTGTCGCCGCCGACGAGCGGGAGGCCGGCGAGCGGGCTTTGCTCAATCTCGGCCATACGTTCGGGCACGCATTGGAAGCCGCCTGCGGCTTTGATACGGCGCGGTTGGTGCATGGCGAGGCTGTGGCCGTCGGCATGGTGCTCGCCCACGATTTCTCTGCCGCGGAAGGACTATCGCCCGCGGCGGACAGCGATCGCGTGCGCGCGCATCTCGAAGCGGCGGGACTGCCGGTGTCGATTGCCTCAATACCGGGGACGCGACCGACCGCCGACACGCTCATGCATCACATCGCGCAGGACAAGAAGGTGAGCGGCGGGCGTCTGACCTTCATCCTGACGCGCGGCATCGGTCAGTCGTTCATCGCCAACGATGTGCCGGCAGACAAAGTGCGGGCGTTTCTCGAACGGCAAGTCGGATAGTCGCCATCGGTTGAATTGCTGGCGACAGCACCGACATAGATGACCTGAGCGGCGGCTCTATTTCTAGAGCATGATCTTGTCCGAAAACCGGTGTCCACTTTTCGGGATCATGCTCTAGCGGCCCTCGCCCTCCTCAGGCGCCGAGGCATGGACGGCGAGCGCGTGGACCGGACCGGCGAGTTCCTCCGCGAGCGCAGCGTTGACCATGCGGTGCCGCTCGACCCGCGACTTCCCCGCGAAGTCTGAAGACACAATCGTCACGCGAAAGTGCGTTTCGCCCTCCGGGCGGGCGCCGACATGGCCGGCATGGAAGTGCGATTCATCCACGACTTTAAGAGCGTCCAGCTGAAACGCGCTTTGGAGCTTGTTCTCGATCTGAGATTTCACCGACACGATGCCGCAACCCTTTTCAGACATGATGCCGCGCCTTGAGAGCGCGACCTGACACAGGCATATTGACCGTATGAAGCTCGACTCGTCGTATTTCGACAAGATCCGGATCGACGCCGAAAAGAAGAAACGGCGGCGCGCGCCGCCGCGTCGGCGCATCTGCGACATGCCGGGCTGCGACGCGGTCGGCGCCCATCGCGCGCCCAAGGGCCGCAACGCGGAGGGCGAGTATTTCTGGTTCTGCCTGGATCACGTCCGCCAATACAACAAGTCCTACAACTATTTCTCCGGCATGAACGACGCCGCCATCCAGGCCTATCAGAAAGAATCGGTGATCGGCCATCGGCCGACCTGGCAGATGGGCATGGGCAGCAAGAACCCGGACACCACGCGGACGACGCGGCCATCCGGTTTCGCCTGGGCCGGCGGCGCGGAGGACCCCTTCCGCCTGTTCGGCGAGGGCTTTCAGGCGCGCGGACCGGAGCCTGAGAAACGCAAGGTTCGCAACATGGAGGCGAAGTCGCTTTCCACGCTGGGCCTCGACGCAACGGCCAGTGCGGCGGACGTGAAGGCGCGCTATAAGCTCCTGGTCAAACGCCACCATCCCGACGCAAATGGCGGCGATCGGTCGCTAGAGGATCGTCTGCGCGAGATTATTCAGGCCTATTCCTACCTAAAGAGCGTCGGTTTCTGCTAATTGGCCCTTGCGTCACGGCGCCCATGCGTCGGGCGCCGGCCCAAGAGGTTCTCTGATCAATGAACAATACTGTCGATCCGCTGCAGGCTGTTCCGGACATGAAGGTCTCTGCCCGCCAGGTCTTTGGAATCGAATCCGACCTGGAAGTGCCGGCCTTTTCGGAAAGCAACGAATACGTGCCCGACCTCGACGAGGACTACCTCTTCGATCACGAGACGACGCTGGCGATCCTCGCCGGCTTCGCCAAGAACCGGCGCGTCATCGTGACCGGCTATCACGGCACGGGAAAGTCGACCCATATCGAGCAGGTGGCGGCGCGGCTCAACTGGCCGTGTGTGCGCGTCAACCTCGACAGCCATATCAGCCGGATCGATCTGGTCGGCAAGGACGCCATCGTCATCAAGGACAACCACCAGGTGACGGAGTTCCGCGACGGCATCCTGCCTTGGGCGCTCCAGCGCAACGTGGCGCTCTGCTTCGACGAATATGACGCCGGGCGGCCGGATGTGATGTTCGTCATCCAGCGGGTGCTTGAGGTCTCCGGCCGGCTGACGCTGCTTGACCAGAACAAGGTGATCCGCCCGCATGAAGCGTTCCGGCTTTTCGCCACGGCGAACACAGTGGGCCTCGGCGACACGTCCGGCCTCTATCACGGCACACAGCAGATCAACCAGGGCCAGATGGACCGCTGGTCGATCGTCACCACGCTCAACTATCTGCCGCATGACAGCGAGGTCGATATTGTGCTGGCAAAGGTGCACTCCCTCAGGACGCCTGAGGGCCGTGACCAGGCGAGCCGCATGGTGCGCGTCGCCGATCTCACGCGCAGCGCCTTCATCAATGGCGACATCTCCACCGTCATGAGCCCGCGCACGGTGATCACGTGGGGGGAGAACGCGGATATTTTCGGCGACCTCGGCTACGCCTTCCGTGTGACGTTCCTCAACAAATGCGACGAGCTTGAGCGACCGCTCGTGGCGGAGTTCTATCAGCGCGCCATCGGCAAGGAGCTGCCGGAGAGCGCCATGAACGTCGCGCTCAGCTAGCGAGCGATATGTCGGCGAGGAAGCGCGAAGGACCGACCGAGCCCTTCAAGCGGGCCGTTGCCGGCTGCGTGCGCGCGGTTGCCGGCAAGAACGACATCGACGTCACGTTCGCCGCCGACCGACCGCTCCTGACCGGCGACAAGATCCGCCTGCCTGAGCCGCCGCGACGGCTTTCCGCCAAAGAGGCCGCCGTCACGCGCGGGCTGGGTGACGCCATGGCGCTGCGGCTGGCGTGCCATGACGGCAAGGTGCATCGGCGCTTCGCACCGTCCGGACGACAAGCGAAGGCGATTTACGACGCGGTTGAGCAGGCGCGCTGCGAAGCGATCGGCTCGCGGCGCATGGAGGGCGTGCGCACCAATCTGGAGGCCATGCTGCAGGACCGCTATCGCCGCTCGCATTATGAGGACATCAGCGAGCAGTCGGAAGCGCCCATGGAGGACGCCGTGGCGCTGATGGTGCGCGAGCGGCTCACCGGGGCTGCGCCGCCAAAAGCCGCGGCCAAAGTCGTGGAGCTGTGGCGCGATACGATCGAGGCAAAGGCCGGCCGCGACCTCGATCGCCTTGGGACGATCGCCGACGACCAATGGAACTTCGCGGAGACGGTGCGCGATCTTTTGGTGTCGCTCGACATGGGCGATGAGCTCGGCCCCGATCTCGACAACGACGACGATGACGAGAACGACGAGGGCGACGCCGCGCCGGAGCACAACGAAGCGGCGCGTGGCGAAGGCGAGCAAGAGCTTCAGGAATCAGCCGAGCAGCAGGAGATAGAAGCCGCCGGCGAGGACGACGAAACCGGCGAAGTTAGCGAGAGCGACGCGACGGCGGAGGATTTCGCCGACGACGACAGCGCTTCCGACCAAGAGCCCTCAGGCGAAGCGCAGCGTCCCAATTTCGACGGAAGCAACGAGCCGCAAAGCGACTACAAGGTCTTCTCCACCAAGCATGACGAGATCGTGCACGCCGAAGACCTTTGCCCGCCGGAGGAACTTGAGCGACTGCGCGCCTTCCTCGATAAGCAGCTCGCCAGCCTGCATGGCGCGGTGGCCCGGCTCGCCAATCGGCTCCAACGTCGCTTGCTGGCGCAGCAGAACCGCGCCTGGGATTTCGACCTGGAGGAAGGCATTCTCGATCCGGCGCGGCTGTCGCGCGTGGTGATCGATCCCTTCGCGCCGCTCTCCTTCAAGCAGGAGCGCGAGACCGCGTTCCGCGACACGGTCGTCACGCTGCTTCTCGACAATTCCGGGTCGATGCGCGGCCGGCCGATCACGGTCGCCGCCACCTGCGCCGACATCCTTGCGCGCACGCTGGAGCGCTGCGGCGTCAAGGTGGAGATCCTCGGCTTCACCACGCGCGCCTGGAAGGGCGGGCAGGCGCGTGAGGAATGGCTGCGCGCCGGCAAGCCCCCTCACCCGGGCCGGCTGAACGACCTTCGCCACATCGTTTACAAGGCGGCTGACGCACCGTGGCGGCGGGTCCGCCGCAATCTGGCGCTGATGATGCGTGAGGGGCTCCTGAAGGAGAACATCGACGGCGAGGCGCTCGACTGGGCGCATCGGCGGCTTCTCGTGCGGCCGGAGCAGCGCAAGATCTTGATGGTGATCTCCGATGGCGCACCGGTCGACGACGCCACGCTCTCCGTCAACAGCGGCAACTACCTTGAGCGCCATTTGCGCTTCATGATCGAGCAGATCGAGCAGCGTTCGCCGGTGGAGCTGATCGCCATCGGCATCGGGCACGATGTAACGCGCTATTACAGCCGCGCCGTGACGATCGTCGACGCGGAGGAGCTGGCCGGCGCCATGACGGAGAAGCTCGCCGAGCTCTTCGACGAAAAGCCGCATCAAACGCGGGGCCGCCGACGGCGCGCGGCGTGAGAGCCCAGCTTCGATGGGCGGTTCTGGCGCTTGTCGCAGCAACGGCGCCGGCAGCGGCCGAGCCGGTAGCGGTCACGACACGGGTGATCGACGAATTCGGATCAACCCACACGCTCGACCAGAGCCTGCGTTTTCTTGGCGGCCTTGTGGTACGCTCCGGCGACGATCGCTTCGGCGGCCTGTCGGGCATCGACATGCTCGGCGACGGAACAGCGCTGATGGTCAGCGATGCGGGGTGGGCGTTTCGGGCGCGCCTGGAGCATGACAACGGCCGGCTGAGCAGGCTGACCGATACCGCGCTTCGTCCCCTGTTCGGCGCGCCCGTGCCGAAGGCCGAAGGCGACGCTGAGGACATCGCGCTTGACCCGCGCGCGCCGGGCCGCGGCGTGATCGTGCGTGAGCGGCGGGCCAACGCCATGATGGATTTCGTGCTTCGTGAGGGTTGGCCGCATGACCTTGAGCCGCGGCGTGTCGGCGCGCCGAACCGCATCCTACGTTCCAATCGCGGGCTGGAAAGCGTTGCCTACGCGCCGGAGGCCTCGCCGCTTGCCGGTGAGATCATCGCGATTGCGGAACGCCCGCCGCGCGGCGCCGACGACATCCCCGGCTGGATTGCCGGCGTCGGCGGCTTCTCCATTGTGCAGCGCGACGGCTTCGACATCACGAGCGCGCGCTTCCTGCCGAACGGGGATCTGTTGCTCCTAGAGCGGTGGTTCCGCGCGACGTCCGGCCTGGCGGTGCGGCTCAGGCGGATTGCCGGCGACACGATCGCCGTCGGCGCGCGGCTTGACGGGGACATCCTGCTCGATGCCGGCATGGCGGCGGAGATCGACAATCTTGAGGGCCTCGCCGTTCACGAAGATGCCGAGGGGCGGACCATCCTGACCATCGTGTCGGACGACAATTTCAACATCTTTCAGCGCACGCTGATCCTGCAGTTCGCGCTGGTTGAGAACTAATAGCAACGTGAATGCCACATCTCCTTCGTCATCCCGCAAGCGGCGCGGAGCGGCGCTGTGCAGGAACCATAACCACCGAGCAAGCATACGAAACGCCCGGAGCTGAACGTCACCGCTCTGTAGGTGTTCATGGGTCCCGGAGAAGCGCTGACGCGCTTTCCGGGATGACAACCGGTAAGTGGATCGTAT
Source organism: Afifellaceae bacterium (assembly GCA_028284625.1). GTDB lineage: Bacteria > Pseudomonadota > Alphaproteobacteria > Rhizobiales > Afifellaceae > DASWJZ01. The sequence goes on along the minus strand of JANQRH010000026.1, from coordinate 277,394 downwards.
CCGGAGTGATCTAGCCCGTGACGGCGCGGTGCGGCGCCAGCACGGTTACGATAAAGCGGTAGGGTATCAGTGCAATCGCCGCCATCAGGAGCTTCACCGCAAAATCGCCGAGCGCCCAGGAGAGCCAGCGCGGCGTGTCCGTCTCGTAGAGGCCAAGCAGCGGTGCGACCTCAATCGCAAACGGATCGTTGGCGCCGAGCACGATGAAGGTCGCCGCAAAGGCGAGCGAGAAGAAGATCAGCGTATCGATTGCGGAGCCGACGAGGCTGGAGACGGACGGCGCGATCCACCAAACGCGCTCGCGCAGCCGATTGAAGATCGCGACGTCGAGGAGCTGCGCGATCAGGAACGCGCTGCCGGATGCAATCGCGATGCGTGGCGTGGCGAACCACACCGACAAGACAACGGCCAGCGCGAAGCCGATATAGACGATGCGACGCGCCATGCGCGGACCAAAAATGCGGTTGGTTGAATCGGTGACGAGGAACGCCAGCGGATAGGAGAACGCGCCCCAGGTGAGCACGTCGGCGAGGTTCAGCGGGCCGAGCGTGACGGCGACGGGGTGCCGAACGAGGATATTCGACAGCACCACCACGGCCGCCATTGCGGCGACCGCGAGCGCGATCCCGATCTGGCTTCGCCGTGAAGTCAAAAGATTCAGGCGGCGGCTTCGGTCGCCTCGGCCGCCTTGTCCTCCGCCAGCTTGGCGAGCACGTCCTTGCGCAGCTTGCGGGCGCGCTCCGACAGCTCCTCCTCGCGCGCCTTCACCAGAAAGCCGTCAAGGCCGCCGCGATGCTCGACGCTGCGGAGTGCCGCGGCGGTGATGCGCAGGCGCACGGTGCGCTGCAGCGCGTCGCTCATCAGCGAGACGTTCTTCAGGTTCGGAAGGAAGCGACGCTTGGTTCTGTTATTGGCGTGGCTGACGTTGTTGCCGGTCAGCACGGCCTTGCCGGTCAATTCACAGCGGCGCGCCATGGTTCGTACCTCTTCATCATCATCGGCAAAGCCGGCCTCAAAGGCCCTCCCCGCGCCCATCGCGCGAAGCCCGAAGCCAACCCGCAGGTATCCTGGAAGCGCATCCCTATAGAATTGCGGAAATTCCGGGTCAAGCGGTTGTGCCCCCCAACTCCGCCGACCGGCCGCCCGGGCCGCAGTTTTGTCTCAATGCCGCAATACGGGCAAGCGGCGAGCATCTCCCCGGCACATCATGATCCGTTTCGTAGCTATTGCCCTTCTCATTGTCGCGACATCCGTCCCGGCCGCCGCGACGACGATCAAAGTCGACTATTCCGTCTCCATCCGCGGATTCCCCGTCGGCAAGGCCAAGCTTGAGGCGGAGATCGTCGATGAACGCTATTCGGTGGCGCTATCGGGTGGCGTTTCGGGGCTGGCGCGGCTTGTCGCGGACGCCTCCACGGAGGCGCAGGCGAGCGGGCGGATCGGCGAGGACCGGCCGTTCGCCGACACCTTTTCCTATGTCTGGGTCGAAGACGACGAAACCGAACGGGCCTCTGTACGCTTCAACGGAAGCGGCGCAGAGGAGATTGCCCTCGACCCGCCGCGCTCAAGGCCGGAGCGTTACGTGCCGATGACGGCGGAGGCCAAGGCGGACAGCGTCGACGTCGTGAGTGCGACGCTTTGGCCGACGGCGTCCGGCGCCCGGCCAGAGACCTGCGAGCGGACGCTTCCCTTGATCGACGGCAAGCGGCGCTTTGATCTGGAGGCGCAGTTCGTCCGCGTGGAATCCTTCGCCACACGCAGCCGGTCTCGCTACTACCGGGCCATCGTCTGCAGCCTGCGTTACAAGCCAATCGCCGGGCATCGCGCCGACAAAAGGGGCGAAGACCTGCTTGACGGTACCGACATGGAGGTCTGGCTCGTATCGATGGTGAACGGGCTTGCCGCGCCGGTGCGGTTTCAGCTCACGATCGGGGTGGGCAAAGTCGTTTTTCAGGCGACCCGCTTCCGGGTGGACTGACCGGCCGTGGGCGTGCCGCTTTGGCACAGCCTTTCTAACACGCCGCCCACCCTATCGGGCCGAGACACCGGCCGGTCGCCGATTGACCCCGCTCCGACACCACAACATCTTGTGAGAACGGAAGCTGAATGAGCGGAAAGCGCTGATTCGTCGATGTTTTGTTCCATTATCGGTCCAAGTGTGAACGCCGTGCCGTGCGCCTCGATATCGCGCGTTTACGGCCTGCTTACGAATGGCGCACTCAGTGCGCCTCTTGCGGGTCGGCCCCCGCCGGTGCCACCCGTCACGGGGCTTCCGGCGCGGCGTGCCGAGTCGCTGATTCGCCCCGTTTTTGTTCGAGACTCGTTCCGGCCATAAACCCTAAGGCCGCCTTTCCGACGTAACCGGTCTGTGACGCGGTTTTTTCACACTTTGGCCGACAAGCCGTGTTAACCAGACCAACTTCCAGGGCTGCTGCGTCAGAAGAGCAATACCGAACCCCTTATGAATGCATCGAATCACACCAGGCGCTGGAGCGCCCGGAACGTGACGGCCGTGCTCGGTCCGACCAATACCGGCAAGACGCATCTGGCGATCGAGCGCATGCTCGGCCACGAGAGCGGCATGATCGGCCTGCCGCTCAGGCTCCTGGCGCGCGAGGTCTACGGGCGCGTGGCGGCGCGTGCGGGCGAGGACAAGGTGGCGCTGGTCACCGGCGAGGAGAAAATCCTGCCGGCGGAGCCACGCTACTGGGTGTCCACGGTGGAGGCGATGCCGCGCGAAACCGACGCGGCGTTCGTGGCCATCGACGAGGTGCAGATCGCCGCCGATCTTGAGCGCGGCCATGCCTTCACCGATCGACTTCTTAGCCTGCGGGGCAGCCAGGAGACGCTGCTTCTTGGCGCCGCCACCATGCGCGGCATCATCGAAAAACTTCTGCCGGGCGTCCACGTCGTCACGCGGCCGCGCATGTCGGTGCTTTCCTATTCGGGCCAGAAGAAGCTGACGCGGCTGCCGGAGCGCTCGGCGATCGTGGCGTTCTCCGCCGACGAGGTCTATGCGGTCGCGGAGCTGATGCGCCGGCAGCGCGGCGGCGCGGCGGTGGTGCTTGGCGCGCTCAGCCCGCGCACGCGCAACGCCCAGGTCGAAATCTACCAATCCGGCGATGTCGACTTCCTGGTCGCCACCGATGCGATCGGCATGGGGCTCAATCTCGACCTCGACCACGTCGCCTTTGCCTCCAACCGCAAATATGACGGCTTCCAGTTCCGTGAGCTGACCGCCGCGGAGCTCGGGCAGATCGCCGGCCGCGCCGGGCGCCACATGCATGACGGTACGTTCGGGGTGACTGGTCGCGTCGACCCCCTCCCCGATCCGCTGGTGGAGGCGCTTGAGACGCATCGCTTCGAGCCGGTGCGCACCATTCAATGGCGGAACGATGCGCTCGACTTCTTCTCCGTCGCCGCACTCAAGGCCAGCCTGGAAGAGCCGCCCCAGGTGGATGGGCTGACCCGTGCGCAGCCGGCGGACGACCAGAAGGCGCTCGAAGCGCTGATGCGCGATGAGGAGATCGCGGATCGGGCGAGCGGAGCGGACGCTGTCCGGCGGCTATGGGCTGTGGCGCAGCTTCCCGACTATCGCAAGATATCGCCGGCCCAGCACGCAGAGCTTGTCGGCGAGATATTCCGCTTCGTCATCGATGGCGTCGTGCCGGAGGATTGGATTGCCGATCAGATCCGTCAGGCCAACCGCACCGACGGCGACATCGATACGCTATCGTCGCGCATTGCGCAGATCCGCACCTGGGCTTTTGTGGCCAACCAGCCGGATTGGCTGGCGGAGCCGGCGACCTGGCGCGAAGAAGCCAAGACCGCGGAAGACAATCTGTCAGACGCGCTGCACGAGCGCCTCACACAGCGCTTCATCGACCGCCGCACCAGCGTGCTGATGCGGCGCATGCGCGAGAGCGACACGCTTGACGCGGAGATCACGCCGAGCGGCGACGTCATGGTGGAGGGCCACCATGTCGGCGTGCTGCAGGGCTTTCGGTTCACGCCGGACCTGCAGGCGGAAGGCGCGGAGGCGCAGACCTTGCGCGGGGCTGCGCAGAAGGCGCTCGCCGCAGCCCTCAACGATCGCGCCGCGCGGCTTTCGCGCGCCGGTGACAGCGAGATTGTTCTGTCCATCGACGGCTTCCTGCGGTGGCTTGGGGAGCCGATCGCTCGGCTGGTGGCGAGCAAGGATGCGCTGAAGCCGCGGCCCGTTCTGCTTGCCGACGAGCAGCTGTCGGGCGCGTCGCGCGAGGCCGTGGACGCCCGTGTGAACGCCTGGCTCACCAGCCATATCGGCACGGCCTTGAAGCCGCTCATCGACCTTGCCGGCGACGAAAGCCTCAGCGGCATCGCACGCGGCATCGCCTTTCAGCTGGTGGAGAGCCTGGGCATCCTGGAGCGCCGGAGCGTGCTTTCGGAGGTTCGCGGGCTCGACCAGAATGCCCGCGCGGGCCTGCGCCGCCACGGCGTGCGCTTCGGCGCCTACCACATCTATGTGCCGGCACTTCTGAAGCCTGGCCCAAGCGCGCTCGCTGCGCAGCTTTGGGCGCTCAAGCACAAAAGCCTCGACCTGCCGGGACTGGCCGAGCTGCCGGGCATTTCCGGGTCGGGGCGGACCTCTGTCGCGGTTGAGCCGAACTTTGAGCCGGAACTCTATCGCCGCTTCGGCTTCCGCATCTATGGCGGACGCGCGGTGCGCATCGACATCCTTGAGCGGCTCGCCGACTTGATCCGCCCGGCACTCTCGTGGAGCGCGGGCACGGAGGGCGAGCGGCCGCCGGGCGCCATCGATGAAGGACGCGGTTTCACCGTCACGCAAGCCATGACGTCGCTGCTGGGCGCCTCAGGCGAGGACATGTCGGTCATTCTCAAGGGTCTGGGCTACCGCATGGAGCGGATGCCGAAGCCGCCCGAACCGGAGCCGGTGACGGCGCCCGGGACGGACGGGACCGAGGGCACAGATGCGACGCCGGACGCCGCCGCGCCGGCCGAAGGGGCATCGGTTGCCGAGCCGCCGTCTGAGGCGGTTGCCACTCCTCCGGTGAGCGCACAGAACGGCGCGTCCGCCGCTCCCAGCTTGGAGGGAGACGAGAGCACGCGGGCCGCTGAGGCGCCGGCCGAAGCGGAAGCTGCGGCGGCGCCGCAAACCGGGGCTTCGGCCGAGGCTGAACCGTCAACCGAGGCCTCGCCGGTGCGCCCGGCGGAGGCTTCGCCAACAGACGAGGCTCCAGCGGAGGCGCAAGAGGCACCGTCATCCGACGAGCCATCCGCTGCAGAGCCGGTCGCCAACGGCGCTGCGGCTTCGGACGATGTTCCGGCGGAGCCGGAGACGATCGAGGTCTGGCGGCTTGCCCCTTCCCGGCCCCGGCGCGGGCCTCGGCCCGCCGGCGAGCATGAACGCGGAGAGCAAAAGCCGCGCCGCCGCGCCGACAAGCGCCAGGATGGCGCCGGCAGGCACCGGCCGCCGGACGGCGAGCGGAAGCCCGGCAAGCGCCAAGGCAAACGCCCGGATGGCAAGCGCCAGGGGGCCAAGCATAAGGGCGGCGACCGCCCGGCATGGCAACAGCACCGGCCGCGGCAGCGGGCGATCGACCCGGACAGCCCCTTTGCGGCGCTTCAGGCGCTGAAGAAGGAGCTGGAGGAAAGCAAACAGGAATGAGCGAAGCGCCACCTGAGCCCGCCCAATCTCAACGCATCGACAAATGGCTCTGGCACGCGCGCTTCGCCCGCACGCGCGGTGCGGCCCAGCAACTCGCCCGCTCAGGGCATATCCGCCTCAACCGCGACAAAGTGCGCGACGCCGCCCGGCCGGTCAGGGCCGGCGATGTCTTGACCATGAGCCTGAGGCGTGGCGTGAGGATCATCCGCGTCGTCGGCATCGCCGAGCGGCGTGAAAGCTACGCTTTGGCGCGGCTTCTCTACGAAGACGAGCCGCTGTCGCCGCGCCGACCGGAGCAAACGCAGACCGGCAGCGAGGACGGGAACCGTGCCGCAGAATAGCTGTTCTCTCTGACGGCCTGCGCATAGTCTCGAATTTCTTGAAGGATATCCTCAAATTGGTTAGGCCCACTGCGGTCTGAGCCTTGCTGGAGCGTCTAATGACCTACGTGGTCACCGATAAGTGCATTCGCTGCAAATACATGGATTGCGTCGAGGTCTGCCCCGTCGACTGTTTCTACGAGGGGGACAACATGCTCGTGATCCATCCCGACGAATGCATCGATTGCGGCGTGTGCGAGCCGGAGTGCCCGGTCGACGCGATCCGGCCGGATACGGAGCCCGGGCTTGAGCAATGGCTGTCGGTCAACACGGAATACGCGAACAAGTGGCCGAACATTACCGTGAAACGGGATTCGCCGCCGGATTCGGCAGAGTTTGAGAACGTTGAAGGCAAGTTCGACAAGTACTTCTCAGCCGAACCGGGCCAGGGCGACTGACACGGCGTTGGCATCTCGCGCCCTCCCCCGGGCGCGGCATTGTGTCCGTATAGTAAAGACGACGCCTGAACGGCCAATTCGGCCATCGATCAGCAAAAGACCCGATAGTCTGGCAATAGACTATCGACCAATTTCTCATCCGTATGCTGTGGTAGGGGCATCAATTCCTTGATTTTTGGCGTTTTTTGCGCTACATAATACGGATCAGGGAGCCCGGCCGCCGGGTTAATCGCAAAAGAGCGGATTGGGGGCGTGCACCGCTGCATTCCGGTGTGGCGACGCAGTTGTCCGTAACAGAAATCGCAGGCCACAGCGCCGATTGTCTGATCGGGCGCGGCTGAAGCTTGCCGCCGGCAGCACCCTGTCGAAGCGAAGCAGGAGTTTTGAATGGCAAAGAAGACGATCCAGCGTAACGGTTTTCGTACCAACGAGAGCATCGTCTATCCGGCCCACGGCGTCGGCAAGATCGTCGATGTTGAGGAACAGGAAGTGGCCGGCATGAAGCTGGAGCTGTTCGTCATCCATTTTGAGAAGGACAAGATGACGTTGCGCGTGCCGGTGGCGAAAGCAGCCTCCGTGGGCATGCGCAAGCTGTCCGGGGAAGATGTCGTCTCCAAGGCGCTGACCACCGTGCGCGGACGCGCGCGCGTCAAGCGCACCATGTGGAGCCGCCGGGCGCAGGAATATGAGGCGAAGATCAATTCCGGCGATTTGATCGCTGTGTCGGAGGTTGTGCGCGACCTCTACCGTTCGCAGTCGCAGCCGGAGCCGTCTTATTCTGAGCGCCAGCTCTACGAGCAGGCGATCGACCGCATGTCGCGCGAGGTTGCCGTGGTGGAGAAGATCACCGAGGCGGAGGCCATGGCCAAGATTGAGAAGGCCATTGAGTCCAGCCCCAAGCGCAAGCGTGCGCAGATGGAGGCCGCCGCGGCGGCTGAGGCCAAGGCCGCAGCCTAAAGCCTCCTCTCCCGTTATCTGAAGTTCAGCCGCCGTCCGGTCGCCGGGCGGCGGTTTTGGTTTTGGGAGGCGATCATGCCTCCGCCAGCCAGGAACGCCGCTGTCGCATTGATGGGCCCGGTCGCCTACTTTGCCCGCACAACGCTTGGGCGAGGTCAAAGAGATGGGCACGCAGACGACGAGCGAGCAATGGACACGACAGTTCCGTGTTCCGATCGCGGTCTTCCTTGGGGTCAGTCTCGGCGCGCTTGTTGCTCTGTCCGTCGGCCTGGTCATTGCCTATCTGGAGAGCACGGCGCAGGACGCGCTCACCTCGGTCGTCTTTGAGACAGGCCGACTTCGACTGGACGACCTTCAAACGACCATTACCGCCGCAGCCAAGCATGCGGAACGCGACGCGGATGTCGTCGCCGAGACGATAGCGGCTGGCGCAGCGGCAGACACTCGGGTCGACCAGGCCGTCGCGGCATCAATCAAGGCGATGGTTGCCGGAACATCCGCCCCCGACCGCATTGAGATCATGTTGCGTTCCGGCCAGGGCGCTGTCGCCGAACGCGATGAAAGTGGCGCGGTCGAGATCAGGTCGACGGCGAGCGATCCGGCGGAGCGCAATCTGCAGCTCGGCTGGCGCGTTGAAGAGCCAGCCAATGCCGGGGCGCCAAAGCTTCGATACGCAACGCTGATCGTTCGCGGGACCGAGCAGATTGGCGCCGTCGGCGTGGCCTATCACGTGCCGACATTGTCGCGCATTCTGGCTGAGACTCTTGGTTCCTACGAAGGCGTGCCCTTTCTCCTGTTCGATCGGGACAAAGTGCTTGCTCACCCGAACTTGCAGGAGCGCGCCGACGTGGGCACCGGCCTCCCCCGGATGGACTCTGTGGCGGACGATCGGCTGAGATTTATCTGGGACGTAACCCCTGAACGTCGTGCGCTGCTGAACGATGTTCCGGGCCACATCGATCGTGCTGGGCAAGGAATAGAGGTCTATGTCGTGGAGCCGGTTGCCGGGATCGAAGGCCTGCCGCTACAGATCGGATTTCACCTGCGCGCCGAGCAGTTCGGCGCCGCCTTCGATCAGACCTTTCTGGCCGCTGTTGTAGCGGGAATTGCGCTCATCCTCGCGCTCGTCGCGACGTTCTGGCTCAGCGTCGCGCTCAGCCGTCCCATCCGCCGCCTGGCAGGGGCGGCCCGTTCTATCGAGACGCTGTCGCTGGAGAATGCGCCTAAGTTGGACCATTCGATCATGCGCGAGCTTGATGAGGCCAACGGCGCGTTTGGGGCGGCCATGCGTGCCCTGTCCGCCTTCTCAAAGTTCGTGCCGAAAGACGTTGTGCGCCAGATCATGGACGGGACGGCCGCAGGTGCCAACCGCACCGAAACCCGCGAACTGACGATCCTGTTCACCGACCTTGCCGGCTTCACGACCTTTGCCAATCGGCGCGACCCGGATGATGTGGCGAGGCTTCTCGACCGGCATTTCGATATGGTGACCCGGACAATCGACGAGGAAGGCGGAACAGTCGACAAGTTCCTCGGCGATGGCGTCATGGCGTTCTGGGGTGCGCCCAGCCGCCAGCCCGACCATGCCGAAAGAGCGGTTCGCGCAGCCAGGCGAATTGCGGAGCGTTTTGGCGAAGACGCATCTGCGGACCTTCGTCTCCGGCTCGGTGTCTTCACCGGGCTGGTGATGGTTGGAACGACGGGAACGGAAATCAGGATGACCTACACGGTTATCGGGGATCCCGTGAATGCCGCCGCGCGGCTTCAGGAACTCGGCAAGACGGTGGCGCCGGATGCGCGCGTGATCGCATTGGCCGGCGATTCCACAATGGCTGCTCTCGGCGGCGAAGATGGACAGGCGCCTGTCGGGGAGTGGACGCTCCGCGGGCGTGACGAGCCGACGTCTGTCTATCGCATCGCATGACCGGGTCCGCGCGCCATGCACGCGGCGCATTTGCTGAAGACCGCGGGCGTGCGCGTTGATTACCTCGCCGGCTCTGTCTAACGTGCGCCGGTAAGCGAGAGTGAGATGACGCCCAGAAACGTGGTCGTATTCCGTGTAGGGAGCGTGGTCCGGTAGCGGAGCCCGTCCGCACCGCCATGCGCCCCCGAGCCGCGTTCGGGGGCTTTTTTCTGCACTGAAGATCGCGACTATGCCTGCCCGCACCTCACCACCCCGTTTGTCGACGCTCGTCCTTCTCACAGCGTTCTCACCGCTGTCGCTCAACATGTTCCTGCCGTCGCTGGCGAACATCGCGCGCGATCTGGAGGCGGATTACACGCTGGTGAGCTTTGCGGTGAGCGGCTATCTGGCCGTAACGGCGGCGATCCAGTTGATCGCAGGCCCGCTGTCGGACCGCTTCGGCCGGCGTCCGGTGCTCCTAGCGGCGCTGGCCATCTTCGCGTTCGCCTCAGCCATGTGCGCTGTTGCGCAAGACATCTGGACCTTCCTTGCGTTCCGCATGCTCCAGGGCGCGATGATCTCCGGCTACACGCTGTCGCTCGCCATCATTCGCGACACGACGCCGGAGCGCCAGGCGGCGGGCCTCATCGGCTACGTCAGCATGGCGATGGCCGTCGCCCCCATGCTCGGACCGATGCTCGGCGGCGTGCTGGACACCGCTTTCGGCTGGCGCGCGAACTTCTATTTCTACGCCGCGGGCGGATTGGCTCTTCTCGTCCTCTGCTTCTTTGACCTCGGCGAGACCCGGCCGGCGCGCTTGGACGCCGGGACGAGGACGGCCGGTGCTCTGCTACAGCTCGCCCGTGAGCCAAGGTTCTGGGGATATGCGCTCTGTACGGCCTTCTCCGTCGGGGCGTTCTACATGTTCGTCGCCGGCGCTCCGCTTGTCGCGGAAGCCGCCTTCGCGGTGTCCACGGCGGAGCTCGGCGTCTTCATCGGGAGCATCACGGCGGGCTTCATGGCGGGCGGGTTCATCACGGGTCGGCTTGCGCCCGGCCGCCCGCCGCGCACGATGATGATCGCCGGCAGGCTTGTCGCCTGCGGCGGTCTGGCTGCCGGGCTGGCGATCGTGAGCCTCGGCGTGCACAATCCGATCCTGTTCTTCGGCAGCACGCTCTTTGTCGGGCTCGGCAACGGCATCACGACGCCCTCAAGCAATACCGGCGCCATGTCGGTGCGCCCACGCCTTGCCGGCACGGCCGCCGGCCTGAGCGGCGCGCTGACGGTTGCCAGCGGCGCCGTCTTGACCACCCTCACAGGCGTTGCTCTGACGGCCGCGAACGCGCCCACCACGCTTCTGTCGCTCATGCTGGCGACGTCTTGCGGGGGACTGCTGTCGGTCCTGTGGCTCGCACGATTGGAGCGGTCGACGCCACGTCGCCTTTAAACCAGCGTAACGCGCCGTCTCCGGGCGACGCGCCCGGAGACGATCCTTAAAACGAAGGCGGGCGAGCCAGTTCCTTCGTATCGCGGGCTATTCCCAGAAGGCGGTGTTCCACTGCATCACCGGCACCTCCTCGACGACCTCGAACATCTGGGTCGTGCGGAAGGTGCGGCCGTAGCGGTCGGTCGTGACGACTTCCATGGTGTGGACGCCGAGCGGCAGCTCCGCCGGCAGATCCACGCGCCACAGATGGCTGGAACTGTCGCTCAGCATCCAGCGCTGGAACGGACCGGCGACGCCCTTCCATTCCACGCCCTGCCAGGTGTTGAAGCCGTCATTCTTGCCGGAGGCCGACTTGAAGGCGATGCGCCCCTGAGTGGCCTGCTTGGCGAGCGCCAGCGGATCGGCGAATTCCGGGCCCTTCCTTTTTGCCTCGCCGGTGCCCTCCTGGGTGCGCGCGCCAGTCATCGCCGCGCCGTTGTTGATCGACACGCTGACCGTGCTGTCGCGAGAGCCGTTCCAGACATTCACGGCCACCCACGTGCCGCCCTTAAGATCCGCCAGCGTCACCATGCTCATGTCGCCGAGATCGTTGACGGTCACTGGCGGCGCGACATCCGACGGCGTGCCGTAGAGATCGGAATAGGCGATCAGCTTCTCAGCCCAGTCGCGGAAGCGCGGGGTGTTGAACGACGCATGGAGCTGCACGTCCTGCGTGGTGTGGAAGGTCTTGTAGGTCTCCACATAGTCGGAGCCGTTGAAATCGATCTGGTAGTAGCCGCGCGGACTGCCCAGGCGCTGCGTGGCGTGCGGCACGCCCTGATCGTTGAGGTCGCCCGCCCACCAGGAGCCGGACAGAGCGCCGGTTACGATCTGGTGGAACTTCGCCGGGCCGGTGCCGGTGTTCTCCGCCCAACCCTCAAAGCTCTCGCCGGGCAGGATCTGTTCGGTGGTGTGGGTGTGACCGGAGAGACCGAGCGCGGGACGATCGCCGATAATGTCGTAGAGCTCGTTCAGATTGTCGGTCTGGTGCTTGGCGGCATTGTTGTCGGTGAAGGTGACGAACGGAATGTGGGCGCTCAGCACAATCAGCTTGTCTTCCGGCACGTTGGCCAGATCGTTGCGCAGCCAGTCGAGCTGCCGCTGGTGGATGACGCCGTTATAGGTCGGGTTCTTGCCGGGATCGCAGAAGGGATGGTCGTCGACGCCGTTGCAGGGGTAGCGGACATTGTCGAGCACCACGAAGTGCACATTGCCGATGTCGAAGGAGTAATATTCAGGTCCCCACTCGCGACGGAACGTGTCGAAGCTGTGCTGATCGTCCGTGGCGTCGAAATCGAGGTCGTGGTTGCCGGCTACATAATATTGCGGCACGCCGCCTACGGCGATGATCTTCTTGAAGCGCGGATAAAGCGACAGGTCGTCGCCCATCACGTCGCCGGCGAAGATCAGGCATTCCGTGGCGCTGTTGTCGCGGTTGGCGAGCAGCTCGCCGGCCGTCTTGCGCACAAATGAGACTTCAAGATTGGAGTACGGCTGGGCGTCGCCGAACACCAGGCAGGAGAAGCTGTCGCCTACGTCATCCTCAATCAGTGGGAAATTCACCGCCTGCGGCAGCGGGCCGGTCGGCTCAATGCCGCCGAAACGCAGGTCGGCGGAGCCCGCGACCTTATGGACGTAGCTGAACTGGGGAACCATGTCCTCGTCGACCGGGTTGGCGTAGCCGGCCGGCTTGGTGATGAAGAGGTTCATGTCGTCATAGGCCGGCAGCTCGTAAGTGCCGTCGGCGCCGGTGGTCACGACTTCGCGGCCGTTCGACACCAGAACTCCGGCGATGCCGGGCTCGCCGCCATCGAGCGCTGCGTTGCGGTTGAGGTCGTGGAATACGGTGCCGTGCGCCATGTCGGCGGCACTATCACCGCGCACCACGTGGACTGAACCGATATAGCTCGCATCTTTGGCTTGGGCTGCGGCGGCGAGCATCACGACACTGGAGAGCAGTATCGCTTTCGCTAGTTTCTGCATGACAGGCTCCGCTGAGAGGATGAGTTGGAGGACGACGCGGAACTGTCGCCGGGTTCAATGAACCATGCTTGTCGGAACTATAAAGGTTCCGCGTCACTACCCAAGGCGGCGCGCGAGCGACGTGGCAGGCTCCTCCCCGTTGCAGCAACGGGGAGACCTGAGCGTTCGGTGCTAATACCTAAAGGCGCCAGCAGGGGCTCAGGCGTTAGCCCGCCATGATCCAGCGCTGGACGTCCTTCAGCTCGCTGAGCCGCGTCTCCAACGCCAAGCGGTTCGGCGCATCGTCGCCGGCGTCGGCCAGATCTTCCTCGGCGTTCTTGACCTCTTGCTCCAGCATGTCGGCGTCAAGCTCGGCAAGGCGGATCGCCTGCTCCGCCAGAAGCGTCAGCCCGGTGGAGGTCACGTCGGCAAAGCCGCCGCGGACGAAGAACTTTTCGGTGTCGCCGGAGAGCCCCTTCACTTCCACAAGGCCCGGCTTCAGCGTGCTCATGGCCGGGGCGTGGTGCGCCAGCACCGTGAAATAGCCCTCCGTGCCCGGCACCATGACGGATTCCACGTCCTCCGACAGGAGCAGCCGCTCCGGCGAGACGAGATCGAATTTCAGCGGATCGGCCATTTGCGGCGCCCTTCCCGGCTCGCCTTAAGCGGCTTCAGCAAGCTTGTGGGCCTTCTCCACCGCCGCCTCCATGGTGCCGACCATGTAGAAGGCCTGCTCCGGAAGATGGTCATATTCACCGGCGACGAGACCCTGGAAGCCCTTGATGGTGTCTTCAAGGTCGACGAACACGCCGGGCGAACCGGTGAAGACCTCGGCGACGAAGAAGGGCTGCGACAGGAAGCGCTCGATCTTGCGCGCTCGCGCGACCGTCAGCTTGTCCTCCTCCGACAGCTCGTCCATGCCGAGAATGGCGATGATGTCCTGCAGCGACTTGTAGCGCTGGAGCGTCGACTGGACGGAGCGCGCGACCTGATAGTGCTCATCACCCACGACGCGGGGGTCAAGCATGCGCGAGGTGGAATCGAGCGGGTCGACGGCCGGATAGATGCCCTTCTCCGAGATGGCACGGCTCAGCACGGTCGTGGCATCAAGGTGCGCAAAGGACGTGGCCGGCGCCGGGTCGGTCAGATCGTCAGCCGGCACGTAGATCGCCTGCACGGAGGTGATCGACCCTTTGGTGGTCGTGGTGATGCGCTCCTGCAAATCGCCCATGTCCGTGGCGAGTGTCGGCTGATAGCCGACGGCCGAGGGGATGCGACCGAGAAGCGCCGACACTTCGGAACCTGCTTGCGTAAAGCGGAAGATGTTGTCGACGAAGAACAGCACGTCCTGTCCCTGGTCGCGGAAATGCTCCGCCACCGTCAGCCCGGTCAACCCGACGCGCGCGCGCGCCCCTGGCGGCTCGTTCATCTGGCCGAAGACGAGCGCGCATTTGGAGCCCGCGGTGGAGCCGTTGTTCTCCTGCGGGTTCTTGTTCACGCCTGACTCAATCATCTCGTGATAGAGGTCGTTGCCCTCGCGTGTGCGCTCGCCAACGCCGGCGAACACCGAATAGCCGCCATGCGCCTTGGCGACGTTGTTGATCAGCTCCTGGATGAGCACGGTCTTGCCCACGCCGGCGCCGCCGAAGAGGCCGATCTTGCCGCCGCGCGCATAGGGCGCCAGCAGGTCGACGACTTTGATGCCGGTGGTGAGGATCTGCGCCTCGGTCGACTGATCGACATAATCGGGCGCCGGCTGGTGGATGGCGCGCTTGCCGGCGGTCTTCACCGGTCCCGCCTCGTCGACCGCCTCACCAATGACGTTCATGATGCGGCCGAGCGTTTCGTCGCCGACCGGCACGGCGATCGGCTCGCCGGTGTCCTTGACAGGCTGACCACGCACCAGACCTTCTGAGGTGTCCATGGCGATGGTGCGCACGGTGTTCTCGCCAAGATGCTGCGCGACCTCCAGCACCAAACGGTTGCCGCGGTTCTCCGTCTCCAGCGCGTTCAGAATGGCCGGCAGGTGCTCGTCGAACTGCACGTCCACGACGGCGCCCATCACCTGCGTGACGCGACCGCTCTGTTGTTCTGTGTTGGCCATATCTGTCCTCGTCGGCTTGCCGGGGGCCTAGACGGCTTCCGCCCCGGAAATGATCTCAATAAGCTCTTTGGTGATCTGGGCTTGGCGCTGGCGGTTATAGCTCAGCGTCAGGCGGTCGATCATGTCGCCGGCATTGCGGGTGGCGTTGTCCATCGCGCTCATCTGCGCGCCATAGAACGACGCAGCGTTCTCCAGGAGCGCCTTGAATATCTGCACCGACACGTTGCGCGGTAGAAGCTCGGCGAGGATCTCCTCCTCGTCGGGCTCGTATTCATAGATTGCGCCATTCAGGTCGAGCGCCTCGTCCTCCTTCGGCAATTCCGCCGGGATGATGCGCTGTCCGGTGGGAACTTGGCTGACCACCGACCTGAAATGCGAATAGTAAAGCGTCGCGACATCGAACTCGCTGGCCTCGAACATCTGCAGGAGTCGGTCGGCGACCCCTTTTGCCTCGTTGAAGGAGACCTGCTTCACGTGGCGCAGGTCCATCTGCTCCACGATGTCGTCGTCGAACTGCCGGCGGAGAATGTCGTAGCCCTTGCGGCCGACGGTGAAGATTTTGACCGTCTTGCCGAGCGACTTCAGGCGCGTCGCGTCTTCGCGCGCCAGGCGCGCAATGGCGCTGTTGAAAGCGCCCGCCAGGCCGCGCTCGCCGGTGCAGACGAGAAGGAGGTGCACCTCATCGCTGCCGGTGCCGGTCATCAACGCCGGTGCTCCGGGCTGACCGGCTGCGGCAGAGGCGATGTTGGCGAGCACCCGGCTCATGCGATCGGAATAAGGTCGCGCTGCTTCGGCGGCTTCCTGCGCGCGACGCAGCTTCGCCGCGGCCACCATTTGCATGGCCTTGGTGATCTTCTGCGTCGCCTTGACGGAGGCGATGCGGTTCCTGAGTTCCTTGAGGCTCGGCACGAGCGGCTAATCCTTATCGCTCAGAATCGGTTACGCGAAGTTCTTCCCGAACGCCTCTAAGATGTCCTTGAGCTTGTCGGAGAGCTCATCGGTGAGTTCGCCCTTGTCGCGGATCGCATCGAGCACGCCTGAATGCTCGCCACGCATCAACGTGAGGAGGTTCTGCTCAAACTCGTGCACCCGATCAAGCGGCAGCGCATCGAGGTGGCCCTGCGTGCCGGCGTAGATGACGACCACCTGCTCCTCCACCTTCAGCGGGGAAAACTGCGCCTGCTTGAGGAGCTCAGTTAGGCGTGCACCGCGGTTGAGGAGCCGCTGGGTCGCTGCATCCAGATCGGAGCCGAACTGCGCAAACGCCGCCATTTCCCGGTATTGCGCCAGCTCGCCCTTGATGCGGCCGGCGACCTGCTTCATCGCCTTGATCTGCGCCGAAGAGCCGACGCGCGAGACCGACAGGCCGACATTCACCGCCGGGCGGATGCCCTGGTAGAAGAGATCGGTCTCCAGGAAGATCTGACCGTCGGTGATGGAGATGACGTTGGTCGGGATATAGGCCGACACGTCGTTGGCCTGGGTTTCGATGACCGGCAGCGCGGTCAGCGACCCGTTGCCGTTGTCGTCGTTCATCTTGGCGGCGCGCTCCAGGAGCCGCGAATGCAGATAGAAGACGTCGCCGGGATAGGCCTCGCGCCCGGGCGGGCGGCGCAGGAGCAGCGACATCTGGCGATAGGACACCGCCTGCTTGGAGAGATCGTCATAGGCGATCACCGCATGCATGCCGTTGTCGCGGAAATATTCGCCCATGGCGCAGCCGGAGAACGGCGCCAGGAACTGCATCGGCGCGGGGTCTGAAGCCGTCGCGGCGATGATGATGGCGTAGTCGAGTGCGCCGTTCTCTTCCAGAGTCTTGGCGAACTGCACGACGGTGGAGCGCTTCTGCCCGACCGCCACGTAGATGCAGTAAAGCTTCTTGTTCTCGTCGCCGGCGTCGAAGGCCGGCTTCTGATTGAGGATCGTGTCGAGAATGATCGCCGATTTGCCGGTCTGGCGGTCGCCGATGATGAGCTCGCGCTGGCCGCGGCCGATCGGGATGAGCGCGTCGATCGCCTTCAGCCCGGTGGCCATGGGCTCGTGCACGGATTTCCGCGGAATGATGCCCGGCGCCTTCACATCGACGAGGCGTCGCTCGGCGGCCTCAATCGGGCCCTTGCCGTCGATCGGATTGCCGAGTGCATCGACGACGCGGCCAAGAAGGCCGGTCCCGACGGGTACCTCGACGATGGCGCCGGTGCGCTTGACCGTATCGCCTTCCTTAATGTCGCGGTCGGAGCCGAAGATGACGACGCCGACATTGTCGACCTCAAGGTTGAGCGCCATGCCGCGGACGCCGCCCTCGAACTCGACCATCTCGCCGGCCTGCACGTTGTCGAGGCCATAGACGCGGGCAATGCCGTCGCCGACGGACAGCACCTGCCCGACCTCTGAGATTTCAGCTTCCTTGCCGAAATTCTTGATCTGCTCGCGCAGGATGGAGGAGATTTCAGCGGCTCGAATATCCATCAGCCGACCTCTTTGAGATGGGATTTAACGGTCATGAGTCTGGTGCGCAGCGAGGAATCGACCATGCGTGAGCCGACCTTCACCACAAGCCCGCCGAGAAGCGCCGGATTGACCTTGGCGGCGAGCGAAACGTCCTTGCCGAGCTTGTCTTTCAGCGCCGCCTTCAGCGATGCGACCTGATCGTCGCTCAGCGGATGGGCTGAGGTGACCTCGGCGGACACCTCACCACGATCGGCGGCGGCCATGGCGCGAAACGCGCGGATCACGCCCGGCAGAATGAAGAGCCGGCGGTTGCGCGCGGCGAGCCGCAGGAAATTGCTGGTCAGCCCGGCGATGCCGGCCTTGTCGGCGATGGCGCCGATCGCTTTTTCCTGGTCTTCCGCGGAAAAGACCGGGCTTTCGATCAGTCGCCGGAGGTCGGCGCTGTCGGCGATCATCGTCGCCAGTCGATCAAGCTCCGCCTCAATGGCCGCTACGGCTGATTCTTCACGTGCCAGATCGAAAAGGGCGGAGGCGTAGCGCTCCGAAACGCCGGAAACGAGGGGTGTTTGATCCGCCACGCGCAGGTCTCTTCTTTTGCGGCAGGCCCGTCGGACGCGGGCACCAGTGCTCAGGGCAAAAGCTCAGCGAGCGCGGTCCAGCGGTCCGGGCCGAGCGGGGGTCGAATAGCATGGCGATTTTGGCGGCGCAACATGCCCACGGCGCGGCGATTTGGCGGGTTTTTGGGCCCGACGACCGGCGCGGCGTCACACAGCAAGAAAGCCGGCGATCGCCTTCTTGATCTGATCCCGCTCGCCAGGCGGAAGCACGCCGACGCGGCGCAGAATGCGCTCTGGCTCGACAGTCGCCAACTTTGATGATCGGACCATGGAGGCACCGGGAAGCCCTGCAGCCGCTAGATCACGGATTTCCACATCTCCCCTTCGCCGTTGCTTCGCGGCTCCCGTGATCATCGTGATCCAGATAAGGCCCTGACCGTGCAGTTCTGGGCTAGAGACAACGAGCCCCGGCCGGCGCTTCTCTGCTAATCGCTCGCTATATGGAAAAGGAACGACCACCACATCCCAAGGCTGAACGCTATCAGAGGTCACGGTAGAGCCGCTCGTCCTCGTCGGAGCCCCATTCCTGGAAGCTCGCAAAGGGATCGTCGTCCGCCGGCAGTGCTTTTTCGACCGTCACCGGACCATCTTCCGAGAACCGAAAACGGACCACGTCACCTGTCTTCAGGCCCAACCGCTCACGCACAGCCTTGGGGATGACCGTCTGAAATTTGCTCGTCACCTTGGATTTCGCCGCTGACATGGATCCAGCTCCGTAAGAATTCTTACCGTCTTACAAATAGCCTCAGCTGCGTCAAATTTCAAAGCAGCCATCGGCCCCCGCTCCGAAGTTACAAGAAGCTCATCGGGTCGATGTCGATGGCAACACGCACGCTGCCGCGGGCCTTCGGCGCCTTGGCGAGCCAATCGCGCAGCCAGTCGTGCAGCTTGCCGGCCTTCTGCGCCTGCGCCAGCAGCCGGAAGCGGTGGCGGCCACGCAGCACCGCAAATGGTGCTTCCGCCGGCCCTAGGAGCCTGACCCCCTCCTCCAACGGCGCGGCCATGGCCATGGCTCTGGCGTGCGCTTCGGCCGTGGGGCGGTTGGCGGCGGACACGATGATGGAGGCGAGCCGACCGAAGGGTGGCAGCGCACCGCGGCGGCGGGTCTCGATCTCGGTCGCGTAGAACGCTTCGCGGTCCCCGGAGACCAAAGCCTGCACGACCGGGTGGTCGGGCGAATGCGTCTGAAGGAGTCCTTTGCTCAGCTGGCCGGAGCGCCCGGCGCGGCCTGTGACCTGCGTGAGGAGCTGCCAGGTGCGCTCCGCCGCGCGCGGGTCTCCGTGCGCCAGGCCGAGATCGGCATCGACGACGCCGACCAGCGCCAGGCCGGGAAAATTGTGCCCCTTGGCAACGAGCTGTGTGCCGATGACGATATCGACCTCGCCGTCGGCAATGGCGCGGAGCTCGGCGCGCAGGCGCTCCACGCCGCCGGGCATGTCGCTCGACATGACCAGCGTGCGCGCTTCCGGAAAGCGCTCCAGCACCTCCTCCTGCAGCCGCTCAACGCCCGGCCCGCAGGCGACCAGGCTCTCCTCCGCGTCGCAGTTGGGGCAGATATCCGGCCGGCGTTCCTCATGGCCGCAATGGTGGCACACCAAAAGCTTGCGGAAGCGGTGCTCCACCAGCCAGGCGGAGCAATACGGGCACGCCATGCGGTGGCCGCAGGTGCGGCACAGCGTGAGCGGCGCATATCCGCGGCGATTCAGAAAGAGCAGCGCCTGCTCGCCGCGCGCGATGGTCTCGGCAATTGCCGTAGCAAGCGGCGGCGACAGCCAGCGCTGCGGCTCCGGCGGATGGGCGCGCAGATCGATCGCGGCGATTTCCGGCTTCTGCGCCACGCCGTAGCGCGCCGGCAAATGCACATGATCGTAGCGTCCGCGATCGGCGTTGACGCGACTTTCCACCGAGGGCGTGGCGGACGAGAGCACGATCGGGAAGCCCGACAGGCTGCCGCGCACCACCGCCATGTCGCGGGCGTGATAGGAGACGCCGTCTTCCTGCTTGTAGGCGGGGTCATGCTCCTCGTCGACGACGATCAGGCCGAGATCGGGATAGGGCAGGAAGAGTGCTGAGCGGGCACCGACAACCGCCCTCACCTCGCCATTGGCCACGGCGCGCCAGACGCGCTCGCGCGTGCGCGTGCCCACCTCTGAGTGCCACTCGGCCGGTCGCGAGCCGAAGCGGGCGGCGAAGCGGTCAAGAAACGCACCGGTCAGTGCGATCTCCGGCAGGAGTATCAGCGCCTGCTTGCCGCGCTTGAGCGTTTCGGCGACGGCCTCGAAATAGACCTCCGTCTTGCCGGAACCGGTGACGCCGTCGAGCAGCGAGACGTGGAAGGCGCCCCGCGTGGCCTCGCGCAGCATCTCCGCGGCCCCCTCCTGCGCGGGCGACAGGTCAGGGCGCTGGTGATCCGGATCGAGATCGGCGGCGATCGGCTTGGGCGGCATCGCCACTAGCTCCAGCGTGCCGTGCGACA
The DNA here is from genome assembly GCA_028284625.1 of Afifellaceae bacterium. GTDB lineage: Bacteria > Pseudomonadota > Alphaproteobacteria > Rhizobiales > Afifellaceae > DASWJZ01. The sequence continues at coordinate 256,992 of JANQRH010000026.1, read as the reverse complement.
GGAGGCCGTCGACCACCCCGGGCGACACGCCGGCCGCTCCCGCCAGTCCCGATTTCGACCATGCGAGACCGTCGCCGGCCACATCAAGCACGCGCCGGCGCGCCGCCGTCAGCCGCTCAGGCAGCGGACCTGAGAGGCGCACGCCAACGATCGGCTTCTCCGGCAAAAGCGCGTCGGGCGCGCGGAGCACCATGCGCAGCACCATGCCCCGGGGGCTGAGCGTATAGTCCGCCATCCAGTCCACGAACTTGATCAGCGCTTCGGGAAGCGGCGGCGCATCAAAGATCGTGTCGATCTCGCGCAGCTTTTTCGCGGGCACATCATCGGAGGCGCCTGGCCACACCGCGCCTAAAGTGATGCGCGTGCCGAGCGGCACGGTCACCAAGGCCCCCGGCGCGAGCGGGCGGTCTGAGGCGTAGGAATAGGGCCGGTCGACGGCGACCGGGATCAGGACGGAGACGAGGTGTGTTCCGCTCACGCTCCGGATTTAGCCGACTCGGGAGTGCCCTGAAACATCAGGGGCTGAGCCGTCCGCTGCGCCGGCCGCCTCCGCCCCAAAGTCCGCCTCAACCTCCGCCTCAAAGTCGAACGCGAACTGATCGGCGTCGAATGTCGTGTCCTGCGGCACCATGGCGGCGCTGGCGGCGAACACGCCCTCTTCCTGGGTCGCGGATTCCGCCGCCTCCTTCAGCGCCACGCGCAACAGGGCGAACAAGCCGATGCCTGCCAGCGACGCGGCCATAAACGCAAAGAGGCCGGATGGGCCGAAACGGTCCATGGCGGCGGAGGCAATCGGACCGGCGAGCGCCGAACCGATGGAGAAGGACAAGATCAGTGCCGCGGCGGCCGGCACGATGGAGGTCTCCGGCAGGCGATCGTTCACATGGGCGATGACTACGGAATAAAGCGGCATCGCCGCGAAGCCGGCGAGGATCGCGCCAAAAGCGAGCACCGACGCCAGCGGCCCGAGCCAAGCGAGCAGCATCACCTCGGCGACGCAGCCGACGGCCAGCACCAGCGCCGCGGCGGCGACCACCACGCGGCGGTCCATGCGGTCCGACAGCCAGCCGAGCGGATACTGGATGGCGGCACCGGCGAGCAGCGCGCCGGTCATGAAGAGCGAGACACCCGAGACCGACAGGCCGGCCTGCGCACCGAAGACAGCGCCGAGGCCGAGGAACGCGCCCTGCAAAAGTCCGGTGCCCAGGCAGACGACCGCGCCGAACGGCGTCTCGCGGTAGAGCCGCCTGAGCGAGTAGCTCTCAGCACTCGACGCCAGGCCCGACACGACCGGTGCGCTGAAGCGCGTCATCGCGACCGGCACCAGCGCCACCGACATGAGGATCGACGCCACGGCGAAGAGCGCCAAACCGTCGATCTCGCCAAGCGTGGCGAAGAGCGGCCCAACCGCATAGCCACCGATCGCCGCAACACTGGCGATCGCCAGCACTTGCCCGCGCACGTCGCGGGTCGACTTGGCGTTCAGCCAGCTCTCGGTAACCGTCGCCAGGCAGGCGAAGCACAAGCCGGCGACGAACCGGAGCGCGATCCAGAAATAGGCGTCGACCCACAATCCATGCGCCAGGACAAGCGCGGAGATGATGGCGGATACCGCGGCAAAGGCGCGGATATGGCCGATCCGCTCCACGAGCTGCGGGACGGTGAAGGTGCCGAGCGCGTAGCCGGTGTAATAGGTCGCGGTCATCGCGCCGACGACGGAGACGGAGAGACCGGCGGATTCGGCGCGCAATCCGAGGATGACGAATTGCAGGCTGTTGCCCGCAAGCAGGATGGTCACGCTGGAGATCAGCGCCATCACCGACAGGAGCACCGCTCCCATTCGAACCTCCACCTCTCCCATCGCGCTGCACTCGACCATTGGCCAAGGCAGGAAAAGCTGGCGGCTCAGGCGCCGGTCAGTTGCTGATCGTCACCAATTCTAAACCGTGACGCGCTGATGATATGTCTGAAAGAGGCATTATGCACAGCGCAGAGCGACTTCTGATCACCGCCCGACCGTCGCTGCGCCAAGCGGCGCTGGACTGGCGGGAGCACCTCGCCAACGAGCGCCGGCTCGCGGCGCGGACGCTTGAGGCCTATGGCCGCGATCTGGAGCAGTTCTTCCGGTTCCTCACCGATCATGTCGGCGAACCGCCGGGGCTCAGCGACATCTCGGCGCTGAGGCCGGCGGATGTGCGCGCCTTCATGGCGGACAGGCGACGCGATGGCGCGGGGCCGCGCACGCTTGGCCGGCAGATTGCGGCGCTGCGTTCGTTTGCCCGCTTCTCAGAGAAGCGCGGGCTTGCCGCCACCACGGCCTTCGCCAGCGTGCGCCCGCCGAAGCAACCGAAAAGCCTGCCCAAGGCGCTTAGCATCGACGACAGCCGATCACTGATTGAGACGGCGGAAGCGATGGCTGAGGAGCCGTGGATTGCGGCGCGCGACGTGGCGATCCTCATACTGCTTTACGGCTGCGGCCTACGCATCTCCGAGGCGCTGAGCCTCACAGCCGAAGCGGCTCCTACCGGCGCTACCGAGGTCATCCGTGTCGTCGGCAAGGGCGGGCGAGAGCGCGTCGTCCCGGTGCTGCCGGCGGTGCGCCAGGCGATTGAGGCCTATGTCGGAAGCTGCCCGTTTGCGCTTGAGCCGGACGAGCCGCTGTTTCGAGGGGCGCGCGGAGGGCCGCTGTCACCGCGGATCGTGCAGAAGACGACCGAACGTCTACGCAGCGTGCTGGGGCTGGAGCCGAGCGCCACGCCGCATGCGCTGCGTCATTCATTCGCCACGCACCTGCTCGGTCGCGGCGGCGACCTCAGAACCATTCAGGAGCTCCTCGGCCACGCCAGCCTGTCGACCACGCAGATCTATACAAAAGTCGATTCGGAGCGCCTGCTCGACGTCTACCGAAAAGCGCACCCACGCGCCTAAACCCTTGAAGATGCTCGCATCACCGGTTGTTGAAGGGAACACGCTTTGTGGTGGCAGCGCTTGCGGGTTAACCTTGGCCCGTGCGGGCTTCGGCCCCGCTCCGACAACGAGGCACCACATGCAGAAGCTCATCACTGGTTTTGCGGCCGCTGCGGCGTTCACGTTCCTGGTCTCGGCCGGGCATGCGTGCGGCTTCCACAACAAGGACGTCACCGCAAGCATCGACAAGCCCAAAGAAAGCGTCGCCATGAGCACCTATGACGGTGTGACCGCGCCGCCGATTGTCGAAGAGATCGTGCAGACGGCAGCCGCGCCTGAGTGCCCGGTGGGCAGCATGGCTTGCGTGCCCGCTGCCGAGTAGGTCTCCTGTCTGAATCGCATCCTGACCAGTCCAGGTTGCTGAGCGCCGGCCTTCGGGTCGGCGCTCTCTTTTTTGTAGTGTGTCACGCTCCTTCATCCCGTCCTTCGAGGCGTCTTTCGCCCTCATCCTGAGGTGCGAGCGAAGCGAGCCTCGCCCTTCGACAAGCTCAGGAGGGCGAAAGACGCACCTCAGGATGAGGGATGAGAAGGGCCAGGCATCCATCCCTGAGCCGCTTTGCCTGGCGACTTGCGTGCGGCACGGATTGCCGGGTCAAGCCCGGCAATGACGACATGCTACGTGAGTTCGATAGCATGCAGCGGCTGGCCCTGCCGCTATCCCGCTGCTATGAGATTTCCGCGATGAACACGAAACCGCTCCGCAAATGGCTCATTATCCTTGGCGCCGAACGCGTCCGGGGCGGTTTCTGATTCCAACCCGCCGGACGCGTCTGCGACGCGGCCGGTCCTCTCCCACCCGTGATCGCTCAGCCGCCGGCCTGAAGGCGATCGAATGAACAAGCCACCGCCAGCCGATCTCTCCGGTGAAACCGCTGCTGTCTCGCCCGCCCCTGCGGCGGACAAACGAGACGCGTTGTGGATCGGCTATGCGTGCGCGGCGAGCGGCGCGTTCCTGTTCTCCTCCAAAGCGATCATCATCAAGCTCGCTTATGCGGAGGGGCTGAACGCGGAGACGCTGATCGCGCTCAGAATGGTGCTGGCGCTCCCCATCTACGTCGTGATTGGGCTGCTTGCCGTGCGCGACCGCAAGCGACGAGGCGATACGCTGCCGGATTTTGGTCTGGTGTGGCGCGCCGGTGCGGTCGGCGTGCTCGGCTATTGGTTTGCCAGCTATTCCGACTTTCTCGGGCTCATCTATATCTCCGCGCAATTCGAGCGGCTGATCCTGTTTACCTATCCGGCCTTCGTCGTGATCTTCGGCGCACTGTTCTTCGCGCAGCCGATCCACGCGCGCGCCGTCTTGGGCATTGCCGTCAGCTATGCGGGGCTGCTCCTCATCTTTGCCACACGCCTCACGACGCTCGGCAGCGATGTCGCCAAGGGCGCCGCGTTCGTACTCGCCGCAGCGGTTGCGTTTGCGCTCTATCAGCTGCTCGCCAAGGGGCTGATTGCGAAGATGGGGCCGCGGCTCTTCACCTGCATCGCCATGGGTGCTGCGTCACTCGTCGCGATCGTCCAGTTCGCGCTGACGCAGCCGACGGCCAATATCGCGCTCTTGGGCAATCCGACGGTGCTCTATTACGGGCTCCTGATCGCGATTGCCGCCACGGTGCTGCCGTCGTTTCTCCTCAACACCGCGCTTCACCGCATCTCAGCGCAGGCCAATGCCACAATCGGCACGATGAGCCCCATCGCCACGATCGTGCTGGCCATGTTCATTCTGAACGAGCAGTTCGGGCTGATCGATGCGGCGGGCGCGGCGCTGGTGCTTGCCGGCGTCGGCTGGTTCACGATCGCGGATCGGAAGCGCTGAGCCTCTCACCGAGTCGTCAACTAACCCGGTCCTCTCTGATAAAGGGAGCTGACCATCACAGCCACGGCCGCAAAGGCAGCCCAGAACAACACAACTGATAGAGCATTTATGACGCTTATCAGCATGGCTAGTTTCTGCGCATAGGCTATCGTGCCAACGCGCTGCGCAAAGAACTCAATCCCGAACTCCCTTAGTAGCACAGCGATCAAATCGGCAATCGCCGCCAGGGCAATGAGTTTGACTACATTGGCGGCAAGAAAATTCTTCATAGTGGTGCCAGATATGCACCAATTTCTTGTGACGCGTCTATCTTCACCCCAAGGTCGTTGGCCGTTACCCCCAGCCACGTTGGGTCCGCCTCTAGCTCATCCCCGACCACGATCGCGGATCGGAAGCGCTGAGCCTTTCCTGCCAGTCGCGGTGGAACGCGACATAGCCCGGCGTCACGACCTTCAGCCTGTCGCGCTCGCGGCGATGCATCTCTGGCAACGCATGGAACGGCACGCCAGGATGGGCGTGGTGCTCGGTGTGGAACGGCATGTTCCAGGCGAGAAAACGCAGCGGCCAGCCGGTCAGCGTGGTGCGCGTGTTCTCCCAAAAGCTCTCCACCATCGGCAGGCCTGTATGCTCGGCTAAAAGATAGGCGCGGAGGAACGGCTGGCCGAGAATGGCCGGCACGACCCAGTAGATGAGCGCGGCATCGCTCATGAGAAGCAGCGATAGCACCGCAACGGCGCTATAGCCGGCGAGCATGAACCGCGCCTCGCGCACCAGCCGTGGCTCAAGCTGTGCGGGAACGAAGGGCGCGTCTGCCCTGCCCCAGGCATGACGCACAATGAGCCGGACTGCGCTTGTCCAGGTGCGCCAGCCGCTCAGATGGATCAGGTAGTCGCGCCAGGTGTCGACTTTTTTCGCCTCAAGCTCCGGGTCGAGGCCCGGCACCTGCGTGTGGCGATGATGCGCGAAGTGGAACGCGCGGAACCAGCTTGGCGGCAGAAGCAGGAGAAAGCCAGCCACAAAAGCAACGCTGTCATTCAGCCAACGAGAGCGGAACGCGGTGCGGTGCAGGGCCTCATGCAACGGCGCAAACAGGAACGTCAGCACGATGCCGTGAAGCACCAGCGCTAGCGGAAGAAGCAAGCTGCCGCGTGTCGCCGCGATCAGCGCCGCGGTGGCGGCGAGAAGCAGAAGGTGTCCGGCGAGATGCGTGAGGCCGGCCCGGTCGGAGGGCGCGGCATACAGCTCGTCGATGCCTTCGCTCCGCATGACCTACATGTGGATGGGCTTGAACCAGGCCGCCATGGCCGCCTCGCGCACCGCTTCCGACATAGTCGGGTGCGCATGACAAGTGCGCGCCAAATCCTCGGCGGCGCCGCCGAACTCCATCAGCACGGCGGCTTCCTGTATCATCTCGCTGGCGCCGGCGCAGACCATGTGCACGCCGAGCACACGGTCGCTCGTCTTGTCAGCCAGCACCTTTACGAAGCCGTCCGTCTGGTTCATGGCGCGCGCGCGGCCATTGGCGGTGAAGGGGAACTTGCCGACATTGTAGGCGACATCGGCCGCCTTCAGCTCCTCCTCGCCGCGGCCGACGGAGGCGATTTCCGGCATGGTGTAGACGACGTTCGGAATGACCTCGTAGTTCACATGCCCTGCTTGGCCGGCCAGAATTTCGGCGAGCGCGCTCCCTTCGTCCTCCGCTTTATGGGCGAGCATCGGCCCGGCGATGGCGTCGCCGATGGCGTAGATCCCGTCGACATTCGTCCGGTAACGCGCGTCGGTCTTGACGCGGCCGCGATCGTCGAGTGCCACGCCGATCTCCGCCAGCCCAAGCCCTTCCGTGTAGGGTCGCCGGCCGATCGCGACGAGCACGATGTCGGCGTCGATCACCTCGCCGTCACCCTCTCCGGAAGCCGGCGCCACGGCGACCTTCAGCGCTCCGCCCTCTTCGCTCACGCCGGTGACCTTTGAGCCGAGGCGGAAGTCAAAGCCCTGCTTCTGAAAGATGCGCTGGCTCTGCTTAGCCACGTCGCCGTCCATGCCGGGGAGGATGCGGTCGAGGAACTCAACGACCGTCACCTTGGAGCCAAGCCGCTGCCACACGGAGCCCATCTCCAGGCCGATCACGCCGGCGCCGACCACGACGAGCCGCTCCGGCACGCTTGGAAGCTCCAGCGCGCCGGTCGATGTGACAATGCGTCTCTCGTCGATCTCCACGCCGGGCAGCGGCGTCGACTCCGAGCCCGTCGCGATCACGATGGCCTTGGCCTCGACGGTCTCCGTCTTGCCGTCCTCCGCCGCGACCTCGACCTTGCCTGGCGCGGCAATGCGGCCGGTGCCGTGAAAGGCTGTGATCTTGTTCTTCTTGAAGAGATAGTCGACGCCGTCCGTGTTCGCCTTCACGGTGGCGTCCTTGTGGGCGAGCATGGCGGGAAGATCGAGCTCGGGCTCCACCTTGATGCCGAACTTGTCGAAGCCGTGCGCTGCCTCATGGAACATCTCGGAGGTATGGAGCAGCGCCTTTGAGGGAATGCAGCCGACATTGAGGCAGGTGCCGCCATGGGCGGCGCGTTTTTCCACCACCGCGACATTCATGCCGAGCTGTGCGGCGCGGATGGCGCAGACATAGCCGCCCGGACCGGTGCCGATGATTGCGAGATCGTAACTGGGCATGAGGGCGCCTTTCGACTTTTAGCGTTTCGCGCTTCGTTGAACTCGCGCGGGCTATGGCTCCTTGAAATGCCATCAGCGATCGGCAAACGCCAAGCGCAATCCGAACCCGGCAAAGGCGGCGGCAATTGTGCGCCGCATCCACAACAGGATTGTCGGGCTCTTGAGCACGCGCTCGCCGATCAAGGCGGCGAATGCGCCATAGCCGACAAATATGACAAACGTCATCGCCATGAAGATTGCGCCGAGCGCCAGCATCTGCGGGATCGGAGAGGCCGCGTCGACGCTGACGAATTGCGGCAGGAACGCGAGAAAGAACACCGAGAGTTTCGGGTTCAAGACGTTGATCAGGCAGCCAGTGCGCGCAATGGCGTAGAGGCTCCGCGATCGTGGCGCGCCGCCGGCAACCTGGAGCGGACCGGATTCGCGAAGCGTCTGCCAGGCCAGATAAAGGAGATAGGCGACGCCGCAGAACTTTAGGACCTGGAAGGCCAGCGCGCTCGTGTGAAGAATGGCTGAGAGGCCGATGACCGACGCGACAATCGCCGGAACGATGCCGAGCGTACATCCGAAGGCGGCGGCGACGCTCTCTCGCCGCCCCGCGGTCAGACCGGTCGCGACCGTGTAGACCACGCCGGTGCCTGGGACGAGAACCACGATCAGCGCAGTGATGAGGAATTCAGGCGTCATGGACCGCCGCTAAACGCTTCTGCGAAGGCTATTCGGCCGCGGCGAGTTCGTCGACCGCATGCTGTTCGGCCTCGTAGCGGAGGGCGTCGGCACATAAGTCGACTTCGTCGCCTTCTGGATCGACCCAATAGAGCCAGCGACCGTCTTCACCGATCTGGACTTTCGCGAACTGCGACGCATCGTGAAGGAAAGCAAACACGCCTCCTGCTTCAATCAGACGCGCCACAGTGACTTCACCTTCGAAGCCGTCACGGTAGCGAAGACGGATATTGCCGGCATCCAGCGGTGTGGCCGTTTCAATATGGTACATCAATCTCCGATCCACCCGAGCACTCTAGTCGGTTGATTGGCACTGGAACAGTTGAACACTCGCGATCGGCTCCGACGGCGAACTAGCGTCTTCCGGCGTCCAGCGTGTGACTACCGTGTGTGTCAGTCTGTCGGAAGATGTGTCATAGGCCAGAACCGAGACACCGTCGCGGATAGGCCTCCGCCAAATCATCGTCAACAGCACGCCGTTATCGTGAAGAACTTCGAGATGACGCACGCCGGAGGATATGAACCAGCGAGCTTCCGATCCATCGAATGTTAGCGTGAATGTCCAGGGGTAGCGCACGGGCGCTTCGGCCGAACCTTCAACGAACTGTGGTGGGGCGGGAAATTCGATCTCCTGCTTTAGGACTTGAGAGCAAACGACCGCGAATGGCGGACTTGCCGCAAGTGCGGTATGGCCTGTGGCAATGCTCACAAACAAGAAGAAGGCGAGCGCCCTACAGACGAAGACCATAGATCACAGATCCAACAACAGCCGCTGCGGGTCCTCCAGCGCTTCCTTGACGCGCACCAGGAAGGTCACGGCCTCACGTCCGTCGACGATGCGGTGGTCGTAGGAGAGCGCCAGATACATGATCGGCCTCACGACGATCTCGCCGCCCTTCACCACCGGGCGCTGCTCAATGCGGTGCATGCCCAAGATGCCCGATTGCGGGGCGTTGAGGATCGGCGTTGAAAGCAGCGAGCCGTAGACGCCGCCATTGGAGATGGTGAAGGTGCCGCCCTGCATCTCCTCGATCTTGAGCTGCCCGTCGCGGGCGCGGCGGCCGTAATCGTTGATGGTCTTCTCAATGTCGGCAAGCGACAAATCCTGTGCGTCGCGCACCACCGGCACGACGAGCCCCTTCTCCGTACCGACGGCGACGCCGATATGGTAGTAGTTCTTGTAGATGATCTCCTCGCCGTCGATCTCCGCATTGACGGCAGGAATCTCCTTCAGCGCGTGCACGCAGGCCTTGACGAAGAAGCCCATGAAGCCGAGCCGCACGCTGTGCTTCTTCTCAAAGAGATCGCGGTAGGATTTCCGCAAATCCATGACGGCGCTCATGTCCACGTCGTTGAACGTGGTGAGCATGGCGGCGTTGTCCTGGGCTTGCTTGAGCCGGCGGGCGATGGTCTGGCGCAGGCGCGTCATCTTTACGCGCTCTTCGCGCGTCGCGTCGTCGGGAGCTGATGGCGCACGCGCCTCAGCCGGCGTCTCGCTTCGCGCTTCCGCCACACCGGCGAGCGCCTCAAGCACATCGCCTTTCAGAACCTGGCCGCGCTTGCCGCTGCCGGCGACTGCCGACGGCTCAATTCCGCCCTCCTTCATAAGCTTGGCAGCGGATGGAGCGGGGGGCGCGGCAGACGCGGGAGGCGCCGGCGTGGCTTCGCCGTCTGCCTTCTCTGCTTTCGGCTCAGATGCCTTCGGCGCGGCGGCGGCTTTGCCCGCCTCGCCCTCGGCCAGCATGGCGAGCAGCGCGCCGACCTCTACCGTGTCGCCGTCCTTCACGGCGATCTTCTCCAATTTGCCGGCCACTGGAGCGGGCACCTCAATCGTCACCTTGTCGGTTTCAAGCTCCACCAGCGGCTCGTCGCGCGCGACCGCGTCGCCCTCGTGCTTGAACCATTGCCCGACGGTCGCCTCAGTGACCGATTCACCGAGTGTGGGAACCTTGATTTCCAGGGCCATGTCTTTCCGTTCCAGTCGCTTGCTGCGGAGCGTTCCCGTTCTGCTTAGTCGCGAAGCGCTTCGTCAAGAAAATGATCGCGCTGCGCCAGGTGTTTCGACATCAGCCCGGTCGCCGGCGAGGCTGCGGCGGGCCGGCCAGCATAGCGCACGGGCTTGTGCCCTTGGTTCAGGCCATCAAGCACAGTGCTGAGGCGCGGCTCCACGAAAGTCCAGCTCCCCATGTTCTGCGGTTCTTCCTGGCACCATACAATTTCCGCTTCCGGGAAACGGGACAACACATCGCCGGTCGCCTTCAGCGGGAAGGGATAAAGCTGCTCGACACGCAGAAGATAGATGTCGTCGATGCCGCGCGCTTCGCGCTCCGCGTAGAGGTCGAAATAGACCTTGCCGGAACACAGTACGACACGCCGGACGCGCTCGTCGGGAACCAGCTTGATCACCTGGTCACGCATCATCTCAGCGTCATCATAAAGCAGGCGATGGAAGGTCGATTCTTCCGCCATCTCGTCGAGCCGCGATACCGCACGCTTGTCGCGCAGCATCGATTTCGGCGTCATGAGGATGAGCGGCTTGCGGAAATTGCGGTGCATCTGGCGCCGCAGGATGTGGAAGTAGTTGGCCGGGGTGGTGCAGTTGGCGACCTGCATGTTGTCTTCCGCACAAAGCTGCAGGTAGCGCTCAAGCCGCGCGGACGAATGCTCCGGCCCCTGCCCTTCGAAACCGTGCGGCAGAAGCATCACCAGCCCGGACATGCGCAGCCATTTGCGTTCGCCCGATGAGATGAACTGATCGACCACCATCTGCGCGCCATTGGCGAAGTCGCCGAATTGCGCCTCCCACAGAGTCAGCGCCTTCGGCTCCGCCAGCGAGTAGCCGTATTCGAAGCCGAGCACGGCGAGCTCCGAGAGCATCGAGTTGATGACCTCAAAGGTCGCCTGGCCCTCGCGCAGATTGTTGAGCGGCGTGTAGCGCTCCTCCGTCACCTGATCGAACAGCACCGAGTGGCGCTGCGAGAAGGTGCCGCGCTCAACGTCCTGGCCGGAGAGCCGCACCTTGTTGCCTTCGTCGAGCAACGCCGCAAAGGCCAGCGCCTCGCCCATCGCCCAATCGATGCCTTCGCCCGTCTCGATCATCTTGCGCCGATTGTCGAGGAAGCGCCGGGCCGTGCGATGGATGTTGAAGTCGTCGGGCAGGCGCGCAAGGCTCTCGCCAAGCTCGCGCAAGGTGGCCATGGCCACGCCGGTCTTGCCGACGCGGCGCTCGTCGCTCGCCTGCGGTGTCGTCAAGCCCGACCAGGCGCCATCCAGCCAGTCGGCCTTGTTGGGGCGATAGGCCTGACCGACTTCGAAATCTTCGTCGAGGCGATCACGCCATTGTTGCTGCGTCTGCTCTACCTCCTCGGCCGTGACCACACCCTCGTCGACCAACTTTTCGGAATAGATCTTCAGCGTCGTCGGATGACTGCCGATAGCTTTGTACATGATCGGCTGCGTGAAGCCCGGCTCGTCGCCTTCGTTGTGGCCGAAGCGGCGATAGCAGAACATGTCGATGACGACCGGCTTGTGGAACGCCTGGCGGAACTCCGTCGCCACCTTGGCGGCATAGACGACCGCTTCCGGGTCATCGCCGTTGCAATGGAAGATCGGCGCTTCGACGAGTTTCGCCACGTCGGAGGGATAAGGCGAGGAGCGCGAGTACCGCGGATTGGTCGTGAAGCCGATCTGGTTGTTGACGATGACATGCAGCGAGCCGCCGGTGCGGTGGCCGCGCAGGCCCGACAGGCCGAAACACTCAGCCACGACGCCCTGCCCGGCAAAGGCCGCGTCGCCGTGGAGAAGCAGCGGCAGCACTTCGCTGCGATCCTTGTCGCCGAGCTGATCCTGCTTGGCGCGCGCCTTGCCCAGCACGACGGGATCCACGATCTCCAGATGCGACGGGTTGGCGGTGAGCGACAGATGCACCTTGTTGCCGTCGAACTCGCGGTCGGACGACGCGCCGAGGTGATATTTGACGTCGCCTGAGCCTTCCACGTCGTCGGGCGTGAACGATCCGCCTTTGAACTCGTGAAAGATGGCGCGGAGCGGCTTGCCCATGACCTGCGCCAGCACATTCAACCGGCCGCGATGTGCCATGCCGAGCACGATGTCGCGTACGCCGAGCGCGCCGCCGCGCTTGATGATCTGCTCCAAGGCGGGCACGACGGATTCTGCGCCGTCCAGGCCGAAACGCTTGGTGCCGGTATATTTGACGTTGAGGAACGTCTCGAAGCCTTCCGCTTCCACGAGCTTGTTGAGGATGGCGCGCTTGCCCTCGGTGGTGAAGGCGATGCCCTTGTCGGGGCCCTCAATCCGCTCCTGGATCCAGGCTTTCTCCCGCGGATCGGAGATGTGCATGAACTCCACGCCGAGCGTTGAGCAATAGGTCCGGCGCAGGATCTCCAGCATCTCGCTGATCGTCGCGAACTCCAGACCGAGCACGTGGTCGAGGAAGATCGGCCGATTGAAGTCGGCCTCGGTGAAGCCATAGGTCTCCGGGTCGAGCTCGTTGTGCTCGTCGCGCAGGCCGGAGAGCCCGAGGGGGTCGAGATTGGCGTGTAGGTGACCGCGCATGCGGTAGGCGCGGATCATCATAAGAGCGCGCAGCGAATCCCGCGTCGCCTGGAAGACCTCCTGCTCAGAGACCTCAACGCCGCGCTTCTGTGCGCCGGCCTTGATCTTCTCGCCGACCTCCTGCTCAACCGGCTGCCAGTTGCCGTCAAAAGCGGCGATGATCTCGCCATTGGCGATGACGGGCCAGTCGCTCCGCTGCCATTGCGGCCCGCGCGCCTCGGCGATGACGGCTTCTTTGGGGTCCTTCAGCTCAGCAAAAAATGCCGCCCAGCCCGGCTCCACGGTCTCTGGGCGCTCCTGGTAACGGGCGTACATTTCTTCGAGATATGCGGCGTTGCCGCCGTAGAGGAAGGAGGAGAGCTGAAACGCTTGGTTCGCTTCTCGACGTGCCATCACAGTTTACGGGGCACCACCCCGTCCTTTCGATTGCCGGCCCATCCGGGCCGCGCCGTTAAGGACCGGGTGCCAATCCGGCCCGATATTCAGCCACGCAGAAGCGTGGCCAGCGTCTCCCCCAACTTCGCGGGAGACGGCGAAACCCTGATCCCCGCGGCCTCCAAAGCCGCGATTTTGTCCTCCGCGCCGCCCTTGCCGCCGGAAATCACCGCGCCTGCGTGGCCCATGGTGCGGCCCGGCGGTGCGGTGCGGCCGGCGACGAAGCCGACGACCGGCTTCCAGCGTCCTTTTTTCTTCTCGTCCGCCAGAAACTGGGCCGCCTCCTCTTCTGCGGTGCCACCAATCTCACCGATCATGATGATGGATTGTGTTGCCTCGTCGTCAAGGAACATCTCAAGCACGTCAATAAACTCGGTTCCCTTAACGGGGTCACCCCCAATCCCGACGGCAGTGGTCTGGCCGAGGCCGGCGCGCGAGGTCTGGAACACAGCTTCGTAAGTAAGCGTGCCGGAGCGCGAAACAACACCTACGGTGCCTTTTTGGAAGATGGAGCCCGGCATGATGCCGATCTTGCACGCTTCCGGCGTCAGGACGCCGGGGCAATTGGGGCCGACCAGGCGCGAGGAGGACCGGTCGAGCCTGGCTTTGACCCTCACCATGTCGAGCGCCGGCACGCCTTCGGTGATGCACACGATCAGCGGAATTTCTGCGTCGATCGCCTCCTCAATGGCGGCGGCCGCCCCGGCAGGCGGCACATAGACGACCGAGGCGTTGGCGCCGGTCTTCTCCTTGGCCTCCGCGACGGTTGTGAAGATCGGCAATTCCACCTGCCGGCCGCCGGCATCGCCGGTCCACATCTCGCCGCCCTTCTTGGGGTGGGTGCCAGCGACCATCTGCGTGCCGTAATAGGCGAGCGCCTGTTCCGTATGGAACGTGCCGGTCTTGCCGGTCAGGCCCTGGACGATGACCTTGGTGTCTTTATCGATGAGAATGGACATCAGTGCGCCCCTCCCACCGCGGCGACGATCTTCTGTGCTGCGTCGTCGAGGTCGTCGGCGGCCACAACGTTGAGCCCGCTGTCATTGAGGATCGCCTTGCCCTGGTCGACATTGGTGCCTTCCAGCCGAACCACCAGCGGCACCTTGAGGCCAACCTCCTTCACCGCGGTGACAACACCTTCGGCAATCGTGTCGCAGCGCATGATGCCGCCGAAAATGTTGACCAGAATGCCCTTCACGTTGGGATCGGCGGTGATGATCTTGAAAGCGGCCGTCACCTTCTTCACCGAGGCGCCGCCGCCGACGTCGAGGAAGTTGGCGGGTTCGCCTCCGTACAATTTAATAATGTCCATCGTGGCCATGGCGAGGCCGGCGCCGTTCACCATGCAGCCGATCGTGCCGTCGAGCGCCACGTAGGCGAGATCGTGCTTTGAGGCCTCTATCTCCTTGGGGTCCTCCTCCGTCTCGTCGCGGAGCTCGGCGATATCGGGATGGCGGAAGAGCGCATTCCCGTCGAAGGAGACCTTTGCGTCGAGCACGCGCAAATGCCCGTCGCCTAGGACGACCAACGGGTTGATCTCCAGGAGGCTCATGTCCTTCTCGACAAAGGCCCGATAGAGCGCCTTGAAGAGTGCACCACTCTCGCTGCGCGCCGGGTCCTCAAGCTTCAACGCATCAGCGAGTGCGGCGGCATCGGCGTCGGTGACGGCGTGCTCCGGGTCGATCGGCACCGTGATGATCTTCTCCGGCGTCGCCGCGGCGACCGTTTCGATGTCCATGCCCCCCTCGGTTGAGGCGACGAAAGCGACGCGGCCGACGGAGCGATCGATGAGCAGCGAAAGGTAAAGCTCGCGCGCGATGTCCGCGCCGTCCTCTATATAAAGTCGGTTGACCTCTTTGCCGGCCGGTCCGGTCTGCTTGGTGACCAGCGTGTTGCCGAGCATCTCAGCGGCGTGAGCGGCGACTTCGTCGACGCTTCTAGCGAGGCGCACACCGCCGGCGGCGTCTCCACCGAGTTCCTTGAAGCGGCCCTTGCCACGACCGCCGGCATGAATCTGGCTCTTCACGACGTAAACGGGCCCCGGCAGTTTGCGGGCTGCCTCCTCCGCCTCGTTAGCGGCCGTTATGGCGACGCCGTCGGCGACCGGCGCGCCGTAGGCCTTCAGAACGGCCTTCGCCTGGTACTCGTGGATGTTCATCGTGGCACTCCGGGCGGCGAGGAACGTTGGCGCTTTACGCCAAGGCGGGCTGAATGCGGGTGCAGGCCTCGCACAGACCGCGCACGGCCTCAACAGAGCTTTCAAACATTGCCCGTTCGGTGCGGTCGAGGTCGATCTCGATGATGCGTTCCACACCGGCGGCGCCGATCACCACCGGCACGCCAACGTAGAGGCCGTCGAGCCCATACTGGCCCTGGAGCCGCGCGGCACAGGGCAGCACGCGCTTCTTGTCCTTTAAGAAACTCTCCGTCATGGCGATGGCGGACGCGGCGGGCGCGTAAAAGGCGGAGCCGGTCTTGAGCAGCCCGACGATCTCTGCACCGCCGTCGCGCGTGCGCTGCACCACTTCGCCGAGGCGCTTGTCGGTGATCCAGCCCATCTTCACCAGATCGGGGAGCGGGATGCCGGCCACCGTCGAATAGCGGGTCAGCGGCACCATCGTGTCGCCGTGGCCGCCCAGCACGAACGCCGTCACGTCCTCGACCGAGACGTTGAACTCCTGGGATAGGAAATAGCGGAAGCGCGAGGAGTCCAACACGCCGGCCATACCGACCACCATGTTGCCCGGCAGGCCGGAGAACTTCTGCAGCGCCCACACCATCGCGTCGAGCGGGTTCGTAATGCAGATGACGAAAGCTTCGGGGGCATATTTGCGGATGCCGGCGCCGACCTGCTCCATGACCTTCAGATTGACCTCAAGAAGATCGTCGCGGCTCATGCCCGGCTTACGCGGCACGCCGGCGGTGACGATGATAACGTCAGCGCCTTTGATCGCTTCATAGGATTGCGCACCGGCATAGCGCACGTCGAAACCGTCAACGGGCGACGATTCCGCTATGTCGAGAGCCTTGCCGTCGGGGATGCCTTCTTGAATGTCGAAGAGGACAACATCGCCGAGTTCTTTCAGTCCGATGAGGTGCGCAAGCGTACCGCCAATCTGACCGGCGCCGATGAGCGCGATTTTTCTCCGCCCCATGAGATGCCTTCCCGCGAACGATGTGATGTATGGATGCGCGCGGGTCACTACCGCGATTGCCATGGTGTGGCAAGCAGAACGAGGCTGTAGAAAAATTCACTTAGGATGCAACTCTTCTCTTACGCATCCATTGCGTCTTTGCTAGCGTCTCGCCGGCCGATAAATGAGTCGGTCATCAGGGGAGACCACTATGGCCAAAGCAACGACCGGCAGGAGAACTTCTGGCGCGAGGGCCGCGAGCAAGTCCGCTGCGAAGAAAGCCGCAGCGAAAAAGTCACGCAAGCCCGCCGCCAAGAAGAAGACCGCGAAGCGGAAACCTGCCAAGAAGAAACCTGTGAAGCGGAAGGTGGCTGCGAAAAAGAAAGTCGCCAAGAAGAAGACTGTGAAGCGGAAAGCGCCGGCGAAAAAGAAAGCCGCAAAGCGGAAACCCGCCAAGCGCAAAGCCGCGAAGAAAAGAAGGTAGCTTTCGCAGCGAAAACTTCCTTAGTTTTCCGAAACTTAAGAGGCCCGGGATCAATCGTCCCGGGCTTCTTTTTTGTCGCTTCGCGACGCCGCATCCGGCGCCGACATGTCGCTCGGAATTGGCGCCGCATTCCAGTACGCATCGGAACGCATCTCGATCAAACGCGACGCCGTACGCATGAACTCAAACGCAACGGCAGCGTCCGTTCCGTTCCATAGCGCAACGGGTTCAGCTTCCGCCGATACGATCAATCGCACATGTCTGTCGTAGACCGTGTCGATCAAATTGATCATCCGTTTGGCTTCGTTTCGGAGCGCTGGAGAGAGAATCGGTATGTTGGCGAGAATGATCGTGTGGAAGCGTTTTGTGATCGCCAGATAGTCGCCGGCGCCGAGCGGACGTGAACAAAGATCGGTGAAATCGAAGCGCGCAACGCCTTTTGCCGCCTGCGGCACGTTGATGCGCCGCCCTTTATTAACGACCTCCGTTCGCTCCGCTGAAGCGTTTTCGGTCAGCCGAGCGAAGTGTGCGTCCAGGCATGCATCGGCTTGCGGACCGAGCGGTGTTGCGTATCGCGGCTCGGTGCCTGTGGCACCCTTTCGGTAATCTTGCGGCGCATCGAGGTGGAAAACCGACATATGCGCCTTGATAAGCGCGATGGCGGGAAGAAACAGCGACCGATTGATGCCGCCTTTGTATAGATCGTCGGGCGCGATGTTGGTCGTCGCCACGACGATCACGCCGTGTTGAAAGAGCTGCTCGAACAAGCGGCCGAGGATCATCGCATCCGCGATGTCGCTGACGATGAACTCGTCAAAGCAGAGAAGCTCGACATTGGCGGCGACGTCGCGCGCGACCGGCGGGATCGGATCGCTTCGCCCTTTGCGTTCTTTGCGGAAAGCACCTAGGCGATCGTGGATCTCCGCCATGAACTCATGGAAATGCACCCGGCGCTTACGGGTCGTCGGCGCGTCGTCGAAGAAGAGGTCCATGAGCAGCGTCTTGCCGCGCCCGACGCCGCCCCAGATATACAGGCCGCAGAGCGGCTGCGGCTTGCGGCGACGCAGCCTCCGGCGACTAAGCCAGCTTGTGCCCTCCGCCTGATCACGTGCGCCAATCGCCTCCCCCAACGCGTCGAGAGCTGAGACGAGCGTCGACTGCATCTCATCGGGGACGATCTTGCCCGCGTCCACCAGCGCCTGATAGCGCCGCGCCACAGGTCCGCCTGTTTGGGTTTGCGCGGTCGGCTCGCGCCGCAGGTCTGCGCTCATGTCGATTGTCGTGCGCGGCACCGAATGCCTCGGCCCGTATGCGCCCTCACCGGCTCGCGTGGCTCACCGCGTGAGGGTCACTGGCCCGCCGCCGGTGGATTGTCCGTCGAGCTGCGACTTGGAGGTGGGATAGAGGCGCGCGACCGTGGAGCCGGCATCATTGAAGAGCTGCACCTGTCCGGCCTCGATGTTCCAGGCGGAGATGCCTTGGAGCGAAGCATTGGTGCAGCCGCGGGTCGACGCGCGATAGCCGCCGGCCCATGTCGTCAATGTCATGAAGAGCTGACAGGACTCGCCGGCGGCCGCCATTGTCCATCCGCCGAGCAGATCGGTGCGGCCGAGCTCGCCGCTCGTCGTGGCCGCAGGCGCCGGCACCGCATTGGCCGACGGATCAAGCGCGGCCAAGCCAGTCGGCGCCTCGGGGGTGGTCGCTGTGGTGGCACCGGTCGTGGTCCCCGCGCTGTCGGGGGGCGGCAAGGCGGAGCCGGTCACTGTGCCGGCCGGCGCGACTGTGAGCGGCGCTGGCGGTGGCGGCGGATCGTTGCGTCCGAATAATCTGAGGCTGCAGCCGCTTGTCATGAGAGCGGCCATGGCAAGTGTCACAATAGTGTGGAATCGCAATTCCATGATCGTCCCGTGTATTCTCGACGGCGCTTGGCGGCCGCCTTCCTAGCATCGGCTCGCGGACTTGACCGCTTTACTTGCACGTCCTACGCCCTTTGTCACCAACGGCGGATCTCAGCATGGCTGTTCCCAGAAATGTGGGGGAAGTGCGACCAAGCGTGCTGGAGCTTGATGCGCCGCGCACCCCGCATATTGCCGACCAACTGATCGCCGAACGCGGCGAGAAGATCGTCAACAGTCGCTGGTGGCCGCTTATTCGGCCGTTTCTCTACAAGATTCTGCATTATGACGAAGCCGTGCGCATGGCCGACGAGCTCGCGCCGCTGACCGGCCACGGCGCGATGGAATATGTCAGCCGGCTCCTGGCGCTTGACCTCGATATCACCGGGCTTGAGCGAATTCCCAAAGACGGGGCGTTCGTGATGGCGGTGAATCATCCCACCGGGATCGCCGACGGCGTCGCCGTCTACGACGCGCTGAAGCGCGTCCGCCGCGACATCGCCATTTTCACCAACCGGGATGCGCTTCGCGTCAACGAACGCCTCGCCGAGGTCCTCATTCCGGTGGAGTGGCGTGAGGATTTGCGCGACCGCACGAAGATGCGCGAAACGCTGCGCCTCTCATCGCAGGCCTTCAAGGACGGCCGCGCGGTTGTCATGTTTCCCTCCGGCCGCATCGCCTATTGGCGGGACGGCAGCCTGCATGAACGGGCCTGGCAAAGCACGGCGGTGACATTGCCGCGGCGGCAACGGGTGCCGATCCTTCCGGTCAACGTCCGCGCCCGCAATTCCGGGCTGTTCTACTGGTTCGCCAATTGGAACACGGAGCTGCGGGACATGACCGTGTTCCACGAACTGCTCAACAAGCAGGGCAAGACCTTTCACATCACGATCGGCCCACTCATTCCGCATGCGCGCTTTGCCGATTGCGAACCGGCCGCGACCGCGCAGCAATTGCAGCGGCATGTCGTGGAGCGGCTGGCGGCCGATCGCGACGCGGAGTTTTAGGCACGCGAGGGTGCACCGAGCCCCCTAACCGCCGAGCGCGCGATAGATCTTGCCGCCGGCGCGGCCCGTCGGCTGCATGCCGAAGCGCTTCTCCGCCTCCTTGATGGCGGCGCGGGTGATCGGACCGATCTTCCCGTCGACTTCGCCAATGTCGTAGCCGTGGGCAAGCAGTAATTCCTGCAGGCGCTTGCGTTCGGCGCGTGACAGCGGCGGGTCGTCTGTCGGCCATGGCGTGCGCAGCGCCGGATAGCCGGCCAGTCGGTCGGCGAGATGCGAGATGGCGAGCGCGTAGGATTCCGCCTGATTGTAGGCGTAGATCGCGTCAAAGTTCTTGAAGACGAGGAAGCCCGGGCCGTTTGCGCCAGCAGGAAGAAGCAGGCCGGCGTTAGCACCACCGGAAAGCTGCGCCCCGTCGGCGCGGACGATGCCGCGTTTCGCCCATGTCGATAGCGACGCGCGGTTCTTGCGTCCGGTGGGGCCTTTATAGCCGCGCGGCGCCTTCACCTCGATCATCCACGAGGCACCGGGCTGCCAGCCGGCGCGCTTGAGATAGTTCGCCGTGGAGCCCAGCGCATCGGCGATGGAGCGCACCAAGTCGCGCCGCCCGTCACCGTCGAAATCGACGGCGAGGCGCTGATAGGTCGACGGGATGAACTGCGTCTGACCGAAAGCGCCGGCCCACGACCCGTAGAGCTCGTTCAGCTGCAGGTCGCCGCGGTCAACGAGCTTCAGCGCTGCGAACAGTTCGCCGCGCCAGAACTTCGTGCGGCGCCCGCCCTCGCAGACCAATGTGGCCAGCGATTGCGGCAAATAATGCTTGCCCGTTTGCTGTCCGTAATTGCTTTCCACGCCCCAAACGGCGGCAATCACGTAGCGGTTCACGCCGAAGCGCTGTTCGGCGGCGCGCAAAACGTTGTCGTATTGGCGCATCACGGCCTGGCCGTCCTCGATGCGCTGCTCGTCGACCAGGAAACCGAGATAATCCCAGATCGGCGTCTTGAACTCCGGCTGCCGCTTGGAGCGGCGGATCACGTCTTCGTCATACTGCACGCGGTCAAGCGCTTGCGACGCCACGCTGCGGCTGACGCCCGCGTTGACTGCCGTGTTTTTCAGATTTGCGATGCAGGAAGAGAAGCTGGCAGAGGCCGGCGCGGTGTAAAGGCAAGCTGCGCCGACGGTCAACGAGATGGCGAAAGGAATGGCGCGGCGCATCTTGTCAGCCCTGTCGATATCGATTTCGGTTCGGCCGGACTATCGAGGAGCCATGCCTAACCGATTCTTAACAAACCGCCCCCGCCCTCTGGTCGCTAGACTTGACGCGCGACCATCATCTTCTTGATTTCGGCAATCGCCTTTGCCGGGTTCAGCCCCTTTGGGCAAGTCTGTGCGCAGTTCATAATCGTGTGACAGCGATAGAGGCGGAACGGGTCCTCCAGATCGTCGAGCCGCTCGCCGGTCGCCTCGTCACGGGAGTCGATCAGCCAGCGATAGGCCTGCAACAGCGCGGCCGGACCGAGATAGCGGTCGCCGTTCCACCAATAGCTTGGGCACGAGGTGGAGCAGCAGGCGCACAGGATGCACTCATAGAGCCCGTCAAGCTTCTGGCGATCCTCATGGCTTTGTAGCCATTCGCGCTGCGGCGTCGGTGATACCGTCTTCAGCCACGGCTCGACAAAAGCGTGCTGTGCGAAGAAATGCGTCTGGTCGGGCACAAGGTCCTTCACTACCTGCATGTGCGGCAGCGGGTAGACCTTCACTTCGCCCTCGACCTCGTCGTGGCCATAGGTGCAGGCTAGCGTGTTCATGCCGTCGATGTTCATCGCGCAAGAGCCGCACACGCCTTCGCGGCACGAGCGACGCAGCGTCAGCGTCGGATCGACCTTGTTCTTGATCCATAAAAGCGCGTCGAGGACCATCGGCCCGCAATCGTCGAGGTCGACGAAGAACGTGTCGACGCGCGGGTTTTGGCCGTCTTCCGGGTCCCAGCGATAGACACGAAACGTCTTGACGCGCGTTGCGCCCTCCGGCTTCGGCCAGGTCTTGCCTTCGCCGATCTGGGAGTTCTTCGGAAGCGTGAGCTGGACCATGTTCCCGCCTAATGGGCCTTCGGACGCCGCGCCTTGCGGATCACCAGTTTCAAGCCGGACCAGGTCGCGTCTATCGCGGCGACCTTCACGTCCACCAGATCAAGCTTCAGCGCTGCTTCGCGCACGCGGTCCTCCGTCACGTCGGTCGCCACCTTGGCGGCCTTCTTCGGCCACGACACCCAGATGGCGCCATCGGGTTTCAGCGCGTCTTGCAATGCGGGAAGGCGCGCGTCCAGATCGGACTTGGCGGTGGTGAAGGCGTGGATCAAATCACATCCGCCGGAGGGAAGCTTGGCATGCCAGGTCGTGAGCGTCTTCACGGAGCCGAAGGCCACGGACTGCGCCAGGCCCTTTTGTTCCTCCGGCAACGCGATGAAGACGGCACGCTGACCGGGCCTGTAGCCCAGCTTCTCGTGCAGAGGCTTCTGCGAATAGCCGGTGGCGGCGGATGTCATGCGGCGGTTCTCCGGCCTATCCCGCGCACGCGGCGGGCATCTCGTTCATCCGCTCGCCGATGCTCGTCATTTCCTCCGGGGTCATGCCTTGCATCGCGGCCATCTGAGCGTCCCTGTCATCCTTGATGACAGCCATGAAGAACGCGAATTCCTGTTCGTTGAACTCGTTCATCGCCTTGTCGGCGACGCAGTTGCAGCCCGCCGCGGACAATCCGAGATTGACCGCGCACGACGCCAGGATGTCGGCGCGATCATCGGCGAGCGCTACGCCACACAATCCCAAGCCCAATATCGCCGACCAGATCATCCTGTACATAGCTGCCTCCACCGGTGTGGCACTTCAATAAACCCGCGCTTTCGGCTCGATGTAGTTGACGTCGTTGGTGAGCGTGTAGGTGTGCACCGGGCGGTCGTCCAAGCGCACGGATTTTGTGGCGTCGTCGGCCCAAGCGAGCGTGTGCTTCATCCAGTCGACGTCGTCGCGGTCGGGATAGTCCTCGCGCGCATGCGCACCGCGGCTCTCCGTTCGGTTCACCGCCGATTCCATGGTCACCACCGCCTGCGCCATCAAATTCTGCAGCTCCAGCGTCTCAATCAGGTCGCTGTTCCAGATGAGCCCGCGGTCGGTGACGTGGAGGTCGTCGGCCGATCGCCACACCTCGTTGATCTTGTCGCGTCCTTCGCTCAGTACATCGCCGGTGCGGAACACAGCGCAGAATTCCTGCATGACCTTTTGCATGCGCTCGCGCAGCCGTGCGGTCGGCGTGCCACCCGAAGCGTGGCGTGCCTGGTCGAGCCGCGACAATGCCGGCTCGTCGGCGTCGGATGGCAATTGGGGATGGCTTTCGCCCGGCGATATCACTTCCGCGCAGCGTAGGCCGGCAGCGCGGCCGAACACGACGAGATCGGTGAGCGAGTTGGAGCCGAGCCGATTGGCGCCATGCACCGAGACGGCGGCTGCCTCGCCCACCGCCATCAGGCCGGGCACGACGGCGTCCGGGTCGCCGTTCGCCTTGGTCAGAACTTCGCCGAGATAGTTCGTGGGAATGCCGCCCATATTATAATGCACCGTCGGCAACACGGGGATCGGCTCGTGCGTCACGTCAACGCCGGCGAAAATGCGCGCCGACTCTGAGATGCCCGGCAGCCGCTCCGCCAGAAGTTCGGCGCCCAGGTGCTCCAGATGCAGGAAGATGTGGTCCTTGTCCGTTCC
This sequence comes from Afifellaceae bacterium, assembly GCA_028284625.1. Lineage (GTDB taxonomy): Bacteria > Pseudomonadota > Alphaproteobacteria > Rhizobiales > Afifellaceae > DASWJZ01. The sequence continues at coordinate 233,528 of JANQRH010000026.1, read as the reverse complement.
GACGCCCCGGCCTTCGCGGATCTCCAAGGTCATGGCGCGCGAGACCACGTCGCGCGAGGCGAGGTCCTTGGCCGTCGGCGCGTAGCGCTCCATGAAGCGCTCGCCTTCGGCATTTGTCAGATAGCCGCCCTCTGCCCGTGAGCCCTCGGTGATCAGGCAGCCGGCGCCATAGATACCGGTCGGGTGGAACTGCACGAATTCCATGTCCTGCAGCGGCAAGCCGGCGCGCAGCACCATGGCGTTGCCGTCGCCGGTTTGTGTGTGCGCGCCGGTGCAGGATTGATAGACGCGCCCATAACCGCCGGTCGCCAGAATGGTCTTGTGGGCGCGGAAGCGATGGATCGAGCCGTCATCCAGCGACATCGCCACCACGCCGCGGCACGCGCCGTCATCCATCAAGAGGTCGATGGCGAAATACTCGATGAAGAACTCGGCGGAATGCCTGAGCGACTGGCCGTAGAGCGTGTGCAGCATGGCATGGCCGGTACGATCGGCCGCAGCACAGGTGCGGTGCGCAATCCCCTCGCCGTAATTGGTGGTCATGCCGCCGAATGTGCGCTGATAGATGCGGCCCTCCTCAGTGCGCGAGAACGGCACGCCCCAATGCTCCAGCTCGTAGACGGCCTGCGGCGCGTTGCGGCAGAGATATTCGATGGCGTCCTGGTCGCCCAGCCAATCCGACCCCTTTACGGTGTCGTACATGTGCCAGCGCCAGTCGTCCGGCTCGATATTGCCGAGGGCCGCGGCGATGCCGCCTTGCGCGGCGACCGTGTGAGAGCGCGTGGGAAAGACCTTCGTGATGCAGGCGGTTTTCAGTCCCGCTTGTGCGGCGCCCAGCACGGCACGGAGCCCAGCGCCACCAGCGCCGACCACCACAACGTCAAACACATGTTCAGTGACCGGATAGGCGCGGCCGTTTGTTGAATGCGCGGCACCGCCGTTTCCACCACTTGCGCCGTTTCCCGGCATCAGGCGCCTCCGAACGCGATCTTCAAAATCGCAAAGGCCGCTGTCAGCCCGACCGCCCAAGAGAAGAGCCAGTTGGCGATCAAGGCGACGATCTTCACGTCCTCGCGCGGCACATAATCCTCAATGACGACGCGCATGCCGACGACCATGTGCACAGTCGTGACCAGCACGCTGGCGAGCACGATCAGCGCCACCAGCGGTGAGGACAGTGTTTCCACGACAGCCGCGTGGGATTCACCGTTCAGCGACACGATCACGACAATGAACAGCGCCAGAAGCACGACGAGCGCCACGGCGGAGACGCGCTGGACGATGAACTCGCCCGTTCCGTGCCGCGCCGAGCCGAGGCCGCGCACCCTGCTGAGCGGCGTGCGCATCAAGCCGCTCCGCCTTTGGTGCCGCTAGCGGACCGCATAGCCGATGATCCAAAGCAGAAGCGTCAGCCCGGCCGAACCGATGATCGACGCCCAGGCAAGGCGGTCGGCGGTCTTCAGATCGAAGCCGTAACCGGCATCCATGATGAGATGGCGGATGCCGCCCAGCATGTGGTGGATGAGCGCCCAGGTGAAGCCGAACAGGATGAGCCGGCCGAACCATGAGCCGAAGAAGGCGTTGGCGGTATCGAACGCTGCCGGACCGCTGGCGGCGGCAATCAGCCACCAGGCGAGGAAGATCATGCCGACATAAAGGCCGACCCCCGTGATCCGATGCACGATGGACATGACCATCGTGATGATCGGGCGAAAGACCGTGAGATGCGGGGAAAGCGGGCGGTTTGCGGCCGCGGACGGCGCCTTCAGTTGAGTCTCGGCCATGGCGGCGGAAGACATACCGCAGTGCGGCATGCGAGGCAAAGGGGGGCTGGGGCGCGACACCTGCCCCTTCCGTGAGGCGGCGGCACCGTGAGACAATGTCACAGCATCAACACGGAGCGCTCCATGCCCGCCCGCACCGATGAGCTGAACCGCTTTGTCCGCGAAGCGATGGCGCTTGGCGTGTCGCGCGACAAGATCGAAGAGGCGCTGCTGGAGGCGGGCTGGCACCGCGAACAGGCGGCGAAGGCGCTTGCCGCCTATGCGGACGTGCCCTTCCCCCTCCCCGTGCCACGACCGGTACCGCATGTCTCAGCCGGCGAGGCGTTCGCCTATCTGGTGCTCTTCACGGCGCTGGGGACGGCCGCTTTCTCGGTGCTGGAGCTTCTCTTCAGCCTCATTGAGCTCACCTTCGCCGATCCCACCGACCCGCCGGCGATCACGCGCGACGCCTGGCTCTCCAGCATGCGCTGGGCGGTGGCGCGGGTGGTGATCGCGTTCCCCGTCTATCTTTTTACGGCGTGGTGGATCGGCCGCATGCTGGCACGCGAGCCGGCTGAACGCGCCTCGCCGGTGCGCCGCTGGCTCACTTACGTGGCGATGTTCATCGCCGTCGCCGTCATCATCGGCGACCTTGTGACGCTCGTCGCGTACGTGCTCGCCGGCGAGACGACGTTGCGCTTCCTGCTCAAGGTGGCGGCGGTTGCCGCGATGGCTGGCGGCATTCTCAGCTACTATCTGTGGGACCTGCGCGAAACAGCGCGTGAAAGCGGTTCGGCGCTTTCCATCACGCTTATTGCGGCGCAAGTGGCCGTGGCGCTCTTCGCTGTCAGCGCCGGGTTGTGGATGCTGGGACCGCCGTCGGAACAGGCGGCGCTGCGCATCGACGACCGCCGCGTCGAAGAGCTGAGGGCCATCGCCCGCGCTGTCGATGTCTATTACGAGCGCAACTCTGAGCTTCCGGAAAGCTTGGACGCCCTCAAAGCCGCGCTGGAGGCGACGCTCGTCACTGAGGACCCTGAGACCGGCGCCGCCTATGTCTACCGGCCCGGCGACGAAAAGGCGTTCGAGCTCTGCGCCGACTTCGCCAAGGCCTCGCTCAGTGTGTCGCGCGACACGATGTGGACGCATGGCGCGGGGCGTCAGTGCTTCCCGCTTGAGGCGGGCGACAAGGACCGGAAGTAGCGGCGGTCACCTCCTCTTCATCTTGTCGTCATTGCCGGGCTTGACCCGGCAATCCACTCACTCCGCCGCGGCACGCAACCGTCCGCCCGATTATGGATGCCCGGATCAAGTCCGGGCATGACGACGAGGGTGGTAGCGGTTCGCGATCCCCGCTGGGACAATCGGGCATGCCGCCACCGTCCCTTCAGATCTTGCGGCTGTCGTAGGCCCAATGCAGCAGCGCCTGGCGCTGGCGGCGCCGGCAATGGATGTCGCCGGGCTCGCAGTTCTTCTTGATCTGCGCCACATGGCGGCGGATCGCCCGCCAGCGCTTGATCTGACGCTCGTCCTCGCCCGGCATCCGGCGTCCGCGATAATAGCGGCAATACCACTGGAACCAGCCGCGCGGATCGTCGGGATGCACCCAGCCCTTGCGGCGCCACTCCGACAGCGGCTGAGACGCGTCGACGCCGAAGAAGTTGAGCGCGCGGTCGCTGCGCTCCGGCGCGAGCTTGGCGTTCTTAAACCACGCGGCGGGGAACTCTTCGCGGCAATCGGTCATGTATTTGCCGCCAAAGATTCCGAGCCGCAGCATCTCCGGCGGCGTCAGGTCGGGCGTGAAGTCCGGGTCGAAATTCGTGCCCTCCGGCTCGCTCAGCGCGTAGCAATAGCCCTGCTGCATCCGGTCGTTCACAACGATGGTGCGCCGCCGCATCGCGCCCCCTCAATAAGTACCGAGACGGAAATCCGCCCTGGCGCTTTCCGTCTCCCATTCGCCGTCCACCTCTTTCACGACGGCCTGGGCGGCGACAGGCCGGCCACGTGCCGTGTCAAAAGTGAGGCTCGGCGAGCCATGGAGCTCCCAGCCGGCGTTCAGCACGGCCGACACTTTTTTGCAGAACGCCGCGTCGTCCTCGCCCGTCAGCAAGCGATAGAGCTTCATGTCCCCTCTCTCTCAGCGATCGCGGCGGCAAGCACGAGCACACGCTCCGCCTCGGCCAGATGCAGGCGCTCCACCATGCGCCCGTCAAGCGCAATCACCGCCTTATCTTGGTTCTCCGGCTTGGCGAACGCCGCGACCACTTGTTCCGCGGCGGCGCGCTCTTCGGTTGTCGGGGCGAAGATCGTGTTGGCCGGCGCGATCTGGTCGGGATGGATCAGCGACTTGCCGTCCATGCCCAGCGCCCGCGCTTGCCGGCACTCCGCCTCAAAGCGCGGCAGGTCGCGGAAGGCGTTGCAGGGTCCGTCGATCACATCGATTCCGTGCGCCCGCCCTGCAGCGATGATTTGCATGAACCACGGAACGAAGGCGGCCCGATCCTGGCTGAGCGGCACGCGGGTAGCGAGCGACAGATCATTGGTGCCGATGACGAAGCAAGCGAGCGGCACAGCGGGATCGTCGGCCAATGCGGCGATGGAGGGCAGGTTCAGAAGCGCCTTCGGCGTCTCAACCATCACCCAGATATCGACGGAATCGAGCGCGTCGGCCTGGTCGAGCGCATCGGCGACGACGCGGACATCACCGGGCCCATCGGGCTTCGGGACGAGCACGGCATCGGCGTGGGCGGCAAGGGCAGCGAGGATATCCTCCGTCGCCCATTCCGTGTCGAGGCCGTTGATCCGCACCGCGACCTCCGAGGCGAACGGCTCGGTCAGCGCGTCGCGCATGGCTTCGCGGGCGCGCTCCTTTTCCTCCGGCGCGACGGAATCCTCCAGATCCAGGATCACCGCATCGGCCGGCAGGCTGCGCGCCTTCTCGATGGCGCGCGGCTTGTTGGCCGGTACATAAAGAACCGATCGGCGGGGCTGGATGTCGGGCATTACGCTTGTCTAGAGCACTGCCGCGTTGCGTCGAAATCGCCCCAGCGCTCTATGTCTTTGTTGGAGCATGATCTTATCCGAAAACCGGAATCCGCTTTTCGGAATCATGCTCTAAAGAGCCATAGCGCTTATCGGAAGACCAAAGCGCAAGCCAGATTGGGGCAGCGGCATGAGATCACACGGCGTCGTGGTCGTCATCTCCAGCCATGTGGCGCGCGGCAGCGTGGGCAACAGGGCGATGGTCTTTGCGCTGGAGCGGCTTGGCTTCACGGTCTGGGCCGTGCCGACCGTGCTCCTCCCCCATCATCCGGGCCTCGGCGCGGCTGAGCGAATTGTGCCCGACAGCGGCGCATTCGAGCGGCTTCTTCAAGCTCTGATTCAGTATGAACGCGCCTCCGCGGTCGCCGGAATCGTGTCAGGCTATCTGGCACATGAGGCGCAGGCGGAGGCCGTGGCCGCATTCGTCGAGGCGGTCAGGGCAAAACGGCCGGAAGCGCTTTACATCTGCGACCCGGTGATCGGCGACATCGCCGGGCGTCATGACAGAGGCCTCTATGTCGACGAAGCCATTGCCAACGCGGTGCGCGACAAGCTGCTGCCGCTCGCCGATGCGGCGACGCCCAACGCCTTCGAGTGCGCCTGGCTCGTCGGCCATGCCGGAGGCGATGCGCCGGACCTCGCCTCGCTGGCGCGGCAGCTTCCTTCGCCGATCGTGCTGGCGACGTCGGCGCCCGGCCTGATGCGGGGCCAAATCGGCAATCTTCTGGTGCGCGGCAATCGGGTCGCCCTCTACGAGCACTTGTTGCTGGACACGGCTATCAAGGGCACGGGGGATGTGTTGACGGCGCTCTTACTGGCGCGGCGGCTTGAGGGCCTGCCTTGGCCGGCGGCGGTTGAGTTGGCGCTTTCCAGTGTAGCGGAGATGTTGGCCGGCAGCGTGAAGGCAGGCGGTGACTCGCTCCTCCTCGCTCCGCTTCAGGCAGCGCTGGTCGATCCGCGCATGCGCGTCAGCGTGAGACGGATGGGCACTGCGGGCTAGCGCTTGGCCGTTGTTGCGCTGAGGATGATCGAGGCGGCTTCGGCCAGCCGCGCTTCCGTAAAGCCAGCCTGCCCGACGGGCGGAACATGCACGAACCCGACACGCGGCGCGGCGTTGGCGTGAAGCGAGCGGTAGAGCGTGGCGTTACAGACATAAGCGCCGGCGTCGTCGGACAGCGCCGCGGCAACGCCGGCGGCGCCAAGCTTTTCAACGATCTCCTCAACCGGCAGCGTGGCGGGCAATGCGTCCGGGCCGGAGCCCAATACGCGGCCTGATGACGGCATTTGGCCGGCGGCGTCAGGCTTGTCGGGATCGGCGCGATTGCGCCCCACCCGCTCCACATGAATGGCCTCGGCGCGCAGGCTCAGGCCAAAATGCACCACAATATCGGGGGCGAAATCGGCATAGAGCTCACGAAGCATGTCCCACGAGCCGGCAAATTCGGTGGGGAGCACCGCCGTCTCCAATGCGCCCGCTCCGAACGTCGATGCTGGCTCGGCACGCAGTGTCCCCATCAGCGCCTCGGTCGGGTTCGCCGGCGCGCCAGGAAACGGCCCGAAACCGGTGACGAGAAGCTTTGGGCCGGTATTCCGGGCGGGCAATTAAGCCGCCTTCTTCGCCTTGATCAGCCCGCGATTGAGAAGCAGCTCGGCGATTTGCACGGCGTTGGTGGCCGCGCCTTTGCGCAGATTGTCGGAGACCACCCATAGCGACAGGCCGTTCTCCACCGTAGAATCCTCCCGGATGCGGGAGATGTAGGTGGCGTCCTCGCCGGCGCATTCGTAAGGCGTCACGTAAGCGTCCTCCGCCGGATTGTCGACGACGAGACAGCCCGGCGCCTCGCGCAGGATGTCGCGCGCCTCATCGGCGGTGATCGGCTCCTCAAACTCAAGGTTCACGGCTTCCGAATGCCCGACGAAGACCGGCACGCGAACGCAGGTCGCCGTCAGCTTGATCTTCGGATCGAGGATCTTCTTGGTCTCCGCCACCATCTTCCACTCCTCCTTGGTGGAGCCGTCCTCCATGAAGACGTCGATGTGCGGGATGACGTTGAAGGCAATCCGCTTGGTGAATTTTTGGGGCTCGATCGGGTCGGCGACGTAGACGGCCTTGGTCTGATTGAAGAGCTCGTCCATGGCGTCCTTGCCGGCGCCGGAGACCGATTGATAGGTCGACACCACGACACGCTTGATGCGGGCGCGGTCGTGCAGCGGCTTCAACGCCACGACGAGCTGCGCGGTGGAGCAGTTCGGGTTGGCGATGATGTTCTGCTTGGTGAAGCCTTCCACCGCGTCGGCATTCACCTCCGGCACGATTAGCGGCACGGCGGAATCGTAGCGCCAAGCGGAGGAATTATCGATGACGACGGAGCCCTGCTTGGCGATTTTGGGCGACCATTCCTTGGAGACCGATCCGCCGGCAGACATCAGCGTGATGTCGACATCGGAGAAGTCGTAGGTCTCAAGCGCCTGGACCTTCAACGTCCGGTCGCCGAACGAGGTCTCCGTGCCCTGGCTGCGGCGCGAGGCGATCGCCACCACATCGGCCTGGCCGAAGCCGCGCTCGTCAAGCACTTCAAGCATTTCGCGGCCGACATTGCCGGTGGCGCCGACGACGGCAATCCGCAGCGCTTCGTGCGCGGAATCGGCGTGCGAGAGAAACTCAGCGACGTCGAGAGCCATTTCAGAAACTCCTTCGCCCCCCATCTTCGAGCCCGCACCGCATAGCGGCCACGCGGACCTCTCCCCCTTCCGGCCCGGGGGAGCGTCGGGGCGGAAGGCGGATCAGCGCGTCTTGGTTTTCGCTGTTCCGGTCATGATGTGTGCGTCATACAGGGCGCGCGGCGGATGTCAATTCACCGCCCCGCAAGCGAGAACGTCAGGGCCCGGGGCTCGGTCACCATTGGCCGTGCGGATCACAAGAGATGGAACGACGGCAGCCGCGCCACCCGCGCTTTCTCTTCATCGGCGGTCTTAATCGCAGCGGAACATCTGTTCTGCACCGTATGGTGCGCGCGTATCCGAACGTCACCGGCATCCGGAACTCCGGCGTTCCGGAGGACGAAGGCGAGCACCTCCAGACCGTCTATCCGTCGGCCGACGATTTCGGCGGGCCGGGCCGCTTTGCATTCGACCCGCGCGCGGTCATGGACGAGCATTCGCCGCTGGTGAGCGACGCCAGCCGAGCCCGGCTCCTTGCCGAATGGTGCGAGCACTTCGATCTCGTCAAGCCGGTACTGGTGGAGAAGTCGCCGCCAAATATCGTCCGCGCCCGCTTTTTGCAGGCGCTGTTCCCCGATGCCGCGTTTCTTTTCATTGTCCGCCATCCCGCAATCGTCGCGCTGGCGCAGCACAAGCGCGGCGGCGTGCCGATCGAGACGCTTCTGGCGCATTGGGCTGTGGCACATAAGCGGCTGGCACAGGACCTCCCGGCGCTGCGGCAGAGCCTCGTCATCCGCTACGAAGACCTCGTTGCCGCGCCAACGGAGGCCTATGCGCGCATTCTCAGATGGGTGGAGCTACCGCCGCATGACTCGCGGGAGCCTGTCTCCGATCACAACGAGGCCTATTGGGCGCGCTGGGCGGATATCGAACCCGCAACGGCTGTCGATGCGGTGTTCACCTCCGTAGCGGAGCGGTTCGGCTACCGTCTTGCGGCGCCCTATGTGGTGGCAGCGGAAATCGGGGGGGATGTCGCTTAGCGCGGCTTCGCCTCAAACGCTGCGATCGCTTCCGGCGCCAGGGCGCGCAGTTCGGCGGTGATCTCGATCTTTCCCGTCAGTTCGAATTTCAGCGGATTCGGATGATCGGGATGCTCGGCAAGGAGCATCGGCAGGCGAATGCCGCCCTTCTGCTCCGCCTCGCTGAAGCGCCAATTGCTGAAGCTTTCGAGCGGGCCGTCGATGCGCTTCGACTTGAACGGCTGCCAAATCGTCGCCGCGCCCCGGCCATCGGTGTCGCTCTCGAAGCGCACGACCGTGTCGGAATAGTCTTTGCGGAGCTGGCGCACGGCGTATCCGCCACCGCCAATGAAAAGCGCCGCGAATAGATAGCCATAGCCGGTGCCTTGAGAGCCGGCGTTGTAGGCCATCCAGAGCTCCCAGAAACCGAACAGGACGGCGAAGACGATCACGACGACGGAGGCGGTCATGCGCCGCGCGTAGGAAACATTGGCGTAGATGCGCGTCATGATCCGGCGGCTTCGGCGCGAAACGCCTCGCGGATCGCTGCGCCCATTTCCTCGGTGCCGACCTTCTTGGTGCCCTCGCTCCAGATGTCGGGCGTGCGCAGACCCTGATCCAGGGCTGCGGCGATCGCCGCGTCGAGTTTGTCGGCCAGCTCTCCCATGCCGAAAGAGTAGCGCAGGCACATGCCGAACGAGGCGATCATGGCGATCGGGTTGGCGGCGCCGGTGCCAGCGATATCGGGCGCGGAGCCGTGGACGGGTTCGTAGAGCGCCTTGCGCTTGCCGTTCGCCGGGTCGGGCGCGCCCAGCGACGCCGACGGCAGCATGCCGAGCGAGCCGGTGAGCATAGCCGCAACGTCGGAGAGCATGTCGCCGAAGAGATTGTCGGTGACGATCACGTCGAACTGTTTAGGCGCGCGCACAAGCTGCATGCCGCCGGCATCGGCGAGCATGTGCTCTAGCTCTACATTGGAGTATTCGCGCTTGTGCACGTCGTCCACGACCTCGTGCCACAGCACGCCGGACTTCATGACATTGCGCTTTTCCATGGACGTGACTTTGTTGCGCCGCGTCTTGGCGAGGTCGAAGGCGACGCGGGCGATCCGCTCAATCTCGAACGTGTCGTAGACCTGCGTGTCGATAGCGCGCTTCTGGCCGTTGCCGAGGTCGCGGATGTCCTTCGGCTCGCCGAAATAGACGCCGCCCGTCAGCTCACGCAGGATGAGGATATCGAGGCCCTCGACGAGCTCGCGCTTCAAGGATGAGGCGTCGGCGAGAGCGGGGTAGACGATGGCCGGCCTGAGATTGGCGAAGACAGCGAGGTCCTTGCGCAGCCTGAGAAGGCCCGCCTCGGGCCTCTGCTCATAGGGGACGGCGTCCCATTTCGGCCCGCCGACGGCGCCGAACAGCACGGCGTCCGCGGCCTCCGCCTTGGCCATTGCGTCTTCGGAGATGGCGGCGCCGTGCGCGTCGTAGGCGGCGCCGCCCACGAAATCCTCCTCGATCTCAAACGACGCCAGCCCTGCCTCGTTCATGAGAGCGATCAGCGCCTTCACCTCCCTCATCGTTTCCGGGCCGATGCCGTCACCGGGAAGAAGCAGGAGTTTCTGGGTCGCCATAGGAGTGCTGCCGTTCGCTGGAACTTAGAAAGCCGCTTGCTAGCGGCGATCGGCGCGCTCGGCAAGAATTCTGAGGTTGCGGCGGCTTACGGGCTTCCTGCGGCTCCGGCGCTTAGCGGCGCAGGCGCACGGTCGGGCTCTCTCAGGCCCCAACCGGCTCGGAGATGCTCGGCGGTTCTCTCTCCGCCGCACCGCTGGCTGCGACGCGGTCGCGGAGCACAAACGGCGACGACACGCCGTGGATGGCCTCGATGCCACCGCCCGTCCCCTTCACGGTGACGGAGCCGTATTCGAGAAAACGGCCGGGGATCGATTGCGAGACGTCGATCGACTCAATCTTCTCCTTGTTCATCTCCAGCGTTCGCCGGGCGATCAGGCCAGTGCGGTAGATCACCCGCTGGTCTGTCACGACGATGCGGGTCGTGATGAGCCGCACATAGGCGTGCAGGATCGCGACGATGCTGGCGACCAGGAGCCCGATGGCGATCAAGGTGTGAAATGCAATGGCGACGAGCCCTGCAGCGAACAGCACCACCGGCGAGACGAACAGAATCCAATGGAGCTGCGCCTCGTAGGTGATTGTCTCGTCAGCTTTGATGCCGATTTCTTCCATTTTGGCTCCCTCAGGGCTCCTCTGGGCGCGGAACCTAGCCAAAACGTCTTTTCAGAGGGTTAGCGGGCGCTGGGGGCGCGGCAACTTGTTGGGATTCGTTGACTCTTCGCCCTTGTTCGGCTAGCGCCTCGGCCCGACATTCCAATCGGCTTGAAAACCGAGTCGCCGACCGGGACCGGATCCCGGAGGTCACCACCCGCCAGCGATGTTCGCCCGCGGGTGCATTGAGGTTTGAGACCACGGAGCTGGAAGACGCGTGTTTGAATCGCTGTCAGATCGCCTGAGCGGCATCTTCGACACCATTACCGGCCGCGGCGCGCTGTCGGAGGCTGACGTCGCCGACGCGCTGCGCGAAGTGCGGCGCGCGCTCCTGGAAGCCGATGTCGCGCTCGACGTGGTGAAGGATTTCGTCGCCGCGGTGCGCGAACGTGCCGTCGGCGTGGAGGTCATCCGCTCCGTCAAGCCGGGGCAGATGGTCGTGAAGATCGTGCACGACCAGTTGGTGGAGATGCTGGGCTCGGAGGCAGCAGCGATCGACCTGAACGCCCCTGCCCCCGTGCCGCTGATGCTGGTCGGCCTGCAAGGGTCGGGCAAGACCACCACGGCCGCCAAACTCGCCAAACGCATCACCGAGCGACAGAAGCTGAAGGTGCTGATGGCCTCGCTCGACACGCGGCGGCCGGCGGCGCAAGAGCAGCTTCGCGTGCTCGGCGAACAGACCGATATCGCCACGCTGCCGATCGTCGCCGGGCAAGCGCCGGTGGAGATCGCCAAGCGCGCCATGAACGCCGGCAAGCTCGGCGGCTATGACGTGGTCATGCTCGACACGGCCGGGCGCACGCATGTCGACGAGCCGCTGATGATTGAGATGGCGGAGGTCAAAGCCGCCGCCGACCCGCACGAGATCCTACTCGTGGCCGATTCCCTGACCGGCCAGGACGCCGTCAACGTCGCGCGTTCCTTCAACGAGCGCGTCGGCGTGACCGGCATCGTGCTGACGCGGGTCGATGGCGACGGGCGCGGCGGCGCGGCGCTCTCCATGCGCGCCGTCACCGGCCGGCCGATCAAGCTGATCGGCACCGGCGAGAAGATGGATGCGTTGGAGGATTTCCATCCCGGCCGCATCGCCGACCGCATCCTCGGCATGGGCGACATCGTCTCGCTGGTGGAGCGCGCCGCCGAGACGATCGACGCGGAGAAGGCCAAGAGGGCCGCGGAGAAGCTCAAGAAGGGCGCGTTCGATCTGGAGGACCTCGCCGAGCAGCTCGGTCAGATGCAGAAGATCGGCGGCATGTCCGGCATCCTCGGCATGATGCCCGGCGTCGGCAAGATGAAGAAGCAGATCGCCGCTTCCGGGCTCGACGACAAGATGGTGCCGCGTCAGCTCGCGATCATCTCGTCCATGACACGCAAGGAGCGGCAAAAACCGGCGCTCATGAACGCCAGCCGCAAGAAACGCGTGGCGGCCGGCTCCGGCGTGCAGGTGCAGGACGTGAACAAGCTTCTCAAAATGCACCGGCAAATGTCGGACATGATGAAGAAGATCGGCCGGCAGAAAGGCGGCCTGGGCGCGTTGTTCGGCGGCGGCGCGCCACAGCCCGACCCGGCGATGCTGGAAGAGATGCAAAAGGGCGGCCTCCCCGGAGGGGGTCTGCCGGGCGGATTGCCCGGCGGAATGGGTGGCCTTCCCGGAGGCTTGCCCGGCGGCCTGCCAGGTGTGCCCGGCGGACTGCCGGGTCTTCCGGGCGTCGGCGGACCGAAGATCAAGACCAAGTTCAAGAAATGATCCCCGTCCTGAAAACCGAGCGCCTGATCATGCGCGAGTGGCGGCTGGAGGACGCGGCGCCGCTTGCCGAGATCTATGGCGACGAGGATCTCGTGCGGTATGTCGGCGGGCGGCTCGATTATGGCGGGTCGTGGCGGCTGATGGCGGCCCAAGTGGGGCACTGGTCGCTCCGCGGCTACGGCAATTGGGCGCTGGAGAAGAGAGACAGCGCCTCCTTCGTCGGTCTCTGCGGCCTTTGGGAGCCGGGCGACTGGCCGGAGACGGAGATCGGGTGGGTGCTCGCCAAGGCCTTTCACGGGCGCGGCTATGCCTTTGAGGCGGCGACGCAAGCCCGGCGTTTCGCTTACGCGGAGTTCGGCCGGCAGACACTGGTTAGCTACATCCGCCCCGACAACGAACCCTCAAGACGCCTGGCGGCGCGGCTTGGGGCATCCTTTGAGTCCAAGATCGAGCTTCGTGATCATGTGACGGACGTGTTCCGCCACCCCGGACCCAACGACATCAACTGAGCTGAAGGTACGAGAGAGAAACCAAAATGGCAGTGAAAATCAGACTGGCGCGCGGCGGCAGCAAGAAGCGACCCTTCTACCGCGTCGTGGTGGCGGATGAGCGTGCCCCGCGCGATGGGCGTTTCATCGAGAAGGTGGGCACGTACAATCCGCTGCTCCCCGCCGATTCCGCAGAGCGCGTGACGCTGAAGATGGAGCGCATCGAGCACTGGCTCTCCAAGGGCGCCAAACCGACCGACCGGGTGCTGCGGTTCCTTGACCAGGCGGGTGTCCTGAAGCGCGAGCCGCGCCTCAACCCGCAGAAGGCGCTGCCCGGCAAGAAGGCGCAGGAACGCGAGGAAGAGCGCAAGAAACGCGAAGAGGACGCCAAGGCCGCAGCCGAGGCGCCGGCCGAGGAAGCCGCCGCTGAGGCACCGGCTGAAGAAGCCCCCGCCGAAGCGCCGCCTGAGGAAGCCGCGCCTGAGCCGGCAGAGGCCGCGGCGGACTAGCTTTGCGGCTGGGCCTCGCCTGGCTTTCGCGGCCGGAGCCGGCTGATTGAGCACCGCCGACCGTCATATCGTCCTTGGCCGGATCGGCGCGGCGCACGGCGTGAAGGGCGATGTCCGGGTCAAGAGCTTCGCCGCGGAGCCGACGGCGCTCGGCGATTACGGCCTGCTCAGCATCGCGGGCGGACGGACCTTAGCGATTGAGCGGATGCGGCCTTTGAAGGGCGACATGCTTGTCGTCAAGTTCAGGGGGGTCGACGACCGCGACGCGGCGGAAGCGCTGAACGGCGCTGAGTTTTCCGTTAAGCGAAGCGCGCTGCCCGCGCCGGACGCCGACGAATTCTACCACGCCGATCTGATTGGGCTCGCCGCCTATGATGAGACCGGCGAGGCCATGGGCACCGTCAAAGCGGTGCTCGATTTCGGCGCCGGCGCATCCCTGGAAATCGCCGATTCTGAAGGCGGCTTGCGGCTGGTGCCGTTCACAAACGAGGCCGTGCCGACAGTGGACATTGCCGGCGGACGCATCATTGTGGCGCCGCCGGCCGGCATTGAGGGCGAAAAGCGCGAGCCAGAAGGAGGCGACGCATCATGATTATCGTAGCGGGAACATTTCGCGTGCCGGAGGACCAGATCGAGGCGCTGATGCCGGCGGCGCTGACCACCCTTGCGGCATCCCGCCAGGAGGCTGGATGCATCGTCTACTCCTATGCCTTCGATATTGAAGATCGCGGCCTCATCCGCGTCTATGAGGAATGGGAGAGCCGCGCGCACCTGGAGGCCCATTTCCAGCAGCCGCATATGGGCCCATGGCGCGAAGCGGCGAGCGCGGCCGGCGCCTACGACCGCGACCTCAAGATCTACGAGGCGGACAACGGCACGCCTGTGTGATGACGTAATGTAGCGATGAAGATTTCGGCCAAGGCGACTGGCACCACCTTAACCTCCCCCTTGAGGGGAGGTCGAAGTTTGCAAGGCGAAGCTGAAGCAAACTTCGGGAGGGGGGCGCATCGTCGAGACGACCGCCCCCCTCCCGAACCCGTTCTCGCTGCGCTCGACCGCATTCGACCTCCCCTCAAGGGGGAGGTTATGGGCCGCCCGTGGTGCGACGGCGTGCCCGATAATCGGTCTCCGCAATGACCTTCCGCGCCACCTTGCTGACGCTGTTCCCGGAAATGTTCCCCGGCCCGCTCGGTGTGAGCCTCGCCGGCAAGGCGTTGGCGGCGGGGACATGGACACTGGAGACGCACGACATCCGCGCGCACGGGATCGGTGCACACCGTGCCGTAGACGACACGCCGGCGGGCGGCGGCGCCGGCATGGTAATGCGCGCCGACGTCCTGGCGGCTACCATCGACGCGGCGCTGGCGCCTGATGACGACCGCCCTCGCCTCCTGATGAGCCCGCGCGGCGTGCCGCTGACGCAGGCACGTGTTCGCACGCTCGCTGGTGGCCCCGGCGCGTTGATCGTATGCGGGCGCTTCGAGGGGGTAGACCAGCGGGTCATCGAGGCGCGCGGCCTGGAGGAGGTATCGCTCGGCGATTATGTGCTGTCGGGTGGTGAGATCGCCGCCATGGGGCTGATCGATGCCTGCGTCAGGCTGCTCCCCGGCGTCATGGGCGCGGCGGACTCCGCCGTCGACGAAAGCTTCGAGCACGGTCTTCTGGAATATCCGCACTACACCCGCCCGGCCGATTGGGAGGGCCGCGCCATCCCCGAGGTGCTGACCTCGGGCCATCACGGGAAAATCGAGGCCTGGCGGCGCGCCGAGGCCGAGCGGCTGACCAAAGAGCGGCGGCCGGACCTCTGGGCCAAGCAGTCGGCTTCGCCCAAGGTATCGAAACGCCGGGAGCGCTGAGGCGACATCGTTTACGAAACCGGCCGGTCCCGTGTCGAATTCCCTGCTTTTCCGCCGCTGAGCCATCGACAGAGCCGGTGCGAATGTGTATATCCGCGCCACTTCCGACGATGCTTGAGACGCAGCGCGCGGCCGGCCGTGACCTGGAACCTGCGCGGCGCAAGGACGAAGACGATGAACCTGGTGCAACAGATCGAGCAGGCCGAGATGGCCGCCATCGCCGCCAAACGCGAATTGCCCGTGTTTGAGGCCGGCGACACCGTGCGCGTCCATGTGCGCGTCACCGAGGGGACCCGCACCCGCCTGCAGGCCTATGAGGGCGTGGTGATCGCCCGCAAGGGCGGCGGGCTGCACGAGAGCTTCACCGTGCGCAAAATCTCGTACGGAGAAGGTGTGGAGCGCGTGTTTCCGATCTATTCGCCGATGGTGGAGAAGGTCGAAGTCGTGCGCCGCGGCGATGTGCGCCGGGCCAAGCTCTATTATCTGCGCGGCCGGCGCGGCAAGTCGGCGCGCATCACCGAGGCCTCGAACGTCCGCGCCAAGCGGCTGAACGAGGAGGCCCGCGAGGCCGCAGCCGCAGAGCGCGCCGCCGAACAGGCCGCCAAGGAAGCCGCGCAGGCGGAGCAGAAAGCAACCGAAGCCGCCGCCGAATAGGCGGCCCGCCGGAAGGACGCCGCTCAGGCGCTGTCCGCTTGCTTCAGCATATAGAATAGGTCTGCTTCTGCGACGACGCTCAGCGTTCGTCGATCGTTGTGCAGTCGCGTCTGCGACCCGCTCCAGGGCGGGCGACGTGCCTCCCGCAGCGCAGCGTCGCGCGTGACACCGATATCGGCCAGGCTGTGGTCTTCGAGCTCCGCAAGTTGTCGGCGCTCGCGCGCTCGTGTGCACCATAGCGCCGGAACCCGTAGCAACCTGAGTAAGGCGGGGAGGATGTGATCTTCGCGCACTGGCCTGTTCTCCCTTTTGTTCGGGACATCGATGAAGCCGGAGGATAGGCCTCGACGGTCGACGTGCACGCTGAAACGCTTCGGCGCCGGCCGAAGCGAACCCGCTTGCGGAGGCAAGCAGGAGCTCTAGACTCCCCACCCATGAGCAACAGCATCGACTTGGCCGAAGTCGGCGCGCTTGTTGGCGATCCGGCCCGCGCGGCGATGCTTTTCGTGCTGATGGACGGCCGCGCTCAAACCGCGGGTGAACTCGCCTATAGCGCGCGCGTATCGGCGCCAACGGCAAGCGAACATTTGAAGCGCCTGACGGAGGCCAGGCTTCTTAGCGTCGTCAAACAGGGCCGCCACCGCTACTTCCGCATTGCCTCGCCGCTGGTGGCGCAGATGGTGGAATCGATCGGTGTGGTCGCCGCGATCCAGACGCCACCACGCACCCGCCCCATCCGTGGGCTCGACGCCGCCATGCGTGAGGCAAGGTTTTGCTACGACCACCTCGCCGGGCGCATTGCCGTGGCGATCGCCGACAGCCTGACGGCCAAGGGGTTCCTCGCCCTCGATGTCGACGGCGGCGAGATCACGCCGGCCGGGTTCAGCTTTTTCAATCGCGTAGGCATAGACTTGAACGTGTCGTCCGGTAGCCGACGCGCCTTTTGCCGGCCTTGCCTGGATTGGAGCGAGCGACGTTTTCACCTCGCCGGGCAAGTCGGCGCGGCACTCGCGCGCCATGGCTTCGATCACGGCTGGATTGAACGCATTCGCGACGGCCGTGCGCTCACCGTCACAGCTGACGGGCGCGCCGCGCTTTCCGACCTTTTCGGAATCGTGCCGGCGCCGGATGCAGAGGCAGCGTAGCAGCCGGCCCCTATTGCGGCGCCACCGCGCCGATGATCGGGCCGTAGCGCGACCACGCATCGTTGCGGCCGAGCCCCGGCGCAAAGAGCCCAGGCGCTGAGCCGCCGTCGAGGAAGAGCGCGTTAGGGCTCCCCAGTCGGTCGCGGAAGAAGCGCGCGAATTCGTCGAAATTTACCACGTTCTCTGAAATCACGAAGTGCACGTCGGTCGGGCTCGACACGCCCACGCCGTTTCGCCGCTTGCGATAGGGCGAATCCGGGATGAAGCGCGGGTGGAGCGCGCCGTCGATGACGAGCATCGGGCCGGATTGCGTGGCAAAGTCCGCCGCCGGGCGCTGATTGAGGAACGCGCCTGTTTCCATCACCCCGGCCGTGCTCCCGGAGATGTAGAAGACGCCGTTCGGCTTCATGTGAAAGTTGCCGGCCGCATCGGCCGTGTTGGCGGCCTTCAGCTCATCGCCCTTCTCCACATAAAGCCCGACGGGCCCAAGCCCCACGTCATACATCCCGCCATTCATGGCGAAGGTCAGCGCCAGGCCCTTACCGGCAAGGGCGTCGGCGAGCGCGGAAAAGGTGGCGTAGGGCGCACCGCCCTCCCCGCGCCAGAAGAGACGCAGGTCGCTTCTGGTCAGGTCGAAGCTGCACACCGTATAGGTGGAGCCCTCAAACGCCTCGCTGCGGCATGGCTCGGCCGCGGCGCCCACCGCTGAGGCGGTCAGCGCAAGAAGTGCCGCCAGAAGCCGAATCGTCAGAGATCGCATGGCCTTCCCGTAGCGCGAAACCGGCCGGGCGGCGAGGATGCCGCGCCTCAAGGCGGATCACCTCACGTTGAGGCGGCGCGGCGGCGTTGCTATATCGGCGCCATGAAACCGAAGACGCTTTACGACAAGATCTGGGACGACCACCTGGTCGACGAACGGCCGGACGGCACGTGCCTGATCTATATCGACCGCCATCTGGTGCACGAAGTGACCAGCCCGCAGGCCTTTGAGGGGCTGCGCATGGCCGGTCGCAAGGTGCGCGCGCCCGAAAAGACGCTCGCCGTCGTGGACCACAATGTCCCGACCACCGACCGCAGCAAAGGCATCGACGACCCGGAATCGAAGCTGCAGGTCGATACGCTGGCGGAGAACGCCGCAGATTTCGGCATCGAATATTATGACGAGCGCGACCGCCGCCAGGGCATCGTCCACATCATCGGGCCCGAACAGGGCTTCACGCTGCCGGGCATGACCATCGTCTGCGGCGACAGCCATACCTCCACGCATGGCGCGTTCGGTGCTCTAGCGCACGGCATCGGCACCTCGGAGGTGGAGCATGTGCTCGCCACGCAGACGCTGATCCAGCGCAAGGCCAAGAACATGCGCGTCACCGTCAACGGCGCGCTGCCGGCCGGCGTGACCGCGAAGGATGTCATCCTCGCCATCATCGGCGAGATCGGAACGGCCGGCGGCACCGGCCACGTGATCGAATATGCCGGCGACACGATCCACGCGCTCTCCATGGAAGGGCGGATGACGGTCTGCAACATGTCGATTGAGGGCGGCGCGCGCGCCGGCATGGTGGCGCCGGACGAGGCGACGGTCGCCTATATCAAGGACCGCCCGCGCGCGCCCAAGGGCGCAGCGTGGGATGCGGCGCTCGCTTATTGGGAGGCACTCCCGAGCGACGCGGATGCTGCCTTCGATAGCGAGGTGCGGCTCGACGCAGCCAACCTGCCGCCCATCGTCACCTGGGGTTCCTCGCCAGAGGATGTCGTCGCCGTCACCGGGGCCGTGCCCGATCCCGACCTGATCGAGGACGAGACGCGCCGCGCCTCGAAGCACAGCGCGCTCGACTATATGGGGCTCACACCGGGCACCAAGATCACCGATATCACGCTTGACCGCGTCTTCATCGGCTCGTGCACGAACGGCCGCATCGAAGATTTGCGCGCCGCGGCCAAGGTCATCGACGGCCACCGGGTCAGCGAGAATGTCAGCGCCATGGTGGTGCCCGGCTCCGGTTTGGTGAAGGCGGAAGCGGAGGCGGAAGGCCTCGACACGATCTTCAAGGCCGCCGGCTTTGAGTGGCGTGAGCCGGGATGCTCCATGTGCCTGGCGATGAACGCCGACAAGCTCGCGCCCGAGGAACGCTGCGCCTCCACCTCCAACCGCAATTTCGAAGGCCGGCAGGGCTATAAGGGCCGCACCCACCTCGTCTCGCCGGCCATGGCGGCTGCGGCGGCGATCGCCGGGCGGTTCGTCGACATCCGCGAGTGGCGGTAGGCGGAGCGTCCCGTTCAGATGGCTGAGGATCGCCACGCCAAGGCTGCTGAGGAAGCGCAGCGCGACCTCGACCGACTGAGGGACCAAAGCGACGTGCTCGGTGCGTCGGCCATGGCACGGGCGGCGAAGAAGGCCGGCGCGCATCTTTCCGCCGCGGACGCGCCTGAGGGCGATCCGGCGGAGCTTTGGGGCCGCCGCATTGGTCGCGGGCTGGCCGTGCTCTTCGTGGCGTTTCTCGTCTGGTGGCTGGTGAGGACGTATATTCTCGCCTGAACGGCGGAAGGGAGCGCGTCGGTATGATCAACCCTCCCCTTGAGGGAGGGTCGAAAGCGGCTTGCCGCTTTCGGGGAGGGGTGAGCGGTGGAGCCACGACGGAACGACTCTCCCCCCTCCCGAAGTTTGCAGCGGCTTTCGCCTTGGCAAACCTTAACCTCCCCTCCAGGGGGAGGTTAAGGCGGCAGGCGCAGCATGTTCCGCCGTTAGTGGGCGGTTGAGTCCGCCACCCTATTTGTCGTCATTGCCGGGCTTGACCCGACAATCCACGCCGTCTGCGCCGTGCCACGGAGAGCGGCTCAGGAATGGATGCCCGGATCAAGTCCGGGCATGACGACGAGAAAAGTCGACGCTCGTGAGTTACCTGGTTCGGCACCCCGCCTTTAACCGCGCCGGCCGGCGGTCTATCTGTCTCCCATGCACGTATCGGAGCACTTTTGGAGACCGCGCCAGGCGCCAAGCCTTGAGGAATTCGAGGTGCTGGCGCGCGAGGCCTATGCGGCACTGCCGGAGACGTTCCGCTCGCTGGTCGGCGAGGTCACGTTCGCAATCTCCGAGTTTCCCGACGACGATGTGGTGCAGGATCTTCAGGCGGACTCGCCGTTTGAGATTCTCGGCCTCTTCCACGGGATCGGCCTGGCGCATGCCTCCGCCGTGCCGGCGACCGGGGAGATGCCTAATCGCATCTGGCTCTACCGCCGGCCGATCCTCGACTATTGGGCGGAGCACGAGGAAACGCTCGGCGCCATCGTCACGCATGTGCTGGTGCACGAGATCGGCCACCATTTCGGCCTCTCCGACGAGGACATGGAGGCGATCGAGGCCGCGGCCGGGTGAGCCGATGGACAGGCCGCGCGCGGATGTGCCACCTTGCCGCGACTGACCCGCGAAAGCGGCATGAACGGAGGGTCTAGGCCCCAATGAGCTTTTTGAAGCGTATGTTCGGCGGCGGTGGCGGCGAGGCCGCGAAACGCGAGGCGGTGGAGTACAACGGCTACCGCATTCGCCCGGCCCCCTACTCGGCGGAAGGCCAATATCAGACCGCGGGCTATATCGAGAAGGACTTCCCCGACGGCACCAAGGAGTACCATTTCGTCCGCGCGGAGCGCCATGCGAGCGCCGATGAGGCGGCCTCCTTTGCCGTCACCAAAGGTCAGCAGATCATCGACGAGCAAGGCGACCGGGTGTTCGACAGCCGCCAGTGAACGCGCATCCGCCCGCAGCCGTCCGCGGCGGCCTGACGAAGGATTCCTTGCCCCGTGCCAACGCTGAAATCGCTTCCCGACAACCAGACGATCGAGTTTGAGCCCGGCGAATCCGTCCTGGAGGCGACGCGGCGCGCTGAAGTGCCTCTGGCCCATGCCTGTGGCGGAAAGGCCAAGTGCTCCACCTGCCGTGTCTGGATCCTGGAGGGCGCCGAATTCTGCCCGGAACGTGGCGAAGATGAGCAGCGCCTCACCGACCGCGTCCGGCTCGGCGAGAACGTGCGGCTTGCCTGTCAGCTTCGGCCGACGGGCGACGTAACGTTTCGCCGGCTGATCCTCGACGACACCGACCTGCACATCGCCAACCAGCTCAGGCGGAGCAAGGCCACGCGCTCCGGCGAACTCCGCCCGGTGGTGCTGTTCTTCTCCGACGTCGCCGGCTTCACGACGTTCTCGGAGAGCCTCACGCCGTACGACGTGATGTATCTACTCAACCGCTATTTCACCCAGGTCGGCGAGGTCATTGAGCAAAACAACGGCTATATCGACAAGTTCGTCGGCGACGGGCTGATGGCGATTTTCGGCGTGGAAGGCCAGGAGGACGCGCCGATCCGCGCGGTCAACGCGGCCCTCCAGACGCTGGCGACGGTCGACCGGATGAAGCCGTTCTTCGCGTCGATGTACGACATCGATTTCGACATCCGCATTGGCCTGCATCTTGGCGACGCGGTGATCGGCTCGGTCGGCTCGCCGGGGCATGAGCGGCTCACCGCAATCGGTGACGCCGTCAACGTGGCAAGCCGCGTGGAGGCCGCCAACAAAGAGGCCGGCACGCGCATGCTGATCTCCGAGGCGCTCTATGAGGCGGTGCGCGACGATGTTGAGATGACGGATTTCGTGCGCGTGCGCCTGCGTGGTACGTCGGATCGCATCACGCTTTACGAGATCGCTAGCCTCAAGCCCGAAGCCGAGGAGCGCCTCAACGCCGCCGAAGTGCCGGAAACCATGGCGGCGGACGGCAAGACCTGGCAGAGAACGCTCGCCTCCGATGCTCTGCCGGACGGCGAACGGCGTATCTTGGCGCTATCGAGCGGTCAGGCGGTCATCATGCGGCAGGGCGAGCGCGTCTACGCCTTCAACAATTCCTGTCCGCATCTGCAGCTCCCCTTCTTTGAGGCCTCGGCAGAGGCGAACGGTCAGGCGGAGGGGAGCGCCATCGACGAGGCGGGCGTCATCACCTGCCGCTGGCACGAAAGCCGCTTCGACCTCTCGTCGGGCGAAATCGTGCATTGGTGCGAGCCGAACGGCGGCACGCCGATCAGCCTGATCCCGCATCGCGAGGAGAACGGGCATATCTGGCTGGCGGTGGATTAGCCAACGGCCTCTTCGGACTACCCAGATAATTGTCGTCATTGACGGGCTTGACCCGGCAATCCATCCCTTGCCCCAAGGAAAGCTGGTTCAGCTCAGGAATGGATGCCCGGATCAAGTCCGGGCATGACGACAAAGGAGGTAGCCTCAGCCGTTTGCCGCCCTCAACTCCTGTCCCGAAACCGGTTGGTGATCGGATAGCGGCGGTCGCGCCCAAAGTTCTTGCGGGTGATCTTCACGCCGGGTGCCGCCTGGCGGCGCTTGTATTCGGCGACGTAGAGCAGGCCCTCCACCTTCTTCACCACATCGCGGTCGAAGCCCTCGCCGACGATGTCGCCGACCGACATTTCCTTCTCCACAAGAGATTCAAGGATTGCGTCTAAGTCCTCGTAAGGCGGGAGCGAATCCTGGTCGGTCTGGTTCTCGCGGAGCTCCGCGCTCGGCGCTTTGTCGATGATGGAGACCGGGATCACCTCCCCCTCCGGCCCAAGGCAGCCCGCCGGGCGGGCGCCATTGCGGTAGCGCGCCAGCCGGTAGACCTCGGTCTTGTAGAGGTCCTTGATGGGATTGAAGCCGCCGTTCATGTCGCCATAGAGCGTGGCGTAGCCGACCGACACCTCAGACTTGTTGCCGGTGGTGATCAGCATCAGGCCGAGCTTGTTGGAGACCGCCATCAGGACGACGCCGCGGGCACGCGACTGGATGTTCTCTTCTGTCACGTCACGCGGCAGGTTGGCGAAGACAGGCTCAAGAATCGCGTCGAACGCCTCCACGGCCGAGGCGATCGGCAGCACGTCGTAGCGGACGCCAAGTCGCTTGGCGCAATCGGCCGCGTCCGTCAGGCTCTCCTCCGCGGTGTAGCGGTAGGGCAGCATGATGGCGTGGACGCGCTCCGGCCCGAGCGCATCGACGGCCATGGCGGCGGTGACGGCGGAATCGATGCCACCGGAGAGGCCAAGCACAACGCCGCCGAAGCCGTTCTTCTCAACGTAGTCGCGGAGCCCCAGCACACAGGCCTGCCAATTGGCGGCTTGAAGCTCCGGTAGGCTTGCGCTCGGCCCGTCGACGCAGCGCCAGCCGGCCTCGCCACGCTGCCAGCTCGTCAGCACGATGCCGGTCTCAAATTGCGGCATCTGGAAAGCCAGCGACCGGTCGGCCTGTAAGCCGAATGAGCCGCCGTCGAACACCAGTTCGTCCTGGCCCGATACCTGGTTGGCATAGATCATCGGGAGATCGGTCTCCACGACACGCGAGACGGCGACCTGAAGGCGCTCCTCCGCTTTGTTCTGCCAGTAGGGCGAGCCGTTGGGCACGATCAGAAGCTCCGCGCCGGTCTCTACCAGCGTCTCCACCACGTCGGGGATCCAGATGTCCTCACAGACCGGGATGCCGATCCGCACGCCGCGGAAATCGACCGGCCCCGGCAGCGGCCCGGGCTTGAACACGCGTATCTCGTCGAAGACGCCGTAATTGGGAAGCTCCACCTTGTGGCGGATGGCGGCGATGCGCCCGCCATCGAGAAGCAGGACGGAATTGTGCAGACCGTCCTCGTCCGACCAGGGGCAGCCGACAACGATGCCGGGGCCGTCGGCGGTCGCGGCGGCCAGCGTCTCAGCCGCCTCGCGGCACGCGGCCTGCATGGCCGGGCGCAGCACCAGGTCCTCCGGCGGATAGCCGCAGAGGAGGAGCTCCGTCAGAACGAGAAGATCGGCGCCCATAGCGCGCGCCCCGTCATGGGCCGCGCGGGCCTTCTCCAGGTTCCCGGCGACATCGCCGACAATATTGTTGAGCTGTGCGACGGCGATGGCGAGCACGCCCGGCGGGTCTTGGGTCATGCGGCGGATTTAAACGGAGCAGAGAGGCGCAGCAATGCGCTTGACGCTGCTCAGCCCAGCACGCCGAAGCGGTCGAGGATCGCGACGATCCACACCAGACCGGCCAGGCACAGGCTGAAGAAGACGCTGGTGGAGGCGAGGTCCTTGGTGACTCGGATGGCCTCGTGGCGTTCCGGCGTGACGTGGTTGCACAGCCGCTCCACCGCCGTGTTGAGGAACTCCACCACCAGAACGAAGAGCACGCTGGCAACCAGGGCGAGCCACACCCAGACATTCGTCGCGACGAAGAAGGACGCCGGCAGGAGCACGATTGCGAGCGCGATCTCCTGCTTGATCGCGGCCTCGGTGACCAGGCCTTCACGCAGGCCGCGTGCGGAGTTCAACGCAGCGCCGGCGATGCGGGCGAGTCCGCCCCTGCCGGGCAGCGCCGCCTGTCCGCCATGCGCGCCGGTGTCCTTCGCGGCATCGCCGCTTTGAGCGTCGGTCTTCATCTGGGCTCTCAAACGGCGATTTAGCCCGTCACAGTGTCACGTTCCAGGGCCTGCGGCAGGCCATCGCCGATCGTGTAGTAGTCGCCCTTCTCGCTGACGAAGATGTGGTCGGCGAGGTGCAGGCCGGTCGGCTCGTCCAAGCAGCCCATGAAGATCGATATCCGCTCAGAATTGTGCGGCTCCCAGAAGAGGTTCGCGCCGCAGACGCGGCAGAAGCCACGCCGCGCGTGGTCGCTGGCTGCATACCAGGTGAGCATGTCCTCGCCGGTCAGGCTGAGGTCGGCGCGGTTGACTTGCGTGGCTGCGATGTGGTGACCGGATTGCCGGCGGCAGCTCTTGCAGTGGCACGCCTTGGCCGGGCGAAACGGTCCGGTCGCGACAAAGGTTATGCCGCCGCAATTGCAACGCCCGGTCAGCTGTTTAGTCGACATGCTTGCGAAGCAACGCGAGGGTGCGTTCGCGGGCGCCGGCAGCCGATTGCGCCTCGTATCCGGCATGTCCGTCGCGGTTGAAGGCGTGCCCGCCGGGATAGGTGAAGATCTCGACCTCCGGGGGCACGGCGGCGCGCACGGCCTCCACGTCCGACATTGGGATCATCCCGTCGCTCTCGCCAAAATGCATCTGGACGGGGCAGTTCGGCGCCTCGGAAGCGTATTGGACAATGTGGCGGCCGTAATAGCAGGACGCAGCCGACACGCGTTCCAGCCGTGTCGCGGCAAGCCAGGCGAGCGATCCGCCCAGGCAATAGCCGACCACGCCGACCCGTCCTGCAGACGACGCGGCGATGACGGCGGACTGAATATCCATCAGCATGGTCTCAAAGCCGAGCTTCATGACGAGCGACCGCCCAGCCTCCATGCCGTCGGCGTCGTAGGCGTATTCGATGCCGCGCTTCTCGCGGTCGAACAAAGCCGGGACGACGCAGTAATAGCCTTCCTTGGCCCAGTTATCGGCCACGGAGCGGATATGCGCGTTGACGCCGAAAATCTCCTGGACGATCACCAGCCCGCCGCGGTGCGGCGTGGTCGTCGGCGCCGCCTCATAAGCGGTGAAATCGAAGCTGTCCCAGGCCTCGAGCTCGATGATCTCGCCCATTCAAACGCTCATTCGTCGGATATCGATGATTGTCACCAAGCCTGCGCGGCGACCTTGATCTCGCGCGCGGAGCGTTCGCGCTTCAAAAGCTCGGCGATCAGAAAGGCCAGCTCCAGCGCCTGCTCGGCGTTCAGCCGCGGATCGCAATGCGTGTGATAGCGATCCGACAGATCGTCGGCGGAGATGGCGCGCGCGCCGCCGGTGCATTCGGTAACGTTCTTGCCGGTCATCTCCACATGCACGCCGCCGGCATGGGTGCCTTCGGCGCGGTGCACGGCGAAGAAATCCTCCACCTCCGACAGAATCTTGTCGAACGGCCTGGTCTTGTAGCTGTTGAGGCTGACAGTGTTGCCGTGCATCGGGTCGCAGGACCAGAGAACCGTGCGGCCTTCGCACTCCACCGCGCGGATCAGCGCCGGCAACTTGGCGCCGACCTGCCCCGCCCCGAAACGACAGATCAGCGTCAGCCGACCCGGCTCGTTCTGCGGGTTGAGGAGATCGATGAGCCGCAACAGGCCATCGGGCTCCAGCGATGGGCCGCATTTCAGCCCGAGCGGGTTCTTGATGCCGCGGCAGTATTCGACATGCGCATGGTCGGGCTGACGCGTGCGGTCGCCGATCCAGATCATGTGGCCGGAGGTGGCGTACCAATCGCCCGTGGTGGAGTCGACGCGCGTGAGCGCCTGCTCGTAGCCGAGAAGCAACGCTTCGTGGCTGGTGAAGAAATCGGTCTGGCGTAGCTCCGGATTGGAATCCGGCTCAATACCGATGGCGCGCATGAAGGAGAGCGTCTCGGTGATCTGGTCGGCCAGCGTCTCGTAGCGCTCACGCTGCGGGCTGTCGGCAACGAAGCCGAGCATCCACTGGTGCACGTGATCGAGATTAGCGTAGCCGCCCTGGGCAAAGGCGCGCAGCAGATTGAGCGTGGCCGCGGACTGGCGATAGGCCATGGCCTGGCGCATCGGATCGGGCGTGCGGGCTTCGGCGGTGAATTCCATGCCGTTGATGACGTCGCCGCGATAGCTCGGCAGTTCCACATCGCCCTGCCGCTCCGTCGGCGCGGAGCGCGGCTTGGCGAACTGCCCGGCGATGCGCCCGACCTTCACCACCGGCGATTTTGCCGCAAAGGTCAGCACCACCGCCATCTGTAGGAAGACGCGGAAGAAATCGCGGATGTTGTCGGCGCCGTGCTCGGCGAAACTTTCCGCGCAGTCGCCACCTTGCAGCAGAAAACCCTGTCCATCAGCAACGGCGGCAAGCTGGGTCTGGAGCTGGCGCGCCTCGCCTGCAAAAACGAGCGGCGGATACGTGGCAAGCCGCGCCTCGACGGCGCCAAGCGCCTCAAGGTCGGGAAAGACCGGCGCCTGCTCAATCGGCTTGGTGCGCCAGCTTGCCGGTGTCCATTTTTTGCTCATTGCCCTTACCCAATACGCGCGGCGCGCATCTCGCGCGCCTAGAAACACGCCGCGTCTATAGGCTCTTTGCCCGCCAAGCGCCAGCGGAGCGCCTCCCTTGCCGAGCACGGGATTGATAGGAATATCATCCCCCACCGTAGAACCCGCGCGCCCTCTTTTGAATCAGTTCAGGGCCACGCTGTTTGCCGCTGACCCAATGGCTCGGCGGTCACTCGACGATGACGAAGAGGTCCTGTTGCTGGGCGAGAATTCCCTCCAGTACAGTGATCAGGTTACTGGGGCAGCGGCCGAATTCAGCATCCACGCCCTCCAATTGCCGTTGAAGAGGGCTCATCACGTACTCCTCAACAGACGAGGGTACGGCTATGGCATCGGCCTCGAGCTCCCATATCGCCATGGCCTTAGCCAAGATCGAGGCGAAACAGTCCGCCCCCGCCGCACGAAGGCACTTTATGGTCTCCGGGACGAGTTCTTCGCCGCGGTTCAAGAAGTACTGGAGGTGTCCACCATTTTGAACTTCCGACTCGTACCAAAAGATGAGGTGTGCGGGTCGCTGTTCCTCCTCCAATTTGTCAGTGTCAGTCATCGCTAGCAGATCGATATAGGCGTTCCATATCGAGTGGACATTCCTTCGGGCCTCTTCCGCCGAGAGAGTACTTCGAGGTCCCGTCATCTCTCAGCCTAATTTCATCGCCGGGTCTTCATAGCACGATCACCGCCCCAAATAGCGATCGATCGCCGGATTGCGGCCCGGCTTCAGCATCTCCGCCGGCGGGGCGGCGTCGAGCACCTCGCCGTCGGCGAGGAAGGCCATCAGGTCAGCGGCGTCGCCGATATCCTCCGGCGTGTGGAGCGAGACGAGCACGGTCAGGCCTTCCTCTCGGCGGAGCGCATCGATCAGCGCGATCATCTCCTGACGCAGACCCGGATCAAGCCCGCTGAACGGCTCGTCGAGGAGCATCAGCGGGCGCTTGCGCACCAGCGCCCGGGCGAGCGCCACGCGCTGCCGCTGGCCGCCGGAAAGCGCGCGCGGCCGTCTTGCGCCGAGGCCGAGGAGTCCCACCCGCTCAAGCGCGTGCTCAACGGCGTCGCGCTGGTCGGCGCTGAGCCTCAGCCGCGGGTCGAGGCCAAGGCCGACATTCTCCGCCGCGGTCAGATGCGGGAAGAGATTGTGCTCCTGGAAAAGGATGGAGAGCGGCCGCTTGGCCGGTTCCAGGCGGGTGAGGTCGTCGCCGGAGAAGCGGAGCGTGCCGGCAATCGGGGTCTCGAAGCCTGCAATAGCGTGCAGCAGCGTCGTCTTTCCGCCGCCTGAGGGGCCGATCAGGCCGCAGAGCGCGCCGGCGGGCACGCAGAGCGTGTAGCGGGCACGGAAGTCCGGGTATTGGAGCGTCAGGTCAACGGCTTCGAGCAAGCGGGTCTCCCGACCATCGTTGCGCGGCGAGGAAGAGCGTCAGCACCAATAGCGCCAGAAGCAGCGCCACGGAGGCGGATTCCGCCATGCGGTAGGCGCCCATCCGCTCAAACAGGAGGAGCGGCAGCGTGGTGAGGTTGCCTGAGCCGAAGAACGCCGCGACGCCGAGATCGCCCAGCGAATACGCCGTGGCGATGGCGAGCGCCGCAAGCAGCGGGCGGCGCAGGATCGGCCAGTCGACCAGCTTCAGCCGCCAGATTCCGGTGATGCCGAGGCTCTCCGCCAACGGGCCGTAACGCTCCGCGGAAAGCACGATCGGCGGCTCCACCTGTCGCAGCACGAAAGGCAGCGCCATCAACGCGTTGACCAGAATGATCAACGGAACGGCGAGCGCGAACGGGTCGGCAACCGGCCTGAGCACGACGAACAGGCCGGCGGACAGCGCCAGCGGCGGCACGGCGAGGATCAGGCCGGCCGGCAGTGTCATGGCGCTCGCCTGAACGATGCGGCCGGCCGTGACCAAGCGACGCGCAGAGACGGCCAGCCCCAGCGCCATGGCGAGCGCCAGGAGTGCCGCCGGAATGGCGATGGCGAAGCTCGTCAATGCAGCGCGCGCCACATCGGCGCTGATCAGGCTGGCGAGGCCGGCGATGCCCGCCAGCGCGACTGCCATAAGCGGCGGCAGCACAAGGAGCGCCGCAACAATGAGCACGGTGGCGTCCACCGCCCGCGCGGCCGGCACTGCGGCGTCGGGCCGTGCAATCGCTGCGCCGATGGCCGCACTTTCCCCCGGTCGGCGCGCCAGCCACAACACCGGCAGCGCAAAACCAAGGCAGATCAGCACCTGAAGCAGCGCCAGCAGGCCGGCGCGGGCGAAATCGACGTCAAAGCGGACGGATTCGTAGATCGCGACCTCAAGCGTGGCGGCGCGCGGGCCGCCCCCCAGCATCAGCACGACGGCGAAGCTGGTGAAGCACAGGAGGAAGATCAGTGCGGCCAGCGCCGGTGCCTCCCGCCGCAGCACCGGCCAATCGATCAGGCGCAGGATGGCCGCCGGCCCCATGCCGAGCTGTCGTGCCAGGCGCCAGTGCTCGCCCGGCACGGCGGTGATCGCGGCGAGGAAGACGCGCGCCGCCAGCGGGGCGTTGAAGAAGACATGAGCGATCAGGATGCCCGGCAGTCCGTAGATCCAGCCGCCGAGCTCCAGGCCGATGAAGCGCGCGCCCTCGCCGAGCCATCCGGCGCGGCCGGCGACGGCCACGATGCCGAAGGCGGCCACCACCTGCGGCAGGACGCTGGCGAGATTGAGGGCTGCGATGAAGGCATCGCGGCCGGGGAATCGCGCGCGGCGGGCGAGCGCCAGCGCCAGGGCTGCGCCGAGCAGAACGGAGAGCACTGTGGAGAGCATCGCCTGCAGCACCGTGAAGCGCACGACGCTTGCCACGTAGCGCCATGGGAGCTCCGCGGCCTCTCCCCCTGCGGCGAGCAAAAGCCCCGCAAAGCCGGCCAGCACGATGCCGCCGATCAGCGCCAGCGCCGCAAAGCCGGGCAGGAGCTTCATTGCGTGGCTCCGGCGTGGGCAACGCCATCGCCGGCTGCCGCAGCGCCGCACCTCCCCCTTGCGGGAAGGTCGAAGCCGGCGCAGCCGGGTTCGGGTGGGGGTGAGAGTGAACCACCGGCAGCTCCTACCCCCACCCGAAATCCGCGCGCATCGCTTCGCGACGCTTCGAATTTCGACCTCCCCGCAAGGGGGAGGTGGAGGGCCGTGCCAGCGTCATGCGGCGTCGGCACGCTCAGCGGCTCATGGCGGCGAGCCATTCGTCGATCCAGGCGCGGCGGTTCTCCGCGACCTTGTCCGGGGCTGTGAGGAGTGACGTCTCCGGCGTCGGGAGCGCGCCAAAAGCCGGCGGAAGCGACGCGGCAGGCAAGCCTGCCGGATACATCCAGTTGGTCTCCGGGATCGCCGACTGGAAAGCTTCGGACAGCATAAAGCGCAGAAATCCGCGCGCCAGCTCGGTATGGTCAGTGACGCGCGTCACGCCGGCGACCTCCACCTGCATGCCGTGGCCCTCGGGAAAGATCGCCGCCTTCTTGGTGTCGTCGCCCTCCACGATCTGATGGTAGGCCGGCGACGTCGTGTAGGAGAGCACCATGTCGGCCTCGCCCTCCAGGAAGAGACCGTAGGCCTCCGACCAGCCCTGCGTGACGGTGACGATTTTGGGCGCCAGCTTAGCCCACGCGTCGCCCGCGCCGTCGCCAAAGACCTCCTTCATCCACACCAGCAGGCCGAGGCCGGGCGAAGAGGTGCGCGGGTCCTGAATGACGATCGCCGGCGCGTCCTCCGCCTCTACGAGCGCCGTCAGGCTCTGCGGCGGGTTCAGGAGGCGCGTTTCGTCGTAGACAAAGGCGAACCAGCCCCAGTCGAAGGGCAGGAACGTCGCATCGGTCCACGGAACCGGGAGCTCCAGCCCGGTCGGCTCCACGCCGTGCGGCTGAAAGAGCCCGGTCGCCTCAGCCTCGGCCATCAGATTGGTATCGAGGCCGAGGACGACATCCGCTTTCGTCCCCTCCCCCTCCAGCTTCAGACGCGACAACAGCGTGCCGGCGTCGTCCGTGGAGACCCACTCAAGCTGGCAGTCGCATTCGGCTTCGAAGCGCTCCTTGACCGGCCCGCCAGGTCCCCACTCGCTGATGAAGGAGCTGTAGGTATAGACCGTTAGGACCGGTTTCTCGTCTTCGGCGCGAGCCGGCGCGGCAGTCAACGAGACCGCCAGCGCCAGGGACAGCGTGGCGGCAGAACGGATCAATCGAGGCATTGGCTTACCCTCAGTGCTGGATGCTCCGGCGACGGGCGAGCCAACGTTGGCAATGGGTGCTTTGGGGTGAGCCATAATCTCAATCCCTCCGCCGGCACGACCCGGATCAGGTTCGACGGGTCGGCGGAGATCTCCGCCTCTCAGCCCCTAGGGCACCCCGTGAGACGCGCCGAAGCTAGGCGTCCTGGCCGGGAAGCGCAAGCGGTGCGGCAGCCGAGCCGGGCTCCAGGGGGTCGAAGGACCGGCCCAAAAGGTGCTAAGATGCCGTCAGACGGATATGGTCGGTCTTGCTGGCGCAGTCGCGACGCCAAGGCCGGGGCTCGGAGGTTGACGTGTTTGGTCTCAGCATCTGGAAGATCGCCATCATCGTGGGGCTGATTGTCCTGCTCTTCGGCAAGGGCAAGGTATCGGCGCTGATGGGCGACCTCGCAAAGGGCATCAAGAGCTTCAAGAAGGGCATGGCGGAGGACGATGACGAGCCCAAGGTCATCGACCAGAAGCCGGCGGAAACCGCTGCTCAGCCGGCCGAAGACAAAGCCCGCGGCTGATCTCGCCCACGGCACTGCTGACGTCCGGGGCCATTCGTCCTCGAAGCACCGTTGTCTGGAGAACCAGGTCGCTGAAGGCGTCCGTCTGAATTGCGTCTTCCGTCCGCCTCGCTCGTGCGTTTCTCCTATTGCAGGAAACTGGACTCCACTTATCTAAAAGCGTTCTAACATCTGGGTAAGAGCCGCGATTGAGACGGTTCAGCCCAGGCACACGACCGGCGGAGCGGCATCCTGCGCACCCGCCGGCCGGTGGATGACCATATTTTTCGGGAGGAACACATGCTGCATAAATCTGCCAAATCCATCGCCGCCGGCGCTGTAGCGCTGGCCGTCGCACTCGGTGCGTCGGCCGCATCTGCCCAGGACGAGGCGCGGAACTACATTCTCGCCACGGCCTCGACCGGCGGCACCTACTATCCGGTGGGCGTTGCGATCGCGACGCTGACGAAGGTGAAGCTTGAGCCGAAGACCAAGATCGGCATGTCAGCCATCTCGTCGGCGGGATCGGGCGAGAACGTCAAGCTGATCCGCGACGGTGAAGCGCAGTTCGCGATCCTTCAGGGGCTTTTCGGCCATTACGCCGCCACCGGCACCGGTGCGCTCGCCGCCGACGGCCCGCAGGAGCATCTGCGCTCCGTTTCGATGCTGTGGCAGAACGTTGAGCACTTCGTCATCGGCTCCGAGGACGCCAAGACCGGGACGGTTGAGGATTTGGCCGCGCTGAAGGGCTCCGCCATGGCGCTCGGCCGCCAGAATTCCGGCACCATCGGCTCAAACCGCACGATCCTGGCGGAATTCGGCATCGATATCGATAACGACTACGAGCTTCTCTACGCCGGCTACACCCCAAGTGCCGCGGCGATGCAGGACGGCAAGGTCGCCGGCATCGGCACCCCCGCCGGCGTGCCCGTCGGCGCGGTGACGCAGCTCATGTCGGCGATGTCGGACCAGGTGACGGTGCTGAACTTCACGCCCGAGCAAGCCGCGCAGGCGGACGGCGGTAAGGAGTTGTGGACCCCCTACACGATCCCCGCCGGCACCTATCCGGGCCAGGAGAACGACATCAACACGATCGCGCAGCCGAACTTTTTGGCGACGCATGCGGATACCGATGAGGAAGCGGTCTACCAGATCACCAAGACGATCTACGAGAACCTGCCCTTCCTTCACGCCATTCATGCCGCGACCAAGGCAATGGCGATTGAGAAGGCGATCGCCGGACTGCCGGTGCCGCTGCATCCGGGTGCGCAACGCTACTACGAAGAGGTGGGCATCGAGATCCCCGATCGGCTGAAAGCCTCGTAGAAGCACGCTCTTAAGTCCATCAGACCAGTCGGAGGCCGGCCCCTCGCCGGCCTCCGGCGTACCTGCCGGCGGATATGAACCCCGACGCCGCACCCGACCACGACGCACCGTCCGGAATCCGCCGGGGGGTGATCGCCGCGATCACCGTGCTCGCGGTCCTCATCTCGCTGGCGCATATCTGGATGAACACGGTCGGCAACGTCGCGTCGCTGACGCAGAACGGCGTGCACTTTGCCGGCTTCGTGCTGCTCTGCGCCCTGATTTTTCCCCTATCGAAAGCGAAGTGGGCGTCGCGGCCGGTCGTTCGGGTCATTGACGTCGCTTTCGCCGCTGCGGTGGCGGCGGCGGCGATCTACGCCATCAACGCGGAAAGCGCCATTTACGACCGCGGCGTGAGGCTGGTGGCGGCCGATTGGGTCGCCGGCGCTTTGTGCGTGCTCGGCGCCATTGAGTTCACGCGCCGCACGACCGGCTGGATCATCCCGTCGCTGATCGTCTTAGCGCTCACCTACATCGCCTTCTGGGGCGACATGATCGGCGGTGTCTTTCGCTTTGGCGGCTTGTCGTTGGAAACGTTGATGTTTCGGTCGGTTTATGGCGACGATGCGCTGTTCGGTGCGATTGCCGGCATCTCTTCGACATTCGTGTTCATGTTCATCCTATTCGGCGCGTTCCTGCTGCGATCGGGTGCGGGCGAGTTTATCGTCGACGTCTCGCGCGCCATTGCTGGCCGGCTGGTCGGCGGGCCCGGCCTTGTGGCCGTGATCGCCAGCGGGCTGACCGGCACGATCTCAGGCTCCGCCGTCGCCAATACGGCATCGACCGGCGTCATCACCATTCCGCTGATGAAGCGCGCCGGTTTTCCGCGCCACTTCGCCGGCGGCGTGGAAGCGGCAGCCTCCACCGGCGGGCAATTGATGCCGCCGATCATGGGCGCCGGCGCCTTCGTCATGGCGTCTTTCACGCAGATTCCCTACACCACGATCGTCGCCGTCAGCGTGCTCCCGGCGGTGCTTTACTTCCTCACCGTCGGCTATTTCGTGCGCATTGAGGCGCTCCGCTCTCAGGCCACTGCCCTCGCGACCGAGGACTCCCCGCCCTTCGGCGAGGTTTTTCGGCGCGGAGGGCCCTCCTTCATCCTGCCGGTGGGATTGCTGATCGTGCTCCTCGTCGTCGGCTACACGCCGACCTACGCCGCCGGCTACGCGATCGTCGCCTGCGTGGCTGCCTCATGGCTGACGCCTAACCGCATGGGACTGAAGGCGATTATTGGCGCGCTGGAGCTTGGCGCGCGCAACATGATCATCACCGCGATTCTGCTCTGCGCGGTGGGGCTCATCGTCAACGTCATCGCCACGGCCGGCATCGGCAACACCTTCTCGCTGATGATCACGCGTTGGGCCGGCGGATCGCTGATGATCGCCATAATCCTGGTCGCCTTGGCGTCGCTGGTTCTCGGCATGGGCCTGCCGGTCACGGCGGCCTATATCGTGCTTGGGACATTGTCGGCGCCGGCGCTGAACCAGCTCATCCTGCAATCACAATTGATCGACCAATTAGCGGCGGGCACGCTCACGGAAGGGGCGAAGGCCGTCATCATGCTCGCGGCGCCCGATAGGCTCGCGGCACTGGCTCAAGCCATGCCATTGGCGGAGGCCACAGAATTGGTGCGCAGCCTGCCGTTTGAGACGCTGGCGCTCCTTTACGACCAAGCCTTTCCGCCGGAAGTGCTGATGGTGGCGCTCCTGTCGGCGCATATGATCGTTTTCTGGCTGTCGCAGGATTCCAATGTCACGCCGCCGGTCTGCCTAGCTGCGTTCACCGCAGCGGCGATCGCCAAGGCGCCGGCGATGAAGACCGGGTTCTTCGCGTGGAAGATCGCCAAGGGCCTTTATTTCGTGCCGCTTCTCATCGGCTACACGCCACTCCTCAGCGGCGACTGGCCGAAGATGTTGGAGATCTTCTTCTTTGCCGCGTTCGGGCTGTGGGCGATCTCGGCCGCCATTGAAGGCTATTGGGAACACCGCCTGAACATTGTGCAGCGCGTGGCCGCGCTCGTCATCGGCGCGGCGCTTCTATGGCCCGCGGAACGGATGGTGCACGTGGGAGCGCTCGTGCTTCTTGCTGCCCTGTTTGCGCTGAACCTTTACACGGCGCGGCGTGCGCGAGCGATCACCTAGAACGCGTACCGTCTATTGCCGCGTTTCGATCGCCGGGCCGCCCACCTTATCGCCGGCGGAGATACCAAGTGTGTCGCTCAGCCCGCCATTGATCTCCAGCACAAAGCGAACCGGCCCTTTGGAGCGGATCGACCTCTCCGAGAGCGGCGTGGTGCGCTCTGCGATCGATTCAATGGTCCCGTCGGCTTCGATGAAGATGATATCGAGCGGAATGTAGGTGTTGCGCATCCAGAAACTGGCGCGCCGGTCGGCAGCATAAGGAAACAGCATGCCTTCGTCGTCCGCCATGCTCCTGCGGAACATCAGGCCGCGTTCCTGCTCCCGCGGATCGTCGGCGATCTCCACATTGAATGTGTGCTCACCGGCCTCGGTGGTGACGATGACGGTCTCGCGCTCGGCCGCAAGAACGACGGGAGCGAGCCCGGAAGGCGCCAGCGCAAAGAGAAGCGCCGCCAACGCGGCGGCGATACGCGACATCCTCATGCGGCAGGTCTCATGAAAGGGGGCCGATCGTCAGTGCGATGACGGCAATTGCCCCCCCGAATGCGGCCGGATTTCGGCAGCGGTGCGGCCTTTCGGCCCTTCGCCGTAGCGGACCAAGACAACCTGTCCGGGGCGGAGTTCCGCCATTCCGAAGCGGCGCAGCGTCTCCATATGGACGAAAATGTCCGGAGTCCCCTCGCCTTCCGTTACGAAGCCGTAGCCGCGCATGCGGTTGAACCACTTGACCGTGGCCGAGACGAGCGGGCTCGTCGCGGTGACAGCCGAGCGCTGACGCGTCGGCGGCATCTGCGCAGGATGCGTCGCCGTCGACTCGTCCATCGAGACCACCCGAAAGGCCTGCAAGCCCTTCGGCCGGTCTTGTACCTCGACAACGACGCGCGCACCTTCGTAGGCGGTTTGATATCCGTCGCGACGCAGACACGTGACGTGAAGAAGCACGTCGGCCATGCCGTTGTCGGGAACAATAAAACCGTAGCCCTTGGCAACATCGAACCACTTGATGACGCCCGTTACCTCGATCAGATCAACAGGCGCATCATCCTGCGGCACGAGTTCGGGCGTGGCGTCGGCGGTCGGTTTGGCCCCCATATATCGACTCCATCCGAGCCCTTATATTCACCGGTCAGTTGCCTCGTGTCGCCACCGCATCTGGCAACTTTCCCGATTCGCATCGAACAGTAGCATTGCTGCCACAGTCGCACGCTTACATATCTGCCACACTCGCCAACTGCTGAACGTCTAATTCACAAGCTGTGGATAGAGATCAGCGAACACCGCGCCGATCGGGCGGTGCAATATGAGGTCGGCTTCTGCGTCGAGCGGCGTCGTTTCGCGGTTGACGATGACGAGCGATGCGCCTGATTGTTTTGCGATCAGCGGCAGTCTCGCGGCCGGCTGAACCAGCAGCGACGATCCGATCACGATGAAAAGGTCTGCTGCGGCTGCGAAGCGCGTCGCGGCGCTCAGTGCATCGCTCGGCATGCGCTCGCCAAACGAAATGATCGCAGCCTTGACCAATCCACCGCATGCGCAGCGCGGCGATGCGCCTGTCTCGTCGATCATGCGTCGTACATCGGCCAAAGACATGAAGGCGGCGCACTCGACGCAGCGCCCGCGCGTCGAATTGCCGTGGATCTCGATGACTTGCTCAGACCCGAGCCCCGCGCGCTGGTGCAGGCCGTCGATGTTCTGTGTCACGACCATGGCAAGGCGACCGCTCTCGGCCATCTCGACGAGGCCGCGATGGCCGGCATTGGGTTTAGCGGCTGCGAACGTCTCGTTCATGACGAAGCGGCGGCGCCAATCCTCCATGCGCGCGTCCTCCGAGGCCACGAATTCCTGATAGGTAATCGGCTTGACGCGCGTCCAAAGGCCGTTTGGTCCACGAAAGTCGGGAATTCCGGATTCAGTGGAAATGCCGGCGCCGGTGAGCGCGACGACCCGCTCAGAAGCGTCGATCAGGTGGCGGAAGGCCGCGATTTCATCATTGCCAGGATCGTTCGGCTGCATATCTTTCAAGCTAACAAAGAAGGAGCGTCCGCCTCATGCGATATTTGCACACCATGGTCCGCGTCACCGACCTCGACCAGTCCCTCGATTTCTATTGCAACAAGCTCGGCATGACGGAAGTCCGCCGCGTCGACAACGAAGGTGGCCGCTTCACGCTAGTCTTTCTCGCCGCCTCCGAGGACGAGAGCGCCGGGCGGGACAGGCGCGCGCCGCTTCTTGAACTCACATATAATTGGGATCCTGAGGAATACACGGGCGGGCGCAATTTCGGCCATCTCGCCTTTGAGGTCGACGACATCTACGAGACCTGCCGCAAGCTTCAGGACAGCGGGGTCACGATCAATCGCCCGCCGCGCGACGGCAACATGGCGTTCATCCGCTCGCCCGACAACATCTCGGTGGAGCTCCTGCAGAAGGGTGACGCGCTTCCGAAAGCAGAGCCCTGGGCCTCCATGGCGAATACGGGCGTCTGGTAGGGTCGCCCGGCACGCGCTCCGTTGGATTGCAAGCCGGCGGCGGCACACCATATCGAACGGTGCCGGCCGCGGCTTGTGGCTTCGCCGCGCTCCGCCTATAAGGCCCCCGCGCTGTCGCGCCCATCGTCTAGTGGTCTAGGACGCCGCCCTTTCACGGCGGAAACAGGGGTTCGAGTCCCCTTGGGCGTACCAGCGTGTCATCGGTTCAGCCCGATTGCGATCTGCCGTTTGAGCAAACGGCAAAGCATTGCCGTGAAACGGCCTCGCCTCCTCATTCCTCAAGCCGTGTCGATTTTGCAAAGCCGGGAG
Source organism: Afifellaceae bacterium (assembly GCA_028284625.1). Taxonomy (GTDB): domain Bacteria; phylum Pseudomonadota; class Alphaproteobacteria; order Rhizobiales; family Afifellaceae; genus DASWJZ01. The sequence continues at coordinate 195,359 of JANQRH010000026.1, read as the reverse complement.
ATGCCGATGGGATTGCAGCAGCTGCAAGGAGGCGCGTGGCTGAACCCGCCGCCGGAATGGTCATTTGAAGGCGACCACCTGGCGCTCACCACCGGCGACAAGACCGACTTCTGGCAAGAGACGCATTACGGCTTTCATCATGAGAACGGGCATTTCTGGCATGTGACCGTGCACGGCGACTTCACCGCCACGCTCCGCTTCGAGGGCGAATATGAGAGCCTCTACGACCAGGCCGGGCTGATGCTTCGGGTCGACGCCAAGCACTGGATCAAACTCGGGATCGAGCACGCCGACGGGATGACGAATTTCAGCGTTGTCGTCACCCGGGGACGGTCGGATTGGTCGGTGATCGCGCAGCCGCAAATCTCGGGACCGCAAGCAGTGCGGCTCACCCGCATCGGCAAGGCGATCATCGCGCATTACAAGACCCCGTCCGGTGCCTGGCAGCTCATGCGGCTGGCGGATTTCACAGACGCGGAGGCAGCGCAGATCGGCCCGATGGCGTGCTCGCCTGAGCGCGCTGGGTTCCGGGCGTCTTTCGACGATTTTCAGCTCGGACCGCCCATGGCCGAGCCGCTGCACGGATAAGCCTCGGCACTGCCACAAGTTCGATCTTGCCGCCGTGATTCACGTCATGGACGGGGCCGCGATGCGGTCTCTATCTGAAGGCTTCGACCAAGAGAGGGGTCGAAGCCATGAGAACCAACGCAAAGGAAAGGTTCCTCGCCGTCATCCTCGCAGGTTTTGTAAGCATGGCGGCGACCGCGACTGACGCGCAAACCTTCGAATACCCGACCATCAACGGCGCAATCGTGGACCATTGCGCGACCTGGGCCACGGATTGTGGTTGGGGCGGCGCCAATTTGTTCTGCCGCACGCAAGGCTATGGTCAGGCGACCGCCTTTGAGCGGGATTACTTCCCGGGCCGGACCTGGGTCATCGGATCGCAGCAATTCTGCGACGGGAACTTCTGCCAGGGCTTCCGCCGAGTCACGTGCGGTCAAGCAGGTGGCGCACGTTTCAACTTCCCGACCATCAACGGCGCAATTGTCGATCATTGCGCGACCTGGGCCACGGATTGTGGTTGGGGCGGCGCCAATCTGTTCTGCCGCACGCAAGGCTACAGTCAGGCGACCAGCTTTGAGCGGGATTACTTCCCGGGCCGGACTTGGGTCATCGGATCGCAGCAATTTTGCGACGGAAACTTCTGCCAGGGCTTCCGTTCCGTTGATTGTCAGCGGTAGCTAATGCCGCGGCCGGCGCTCTCCGGCCGCGGTGGGCTTGTGCGGTTGTTTCGGCTGACCGTGGGCGATGCAGGCCACGAGCCGTCACCACGACAGCGGGTCGGACATGATCTCCACGATAAAGGGCTTGTCGGAGGCAAGGCCCGCGCGCAGTGCTTCGGTCAACTTGCTCGCATCGTCCACGCGCACGCCGTCGCCACCGCACAGCTTGGCGAATTCGGCGAAGCCCGGATTGGTCAGCGCCGTCTGCCAGACCTGCCACTCGCCGTCGCGCTGCTCTTTGGAAATCTTCGCCAGCTCCTTGTTGTGCAGGAGCACAAGCGTGATGTTCATCCCGTATTTCACCGCGGTGGTGAACTCCGCCAGATATTGGCCGAAGCCGCCATCGCCGGCGATTGCCACGACTTTGCGCGCGTCGCCGACGGCCGCCCATGCGCCCATGGCGGCAGGAAAGCCGAAGCCGATCGATCCGAGGTAGCCCGACATCAGCACCGACTGCCCGCCGCTGCATTCAAAGTAGCGACCGAAGGAATAGGTGTTGTTTCCGACATCGACGGCAATCACCGCGTCTTCCGGCATGACCTCGCTCAGCGCGGCGAAGATCTGCGGCGCATTGATCGCTGCGTCGCCCTTGGACGTGCGTGCCACTTTTTCTTTGCGCCAATCCGCCCAGAGCCCGGCCAGCGTGTCGCGCTGATCGGCACAGGCGATATCGGAACCGAGGCGCTCCGCCATCTGCCGCGCTGTGAGGCCGACATCGCCCCACACCGCCTCGCTGACGGGGTGGAACTTGCCGAGCGCCATGCGATCGAAATCCACCTGGATGATCGGCTTGTTGGCGGCGATGCCGGTGTGATTGGAGAACGACGCGCCGAAGACGATGAGAAGATCGCTGTCGTTCATCAGCGTTGAGGCGACCGGCGTGCCGCTGCGGCCGAGAACACCGCCGCCCAAGGGATGATCATCGCCGATCTGGCCCTTCCCCTTGAAGGTGGTGATCACCGGCGCGTTGAGCTTCTCCGCCAGCGCAATCACATCCGCCATACCGTCGCGGGCGCCATAGCCGACGATGATCAGCGGCCGCTTGGCGCGGGCGATGCGGTAGACGGCGAAGTTCAAAGGCCCGTCGGGCGGCGCGATCTCTGTCTCGCCCAGCCGTCCGAGCGGCCGGCTCGGGCCGCTGGAGCCGGCGTCGAGCACCTGCACCTCGTCGGGGAAAATCAGATGGGCGACGTCGCGCTGGACGATGGCGTTCTTGGCGGCGAGCGTCGCGAGCTCCGCCGGGTCGGAATCGTGCAGCACCGTCTGGCTGAAGGCGGCAACCGCTTCAAAGGCGGAGGCGAGATCGATCTCCTGAAACGCGCCAGGGCCAAGCACCTGCGTGTTGACCTGCCCGGTCAGCGCGATAACCGGCGCGCGGTCCATCTTGGCATCCCAGAGACCGGTCAGGAGATTGGTCGCGCCGGGACCGGCGATGGCGAGACACGCGGCCGGCTTCCCGGTGGCCTTGGCGTAGCCCGACGCGGCGAACGCGGCGGCACCCTCGTGGCGGATACCGAAGTAGCGCATCGCGCCCTTCTTCTCCTGGACGCGGATCGCTTCGGCCAGGCCGAGATTGGAGTGGCCGACCATGCCGAAAACAGTATCGACGCCCCACTCCGCCAACGTCTCGGCGATGACGTGGCTGACCGTCCAAGGACTGTGCTTCGGCTTCGGCGCGAGAAGCTCAATCTGACCATCCTGCTCGCGCACCTTGATCGGCTCGGCGCGATCGTCGTTGCCGATGCCGCGGCCGGTCTTCAGATCGAATTTGTAGCCGTGCCAGGGGCATTGCAGCGCCCCATCGCAAGCTTGGCCCTCGTGCAGCGGTCCGCCCTGGTGCGGGCACCTGGCGTTCAGCGCAAAGACACCGTCCGCGGTGCGCACGATTGCGGCTTGCGTCTCGCCAATTGTGGCGGTGTGCACCTCGCCTTCGGCGAGCGCGTCAGCGGCCATGACGGCGATCCACTGCTCCTCGCCGGCGTCGGCTGCCTTGTTGGCGGCGGAGATCGTAATCGCCTCGTCGTCGCGGAAGGCGGCATACCAATGTGAGCCGTCGCAGAAGGGCTTGTTACGCGATTGGCCGCAGCGGCAGAGCGCGTAGTGCTCGTTGCTGGCGCCCTCGCCCTTCGCCACGTCCTGAAGCGCGATGTGGCCGCGCACGAAATACGGCCCGTCGCGGGAGATGTGTATTTCCGCGTCGCCGAAAAAGTCGGTCTCCACTTTGCCATCCACAGCGTAAGCAAGCGCGCCGGAGGGGCATTTTCTGACGATGCCGATGATCTCGTCGGCCGTCGCGGCATCGGGGTCGATCCACGGCTCGGTGCTTGAACGCCAGACCTTTGGCAGGCCGGACGTGCAGAAGCCGGCGTGGGAACACACACTGCGATTGTCGAGGACTGTGATCGAACGACCCTCGTAGCGGTCAAGCTTGTCAGGCAGGTGGTCGTCCGACCTGGCGCCGGTGAACCCGATCGCCTTGTGTGTGCCGTCGCAAAACGGCTTGTTCTTCGATGCGCCGCAGCGACAAAGATACATCGTCTCGCGGACCTTGACCGGCTCGCCGCGCGAATTCGTCAAGGTCTTGACGCCGGTGACCTTAAGAGGACCGTCGTCCTCAAGGGCAATTGCCGGCGTCTCGCTCGTTGCATCGGACATGATGGGGCCTCCTACTCCACCCGCACGATGGTCGCAGTGCCGAGCGGCTTCAACCCGTCGCGATCGAAGAAGAAGGGCGAAAGCAGGAGCCGCGTCGATTCGCGCGGCTGCGTCTCGTCGTTTTCGGCCGTCCAGGTCGTGCCGTTGTCGGTGCCGGCGTCCCATGGCCAGAGGATCAACTCCACACGATCCACCCATGCGCCGTCGGCGTAGAGCGGCACGGAGGCGCCGCCGGTGAACCAATCGGGGCTCGGTGCAAGCATGGTGGCGAAGGACACGAGGCTGTGTTCCTCGCTTACGGTGAAGGTGGCGGTCATCGTGCCGGGGACGGCGATGCCCTCCGCCTCGAAGATCGCGTCGAGCCGGCCGCGCTCCTTGGCGTCCTCCATCTCGGCGAGAAGGATGTCGATGCGCCCGCGCTCCGCCAGCGATTGGAGACCGCTTGAGGCGGTTCGGCCGTCGGCGAAGAGCGTGTAGCGGCTATTATGCGTGGCGCCGCGCATGCGGCTCAGATGCGCGCCCTGCCAGAACTGAAACGGATGCGTCTCTTCCGACCAGGTCGCATCGATATCGAGGCGGTATTTGGCGGTCTCCTGGGCGGCCGCCGGCGCGGCAAGCGCCAGTGCGGCGGCGAGCAAGACAATGGTTCGGATGGCCATGGCGTCTCCTCCTGTTCGGGCGCCTTAGTCTTCAGAACAGCGCCCATAATGTGCTGGCGCTTCTATCAAGGTGGGGCTGCCGGCCGAAGTCACGCTCGCTCACCGGCGATCACGCTTCGCCGCAATCCGGGCGAGCGTAGAGGCGCAAAGCGGCGGCAATTCGCCTTGCTTTTGAGGCAGATCACGATGTGCCGGCCCGAACCGTTGTTGGTGACCGCCATGCCATAGAGGAGAGAACGATGCTCTTCCCATACGCCAACATCTTCGCCGGCGTTCTGATCCTCATCGTCGGCTTCGGTTTTCATTTCGTCGGCCAGCTTGTCTCGGTCGTGAGCTGGGACACGGCGCTGCGGCTCGGGCTGCAGGAAAAAGTCGCTCCACCCGACTACTATCCATATGAGCACGGGACGGCGATTGCCGATGTGTTGATCGGCTGGATCTATCCGATCGCGGCGATCGGGCTCATTCTTGATGCCGGATGGGCCTACAAGCTGGCTTGGATTCCCGGCGCGATCTTGCTCTATCACGGTGTGAGCTCGTGGTTCTGGGAAGCCGATCGCAGGGCTGCCGGGCACCAGCTACAGTCCGACGCTTTTCGGGCGGTCTGGTGCGGTGCGAACATCCTGACCGGCCTGATTGCCATTCTGGTGGCTTGGACCGGTCCGACGACCTGAAACGTGAAGGCGGCAATGACGCAAGACAGCCGGTTCTGGGACAAGATTGCGGAGCGCTACGCCAAGCAGCCTGTCGCGGACGAAGCCGCCTACCAGACAAAGCTGGAGGTCACGCGCGGCTATCTCAGGCCGGACATGGAGGTGCTGGAGTTTGGCTGCGGGACGGGGTCAACGGCAATCGCCCACGCGCCTTATGTGAAGCACATTCTTGCCACCGACATCTCCTCGAAAATGCTGGAGATCGGTCAACACAAGGCCGAGGAAGCGGAGATCACCAACGTCACGTTTCAGCAGACGGGGATCGACGAGTTCAGCGTCGCCGACGGGACGTTCGATGTGGTGATGGGCATGAGCATCCTGCACCTGGTGAAGAGCCGCGACGCGGCGATCGCCAAGGTTCACCGGATGCTCAAGCCGGGCGGCGTCTTCATCTCCAGCACGACCTGCGTCGGCGGCGTATTCAAGCTTCTGGCGCTCGTTTCGCCGATCACGCAGCGCTTCGGCCTGCTGCCGCTGATCCGCAGCTTCACGGTCGAGCAGCTTGAAGACAGTCTGATCAAGGCCGGCTTCGCGATCGATTACAAATGGCAGCCGGCCAAGGGTAAAGCCGTGTTCATCGTCGCGAAGAAGGCGGGCTAGCGCCCTATCCATTCTGATGGAATCAGAATGGAGGCCCTATCGTTTTTTCTGGAGCATGATCTTATCCGAAAAGATGGTGCCCACTTTTCGGGATCATGCTCTAGCGGCGGAGCTTGGCGCCGACGATCTCCTCAAGCACCTGGGTGGTCGCCCAATTGTCGCCATCGGGGTGCTTGGTCTTGCCGGCCTCAAAGAGCTGCATCGCCGTGCTCGCGGTAAAAAGCGGCACACCCAGATCGCGCGCCAGATCGAGCGTGATCGTCAGATCCTTATGCATCGTGTTGATGTGGCTGCCGGTGCGGGAGAACTTACCGTCGACAATGTTGGCAAGCGACATCTTGACGACACCGCAGCCAGCGCCTGAGGTGGTGAACACGTCGTAGAGCGCCTGCGGAGAAACGCCGGCTTTTGCGGCAAGGACCGTCGCCTCGAAGGTGGCTGAGAAGATCGCGCCGATCAGCGACTGAAGGCAGGCCTTCATGGTCTGACCTTCACCGAACGTATCGCCGACGCGATGGATGGTGCTGCCGACGGCCTCCATGGCGGGCCGGCCCGCTTCCATCGCCTCGTCCGTGCCGGCGGCCATCAAGGTCAGGGTCCCGCCTTGCGCGCCGGCGAAACCGCCGGTGACGGGCGCATCGATCAGGTGCAGGCCGCTGCTCTCCAGAGCGGCGGCGATCTCCCGCGCCTCAACGGTCTTGATCGTCGCGGTGAGAAGGATCACGCCGCCCGGTGCCATCGTGGCCCGCAGGCCCTCCCCTTCGCGGTCGCCGAGGATGACGGATTTCGCCTGCGTGCCGTTCATCACCATGACGAAGACGAATGTTGCGTTGGCGCCGACCTCCGCCGCCGATGCGGCGGGCCGACCACCGAGCTCGGTGAAGGCGGCCATGCGGGCTGCGTCCAGATCAAGACCGACGGTTTCGAACCCCGCGGCGATCAGGTTCTTGGCAAGACCGGAGCCCATGTCGCCCAGTCCAATGACGCCTGCTTTCATCTTGATGTCTCCTGCCGGTGCGGCGCGGCCCGCGCCGCTCTGGTGGGTAGGCGTGCGCTGCGCCGAAGGCAAGCGGGAGATATGTGGATGCGAGGTCGCCGCGCTCTAGAGCCTAAGGGCTCCGTCTCTTGTTTGGATCATGATCTCATCCGAAGAACCGGTTCCCACTTTTCGGGATCATGCTCTAGCGACTATCGCGCTCCAGATTGAGCCAGGCCACCTCGTCCGGCGTCAGCTCAAGCGCCAGCGCCGGCAATGTCGAGGCGATCTCGTCAACCGTGCGCGGACCGATCAACGCAAAGGACGGGAACGGCTGGGCCAGCACCCAGGCCGTGGCGACATTGTGCGCCACAACGCCTCGCTCATCGGCCAGTTGCTCGGCGCGGCGGCGGCGCTCGGCGTTTCGCTCGCTGCCGAAGCACGCCTCAGGGCCGGTATCGGCCGGCAGGCGGCTGCGCAGGTCCTCCGGCAAGAAGTAGCCACGCGCCTGCGACGACCAGGAGAAGTGGATGACCTCGTTCTTGGTCAAGAAAGCAAGCGTCTCCTCATTGTTCGATGTCACGCAGCCGGGCCATACCGGCTGTTCCATCACGGCCAATGAGAGGTTGTTGTTGAGGATGCGAAACGGCTCCAGCGCGCGCGACCGGGCATAGGCGTTGGCTTCGGCAAACCGCTCAATGGTCCAGTTGGAGCCGCCGAAAATACCGATCTTGCCGGCCTCGCGCAGCCGATTGAGCGCGTCCACGAATTCGCCGACCGGCACATCGGGATTGTCGCGATGCATGACGTAAATCGGCACACTCTCCAGACGGAGGCGCTCCAGGGAGACGGCGAGCTGCTCGCCGATCGCATCGGGCGTGCAATGCGGCGTGTGGGCACCCTTGGCGGTGACCACGATATCGTCGGCTGTTCCGCGCGCCGCAATCCACTCGCCCAAAACGGCTTCGTGACGCCCGTCGCCATAGACATAGGCGGTGTCAAAGGCGTTGCCGCCGGCCTCGATCCAGGCGTCCCAGACCGGCGTCGCTTCGGCCAGCGTCTCCTTGTTGTCGCAGCCCATGATGAGGGCGGAGACCGGCCGGTCCACGCCGGGCAGCGAACGTCGTGGCACGCGCGGCGGGCTATCGCTGTTGAGCACGTCGAGTTGCCTCATTGTTGACGGACAGCGTCGCGGACGGGCGCGCCCATTGCGGCAGCCAGTCGCCATGCGCCTCAAGCAGGGCGTCCACCATGTCGTGGATCTGATCGAGATCGAGCTCCGCGGCGGTGTGCGGGTCCATCATGGCGGCGTGATAGATGTGATCGCGCCGCTCCTCCATCAGCGCCGCGACGACCAGTTCCTGCACATTGATGCTGGTGCGCATCAGCGCCACGAGCTGCGGGGGCAATTCGTGGCCGGCGGTGGGCTGAATGCCGTTGGCGTCCACGAGGCAGGGAACCTCGACCGCGCAGCCCTCGGGAAGCTGCGGGATGAGGTGGTTGTTTGCGACATTGCCGTAGATTGTGGCCGGCCCGTTCGTCACCACAGCGTTCATGATCGTGGCGGCGTATTCATCAGAGCGGGCGACCTCAATCGTATCGCTTGCCCGGTAAGTCTCCAATTCATCGTGCCAGCGCTCGATCTGTTCGATGCAGCGTTGGGGGTATTCGTCGAGCGGAATGCCGAAGCGTTCGATCAAGTCCGGCCGGTCGCGCTTGATGAACCACGGCACATATTCGGCGAAGTGCTCAGAACTCTCCGTGACGAAGTAGCCGAGCCGCATCATCATCTCGTAGCGCACGCGGTTGGGGCAGCGCGGGTTCCACGCCGAGGGAAGCGGAATCCGCCCGGCGCGATAGCCCTCCCGCAAGGCCGGGTAGAGGTCGCGATGCGTGCCGTCTGCAAGCTGCTCCTCAAGCCGCAGGAAGAACGCGATGTGGTTGATGCCAGCAACCCGATATCTGAGGCGCTCGACCGGGATATCGAGGTCGCGCGCCAGTTCCGCGGCCGTGTGCTGCACGGAGTGGCAAAGCCCGACCTGGCGGATCGCGGGATAACGCGCGGCAATGGCCCAGGTGTTGATGGCCATCGGATTGACGTATTGCAGCAGAATGGCGTCGGGGCAGAGCTCGGCCATGTCAGCGCAGAGCGCCCACAGATGCGGGACGGTTCTGAGGCCGCGCATGATACCGCCGATGCCGAGCGTATCGGCGATGGTCTGACGCAGCCCGAAACGCTTGGGCACCTCAAAGTCAGTGATTGTGCAGGGGTCATAGCCGCCGATCTGAAAGGCGACGATGACGAAGTCGGCGCCGTCGAGCGCGGGGCGGCGGTCGGTATGCGTCGAAACGCTCGCGCTCGCTCCGGTCGACGCGATGAGCTTCGTGACGACCAGCTCCGATTCCGCCAGCCGGCCCGGATCGATATCCATCAACGCAACATGCGCGTCAGCGAGCGCCGGCAGATGCAGTGCATCGCCGATCAGGTTGCGCATGAAGATGGTCGACCCGGCGCCGACGAATGCAATCTTGACCGGCATGGCCTCTACTTCACGGCGCCGAGTGTCAGCCCCGCAATGAAGTGTTTTTGCATCAGGAAGAACATCGCGACCGGCGGCAGCGCGGCGACGATGCTGCCGGCGCTCATCAGGTGATAGGCGGCGCGGTACTGGGCGTTAAAGCTGGTGATGCCGGCGGTGACAGGCTGGCTTTCTACGCCCTGGGTCAGAACCACGGCCCAGAAGTAGTCGTTCCAGATGAACGTGAAGATCAAGACGCTCAGCGCCGCGATGGCCGGTTTCATCAACGGCATGACGACGTACCAAAAGATGCGCCATTCCGCCACGCCTTCGACACGCGCCGATTCCACGAGCGCAAAAGGCAAGGCGCGGATGAAGTTGCGCATGAAGAGCGTGCAGAAGCCGGTCTGAAAGGCGATGTGGAACAGCACCAGGCCGGTCTTGGTGTTGTAGAGGCCGAGGTCCAGGGTCAGGTCGCGCACCGGCACCATGAGGATTTGGAACGGCACGAAATTGCCGGCCACGAACATGAAGAAGATCGGAAGGTTCGATCGGAACTTGTAGACGCCGAGGGCGAAGCCCGTCATGGCGGAGAGCGCCACCGCGCCGATCACCGTCGGCACGGTGATGAGTACGGAGTTCATGAGGTAGCGCGGCATGTCTGAATCGAAGAAGACCCTGCCGTAATTGGTTACGCCCTCAAACGAGGTCGGCCATCCCCAGTAATTGCCGGTCGTGAAATCGGCATCTGGCTTGATCGAAAAGACCGCCACGGCAATGAGCGGCGCCAGCCACATGAGCAGCGCCAGGGGCAGCAGGCTTTGATAGGTGATCTGCCAGGGGCGTGGTGTCCGCTGAATGGGCGTCGGAAACATCAGCGGGCCCTCTTCTCGTCGCGATACATCGACCACAGGAAGTAGGCGATGAAGCACAGCATGATGAGGAACAGGACGACCGCGATCGCCGCGCCATAGCCCATACGGAAGCCGTATTCCGACAGCGCCACTTCGAACATGTAGAAGGCAAGAACACGGGAGGAGCCAAAGGGCCCGCCCTGGGTCATCACCGCGATAAAGTCGAACGACCTGAGGGCGCCGATGATCGTCACCACAAAGGCGATAAAGGTGGCGGGGGCCAGTTGCGGCACGATGATGAACCACAGCATGCGCCAGCCTTTGGCGCCGTCGAGCCGGCCGGCCTCTATCTGCTCGGGATCAACGGCATTGAGCCCGGTGAGATAGAGGATCATGCAATAGGCCGTCTGCGGCCAGAGGCCGGCGGCGATGATCCCATAGGTCACAAAACGTTCGTCGCCGAGCACGTTGATCGGCCCGAGACCGACCCAGGCCAGCATCGTGTTCAATAGCCCGAAGGTCGGGTCGTAGAACCAGGTGAACACCAGCCCCACGACCACCTGCGAGATCACGAACGGGAAGAAAAAGAGCGACTTGTAGAGGCGGATGCCGACGACCGTCTGGTTCAGGAAGAGCGCGATGAAGAGTCCCGCCGGAATCGCCAGCAGATACAGGAGCAGCCAAAGCAGGTTGTTGGTGAGCGAGACGAAAAACGCGTCGCGGTCCACGAACTCCCAGTACAGATCTTCGTAGTTTGCGAACCCGATATATTCGGGCTGGCCCAGACCATCCCACTCGTAAAGCGAGATGTTGAACGACTGAAAGATCGGGAAGATGACGTAGAACAGGAAAAACAGGACGCCAGGGGCCAGGAACAGCCACGGCATGATGGCGATCTGATTGCGGCGGAACCAGCTGCGGGTATCGAGAGCGGCAGCTTGCCTGGCGGTTACGTCAACCATGCCCGGTTTCCCCCTTGCGTGCGATCCGGACCCCGGACGCCGGTCCTGGAACGGCTATGTCTTTGGCGCCGGGGGCGGAACCCCCAGCGCCTTTGTAAGTGCACCCTCGGCTTACTCGTAGATGCGCTTGCGGGCGCGCTCGAGCTTGGCGAGGATTCGGTCGAGGTTGTCCGGCTTGACCATGAATTCCTGGAAGCCCTCCATCGACACTTTGGCCATCTCCGCCGGAGCATCGCGGTCCCAGAACTGAGCGACGCCGCCGGGGCTGTTGGACGAGAGCATCGCAAAGCCCTCATTCAGGAACTTGTCGTCATCCACCGACGACTGGGAGTTGACCGGCAGCTGCCCGAGGTTGTCGCCATTGTTGATCTCGGTCTGAACGTCGGCGGAGACCACGAAGCGCAGGAACTCGCGAGCCGCTTCCTTGTTGGCCGCGTTGGCCGGGATGTGGAAGGTGTCGGTCGGCGCGTCCTCAGCCAACTCGACATCCGGGTTGATGGCCGGGAACTGATAGAAGTCGAGCTGATCGTCGGTGAGGCCGGCATCGCGTAGCGGCGCCACGGCGAAGTTGCCCATCAAGTAGTACACGGCATCGCCGCTGACCATGAACGGCAGGGCTTCCTGCCAGCTATAGGTCTGGTGGTTGTCGATGTAGCCGCCCATGTCGATGAGCTCGCGCCAGTTGGCGAAGGTCTGCTTGACCCGATCGTCTTCCCAGGAGATCTCGCCGCCGGCGAGGGCCATGTGAAAGTCGAAGCCGTTGGTGCGCATGTTGAGGTAATCGAACCATCCGCCGGCGGTCCACAGGAACTTGGTGCCGATGGTGTAGCACTTGCGGCCTGAGTCGATGATCGCCTGGCAATTGGCCTTGAATTCATCCCAATTCGCGGGCTCGCTCAGGCCCAGCTCTTCGTAGATGTCCTTCCGGTAATAAACGCCCCACTGATAGTAAGTGTAGGGCACGCCCCATTGCTTGCCATCGATGGTCATGGCGCCTTTGGTCGAGGCGAGGTTGTCGGCGATCGCCGGCTCCTGCCACAGGTCGGAGACATCCTCGAAGAGGTTGGCGTTCACGTAGGGCGCCATACGGTTGGCGGCGTACCAGGTCGCGACGTCGGGCGGATTGGCGGTGAGGAAGTTGCGGATCTGCGTCTTGTATTCCTCGCGATCAATCACCGTGGTCTCAATATTGAGATCGGGATGCAGGGCCTGGAAGTCCCCAATGATCTTCTCCATGGTCGCCCGCGGCGCCGGGTTGGACGTGTCGAGGAATATCTTCAGATCGCCTGTCAGTTCGGCCGTAGCCGGGCCAACGGCAAAGGCCGATAGAACAAGCGCCGCTGCCGACGCCTTAAGGATGGAGCGCATTCGAGTCCTCCCATTTGGATGATTTACGATGTTCCATTATTTGGAACTATGTTTCCCATATTGAAAAGTATGATTATCTACCTTATCGTGTCAAGCAAAACACGAGCGGTGGCGCGCTGATTATGTCCAGGCCAATGGCCAACGTCGCAACCTTCGGTGTGCCTGAGCAGTCAAGCACATCCGGCACAGTTTCCAAAGCGCTTCGGGTCTTGGAAACGGTGGCGAAGGAAGGTCGGGCCGTACGGTTCATAGAGTTGCAGAATGCCCTTCCCTACCCGAAGTCTACGCTGCACCGGATGCTGCGAACATTGGTGGCGGAGAACATGCTTGAGTTCTGCGAAGACCAGCACACCTACCGGCCGGGCCTTCGGCTTGTCAGGCTGGCGCACGCCGCCTGGGCAGAGGCAAGCCTGGCAACGACCGCGCGCGAGGTGCTCGACGGGCTTGCGGCGGATCTGCGGGAGACGATCCATCTCGGAGTCCTCGACAACGCTCAGGTGCTTTATGTCGACAAACGCACCGGCGACTATCACATGTCGCTCTATGCCTCAGTCGGCAAAGTCGGGCCGGCCTATTGCACCGGAATCGGCAAGGCGATGCTGTCGGTGCTTTCAGGCTCCGACCTGCAGAACGCAATCTCGCGCCAAGCCTTTCACCGCTATACCCCGCGAACGATCTCCGACGTGGCGGGTTTGCGGGCGGACCTCAAGAGGTGCCGCGCGCGTGGCTACAGTCTCGACCAGGAGGAGCACGAGCCGGGTGTCATCTGTATCGCGGTGCCGATCGTCTCAGGCTCCGGCGAACTGCTCGGCGGCCTATCGATGACGAGCAACACGCACTTGGCCGGCATCGAAGACCTGGAACGACAATTGCCGCGGCTGAAGCAGGCGGCGGAAGACATATCCCGACAGGCGGAGTACCGCATGCTTGCCGGCAGCTAAGGACATAAGGGAGGGTAGCGGTGCCAGGATTGACACTGAAGAACGTCGTCAAGCGTTACGCCACCGTGCAGGTGGTCCACGGCGTCGAATTCGAGATCGAGGATGGCGAATTCTGCGTCTTCGTCGGTCCGTCGGGATGCGGCAAGTCGACTCTCCTTAGAATGATCGCCGGGCTTGAGGAGATTTCCGACGGCGTGATCGCCATCGGTGACACGGTGGTGAACAACATCGACCCTGCTGAACGCGGCGTTGCGATGGTCTTTCAGACCTACGCTTTGTACCCGCACATGACGGTTGAGCAGAACATGGGCTTCGGGCTTCGCATGGCCGGCATGCCCAAAGACCAGATACGCAGCCGGGTCGAGGACGCCGCCCGTATCCTGCAACTGGAGAAGCTGCTTCATCGCACGCCCAAGGCGCTTTCCGGCGGACAGCGTCAGCGTGTCGCCATCGGCCGGGCCATCGTGCGCAATCCGGATGTCTTTTTGTTCGACGAACCACTCTCCAATCTTGACGCGGAGCTGCGCGTTCAAATGCGTGTCGAGATCGCCAAGCTCCATCAGGATCTCGGAAACACCATGATCTACGTGACGCACGATCAGGTTGAAGCGATGACGCTCGCCGACAAGATCGTCGTCCTGCGCGACGGCAATGTCGAGCAACACGGCAGCCCGCTGGAGCTTTACAGCAATCCCAACAATCAGTTCGTCGCCGGCTTCATCGGCTCGCCGAAGATGAACTTCTTTGCGGCGCGCTCAAAAGGGCCGTCCAATGGCGGCTTAAAGGTGTCGTTGCCGAGCTTCGACGACGCGGAGGTCGTCGTGCCGCTCAACGACAAGCCGGGCGACGGACAGGACCTGATCCTCGGCATCCGCCCGGAACACATCGCCATCGGCGACAGTTCGCCCATCAGCCTCGGCGTCACCGCCGACGTCACCGAGCAGCTCGGCGGCTCATCGCTCGTCTACGCCAACTCCCGCGGTGGCGAGACCGTCGTCATCGAACAACGCGGATATAGCGGCGTGAAGCACGGCGACGGTTTCCACTTCACCTTCGATCCGGAGCAGGCGCGGCTGTTCGATGCCGAGGGGCAGCGCATTCGCTGATTTGCGACTGAGCTTCACAGCGTCAGCGGGAGCCGACGCTCAGATCGAGCCCGCCTCGACCATGTAATTGTTCGCCGTGCACATGGCGGCATCGTCGGAGGCGAGGAACAGCGCCATTCGCGCGATGTAGACCGGCTCGATCAGATCGGGCAGGCACTGCCTCTGGCGGTGCTTCTCAAGCGCCTCGGGCGTGGCCCAAAGCTCCTTTTGGCGCTCCGTCATGATCCAGCCCGGCACGATCGTGTTGACGCGGATGCGATGTTCGCCGAGATCGCGCGCGAGCGTTCGCGTCATGCCATGCACCGCGGCTTTGGCGGTGGCGTAGACCGGGAAGCCACCACCAGCCTCCCACCAGGAGTTCGAACCGAGATTTATGATCGATCCGCCGCCAGCTTCGATCATGTCCGGCGCGACGGCCTGTGCTGCAAAGAACATGTGCTTCAAATTGGTGGCGATCCGCTCGTCGTAATAGTCGGACGTCACGTCCTGCCAGGCATGGCGGTCATCGCGGGCGGCGTTGTTGACGAGCACTGCCGGCGGACCGAGTTCCGCCTTGAGCGCGCCGAGAGCCTGCCGGAGCTGGTCGATGTCGCGCAGGTCACAGCGCGCAAAACCGATTGTCGCGCCGGTTGCCTCAAGCTCCGACGCTAACGCCCTGCCGCCTTCCTCGTCGAGGTCGACGAAGCCGACCTTCGACCCTTGCTCGGCGAAAGCGCGGACCATCTCCGCGCCGATGCCGCCGGCGCCGCCGGTGATGTAAACGACGGCGCCCTTAAGGCTCGGATAGACAGCAAAGCTCGGCATGACGTGTTCCTTACTGAGTGTGCGGGTCTTCTAAGTTGGAGCGCATGATGGACGCTCAAAGGCAAGCGTCAGAGAGATCCAAATCCCCGTCCCTCTTCGGCCAGACGGACCAGGAGCCGCGCCGGCGCAAGGCCCTCGTCACCGGAGGCCTCGGCCATAGCCGCAAGCTTGTCGCGGACAGACGCAAGCCCCAGCGCGTCGGCGTGGTAGATCGGCCCACCGCGCCAGACCGGCCAGCCGTAGCCGTTGACCCAGATCACGTCGATATCGCTGGGACGGGCAGCGATCCCCTCCTCCAGGATGCGTGCGCCTTCGTTGATCATCGGAAAGAGCAGTCGCTCAACGATCTCGTCGCTTGAGAGCGCGCGGCGCGCGATGCCGGCGCGGTGCGAGGCTTCAACGACGATCGCCTCCACATCCGCATCACGTTCCGGTTTGCGCGAACCGGGCTCGTAACGGAAGTAGCCCTTGCCGCTCTTCTGTCCGAAACGGCCTTGTTCGCAAAGCGCATCGGCGATTGCGGCCTTCAGCCCCTGCGCCTTGCGCATACGCCAGCCGATATCGAGGCCGGCAAGGTCGGCCACCGCGAACGGACCCATGGGAAAGCCGAACGCCTCCATGGCGGCGTCGACCTCGTGCGGCAGGGCGCCGGCGAGCAGCGCCTGCTCGGCGGCGGCACTCCGTCGCCGCAGCATGCGATTGCCAACAAAGCCATTGCAGTTGCCCACGACGACCGGCGCCTTGCCGAGCCGGCGCGCGGTGGTGATCGCCGTTGCCAGCACCTCGGGAGCGCTCTTCGCACCGCGTACGATCTCCACGAGCCGCATGACGTTGGCCGGGCTGAAGAAGTGCATCCCCAGAACGGATTCCGGCCGATCGGTGGCGGCGGCAAGCGCGTCGACGTCGAGATAAGATGTGTTGGTCGCCAGCACAGCATCGGGTCGCGTGAGCCCTGCAAGCTCTGACAAGACATCGCGCTTAAGCTCGAAATCCTCAAATACCGCCTCGACCACAAGGTCGGCATCGGCCGCCTCGCTCAAGCCGACAGCGCCGCCAATGCGCGCGCGCCTGCGCTCCGCTTCATCCGGTGTCAGTCGGCCGCGCTGGGCGGCACCGGCGTAAATCGCCGCGACAGCGTCGAGGCCGCGCTGAAGCGCGTCGTCGTCCGTCTCAATCAGCGTCACGGCAAGGCCGGCATCGGCAAACGCAACGGCAATACCGCGGCCCATCGTGCCGGCGCCGATGATTGCGACGCGCGCCACCCGCCGCGGTTTGGCGTCAAGGCCGGGCACCTTGGCCGCGGCGCGCTCGGCGAAGAAGACATAACGCTGCGCCTTCGACTGATCGCCAGCGACGAGTTCGCGGAAGATCGCACGCTCATGCTCCAGCCCTTCATCGAAGGGGAGGTCGAGCGCACCGCGAACTGAATCGACGCAGGCACGGGGCGCTTTCAGCCCGCGCGCCCGTTTGGTGAGGTTCTGTGCCGTTGCGTCGAAGCGCGCGCGATCGTCGCCATCGGCGGCAAGCTTCGCGGTGTCGTCGCGAAGCCGTCTTGGCGTGTTGTCTTTCGCCACACGTTGCGCCAGGGCGATCGCAGCCTCTTCCAGATCGCCGTCCGCCAATTCATCGACCAGACCGTGCGCGAATGCGGCTTCCGCGGCAATCGGCTCGCCTGTGACGATCATGGTCAGCGCCGTCTCCGGCCCCACCGCACGGGGGAGCCGCTGCGTGCCGCCGGCCCCGGGGATCAGCCCGAGCTTCACCTCAGGGAAACCGAGCTGTGTCGTGGATGCGGCAATGCGATAGTGGCAGCCGAGCGCCAGCTCCAGCCCGCCGCCCAATGTCGTGCCGAAGAGCGCCGCGACGACCGGCTTCGACATCGCATCCAGCCTATCGATCACGTCGCTCAGCAGCGGCGCCCGGCGTGGCTTACCGAACTCGCGGATATCGGAGCCAGCGACAAAGGTGCGCCCGGCGCAGGCGATGATCGCGGCGTCGAGCGCCGGATCGTGATCAGCGCTATCGAGCGCCTCGACCAGCGCGGCGCGTACGGCATGCGACAGCGCGTTCACCGGCGGACTGTCGATTTCCAAGATGGCGATGCTGTCCTGTCGCCGGACGTTCAGAACCTTATCCATTGCCGCCCTTCGCTCGCTTCGCCAGTTGTTCAGCGCGCCTCGGTCTCATCACGCATTGCGGCGCGCTCCACCTGCCCCTGGATGAGAACGATCTCTGCTTCGTGCAGAACGCAGAGATCGCGCCAGCGCTGATCGCTCATCTCCGACGTCCGCCAGGCGCACAGGCTGATCAGGCACGACGATTCATCAAAGCCGAGCACCTCGCCCGCCATGATTCGCGCGCTTATGCGGCGCGTGAGCCGGTCGGGCGTGCCGACGAAGTAGTCGATCACGTGCCTCTCAGGATCAGCGTCGATCCGGAACCAGCCTTGATTGCCGTCGATCAGCGAGTGCCCCGTGTGGAGCCCGTCATCACCAACCGGCGTAGTGTCGAAGCAGCCGAGCGACCACCGCCCGACTGCAGTCGGATCAGACAGAAAACGAAAAGCAACGTCCGCCGAGACCTGCGCATGCCTGGTTGTGATGTGGCTCAGGCCGTCCGCCATGTCCGCTCCAATCTCACCGTTTCTCCAGCGTTTTCGGCGCTGCGAGGTGATATATTTTCAGCTTAAAGCTTTTCACATTCGCCGTCATATGGTCTTATCACCACATGGCACCGCTTTCTCAGGCCCCTCTTCTTCAGATCAACAACGTCGTGCGCACGTTTGGCGAATTGCGCGCCGTCGATGGCGTGACGCTTGCCGTTGAGGAAGGGACCATCACCGGCCTCATCGGGCCGAACGGGGCGGGTAAAAGCACGCTTTTTGACCTCGTCGCCGGCGGCCAGCAACCGGAAGCCGGTTCGATCGCCTTCAAGCAGCAGCGCGTTGACGGCCTGAGCCCGGATTCGATCTTTCGCTCCGGGCTGGCGCGCACGTTTCAAATACCGCGACCGTTTCCGCAAATGTCGGTACTGGAGAACGTCATGCTCGCGCCGATCGGCCAGGCGGGCGAGCAGTTCTGGAACAACTGGATCCGCTTCGGCGCGGTGCGCGACCAGGAGAAGCGGGCGCGTGAGCGCGGCATGGAGGTGCTCGGCTTCTGCGGCTTGGCGGACAAGGCGAACGATATTGCCGGCCAGCTTTCCGGCGGCCAGCAGAAGCTTCTGGAACTGGCTCGGGTGTTGATGATCGAGCCGCACATGATCCTGCTCGACGAGCCTGCCGCCGGCGTGAACCCGACGCTTCTTGAGACCTTGATTGAGAAGATCATCGCGCTCAACGCGCGTGGCATCACCTTCCTCATCATTGAGCACAACATGGATGTGGTGATGCAGATTTGCAGCCCCATCATTGTCATGGCGCAGGGGCGGGTGTTGTTTGAGGGTGACGCAGACGGCGTGCGCAGCGACCCGCGCGTGGTCGACGCCTATCTGGGAGATGTCGCCGCGTGAGCGAGCCTATTCTCAGCGCGCGCGACATCGTGGCCGGCTATGTGCGTGGCCTGCCGATCGTGCACGGCGTGTCCGTCGATGTGGCGCCGGGCGAGATCGTGACGATCGTCGGCCCGAACGGAGCGGGGAAGTCGACGCTTCTGAAAGCCATCGCCGGGCTCGTGGTCTTTGAGAGCGGTACGGTGACTTTTGCCGGCCGCGATGTGTCCGGACATCCGGCGCATGAGATGGTGAAATCCGGCGTCGGCTTCGTGCCGCAGACCGGCAACATCTTCACCAATCTGAGCATCCAAGAGAACCTAATCGTCGGGGCGCATACCGTCTCCCGCGCCGATTTGCGGCTACGGCTGCAGCGCGCCTACGAGCATTTCCCTGTGCTTGCCGAACGCCGGGCGTCGGCGGGCCGGGTGCTTTCCGGCGGGCAGCGCCAAATGCTCGCCGTGGCGCGCGCGCTGATGACCGATCCCAAGGCGATCATGCTGGATGAGCCGACCGCCGGGCTTTCGCCCAAGGTCGTGGCCGATGTCTTCGCCGATCTCAGGCGGCTCACCGAGCTCAACGTGGCTGTGCTGATGGTGGAGCAGAACGCCAAGGCGGCGATCCGCATCTCCAATCGCGCCTACGTGCTGACGGAGGGACGGAACTACATTGCCGGGACGCCCGACGAGCTTTTAAACGATCCGGCGATCGCCGAGGCGTTTTTAGGGGGAAGACGCGCAGCGAAGGCATCGGGGGCGGCATGATCGGGCAGGCCATCGCCGACGGTATCCTGACCGGCGCCATCATCGCGCTCGGCGCGATCGGTATCTCACTGAGCTTGCAGATATTGCGCTTCGCCAATTTCGGCCATGGCGACATCCTCACGCTGGGTGCCTATAGCGCCCTCACCTTCACGGCCGTTGCCACCGCCGGCGTGCCGATCGGCCCGGTCTCGTTCGGCTGGCAGTTCCTCGTCGCTATACTGATCGCGGCAATCGTCGCCGGCTCCGCCGCCATCCTCATCGATGCGATCGTCTACAATCGCCTGAGATCGCGTAACGCTCATCGCCTGACGATGATCTTTGCAAGCTTCGGCGTGGCGCTGGTGTTGCGTAACCTGGTGCTGCTGATCTGGGGACCCGACGTCCACTATTATAGCCGCGAGTTGCAGATCGCTGTGGAGATCCTGCCGAATGTGCGCGTCATGCCGGACCAGATCGTCGTGCTCGGCCTTACCTTCGCGGTCGTCATCTTCTTCTATCTGGTTCTGCGGCTGACACGGATCGGCATGGCGATGCGGGCGATGGCGGAAAGCCCGACGCTTGCCGGCATCTGCGGCGTGGAAATCCGCAAGATGATCCGCATTGCGTGGTTCATCGCCGGCGCGCTCGCCGCCATGGCAGGAACGTTTCTCGGCCTGACCGTACAGCTGCGGCCGGAGATGGGTTTCAACCTCCTCTTGGCAGTGTTCGCTGCCGCCATCCTTGGCGGATCGGGCAGCCTCTTCGGCGCCGTCATTGGCGGGCTGCTCGTAGGATTGGCGGAGAACCTCTCCGTGCTGGTGGTGCCCGCCGGCTACAAGACTGCGATGCCGTTCCTGCTTCTGATGCTTGTCCTCTATATCCGGCCGTATGGCCTTTTCGGCACACCGGAAAGGCACTAACCCATGATCGGCATCGTCTCCTATCTCGTCTTCTTCCTCACCGTCGTGCTGATCTTCGGCATCGCCTGCCTCGGCCTCAATCTCCAATGGGGCTTCACTGGCGTCTTCAATGCTGGCGTGGTCGCGTTCTACGCCATCGGCGCCTACACGCACGCCATCATCACCGCACCGCCCAATCCCTTGTTGATCGCCAACCTCGGATTGCCATGGCCGGTCGGTGTCCTCGGCGCGATGGCGGCCGCAGCGCTGGCGGCGCTGATCGTAGGGATCGCCACGGTGCGGCTCCGCGGCGACTATCTGGCGATCGCCACGTTCGGAATTGCGGTGACGGTTCAGCTCATCACGCTGAACTGGCAGTCGCTGACCGGAGGAAGCCTCGGCTTCACCTCCATCCCGCGCCCGCTTGCCGGCTACTTCGATGGCCAGCTCTCGTACAACATCTTCTTTCTCGGGCTGGTCGCGGCAGCGACAGTGCTGGTCTATTGGGCGCTGGAGCGCGTCGTCCGCTCACCATGGGGGCGGGTGTTGAGGGCTATCCGCGAAGACGAAACGGCGGCTGTGGCGCTCGGCAAGGACGCACGGCTTTTTCGGCTGCAGGCCTTCGTCCTTGGGTCCGTCATCATCGGGCTTGCAGGCGCGCTGCATGCAAGCTTCATCGGCTTTGTCAGCCCGTTCGACTTCCTGCCGATTCTGACGTTCCAGATATGGACGATGCTGATCGTCGGGGGGAGCGGCAACAATCGCGGGGCGTTGCTTGGCGCGTTGATCGTTTGGGGGCTGTGGAGCGGCAGCGGTGTCCTGGTGTCCAAGGTGCTGCCGCCGGAGTTTCAAACGCAGGGTGCGGCCGCGCAATCCATCCTGATCGGCCTGCTGCTTGTCGTCATGCTGGTCTTCAAGCCGCGCGGATTGATCGGCGAGGAGCCGGTCGTCTCGCGCCATGTGGGCTAAACATGCCAAAATCGCTGAAGTTTAAGGAAGAGGGAGAGGTGTGATGAGAAATCTGTTGGGATTGACCCTCGGCACTGCGCTCGCCGCGGCAATCATGGCGCCGTCGGCGGTGTACGCGCAGGACGCGGAGTGCCCGGTGAAAGTCGGCGGTATCCTGCCGTTGACAGGCTCAATGGGTGCGGTCGGCGAGCGCATCGCTGAGAGCGCGCAGCTCGCATTCGAGCACATAAACGAAGGCGGCGGCATCAAGGGCTGCCCGGTTGAGTTTCTGCTGCGCGACGATCAGGGGCAGCCGACCGTCGGCGTGGACGCGGCGAAGTTCCTCGTAGAAGTGGAGCGCGTCTCCGCACTGACGGGCACTGTATCGAGCGGCGTCAGCCTGCCGATCCTGACCTCCGTCACCGCACCGTCCGAGGTCGTGCAGATCACCTGCTGCTCCACTGCTGCTACGTTCACGGCGCTTGCCGAGAGCGGCGAAAGCGGCGGCTACTTCTTCCGCACGCTGCCGACGGTGAAGACGCAGGCCTATGCCAGCGCCAAGGTGGCGTCCGACCGCGGCTACAAGCGCATCGCGGTCATCTACGTCAACACCGATTTCGGCACCGGCATGGTGGAATATTTCAAGACCGCCACGGCAAAGTTGGGCGGTGAGATCGTGGCAGAGGCTGCCTTCAACGAGAACCAGCCTTCCTACCGCGCCGAAGTGAATGTCGGCCTGGCGGCCAATCCTGACGCCGTGTTTTTCGTGGCCTTCCCGCAGGACGGCGCGACGATGACGCGTGAGTGGATCTCGCTTGGCGGCCCGCAGAACTTTATCCTCAACAACGCGCTGAGAAGCCCTGATTATGTCGAGGCCGTCGGCGGACAATATCTGAACAACGCCTACGGTATGGACAATGCTTCTGCGGGCGGCCCGACGGTCGACGCCTTCCGCGACGCGTTTCAGGCGAAGTATGACGCCAGCGCCGATGGGCCGGGCATTGCGACGCAATACGATGCGGCGATGGTGATCGGCCTTGCGATGAACATCGCACCGGATCTCAGCGGACCGGCCATTCGCGACTCTGTACGCATGATCCAGGACCCGGATGGCACGGTCGTCGGCACCGGGCCGGAGGAATTCGCCAAAGCCGTTGCGCTGATCAAGGACGGCAAGCCGATCCGCTATGTCGGCGCGACAGGTCCGGTGATCTTCGACGCCAATGGCGACGTCAATGGTGCTGCGCTCATCTGGAACATCAAGGATGGCGAGCTTGGCGTTGAGAACACGCTGACGATTGAGGACATGAACGCGCTGTTCACCGAAATCGACGGCTAGGAGACGACGCTTCACCGATGTCGTCCCGGCCGGCCGAAGGGCGTTGGCCGGGATGACGCTTCGCAAAGTGGCGTGACCAATGAAACGATCCAGGTCCCTTCGATTGTCATCCCGGAGGGCGCGCGAGCGCCAGTCCGGGACCCATAGCCACCGGTCATGCGGCCGGAGCACCATTGCTCAGCTGGCGCCCTCGGAGATTATGGGTCCCGGTCTCGGCCTTGCGGCCGAACCGGGATGACAAACATCTACGTGGCCCCAAGCATCTTGTGACCCATGTCCGCTAACGACGAGCAAGAGGCGCTCGACGCCCAGTTCCGGCTGGACTCCATCGCCGATGTCGAGGCGCTGTTTGAGCGCCGCGCCAAGGCGACGAAGGCCGCTGACGCCGGCTTCAAGGCGGCACGCGATATCGCCTATGGCGAACGCAAAAGCGAGACGCTGAACCTGTTTCCGGCGGCAGGTGACGCGCCCGCGCCTGTCCAGATTTTCATCCATGGCGGCTTCTGGAGCACGCTGGCGGCGCGCGACTTCTCTTTTGTCGCGGCGGGCTTCGTGCCGTCCGGCGCGGCCGTTGCCATCATCGACTATCCGCTCATCCCGGACGTCCGTCTCGGCCACATCGTCGAGTCCTGCCTCAAGGCCGTCGGCTTTGTTCATCGTCACGGCGCGGCGCACGGTATCGATCCGGAGCGCATCTTCGTCTCCGGCAATTCAGCCGGCGGACATCTGGTGGCTGAGATCATGGATCGGACGCGGCTCGCCGATGCCGGGCTGCCCGCCGATGTGATCAAGGGCGGCACGGCCATCAGCGGGCTCTACGATCTGGCGCCGGTCGCCGCATCATTCCGAAACGACCTTCTGGCCTTTACCGACGACGACGTGGCGACGCTCAGCCCGCTCCGCCGCCGGCCGCATATCGGTTCGCCGCTCATCGCCGCAGTCGGCGCGGACGAGACCCGCGTGTTCATCGATCAGACGGCGCATTTCGCCGAGCAGTGCCGTGACGACGGAACCAATGTGGAGCAGTTCGTCGTGCCCGACACCAACCACATCACCGTGGTGCTTGACGCGTTCGCCAATCCGGACGCGCCGCTCAATCGCGCGGTGCGCCGGCAGATGGGATTGGGCTGAGCTCCGATTACACCGCGCCCGCGCGCCAGTCCCGCCAGCGCGCCTGAAGGAGCGCGGCGGAGGCGGCCAGGCCGGCGAGCGGCCGCAGGGGGATCGCCGTTGCCGAGGCGGTCGGCACCGGCAGCTCGCTGAGCGCCGTTCCGGTGGCCGCGTCGGCGAGCACCTCACCCAGCATGGTCGTCATGGCGATGCCGCGCCCGTTGCAGCCGATTGCGCCGATGAAGCCCGGCCCGAATTCGATGAGACGCGGCAGGAAGTCGGTGGTCATGGCCGCCACGCCGCGCCAGACATAGTCCACGCGCGGCACGTCGGAGAGCTTCAGCTCGCGCGCCAGCCGTTCGGCGACCGCCTGCCCCACGCGTTCGTGCGCACCAAGCGGCACGAGCGACATCCCGCCGCTGATGAGGCGGTCGTCGCGGTCGAGACGGTAGGTGAAGAGATTGCCGCGCATGTCGGACACGGGAATGCGCTGTGGCGCGATGCGCTCGATCGTGTCCGGCGGCAGCGGTTCGGTGGCGATCTGGTAGACCGGGAGCGGCACGATGGTGCGCGCCAGGCGCCGGCCGAGCCCGGACATCGCCGCGTTGGTGCAAAGGAGCACCGTCTTGGCGGTGACCGCTGGTCCACCGCAATCGAGCCGCCAGCGACCGCCCCGGCGGACGGCCGAGGCGACCGATGCGCCCTCATAGATCGTTGCACCGTGCTTGATTGCGGCGCGCGCCAGCCCACGGAGATAGCTCAAGGGCTGGATCGTCCCGCCGGAGCCGTCAAAAAGCGCGCCGTGATAGCGCGCCATGCCGGTGCGCTGCTTGACCTCCGCGCCTGAGAGATACTCGACCGGGCGGCCGAGCGAGCGCCAGAAATCGACGCGGGCGCGTGCGGTCTCGGCGGCGGCTTCATTGTGGGCCGGCTGCATCCAGCCGGTCTCGACAGCATCACAGGCGATATTGTGCGTCCGGGCTGTCTCGAACACGCGCTCTCCGCCGCGGCTCACCAATTCAAGCAACGCGCGGCCGCGCGCTTCGCCGAGCCGGCGCGTCGCCTGAGCAGAATCGGCCTTGGCGAAATTGGGGACCACGAAGCCACCGTTCAGGCCGCTGGCGCCCGCGCCAAGAACATCGGCCTCCAGCACCGCGACGCTGACGCCGCGCTCGGCCAGATGAAGCGCGGCGGTCAGCCCAGTGAAGCCGCCGCCGACAATGGCGATCTCGGCTTCGACGCCGCCCTCGAGCCTTGCCGTTTGCGGCGGCGGCTCGGCGGTGTGCCACCACAATGATCTCAGAGCTTCCGATTCCATCGGCACGTCGTTTTCAGTCTTGGCTCAGGGATTGCGAGCGAGGCTTGCAGGCGGCGAGCGCTGATCCTATGCAGCGATGCGATTTGTTCAATCCTAAAGCAATGGCGGGGACACAAGATGACAAAACGTTGGGCGATCTCTTCCGGCTCCAAATTCGAGGAACTGGCGGGCTATTCGCGCGCCGTGGTCGACGGCGAATGGATATTCGTCTCCGGCACGGCCGGCTACGACATCGCCAACGATCGATTTCCCGACGACCCCGCGGAGCAGACGCGACTGTCGCTCGCGACCATCGCCGACGCGCTCGGAAAAGCCGATGCGTCATTGAGCGACATCGTACAGGTCCGCGTCTATCTCGGGAGCGCCGATGACCTGATGCCTGTCGCAAAGATTCTCGGCGAGACGTTCTCCGACCCCCGCCCCACCAATACAACGATCGTCTGCGACTTCGCGGTTCCCGGCATCAAGGTAGAGATCGAGGTCACCGCGCTGAAGCGGCAAGCGGGTTAGACCTTCTCAAGAAGGAAGAACGGGCGACCGAAGCGCGCTTCGATGCGGATATAGCGGTCGAGGCGCACGCCATCCACGGTGCGGCGGAGGCACTGGATCATTCCCGCGACCGCCGCCTGCGAGGGAACCTCGAAGATCAGATACCACGTGACGTCCGGCGTACTCGGCTCGCCGACCATGAAGAGATCGTCGTCGATCGTGGCGAGCACCTTGGCGCCCAACCCTTCCCACTCGGTGATGATGTCGCGAAAGCGCGGCAGAACTTTCTCGCGGCGTTCCTCGTCGGTTGCCTGAAACCACCCCTGCGTAGCGGCGCCGAGCAGGATGACGCGAAGCGGGCTGGGTATCTCGGGAGCTGAAAACTCAACGGCCATCATTCGTCCTTTCCGGTTGGCAAAGCGGCCCGCATGGGCTCAACGCATGAAGAGGCCGCCATTGATGTCGAGCGTTGTGCCGGTCACGAAACCGGCGGCATCCGATGCGAGATAGATGGCGGCCGCGGCGACTTCGCGGTCATTGCCCAACCGCTTCACCGGGATGGTCGCGGCCATGGCATCGACCTTCTCGCGCGGCATGGCTTGCGCCATCGGCCCATCGATCGCCGCCGGCGCGATGGCGTTGACGGTCACGCTATCGCCGGCGAGTTCCTGGGCAAAGCATTTGGTCAGCGCAATGATGCCGGCCTTGGAGGCGGAATAGTGCGCACCAGCAACCGCACCGCCGCGCTGGCCGGCGAGCGAGGTGAGATTGATGATGCGGCCAGCGTTCTGGGCGCGCATATGCCGGCCGGCGACGCGGCAGCCGAAGAACACGCCGCGCAGATTGACGGCCATCACCTCGTCCCACTCCGCTGCGGGAATGTCCCAGACCGGCTTTGCGATGGTCAGCGCCGCGTTGTTGACCATGATGTCGAGCCTGCCGAAGCGGGCGATCAGATCGTCCGCCGCGGCGGCGAGCGCGTCCTCGTCGCGCACGTCAACGACACGGGCCGCTGCGCGCGGGCCGATTGTCGCCGCAGCCTCCTCCACCGATGAGTCCATGTCGGTGAGCAGCACCGATGCGCCAGCCTCCGCCAGCGCGCGGGCGATGGCGAGCCCGATCCCCTGCGCCGCGCCGGTCACAAGCGCGGCCTTTCCGGCCAATGTATCGGCGGCAAAGCTTTGTATCATCCGCTCAGCACCGCCGTTGCCTCGATCTCAACCTTGGCGGCGTCCTCCACCAGCCCGCTCACCTCCACCAGCGTCATCGGCGGGAAATGGCGGCCGATGACGTTGCGATAGGCCTCCCCCACCTCCTTCAGCCGCGCTGCATATTCGCGCTTGTCAGTGACATACCAGGTCAGCCGCACAATATGCTCCGGGCCCGCGCCGGCTTCGGCGAGAACGGCCAGCACGTTCTTCAGCGCCTGGCGGACCTGGTCGACGAAATCGTCGCTTTCGAACGCCTGCTCGGCGTTCCAGCCGATCTGTCCGCCGACAAACACCATCGGACCGGAGGCGACCACGCCGTTGGCGTAGCCTGACGGCGCCGGCCAGCCGGCCGGCTGCAACACGCGGCGCATATCGGAGGTCACGTCTGCACCTCCGATTTCAGCAGGAAGCGGCGGATCTTGCCGGTCGCCGTTTTGGGCAGCGCTTCTACAAAGCGGATGGAGCGCGGGACCTTGGCCGGCGACAGCGTTTCCTTCACATGATCCTGCAGGCGCTTGACGCCCGCGGCGCTGCCGAACTCGCCCGGCGTCAGCACGATGAAGGCCTTAACGAGCTCACCGCCGGCGCGATCCGGTACGCCGACGACGGCGCTTTCGGCGACCGAAGAGTGCATGTTGAGCGCGGCCTCCACTTCGGGTGCGGCGATCGCCTCACCATTGGCGACGATCATATCGTCGGCGCGAGCGACGAAGCGAAAGCGTCCCTCGTCATCCTGCAGGAACATATCGCCGGTCACGTTCCACCCGTCGCGCACGAAGTCCGTCTGCCGCTGGTCGGCGAGGTAGCGGCAGCCGGTCGGGCCGCGCACTGCAAGGTGGCCGATCTCGCCGGGTGGCTTGTCCCGCATTGCGTCGTCGACGATGCGGGCTTCGTAGCCACCGACGGGACGGCCCTCAAAGCCGGCCGCGGCATCGCCGATGCGATTGGAGATGAAGATGTGGAGCATCTCCGTTCCGCCGATGCCGTCGAGGATGGGGATGCCGGTCTGCGCGCTCCACGCCTCAAAGGTCTCCGCCGGCAGCGCTTCGCCGGCCGACACGGCCAGGCGCAGCGTCGCGAGGTCCTTCGGCGAAGTCTTCAGGTCGAGGATGTGCTGGTAGACCGACGGCGCGGCGAGCGCGATCGTGGCACCGTAGGTCCTGATCTCGCCGACCAGATCGGCGGGCGACGCCTCTTCGATCAGCACGGCGGCGGCGCCGAAGCGCAAGGGCAGGATCAGCAATCCGCCAAGGCCGAAGGTGAAGGCGAGCGGCGGCGTGCCTGCAACGATGTCGCTGTCGGTCAGCGAAAGCACCTCCTTGCCGTAACCGTCGGCGATCGCCAGGAGGTCGCGGTGGAAATGCATGGAGGCGCGCGGCGCGCCGGTCGCACCGGTAGAAAAGGCGATCAGCGCCACGTCATCGCGACCGGTCTCGATCGGTTCGAAGAGCACGGGCTTGTTCAGCGCCAGCCGATCTAGCTCGGCGTCGAAATTCGCCGTGCCGTCAAAGCCGATGACGGTCTTGAGGAAGCGGCTGGTCTTGGCGGCCGTGACAAGCGCATCCATCAGGCGCGTGTCGCAGAGCGCGAGCTTCACCTCCGCCTTATCGATGATCGTGGTGAGGTCGTCGCTTTGAAGGTCGGGCAGTGTGTTGACGACAACGCCGCCGGCTTTCACCGCCGCGAGCCAGCAGGCGACCATGGCGGGCGTGTTGGCCGAACGGATCAAGACGCGGTTGCCAGGCTCCAGCCCGAGATCTTCCACCAGCGAGCGGGCGAGCCTGTTCGTCCAGTCGGCGAGCTCCTTATAGGTGCGCATGCGCCCCTGGCCGATGAGCGCGGTATGGTCGCCGAAGCCGCGCTCCACCATGCGGTCAGTGAGTTCAACCGCGGCGTTGAGGCGCTCCGGATAGTCGAATCCGGTGAGCAGAAAGTCCGGCCACGTCTCCGGCGGCGGGAGATTGTCGCGCGTGAAACTGTCCACATGAGCCGACGGCCCCAGCATCCTACCCTCCCGCCATTAGCTGTCGTGCGATCACGATTTTCTGCACATCCGACGCGCCTTCGTAGATGCGAAGCGCGCGGATCTCGCGATAGAGCCGCTCCGGCACCGACCCGACGCGTACGCCCTCTCCCCCATGCAACTGCACGGCCTTGTCGATGACGCTTTGCGCGCGCTCCGTAGCGAAGAGCTTGGCCATGGAGGCCTCGCGCGACACGCGCTCCGCGCCCTGATCCTTGGTCCAGGCGGCGCGATAGACGAGGAGTGCCGCGGCGTCGATGTCGAGCGCCATGTCGGCGAGATGGCCCTGCACCATCGGCAGGTCGGCCATGGGCGCGCCAAAAAGTTGGCGCCGCTTCGAACGCGCCAGCGTCTCGTCGAGCGCTCTGCGGGCGAAGCCAAGCGCGGCAGCGCCGACAGTAGAGCGAAAGATGTCGAGCACGGACATCGCAACCTTAAAGCCCTCGCCCGGACGGCCGATCATTGCGGAGGCCGGCACGGTGACCGCGTCAAATGAGAGCCGCGCCAGCGGATGCGGCGCGATCGTCTCAAGCCGCTCGGCGACTGATAGCCCGGGCGTGTCCGCCGGCACGACGAAGGCGGAGAGCCCTTTCGCGCCGGGCGCCTCGCCGGTGCGTGCGAACACCACGTAAAGGTCGGCAACGCCGCCGTTGGAGATCCACGTCTTCTCGCCGTCGAGGCGATAGGCGTCGCCGTCGCGCGTGGCGGTCATGGCGATGTTGGCGACATCGGAGCCGGATTCCGCCTCCGTCAGCGCAAAGGCGGCAATCGCCTCGCCAGCCGTCGTCTTCTTAAGCCATGCTTTTTGCTCAGGCGTGCCGAAGAGCGAAATCGCGCCGGCGCCGAGGCCCTGCATGGCAAAGGCGAAATCCGCCAGTCCGTCGTAACGGGCGAGCGTCTCACGCGCCAGGCAGAGCGTGCGTACATCGAGTGCTGCGCCGTCATCCGCGGCGGTATGCCTGAGCCAGCCGTCACGGCCGAGTCGAGCAACCAGATTTTGGCATGCGGCGTCGATATCGCTGTGATCGACGGGCAGGTTCGCGGCGCACCACGCCTCAAGTTCGGCATGAAACGCGCGGTGACGCGCCTCGAAGAACGGCCAGTCGAGAAAGCTGCAATCGGCCATCAATCGCCCTCGAAGACCGGCTTCTCTTTGGCGACGAAGGCGCGATAGGCGCGCTCGAAATCGCGCGTCTGCATGCAGATCGCCTGCGCCTGCGCCTCCGCCTCAATGGCCTGGTCGAGGCTCATCGACCATTCCTGATTGAGCTGCGTCTTGGTCATGGCATGGGCGAAGGTCGGACCCGCGGCCAGCGTCTGGGCGAAGGTGATTGCCTCTTCTTCCAGCTGTTCCGCGGGGATCACGCGGTTGAAGAAACCCCAGCGCTCGCCCTCCTCCACATTCATTACGCGTCCGGAATAAAGCAGCTCTGCCGCCCGCCCCTGCCCGATGATGCGCGGCAGCATGGCACATGCGCCCATGTCGCAGCCGGCAAGCCCGACACGGGTGAACAGAAACGCCGTCTTGGCCTCCGGCGACGCGAAGCGCATGTCCGACGCCATAGCGAGGATCGCGCCGGCGCCGACGCAGATGCCGTCGACCGCCGCAATGATCGGCTTGCCGCAATGGATCATCGCCTTCACCAGATCGCCGGTCATCCGGGTGAAAGCCAAGAGCCGCTTCATGTCCATTTCGACGAGCGGCCCGATGATATCGTGCACGTCGCCGCCGGAGGAAAAATTGCCGCCATTGGAGGCGAAGACGATTGCCTTCACGTCGTCGGCGTAAGGGAGCGCGCGGAAGGTGTCGCGGAGCTCCGCATAGCTCTCGAAGGTCAACGGGTTCTTGCGCTCCGGCCGGTCGAGCGAGATGATTGCGACCGTGCCCTGCATGCGCCAGCGGAAATGGGTGGGCGTGTGCCCTGCCATGTCGGTCATCGGATCGCCTCCGCTCGGCTGTGGCGTTCACGCATAGGCCGTCTCGCGCGCCGGTTCGGGGATCGGGATCGCCTCACCGTTCGTCGACTCAGAGCCCGGGCCGCAGAGCCGCAGGACGATAGCTGCGACCTCTTCCGGCTGGATGATCCGGCCGTCCTGATTGAGGCCAGCGATGATGCGGCGCGCCTCCGCGTCGCTGCGCCCGGTCTTCTCCACGATCGTGTCGACGCTCTTCTCCAGCATGGGCGTCGCCGTGTAGCCGGGGCAGATGGCGTTGACCGTGATGCCGGAGCCAGCGGTCTCCGCCGCGACCGCCCGCACCAGCCCGACGGCGCCGTGCTTGGCGGCGCAATAGGGTGCGGCATAAGCATGGCCCTCAAGGCCGGCGATTGAGGCGATGACGATCAACCGGCCCCAATCGGAATCCGCCATGGCGCGCAGGCCTTCGCGAAGCGTCAGGAACGCGCCCGTCAGGTTCACGGCGATCATGCGCTCGTAAGCAGCCAGTTCGGTGCGCACAAAAGGTGCGCTTTCCGCCGCGCCGGCATTGGCTACAACGATTGAGATCGGACCACTCGTTTCGGACGCGTTACGAAAAGCCTCCTGCAAGGCGGATTCGTCAGTCACGTCGGCGACGATGGCGCGGATGCCCGTGTGCTCCGCGGCAAGCTGGTCCAGCACGTCGCGGCGGCGGCCTGCGACCGTGACCGTGGCGCCGGCTTCGACCAGCGCGACCGCGATAGCGGCGCCGATGCCGGTTCCGCCGCCAGTGACAAGCGCGTGGCGTCCCTTTAGCGCCATGGTCACACCTTCAACACGGCGCTGTCGCGACGCTCGGCAAGCCGCCACAGCTGATCGCGGCCGGCCCAATAAGGCGGCGGCCAGGCTTCGATGCGGTCACCGAGTTCGGCGGCGGCATGCAGCGTCCAATAGGGATCGGCGAGGTGCGGGCGCGCCAGGCACACGAGATCGGCGCGGCCGGCCATCAGAATCGAATTGACGTGATCCGGCTCGTAAATATTGCCGACGGCCATGGTCGCCAAGCCGGTCTCGTTACGGATGCGGTCGGAGAACGGCGTCTGGAACATACGGCCGTAGACCGGCTTCGCCTCCGTCGATGTCTGGCCGGCAGACACATCGCAAATGTCGACGCCGGCCGCCTGTAAGTGACCGGCAATCTCCACCGCCTCCGGCGGCGTGACGCCGCGGTCGCCGACCCAATCGTTGGCGGAGATGCGCACCGAAATCGGCTTCTCGTCGGGCCACACCGCGCGCACGGCGTGGAACACCTCCAGCGGATAGCGCATGCGGTTCTCAAGGCTGCCGCCATACTTGTCGTCGCGCGTATTGGTGACGGGCGTGATGAAAGACGAAAGCAGATAGCCGTGCGCGCAATGCAGCTCCAGCATGTCGAAGCCGGCGCGCGCCGCCATTTCGGCAGCCGCGACGAATTGAGCCGTGATGCGGTCCATGTCGTCGCGGTCCATGCGCTTCGGCGTCTGGTTCGCCGCCGACCATGGCACGTCGGATGCGGAGACGAGCGGCCAGTTGTCGTCCGGCAACGGCGCGTCCATCTCCTCCCAGCCGAGCTGGGTTGATCCCTTGGCGCCAGAATGGCCGATCTGGCAGCAGATTTTCGCGTCGGTCTCAGCGTGCACGAAATCCACAATGCGCTTCCACGCCGCTTCGTGCTCGGGCGCGTAGAGGCCCGTGCAGCCCGGCGTGATGCGGCCTTCGGGACTGACGCAGGTCATCTCCACATAGATGAGGCCGGCGCCGCCCTTGGCGCGCTCGCCGTAATGCACGAAGTGCCAATCCGTCGGGCAGCCGTCGACGGCCTTGTATTGCGCCATCGGCGAAACCACGACGCGGTTCTTGAGCTCCATGTCGCGCAGCTTGAACGGCGCGAACATCGGCGCGCGGGCGATGTTCTCCGTCGCGCCGGCGCGGCGCTGAAACCACGCTTCCGCGCCCTCCAGCCAATCCTTGTCGCGCAGGCGCAGATTCTCGTGGCTGATGCGCTGCGAGCGGGTAAGCAGTGAGTAGTTGAACTGCACCGGGTCGAGGTCGAGGTAGCGCTCCACCTCCTCAAACCATTCCATGGAATTGCGCGCCGCCGATTGCAGGCGCAGCACCTCAACGCGGCGCTCGTCCTCGTATTTCTCAAATGCCGCTTCCAGCGTCGACTCCGAATGCACGTAATCGGCAAGCGCAATGGCGCTTTCCATCGCCAGCTTCGAGCCGGAGCCGATGGAGAAATGCGCGGTCGCTGCGGCGTCGCCCATCAGCACGACGTTTTCGTGATGCCAACGCTCGCAGAGCACGCGGGGGAAGTTGATCCACGCGGAGCCGCGAATGTGGCGCGCGTTCGACATCAGATGATGACCGCCGAGATGATCCTTGAAGATGCGCTCGCAGGTGGCGATCGATTCCTCTTGGGTCATCTCGCCGAAGCCGAACTTCGCCCAGGTCGTCTCCGTGCATTCCACGATGAAGGTCGCGGTGTCGTCATCGAACTGATAGGCGTGCGCCCAGATCCAGCCGTGCTCGGTTTCTTCGAATATGAAAGTGAAGGCGTCGTCGAATTTCTGGTGCGTGCCGAGCCACACGAACTTGCACGGCCGGACATCGATCTCCGGCTTGAAGTGCTCGGCGAACTCGGTGCGCACGCGCGAGTTGAGGCCGTCCGAGGCGACTACGAGATCATAGTCGCGCGCAAGATCGGCGGCGGATTCCACCTCCGTCTCAAAGCGCATCTCAATGCCGAGCTCGTACGCCCGCTGCTGCAGCAGGATCAGCAGCGTCTTGCGGCCGATGCCACAGAAGCCGTGGCCGCTGGAGAGTGTGCAGGTGCCGCGATAATGGACGGCGATGTCGTCCCAATAGGCGAAATGCGAGCGGATCGCCGTGGCGCTGCGCTGATCGTTCTTCGCCAAATTGTCGAGCGTCTCGTCGGAGAGGACCACGCCCCAGCCGAACGTGTCGTCGGGGCGGTTGCGCTCGATCACCACGACCTCATGGCCGGGGTTCCTGAGCTTCATAGAGATCGCGAAATAGAGCCCGGCGGGGCCACCGCCGAGACACACGACCCGCATCGTCCGCTGTCCTTCTGGTTCGCTCCTTTGTTGTCGCACTCAAGGGCAACTATTTCAAGCTTGAAGTTTTTGACGATTGGGCGCCAGAAACAGAAATCCCGGGCGCACCCGGTCAGCCGATTTCTGCCCGGCTTCTTCTCCAACAAGGGACATATGCGTTAGGGAAGCGACGCCGGATGTAGGAGGTCCGCCAGATGGCCAGGCCAGCAACCCAGTACGTCGACGCCGGCGACGTCGCGATCGCCTACCAGGTTGTCGGCGATGGGCCGATTGATCTGGTGTACGCCCAAGGGTGGTTGACCAACGTCGAGTACGCCTGGGAGAGCCCGCATTACGCCGAGTTCCTGACCAAGCTTGGCCGGTTTGCTCGCGTCGTTCTCTTCGACAAGCGAGGCACGGGACTTTCCGATAGGGATGTCGGCTTCCCTACCCTTGAGCAGCGCACCGAGGACATTTCCGCTGTACTGGACGCCGTGGGCTCCAAGCAGGCGGCACTGTTCGGCATATCGGAGGGCGGGAACATGTGCTCGCTGTTCGCGGCAACCTATCCAGAGAGAACCCATTCCCTGATCCTGAGTGGAACATCGGCGCGTGGTAGCTGGGCACCGGATTACCCGTGGAAACCAACGCCGGAGGAGACGGAGCAGGCCATCGCTGACATGCGAGAGAACTGGGGGAAGCCGTTCGGTCTAGATGAGGCTGCCCCGAGTATGGCCGACAATGAGGCCGCCCGCGAATGGTGGGGAGCGTATATACGGAATTCGGCCAGTCCAAAGGCTGCGGCGCGCATCACCCGCCTTAATGCCCAAGTCGATATTCGCGGCGTGTTGCCAACGATCAGATGCCCAGCGCTTGTCATCAATCGGGAGAAAGACGCGTGGGGGCCGGTTGATGAAGCACGCTATATTGCCAACCTCATTCCGAATTCGGTCCTCAATATCGTCCCCGGTGCCGATCACCTGCCCTGGTATGGCGACCAGGATCGAATCGTCGGCGAGATCGAGGAGTTTCTCACCGGTGAGCGCGAGGCGTACGCCGGTGACCGCGTACTCCTGACGGTCCTGATGACCGACATTGTCGGCTCCACCGATAAGGCCGCCCGGATCGGCGATGGTGAGTGGCGGCGTCTCCTGGACCAGCACGACCGCACGGTCCGGGACCGGGTCCGGGCCTTTGGAGGTCAGACCGTCAATACCACCGGCGACGGATTTATATCGACCTTCTCAGGCCCTACCCAAGCAGTGCGTTGCGCTGACGCCATTCGCTCGGGCGTCGCGAAGCTGGAGTTAGAGATCAGGGCCGGCGTTCACACTGGTGAATGCGAGCGGCGGGGAAAGGACATCGGTGGCATAGCCGTGCACATCGCCGCGCGGATTCTGGCGCGGGCGCCGCAGGGCAAGACGCTCGTTTCGGGTACGGTGAAGGATTTGACTGTCGGCTCCGGGCTGGAATTCCAGCCCGCAGGCGTCTTTGACCTCAAAGGCGTCCCCGGTGACTGGCCGCTCTATCTCGCGGCGAGCTAGTCTCTGCAGGCTTTCGGGAGTCACGCGCTGTTGGAAACGCGGCTGGCCGTCAAACTGGGCGCCGTTCGTTTAAGCCGGCCATCGGCTTGAGTGCAATGTGGCTCACATAGGACATAAAGCCGAAGAACCTGTTGGCGGCCAGGCGGCTCCTCGCCTCTCTCTTCAGGGCTTCTGCCGTCTCGCGAAACAGAATGCCGGTCTCCACCATCCTGTCGGCGCCACGATCGATGACGGTCAAGAAATAGGCCGCATCGCCCTCTGCGACATAGCCATGCCCGCGCCGCGCGCCGAGCTCAAAACCAAACTCAGTCAACATGCCGGTGATCTGTCGCATGATCCAAAGGTTGGTCACGTTCTGATTGATCATGAAGCGGATGATCTGATCGAGCGGATCGAAATCGGCAATCTGGGCCGTTGCAGTGTCGTAATCGCCATCACAGACCGCCAGGATGCCGCCGGGCTTCAGCACGCGAAACGCTTCGCCGATCACGTCCTCAGGGCCGGGTACATGACAGAGCAGCGTGTGCATCAAGACGAGATCGACCGATGCGTCTTCAAGGTCTGTGCGCTTCGCGTCCCCGATCGCGAAGCTCAGGCGGGCGTCGGCGGCGACGTGCTCTTTCGCCCGCTTGACCATGACCGGAGACGGCTCGATGCCATGCGCCCGCGCAGCGCCCGCCGTAGTGATCAGATCACGCGTCACATGGCCGGTGCCGGAACCGAACTCGACGGCGTACGCGTCCTCAGGCAATCCCAGATCGGTCAGATAGGCCTTGCGAATGGCGATCTGCGCGGGCTCCAGGCATCGCGCATCCATGGCGTCGGCGATGCGGGCCTGAGCGGCCTTCTCTTCGGAGGCGAGGTTTGAATACGGATCTGACATTGCTGCCCCAGCCGCGCGTTATGCGGATCTGAGCATAGCGGATTCTCAGGCTGCGTCGTTGCGGGCGACTGCGGAGTTGAACATCGAAAAGATATTGCGTAGCGTCGAATCGATGGTTCTCGCGGAACGAACGCAGCCGCGAGATGTAAAAGGGAACACGGTGAGGAGGAGCCTCAAGGGCGCCAAATCCGTGACTGCCCCCGCAACTGTGAGCGGTGAGTGACCCTGATGAATGCCACTGGACGGCGTTGCGCCGACCGGGAAGGCTCGGGGAAGCCATGATCCGCAAGTCAGGAGACCTGCCATCGCAACCGAAACCAAACCGGGCGGGGTGTCCCGGAGAGAGATGCCAATGTACATGACGGCCAAAGCCGTTTGGCAGACCGGTCTCGCCAACTCCCCCTCCGAGTGGAGGTGGCGATGCGCCGAACCCAGCTTCGTGGGATACACCAGACCTCATTCGACGATGTTGCTTACGTTCCAAGTCTGACACCTTGGAGCGCAAAGCGTCCGCTTGACACCGGTCCCCACCCATGAGCGGACGCGTCGCCGACGCGCCCGTCAAAGCGGCGCGTGGTTTTTGCCTGACTGAGCTGAGCGCAAAGTGGCTGGTCGCCGGTGCGGTTGGCGTCTCTAGCTTGCTCTGGCTCGCGATCTTTGCGGTGATCTGATGGGGACCGTCCTGCAGATCCGCAACCTGGCGCTCGGCTATTCCGGCTTGACGTTGTTCCGTCACTTGTCCCTCGACATTGACGGCGGAACGACGCTCGCGGTGATTGGCGCAAACGGATCGGGCAAGAGCACATTCGTCAAAACGCTACTCGGCCTGATGACGCCGATTGCTGGGCGATTGTCTTGGCCAAATGGAACGCCGCCCGAGATTGGGTATCTCGCGCAGATGAGCGAGTTCGATCGCCAGTTTCCAATTCGCGTTCGTGATCTCGTGGCGATGGGCGCCTGGCGCGGCTTCGGGTTCTGGTCCGGGCTCGATCGTGAAGCTCGTGGCAGAGTGTCGGCTGCCCTTGAGGTGGCAGGCGTACTCGACTTGGCGAACCGCGCGCTTCACACCCTCTCCGGCGGGCAGCTTCAGCGCGCCCTCTTCGCCCGTGTGATCCTACAGGACGCACCACTGATCCTTCTGGATGAGCCTTTCGCTGCTGTCGACCAGAGCACCGAAGCACATCTCCTTTCAATCATTCGCGGTTGGCAGAACGAAGGCCGCGCGATTGTGCTCGTGGTCCACGACCTGTCGTCCGTACTCGACCATTGTAGCCATGCCTTGCTTCTGGGCGGTGAAGCCGCGACGCACGGCCGTGTCGAAGACGTTCTGACGCCCGAACAATTGGTGAGGCAGGGCTACCTCTCTGAAAGCCAGGCCGAATGGATGTTCCGAGCCGCGGCTCACTATTCGGAAGGCGCGCATGTTTGATGTCTTCAGCGAGATGTGGAGCTTCGCCTTCATGCGCCGGGCCTTCGTGACAACGACAGTGTTGTCGGCCTCAGTTGTACCGGTCGGCGCGTTTCTTGTCCTTCGCAGATTGTCCTTGGCAGGCGAGGCCATGGCTCATGCGATCACGCCGGGTGTCGTGGTCGGTTTCGTCGCGGCTGGTCTCTCCGTTATGTCGCTCTTGGTGGGTGGACTGATCGCCGGTGTCGGCATCGCAATCCTCACCGCTCTCCTGGCGCGCAAAACGATCCTGCGCAGCGATGCCAGCCTTGCCTCGCTCTATCTCATTGCCTTGGCGGCCGGCATCTTCATTCTTTCGGCGGCCGGCTCAGCCGTGCCGCTCAAGAGCTTTTTGTTCGGCTCAATCCTCGGGATTGACGACGCCTCCATGATGCTGGTCGGCGGTGTTGCGACGGTCACGCTCGTTTCGTTTGCTGTGCTCCTGCGCCCCTTGATTGTCAGCACCTGCGACCCGGTGTTCTTCGAGACGCAGACCCGGCGTCCGTGGCTTGTGGAACAGGGCTTCATGTTGCTGCTTGTGCTCAATCTGCTGGCGGCGTTCAAAACCTTAGGCACATTGATGGCCGTCGGCTTGATGATCCTGCCGGCCACGGCTGCGCGGTACTGGGCAAACACAATCACGGGGCAGCTCGCGCTCGGTTTTGTCTTTGCCCTCGCGAGCTGCTGGATCGGGCTGACCGTGTCTTACCTGTTTCCGGACACACCGTCCGGTCCGGCGATCGTGCTCGTGGCCGGCGGCTTCTTCGCGATTTCGGCCGTTCTCGGCCCGCTCGGCTTCGGCGGACGCCTGCGCAAGCCTGCCGCCGCCGTCGAAACAAAACCCACTCCCCAACCCATCACCGATGAGAGGACACCATGACCTTGATGAGGGCCATTTACGCCGGGCTTGTTTTGGCACCACTGGCGCTCTTTACCGCGCCTGTCCACGCCCATGACATGAATGTCGTCGCCAGCTTCTCCATTCTCGGCGACATGGTCGAACAAGTGGTTGGCGACCATGCGACGGTGAGCACCATCGTAGGCCCGGATGCGGACGCGCACATTTACCAGCCGTCTGTTGCCGACGCGAAAGCGGTTGCTGAAGCGGACGTCATTTTCGTCAACGGCCTTGGATTTGAGACCTGGTCCGACACCTTGATCGCGGAATCGGGAAC
Organism: Afifellaceae bacterium; assembly: GCA_028284625.1. Taxonomy (GTDB): domain Bacteria; phylum Pseudomonadota; class Alphaproteobacteria; order Rhizobiales; family Afifellaceae; genus DASWJZ01. The sequence continues at coordinate 156,286 of JANQRH010000026.1, read as the reverse complement.
GGACGGAACCGTCTATGTCGCCACCGAGGGCATCACGCCGGTTGAAGTCGATGGCGAGACCGATCCCCATGCCTGGAACTCGCTCACCAATGGCATGATCTATATACGCAACATCGCGGCCGCGATGTCGAAAGCCATGCCGGATCACGCGAATGACTTCGCAGCAAATGCCGAGGCCTACATCGCTAAACTCGAAGCTCTTGACGCCGAAACCCGCGAAAGACTTGCCGAGTTGCCCGATAATCTTCGCACGGTCGTGACCGCGCACGATGCTTTTGGTTACCTTGCGGACGCCTATGGTCTCAACTTCCTCGCACCGGTCGGGATTGACACGGACGCCGAACCGTCGGCGCGCGATCTTGCCGTCCTGATCGAGCAACTGAAAGCGGAAGGGGCCGCGGCGCTCTTTGTCGAGAACATCACCAGCCCGGCGCTTGTCCAGCAGATTTCAGAAGAAACGGGCATAGCAATCGGCGGACGCCTCTTCTCTGATGCCCTGTCAGCGCGCGGTGGTCCGGCAACCAGCTATCTTGCAATGTTCCAACACAATCTTGGCGCTCTGCTTGAGGCGCTCGGCAAGTACGAATCGGGTTAGAGCTTTTTGACGAGCGGGGCGGCCTCCTCTGTGCCGCCTCGATCAACCCAAAGAACCCCGTGTTGATGACGAAGCAGTGCGGCCAACCATCCTAAGCTGCCGTCGGAGACAGCCGACCCGATGTCGACCCTGGGCTCGAACCGGACTTTAATGCTCCCCATACGAACGGCTGCTTCGTGGAACCACCTGGGGGAAACAATGACAAGGCGAGGCCGTTGCCTGTGCGGAAAGACAGGTTGGGTGTTTCAGGGCGAGGTCACATGGGCCTGCTATTGCCATTGCGATGATTGCCGCCGCAATTGTGCCGCGCCCGTGGTCGCGTGGCTCGGCGTTCCCGTCAGAAACTTCAAATGGCTGGGCGAGGCGCCGAAAACGATCGAGAGTTCCAGGGGCGTAAAGAGGCACTTCTGCGGGACGTGCGGTTCCCCGATGGGATTTGAAGCGGATCATTATCCGGGCGGGATGCACCTTTACGCCGCCTCATTGGAAGACCCGGAGGATTTCGAGCCGGCCTTCCACGTGAATTATGAAAGCAAGCTTCCCTGGCTTCGGATTAATGACGATCTGCCGAAGTATGACGGCACGCTGCTTCAGGCGCCGGAAGAACTAAGGGATTACGGGTCGCGTTAGAGCGTCTCGATCGTCTTCAGCGCGCCGTCGAGCATCTCGCCCTTCTCGTCCTTCAGCGCCATCTCAATCAGGCGGCGCAGCCAATCGGCGGCGTCGTCGCGGCCGGCGAGAAGCGGCAGCGCGGAGAGCACGCGGTCGTATTTCGACATGCCGCGCGCATGCGTGTCGCTGTAGCCCTTGATGAGCCGGTGGCAGCGCAGCACTTCAACACCGAGCGCGTAATCCTTGCGCACGGTCTCCTCCGCCAGCCGCAGCCATTCCTCCCAATGCGCCGACTCTGTGCGGTGGCGCAACGTGCGGCGGCGGAAGCGGCGCATGCCGGCCATCAAATAAAGCAGGAGAAACCAGCGGATCGTGTCGGTGCGCACGTGGCGGCCCTTGTTGACCACGCGGTTCAGTGCATCGACGAGACGCTGTCGCTTTAGGATCGCACCGCCGAGCCCCGCCGGCAAGGTGCCGCACACCTCCTCGATCCGCGGGTGCATGAACTCGGTGACACGCATCACCTGGTCGGGTGTAACGCCCATCTCCTTCTCCACGCGGCGCATGCGGGCGGAGCGCGTCTTCAAATCGGCGACGCGGATCACATCGTCATAGGCCATGGCGTTGGCGAGATGCTTTGCGGCGTCGATGGTGAAGGCGTGGCCGCGCACCGCGCCGCCCGCATCGGAATCGACGGCCTTCGCCGCTTCCATGCGGGCGAGATATTCCTCGCCATACGCGACGTCCTGGAAGTCGACGACCTTCTCCAGACCGCGGAGAAGCATCGGCTGCGCGTCCTCGGGGAAGTCGCGCGCCACACGCTCCGTCAAAGCGCGCCAGGCCTGCGTCTCGCTTTCGGGGCCGGCCACGGCCTCCGCCGGCCCATCGCCGGGCGCAATGTCGGGCGCGGCTTCCGCGACCGCCGTGCCCTGCGCTTCGGGCTGCTGGACCGCATCGAAGGCCGCGCCAAAGGCCTTCAGGCTCGCCGCGACGCCGCGGCCGCCTGCTTCAATCGTCGCCTCAAAGCTCTCCTTTGCAAACGGCAGGACATTGGCGCCGGCGAGCGCGCCGAAGAGGCTGGCTGAGATGACGCTGCCATTCTCCGCCGCCAGTTGATTGAGGTCGACCCCGAGAAAGCGCTTCGACGCCTCTCGCGCCGCGTCAAGGACCGGACTGGAATCGGCGATGCCGCTGCCCGGCACGACCTTCTCGATGACGGCGAGCGTGCGATGCGTGGAGGTGACGAGCGTCGTGCGGTCGGGCGAGACAAAGCCGCGCTGGATGGCGCGCCCGGCTTCCATCAGCTCGGCGGCGAGCACGATGTCGACATCGCCGGGCGTCGGCATCAGCGACAGGATGGGCGTGCCGCCCGCCTCCGGCACCATCTCGATATAGTAGATCGTGGCGCCGGTGCGCTGCGCCACGCCAGGGACGGAGGTCGCCTGCGCGTACCAGCCGTTCTTTTCCGCAAGCTGCACGATCCAGTCGGTGATGACGCCGCCGCCCTGCCCGCCGACCGCCAGCACGGCGAGCTTGATGATGGTCTCGTCGGGGGCCGTCATCTTGTTCATGATTTCAAGCCGCGCGGGCTCCGAAATTCAGCCGCTTCCCTTCGCGGCGCTCTTGCAGCCATCCCGTCACGCGTGCGCGCAGCCGAGTGACGAGGCGATCCCAGTTGTTCGGATTGTGGATCACGTCGGCGCGATAGAATGACGGACAGAGTGCCGCCGCATCCGCCACCTCGCCGCAATTGCCGCAGCCGACGCAGGTCTCGTCAATCGCCGCGACCGGGTCGTCGCGGAGCGGATCGTCGAGCACCTTCACCGACAGCGACGGGCAGCCGGAGAGCCGCATACAGGCATGGTCTCCTGTGCAGACATCCTCGTCAACGCCGAAGCGCGGCTTGATGGAGCGCACGCCGTCGGAAATGGCCTTAGCCAAGAGCGGGCGCTCGCGCCGCTGGCGATTCAGCATGCATTCCGACGACGCGACGATGACCTTGGGGCCCTTCTCCTTGGTGGTCAGCGCCTCCTTCAGCGTGTCGCGCATCTTCGTGACGTCGTAGGTGCGGTCGATGTGGCGGACCCATTTGGTGCCGACACCTTTCACCGCGTCGGTGATCGGGTGCGACGTGGAGCGCGAACGGTTCTTGGCGCGCGATGAGGGAATGTCCTGGCCGCCGGTCGCTGCGGAATAGTAATTGTCGACGATGATGGTGACGTCGTCATGCTTGTTGAAGACGGCGTTGGTGATGCCGCTGTTCAAGCCGTTATGCCAGAAGCCGCCATCGCCCATGATGGAGATGACGCGCTTCTCCGCGGGCACGTTAAAGGCCGACGCCGACGCGGGACCCAGACCATAGCCCATGGTGCTCGCACCGATACCGAAGGGCGGCAGGATGGAGAAGAGATGGCAGCCAATATCGGCGGCGACGTGGTGGGGGCCAAGCTCGTTTTCCACCAGCTTCATCGCCGCGAAGATCGGCCGCTCCGGGCAGCCGGTGCAGAAGCCCGGCGGGCGCGGCGGCACGGCTTTTGAGAGGTCGGGAACCTGCGGCTTCTCCGGCTCGTTGGGAAGGCGGTCGCGATCGGAGAGGAGCCCGGGCGCGTTATCGCGAATGAACGTGCGGATGCCGTCGAGCATCACCGCGCCGGTATATTCGCCGGCGATCGGGAACGGATCCTTGCCGAAGAGCTTTGTCCGGATGCCGGCCTTGTGGAGCATGGCGCCGAAAGCCTGTTCGATGTGGTTGGGCTGCCCCTCCTCCACCACGAGAACGGACTCCTTGTCGCGGGCGAAGTCGAGGAATTCGTCGTCGATCAGCGGATAGGTGACGTTCAGCACGTAGAGCGGCACGTCAGTGCGGCCGCGAATGTCGGCGAGGCCGAGGCGCTGCAGCGCGCGCATCACGCCGTTATACATGCCGCCCTGCATGACGATGCCGACCTTGTGAGCGCCGTCAGGCCCGAAACGTTCGTTCAATGCACGCTCACGGATGAACTTCACCGCCGCCGGCCAACGATGCTCGATCTTCTCCTTCTCGTGCAGATAGGAGGCGGGCGGCAGCACGATGCGGTTCACGTCGCGCTGAGGATTCTCCAACGCTTCGGCGAGTGCCATCTTCGGCCGCTGGTTGTCGCGCGCCTGAAAGCGGCCGTGCACGTGGCAAGCGCGGATGCGCACTTCCAGCATGACCGGCGTGTTGGAGACTTCCGACAGTTCAAATCCGTCGCGAACGGATTGCGTGATCGTCTCCAAATTGGGGCGCGGGTCGAGAAGCCAGATCTGCGATTTCATCGCAAAGGCGTGGCTGCGCTCCTGCATGATGGAGGCGCCCTCGCCGTAATCCTCGCCGACCACGATCAGCGCGCCGCCCTTCACCCCGCCGGAGGCAAGATTGGCGAGCGCATCGGAGGCGACGTTGGTGCCGACCGTCGACTTGAAGGTGACGGCGCCGCGGATCGGATAATGGACGGAAGCGGCGAGCGTCGCGGCGGCGGCGGCTTCCGAGGCACTCGATTCGAAGTGCACGCCGAGCTCGCCCAGAATATCCTGCGCATCTGAGAGCACGTCCATCAGATGCGAGATGGGCGCGCCCTGATAGCCGGCGACATAGGCGACGCCGCATTCAAGCAGCGCCTTTGTGATCGCCAGGATGCCCTCACCACGGAATTCTTCGCCCGCGCCGATGCGAAGCTGCTCAACCTCCTTGGCAAATGATCGTTCTGCCATCGCAGACTGTCCTTCTGGTTTCGATACGTGCCCGGATATCGACCGGCATGAGACGCCGCCGCGTTATTCAGCCTGGCTCTTGGGCGTCCAAAGCACCGTGCCGCCGTTCTTCTCATAGGCCATCCCGTCGGGATACGTGATGGCCTCAAGCTGCAGCCCCCAAGGTGCGAAGAAGTAGAGGATCGCCTGGCCGGCGGCCGGCCCCTCCTGCACCGGGAACGGGCCCAGCAACGTGCGCACGCCCTTCTCCTTAAAATACGCCGCGGCCGCGTCGATGTCCTCCACATAGAACGCGATGTGATGGCCGCCGATGTCGCTGTTCTTGGGGATGGCGTTTTCTTGATCCGGTGAGTCGTATTCGAAGAGTTCGATATTGCTGCCGTGGCCGCACCGAACCAGCACGATCTGATTGAGGACAGTGCGCGGATGAACGTTGAGAAGGTCCTGCATGAAGGTGCCTTCATCGTCGCGGAACGGGCCGAATCCCATGGCGCGCTCGCAGCCGACCACGTCGACGAAGAAGCGCTCAGCCTCAGCGATGTCGGGCACAGTGACGCCGATGTGATCGGTACCTTTGAGGCCGGGAATACCGTCCGCCGCAGCCGAAACGACCGTCAGCATTGACGCTGCGAGCACGCTCAAGGCCTTTGCCGCTCCACGAAATCCCTTCATCACGTGTCCTCCCTTGCTTCTCATGCTTACTGGCCCGACGGTCCGGCGCTACAGGTCGTTGCGGCGGATGTTCAAGAGAACCTTGTTCAGGGTGGCGACAAAGCCATCCCATTCCTCGGCGTCGATGCCTTCAAACATCCGCTGATATTCGGCGTACATCGCCGGCCAGAAACGCCGGAAGACGTCGCGCCCGGCGTCGGTCAGATGCACCTCGCGCACGCGTGCATCGCCGGGGCGCTGCTGGCGGCGCACAAGTCCTTCTCGCACGATACCGTCGAGCGCGCGGCTCATCGTCGATTGCTCCGTGACGGTATAGACAGCGAGCTCGTTCACCGTGGCGTTCGGGATGACGGAGAGCACGGCGAGCGTGCGCATCTGGATGGTGTTGAGGCCATGCTCGCGCATGCGCACCTGAAGGTCGGCATTCCAGCGCGCCGAGACACGGTTCAAGAGATAGGGTGCGAAATGGTCGAGGCCGATCTCGGCGAGCGCGGGAACGCGCTTCGACATCGCCTCGCTGGACGGCTTGGACGCAGCGCCGGTCTTCAGCATAGACCCTGCCCCCTCATGCCAGGCGCTCCGCCAGGGCGAAGCCGGAGCCACCGGCAAGGCCGGGTCCGGGATGGGTGGAGGCGCCGATCTGGTAGAGGCCGCGGATGGGCGTCGTGTGGTTCACGCTGTCAGCGAAGGGCCGCCAGATGAAGAACTGATCGACGGAGCAGAGGCCGCCATAGGGATCGCCGCCGACAAGGTTGACGTTGAGCGCTTCAAGGTCGGCCGGGGAATAGGCGCGGCGCGCGACCACATTGTCGCGAAAGCCCTCGATGTGGCCGGCGAGGACCGTCTCGACGCGGTCGGCAAACGCCTCGCGGATGGCTTCCGTCCATTGGCCGTCGCCGGCCTCGATCGCGCCGGCGGCGTCGCCCTTGATGATGCGCGGCGCTTCGGGAAGCTGCACCCATAGGATGGCCGCGCCTTCAGGACAGCGCGACGGATCAAGCGCATGCGGCTGGCCAACGCAGATCGTCGGCACGGCCGGCAGCATGCCGCGCTCGCATTCGTTGACCGCCTTGGAGACGCCATCGAGGCCCGGCGTGAGATGCAGGAGCGCCACATCGCTCAAGCCCGGCGTGCGCCATCTGGGTGGGGCCTTGAGGGCGTAGTGGATCTGCATGTTGCCCTTGCCGTAGCGATAGTTTTTGGTGCGCTCCGGAGCATCGCCAGCAGCGACTTTGTCCGGCAGGAGCCGTTCGTAGAGCTGCGTCGGCGTGACGGAGCAGATCACGCCGCGCGCCGCATTGATGGTCTCGCCCTCGGCAAGCCGCACGCCGCTCGCCTGTCCGTCAGAGACGATGATTTCAGAGACATCGGCACCGGTACGCACTTGGCCGCCCTGCTCCTCGATGAGCGCGGTGAAGGCGGCGACGGCGTTGGCCGATCCACCTTTCACCACCGGTGCGCCGGCGGCCTCCAGCGCAAAGGCGATGACGCGGCCGATCTCGCCGGCGAACGTGCTTTCCGGCCCAAGGCCGGCATGCAGCACCCATGGTGCGAAGAGCGCGCGCGTCAGCTCCGACTCGTAGCGTGTCTCCAGCCATCCGCGGCCGGAGAGGAAGGATTCGCCGATGCGCGCGGCAAGCCCGCGCAAGCCGCGGCGACGCGTCTCGCCATAAAGCAGCTTGGCCGTGCCCCACGTCCACAACGCTCCGCCGAGCAGCCCGAAGAGCAACGGCGCATCACGGCCGACCACGTCGACATCAGCGGCGAAGCGGTCGCCCTCCCCTTCCATGACGGCATTCAAGGCCGCGACATTGGCGGCGCGATCGGTGGAGAGGACGATGCTTCGACCGTCGGGAAGCAGCACGCCGGTCGGATGCTGGGTGTGGGCGAACTCAAGGCCGTGACGCGCAAGGTCGGGCCCAAGTTTGCCGAAGGCCGGCGACGTGATGAAGAGCACGAAGGTGGTTGCCATCACGTCGTGGATGTAGCCCGGCGCGGTTATGGCGTCGGTGCGCATGCAGCCGCCGGCGACCGCCTCGCGCTCCAGCACGACGACGCGGCGTCCGCTTTTACCGAGAAGCGCCGCGCAGGTCAGGCCGTTGATGCCGCTTCCGACGATGACATAATCGGCAGCGGCGTCGGTTGCGGCCATCTCAGCCTTTCGGCACGAGCGCCAATGCGCGGATCGGGCTACCGGTGCCGTCGACGAATTTCAGCGGCGCGGCGATCAGGATGGCGCCCTTGGGCGGCAGCTTCTCCAGATTGGCGAGGCTGGCGAGGCCGAAGCGATTGTTCTTGTGCAGCAGGTTGTGGGCCGGATACGGCGGATCGAACGTGCCGGCGATACCGGCATCGGTGCCGACGCATTCGGTGCCCCAGCCAACGATGTCCTTGCCGATCAGATATTCGACACAGTCCACCGACGGACCGGGCGAATGCGGCATGTTGTCGGAGACGTTGAGAAACTCTGCTTCGCTGCGATTGCGGGGATGCCAGCCGGTGCGCATCAGCACCCACGAGCCTGCCTCGATCTCGCCATGCTCCGCCTCCCAGGCGCGCACGCCGTCGGCAGTCAGCAAGAAGTCGGAGTCGGCGGCCGTTTCCTTGCTGCAATCGATGACGTTGGCCGGGCCGACAAGTTTCTGAACCGACAGCGTGTCGGTGGCGCCGTCGGCGAAGTCGCGGCCGGTGATCCAGTGATGCGGCGCATCGAAATGTGTGCCGGAATGCTCGCCGAGCTCCAGCCAGTTCCACGACCAGAACGGACCGTCGTCATCGTAATTGGAGATGGTGTGGACCTTGACGGCCGGCGTGTTCTTGAAGGGCGGCGGCAGCTTGATCAGCGGCGTGTCGGGCCCGAGCGGAACGGCCAGATCGATGACCTCCACGTCGCCCGACACAATCATGGATGCCAGTTGCGTCAACGTGTTCCCAGCCGTCATAGGTTTGTCCTCCCAGTGTCGGATGCGGCCCGCTTAGTCGTGATGAAAGCGGCTCAAATCGCTGCCCGCGAGCCTAGACCGGAATTATGCATTTGCAAATATCGAATGTTGAAATAGGCTCGTTGCGCTGATCGCAAAACGCGCGGCGAACCGGGCTTTCTCGCCGCTTTCGGGGGGCGCATGGCGTTTGACGCCGTCATCGTCGGTGCAGGACATAACGCGCTTGCCGCCGCCATCCATCTGGCGAGCCGCGGCTGGTCGGTCGGCGTGTTTGAACAGAGCGACAGAGCCGGCGGCGCGGTGCGCACCGATGAGGTGACGCTTCCCGGGTTCCGCCACGATCTCTTCGCGATGAATCTGAGCCTCTTCGCGGGCTCGCCCTTCATGGCGGAGCATGGCGAGGCATTGAGCGCCCACGGACTTGCATTCGCGCCTGCGGAGCATTGCTTCGCCTCGCCGATGCCGGATGGGCAATGGTTCGGCGTCTCCAAGGACCTTGAGACGACGGTGGCGCGCGCTGCACGCTTCTCCGAGGCTGACGCGGAGACCTGGCGCGCGATGTTCACTGCCTTCGCCGACGACGCGCCGCATCTCTTCGCGCTTCTGGGGTCGCCGATGACCAAGCGGGCGCTGGCCAAGGTGGCGTGGAACGCCTGGCGCGCGAAAGGCGCCGGCTGGATGGTCGACACGCTGCGGCTTTTGATGTCGTCGCCGCGCGACTTTCTGGAGCGGCGGTTCGAAGCGCCGGAAATCCGCGCAACGCTCGCCGCCTGGGGCATGCATCTCGATCTTGCGCCCGACATCGCCGGCGGCGCGCTCTTTCCCTATCTGGAGGCAATGGCCGACCAGAGCTTTGGCATGGTGATCGGCCAAGGCGGCGCCGACACGATCGTGAAGGCCATGGTGGCGCGGCTTGAGTCGCTTGGCGGCAAAGTCCACGTCAACGCCGAGGTCGCAGAGATCATGCGCCGCGACGGCCGCGCCACAGGCGTGCGTCTGGCGAATGGCGAGACGGTCGGAGCGAAGCGCGCGGTGATTGCCGGTGTCACGCCGACCGCGCTTGTCGGCAAGCTTCTCGCCGACGGCAGCGGTGACGCGAGCTTCGACCGCGGGGCCCAAAACTTCCGCTTCGGGCCGGGCACCATGATGGTGCATCTCGCCCTCTCCGATCTGCCGGACTGGTCGGCCGGCGAGGAGCTGAAGCGCTTCGCCTATGTGCATCTGGCGCCCGATCTCGACATGATGGCGCGGGTCTATGCGGAGGCCATCGCCGGGCTCCTGCCGGCGGAGCCGGTGCTGGTCGTCGGGCAGCCGACGGCGATCGACCCCTCGCGTGCTCCGGAAGGCAGGCATGTCCTTTGGGTGCAGGTGCGCGTGCTGCCGGCGACGATCCGCGGAGACGCTGCGGGCCGCATCAAGACCAGCAACTGGGACGCGGCGAAGGAGGCCTATGCCGACCGCGCCATCGACATCATCGAGCGCTATGCGCCCGGGACGAAGACCAAGATCTTGGCGCGCCATGTGGAGTCGCCGCTCGACCTTGAGCGGCGAAACCCCAACCTCGTCGGCGGCGACCAGATCGCCGGCAGCCATCATCTGGCGCAGAATTTTCTGTTCCGTCCGATGCCCGGCTGGGCGCGCTACGCCACGCCCGTGAAGGACCTCTATCTGATCGGCGCCTCGACCTGGCCGGGCGCGGGCACCGGCGCGGGCTCCGGCACGATGCTGGCGAAAATGCTGGCCGGCGGCGAGGCGAAAGCGTGATCTGCTTGACCCGCGAACGCGCAAAACTCTAATCTTGAAATATCTTCGATCGCCGGCCCCAAATGGCGGCTGATGCCGGCAAAAAAACGGTGACGACGGCCTCACGCCGCGAGACAGGGAGAGAGTTATGCTGACACGACGCGATCTCATGAAGCGCGGCGCCGCCGGGGCGGCACTGGTGAGCACCGCGGGGCTGCCGCTCCGGGCGTTCGCGCAGGGCGACGACCTCACCATCGCCTATAACGTCAATTTGCCGTCCTTCGATCCGACGGTGGGTCTGTCGGCGGTCAACCCGACGATCCAGGGCATCTATCAGTCGGTCTTCGACCAATACATCGCGCAGGCGCCGAACCTCGATCTGGTCCCCGGGCTCCTGACGGAATGGGGCTGGAACGACGATCGCTCCAAGATTGAGATGAGCGTTCGCGAAGGCGCGACCTGGCATGACGGTTCGCCGGTGACGCCGGAGGACGTGGTGTGGTCGCTGGAGCGCGCGGGTAATCCCGATACCGGCAACCCGATCCAGTTCGTGTGGGGCAAGATCGGCAACTTCTCCATCGACGGCAACACAATCGCCGCCGATGTGAAGGAGTTTGAGCCGACGCTCTTCAAGTGGATGGGCTTCCTCACTGGCTACGTGCTGCCCAAGGCCTATTACGAGAGCGTGGGCGCGGAAGGTTTTGAGAACGCGCCGGTCGGCTCCGGTCCCTACAAGGTCGTGCAGTTTGAGAGGAACGCCTTTCTCCGGCTTGAGGCGCATGACGGCTATTGGGGCGGCGCGCCGGCCTTCAAGTCGGTGGTCATCAAGTTCGTGCCGGACGCAACCAGCCGCGTGGCGGAGATCGATTCCGGCAAGAGTCACGTGGTCTTCGACATTCCCTATGAGGAGTTCGACCGGCTGAAGGCGAAGCCCGGCCTGAAGGGCGTCACCACGCCGGTCTCCGACATCGCGATGATCTTCATCAACGATGTTGAGCCGATGACCGACAAGAACGTGCGGCTTGCCGCCAGCCACGCCATCGACAAGCAGCTCCTCATCGATCGGTTGCTCAATGGCTACGGCGTGAAGATCGACACATTGCAGACGCCGGAATATGACGCCTACGATCCGTCGATCTCAGTGCCCTACGATCCGGACAAAGCCACGGAACTGCTCGCGGCAAGCGGCTACTCGACCGACAATCCGGTCAGCTTCAAGATCCAGACGACACGCGGCTTCAAGCCGAAGGATTTTGAGATGATCCAGGCGATCGTCGGCATGTGGCGCAAGGTCGGCATTGAGGCGGAGATCGAAGTCTACGAGATCGCCAAGCACTTCGAGCTGCGCGCCGCCGACACGCTGGCTCCCGCGGCGTTCTACAATTGGGGCAACTCCATCGGCGACCCGTCGACATCCACTGGCTTTGCCATGTTCGGCCCCTCGCCGCATTCGGTGTGGGACGGCGAAGACATCATGGGCATGATCGGCCCGCTCTGGGGCGAGCCGGACGAGGAAAAACGCATCGCCGGCTACAAGGCGGTCGATAAACACATCGCGGAACAGGGCGCGGTCATTCCGCTCCTGCAATATGTGCAGCCGATCGTGTTTGCCGACAGTGTCGATGTCACGCCGCACGTCTCAGGCGCCGTGCAGCCGAACCTGATGAAGCCGGCGGGCTAGTTCGGCACGCCCGAACAAGCCCGGCGAGAGCCTATCCCTGTCGTCATTGTCGGGCTTGACCCGGCAATCCAATCCGTGACGGTTTCGATCGGCCAAGCGCTACGGAATGGATGCTCGGATCAGGTCCGGGCATGACGATAAAGGGGGTTGCGATGCCGGGCTTTCCCCATCGAGATCGGGCGACGGCGCAACGGATATGAACATCCTGCGCGCCATCGCCACGCGGATCGCGACCACGCTCGTCACGCTGTTCGGCGTGGCGGTGATCGTGTTCGTGGTCATCCGCGTCGCGCCGGGCAACCCAATCGCCATGATGCTGCCGCCGGGCGCGTCTGAGGAGGACATCGCCCGCCTCACCGCACTTTACGGCCTCGACCGCTCGATTCCGGAGCAATTCGTCATCTGGCTCGGCGGCGTGCTGCAGGGCGATTTCGGCACCTCGATCTCGCTTCGCCAGAACGTGCTCACCATTGTGCTCGGCCGCCTGCCCGCCACGCTTGAGCTCAGCCTGCTGGCGCTCGGGATCGCAATCGTGCTGGGCGCGGCGCTTGCCTTCGTCGCAACGCGCTGGCGCGAGACACCAGCCGAGGCTGGCGTCGATGTGGTGAACGGCATTGCGCTGTCGGTGCCGGATTTTCTCTGGGGCCTGGCGCTGATCCTGACGCTCGGCGTTGCCTGGCCGATCTTTGAGATTTCTGGCCGCGTGTCGCCGACGCTCGACCTGCCCTTCGTGACCCAGTTCTACCTGGTGGAAAGCCTGCTCAGGCTGCGGCTCGACATCACGCTCAACCTGCTCGACCACATGATCATGCCGGCGGTTGCCTTGGCGCTGCCGCTTGCGGCGGTGATCGCGCAGCTCCTCAAAGCGTCGCTGAAGGAGACCATCCGCCAGGACTACGTCATGCTGGCGCGCACCAAGGGCTTCTCCGAAAGCCGCGTCATCCTGCACGATGCTATGCGCAACGCGCTTTTGCCGACGCTGACGCTGACCGGCGTGCAGCTGACGTTCCTCATCGGCGGCACGGTCATCATCGAGCGCATCTTCTCCTACGAAGGCCTCGGCAATCTCGCCATCGATGCAGTGATCAATCGCGACCTGCCGCTCATTCAGGGCATCGTCATTCTCTTCGCCGTGCTTTTTGTCGGCATCAATCTGGCGATCGACCTGCTTTACGCCATCCTCAATCCGCGGCTCCGCCATGGCTGAGGCCGTCCTCACGCGGCGACGCCGACGCTCGTGGCGGCTGATCCTCTCCGGCGGATGGCTGGGGCTGGTGGTGATTACGGCGATCTTTGCGCCGTTCATCGCGCCGCACGATCCGCTGGCGCAGGACCTGCTCCTGCAGCGTCTGCCGCCGGCCTGGATGGCCGGCGCGGAGCCAGGCTATTTGCTGGGCACGGACGGGCTCGGCCGCGATGTGCTCTCGCGCATTATCTATGCCAGCCGCGTGGCGCTTACCGTGGCGTTCGTAGCCGCACCCGTCGCCTGCATCATCGGTTCGGTGCTGGGTCTGCTTGCCGGCTACTACGGCGGCTGGGTCGATCAGATCGTATCGCGGATCGTCGATGTGTGGATGGCATTCCCGCCGGTGCTCTTTGCGATCCTGCTCGTGGCTGTGATCGGCACCGGCCTGCATTCGGTGATCCTCGCCATCATCGTCATCGACTGGATCCGCTTCTGCCGCGTGGTGCGCGCGGAGGCGCTGGTGCAGCGGCGTATGGATTACGTCGACAGTGCCCACATTGTGGGCCTGACGCGCGCCGCCATTCTCGTGAAGGAAGTGCTGCCCAACGTTCTGCCGGCCATCGTGGCGTTGTTGTCGCTGGAGATGGGGATTGCCGTCATCGTTGAGGCGATCCTCTCCTTCGTGAACCTCTCCATCTCCACCGACGACCCGACCTGGGGCGGCATGATCGCGGAAGGCCGCACGATCATTCACTTCGCCTGGTGGGTGCTCGTGTTCCCACTCATCGTGCTTTTCCTCACCGTGCTTGCCTTCGGGCAGTTCGGCGAGGGGCTGAAAGACCGCTTCGATCCGGTGCTGCAATGAGCGCGCCCTTTCTCGACATCAGCGATCTCTCCATCGCGCTGAAAGCGGATTCGAGTCACCGGCTCCTGCGGAGCGTCAGCTTGAACGTCGCGCCGGGCGAGGTGCGCGGGCTGGTCGGCGAAAGCGGCGCCGGCAAGACGATGATCGGCAAGACGATCTTCGACATCCTGCCACATGCCGTCACGGTGCTTGCCGGTTCGGTGCGGCTCGGCGGCCAGGACATTTTGACCATGCGCCACCGCGACCAGCGGCAGCTCATCGCGCATACCTCCGCCCTTATCCCGCAGGACCCGCTCACCGCGCTCAATCCGGTGCGGCGCATCACCGGCCAAATGACCGACCGGCTCACCGCCATCCTTGGCCTCAGCCGCGGCGCGGCGCGCGACCGCGCGCTTCAGCTTCTGGGCGAAGTGCACATCTCTGATCCGGAGCGCGTGCTCGCCTCCTATCCGCACCAGCTTTCCGGCGGCATGCGCCAGCGCGTTTTGATCGCCTCCGCCTTTGCCGCGGAGCCGAAGCTGATCGTGGCGGACGAGCCGACCACGGCGCTCGATGTCACGGTGCAGAAGCAGATCCTGCGGCTCATCGCCGAGATGCAGGAGCGCCACGGCACGGCGCTCCTTTTCGTCACGCACGACCTCGGCGTCGTCGCCAAGATCTGCCGCAAGGTGACGGTGCTCTTCGGCGGCTCGGTGGTGGAGGATACCGATGCAGAGAGCCTTTTTGCTCAGCCGAAGCATCCTTACACAGCTGCGCTGATCGCGGCGACGCCACGCTACGATCGGCCGGAGGAATCGCTTCTGCCGGTGCCGGCTGAGGTGATTGAATCGACCTGGCAGGAGATCAGGCGCGCCGACGCGGCTTGGTCGGAGGCGGGACGATGAGCGCGCCACTCTTCAGTGTGGAGGGTCTCTGCGTCGCCCTCCCCGATCCCAACCGCAAGCCTCTCTTCAGGCCGCGGCCGATGGTAGAGATTCTCCACGATATCGGCTTTAAGGTTGCCGAAGGCGAGGTCGTCGGCGTGGTGGGCGAGTCGGGTTCCGGCAAGACAACGCTCGGGCGGACGTTGGTCAGGCTGATCGATCCGACGGACGGAGCGATCCACTTCGCAGGCTCGGACATCACGCATCGCGACGACAATGCGCTGCGGCCGCTTCGTCGCGATCTGCAGGTGATCTTTCAGGACCCGCTGTCGTCGCTCAATCCGCGCCTGACCGTCGGGCGAACGATTGCGCGTCCGCTTCTCTTCCACGGCGTGGCGACATCGGCAAGCGAGGCGCATGACCTTGCAGCGGCCACGCTGGAGATAGTCGGCCTGCCGCCGGCTTTTTCAGCACGCTATCCGCACGAGCTTTCCGGCGGCCAGCGGCAGCGCGTCGGGATCGCGCGCGCGATCGCGCTGAAGCCGCGCTTCGTGCTCGCCGATGAGATCGTCTCCGGGCTCGACGTCTCCAGTCAGGCGCAAATTCTGAGCCTGCTGGAACGCCTGAAGAGCGAGCTCAAGCTGACGGTGCTCTTCATCAGCCACGACCTTTCTGTCGTGCGTCGCCTGTGCGACCGTGTGATCGTCATGCGCGGCGGGCGTATCCTTGAGAACCGGCCGACCGGCCCCCTCTTCGATCATCCGGAGCATCCCTATACCGCCGAGCTGAAGGCGGCGATCCCGCTGCCGGAGATCGATCCCGACTGGCTGGCAGCGACCTGAGGTTGCCGAAATCGGCGCGGCAAGCTTGTGGCGGGTGCCGTGACTGTTTAACTATGAAGCAATTGTGCGACGTGTCATCGGGCACGGCACGGCGCGCGCCTGAACAACGCCAGTGACAGCGGGGAGTCCGTGCCGCCGATCCGGGAGATTGCCAAGTCCGACCGCCATCTCGACGCGGAGTCGAAGGTGGTGGAGCGGCCTCAGGACCACGCCACGGAGCTCAGGCTCTGGCTGCGGCTCCTGGCTTGCACCAATCTCATCGAAGTCGAGATGCGGCGGCGGCTGCGCGAGCGCTTCAACACGACGCTGCCGCGCTTTGATCTGTTGGCGCAGCTTGAGCGCTTCGAGGATGGATTGCTGCTCGGGGAACTGTCGCGCCGTATGATGGTCTCCAACGGCAACGTCACCGGGCTGGTAGAACGGCTGGTGCAAGCGGGACTGATTGAGCGCAACATCTCTGAGGCCGATCGGCGCGCGGTGCGCGTGCGGCTGACGGAGAAGGGCCGCGAGGATTTCGCGGAGATGGCGGTGGCGCACGCGGAGTGGATCGGCGAGTTGTTTGCCGGCTTCAGCGAGAGCGAACAGAAGGCGCTCTGGACGCGCCTCGGCGAGCTTAAATCGTCGGTGCTCGGCGCGGCGCATCCGCGTGGCGTGTCGGCGCGATCCGATACTGGGGCGGCCGCCTGACGCGAATCATGGCGCAATCCTCCCTCGCCCCTTCCGGGCCTTCGCACCTGACGGCAGGCGATTTCTCGTCGCTCATCGGCGCGGCGAATGTGATCAGCGACGCCGATGTGCTGTCCGCCCGCGCGGCGGACTGGACCGGCTGGAGCGAAGCCGCGCCGGTGCTGCTCCTCAAGCCGGCGGACACGGAAGGCGTCGCAAAATGCCTGGCGCTCTGCACCGAACGAGGACAGAGGATCGTTGTGCAGGGCGGGCTCACGGGGCTGGCCGGCGGCGCCTCCTGCCGCAGGGACGAGATCGCGCTGTCGCTTGAGAAGCTTGCCGGCGTGGAGGCCGTCGATCCGCTCGCCGCCACGATGGTCGTGAAGGCAGGCACAACGCTAGAGGCGGCGCAACAGGCCGCGCTTGAGCACGATCTGGAGCTTGGCATCGACCTCGGGGCGCGCGGCTCCTGCACGATCGGCGGCGTGATCGGCACCAATGCCGGCGGCATTCGTGTGATCGGGACGGGCATGACGCGCGTGCATGTGCTGGGCCTGGAAGCCGTGCTCGCCGACGGCACCGTGCTCGCCGATATGAACAACATGGTGAAGAACAACAGCGGCTATGATTTGAAGCAGCTCTTCATCGGCACGGAAGGCACGCTCGGCGTCGTGACGCGCGCGGTGCTGAGGCTTTCGCCGCATCGCCCCGCTGTGGCGACGGCGCTTGTCGCGCTCGCCGGCCCCGCCGAAGTCACCACGGCGCTTGCCGCGGCAAGACGGTCGCTTGGGCCGTCGCTATCGGCCTTTGAGGCGATGTGGTCGGACTTCCTGACCTACATGACGACGAAGGGCGGCTTTGATCTGCCGCTTGAGGCGGTGCCGCCGATGTCCGTCATCATCGAGACTCGTGGCAATGACGAGGCGGAAGAGAACGCGCGGCTAGAGGCATTCCTGGCGGAGGGTCTTGAGGCCGGATGGGTCACCGATGCGGTGATCGCCACGTCCGTGGATCAGGCTCGGCGCATCTGGGCACCACGTGACGAGGGGCCGGCGACCTATCGGCAAGCTTTTGGCGGCGTGGCCAGTTTCGACGTTTCGGTGCCGATCGGCCAGATCGTGGAAACCGCAGCCGCGATCAATAAAGAAATCGGCGAGCGCTGGCCCGACGTGGTGCGCCAGACCTACGGGCATATCGGCGACGCCAATCTGCACTTCGTCGTCGGCTTCGACACGAAACCGGATGCGGCAACCAAGACGGCGATCGACGAGGTCGTCTACGAGGCCGTCGGGCGCGTCGGCGGGGCGGTCAGTGCGGAGCACGGCATCGGCCAACTCAAGAAGGCCTATCTGCCGCTCAGCCGATCGGACGCGGCCATTGAATTGATGCGGCGCCTGAAAGCGACGCTCGACCCGGCCGGTATTCTGAATCCGGGGCGCGTGGTTTAGCGGCCTACAGGCCGCGTTACACCTTCGGCATTTGCTGTGTGGCGCAGTGGATGCCGCCGCCGGCATCTCCGAGAATATCGGTTTCCAGCAACACCAGCTCGCGGCCGGGATAGAGGCCCTCCAGAACGGCCATCGCCTCCTCGTTGGCAGCCGGATCGGCGGACTCCGACGCCAGGATGCCGCCGTTGCAGACATAATAGTTGGCGAAGGACGATTCCCAGTCGTGGTCCGGCACCGGCAGCTTCACCAGCTCCAAGGCGCGGCCTTTGGCGTCCGTTGCATTCGATAGAATCTCGTAGGTCTCAAAGTCGGTGCGCGACCAGATGTCGTCCGGCCACATGCGATCGCCGATCTGGATGGCCACCTGCCCCGGCTTCACGAAGCGGGCCAGCCCGTCGATGTGGTAGTCGGTGACGTCATGGCCGGCGAGGCCCGGCGCCCAGATCATCTTGTCGGCACCGTAGGCATCAAGCAGGACCCGTTCGATCTCGTCACGCGTCCCGGCATTGCGGTTGGGCAGCACCCAGGAGCTTTCGTGCGCCATCAGCGTGCCGTCGCCGTCGGTCTCCACGCCACCGCCCTCGCCCACCACGTCGTTATCGAAGAAGGGCAGGCTCAGGCGCTCCGCTACGCGCCGGGCGACCTTGCCGTCATGCACATGCGTTTCGCGATTGCCCCAGCCGTTGAAGTTGAGATGCGTCACCGCGATCCCGCCCTTGCCGTCGATGGCAAAAATCGGACCGGAATCGCGGCACCAGAGGTCTTCCGTCGGGATGTCCCAGATCTCGACCGACGCGGACAGGATGCGGCGCGCGGAGCGCCGGTGCTCCTCGGCCATCAGCATGATGACCGGCTCGAATTCCGCAACCGTGTTGGCGATCTCGGCGATCACCTCCTGCGTGGCCGCCCGGTGATCCCAATCGTCGTAGACCTCCATCGTCGACGGCCATTGCATGAAGGTCAGCTCATGCGGCGCCGATTCCTCCGGCACGCGAAAGCCGGCCGCCTTGGCGGTTGTCGATTGCTTGGCGTGTGTCGGCATAGCCATGGCGGCAGCGAGTGCGGCGAGCGACGATTGGGTGAAGCGGCGGCGGGTAAACATCAGCGGACCTTGATGAGGCCCCCTTCAAAGCACAGCTCCTAATGCTCCACCAGGGCCAACACGCGCAACGGGCTGCCGGAGCCCTTCTCAATCTTCAGAGGTGCGGTGACGATGACCGCCCCCTTCGGCGGCAGGAGGTCGAGATTGCACAGGCTCGCCAGCCCGAATTTGTTCGACCCGTGCATGAGCGCATGCGCCGGGAATGGCGGCTCGAACGCGAAGGCCTGGCCGGCGTCGGTGCCGACCGATTCCACGCCGAAGCCTGTGACGCGCCGGTCATAAGCCAGGTAGCGCACGCAGTCCGGATCGGGACCGGGCACGTGCGGGCCGTCGGCCTGCGCGTTGAGGAAGGCGACCGGGTCGGTGCGCTTCGACCAATCGGTGCGGAAGAGCACCCACGCGCCCTCCGGCACGATGCCGTGCGTGGCCTCCCAGGCCTCGACATGCGCGCGGGTGAGAAGGAACTTCTCGTCCTTTGCCGCCTCGGCGGAGCAATCGATGACGCAGGCCGGCGCGATCATGCGCTGCACGGAGATCGTGTCTGTGTAGCCGTCCGGCAGATCCTTGCCGGTCACCCAATGGACCGGCGCATCGAAATGTGTGCCGGTGTGCTCGCCGCAAGCGAAAATGTTCCAATACCAGGCGGGGCCACGCTCGTCGTAGCGCGACAGCTCCGACATCTCGAAGGCTGGCGTCTGCACAAACTCAGGCGGCAGCGCGATGACCGGCGTCTGAGGATTGAGCGTCTGCGTCAAGTCGATCACGCGGATGCGGCCGGTCTGAATGGCGAGCGCGAAAGCGGCCAGAGATGATTCTGCGCCGACATTCGATGCCGTCGCGACAGGATGCGGCCGTGCGCCCTTGAAGGCGGATTGCGCCGCGTTGAAGTGCGCGCTCGCTGCGGAGACGTCGTTGGCGACCACCGTCATGGCGTAGCCCTCAGCGATGCGCGCGGCCGCCGCCTCACCGCTGAACGTAAAGATGCCACAAGGCGTGCCGACCCGGCGGCAAGCCTCAAGGACTTTTCGACACGCCGCATTGTGCGCTTCGGAACCGGGTGCCGTGCCAAGCGACAACGCCAGGTCGCCGGTGCCGATGAAGACGAAATCGACATTCTCTGCGGCGGCGATCTTCTCCGCGTTCTCCACGCCCTTTGCCGTCTCGATCATGACGCCGACGGCGATCGCATCCGGCGCAACATCGATATAGGTCTGAAAGTCACGCATCGGCTGGAGGCCGCCGCCGGAACGGATGCCTTTCGGCGGATAGTGACAGGCTGCCGCTGCGGCGCGTGCCTGCTTGCCGGTCTCCACCATCGGAACGAGGATGCCTTCCGCGCCCGCATCGAGCGCGCGGCCGATGGATGTCGGCGTGTCGTCCTCCACGCGCACAAGGCAGGATGCGCCCGACGGAACGGCGGCGACCGCTGCCTCCAATGCGGCGCGCTCAAACAATCCGTGCTGCATGTCGATGACGATCGCTTCCGCGCCGGCATCGAGTGCGGCTTCGATCATCGGGATATTGCCCAGCGCAAACCAATAGGTGCCGAGCGCCGGCCCATCGGTGAGGCGGCGCTTCAGCGCCGGATTCTTGAGGTCAAACACGCAGATACTCCCCTCATATCAGGCAGGCCCAAGCGGGCCGGCCTGATTGTCCATCTCATTCTTTGAGCCCGGCCTCTTTCAGAAGCGGAAATACGCGCTCGATGAAGAACGGCATTTCGTTCGTGTAGTTAAGGAAAGACAGCGCCGCACCCGACCAGCCTTCCGCGGCGATGTCGGCGATCTCTCCGGCGATCGCCTCAGGCGTTCCAATCAGCGGATAGGTGCCGGCACCGCCGGCGAACCGCTGGCGATAATCGCGATAGGCACTCTCATCGTGCGAGCCGGAGAATTCCTTCTTGCCGGCCATGTGATTGTCGACCGCCTCGTGGTCGGCCTCGCGCACTGCGTAGCGCTCATAGGCGTCTTCCGCCTCGCTCTGGGTCTCGCGACAGACGACATGGCAGACCGTGTAGGCGCCGATCTCGCGTCCGGCGACCTCGGCGCGGGTACGAATGTCGGCCAGGTGCCGACGGCCATCCTCGATATCGGTGAAGGTGGAGAACAGGAAGTCGCAGTGACGGGCTGCGAACTCGCGCCCCGGCCCACCGAAGGCGGCGTTCATGGTGACGGGCCGCGGCACCTGGACGGAGGCGGGCTTAGAGACCACGCCGGCGAGCTTGTAGTAGTCGCCGTCGAAATCAAACGGCTCGTTGGCGGCGTAGGCGCGCTCCATGATGGTGATCCATTCACCGGCGCGCTCGTAGCCACGCTCGTCCGGCGTGGCGCCGAACATGGCGAACTCCTTCGGGTTCCAGCCAACCACGATGTTGAGGCCGGCGCGCCCGCCGGAAATGTGATCGACCGTCGCCAGTGCCTTGGCGGCGTAGATCGGGTGAACGAGCGGCACGTGCACGGTCGCGAAGATCGCCATGCGCTGCGTCACCGCCGCCAGCCCGGCTGCCCAAGTGAAGGTCTCAAACGACCATTCCCGCGCACGCGTCTTGCCGCCGAAGCCGGCCCAGCGAGCGATAGGCAAGAAGAAATCGAACCCGCCTTCATCGGCGATGCGCGCCGCGGCCAGATTGTCCGGCCACGTCGCCTTCCATCGCTCCGCCACCGTGGTGAGCGCCAGGCCGCCATCGGCATTGGCGGAGAAGACACCGAGCTTGAAGCGGGCCGGACCGGTGAGCGGGTTGGTCATTGGCGCTCTCCCGCGGCTGTCAGATCATCGTGCACCGCGTTGAAGAACTCGCGTTCGGCTGCGTTCAGGAAAGCCAGCATGCGGGCGCGCATGGCTTCTGCGTCGCGCTTACTAAAAGCAGCAGTCAGATCCTCAATCCCGCTCAAGACCACAATACGGGTCTCGGGGCGATGGAGCGTTGCGGTGCGGACGGTTTGAATGTGGTCGCGGAAGCTCTCGATCGTTTCCACGAGGCGGCGATTGCTGACTGCGGAAAGCCACGCGGCGCGGAAGGCGATGTTGGATTCCATCAGCGCGTCGATATTGTCCGCCGCGCAGGCGGCGCGCGCCATGTCGCGTGCGGCTTTGATGGCGGTAATGCCGTCTTCGTCCAGACGACGCGAGGCAAGCGCGGCCGCTTCCGGTTCCAGAAGCTTGCGCACCGCAAAGATGTCGCGGATGTCTTCGGGGGAAAGCTCAGGCACCACGAAGCCGCGGCTTGTCTGGTGCAGAAAGCCCTGCGAAGCCAACGCCATCAGCGCCTCGCGCGCCGGCATACGCGATGTGCCGAACGCGGCGGCGACCTCCGTGTCGACAAAGCGGTGGCCGGCGCCGAACGCGGCGCGCTGCAATCGGTGGCGCAGGTCGGCGTAGATCTGCGCGCGAAGGCTGGCGGGCGACACGCCGGATAACGTTGCCGCACCGGCGCTCAGCTTCGGCTTCGCCGGCAAACCCATCTCTCCCGTTTCAGGCCGCCATGTTGATGGATCGCGGTAAAACCTTCAAGCTTGAAATGGATACAGTTTTGTTGGAAGGTTATTGCAACGGTGAAAGGACGGGCTTCAGTGCCGCGCAGAACTTTGTCGCTTTTGTCTCGGCATGACAGACCCACGGCGATCCGCCGGCCACCGGATTTCCAGGATTGATCAAGATGCCGCTGCCCGACCGAACACCCACGCCCCAAGCCTACGAACGCATCCGCCCGCAGATCATGGATCTGGAGACGGAGAATATCGCGGAGCTGGCGGTCAGGGCGAAGTCGATCCCCGACGCCATCACGCTGTGGTACGGCGAGGGCGATCTCGTCACTCCGGAGTTCATCCGCAGCGCCGCCAAAGATGCGCTCGACCAGGGCATGACATTCTATGTGCCCGACATGCGCGGCCTGCCGGCTTTGACGGAGGCGTTGTCGGCCTATCTCACGCGGTTGCATGGCCGCGACATTCCGGTGCTACGCTCCACGGTCACGCCGGGCGGCATGCAATCGGTACATCTGGCGCTGTCGCTCATCGTCGAGCAGGGCAGCAACGTCGTCTATGTCGAGCCGCAATGGCCGAACATCAAGCAGGCGATCCAGATCGCTGGCGGCGACCCCCGCGCCGTGGCGCTCGACTATGTCGACGGCGATTGGAAGCTCGATCTCGACAAGCTCTTCGACGCCTGCGACGCGCGCACCAAGGCGATCATGTTCTCAACGCCGTCCAATCCCCTCGGCTGGACGGCGAGCGACGCGGAACTGGAAGCGCTGATTGAGTTCAGCCGCCGCACCGGCGTGTGGATCGTCAGCGACGAGATGTACAATCGCCTCGCCTTCGATGCCGAAGCCGCACCATCCGTCATCCGGCTCGCGGAGCCGGAGGACCTGGTGCTCAGCGTAAACGGCTTCTCCAAGGCCTGGGCGATGACCGGATGGCGGATCGGCTGGCTGACGCACCCGCCGTCCGTTGCGAGTTCGTTGGCGGCAATCACGCAATACATGAACAGCGGAACGGCGGCGTGCATTCAGGCCGGCGCACGCGCCGCGATCGTCGACGGTGAGCCGTTTGTCAAAAAGGTGCGTGAGCGCAGCCGCGAAGGCGTGGAGACCGCCTATTCCGCGCTGGCGGCATCCAACAGCCTGATCCTGCCGGCGAAGCCGCGCGGCGGCATGTATGTCGTGTTTTCGATTGCCGGCGAGGCCGATTCCACGCAATCGTGCATGCGTATTCTGGAGAAAGCACAGGTCGGGCTTGCTCCGGGTTGGCTCTTTGGCGAGTCGTCGAGGGCGTTTTTAAGGATGTGCGTGTGCCGCGACAGCAAGCAGATTGCCGAGGCCTGCGACCGCATCGCGACCGCCATGGCGTGACGATAAGTGCCGGCTGCGACCGGCCGTGCCGCTCAGGCGGCCCAAACAGGGAGAGGTGAAATGAAACTGAAAGTGCTCGCATCGGTCTTCATTGCGGCCAGTGTTGCTCTTGGGTCAGGCGCATCGGCGCTGGCGGAGACGTGGCAAGTCGGCGCCTATCCGGCCAATCCGCCTTGGGAGAACAAGAAGGAAGACGGGACGTTTGAGGGCTTTGAGGTCGACCTCGTTCAAGAGATCGCCAAGCGCGCGGGCGCTGAAGTTGAAATCCAGGATCTCGGCTTCCAGGCGCTTTTCGCCGCCACCAGCTCCGGCCGCATCGATATGGCGATCTCAACGATCACCATCACCAACGAGCGCCTTCAGAACCAATCCTTCACGCAGGGCTATTACGACAGCGACATGGCGCTTGCCTCAGCGAAGGATTCCGGCGTGACAAGCCTCGCCGACATGAAGGGCAAGCCCGTCGGCGTACTCTCCACGTCCACCGGCGAAGCCTGGGTGCAGGAGAACATGGAGACGTACGGCTTCAGCGAGATGAAGGGCTACAACACGCAGCAAGACCTTCTGCTCGACACCCAGAACGGGCGCGTCGCCGGCGCCATCAGCGACATCGCCGGCC
Organism: Afifellaceae bacterium; assembly: GCA_028284625.1. Classification (GTDB taxonomy): domain Bacteria; phylum Pseudomonadota; class Alphaproteobacteria; order Rhizobiales; family Afifellaceae; genus DASWJZ01. The sequence continues at coordinate 131,869 of JANQRH010000026.1, read as the reverse complement.
TTCAGTTCGCGTTCAAGCAGATGCCGGCCATGCACGTGGTTGAGCGCATCAAGCAGGACGACCGTTACGGCATCATGCTCGGCAAGGGATCACCGCTCCTGGAGCGCGTCAACGACGCCATCACGGAGATTAAGCAGGACGGCACGATGGCCATGCTGCACGAGAAGTGGCTTGGCGTGCCGCCTGATGAGGGCACGTCCACCGTGGAGGTGCTGCCCATCCCGCAGGCTGAGTAGCGACCGGTCTCATTTGCCAAGTTCGTTGAAGGGAGCGGCGACGGCCGCTCCCTTTCGCTTTGGGCAGCGGCGCCGCTTCAGCGCTCGGCGAGCGCCTGCCCCTCCCTGATTCTGAAAAAGCGCTCTAACCTCACGCTTTGAATGAACCCGGAGGTCTGCCGTGTCGGGGCTGATCGATACCTTTTTCAATGCCGACGTGATGCTCAGAGCCATGCCGATGCTGGGGCGCGGCCTGATCAACACCTTCTATCTTGCGGTCACGGCGATGGTGCTCGGCACAGTGGCCGGCGTTCTCATCTGCGTCGGACGGCTTTATGGGCCGAAGCCGATCCGCCTTCTCGCGATCGGCTTCATCGACATCTTTCGGGCACTGCCGATCCTGGTCGTGCTCATCGTCATCTATTACGCGCTGCCCTTTGTCGGCATTCGGCTGAACTCATTCACGTCAGCGACGCTGGCGCTCTCCATCGTGCTCGCGGCGTTCACGGCGGAGGTTTTTCGCGCCGGGATCATGGCGATTCCGCCGGGGCAGTTCGAGGCGGCGCGGTCGCTCGGCCTGCCGTTCACCGTCACGCTTTTCAAGGTCGTCATACCGCAGGCCATCCGCATCGCCACGCCACCGCAGACCAGCAATTGCATCGCTATCGTCAAGGACACGTCGCTGGCATCATTCGTCGCCATGCCCGATCTTTTGAAGCAGGCGTTCGACGCACAGGCGCTGATGGCCAATCCCAGTCCGCTGCTGGCAGCAGCGGCGATCTATCTAATCATCCTGTGGCCGCTGGTGCGGCTGGTGGCCTATCTGGAGAAGCGCAGCGCGACGGCTTAAGGCAGCGCCGTGAGATGGCGCACGGGGCGACCGGCGGTGACGGCCTGCGCCGCGTGCGCGATGGCGTTGGCGTCGATGCCGTAATGGCGATAGAGGTCGGCGATGTCGCCGGTCTGCCCAAAATGCTCCACGCCGAGCGACTTGGTGCGGTGACCGTAGACGCCGCCGAGCCAGCTCAAAGTCGCGGGGTGGCCGTCGATCACGGTGACCAGCCCGCATTCGCGCGAAAGCGGCGCAAGCAGCCGCTCGATGTGGCTCATGGCATTCACGACACCGCGCTGCCGCGCGCGTTCCGCCGCCTGCCAGCCGGCGTTGAGACGATCGGCCGAGGTCACGGCGAGCACGCCGATATCGCGGCGGTCCTCGCCGAGCAGGCCGGCGGCATTGATGGCTTCGGGCGCAACGACGCCCTGATAGACGATCACCACCTGCGCATTGGGGCCGGGGCGGCGCATCCAATAAGCGCCGTTGACGATGTCCGTCGCCAGCGGCTCCGATACGTCGCGCGCGATCTGCTCCAGCGGCCGTGTGGAGAGGCGGAGATAGACGGAGCCACCGGTTTCGTCGCGCAGCCACGTCTCTTCGTCCGGATCGCCCTCCCCGTCGCGCTGCAGATAGTCGAACGCCCAGCGCAGGATGATCGCCACTTCGTCCACATAGGCCGGCTCGAAGGCGGAGAGGCCGTCCTGTGCAATGCCGAGAAGCGGCGTGCCGATCGATTGATGCGCGCCGCCTTCCGGCGCCAGCGACACGCCGGACGGCGTCGCCACGAGAATGAAGCGGGCATCCTGATAACAGGCGTAGTTGAGCTGATCGGCGCCGCGCAGGATGAACGGATCGTAAAGCGTGCCGATGGGGATGAGCCGCTCGCCTTCTATCGTGTGCGACAGGCCAAGCGCTGAGAGGAGGATGAAGAGATTGCTCTCAGCGATCCCCAGCTCGAAGTGCTGTCCCTTCGGCGAGAACTCCCAGGTGAACGTTGAGGGGATGCGCTCCTTGCGAAACTGGTCGGCCATGGCGTCCTTGGCGAACAGCCCGCGGCGATTTACGAAGCCGCCGAGATTGGTGGAGACGGTCACGTCGGGCGAGGCGGTGACGATGCGGTCGACGAGCGGATCGTCTTCTTTCGCAAGGTCGGAGAGGATCAGGCCAAAGCCCTGCTGCGTGGACATGGTCTGCGCCGTGGGAAGCGGCAGCGTGTCGGGCACGGGAATGCGCGCCGCCTTCAGCCGCCGCCGGCCCTGCTTCACGAACGGCGCCTCTGAGAGAAAGTCGCGGAACGCCTGCTCCTCCACGCCGAGGGCCGCGTAAGGCGCCCATTCCTCGCCCTCCGCCACGCCCATGGCCGCGCAGAACGCCTCCATCTGGGCGGTCGTCATCAGGCCGGCATGGTTGTCCTTGTGGCCCTGGAACGGCAGGCCGAAGCCTTTGATCGTGTAGGCGATGAAGCATTTCGGCCGCTCGTCGGACGCGGCATCCTCGAACGCTTCAAGCAGCGTGGGGATGTCGTGGCCGGCGAGGTTTGTCATCAAGGCGGCAAGCTCCTCATCCGAGCGGCGCTCGATCAGCCGTGTGACCGGCCCCTGGTCGCCGATCTCGTCAAGAAGGCGCTGACGCCAAGCCGCGCCACCCTGGAAGCAAAGCAGCGAGTAGACCTGGTTGGGGCATTGATCGATCCACGCCCGCAGCGCCTCACCGCCCTCCTCCTCAAACGCAGCATTCAGCAGCGAACCGTATTTGAGGATGACGACATCCCAACCGAAACCACGAAAGACCGTCTCAAAGCGCTCCCACAGGCCCTCGCGGATCACCGCGTCGAGGCTCTGGCGGTTGTAGTCGATGATCCACCAGCAATTCTGGACGCCGTGCTTCCAGCCCTCCAGCAGCGCCTCGAAAATGTTGCCCTCGTCCATCTCCGCGTCGCCGACGAGCGCCACCATGCGCCCCGCCGGGCGGCTCGACCAGCCCTTGGCGCGCACGTAATCCTGCACCAGCGAGGAGAACAAAGTCTGCGCCACGCCGAGGCCGACCGAGCCGGTGGAGAAGTCGACGTCGTCGATGTCCTTGGTGCGCGAGGGATAGGATTGCGCGCCTTTATAAGCGCGGAAGCGCTCAAGCTTTTCGCGCGTCTGTTCGCCGAACAGATATTGCAGCGCGTGGAAGATGGGCGAGGCGTGCGGCTTCACCGCAACGCGGTCCTCCGGCCTTAGCACCGCGCCGTAGAGCACGGCCATGATCGTCGCCAGCGACGCGGACGACGCCTGGTGACCGCCGACCTTCAGGCCGTCGTCATTCGGCCGCAGGTGGTTGGCGTTGTGGATGGTCCACGTCGCCAGCCACAGTGCCTTCCTCTCCAAGGCTGTCAGAAAGGGCACGCGCGCGTCGCTCATGGCGCTCCGTCGGTTTGGTTGTGGCGTCAAAGCGCCGCTTGTGTCGCAGGCCGACTTTATGGGCTGGAGCGGCGCTCTCGTCCAGGGTGCTGAGTTTCGCACCACACGCCGGTCAGTTGCGTGGAGAGGCCACCTCAGCCACGGCGCGCTTTGCGCCAGTTTCATAAAGCCCCGCCAAAGCCTGCGTCACTGCCTCCTGGAAGCGCGGATCGGCGGCGAGGTCGGCGCCGAAGATTTCCTCCACGGCAATCAGCGCCGGTGCCAGGCGCTCAGCCGATGGCCCTGCCCGGTCGGCGATGTCGCGGAGGAGCTCCGCCAACGGATCGCGGACGTCTATCGGCTCGCCTTTTTCATCGATGCCGGTGACGTAGCGCATCCAACCGGCGACGCCGAGCGCCAGGCAATCTATGGGCGCGCCCTGCGCCAGGCGATCGCGGATCGGGCCGAGCAGCCTCTGCGGCAGCTTTTGGCTGCCGTCCATGCAGATCTGCCACGTGCGATGCTTCAGCGCCGGATTGCGGAACCGCTCCAAGAGCGAGCGCTTGTAGGCGGCCAGGTCGGTGCCGGCCGGCACGTTCAAGGTCGGCGTCACCTCCTCCATCAGCGTGGCGGCGAAGCGATCGAATGCCGGGCCGGCCATGGCCTCGTCGACGAACACGTAACCGGCGAGATAGCCGAGGTAAGCGAGGCTGGAATGCGCGCCGTTGAGGAGCCTGAGCTTCATCTCCTCGTAGGGCGCGACGTCGGCTACCAGCTCCGCGCCGACATTTTCCAGAGGAGGCCTGCCGGCGGGAAAGCGATCCTCAATCACCCACTGAGAGAACGGCTCGGTGACGACCGGCCAGGCGTCGCGGACGCCAAGGCGCGCGGCGATGGAGACGAGATCCGCGTCGGTCGTTGCCGGCGTGATGCGGTCGACCATCGTAGACGGACACGCCAACTCGCCGGCGACATAGGCGCCGAGATCGGCGTCGCGCAGCGCCGCGAAGCGGTCGAGGATGCGCTTCACGACCGCGCCGTTGGCCGGGAGGTTGTCGCATGTCAGCACCGTGAAGGGCGGCGCGCCTGCGGCGCGGCGGCGGGCGAGCGCCTCAACGATGAGGCCGGGCGCAGTCTTCGGCGCGTCCGGCGTTTGGAGGTCGTCGCGGATGTCGGGATGTGATTCGTTCAGCGCACCGGTTGCCGGGTCGTGGCAATAGCCCTTCTCGGTGATCGTCAGCGACACGATCCTGACCCGCGGATTGGCCATCGCCTCCAGGAGCGGCTCGCGTGCCTCCGATGCGACCAGCACATCCATGACGCTGCCGATGACGCGCAGCGCCTCGCCGGCGCCGGAGCGCACGGAGAGCGTGTAGAGCCCGCCCTGCGGCGAGAGCGCGTCGCGTGTATCGGCGCTGCGCAGGCTCGCCGCGACGATGCCCCAGCTCGGATCATCGGCGAGCACATCGTCGACATAGACGGCCTGGTGCGCGCGGTGAAACGCGCCGATGCCGAGATGCACAATGCCGGCGGTGACGGTGCTGCGGTCATAGGCCGGGTGGGCGATATCGGCCGGCAGCGCGGCGAGCGTTGCATTGCAAAGGCGGGGCGCATTGGCCTTTGTACCACTCACAGCTTGTACGCCTCCTTGGCGAGCCGGTAGGCGAGATCGTGCGCTAGCTCATGCGCCTCGTCCTCATCTAGCTGGTGCTCCGCCACAAGCTCGGCCAGATAGCCGCAATCGATGCGGCGGGCCATGTCATGGCGCGCGGAGATGGAGAGGTAAGCCCGCGTGTCGTCGTTGAAGCCGACAGTGTTGTAGAATCCGGCGGTTTCCGTTGTCAGCTCGCGGAAGCGGCGCATGCCGCCTGGGCTGTCAAAGAACCACCAGGGCGGCCCGAGCTTCAGACAGGGATAATGGCCGGCGAGCGGCGCAAGCTCGCGCCCGAAGCTGGTCTCATCGAGCGTGAAGAGAATGAACGTCAGCGCCGTCTCGTTACCGAAGCGATCAAGGAGCGGCTTCAGCGCCGCTACATAGTCGGTGCGGGCGGGAATGTCGGCGCCCATGTCGCGGCCGAAGCGAGCGAAGATTTCGGCATTGTGGTTGCGGAACGAGCCGGGATGAAGCTGCATGACGAGCCCGTCGGCCAAGCTCATCGCCGCCATCTCCGTGAGCATCTGGCCGCGAAAGACATCCGCCTCTTCGGCCGAGACATCGCCAGTGAGGACCTTGGCGAACAACGCCTCTGCTTCCAGCGGCGAAAGGTTCGCGGTCAGCGCTGTGGCGTGGCCGTGATCGGTCGAGGTTGCCCCAAGGCTCTTGAAAAAGGTGCGACGGTTGCGATGCGCTTCAAGGTAGCCGGACCAGGAGTGCGTGTCGCAGCCAGTGATTTCGCCCAACGCGTCAACGTTGGCGCGGAAGCCTTCGAACTCCGGGTCGACGACCGGGTCAGGCCGATAGGCAGGCACGACGCGGCCGTCCCAGCCGGAATCGCGGATCGCCTGATGGTGCGATAGCGGATCAAGCGGGCTGTCGGTTGTGGCGATCACCTCGATGTTGAAGCGCTCATAGAGCGCGCGCGGACGAAAGTCCGGCGTGGCGAGTGCTGCGCTGATGCGGTCGAAATAAAGGTCGGCCGTCGCCGCGGAGAGCCGCTCGGTGAAGCCGAAGAGCGTTGCAAAGACGTGGTCGAGCCACATGCGGGTCGGCGTGCCGCGGAAGAGGTGATAGTTGGCCGCGAAGAGCCGCCATATGGCACGCGGGTCGGGTGCGGTCCCCTCCCCGTTCTTCGGTCGTACGCCAAGGTCTTCAAGCGCGATGCCCTGGCTATAGAGCATGCGGAAGACATAATGGTCGGGCACCACGAAGAGCGTGGCGGGATCGGGGAACGGCGCGTCCTCCGCATACCAGCGTGGGTCGGTGTGGCCGTGCGGGGAGACAAGCGGCAGGTCGCGCACGCTGTCGTAGAGTCGCCGGGCGATGGCGCGGATGGCGGGATCGGCCGGCAGCAGCCGATCGTCGTCGATCAGTTTCGGCGCATCTTTGGCCAACGGGCGTCCTCCCTCGCGCGGCAGGACAAAGCATCCGCCACGTCGCCGCGCAAGGTCGCTCCGCAATGCTCAATGACGACGTTGCCCTGCCGGGCATTGATGGGCGCACGGAAGGCTGCGATACCATTGCCCAAGGGCGTGCCAATCAACAGACGGGGGACCGACGGATGGCCAACACGATCACGGACGCCAAGGTCATCGTCACCTGTCCCGGGCGCAACTTCGTCACGCTGAAGATCATGACCAGCGACGGCGTTCACGGCATCGGCGACGCCACACTGAACGGCCGCGAGCTGGCGGTGGCGTCATACCTCAGAGACCATGTCGTGCCGTGCCTGATCGGCCGCGATCCGCACGACATTGAGGACATCTGGAACTACCTCGCCAAGGGTGCCTATTGGCGGCGTGGACCGGTGACCATGGCGTCCGTCGGCGCCGTCGATACGGCACTTTGGGACATCAAAGCCAAGGTGGCCGGCCTGCCGCTTTACCAGCTCCTCGGCGGCAAGAGCCGCACTGGCGTGATGGTCTATGGCCACGCCAACGGTAGCGACCTGGAGGAGACGGTCGACGCGGTCGGCGAATATCTGGAGCTCGGCTACAAGGCGGTACGTGCCCAGTCCGGCATTCCGGGGCTCGATTCCGTCTATGGCGTGGCGCGCGGCAAGATGTTCTACGAGCCGGCCGTCAAGGGCGCTGTGCCGGAGGAGCAGCTTTGGTCAACGGAGAAGTATCTCGACTTCGCGCCGAAACTCTTTGAGGCGGTGCGCGAGCGCTACGGCTTCGGCTTTCACCTTTTGCACGATTGCCACCATCGCCTGACGCCGATTGAGGCGGCGCGGCTCGGCAAGAGTCTGGAGCCCTACCGGCTCTTCTGGCTTGAGGACCCGACCCCGGCGGAGAACCAGGAGGCGCTGAAACTCATCCGTGAGCACACCGTGACGCCGATCGCCATCGGCGAAATCTTCAACTCCATCCACGATTGCCGCGAAATCCTGCAGAACCAGCATTGCGACTATATCCGTGCGGCGGTCGTGCATGCCGGCGGCATCACGCAACTCAGGAAGATCGCGGCGCTGGCGGAACTCTATCAGATCCGCACTGGGTGCCACGGCGCCACCGATCTCTCGCCGGTGTGCATGGGAGCGGCGCTGCATTTTGATCTTTGGGTGCCGAACTTCGGCATCCAGGAATACATGTATCACTCGCCGGAGACCGACGAAGTGTTCCCGCACGCCTACACGTTCCACGACGGCTATCTCCATCCGGGCGAGGAGCCCGGCCATGGCGTCGATATCGACGAAGCATTGGCGGCAAAGTATCCCTACGAGCCTGCCTATCTCCCGGTGGCGCGGCTGGAAGACGGCACGCTGTGGAATTGGTGAGACGCGCCGCTGACGGCCTTATGTTTTGACCGACAGAGCCGTTCGGTGCAGCATCGGCCGCGTGGACGCAGTGGGGAATTCAATGAAACGAGCAATCGCCGCGACGATTTTAGCCGGTTTCGTATTGGCCGCCTGCCAGGGCGAGCCGGGCCCGGCTGGGCCGGCCGGTCCGGCGGGACCACAGGGCGAGGCAGGACCGGCGGGGCCAGCCGGACCTGAAGGCGCGGCCGGAGCGCCGGGTGAAGCCGGAGCTCCGGGGCCGCAGGGTGAGCCTGGGCCTCAGGGGCCGCAAGGTGAGGCCGGGCCGGCGGGCGCGCCCGGCACGGTGATCCGTGTCGTGACCAGCGCCGGCGAGGCAAGCTGTGACGCCGGCGAAGTGATGGTGAGCGCGCTTTGCGTGAACGCCGCGACGCCCTATCCGCTTCAGACCAAGGAGAACGGGGCGTCGTGTGGGGCCAGCGGCGCGACTGTTCGGATCGCCTGCGCGGCCGAATAGCCGCCCGCGCCAACATCAACAGGCTGCGCCGCCCATGTCGGGCCGCGCAGCCTTTTCTTATTCAGCCCATCAGCGCCGCAGCGTCCGCGTCGTCAAGCGCCGGCGGACGTTCCACAGTGGTTGTCATCGCAACCGACCCGCCCGCGACGATAGCGTTCATGACCTCAAGCACGTGCAGGGCCAGGTCGGCGGAGGCGTGGTTCTTCTCGCCCCTGCGCACCGCGGCCGCCAGTTCCGCTACGCCCAGCCCTCGATAGTTGGCGAGGCGCGGGGCGTCGCTCGGCCAGTTCGGCACGCCAAGGGGCATGTCGCCGCTGTCATGGGCGACCCAGTCGCCGTCTTGCTTGGTCGTCTCAACCACGCCGCCAAAGAAGTTCGGGTCGGCGACGCGCATCGATCCTTCTGTGCCGTAAAGCTCAATCGGCATGTGGCCGTGCTTCCACACATCCCAGCTGGCACCGAACGTCATGTGCTGGCCGCCGGCAAATTCCAGAAGCGACAGGAGCGTGGTCGGGGTTTCCACCTTGATCTTGTCGCCCTTGCGCGGCCCGTCGGCCGTCACCACCCGCTCCGCAAAGCCGGTCGAGCTGACGGCATGGATGCGGGCGATCGGTCCGAGCAGGTTGACTAGAGCGGTGATGTAGTAGGGGCCAATGTCGAGAACCGGCCCGGCGCCCGGCTTGAAGAAGAACTCCGGGTCGGGATGCCAATGCTCCATACCGTGCGACATGACGAAAGCAGCGCCGGAGAGGACGGGGCCGATGGCGCCCTGGTCGATCAGCCGGCGCGCAAGCCGCCCGCCGGCGCCCAGAAACGTGTCCGGTGCACAGCCGAGCAGCAGCCCGCGCGTCTGAGCTTCCGCGACCGCCTTGCGCCCTTCGTCGAAATCAACCGCAAGCGGCTTCTCAGAGAATACATGCTTACCCGCCGACAGCGCGTCGAACGTCACGGAGGCATGCGCATTGGGGATCGTCAGGTTGACGACAATGCCGATGTCGTCGCGCTTCAGAAGCGCGTCCACGGAAACCGCGTCAACGCCGAATTTCCCGCCCTGCGCGGCGGCCGCTTCCGGCCGCATGTCCGCGCAGGCCCTGACCGCGATGCCGCGATAGTCGGGTATGTTGGTGAAGTAGATTGTGGAGATGTTGCCGCAACCGATAATTCCTACGCCGATCTCGTCCAAGGATGCCTCCCCTACCAGGCGGAAACGGTTGCAAACGACCGCCGAGCGAAACGCTCGTAGTCGCTGGGATTGTCGTGTTCGATGACGAGCGTTCGGACGCCAGGCGACTTGATCGCCGGCATGAGCTTTGCCCAATCCAGTACGCCGTGGCCAACATCGGCCTGGCCATCCTCGTCGGCGTTCTCGCCCCTGGGCGCCAGATCCTTGACGTGCAGCGAGGCGACGCGGTCCTTGTATTTGTCGATCCAGGCGGCGGAATCCTCGCCGGCCCACTCGATCCAACCGATGTCCACCTGCCATTTTAGGCCGGGTGCGGCGCCGAGAATATGGTCGATCGGATAGGTGCCGTCGGCGAGCTTCACGACCTCAAAGTCGTGATTGTGCCAGGCGAGCGCGCCCCCCTCGCCTGCGAGCGCCTGCTGATAACCGCCCAACTCCTTGCCGAACGCCTGCCATTCGTCGGCCGTTTGTGGCCGCTCGTCGGGCGCGACGAAGGGAATGATCATCAGGTCGATGCCGAATTCCTTGGCAAGCCTCGCCACGGTCCCAACGTCGTCGCGGAACCGGTCGGCGCCGATATGGGCCGTCGGCGTCTTCAGCCCGTGCTGATCCAGGGCTGCGCGCAGCGCATCAGGTTCGTCAAACAGCCCGCCATAGGGCTCGACGTTCTGATAGCCGATCTCGGCCAGCACGCCGAGTTGATCGTCAAGCGGAGGGAACTTCCGGGCCGAATAAAGCTGGAAGGACACACGATCGATAATTGTCAATTGAGACTCCTCGTTACAGACGGGGCATGCTTTTCGGGATCATGCTCTAAAGACGGACACCGCTCTCTGAGTCAAACAGACTGAGACGGTCAACCGGGAAGCCGAGTTCCAAATCGTCGCCAGCGCTGAGCGACGCGTCGCCATCGAGCCGCACGGAGAACGGCTCACCCGCGACCTTCGTCCACACCAGCGTCTCAGCTCCCATCGGCTCAATCAGGTCGGCCGTTGCGGCGTGCGCCGTGCCACCGTTGGGGCGAAGCTGCACATGCTCCGGTCGGATGCCGAGCGTCACCGGCTGGCCCGGCTGCGGCGTTTCTTTGAACTCGTAGCCGTTCAGCGGCTGGCGCATGCCCTCCACCTCAAATGACGGCTCACCGCCATTGGCGGAGAACTGACCGGTGAAGAAGTTCATGGACGGCGAACCGACAAAGCCTGCAACGAACCGGTTGGCGGGTTTGTGATAGATATTGCGCGGCGCATCGAGCTGCTGGATGAGGCCACCATGCATGACGGCGATGCGGTCGGCGAGCGTCAGCGCCTCGATCTGGTCGTGCGTCACGTAGATCATGGTCGAGTTGCCGAGCTCGCGGTGCAGGCGCTTCAGCTCGACACGCAGCGTGGTGCGCAGCGCCGCATCCAGGTTGGAAAGCGGCTCATCGAACAGAAAAACGTTGGTCTGGCGCACAAGTGCGCGACCGATGGCGACGCGCTGGCGCTGGCCGCCGGACAGTTCAAATGGCCGCCGCCTCATCAACGGCTCGATGTGGAGCATCTCGGCCGCCGCCTTGATGCGGCGCGCGATCTCGTCCTTGGGCACCTTCGCCATCTTCAGGCCGAAGGAGAGATTCCCTTCCACACTCATGCGCGGATAAAGCGCGTAGGACTGGAACACCATGCCGATGCCGCGGTCCTTTGGCTCCTCCCAGGTGACATTCTTGCCGCCGATCCACACCTGGCCGCCGGTGATATCCAGAAGACCGGCGACGGCGTTCAGAAGGGTGGACTTACCGCAGCCGGAGGGGCCGAGGAGCACGATGAACTCGCCCTCCTTGATCTCCAGATCGAGATTGGTGAGGACGTTCACGCTGCCAAAGGCAACGTCGAGCCCGCGGATGGAAACATCTGCCATCGATCAGCCCTTTACTGCGCCGGCGGCAATGCCGCGCACGAAGAAGCGGCCGGAGAAGAAATAGACCGCAAGAGGAACGGCGGCGGTGAGAATGGTCGCCGCCATGTTGACGTTGTATTCGCGCACGCCGGTTGTGGTCGTGACGATGTTGTTGAGCTGCACCGTCATCGGCATGTTCTCCCGCCCAGCAAACACCACGCCGAACAGGAAGTCGTTCCAGATGCCGGTTACCTGCAGGATCACCGCGACGATGGTGATGGGGATCGACATCGGCAGGATGATACGGAAAAAGGCCGACCAGAAACCGGCGCCATCGACGCGAGCGGCCTTGAACAGCTCCTCCGGCAGCGCAACGAAGTAATTGCGATAAAGCAGCGTCAGGATCGGCATGCCGAAGATGGTATGGATAATGATGATCCCCGGCAGGCTGGCGAAGAGGCCGATCTCGCGCAGGAAGATGATCAGCGGATAGATGACCACCTGATACGGCACGAACGCACCGAACAGGAGCAAGCCAAAGAAGAAGCCGGAGCCCTTGAACCGCCAGAACGACAGCGCGTAGCCGTTGAGTGCGGCGATCAGGATAGAAATCAGCACGCTCGGTACGGTGATCTTCACCGAGTTGATGAAGCCGGGGCGGATGCCTTCGCAATCGCGCCCGGTGCAGGCCGTGGTCCAAGCCTTGACCCATGGCTCGAAGGTCAAGTCCTGCGGCCAGCGGAAGAGGAAGCCTTCGCGGATCTCCGGTAGGGTCTTAAGCGACGTGACGACCATCACCCAAAGCGGCGCCAGGAAGTAGATCGCCGAGATGATGAGGAAGGCGTAGACGCCGACGCGCGCGATCGTCAGGCGGCGCGGCTTTGGCCCATGCGGCGTCGCCTTGTCGAAAGTGCGCGCGGCAATTGCCGTGTCAGTTACGGCGCTCATGCCCGCTTCTCCAACTGCTTGGCGCGCCAATCGAACACGCCCTTCAGCGCGATGATGACAACAACGGGAAGCAGCATCATCGTCGCGGCCGCCATGCCGATGCCGACATTCTGGCGCTGGGTGATGTGCTCGATCACGAACACGGCCGGCATCTGCGTGGCGATACCTGGCCCGCCCTGTGTCATGGCCACCACAAGGTCGTAGACGCGAACAATGCTAGTCGCCTGAAGGACAAGCGCGGTGACGATGGCGCCCTTGATCATGGGCAGCGCGATATAGAGGTAGGTGCGCCAGGCAGGGATGCCGTCGACCCGCGCGGCTTTCCAGATCTCCCCGTCGATGCCGCGGAGGCCCGCCAAGAGGATCGCCATTGTGACGCCGACGCCGTTCCATACGCCGCCGATCACCAGGCCGTAGATCGCGGTCGATTGATGAATGAGCGGTGCAAACTTAAAATCGGTGAAGCCAAGATTGCGGATGGTCGAGGCCAGCCCCAATGACGGGTCGAGCATCCACTGCCAGACAAGGCCCGTGACGACGAGCGACATGGCGAAGGGGTAGAGGAAGATCGTGCGAAACGCGTCTTCCTGACGGATGCGCTGGTCGATGAAGACGGCCAGCAGATAGCCGAAGACCATTTGGAAGAGCACCATCAAGACGCCGAAGATCCAGATGTTCTGGACGGAGATGATCCAGCGCTCCGTCTCCCACAGCCGCTCGTACTGGTCGAAACCGATGAAGTTGAAGCGCGGAAAGAGCTTGGAATTGGTGAACGACAACAGCATCGAATAGATGATGCCGAGAATGTAGACACCGACGCCGACGGCGATCATCGGGCCAGCGCCGATATAGGGCTGGATCAATGTCGAGAGCTGTTTGCGACGCTTTGCCATGGGTGCGCCCCCGCGCCATGGATTGCCGACAACCGGCAATCGGAGCCTATTGCACGCTCAGCGCCGACGGCAATGCCGCGTCGGGCTGTCGGGCGGCGCTGGGGATAATCCCCTTTCGCCGCCCGCACGTGACTACAGGCGTTGTTGAGCTCGCCTCAGTCGGCGTTCTCGATGATCTTGGCGAACGATTCCTGCGTTTCTTCGACCGTCTTGTCCGGGTTGAACGAGAACTCGGAGATGAGGTCGTTGATCTGCCCGGCCGTGTCTTCGGTCACGAAGCGGTTCATGGCGGTCAGCACGGTGTCGGGGCTCTTCAAGAGCTCCAGCCCCTTCTTCATGCAGGCGTCGGCCTTCGCCAGGTCGACGTCGCCGCGCACCGGCAGCGAGCCCTTGGCGAGATTGAACGCGACCTGGACGTCCGCGCTGATCATCAGCGAGGCGAGCTCAAGCTGCGCCTTCTCGACTTCCGGATCGTCCTGTTTGGGGAACAGGAAGATGTCACCGTCGGTGGTCAGGAACGGCGTGTCCGACGGTCCGGGGATGCACTCATAATCGACGCCCGGCTCCTTGCCGGCCACCGCGAACTCGCCGCGCGCCCAGTCGCCCATGATCTGGAGACCGGCCTGGTGCGTGATCACAAGATTGGTCGTGTCGTTCCAGTTGCGGTTGGCTGAACCCTCGTCCTTGTAGGAGGTCAGCTCGCGCCAGGCGTCGAACACGCCCTTAAACTCGTCGGAGCGCACGTAATCGGCATCGCGGTCGCGGAACACCCGGTAGTAGTTCTCCTTACCGAGCAGGCCGACCATGACGACGTTGAAGGCGCCGGTGTGCTGCCAGGTCTCGCCGCCGATGGCGAAGGGGATGAACCCCGCCTCCTTGATCTGCGGCGCGACCGCCAAGAAATCCGGAATGTTGGTGGGAATGGTGTCGATGCCGGAATCCATGAACACCTTGGTCGACGCCCAGCCCCATTGCCAGGAATGGATGTTGACCGGCACGCACCACACCCTGCCGTCCTTGACGCAGGCGTTGGTGAGGATGCTCTCCGGCCGCACGAAATCGGCCCAGCCTTCGGCCTCGGCAAGCTCGGTCAGGTCCAGAAGCAGACCACCTTCGATCAGCTCCTCATATTGCCGGCCGGGATTGAACTGCGCTGCGTCGGGCGGGTCGCCACCGAGCGTGCGCTGCATCATGGCGGCGCGAGCGTTGGAGCCACCGGCGATCGCCGTGTCTTTCCAGGTATGCTCGGTCTGCGCCTCGAACTGATCGGCGAACACGGATACGGCGGCGTTCTCGCCACCGGACGTCCACCAGTGCATGACCTCAACTTCCGCAGCACTCGCTACGCCGCACAGAAGCGCGCCAGCGGCGACAGAACGCAGAAGTGTCGATGATCCAAAAACTCTCATGGGCTTCCTCCCGATTTCCTAGGATGAGGGTGTTCTTATTGTCCGGCTGCGCCGTGCTCCCCTCAGAAGCATTCAGCGCGCTTTTTTGTACGTGTTCTTGTAATCGATTACATTTCACTTTAGTCAATTGCAGGTGCCTGTCAACACAATCATTCGGACGATTACGAAAAGTGGCCCGCGCCACCCGACATAGACGCCGCTCAAACGGCACCGGCTCGACGACCATCCGCGACGTGGCGGCCAAGGCGGGCGTCTCGACGGCAACGGTGAGCCGCGCGCTTGCCATGCCCGATCAGGTCAGCCCGGCCGCGCGGGCGCGCGTGATGGAGGCCATCCAAGCGACGGGCTATACGCCGAGCGCGCTCGGCCGCAATTTGCGCTCACAGAGCACGAAAATCGTGCTTGTGATCGTGCCAAACCTCGCCAATCCGTTCTTTGCGGAGATTTTGCGCGGCATCGACGATGAGCTAGTGGCCTCCGGCTACGGCCTTGTCATCGGCAATCTCGACAATCTGCCGGACCGCGAGCCGCGTTATGTGGACATGGTCTTTGCCCGCCAGGTCGACGGGGTTCTGTTGTTCAGCGGACGCATCCCGGAGGATTCGGGTCGGCTGATGAACGAGGCGGGGCTACCGGTCGCGACAATCTGTGTGAAGATCGCCGGCCTCCCCTACGTGATGGTCAATGACGGCGTCGCCTCCACAGAAGTGATGGAGCATCTCTGTGCGCTTGGCCATCAGCGGTTCGGCTTCATTGAGGGCCCGGTCGGCAACATCAACGCGATCGGCCGCAAGAGAGGCTTTCGCAGGGCGCTGAAGAAAGCCGGGCTCGACCCGGACGCGGCGTCCTATTGGCCGGGCGATTTCATGTTTGAAACGGGTGTCGAGGCCGGCAAGCAATTCCTGTCGCTCAAACGGCGCCCCACGGCCATCTACGCCGCGAGCGACCACATGGCGATCGCTTTCATGAAGACGGTCACCGCAGCCGGCGTGCGGATTCCGGAAGAGGTTTCGGTGGTCGGCTTTGACGGCATTGAGTTCTCCGAGTTCGTCACGCCGACGCTCACGACGATCAGCCAGCCGCGCTACAATCTGGGACGCACCGGCGCGCAGGTACTGCTTGAGGCGCTTGGCAGCGACTGCCGACCGCGAAGCGTTGAGCTCGATGCGCCGCTTCTGGTCCGCGAGAGCACGGGGCCGGCGCCGAAGGCGAAGCGCCGCCGCGGCTGAGGGCAACTGCCTTTGATCAGACCCGCCCGTCCGGCGTGGCCACGTCGCGGATACGCAATTGCGGCTTGGGCGACCCGCCCCAATGATCGAGTGACAGCGTTCCTGCCACATGCAGCGGCTTGCCGCGTGCCGCCAGCAAGGCCTGGCCGAGCGGCGTCTCCGCCGCACGAAACGCCATCGCTTTCAGCGATCCGCCGGCGCCGGCGGCGAGGTTGACGCGGACATGGTTGCTGCCGGCCTTGTCGGCGAAGGTCACGCGATGCGCCGGGAAGGCAAACAGCGGCTCGGGGTTGGCGTTCCCGTAAGGCCCCGCGCGCTCCAGCTCCTCCACCAGCGACACTGTCGCGCCGCTGCTGGAGAGTGCGCCGTCGATCAGGAGAACGCGATCGGCTTCGGCGGCGGCTTCCACGTCGGCGGAGAGGCGCACCTCCAAAAAGCTGCGAAGCGCCCCGAGGCGATCGCGCTGCACGGTGATGCCGGCCGCCATGGCGTGCCCGCCGCCCTTGACGAGCAGGCCGTCTTCGACAGCGGCACGGACGGCCGCACCGAGATCGACGCCGGGAATGGAGCGGCCCGACCCGGTGCCGACATCGCCGCCGTTCCAGGCGATGGCGAAGGCCGGGCGCTGGAAGCGCTCCCTGAGGCGGGCGGCGATCAGGCCGACGACGCCGGGATGCCACGTTTCGCGGCTCCCGACGATGACCGGCGGGCCGTCGCCATCGCCGATCTCCTGTTCCGCCTCGGCCATGGCTTCCGTCACCGCCGCCGCTTCGATGGCCTGGCGCTCGCTGTTCAGATTGTCGAGCAGCCCGGCAATGCGGTCCGCCTCCGCCGGATCGGTCGTCGTCAAAAGCGTCGCGCCGAGCGTCGCTTCGCCGATGCGGCCGCCGGCATTGATGCGCGGACCGAGCACGAAGCCGAGATGCCCGGCGTCCGGCGGGCTCTTCAGCCGCGCGGCGGCTATCAGCGCGCGCATTCCGATGCGCTCCGTGTGGCGGAGTGCAATCAGCCCCTTCGACACCAAAGCGCGATTGAGGCCGACCAACGGAACAACGTCACACACCGTCCCGAGCGCTGCCAAATCGAGGAAGGTCAGAAGGTCGGGCAGTTCGCCTGCGAAACCGCGCCGGCGCAATTCACGCAAGAGCGCGATCGCCGTCAGAAACGTCACACCGACAGCGGCAAGATGCCCCTGCCCCGACACATCGTCACCGCGGTTCGGATTGACGATCGCCGCAGCCGGCGGCAGCTCCGCGCCGACCTGATGGTGATCGAGCACGACGACATCGACGCCGCGGGCTTGGGCGCGCTCCAGCGCCCCAAAGCTGGCGGAGCCGCAATCGACACAGACGATGAGCGTCGCTCCGTCGTCGATCAAACCGTCGATCGCTTCCGGGTTGGGGCCGTAGCCCTCAAAGATGCGGTCGGGGATGTAGATGCGCGGCGGCGCGCCGAGTGCTGACAGCACGTCATGAAGCAGTGCGGCGGAGGTCGCGCCGTCCACGTCGTAGTCGCCGAAGATCGCGACCGGTTCGCCGGCGATCGCCGCGTCGGCAAGTCGCGCGGCGGCTTTGTCCATGTCGGTGAGCGACGACGGGTCGACCATGTCCTGCCGCAGCGATGGCGCGAGATAGGCTTCAACCTCCTCAAGGCCAACGCCACGTCCGGCGAGCACGCGCGCCAGGCTCTCCGATGCCATGCCGCGCTGTGTAATTGCAGTGGCAATCGCTTCGCCGCGTTCGCTAAGCCGCGCGCGCCAGCGCCGCCCTGTGAGCGAGCTTGCCACGCCCAGAAAGCCACGCGGTCGGTTCGGTTCTTCAGCGAATCCCCACATCCCGGCGATTATCCCGCGTCGGAGCGAAAGCGTCGATGGGACGTGGTTGGGGCTGTGCACAGGTTCGCCCCGGGCGCGACGCTAACCGCACAGCTTGTGCTTGGCGCGCACCCAGCGCTGCGTTCCGGTTCGGGAGCGCGTGGCGATAGAAAACGTGGTGGCGGCGCCGGGATCGAGCCAGACGCCCGGCAGCAGGCTGCCGTCCGTGATGCCGGTGGCGGCGAACGAGACGTCGCCGGCGGCCATGTCGGCGGCCTTGTAGATCAGATTGCGGTCGGTGATGCCCTTTTCGTCGGCAAGCCGCCGCTTCTCGTCGGTGTCGAGGATCAGCCGGCCGCACATCTGGCCGCCGATGCATCGGAGCGCCGCTGCGGCCAGCACCCCTTCCGGTGCACCGCCCGTGCCCAGATAGATATCGATGCCGGTCGTCTGCGGCTCAGTGGTGTGGATGATGCCGGCCACGTCGCCGTCGCCGATCAGCCGGATCGACGCGCCAGTGGTGCGAACATCCTCCACCAGTGCGGCATGCCGCGGCCGATCGAGGATGCAGGCGGAGATGTCCTGCGGCCGCACGCCCTTGGCCTTGGCCAGCCGGGCGATCGCTTCGGCAGGCGGCATGTCGAGGTCGACCAGATCGGCGGGGTAACCCGGCCCGATGGCGATCTTTTCCATGTAGACGTCGGGCGCCTGGAGCAGACCGCCGCTCTCCGTCACGGCGATGGCGGCCAGCGAATTGGGCAGGTTCTTGGCGCAGAGCGTATGCCCGTCGAGCGGGTCGAGCGCGATGTCGACCTCAGGACCGTCGCCGGAGCCCACGGTCTCGCCGACAAAGAGTTTTGGCGCCGCCTCCTCCTCGCCGAGGCCGACAACCACGCGCCCGCGCACCTTGAGGGCAGAGAGCGCGTCCGACATGGCGTTGACGGCGGCCTGCTCGGCCAGCTGCTCGTCGCCGCGCCCGCGCGCCGCCGCCGCCGCGATCGCCGCGCTCTCGGTGACCCTCACCGTCTCCAAGGTCAGGCCGCGATCCATGATGTCCGCCTCCCCTACGCTCAACATCCTAGACGAAGGTGGGCCCTGCCGCACGCATGATTCAGGGGCCCCAAAGGGCGGGCTTGCGCCACGGCTCCGGCACGGAAAGCGCGCCCTGAAGCGGTGATTTGTCGCCGCTCAAGCTGAGTGACTGCCATGCGCCCCGCCATTCCTCCGGCAGTGGATATGGCGATGTGACGTTCTCGTCGGGCGCAAAACCGAAGCGGCTGTAATAGGCCGGGTCGCCCAAGACGTAGACTTGGCTTGCGCCGGCGCTTTGCACTTGCTGCAAACCCGCGCGGACTATCGCGCTGCCGATGCCTTGCTTCTGCCGGGCCGGTGCGACGGCGAGCGGTCCGAGCAGCGCCACCTCGTCGGGACTCCCGGCAACGCTGCATGTCGTGAAGACGACATGCCCCGCCAGGGCCTCATCTGCAATTGCGACAAGCGAGAGGACAGCAGGTCCTTCTTTTAAGAGCTCCCTCACGAGCGGCAGCAAGTCCTCATCAGGGAAAGCGCTCGGATAAAGCGCCTCAATCAGCGCCACGTCTTCGGGGAGGCTTTCGCGAATCTCAACTCCGCTGCTCATGTCCTAGCCGCTAAGCCGATCGGCGTCGCTCTAAAGCGCTTCGATGCGGATCATCTGGGGACGACCGGAGACCTCGCCGCCGGCTTCGATGTTGGCGAGCGCGCCGCGGACCGCCTCCTCCGTGGTGGAATGCGTGATGATGGTCACGGGCTGATCGCGCTCCGTGCCGCGTTTGGGCGCGGTGCCGATGGGCCTGTTCCGTTGCACGATGGAATCGAGCGAAATCCCCGCATCCGCCATGTGTTGCGCGATCGCCGCAAACGCGCCGGGCCGGTCGCGCACCATGAGGCGCAGATAATAGCCGCCCTCATGCGCGCGCATGCGGGCGCGGCGATAGGGCTCCAACTCGGCGGCGGGGCGGCCAAGCGGCGGCACGCGCACGCCGCGCGCCAGATCGACAATGTCGCCCATGACGGCGGAAGCGGTCGCGTCGCCGCCGGCGCCTGGGCCGGAATGCATAACAGAGCCGATGAAGTCCCCTTCAACGGCAACGGCGTTGGTGACGCCGGAGATGCGGGCGATGCCGCAATCGCGCGGCACCATGGTGGGGTGCACGCGCTGCTCGATGCCGGTGTCGGTGCGCTGCGCCACGCCGAGCAGCTTGATGCGATAGCCGAGCTCCTCCGCGGCGGTGAGATCGTCCGCCATGATGCTCGAAATCCCCTCCACGTAAATCGACTCGCTGTCGATCTTGGTGCCGAAGGCAATGCTGGTGAGGATCGCCAGTTTCTGGGCGGTATCCAGACCCTCCACGTCGAAGGTCGGGTCGGCCTCGGCGTAGCCCAGCGCCTGCGCCTCCTGCAGAGCCTCCGGATAATCGGCGCCGGCCTCCATCCGCGAGAGGATGAAATTGCACGTGCCGTTGAGGATGCCGTAGAGGCGGGTCAGCGTGTTCCCGGCCAGCGCCTCGCGCAGCGTCTTGATGATCGGAATGCCGCCGGCGACTGCCGCCTCGAAACTCAGCTGCGCGTCACGCTCTTCTGCCAGGGCGGCAAGCGCCGCACCATGCTTGGCGAGGAGCGCCTTGTTGGCGGTCACCACGCTCTTTCCCGATTCCAGGGCGGCGCGGACGCTCTCATGCGCCACGCCGTCGGCTCCGCCGATCAGCTCGACGAAGACGTCGACGGAATTGGCGCTCGCCAGGCTGACGGGATCGTCGTGCCAGGCGATGGCGTCCATGTCGAAGCCGCGGTCGCGTGAGCGGTCGCGGGCGCTGACGGCGACCACGCGGAGCGGACGACCGAGTTGCGGCGCCATCGCATCGCCGCGCGCCTCAACAAGGCGGGCGAGCGATGACCCCACGGTCCCCAGTCCCGCGATTCCGAGCCTGAGCGGTGCGTTCATTAGGTTCTGTCCGGCAAAGCTCTCAGCGGCTGGCGCTGATCGGGACGACGTTGTGCAACGTCTTGTCGGCTGAGGCAAGAAAACGCCCGATATTGCGCGCGGCCTGACGAATGCGCTGCTCGTTCTCCACCAGCGCGATGCGGACATGGCTTTCGCCGTGCTCGCCGAAACCGAGCCCCGGCGCCACGGCCACATCGGCCTTCTCGATGAGAAGTTTGGAGAACTCCACGCTGCCGAGGCTCTCGAAACGCTCAGGCAGCGGCGCCCAGGCAAACATGGAGGCGCTCGGCTCCGGCACAGGCCAGCCGGCGCGCTGAAAACTCTCCACAAGGATGTCGCGGCGGCGATGATAAGTTCCGCGCATCTCGCGGATGCAATCGTCCGGCCCATTAAGTGCTGCGGCCGACGCCACCTGAATGGGCGTATAGGCGCCGTAATCGAGATAGGATTTCACGCGACCGAGCGCGGAAACCAAGCGCTCATTGCCGACTGCGAAACCGATCCTGAGGCCGGGCATGGAGAACGTCTTCGACATGGAGGTGAACTCCACGGCGACGTCCATGGCGCCCGGCACCTGAAGCACGGAGGGCGGCGGGTTGGCCTCGTCGTAATAGATTTCGGCGTAGGCCAGGTCGGACAGCACATAGAACTCGTGCTGGCGCGCAAAGGCGATCACGTCGCGATAGAAATCGAGGTCGGCGACGGAGGCCGTCGGATTGGCCGGATAGCACAGGATCACGGCGATCGGCTTGGGGATGGAATGGTGGAGCGCTCGCTCCAGCGCATGGAAGAACTCCGGGCCGGGCTCCACAGGAACCGTGCGGATGACGCCACCGGCCATGAGAAAGCCGAAGGCGTGGATCGGATAGGAGGGACTTGGCACGAGCACCACATCACCGGGCGCGGTGATGGCCTGCGCCATATTTGCGAAGCCCTCCTTGGAGCCGAGCGTAGCGATGACCTGACGCTCCGGGTCAAGCTTCACGCCGAAGCGGCGCCCGTAATAGGCGGCCTGGGCGCGACGCAATCCCGGGATGCCGCGCGACGCGGAATAACGATTGGTGCGCGGTTTGCCGACGGTCTCCACCAGCTTATCGAGGATGTGCTGCGGGGTCGCTAGATCGGGATTGCCCATGCCGAGATCGATGATGTCGGCGCCGCCGGCGCGCGCCGACGCCTTCAGCCGATTGACCTCCTCAAAGACATAGGGCGGCAGCCGCCTGATCTTGTGAAACTCGTGCATGGTCTTGCGCGTTACATTCCAGTGAGCACTCTCTCTAACGCTGTGCGCGGCAAACCGCTAGCGGCGCAACGGCCCGGCCTGGGCAGCGGCAATGAGCCGTCTCAGCTCCTCGGCCCTCGCCTCCAGCGCGGCGAGCTCGCGCCCGCTGGCGCCTGCGGAACGTCGCTCAGCGAGCAGCTCCAACTCCGCTTGGATGGCCGCCACCTCGGCCGCGTTTCGCGGCTCGGGACGGGCAGCCAGCGCCGCGGCCGTCACGGGCGGCGCGGCAATATCGGCCGCCGGGGCGTCTGCCGCGACCGGGTTCACTGCGACTGCCGGCTCGGCCTCCGATGCCTCCAGCGCCACGATGCCTGTCTCGGTGACCACCATTGGGACCACAACGGGTTCCGTCGCCGTGCGCATGCCTGGCGCCGCAGTGCAGCCGCTGAGCGCCAGGCCCAGCGCTGCGCCAAGCGCGCCGTTAACGGTTAGCGGAAGGCATTTGGCAAGAATCATTCACAAGTCCTTGCACCAGCAATACGGGAGAAGTGTGGCTTCAGCCATGTTATAGTTTGTTTATTCAGCATCGGATATGACGTCTGGAGCGCCAAGTACGAGTCAACGAATGGCCAAGACAGACAAAAAGACGGGCAGCGGCAAGACAGGCAACGGCAAGGTCGGCAACGGCGACCTGATGAGCGTCTCGCCGTATCTGGTCCGCGACCAGGAGGCCTTTGCGCGCAACCTCGCCGACGCGTTTCAGCAGGGCGGCCGCGCGTTGAGCGCCTATCTGACGGCGCAGCAGAGCAACAAGTCAGCCGATACGATCGCCGACGTCACGACCCAGGTGATGAAGACCCTGGGCAAGATCGGCGAATACTGGACCTCCGACCCTTCCCGGATGATGGAAGCGCAAACCCGATTGCTCGGGCAATATTTCGTCATCTGGCAGAACGCCATGGCGCAGGCGGCCGGCAAGGCGCTGCCCACCCAACCGGACGACAAGCGCTTCCATGATCCCGACTGGCGCGAGAACCCCATGTTCAGCGCGCTGAAGCAGCTCTACCTGGCGACGGCGCGTTGGGCCGAGGAACTTGTGGAGCAGGCAGAAGGCGTCGACGAGCAGACGCGGCAGAAGGCGCATTTCTATCTGCGCCAGATCAACAACGCGCTCTCGCCCTCCAATTTTGTCTTCACCAATCCGGACGTCTTGAAAACGACGGCGGAGACAAGTGGCGGGAACCTGGCCAAGGGCATGCGTATGCTGGCGGAGGACATAGAGGCCGGCAAGACGGTGCTTCTGCCGCGCCAGACGGATTCTGAGGCCTTCAAGCTCGGCGAGAACCTGGCGCTTACGCCGGGCAAGGTGGTCTTCCAGAACGCCATCTGCCAACTCATCCAGTATGAGCAGAAGACCGGCACGGTGTGGAAGCGCCCGCTTCTAATCGTGCCGCCATGGATCAACAAATTCTACGTGCTCGATCTGGTGCCGGAGAAATCCATGATCCGCTGGCTGGTGGATCAGGGGCACACGGTGTTCGTCATCTCGTGGGTCAATCCCGACGAGCGCCACGCCGACAAGGGCTTTGAGCACTACATGACCGAAGGCGTGCTTGCCGCGCTCGACGCCATTGAGGCGGCGACGGGCGAGCGCCAGGTCAACGCGGTCGGCTATTGCGTCGGCGGCACGCTCCTTTCCATCACGCTCGGCTATCTGGCGGCGATCGGCGAGGAGCGAATTGCCAGCGCGACGCTTTTGACGGCGCAAGTGGACTTCGAACATGCGGGCGACCTCAAGGTGTTCGCCGACGCGGAGCACATCGAAGCCTTGGAATCGGAGATGGAGCGGACCGGCTACATGGAAGGCTCCACCATGGCGACGGCGTTCAATCTGCTGCGCTCAAACGATCTGATCTGGCCTTACGTCGTGAACGACTATCTGAAGGGCGAAGAGCCCCTGCCCTTCGATCTCCTTTACTGGAACTCCGATTCCACGCGCATGCCCAGCGCCAACCATTCGTTCTATCTGCGCGCTTGCTACCTGGAGAACAAACTCTCCCAGGGCGAGCTTACGCTGCATGGCGAGCGCATCGACTTGGCGCGGGTCACCGCACCGATCTACAACCTCGCCACCAAGGAGGACCACATTGCCCCGGCAAAGTCGGTCTTTATCGGTTCATCCTCCTTCGGCGGCCCGGTGCGGTTCGTGCTGACCGGCTCCGGCCACATAGCCGGCGTGGTGAACCCGCCGGCCCGGCACAAATACCAATATTGGACCGGCGGCGAGGCCAAGGGCTCGTTTGAGAACTGGCTGAAGACGGCGGTGGAGCATCCCGGCTCTTGGTGGGAGGACTGGGAGGTGTGGCTTGAATCCCTCAACGGCAAGCGCCTGAAGAAGCGTCGCCGCCCGGGCGGGAAGACGCTGAAGCCCATCGAAGACGCGCCGGGCTCCTACGTGATGGCGCGCATGTGACGCGCATTTGATGAAGCCGCCCCCGCCGCATTGCCGACGCAAACACCTGATTTGACGCCGCAATCGCCGCTCGAACAATCGACCGCTTCCGCGCTTGCCATGGCGGTGTCCCGCCGCCAAGATCGCGGCGCTTCGGCTGAAGGAATTCGCATGCCCCAACGCTACGCCCGTTCGCCTCTTGTCGGCTTGGCGCTCCTCTCCTTCGCAATTGTCCCGGCGGCGGCCTTGGAGCCGAACGCGGTGGCCGATGCGCTCGGCGCCGCCCTCACTAAGGGGAGCCAGGCGCAAGCGAGCTACGAAGCCGCAACCCTTGCAGATGGCAATGTCGTCATCACCGGCCTGACTCTGTCGGGCACTGCAAGTGCGCAGGCCGTGCGCTTCAACGAAGCCTTGGTGGAAAGCCCAACGGAAGATGACGCCGCGCTCTTCCGAAGCCCGCGCATCACCCTCACTGACGGCATGGCGCTTGGCGACAGGAGCGGTTCGGTCGGCGCCATCATTGCGACCGATGTGACGGTGCTCGACCCGGAGACGGTGGAAGGTGAGGGCTTCGCCGAAGCCATTCTCTATCGCTCCGCGGAGATCCGCGACGTCAAGGTAACGCGCAACTCCGTGCCGCGCGATATGGCGGTGGAGCGCATCAGCGTGGCATTCGCCGAAGCCGGAGGTGACGGTCCACGCGATGTATCGGGCACCGTAGAGGGCCTCAGCGTCTCCGGCGACGTCTTTGAGCATCGGCGCTTTTCGATCCTCGCCCGCGCCAGGCTGAGGCTTGAGGAGCTGAATTACGAGGCGCTTGTTTTTGACGCCGACTGGGCCGGCACCTGGGACAAGGCTGCCGGCACGATGGCGATCCGCGAGTCGACATTTACCTTCCGCGACAACGCCAAGGTCTCGGCGACGGGGACGGTCGGCAACCTGCCAGACCCGCGCGTTCTCAACGACGCCGATGTGGTCAGCCAGGTCGCCAAGCTGCAGTTTCATGACCTCGTCGCCCGCTACGAGGAGGTCGCGTTCGCCGGGCGGGTCTTCGACCTAATGGCCAATGAGCAGGAACTGACGCGCGCGGAATATGTCGACCAGCTGTCGTTGGCCCTGCCGTTCCTGCTGGCCAGCCTGACGCATCCGGATTTTCGCGAGGAGCTGATCGAAGGCCTTCGTACATTCTTTCGCGAGCCGCGCTCGCTGACGCTGACGATCGACCCGGAAAAGCCTATCTCTGGCACGGAGATCATCCGCATCGGCCGCTCCGAACTGGGCGCGCTTCCAGATCGGCTGAAGGCGAAGGTGCATGCGAACGGCGAGGAGTAAGCGAAGGTGCGCACCATGATCAGCCGCGCGGCGGCCATCGTCCTGTTCCTGGCTTGCGCCGCTCTGCCGGCATTGGCCGACGAACAGAGCGAGGCGCTCCTCAACGACTTCATCGCGTGGATCGATTCCTCGGCGCAATGGGACGCTTCCGTCAGCTTCATCCGCTCTGACGGTAACGACACGTATGCGGAGGGCGTCATCTTCTCGCGCGCCGATCCGCATGTTTCCGTCAGCATCGAGACGCTGAGGCTGCGCGGACTCAAGGCCCGCGACGGCGGCGGCTTCATGGCGGATGAGATCGACATGGGCGGCGCGGATATCGTTGCCAACGACCTGCGCTATACAATCCCGTCCGCCAGCGTTGAGAACGTGTCGGCGCCGAGCGTGGAAGGGCTTGTCTTCAATCCTCGGCAGCTGATGACCTTGGCGGCTCAGGCTTATTCCGCGCTTGCCAAGGCGGAGTTCACCAACCTCGCCATCCCGGAGATGACCGGTTCGTCTGAGCGCGTGCTCTCGCCGACCTCCGGCGAAACGATCACGACGCGGCTCGTCTACAACGACATGGCCATCGCCAGCCTGAAGAACGGCGTTGCGGAAGGGATGGAGACGGGGCCGGTCACGCTGCGCATCGACGGGCCCGACGGAGACGCCGACATCATGATCCGGTCGGCCAGCTCCGATCGCTTCAACGTTGGCGCGTTCGCGCATGTGTTCGATCCAGCGGCTTATGTGGACGGGCGCGGCGACCGTATCTGGCGGCCGATCGTCTCCAACATGACCTATTCAGGCATATCCGGCATCGGGCCGGACGGCTTCACGTTCGCGCTCGATGCTCTGGTGGTTGAGGACCTCGACGGGCGCCAGCTCGACCAACCGTTCACGCCGACCTGGGACGCGCTGCTTGATCTGGCCGTGCCGGAGGACGACAAGCCGGCGCTGGCGCTCGACCTGTTGCGGAGCTACGGCGCCTGGCGGCTGGGAGCGATGCGCTTTGAGGGGCTCAGCGTCGAGGCGCCGACGGAATCGGCGCGCTTCTCCGTCGACGACCTAACGGTGTCGGGGATTTCCAGCGACGGTATCGACAGTTTTGAGATGCGCGGACTGGAGGGCAAGGCCCGCGAAGGCTTTGTGCGTCTTCGGTCGCTGGAGCTGAAGGACTTCGTCTCGCCCGACCTGGAGGCGCTGATCGAATTCACCGCGCTGAAGAACGACATTGACGAGGACGCGCATGCCGACGCCATCGCCAATACCTTCGCCGGCCTCCCGCGCTTCAATCATTTCGGCATGCACGTACTTGTCGGGGGCAAGGACGAGCGCGACCAGATATCGCTGGAAAGCCTGACGCTGGATTTCAGCGAATGGAACGACGTGTTCGCGGAGGCCACAGACCTGCGCCTGACCGGGCTCGATGTCCCGCCGCATCTCCTGGGGCCGGAAACGGCGCAACTTCTTGATACGCTCGGCTTCGACGATCTGGTGTTGGGTGTATCGCTCTCCGACCGATGGTCGCCGGAAGCCGGCACGGACGACGCGACGTGGACCTTCTCGCTCGGCGACGCGGCGGATTTTGAGCTCTCCTACCAGCTCACCGGCGTCACGATGGACTGGATCGTCCGGGCGACGGCCTCTGCCGGTGAAACGCGCGAGAGCGAAGAGGCCGTGATGGCGATGCTTGACGAACTCAAGCTGGAACGCGCCTCCTTCTCGGTCACCGACCGATCGCTCCTGGAGCGCGCCTTTGCCTTCGCCGCGGACGTGCAATCGCTCGATGTCGACGGCGCGACTTATCGCAAGCAGATGCAGGCCGCCCTGCCCTTCCTGATCTCAGCCGCCATGCCGCCGGCGATCACCAAACTTCTCGCCAAGCCGCTGCAGCAATTCCTGGCCGGTGGCCAAACGCTGATCGCGGAGATCGTGCCGCCGGCGCCGCTCAACGTGACTGAATTTTTGGCCAAGGCCGACGATCCGCTGGCGCTGCCCGACCGCCTCAACATGACGCTCCGGACGGAGGAGCCGGCGCAATAAGGGCGGCGACCGGTTCGTGGCGACACGCCGCAGCCCGCATGAAGCGCAAGCGAAATGCGGGAGGCCATGCGCATGCCGTCTCGTTTGTCACCCCGGATTGCGCTTCGCTTCATCCGGGCTACGGTGCTGCGGCCCATAACCTCCCCCTCAGGGGTCCCTCAAGGGGAGGGTTAAGCGCGGCGACGCCACGCCGCGTGTTCCCCAAGCACGTCGTCATGCCCGGACTTGATCCGGGCATCCATTCCGTAGCGTCGACGACAACTGCACGAGTGGCGGCATGGATTGCCGGGTCATGCCCGGCAATGACGACAGAATAGGCGCATCCCCTTTCGCCCCTCCCCGAAAGCGGCGTCGCCGCTTTCGACCCTCCCTCAAGGGTCCCTCAAGGGGGGGTTAAGTGCTGTGCCTTCGGCCGAACCGGGAGGACATACGCGAGGTCGGTTATTGCTGGCCCGTCCCCGGATTACGCTCGCTTCATCCGAGCTACGCAACCATCACGAACGCCCTACCCTTTCGGCAGCACGCGGAGCGCCAGCTCGCGGAGCTGCTGCGCCGTCGCCTCCGACGGGGCGCCCATCAACAGATCCTGCGCCTGCTGGTTCATCGGGAACATGGTGATCTCGCGCAGGTTCTTGGCGCCGCACAGAAGCATGATGATGCGGTCGAGGCCGGCCGCCATGCCGCCATGCGGCGGCGCGCCGAATTGCAGCGCGCGGAGCATGCCGCCAAAGCGTTCCTCCAGCACATTCTCTCCATAGCCGGCGATGGCGAACGCCTTGCGCATGATCTCCGGCTTGTGATTGCGGATGGCGCCGGATGCGATTTCGTAGCCATTGCAGACAAGATCGTATTGGTGGGCCGCAACAGTCAGTGGATCGGATGTCTCAAGCGCCTCAAGCCCACCTTGCGGCATGGAGAAGGGATTGTGGGAGAAGTCGACTTTCTTCTCCTCATCGTTCCACTCAAACATCGGGAAATCGACGATCCAGGCGAGCGCGAAGCTCTCCTCGTCGATCAGCTTCAGCTCCTCGCCGACTTTCTGTCGGGCGGATCCGGCAAAGGCGGTGAAGTGCGCCGGCTTGCCGGCCACGAAGAAGACCGCATCGCCGGCGGCGAGACCGAGCTGCGCGCGGATGGCGGCGGTGCGCTCCGGTCCGATATTTTTGGCGACGGGGCCGGCGCCCTCCTCCTCACCCTCGCGGAAGAAGATGTAGCCGAGCCCGGGCTGGCCCTCGCTCTGCGCCCAGTTGTTCATGCGGTCGCAGAAGGCGCGCGACCCGCCTTTCTTTGCCGGGATCGCCCAGACCTCGACCTCCGGGTCCTTCTCGATCATGCCGGCGAAGACCTTGAAGCCGGAGCCGGCAAAATGCTCGGTCACCGCCTGCATTTCGATCGGGTTCCTGAGGTCCGGCTTGTCGGTGCCGTATTTCCGCATCACGTCGTGATAGGCGATGCGCGGAAATTCCGGTGTCACGGCTTTGCCCTCGGCAAAGGCCTCAAACACGCCGCGGATGACGGGCTCCATAGCCGCGAATACATCATCCTGCGTGACGAAGCTCATCTCGACATCGAGCTGATAGAACTCGCCCGGAAGGCGATCGGCGCGCGGGTCCTCGTCGCGGAAGCACGGCGCGATCTGAAAATAGCGGTCGAAGCCAGCGACCATGATGAGCTGCTTGAACTGCTGCGGCGCCTGCGGCAGCGCGTAGAAGCGGCCGGGATAGAGCCGCGAGGGGACGAGAAAGTCGCGCGCGCCTTCCGGCGAGGAAGCCGTCAGGATCGGCGTGGCGAATTCCTGGAAAGCGGCCTCGATCATCAGCTCGCGCGTCTTGGCGAGGATCGCGACGCGGCGCATGATGTTGGCGTGCAGCGTCTCGCGGCGGAGATCGAGGAAGCGGTATTTGAGCCGCGTATCTTCCGGATAATCGGGTTCGCCGAAGACCGGCAGCGGCAGCTCCGGCGCTTCTGAGAGGACCTCGATCTCGCGCGCAAAGATTTCCACTTCGCCGGTCGGCAGGTTGGGGTTCACTGTCTCCTCGGTGCGCGCCTTCACATCGCCATCGACGCGGATGCACCATTCGGCGCGCACGCGCTCCGCCGTTGCGAAAGCCGGCGAGTCCGGGTCGGCCACAACCTGGGTCAGGCCGTAATGGTCGCGCAGATCGATGAACAGCAGGCCGCCGTGATCGCGCACGCGGTGAACCCAGCCGGACAGCCGCACGTTAGCGCCGACGTCGGCGCCGCGGAGCGCGCCGCAGGTGTGAGAGCGATAGCGATGCATGCGGCCTGAGATTCCTGTCTGGCGGGCGAGGGAAAACCGGCGGGAACAGCGCAGAAGGCTAAGGGTGTGTCAAGGCCGGCTCATTGACGTCAGATGGCGGAGGCGATGTCCGTCAGCGCGAAGTCGTTTCCTTTATAGAGCAAAGGCTCGCCGCTCTCCTTCGCCAGCGCGTAGGCGAAGCAATCACCAAAATTGAGACCGGCGGCATGGCGGCCGACGCCATAAGTCAGCCGAGCATGGCGTGCCCAATGCGCCTGGGCGATTGTGAAGGGCGCAAGCTCAATCCGGGCGCGCTCGATCATCTGTTCTGCCGTGGCGACCGCCTCCGCGCCGACACGGCGGTCGCAGACATTGACCAACTCGACATAGGTTGCCGTCGACAGGCGCGATGCTGGCGCTGCAGCCAACAAACCGGCGAACACGGCTGCGTCTGGCTCACCCAACAAAATGGCCAGCAGCGCAGAGCTGTCCACGATCATTTGGGAAGGCCGTCGGCATCGTAGAGGATGTCGTTGATATCGGAGGAGGCAAAGTCGCCCTGGACAAGCTGTTGGAATTCCTTGCCTATTTGAAGGAGCTCGTCCGCGGTTGCTCTGCGCGGCTCCTTCCCTGAAGCGGCACCCGGTGCCACCAGTTTGGCCACAGGCTTGCCGCGGCGCGTGATCACGATCTCCTCGCCCCGCTCGACACGGGCAAGCAATTCCGAAAGCTTGGTCTTCGCCTCAAACGCACCAACAACCGACATCGTGCTCACCATCTAGACAACTAGTTGGTATCACATGTTGGAAACTGCCTCAACACCCCCAAAAGTGCGCGGGTTCGCAGCCATTTAGCTGGGACAGCGGCGGATGCACTTGCTATAGGGCCGGCATGCAGCGTGAATTTGCCGACCACCCCGTCATTGCCGACACCGCAGCCCTGAAAGCCTTCTGTTCCCGCCTCTCCAAGGCGCCGTTCGTTACGGTCGATACGGAGTTTTTGCGGGAGAACACCTTTTGGGCGCAGCTTTGCCTGCTCCAGATGGCCGGGCCCGACGAGGCCGCCATCATCGACCCGCTGGCGGAGGGGATCGACCTGACGCCGTTCTTCAAGCTGATGGTCGACAAGCGCGTCACCAAGGTCTTTCACGCGGCGCGGCAGGACATCGAGATTTTCGTGAAGCTCGCCGGGGCCGTGCCGCGGCCGCTCTTTGATACGCAGGTCGCTGCCATGGTCTGCGGCTATGGCGACCAGGTCAGCTACGACCAGTTGGTCAAGCGGGTGACCGGGCATCAGCTCGACAAGACCTCCCGCTTCACCGATTGGTCACGCCGCCCTCTAAGCGCCAAGCAGATGAACTACGCCATCGCGGACGTGACCTACCTACGCGACGTCTATCTGTCTTTGTCCGCGCAATTGGCGGAACAGGATCGCACCACCTGGGTAGACGAGGAGATGGCGGTACTCTGCGACCTCAAGACCTACCAGTCCCATCCGGAGGACGCCTGGAAGCGGCTCAAGATGCGGATCAAGAAGCCGCGGCAGCTTGCCGTCATGCAGGCCATGGCGGCCTGGCGGGAGACGGAAGCGCAGCAGCGGGACGTGCCACGCTCGCGGGTGCTCAAGGACGATGCGATCTATGAGATCGCGCAGCAGCAGCCGCGCGATACTGAGGCGCTCGGCCGGCTGAGGACGATCCCGCGTGGCTTTGAGCGATCCGCTGCGGCGCGCGGCATTCTGGAGGCGGTGGAATCGGCCTTTGCGATTGCCGAAGACGACCTGCCGCGCGTACCCCGGCCGAAATCAGCGCCGGAGCATGCCAGCGCCGCGGCCGAGCTTTTGAAGGTGCTTTTGAAGAAGGTGGCTGAGGAACAGGGCGTCGCCGCGCGCGTTATCGCCAGCACCGACGACCTTGAGAAAATCGCCGCCAACGACAATGCCGATGTGCCGGCGCTTCATGGCTGGCGCCTGCGGCTCTTCGGTGAGAAGGCGCTGGCGCTGAAGCACGGCAAGCTGGCACTTTCCATGTCGCGCAAGGGGGTCGTGACGATCGCGGTGGATTAGCCGCCGTTCAGTCTTCGTCGTCGATCACAATAGAGTAGGACAGGCCACCGAGGGCTGCGAACTGTCGTAGCCGGCTTTCCAGGCGTGCGCCGCGAAGCTCCGCCATATCCGGCGGCAGGATCAGCTCCAGCGTGTCGTCGACACGGCGGATCGCCGTTCGCGGCAAGACGCCCTCCACGGCCGCCGAGACGAGATATCCGACGCGGAAGGATGCGGCGAGCGCTCGCGCCGCCTCGCGGAGACGCAGCGGCGCGATTTCCCGTAATCCCGGGCCGAGCTCCTCGTCGGAGAGCCCGGCGTGGCGATAGTAGATGGCAAGCGCCAGATAGGCGCGGCCGGGATGGTCGACACCGACAAAGGCAGCATTGGAAATGATGCTGAAGCTTTGCTCGCCGCGATAATCCGGGTGCGCCCGCCAGCCGATGTCGGCCAGCAGACAGGCCGTCGCGCGCAGCCGCTTCTCTTCCTCCGTCTCCTTTAAACCGAGCGCCGCCAGGGCCTGCTCAGTCCACGGGATCAGCTCCTCCGCATGGGCCGGCGAGCGCGATCTCAGGAGACACAGCTCGCGCGCTGCCGACAGCAGCGGATCTTCTGCGCGCGCTTCCTCCGACAGCTTTGAGAAAAGCAGGCCTTCGCGCAGACCAAGCGCGGAGATCGCCACGGAGGCCGGGCGCCCGGCGCGCAGAACCTCCGCAAGAACAACGGCACCGAACGGGAGCAACGCCTGGCGCTGCTTGGAGACGACGTTGATGCCGGGGATCTGATCGAGCGGGCCACGAATGAGCACCTTGAGAAAATCGGCAAGCTCGTCCGTGTCCATGTCGTATTCGTGCATGACATGCAGCGGGTAGCCGCTGTCGTACATGTGCAGGCGCGCGAGCGAGCGCCACGTCCCGCCGATTGCGTAAAACGTGCGGCCCTTCATGGGCCCTGTTACTGGCGACTTCGTCAGCGCCTTGCGGGCGATCTCGCGCGCCGCCTTCAGCGAGCCGCGGGCGTTTTCGTGAAGCCGCAATCCGCCAAGTGGCAGGCTGTCGCCCTTTCCGACCTTACGGCCTGCGATGTCGACAAGCTCCAGGCTGCCGCCGCCAAGGTCGCCGGCGACGCCGTCGGGATTCTGAAACCCCGCGACGATGCCAAGCGCTGCGATCCGCGCTTCTTCGGCGCCGGAGAGGATGGTGACCGGTGCGCCGCAAATGGCTTCGACCTCGCGGATGAAATCGGGCCCATCGGCTGCTTCGCGCACAGCGGCCGTCGCCACGACGTTGAGCGTCTTGACCTCCATCTGCCGGGACAGGGCGGCGAAGCGATGAAGCGCGACCCGGGTCTTCTCCACCGCCTGCGGCGCAAGCGCTCCGGAACCGGCGACGCCGGCGCCCAGGCCTGCGAGCACTTTCTCGTTGAAGAGCGGCGTCGGCGAGCGGGCCAGCCGTTCGTAGACGACAAGGCGGACGGAGTTCGACCCAATGTCGATGACGCCGACCGGACCGTCGCCGCTGATGCGGCCTTGAGCGGAAACGGGCTCAGCCGCGTTGGAGAGTTGATATTGCACGGGGCGACGACGACTTCAGCGACCGGCCGCGTCCGGAAAGGCTGGGATTGGTCATGAAGTAGCGGTGCACGTTGAAAGGCTCCTCGCCGTCCGGCAACTCGACACGCCGGGACGTGCCGTCCGGCAGGACGTCCCAACTCTGCTCATTGTCCCTGAAATTGGCGACCATGATCTGATCGAGGACCTGTGTGTGAACGGTCGGGTTGGCCAGCGTCACCATGCTCTCAACGCGCCGATCAAGATTGCGCGGCATCAAGTCGGCCGATCCGATATAGACGATCGCCTCCTCCGAGGGGAGCCCATGACCGTTGCCAAAACACAGGATTCGCGAGTGCTCCAGAAAGCGCCCGACAATCGATTTCACGCGGATGTTCTCCGACAGGCCAGGCACTTGCGGCCTGAGGCAGCAGATGCCGCGGATCACAAGGTCGATCGCCACGCCTGATTGGCTGGCGCGATAGAGCGCATCGACGATCTCTGAATCGACGAGCGAGTTCAGCTTCATCCAGATCGCCGCGGGACGGCCGGCGGCGGCATGGTCGATCTCCGCTTCGATGTGCTCAAGGATGCGCGGGCGCATGGTGTAGGGCGACACCGCCATGCGCTGCACGTCCTGGGGTGGTGCGTATCCGGTGATGAAGTTGAAGACGCGCGCCACGTCGCGCGCGATCACCGGGTCGGCGGTGAAGTAGCTCAGATCGGTGTAAATGCGCGCGGTGATGGGATGGTAGTTCCCCGTGCCGACATGCACGTAACTCGCCAGCCCGCCGGGTTCGCGGCGCACGACCTGCGAGAGCTTGGCGTGGGTCTTGAGCTCCAAGAAGCCGTAGACGACCTGCGCGCCCGCACGCTCCAGATCGCGTGCCCAGCGGATGTTCGCCTCTTCGTCAAAGCGCGCCTTCAGCTCCACCAGCGCCGTCACTGACTTGCCGGCCTCTGCCGCCTCAATCAGCGCCTTGACGATCGGGGAATCGTTGGAGGTGCGGTAGAGCGTCTGCTTGATCGCAACGACGTCGGGGTCGGACGCGGCCTGGCGCAGGAACTGCAGCACCACGTCGAACGATTCATAGGGGTGGTGGACGATGATGTCCTTCTCGCGGATGGCGGAGAAGCAATCGCCGCCATGCTCGCGGATGCGTTCGGGAAAGCGCGGCGTGTAAGGCTCGAACTTCAGTTCAGGCCGATCGACGTCGACAAGCTGGGACAGGCTGTCGATGCCCAGCATGCCGGGGATGATGTGCACCTCCTGGTTCGATACGGCGAGTGAGCGCTGCACGACGTCGCGCAGCGATTCCGGCATGTTGGCCTCAACCTCCAGCCTGATCACCACGCCGCGGCGGCGCTGCTTCAACGCGCGCTCAAACAGGCGCACCAGATCCTCCGCTTCTTCCTCCACCTCGATGTCGGAGTCGCGGATGACGCGGAACGCGCCCTTTCCGGTCACCTCATAGCCGGGGAAGAGCCGTGGGACGAACAGCCCCACCGCATCCTCCAAGAGCACGAAGCGCAGCGTGCCGTCTTCGTCGCCCTGCGGGGGGATGCGAATGAAGCGCTCCAGGCTCCCCGGAAAGCGGATCAGCGCCTGCATGGCCGGGCTGTTCTTGCCGGTCAGTTGCAGCGCCAGAGTGAAACCGAGATTGGGAATGAAGGGAAAGGGATGCGCCGGATCGATGGCGAGCGGCGTCAGAATTGGGAAGATGGAATCGAGGAAGTAGCCTTCAAGCCACGCCTTCTCCGCGCCGTTCAGATCATCGGCTGGGACGATGACCACGCCGGTGCCGGCAAGTTCCTCGCGAAGCGTGTTCCAGTTGTCGTGCTGCTCATTGACGAGCTCGTTGACCTTGACCTCGATGGCGCGGAGCTGCTCGGCGGGGGTCAGGCCGTCGGCGCTCAGCGTCGCGATATGCTCGCGCGCCTGACCCGCAAGGCCGGCGACGCGCACCATGAAGAACTCGTCGAGGTTCTTGCCGGAAATCGACAGGAAACGCAGCCGCTCCAGCAGGGGATGGTTGGCGTTCTCCGATTCCTCCAGAACGCGCCGATTGAACTCAAGCCAGGAAATCTCGCGATTGATGAAGCGCGCCGGGCTGGAGGCCAGCTTCTCGTCCAGCTCCAGGGTGTCCGGCATCTCAGCCGACAGCGGCAGGGCCTGGGCAGTCGCTTCGCTCATTATCTAATTTCCGTTTGCGGGATCGGTGTTCAGCTTTCGTCCCACATTATCATGGCAATCTATTGCCGTTCTGCAAATTCGCCGGTTTCGGCGCCAAGTTCGGCCAAAACCGCGGCCGCCAGGGGCCGGCTGATGCGCCGCCCCGCGGCCAGCGCCGCGTTATCCAACGCTTTCACCAGTGAAGCGGCAAAGCTCAGCGAACGCTCCATCCTGAAGATCAGAAAGTCGAGCACCTGGCGCTCCACGATCATTTGCCGGTCGGCAAAAAGCTTGACTATGACTTGGCGCAAAAGATCGTCGTCCGGCGCGCCGAGCGTGACAGGTGCTGCGAGCCGCAGCCGCGAGCGCAAATCGGGCAGCGTCACCGGCCATTGCTCCGCCGGCTGCTGGGCCGTCAGAAGCAGTGCGCCGCTCAGCTCCCTGGCGCGATTGATCAGATGAAAGAGCGCCGCCTCGGGGATGGCGACCGCGTCAACATCCTCAACGACCATGGCGCCGCGCGACCCCATCTCCGGCACGGTCGCGAGGCTGAGGCCGGCGCCCTCGACGATCGTTGCGCCGGCGTTGCGCGCCCAGATGTGCGCCAGATGGGTCTTTCCGGAGCCCGCCGGGCCGCTCAGAAGGACGATTGGCGCAGGCCAATCGGGCCAGGATTCAATCAGACGCAAGGCGGCGATGTTGGAGGCGCCCGACACGAAGGCGTCGCGGCCATATTGCGGCGCATGCGCCAACGCCAGGGGAAGCTGCTGAGGAGCGGCGGCCGTGTTCAAGGTTGCATGCGGTCGGGCGGCGTTCCCGTGCGCTCCAGGTAGAGGCCGCTCTGCCGGTAGCGCGCCACGGCGAAGCGCACCAGGACGCCAATTGCGGCGGTCACCGGCACGGCAATGAGAACGCCGACGAAGCCGAACAGCGAGCCGAAGGCGAAAAGCGCAAACATCAGCCACACCGGGTGCACGCCGATGCTCGATCCGACTAGGCGCGGCTGCAGGAGGTTGCCTTCGATGAACTGGCCGACAGCAAAGATACCGGCCACGGCCAAAACCCAGATCCAGTCGGGCCAGAACTGCACCAGCGCGACACCGACCGACAGAACAAAGCCGACGATGGAGCCGACATAGGGGATGAAGCTGATCAGCCCGGCAACCGAGCCGATCAGAAAGCCGAAGTTCAGCCCGACGATCGTCAGCGATATCGCGTAGAACAGGCCGAGGATCAAACAGAGAGCCCCCTGCCCGCGGATGAAGCCGGCAATTGCCTTGTCCATGTCGCGGCCAAGCTGGCGGATCGTGTCGGCATGGTCGCGCGGCAGGAGGGCATCGAGCCGGTCCAGCATGCGATCCCAGTCATAGAGCAGATAGAACGCAACGACGGGCGTCACCACGACAAGCCCAACGGCGTTGATGAGCGCACGGCCGCCGGCCCATACGGAGCCCAGCAGGCCGGCTACCCAGGCCGCACCCTGCGACACCCATTGATCGACGCTGAAGCTCTCCTGCTGCTGGCCGAAATAGCGGCCCAGCTCCGTGCTCAGGAAGCGGTTCCACAAATCCTGGAGCTGCGCGGCGTAGGAGGGCAGATCCTCAAGGAAGCCGGTGAGCTGCGATACCAGAAGCGGGATGACGACCAGGGCGACCAGCGTGAAGACCAGGATGGAGAGGATCACGATGGTGATCGTCGCCCAGAACCGGTTCATCCCGGCGCCTTCGAGCCGATCGGCCAGCGGGTCGAGCAGATAGGCCAGCGCCATGCCCATAATGAACGGCAGCAATATGCCACTGAACACCCACAGGAACAGGAGCAGCACGACCAGCGCGCCGAGCCAAAAAGTAAGCTGAACCCGAAGGTTCAATGGTCTTCCTCCGTTGCGTCCCCCAGCCCCCCGGCCATGTGCAGCACCCATTCCTTGAGATAGGCGCCAGCGGAAATGACCGTCAAGGCAGCCACCGCCAATACAGTAACGCGGATCGCCTCGTTGAGCGCTATCCAGCCGGAGCGGTCAACAAGAACAAAAGCGATAAGAAGGATTTGCGCCGCGGTGTTGGCTTTGGACACCCAAAGCGGCTTCACCGGCATCGGATTGGACAGAACGTAGGCCAGAAGCATGCCGCCAATGATGAAAACGTCGCGGCTGACAACCAGGACGATCAGCCAGGCCGGCAGCGCGCCCTTGAAGCCGAGCGTCACAAAGACGGAGACGAGCAACGCTTTGTCGGCGATCGGATCGAGATACGCGCCAAGCTCGGAGGCCGCGCCGAAGCGCTTGGCGATGAACCCGTCGGCGGCGTCCGACAAGCCGGCGAGCACGAACAGAATCGTCGCCTCCACGAAGCGGTCGGCGATCATCAGCCACACGACAAGCGGCACGATGAGCAGCCGGGCAATGGTGATGAAATTGGGTATGGTCACCTAGAAGACCTGCCGTGCCCCAAGCTTTGCGGCCTGCGCCGAATGCGCGACGGGCCGCCTGAGCGTTGCGACGTTCTTGCAATCCCCCTGTCAGCGCACTAGGCGCTAGCTGCAATGTCCGTTCAGCGCAATACCCTGACCTATCGGGACGCCGGCGTCGACGTGGCCGCCGGGAACAGCCTGGTGGAGCGCATCAAGCCCGCGGTGGCTTCCACCGCGCGCCCGGGCGTGGTTGCCGGCATCGGCGGATTTGGGGCGCTTTTCGACCTGAAGGCGACTGGCTTTCGCGATCCCGTCCTGGTCGCGGCCACCGACGGCGTGGGCACGAAACTGAAGATCGCCATCGAGGCGGGAGACTTTCGTGGAATCGGCGTCGACCTGGTGGCGATGTGCGTCAACGACCTTGTCGTTCAGGGCGCCGAGCCCCTCTTCTTCCTCGATTATTACGCCACGGCCGCGCTCGATGTGGACAAAGCAAGCGAGGTGATTGCCGGCGTGGCGGAGGGTTGCCGCCTGGCCGGGGCAGCGCTTGTCGGCGGCGAGACCGCCGAGATGCCGGGCCTTTACCAGCCTGGCGATTTTGACCTTGCGGGTTTTGCCGTAGGCGCGGTGGAGCGCGACGGCCTTCTGCCACGCGACGATATCGCAGCGGGCGACGTGGTGCTCGGGCTTGCCTCCGACGGGCTGCATTCCAACGGCTTTTCGCTGGTGCGGCGGATTGTCGAGATGCAGGGGCTAAAACTATCGGAAGACGCGCCATTTGAGCCGGGTGTCAGCCTTGGCGAAGTGCTGCTTCGCCCGACGCGCATCTATGTTCGCGCCTGCCTTGAGGCGATCCGGGCAAGCGGTGGGGTCAAGGCGTTCGCCCATATCACGGGTGGCGGGCTTGTTGAGAACATACCCCGCGTGCTGCCGGAAGCGGTCGCGGCGGAGATCGACCTTGCGGCGATCGACCTGCCGCCAGTCTTCAAATGGCTGGCGGAGCCGGTGGCGGAGGCTGAGATGTTGCGCACCTTCAATTGCGGGATCGGCATGGTCGTCATCGCCGCGCCGGAGCAGGCAGCGGGCGTTCAGGTGGCGCTTACGGGGCAAGGCGAAACGGTGATGGAGCTCGGCACGATCGTGCCACGCCGGGGCGACGCGGTGACCTTCACCGGGCGACTTGCGGTTTGATGGCTGAGGCGAGGACACGCACAGCCGTGCTCATTTCCGGGCGCGGCAGCAATCTGGCCGTCCTCATCGCCGCTGCCGCCGACGCCCAATTCCCCGCTGAGATCGCGTTCGTCCTCTCCGACAGAGCCGATGCGAAGGGCCTCGGCCTTGCGCGCGATCACGGCATTCCAACCGCCGTAATCGACAAGGCGACACACGGCACCAAGGCTGAGATGGAGGCGGCCTTCGACGCTGCACTCCGCGACGCGGGGACCGAGCTGATCTGCCTCGCGGGCTTCATGCGCATTCTCTCCGCCCCTTTTGTGGACTCCTGGCGCGACCGGATTCTCAACATCCATCCCTCGCTGCTGCCGCTCTTTCCCGGCCTGAAGACGCATGAGCGCGCCCTTGAAGCGGGTGTGCGCATTCACGGCGCCACGGTGCATTTCGTGCGCGCGGAGATGGATGCCGGGCCAATCGTCACGCAGGGCGCCGTGCCGGTGCTCGATGACGACACGCCGGACACGCTGGCGGACCGCGTGCTCGGCGTAGAGCACCGCATCTTTCCGTTGGCGTTGGATCTGGTGGCGAGCGGTCGCGCTTCGGTGAAAGGTGAGCGCGTGATCATCGACGGCGCGGCGATGGCGCCTGACGCAGCACTCCTTTCTCCGCCGGATTAGGCGCCACGCTGCAGCATTGCGGCGTTCCACACCAGCGCGAAGAGCAGAACCATCGCCAGCCCCTGATGCGCGAGCGCCAGGGAGAACGGCACGACATAGATGAGCGTGGCGATGCCGAGTACGGTTTGCGCAAGAACGAGCAGCGCCATCCAAATGGCGCGGTTGCGGGCCGGCTGCGCCTTGCGCCATTGCACCAACGCGTAAGCCAGGATTGCGACCGTCAGGACATAGGCGCCGACGCGGTGGTTGAACTGGACCGTGGTGATATTGTCGACCAAGTTCAGCCAGGCCGGTTCCAGCAAAGCGAGGCCGGCGGGGATCAGGCGGCCGTCCATCAACGGCCAGGTGTTGTAGGTGAGACCGGCATCGTGGCCGGCGACCAGCGCGCCGAGCGCGATCTGGACCAGCGTCAGAAGCACCAGGAGCCAGGCCACCCAGCGGCCGCGGGCGGACGCCGCCTCGCGCGCCGCGCCGCCAAGCCGGACGAACATCACGATGAGCGCAGCGAAGAACAAACTCGCGAGCGTCAGATGCAGCGTCAGCTTCACCGGCGCGACGGTGATCATGCCGGGCTTCAAGCCCGAGGCAACCATGATCCAACCGACAAGGCCCTGCGTGGCGAGCAGAAGCCCGAGCGCGGTGAGTGTCGCAATCGTTTTGCCGGACAGCGTCCGGCGCGCCGCGAACCAAACGAATCCGCCGATATAGACAAGCCCGATAAAGCGCCCGAGCTGCCGGTGCCCCCATTCCCACCAATAGATGGTGCGGAAATCGGCGAAGCTCATGCCGCGATTTAGGAGCTCATATTGCGGCGTCCGCCGGTAGCGCTCGAACTCCGCTTGCCAGGCGGCCTCGCTCAGCGGCGGCAGCGTGCCGGTGACCAGATTCCATTCGGTGATGGAAAGTCCCGATTCCGTCAGCCGCGTTGCCCCGCCGACAAGCACGATCGCGAACACCAGACCGATCAGCGCAAGCAGCCACAGCCGCACCATGCGCACGTCTGTCTCCGAGCGAGATGAAGATACTATGGGAGACGCCGTCTCCGTCTGGGCTGGCGTTGCGACCATTCCGCGTCTTAGAAACACGCCTTCGTGCCGGCAAGCGGCAAGCGCGCGACACCGGGTCGCTTGCGAGGGCGCCACTGTTCGGCGCAAGGAGAACGCATGGCGCCGCGTCTCAGAAAACTGATCGGAACGATCGCGCTCGTCGTCTTCATCTGCGTTTACGCGCTTGTTGCGATGGTGGTGGCGGCCGCGAAGCTTCCCGAAGCGTCCGGGCTTGTGCAGTTCATCTATTATGCCGTGGCTGGGCTGATATGGGTCATCCCCGCGGCTGCGCTGATTGCCTGGATGGCAAAGCCAGGAAATGGAAAGGCTTAGTTGGCCCTCCTCAGGCGATCTCTTAGCGACCAAAGGCCGGGCGTCAGCAGCGTCTCAAGGTAACGCAGTTCCTGAAAAAGCCCATTGATGGAGACGCGCGGCAGGCCGTGCGTCGCGGCGGCGGGGATGTATCCGGGCTGGGTGGTGAAGGAGGCGGCAAAGCCGACCTCTGCTGCCAACGCCGCCTCGCGCGCGCCCGCCGCGGCGGGA
Source organism: Afifellaceae bacterium (assembly GCA_028284625.1). Classification (GTDB taxonomy): domain Bacteria; phylum Pseudomonadota; class Alphaproteobacteria; order Rhizobiales; family Afifellaceae; genus DASWJZ01. Next base: position 90,266 of record JANQRH010000026.1, on the reverse strand, counting down.
TAGCCATAGGGAAAAGCGATGGTGGTCGGGCGCGTGCCAATCTCCGCCTCGATCCGGTCAGCGCTTCCCCGCATCTCAGCCATCGCCGATTGTGGATCGAGCCGCGCCAGCGCGGCGTGCGTCATCGTGTGAGCGCCGATTGAGCAGAGCGGGTCGGCGGCGATTGTGCGCAATTCGTCCCAGTCCATGACCAGGGCGCGCGCCAACTCCGCGAGGTCGAGACCGTATTTGTCCGCCAGCGCCCTAATGACGCGACGCTGATGGGCTTCGTCGGCCTCGCTGGTCAGCCAAGCCGTCCAAGCACGGAAGGCCTCGGTCTTCTCAACCAGCTTCTTTGCGGGAAGCGTCTCTGCCGGCCCCTCGCCCGGCAGCGACACCGACTCGGTCCGCGCGATGATGCGCTCCAGGGCTTCCCACCACAGTTCCGACGTTCGCTCCGAGAAGCCGGGGCAGGCATAGATCGTGAACGGCACGTCGTGGCGGCGAAAGACCGGCCAGGCGTGCTCCGCATTGTCGCGATAGCCGTCGTCGAGGGTGACGGCGATCCGCTTGGCGTCCGCGCCGCCCTCCCCGTTTGATCTCATGAGTTCGTCGACGGAGACGAACCGCCAGCCGCGAGCGATGAAGTGCGCCAGAAACCGATCGAGGAAGTCCGGCGTGATGCTCAACAATGCGTTGGGCGCAAACGCCGACGGCGCCTCAGGCGCAACGTGATGCAGCGTCACGACAAAGCCGCGCGCCTCCGACGGTGTCGGCAGCCAGCGCGGCGCCCGCGCCAGTGACAGCGCTTCCAGTGCGTAGCGGATGAGGCGGTGGCGAGACATGTCGCCGAACAGCCGAACGGGCGGCCTCAGGCCGCCTCGTTCTCGTTGCTGCCGTCACTTGAGAGGCGCACGATGATGGCGCTCTTGGCACCGCGCTGCAAAGCGGTGTCGTACATCTCCTTGCGGAGCAATTCCGTTGTGTCGGCTGAACAGACGACCGCGGCGATGTCGGGACGCACATGTTCGTGCGGCCAGTCGTCAAGGCTGTCGGCAACCACAACGACCTTGTCGTAGGTGTGGGTCAGCGCGCCGACCACCAGCTGCATGCGTTGCAGCGGCGCGTTCTCCTCCAAACCGCCGAGCGGAATGATGTGAACGCCGGCGTCGTCGTCGCGTTGAATCACTTCCCCGAACGCCGCCTCACCGGCAAGCAGGTCGCCGAGGCCAGGCCGCTCCTGTCCGAGTGCTGGAGAGGCCACGCGTCCAACATCGACCAGGATGCAGCGGAGTTTCTGCTGACCAGCGCCGCGCGCTGCGGAGAAGGCGATGTCGCCGGCCCCCTCGCCGCCCTCCGCACCGGTGAACAGCGCGACGCGGACGGACGTGTTGGCGAGAATCTCGGCCAGACCCGCTGCGCCCTGCTCATCTTCCTCCTCGGCGTCTTCGGCAGCGGCCGTAACAACGGCTTCCTCCTCACCCGCCGGCTCGGCCTCAGCCGGTTCTGCTTCAGGCTCGGCCTCAACCGAGGTTTCTTCGGCCGGCTCTTCCGCGACGGCCTCCGCCGGCTCAGGCTCTGCGGCTGTCGGCTCCTCGGGTGCGACCTCCTCGGGTGCGACCTCCTCAGGCGCAGTCTCTTCGAGCGAAGCCTCCTCAAGTGCAGCCTCTTCTGGCGCAACCTCTTCGGCGGAGTCCTCACCGACAGCCACGACGGTGATCTCATCCGCCTCTTCGACAATGGGCTCTTCGGAGACCTCGTCGGCAAGGGGTTCTTCAGCGAGCTCGTCAGCGAGAGGCTCTTCAAGGAGCGGTTCTCCGACGGGCTGCTCCTCAATCAAGTCGGACGGCTCTTCGGCGGGTTCGACCTCCGGCTCAGCTTCGGCCGACGCCTCGTCGAATGCGCTCGCGGCGGGCTGCACACGAGGCTCCTCGTCGTGCTGTGATTCAAGCTGCGGCGGCGGTTCGGCGGCGTCCAGCACCGGCGCACCGGCGACGCGCTCCGCTGCAGTCGGCCCGGTCTGCTGCTGTGCAAGTCCGTAGCCCACGACACGGAATGCTCTACCGGACATGAAAGCGCCGAGCAGGACCATTGCTGAGCTCAGCAGGAACATGGCGATGGCGGCTGCAACCGACATCATCGTCTTCCTGGGGAAGGACGGATCGGACGGCGGCACGGCGCGCGAAATGATCCGCGCGTCCGCCGGCAGATAATTCGCCTCAGTGCGCGCCGCGGCTTCGCGGTAGCGCGTCAGAAACGACTCCAATAGTTCGCGCTGCGCGGCCGCCTCGCGTTCCAGGGCCCTGAGTTCGATCCCCTGATCGTTGGTCCGTGACACATCGACCTTTGCCTCGTTGAGGCTCGCAACGAGCGACTCCTCGCGCGCCGCGGCCACGCGCGCTGCCGTCTGCAAAGCGGCCAGCACCTTCGCCGCCTCGCCGCGGATCTGTGTTTCCAGGTTGGCGACCTGGCCCTGCAGCGCACGGATGCGCGGATGGCTCGGCAGCAATGTGGTGGAGAGCTCCGCCGTCTGCGCCTGGAGCGCAACCTGTCGTTCGCGCAGGCGCTGAATGAGCTGCGAGTTCAGCACCTCCTCCGATGCATCGAGCGGCTCGCCTTCGTTGAGGAGATTCTGCACGAGGTCAGCGCGCGCCTCCGCCTCGGCCCGTGCTGCCCGCGCACGCGCCAGCTCGGCGTTGAGGTCGCTGAGCTGTTGCGTCGACAAGTTGCCGATTTCATCGCCGCGCTGATCGACGTCGAAGAGATCGTTGTTGGCGCGGTAGTCGGCGACCGCCTGTTCCGATTCGGCAACGCGTTCCCGCAGGCGATCAATCTCTTGCTCAAGCCAGAGCGTTGCAGCGACGGCGGATTGACGCTTGGCGTCCTGCTGCAAAAGCACAAAGGCGTCGGCGACCGCGTTGGTGACCTCGGCGGCGAGCTCCGGATCGGGGGCTGAGAACTCCACCCCGATCACGCGCGATTGTCTCAGCGCGTAGACAGAAAGCCGATCGAAGTAGGCTTCCATCACGCGCTGGCGGATGCTGGAGTCCGCCGGGTTCTGCTGGAAGCCGAGCATGACTTTGAGCGAGCGGACCAGCGAGGGCCGCCGGGCCGGATCGAATTCAGGACGGCTCGTCAGGCCGAGCTTGTCGATGACGGTGTCTGCGATCTCGCGCGATCGCAACACTTCGACTTGGCTTTGGATTGCCGATTCATCGAAGCTGCTACCGCCGCCGGATGTCTCCTGCCGGCGTGTCAGCGGCGACTCGCGTTCCTCGATGAGAATGCTGGTGTCGGCGGTGTAGAGCGGCTCCACATAGCTGAGCCCGACATAGGTGCCCACCGCGGCCAGAACGGACAACAGCACCAGCAGCCATGCCCGGCGCCATAAAGCCCCGATCAGGGCGCGGATATCGAGCTCCGTTTCGCCAATCTCAGCCATCGCCGCTCCAAGAGCCCCAGACCGTCCCTCGATCGATCACTCACGAGGGCCGCATCTTATCGTCTTCCGCCGAACCTCGCCGAGTCATGGTTAGGAGGACGTTAACGGGCAAAAACTATCGTTAATCAGGATTAGCGGAACGTTAACCATGAATCGGCAGCTTGTGGCGTGATCGAACTTTGGCCGGCCGGATGAAGTCTATGATTCGCCTGCGTTATTACGCTCTGGTTGTCGTCGCCGGTTGCGCGGCGGTCTTGGGCGGATGCGACCGCGCGCTGCTGGATGAGCCGGTGCCGGCGCTTGCCGGCCCCTACCGGTTGGACACCGGCGACCGACTGCGGATCGTCGTCTACGATCAGCCAAGCCTGACCAACATCTACGAAGTCGACCAGTCGGGGCGGATCACCATGCCGCTTATCGGCGATGTCTCGGCGCGCGACGCCACCACCGATGCGCTGGCGCAACGGGTCGAAGCCAAGCTCGCGGCGGCCTATCTGCGCGAACCTGACGTCACCGTGGAGGTCAACGCCTACCGTCCCTTCTTCGTGCTGGGCGAGGTGAACAGTCCGGGCCAATACGCCTATGTGCCGGGAATATCGGCTGAAACGGCGATCGCCATGGCCGGCGGCTTCTCTGAACGGGCGAACCGCAGGACGGTTCGCGTCAGCCGCACGGTCAACGGCAAGCTTCTTGAGGCGCGGGTTGCGGTGATTGAACCGATCCGGCCGGGCGACACCATTTACGTGCGCGAAAGCCTATTCTGAAAAAAGCACCGCCAGTAACCCTAAAAAACAGAGAAATTTGATTCTTCGGGCCCATCAGGTCACCTCAATGACGGGGGACTTGAGGCGGGTCCGATCCCATGGCGGTTACAGACACTACCGAGTCGATCAAAACCAGCCGCGCGGCGCTTAAGCAGGCCGCGCTCGGCTTGCATGGCGGGCGCACGCCGCTCAACGTTGCGGCGAGCCAAGTCGCGGCGACGCTCAAGCACCGTCTGGTGACGCCGGGCATCCTCGCTGGGCTGGCGCGCATTGCGGATCTCCTGGCGCTTGCTGCGGCAAGCGCCATCATCGCCTACGGCTACGTGGCGCCCAACGACACCGTTGGGCTCGGCTACCTCTTGGCAGCCATTCTTCTGCCGGCGGCGACGGTCATCTTGATCGGTTCGGTGAACGGCTACTCCGTCGGCGATTATCGCACTGGCATGGCGGTCAAGCTGAGCCGCAGCGCCGTCATCTGGACGGGCGTGTTCGGCTGCTTCACCATCATTCTCTTCTTCCTCAAGATGGGCGACTCGTTTTCGCGCGTGTGGCTGGGAAGCTGGTTCCTCACCGGTCTGTTCGTGCTGATCGGGCTCAGGCTTCTGGTCGGGCGCATCGTTGCTCGGTGGACGGCTGCCGGCGTTTTGGAACGCCGTGCGGTCTTGGTCGGCGGCGGGCCGGAGGCCGTTGAGCTGATCCGCGCATTGCGCGAGGAGCCGACCAACGACGTGCGCATCTGCGGCATCTTCGATGACCGTGACGATTCCCGTGTGCCGGCCATGAAGGAAGGCCTGCCGAAGCTTGGCCGCATCGACGAATTGTTGGAGTTCGGCCGGCAGGCTGAGATCGACATGCTGATCGTGGCGCTACCCATGGCGGCTGAGCAGCGGCTTGTGCAGCTTCTGAAGACGCTTTGGGTGCTGCCGGTCGACATTCGCCTCTCCGCGCGCGCCAGCCGGCTCAAGTTCCGTCCCCGCTCCTATTCCTATGTCGGTGCGGTGCCGTTCCTCGATCTTTTCGACAAGCCGATCGCCGATTGGGACAACGTCGCCAAGGCCTGCTTCGACCGTATCGTCGGATCGATCCTGCTGTTGATGTTCACGCCGGTCATGCTGGCGGTTGCGCTGGCGGTGAAGCTCGACAGTCGCGGCCCGGCGCTGTTCCGCCAGAAACGCTACGGCTTCAACAACGAGCTGATCGAGGTCTTCAAGTTTCGCTCCATGTATGTGGATCAGACCGACGCCAATGCGGCGAAGCTTGCGACGCGCAACGACCCGCGCGTCACGCGCGTCGGCCGCTTCATCCGCAAGACCAGCCTCGACGAGTTGCCGCAGCTCATCAATGTCGCGATCAAAGGCAATCTCTCGCTGGTGGGACCGCGCCCGCACGCCGTGCAGGCCAAGGCCGCCGACCGACTCTACGAGCAGGTCGTTGATGGCTATTTCGCCCGCCACCGCGTCAAGCCCGGCATCACCGGCTGGGCGCAAGTGAACGGCTGGCGCGGCGAAACCGATACGCAGGAGAAGCTTGAGAAGCGCGTGGAGCACGACCTCCACTACATCGAGAACTGGTCGGTCATCTTCGACCTCTTCATTCTGGCGCTGACCCCCTTCAGGCTTCTCAGCACGGAGAATGCGTATTGACCGCCACCCTTGTCGCGGCGCGACCGACCGGGTTGCCGACACGGGCTGTCGGCAACGCAATCATCTGGATCATTGTGTTCTGCGGCGGCTTCGTCTTCTTCGAGCCGGCGCCTTATGAGCTGTTGCTCGCGGCTGTTATCCCAGCGTGGCTGCTGATCGGACTTGCGATACCGCGAGCGCTCGCCCCGCTGATTGTACTGATGCTCGTGTTCAACGCCGGCGGCGTGATCGCGGCGACGCAGGCGCAAGATTTCGGCACGCAGCCAATCTACTACGCGGTGACGGCGTTTCTGGCGTTCAGCTCGTGTTTCTTCGCCTGCCTGATCGCCGAAGATGGCCGTCGACTCGACACCATGGTCAATGCCTGGATTGCGGCGGCGCTGGTCACCACCGTGCTCGGCGTCGCCGGTTATTTCGGTCTCACCGGCGAGCTCTTCGTCAAGTTCGACCGGGCGAGCGGCGGGTTCCAGGATCCGAACGTGTTCGGCCCATTCCTGGCGCTGCCGTTCGTCGTGCTAGCGCATCGCGCACTGACCCGCCCGTTCGGTGCCGCGCTGATGAACGGCCTCCTGGCGCTGGTGCTTTTGCTTGGGCTGTTTCTGTCGTTCTCGCGTTCCGCTTGGGGCCTCGTCGTCATCGCGTTGGCGCTGCTCATCCCGCTCATCTTCGTGACGGAACGCAACGACGCGGCGCGCATTCGCGTCATCTTCTTCTCCATCCTGGGCGCATTGTCGGCGGCGGCGCTGATTGCCGTGGCGCTGTCGATCCCGGCGGTTGCCGATCTCTTTCAGGACCGCGCGCAGATCGTGCACGAATACGACACCGGTTATCTCGGCCGCTTCCAGCGCTACATGATCGGCTTCAATCTGGCGCTCGAGCACCCGCTCGGCCTGGGCGCGATCGAGTTCGGGCGGATGTTCGGCGAGGACGAGCACAACATCTGGCTGAAGAGCCTGACGACCTACGGATGGCTCGGCTTCGCCGCCTTCCTTGCGCTTGTCGTGTGGACACTCGTCGTCGCGTTTCCGCTCGTCTTCCGCACTAGCCGCCTCAGGCCGATGATGCAGATCGCCTATATCGTCTTTCTCGGCCATATCGTCATTGCGACCGTGATCGACATCGATCATTGGCGGCATGTGTTCGTGCTGATCGGCATGCTTTGGGGCGGCATCGCCGCCGATCACAAAGCGACACAGGCGCGGCTCGCCGCCTTTGTCCGCAGGCACGGGCTGCAGCCGGCAAGCGCCGTCAGCCGGCCGGCCGCCGCCTAGAGCCCTATCCATTCTGACTGAATCAGAATGGAGGCTCTATGTGTTTGCTGGAGCATGATCTTATCCGAAAACCGGTTTCCACTTTTCGGGATCATGCTCTATCGGACGCCGCCTGCGGGCGGAAATCCGGTCTCCACATTTGGCGGAATTGCTCTATAGTCCGCCCCCGTCGGAGCGTGGCGCAGTCTGGTAGCGCACTTGACTGGGGGTCAAGGGGTCGTGGGTTCGAATCCCGCCGCTCCGACCATCGGGCCATCCCTCATCCAACATGCCGTAACGTCTGGAGCGCAGCGCCCGAGTACTGTCGGGGCACGCGGTGACTTGCCGATGCGCGCCAAATCGGCTTCCCATGGTCAGCAACGGCCAGGGAGGATGTGATGGATCTGGGGATCAGCGGACGACGCGCCATCGTTTGCGGCTCAAGCCAGGGACTCGGCAAGGGCTGTGCGCTGGCGCTCGCGGAAGCCGGCGTCTCGCTGGTGATCAACGGGCGCGATCAAGCGAAGCTTGAGAAGACCGCCGACGACATAAGGCGCGTTGCCGATGTGGAGGTCATTCCGGTCGCCGCCGATGTCGGCTCGGCCGACGGCCAGGCGGCGCTGCTTGAAGCGTGTCCTCAACCGGATATCCTCGTCAACAATTCGGGCGGCCCGCCGTTCAAGGATTTCCGCGACCTGGACCGCGCTGCCATGATCGATGGCGTGACCATGAACATGATCACGCCGATCGAACTCATTCAGAAGGTCATCGGCCATATGAGCGCGCAGCGGTTCGGGCGCATTGTCAACATCACATCGGTCTCGGTGAAGATGCCCGTTCCCGGCCTTGATCTTTCCAGCGGCGCGCGCGCCGGCCTGACGTCGTTCCTGGCGGGCGTGGCGCGAGATGTGGCGGAGCACAACGTGACGATCAACAACATCCTGCCGGGCTACTTCGATACCGAGCGCCTGCGCCAGGGTTTCGCCGCGACCGCCAAGCGCGCCGACACCTCCCCCGATACGATCGCGGAGCAATGGGCGGCGTCAGTGCCAGCGAAACGGTTCGGCACGCCGGAGGAGTTCGGCAAGGCCTGCGCGTTCCTTTGCAGCGCGCATGCCGGCTACATCACCGGGCAAAACCTACTCTTGGACGGCGGGCGCTATCCGGCTGCGTTCTGAGCGGGCTCAAGCGGGCGACGCTTTGGCCAGGTCACGACCGGCCGTTTTTGACGGCCTCTTGATATGCTCTGAGAGCGGCCTTGGTCTTTAGTCCGAACTGGCCATTGGCACTGCCGGCAAGATAGCCTTCGTCAATGAGAAATCGCTGGATGGTGCGCCTGACTTGCGTGTCATAGCGCGTCGCATTGGTCAGAAACTGTTGAAACGTCCAGTCGTGTCCCGCAGCCATCGCCCGCAAAAACAGATCGGAGGCTTTTGACGCATCTTTGGCCACGCCCAGGCCCCTATCATAGAGCAAACCGAGACTGTGCATCGCGTCGAAGAACCCAAGCTCAACCGCCTTTTCGAACCAACGCCGCGCTTCGGCGTAGTCCTGCTCAACGCCCCCGCCGTCTCGATAGAGCACACCGATACTGTACATCGCCCCACCGTCCCCAAGCGCAGCAGCCTTCTCATACCAGCGTCGCGCTTCGGCATAGTTCTGCTCAACGCCTTGGCCGCGGCTATGGAACAAGCCGAGATTGAACATAGCGTCGACGTGCCCAAGCTCAGCGGCCTTCTCGAACCAACGCCGCGCTTCGGCATAGTCCTGCTCAACGACTTCGCCGAATAGGTGAAGCGCGCCGAGAAAGTTCATCGCGTTGGTGTTGCCAAGCTCGGCTGCCTTTTCGTACCACAGCTTCGCCTCGTCGTGCTGCTCGTCTGCGTGGAGTGCCAAGCCGAGCTGATAGGCAAACCGAGCCTCGTCGGGGCTTTGGTCAACAGCATCCCGACAAGCGGCAATCGCCGGTTCAGGGGCGGATTGTAGCCCATCGAAATCAACCGTGTCCTCAGAGGCCAACCGGTCGCAATCGTGGAGCGTTGGCGCGACGATCGGCTCAGGCTCATCGGCGGGCGTCAACGCCGCGAGCCGGTTCTTGGCCAGCGGCACGAAGACGCCATTCGGAAAGACCTGCAGGTATGCCTCGAAGTCAGCCGCATCCTTGGAATTGGCGATGCTCGTCCAGAACGCCGTCTCGCTTCCAGCCGGTGTTGGAGATGATGATGTACCAGTCCCACAAGACGGCGATATGCAGGCGTTACCACGCACCTGGTCGTAATAGGCTGGCTCCTGCGTGTGGCTGACCTCTCGGGCCAGCGCGAAGACCTCGCGCTGAGCGGTCTTCACAGCTTCAAGCAACGGCTTGTCGGCCTCCAGCAGCGGCAGGAGAACGCGTGTGAAGACCCCGTTGGGATCGGGATCGTCGTCGGACAGACGGTCAAGCGCCACCTGCCCTGCTCCTGCGGAGAAAACGACGAACGTGCCGCGTGGCGGATCGATACGCGACAGCCCGCGCCCAATACCAATGGATCGGCCCGGCGTTGAGGAGAGGAACGGATTGTCGCGGCAGGCGTCGACGATCGCCACCTTCAACGATGCCCCGCGCCGTGCGACTTCGTCGAGGATGCCGTTGACGCCATTCTGTAGCGGGATGGAGATCCGCGCCAGGAGTGCTTCCTGGGCGGTCTCCGGGGCATCGACGCCGACCAGATAGTTCTGGCTACCGTCGCTCCAACCATGGCCTGAATAGACAAAGAGTGCCGTGTCGCCCGGTTCGATCGCCTGCAGGAACTCCGCAATGGCGATATCCATCTCCTGACGGGTGAGATTGGTGCGCTCGATGACCTCGTCAAAGCCCTTGGTCCGGGCCAATGCGGCGTAGCCTTTGGCATCGGCCGCGGCCTTCTCCAGGGTCGTCAGTTGATCATAAGCGTCGTTGCCGATGACCAGCGCGACGCGCTTGGCGGCAAAGGCCGGCCCTGCGACCAGCAGGGCAAGGAACCCGGCCACAAAGACCGCTACTGTCGAACGCCGCATGAGACCCTCCCACGACAATCGTCGAACGCGCGCAGTCTCGCCCAGTTCAGGCAGGCTGCCAAGGCCGCGGGCACTGCGTTGGTCAAGTCACGACCGGCGGTTCTTGACCGCCTCTTGATATTCTCTGAGCGCAGCCTTGGCCGCAGATCCGAAGGCGCCGTCGGCACTACCAGCCAGATAGCCTCTGTCGATGAGATATTGCTCGATTGCGCGCCTGACCTGGCGGTCGAAGGAGTCAGACTCGGTAAGGAACTGCTCGAACGTCCGATCATCTCCCTGGGCCATCGCCCGCAAGAAGAGTTCGGAGGCCGCCGCCGTGTCCCTGGCCACGCCAAGGCCGCGGACATGAAGCATGCCGAGACTGGTCATCGCGCTGGCGTTCCCAAACTCGGCCGCCTTCTCATACCAATACCCCGCTTCGGCGTAGTCCTGCTCACCGCCCTGGCCGGTTTCGTAAAGCGCGCCGAGACTGGTCATCGCGCTGGCGTTCCCAAACTCGGCCGCCTTCTCATACCAGCGTCGCGCTTCGGCATAGTCCTGCTCAACGCCTAGGCCGGCTTCGTGAAACGTGCCGAGTTTGGTCATTGCCTGCACCTCCCAAGACTCGGCCGCCTTCTCATACCAATGCAGCGCCTCGGCATAGTCCTGCTCGCCGCCTAGGCCTGCTTCGTGAAGCGCGGCGAGCTTGGTCATCGCTTTAGAGCTCCCAAGCTCGGCCCCCTTCTCATACCAGCGCCGCGCCTCGGCATAGTCCTGCTCAACGCCTAGGCCGGCTTCGTGAAACGTGCCGAGTTTGGCCATCGCGCTGCCGACCCCAAGCTCAGCCGCCTTCTCATACAAGCGCCGTGCTTCGACATAGTCCTGCTCAACGCCTCGGCCGGTTTCGTAATACCAGCCGAGGTAGTACATCGCATCGTCGCTCCCGAGCTCAACCGCCTTTTCATACCAGCGCCGTGCTTCGGCATAGTCCTGCTCAACGCCGTTACCGATTTCGTGAAGCATGGCGAGGTTGTTCATCGCTCTAACGACCCCGAGCGCGCTCGCCTTCTCATACCAGCGCCGCGCTTCGGCGTAGTCCTGCTCAACGCCTTTGCCGAAATTGTAGAAAAAGCCGAGATTGGCCATCGCGCTAGCGTCACCAAGCTCGGCCGCCTTCTCATACAAGCGCCGTGCTTCGGCATAGTCCTGCTCAACGCCTCGGCCGTGATGATAGAGCATGCCGAGATTGCCCATCGCCCCACCGTCCCCAAGCGCAGCAGCCTTCTCATACCAGCGCCGTGCCTCGGCATAGTCCTGCTTAACGCCTCGGCCGCCGCTATAAAGGTTGCCGAGACTGATCATCGCGCCGGTGTGCCCGAACTCGATTGCCGTTTCGTACCAGACCTTCGCTTCGCTGTATCGCTCGTCCGCTTGAAGTGCCCGGCCGAGTTGCTGGGCAAACCGGGCTTCCTCCGGGTGTTGGATAACGGCCTCCCGACAAGCGACGATTGCTGGCCCAGGGTTGAAACGCAGCTCTTTGAACTCGACCGTCTCCTCAGAGGCCAGTCGGTCGCATTCGTGGAGCGTTGGCGCGACGATCGGCTCAGGCTCGTCGGCGGGCGTCAACGCCGCGAGCCGGTTCTTGGCCAGCGGCACGAAGACGCCATTCGGAAAAACCTGCAGGTAAGCCTGGAAGTCAGCCGCATCCTTGGAATTGGCGATGCTTGTCCAAAATACCGTCTCGCTTCCAGCCGGTGTTGGAGATGATGCACCGGTCCCACAAGACTGCGATATGCAGGCATTGCCGCGCACCTGGTCGTAATAGGCCGGCTCCTGCGTGTGGCTGACCTCTCGGGCCAGCGCGAAGACCTCGCGCTGAGCGGTCTTCACGGCCTCAAGCAGCGGCTTGTCGGCCTCCAGCAGCGGCAGGAGAACGCGCGTGAAGACCCCGTTGGGATCGGGATCGTCGTCGGACAGACGGTCAAGCGCCACCTGCCCAGCTCCGGCGGAGAAAACGACGAACGTGCCGCGTGGCGGATCGATACGCGACAGCCCACGGCCAATACCAATGGAGCGGCCCGGCGTTGAGGAGAGGAACGGATTGTCGCGGCAGGCGTCAACGATCGCGACTTTCAACGAGGCCCCGCGCCGTGCGACTTCGTCGAGGACACCGTTGACGCCATTCTGTAGCGGGATGGAGATCCGCGCCAGGAGTGCTTCCTGGGCGGTCTTCGGGGCATCGACGCCGACCAGATAGTTCTGGCTACCGTCGCTCCAGCCGTGGCCGGAATAGACGAAGAGTGCCGTGTCGCCCGGTTCGATCGCCTGCAGGAACTCCGCAATGGCGATATCCATCTCCTGACGGGTCAGATTGGTGCGCTCGATGACCTCGTCGAAGCCTTTGGTCCGGGCCAATGCGGCGTAGCCTTTGGCATCGGCGGCGGCCTTCTCCAGGGCCGTCAGTTGATCATAGGCGTCGTTGCCGATGACCAGCGCGACGCGCTTGGCGGCAAAGGCCGGCCCTGCGACCAGCAGGGCAAGAAGCCCAGCCACAAAGACCGCTACTGTCGAACGCCGCATGAGACCCTCCCACGACAATCGTCGAACGCCGCGCAGTCTCGCGCAGTTCCGGCGGACTGCCAAGTCGGTTCAATGAGCGGTGAAGCAGGGAGTGCCGCGGAAGGGACGCCGCTCAGCGGGTCTGCTCAAGCAGTCGCTGCGCTTCCAGAAGGTCCTCTAGAGCCGCCTCGGCGCGGCGGCGCTGGTCTTGCGACAGGGCGTAGACCGTGCGCGTCGCGGCGGGTTTGTACGCGGCAGGCTCCTCTGCAGCAGGCGGCGCTACCTCTGGCGCCTTCTGTCGCGATCGGCGCGCAGCCTTGGCGGGTGCCTCGTCCTCATCCGCCGTCACAGTCTGCACCGAGCCGGTCTGCCCGACGGAGACGACGAAGCCGATGCCCTTCTCCTTCAGGAGGCGCTGGACGCCGCGGATTGTGAAGCCCTCGCCGTAGAGCAGCAGACGGATGCCGCGCAGGAGGTCGATATCTTCGGGTCGATAATAGCGCCGCCCGCCACCGCGCTTCATCGGCTTGATCTGCGAGAAGCGTGTTTCCCAGAAGCGCAGTACGTGCTGCGGCAGATCGAGCTCGCCGGCGACCTCGCTGATGGTCCGGAACGCGTCGGGTGCTTTTGGCGAAGCCATACTCGCTCCTACCCTGCCGCTATTCGGCCGCTTCCTCCGAGCGCGCCTCGCTGCCGACGCCCTCGTTGATACGCTGCTTCATGATGTTGCTGGGCTTGAACACGGCAACCCGGCGCGGCGGTATCGGGACTTCCTTGCCCGTCTTCGGGTTACGGCCGACGCGCAGACCCTTTTCGCGGACCGTGAACGAGCCGAAGGACGACAACTTCACCGTCTCGCCGGAGACGATCACGTCGGAAATCTCCTTCAGGACCATCTCGACCATTGCCGCCGATTCCGTTCGCGATAGGCCCAGCCGACGAAAAACGGCTTCAGCCAAATCGGCCCTCGTTACGGTATTGCCCCCCATTCGCCCCGCCGCATCGTTTTCTTAGGACTTAAAGAAATTCAACACCATAACCCTATTCGGGCCGGTAATTCGGGTCAACCTCGGCGAATCACCACCGTACCAGCGCCGAGCCCCATGTGAAGCCGCCGCCCATGGCTTCAAGCATGACGAGATCGCCGGTTTTGATGCGTTTGTCGCGCACTGCCTCGTGCAACGCCAGGGGCACGGAGGCCGCCGACGTGTTGCCGTGATGCACGACCGTCGACACGACCTTGTTGCGGGCGATCCCGAGTTTGCGGGCGCTGGCGTCGATGATGCGCTGATTGGCCTGATGCGGCACGAACCAGTCGATATCGTCCGGGCCAGTGCCGGTCGCCTCGAACGCAGCGTTGATCACATCGGAGATCATGCCCACGGCGTGTTTGAAGACCTCGCGGCCCTCCATGCGCACATGGCCGACCGTGCCGGTTGAGGACGGGCCGCCATCGACGAAGAGTTTCTGCTTATGCCGGCCGTCGGAGCGCAAATGGGCGGAGAGCACGCCGCGATCGGCGATCGTGCCGGTGCCTTCCTGCGCCTCCAACACGATCGCGCCGGCGCCGTCGCCGAAGAGCACGCAGGTCGTGCGGTCGGACCAGTCGAGAATGCGCGAGAACGTCTCCGCCCCGATCACCAGCGCACGCCGCCCCTGTCCAACGCGCAGCATCGCATCGGCATTTGAGACGGCGAAGACGAAACCGGAGCAGACCGCCTGGAGGTCGTAGGCGGCGCCGTGATGCATACCGAGACGCTCCTGCACGGCGACGGCCGTCGCGGGGAACGTATGGTCGGGCGTGGCCGTCGCCAGCACGATCAGGTCGATGTCGGCGGGCGACATTCCAGCGTCCTTCAGCGCGCTTTCCGCGGCGTGGGTCGCAAGGTCGGAGGTGAACTCCCCTTCCGCGGCGACGCGGCGTTCGCGAATGCCGGTGCGCTGGACGATCCACTCATCGGAGGTGTCCACCATCGCCGCGAGATCCTGGTTGGTCAGAACCTTGGCCGGCAGATAGCTCCCAATGCCGCGAACAACGGAACGGATCATGCGGAGGCCGCCTTCATGCGGCCGGTCGAGACTGCGTCGTCGAAGGCTTGGTGGTCGTCGGCGATCATGTGCACCAGATCATTGCGCGCCATCTCGCGCGCAAGCTCAATGGCGCTGGCGAAACCCTCTGCGTCAGTGCCGCCGTGGGACTTGATAACCAGGCCGTTCAGCCCAAGAAAAACGCCGCCATTGACCTTTCGCGGGTCCATCTTCTCACGCAGCAACTCAAACGCTGAGCGGGCAAAAAGATAGCCCAGCCTTGCCGCCCATGTACGGGCCATGGCGGAGCGCAGATATTCGGCGATCTGACGGGCCGTCCCTTCGGCGGTCTTCAGTGCGATGTTTCCGGAGAAGCCTTCCGTGACGACCACGTCGACGGTGCCCTTGCCGATGTCGTCGCCCTCGACATAGCCACGATACTCAAACCCCGGATGATCCATCTCGCGCAGTACGCGACCTGCCTCGCGCACTTCTTCAATGCCCTTGATCTCCTCTACCCCGACATTGAGGAGCGCCACGGTCGGCCGATCGAGCCCGGACACGGAGCGCGCCATGGCGGCACCCATCACTGCGAAGTCGACCAGCATGCGGGAATCGGCGCCGATGGTGGCGCCGACATCGAGCACAATGCTCTCCCCGCGTGTGGTCGGCCAGATCGCGGCGATCGCCGGGCGCTCAATGCCGGGCAGCGACTTCAGGCAGAACTTCGCCATGGCCATCAGCGCTCCGGTGTTGCCGGCTGAGACGGCGGCGGTGGCCTTGCGATCGCGTACCGCTTCGACCGCACGCCACATCGACGATTTCCAGCGGCCTTTGCGCAGGGCCTGGCTCGGTTTGTCGTTCATCTGCACGGTGACGCCGCAATGGTGGAACTCCGACACCTGGCGCACGCTTTCGTTCGCCTGAAGCACCGGGGCGACAACATCCTCCTCGCCGTAGATGACGAAACGCAGGTCCGGTCGCCTGTCGATGGCGATCGCCGCCCCGCCGATCACCACCTCAGGTCCGGAATCGCCGCCCATCGCGTCGAGGGCAATCGTAATCGTTTGAGACATTAGCCAGCTGCTTCGGCCACAAGTAGCGGAGCCAAGTCGCGTGCGTTGGTCATAGCGATCGGTGGCCTTGGAGACACTAGGTCTTGTCCTTCTTCTTCAACGCAGCGAGCGCCGCAAGCGGCGAGTCGGCGGCGGAATCATCCTCGATATGGCCGGGGAACTCAACGCCTGCCGCCCGTGGATAGGGATCAAGTCCTAGCGCCAGGTGCTCGGCGACGCAGGCGCCAAGGGCGATGCGCCCCTCGCTGAAGACGTCGGGCCGGTCTTCGCCCGAAGCAGTGGTGGGCCCCTCGCGCTCGGCTGAAACGGCGATCAGGTCTATCGTTTCGGCGATTGTCTGAGGCAGAGGCTCCAGCGTCACCACGTCGGTCTGAACGAGCTCGGCCTCCAAAGCCCCGCGCACGCTATAGCTGTGATCGGGCAGCGGACGCACCTCAAGTTCGGCGTTCAGCGAGCCGATCTCCCGAAGCCCAAGCTCTTCGGCCAAGGCACGGCGCTCCGCCTCGTTGGCCTCGATCCGATAGCGCTCGCCGCGCGCGGGAACATGTTCGGCCAACAGCGTGAGCGATAAGGAGCCGGACTTCATGCGTCACGCATGGCTTGGCGTCGGCAGAGCCGGGAAGCTCAACTCGCCGCGGCGCAACGCCGCAATGTCGGTGGCCTGGATGTGCGAGACCGCTTCCCGCAGGATTGCCGCCAGCCGGGCGGCGTGCGCCTCTTCCGAGGCGTCGGGAAACACATTGCGCGAGATGGCCGCGGCCAGCTCGTCGCCATCCTGGCCGATGGCGGCTTCATACGCATCGAACCGGCCGGCGAAGGATCCATAGAGCGTGCGCATGCGTTTGGGCACGGAGAGGTCCCCGACCCCCATCTCGCGAAACGTGCTGTCCATGTCCTCCACAAAGCGTTCGGAGACCAGTCGGGCGAGCTCCGCGTCGTCGCCGGGCACATGCATGAGGCGGTGCAGCACGGCGAAGAGATGAAGCGTCACCATCTCGAAGCGTCCCTGGAGCGTGTCGGGGACGCCATGATGCAGATAGAGCGCAGGGCGCCGCGCCGCCTCCAAAATCTTATCGTACAGCTGCGCCGCAGCCTGGCGCTCGTCGCGTCGCTTCTTGGAGAATGGGAACATCGTTCCTGAACTACTCCACCCATGTGGCCTGCGGCCGCGCACGACCGCAGCGGTCCCTTATTGCAAAGCGTCGGCGACACGGCTAGCAACCGGGCAAGGGAAGTAAAATGCCGATCAGATATACGCATCCGATTTCGCGACGGCTCAGCGGGCCAGCCTTCGCTCTGCTCGCCGGCCTGGTGCTTACCGGCTGCGGCGAGACGCTCCACCGTGGCTACGTGCCATCTGAGTCGGCGCTGCAGCAGGTGCAGGTCGGTGCGCCGCGTGAACAGGTGCTCATTGCGCTCGGCACACCCTCCACGACCGCCGATTTCGGCGGCGAGGTCTTCTATTACGTGTCGCAGGTCACCAACCGGCCTGTGGCTTTCCTGAACGCTCGCGTCGTCGACCAGACGGTGCTGGCCATCTATTTCGACGGAAACAGCCAGGTGTCGCGCATCGCCCAATATGGCCTGGAGGACGGCAGGGTCATCGACCTCGTGTCGCGCACGACGCCGACCGCCGGCCGCGACGTCTCGTTCATCGGGCAGTTGCTGGGCGCAGCCGGCAACGTCAATCCGATCCCCGGACAATAGCCGATTAACGGAAACGGCCGGCGCATGAGCGCCGGCCGCGTGTGTTCGGTGAATGACGTGTGGCGCTAGTGCGCCAGCACGGCCAATAGAAGCAGCGCCACGATGTTGGTGATCTTGATCATCGGGTTCACCGCCGGCCCGGCCGTATCCTTGTAGGGGTCGCCGACGGTGTCGCCGGTGACGGCCGCCTTGTGGGCCTCTGAGCCCTTGCCGCCGTGGTGACCGTCCTCAATCAGCTTCTTGGCGTTGTCCCAGGCACCGCCGCCGGCCGTCATTGAGACGGCGACGAAGAGCCCGTTGACGATGACACCGAGCAGCATGGCGCCGACTGCGGCGAAGGCATCGGACTTTCCGGCGATCAAGTAGACGGCGCCGAAGCAGACGATCGGCGACAGCACCGGCAGCAGCGACGGCACGATCATCTCCTTGATGGCGGCGCGGGTAAGCAGGTCGACGGCGCGGCCATAATCCGGCTTGTCCTTGCCCTGCATGATGCCCGGCTTCTCGCGGAACTGCCGGCGCACCTCCTCCACGATCGACGCGGCAGCGCGGCCGACCGCCGTCATGGCAATGCCGCCGAACAGATACGGCAGCAGACCGCCGAACAGGAGCCCGACCACGACATAGGGGTTGGAGAGCGAGAAATCGACCGACACGCCTTCGAAGAAGGAGCCGGGTGCGGCGTCGCGTGCGAAGAACTCCAAGTCCGCCGTATAGGCGGCAAAGAGCACCAACGCGCCGAGGCCGGCTGAGCCGATCGCGTAGCCCTTAGTCACGGCCTTGGTGGTGTTGCCGACGGCGTCGAGCGCATCGGTGGTGTTGCGCACTTCAGCCGGCAGGTCGGCCATCTCGGCAATGCCGCCGGCATTGTCGGTGACCGGCCCGAAGGCGTCGAGCGCAACGACCATGCCGGCCAGGGCCAGCATCGTCGTCACCGCGATGGCGATGCCGAAGAGGCCGGCCAGCCCGTAAGCCACGATAATGCCGGCGATGATCACGATGGCCGGCAGCGCGGTCGATTCCAGCGACACCGCCAGGCCCTGAATAACGTTCGTGCCATGGCCGGTCACCGAAGCGTCGGCGATGGAGCGCACAGGCCGGTAGGGCGTGCCGGTGTAGTATTCCGTGATCCAGATGATCAGGCCGGTCACAGCGAGGCCGACAACACCGCACAGGAAGAGGTCGAGCCCATTGAACACATAGGCGTCGACGGTGAAGTCGGTCGTGAAGCCGATCAGCCACCAGGTGACGAATCCGACTGTGACGATCGACAGCAGCGCCGTGGCGATGAAGCCCTTATAGAGCGCGCCCATGATGGAATTGTTGGAGCCGAGCTTCACAAAGAACGTGCCGGCGATGGACGTCAACACACAGGCCGCGCCGATGAGAAGCGGCAGGAGCATCATGTCGAGCGCGGCAGCGCCGGTGAAGAAGATGGAGCCCAGCACCATCGTCGCCACGACCGTGACGGCGTAGGTCTCGAATAGATCGGCGGCCATGCCGGCGCAGTCGCCGACATTGTCGCCGACATTGTCGGCAATCGTCGCGGGGTTGCGCGGGTCATCCTCGGGGATACCAGCCTCGACCTTACCAACGAGGTCGCCGCCGACATCGGCGCCCTTGGTGAAGATGCCACCGCCGAGACGGGCGAAGATGGAGATCAGCGAGGCGCCGAAGCCGAGCGCCACAAGCGCGTCAATGACAGTGCGGCTCGTCGCGCCGTAGCCCAACGGGCCGGTGAGAAGCCAGAAGTAGACGGCGACGCCCAGAAGCGCGAGGCCGGCCACCAGAAGCCCGGTGATCGCGCCGGCGCGGAATGCGATGGACAGCCCGGCGCTCAGCGATTGCGAGGCGGCCTGCGCGGTGCGGACATTGGCGCGCACCGAGACGAGCATGCCGATGAAGCCGGCGACGCCGGAGAGAATCGCGCCGATGGCGAAGCCGACCGCCGCGGCCCATGACAGAAGCAGCCAGGCGATCACGAAGACCACGACGCCGACAATGGCGATGGTCGTATATTGGCGTGTCAGGTACGCCTGGGCACCCTCGCGGATGGCACCTGCAATCTCCTGCATGCGCGGGTTACCGGCGTCGGCGGCCAGTACGGACTGAATCGCCCATATTGCGTAGACGATGCTCAGCACGCCGCATGCAATCACGAAGTAAAGCGGAATCATCTGATTTCCCTTGGAAGGCGGCCAAGCCGGTCAGGCGCCAAAACGCTGCCCCCCTGCGCCGGCCGAAAATGGAACGCTGGGCGGGGGTATTGACGAATCGACCTCACCCGTCAAGGGACGCGGGGTCGCTCCCCTGAGGACGCCGCCGGCCGGCGCGCCAGCCAGAATACGGC
The DNA here is from genome assembly GCA_028284625.1 of Afifellaceae bacterium. Taxonomy (GTDB): domain Bacteria; phylum Pseudomonadota; class Alphaproteobacteria; order Rhizobiales; family Afifellaceae; genus DASWJZ01. The sequence goes on along the minus strand of JANQRH010000026.1, from coordinate 70,453 downwards.
GACCAGGCAGGCCGCCGCGACCGGCAGAACAGCCAGGTTCACGACATCCCAGCCGGCGATCTGCAAAACGCCGCCGGCCGACAGCGACGCCACCGCCACGAAGCCGAAGACGACGAAGTCGTTCAGCGCCTGGACCTTCTCCTTCTCCTCCGGCCGGTAGCTCTGTGTGACCAGCGCCGTGCCGCCGACAAAGGCGAAGTTCCAGCCAATTCCGAGGAGGACGAGCGCGCCCCAAAAATGCGCCACCGACGTTCCCGCGAGCGCCGCGAAGGCACAGCCGATCAGAAGGAACAGCCCCACGGCCACCACAGAATGTCCGCCAAAGCGGGCAATCAGCGTCCCGGTAATGAAGCTCGGCGCATACATGGCCATGACGTGCCACTGGATACCGAGAAGTGCGGCGTCCCGGTGGTGCTCGTGCATCACCATCGCCAGCGGCGCGGCGGTCATCACAAAGCTCATCAAGGCATAAGCGGCGGTGGCGCAGCCGACCGCGACCAGAAACTCCGGACGGCGCGCGATTTCCTTGAGCGAGCGCCCGCCCGCGGCGCCGCGCCGAACGGTCGGCTTGGGGATATCGAGCAGGAGCAGCACCAGCGCGGCGGCCAGCAACAGCCCGATCGACGCGAAATAGGACCCGGCGAACTGGGCCGCTGGAATGAGGTCGGCGAAATGGATGACAGTCTGCGGGCCGATGATCGCGGCGACGATGCCACCCGCCAGCACCAGCGAGATGGCGCGCGGGCGGAAGGCCTCGCTCGCCGTATCGGCGGCGGCGAAGCGAAATTGCTGAACGAACGCGGCGCAGGACCCGGCGAGCAGCGTGGCGGCGCAGAGCATCGCGAAACTTCCGGCAATCATGGCGAGCCCCTGCAGCACGCCGCCCAGCGCACCAATGCCCATGCCGAATATGAACCCCGCCCGCCGGCCGACGCGGCGCATGAGAAGTGCGGCCGGCACCGTGCCGCAGGCGGTACCAACGACAAAGGCGGTGACGGGAAGCGTCGCCAGCGACTTGTCGGCGCCAAGCAGCATATGGCCGGCGAGCGCGCCGCTGGCGAAGCTGATCGGCGGCATCGATCCGGCGAGCGCGCCCGCGGTCACAAGCACCATCACGTTGCGGCGAGCAGCACTGTCGTCGACCAGCGGCTTGGTCACAACGTGGTCGCTCACGCCGCTCCCTCCGGCGGCTGATGGGTGTAGGCCCGGGCCATCAAATTCAGCTCGCTTCCCCGCCACGTGACGCGCGACGATGCCGAGTCGCCTTTGAGCACGCCAATGCGGCTCATCGGCACGCCCGCCTCTTCTGCGGCACTCTCAAAGCCCGGCGTCTGTTCCGGCGGAACGGCCGCCAGGATCTCATAATCGTCGCCGCCAGTGATCAGGCGGGCAAGAAGTGCGGGATCATGCGTCGCGCCGAGCCCTTCCGCCAGCGGTACACGATCAACCTCGATATCGGCCGAGCACCCTGAGGCAGCCGCGAGCTTATCGCAATCGCCGATGAGGCCGTCGGATATGTCCATCGCCGCGCTGGCATAGGCCACAAGCAGCGGCGAGAGTTCCACACGCGGCTGCGGCACATGGTAGTGAGCGATCAGCGCATCCTTGCGGGCGTTGGGCAAAGCGTCCCAGGGACCCGCCTCCCCCTTCAGAAGCGCCAGTCCGACGGCGCCCGCGCCGATTACGCCCGACACATAAAGCAAGTCGCCCGGCCTGCCGCCCGACCGGTGCACCATGCGGCCCTTTGGAGCGAGGCCGTGGGCCGTCACCGAAATGACAGGGCCGTCGCGCACCGAAACGGTGTCGCCACCTAGAAGCCGTAGCCCGAAGCGCGCGTGATCCGCCTTAAGTCCGCGGACGAATTCCGCCAGCCAACCCTCTTCGATATCTGAGGAAATCCCAAAGCTGATCACGTAGGCCAGAGGCTGCGCGCCCTTAGCCGCGAGGTCGGAGACGTTCACCCGGAGCGCTTTTTGGGCGACGGAGAATGGCGGGTCGCCCGGCAGGAAGTGAACCTTGCAGGCGATCATGTCGGTGGTCACCACGAGGTCGAAATCGGGCGACACATCGAGTCTCCCCGCATCGTCGAACAGCCCGAACGCGCCCTCGCCGGCCAGCGGACGGAAGAAGCGGTCGATGATGTCGCTTTCGTCGAGGGGCATCGAGCGCCTTCAGCCCGAGGCGGCTTGCGGGAACTCGTCCGGCCGGCGCTCGTGAGCGATGCTATCAAGCACGCCATTGACCAGCCCCGGCTCGTCGCCGGTGAAGAACGCCTTGGCGATATCGACATACTCGCTGATGATCACGCGCGCGGGAACGTCGCGGCGCTCCGCCAGCTCAAACGCGCCGCAGCGCAGAATGGCGCGTAGCGTGAGGTCGATGCGAGCAAGCGGCCAGGTCGGCGGCAAGGCGGCGTGCACGATCGGATCGATCCGACGCTGTGCCTTCACGACGCCGGTCACCAGAGCCCGGAAGAACGGCATGTCCGCCGGCCTCAGCTGCATCCCCTCCAACTCGCGGCCGAGCCGGTGCGCCTCGAACTCCTTAACGACGGCGGGAAGCGGCGCGCCGCCCACATCCATTTGATAGAGCGCCTGAACAGCACCCAGCCGGGCGGCGCCGCGCTGGTTGGCGCCACGGATCTCGTCCGGCAACTTTCGCTCAGTCATCGGACCGACCGAACTTCTCAGCGAGCAGCGCCAGTTCGTAAGCGGCGATCGCTGCGTGCCCGCCCTTGTTCTTTCCGTCCACACGAGCCCGCACCCAGGCCTGATCGCTGTTCTCCACGGTCAGAATGCCATTGCCGAGAGCGAGCGCGTGCTCGGTCGACAGATTGAAGATGGCGCGGGCCGATTCATTGGCGACGATGTCGTAGTGCGACGTTTCTCCGCGAATGACGCAGCCGAGCAGCACATAGCCGTCGAAGCGACGCCTCTCGACTTCGGCGTCGAGCGCCATTGCGAGCGCGGCGGGGATCTCCAGCACGCCGGGCACGGCCACGCGCTCGAACGTGGCGCCGTGTTTTTCAAGCGCGGCGCTCGCGCCGTCAACGAGCGCGTCGGTGATCTCCGGGTAGAAGCGCGCTTCTATGATGAGGAAATGCTTGGGCATGTCGCGTGTGTGGCCGGGCGGGCGGACCATGGTCCCGCGCGCGGTTGATGTCCAGCCCGATCAGATATTTAGAGCGTTGTCGCGCGTCGCCCGAAGCGCTCCAGCGCTCTAGCGTTTCGTTTGAGCATGATCTTGTCCGAAGACCGGTTCCCACTTTTGGGGATCATGCTCTTAGGCGCTCCAGATAGCGCGCCACCAGATCAACCTCGATGTTGAGTGAATCACCCGGCCGGCGTTCGCCCCACGTGGTCACCGTCAGCGTGTGCGGGATGAGCATGACCTCAAAGCGGCGGCCGTCAACTCCATTCACCGTCAGCGACACGCCGTCGAGCGAGACGGAGCCCTTCTCCACGATGTACCGCGCCAGCGGCTCCGGCACCTCGACGACGAAGCGCGCCATGTCCTCCTCGTCGTGGCGCTCAAGGATCGTGGCAATGCCGTCCACGTGGCCGGAGACCATATGGCCGCCAAGCTCGTCGCCCATTTTCAGCGGGCGCTCCAGATTGACGCGCGTGCCGGCGGTCCAGTCGGCGAGCGTCGTCCGCGCCATGGTCTCGGTGGACGCTTCCACATCGAAATAGGCGCGGTTACCGACGCGACCGCGCTCAATCACCGTGAGGCATGGGCCGCCGCATGCAATCGACGCGCCAACGGCAATCGTGTCGGGATCAAAGAGCGTGGCGATCCGCAGCCGCACGCCCGCATCGCGCGGCGCGACCTCCAGCACTTCACCCATATCGGTCACGATCCCGGTGAACATCTCACGCCGTCCGTCGGTAAAGGGTCATTGTATCAGCCCCGAAGCTTCGCCGCGCATCGCGACGGAGCCGCGCCGACGCCTCGATGGCGGAAAGCGGCAGACCGGCAAGGGCCGGGACGCCTCGTCCGCCGAGCGCGACGGGACTGCGAAAGAGCATGACTTCATCCACCAGATCGGCCTCTAGGAAGCTCCGCGCAGTTCGAGCGCCACCTTCCACCAGAAGCCGGGTGATCCCCTCGCCGGCGAGGTGCGCCAGCCCTGCCGCGAGATCGATGCCGCCATCGGCGCGCGGCAGGGCGAAGCGGCGAACTGAACCGTCGTCGCCCTCCGAAGTCGATGCCTGCAGCACCCAGGTCGGAGCGGCCGCATCAAAGACGCGCCGGCCTGAATCAAGGCGGGCGTCGCTATCGAGGATCACGCGGACCGGTGACCAATCGGCCAGTCCCGGCAGCCGGCAGGTCAGTTGCGGATCATCAGCCTCAACGGTGCCGCGCCCGACAAGGATCGCGTCGGCGCGCGCGCGCAGCGCCTGCACGTGCCGACGCGCGGCGGGGCCGGTGACGGCGACCTGCGGCTCGCCTTCACGGCCGATGGCGTCATCGGCGGAAACGGCAAGTTTCAGAGTCACATGCGGCCTGTTGTGTGCCTGGCGCATGAGGTAGCCAGCATGGGCGTGCGCTGCCTCGTCGGTCAGCGGACCTGCCTCAACTTCGATCCCTGCGGCGCTGAGGCGGTCCAAACCGCGACCGGCAACGCGCTTGTCCGGATCCTGGATCGTCGTGACGACGCGCGCCACGCCCGCTGCCATTATGGCGTCAGCGCATGGCGGCGTGGCGCCGTAATGGGCGCATGGTTCAAGCGACACATAAAGTGTGGCGCCACGCGCGTTTTCGCCGGCCATGGCGAGCGCCTGCGGCTCTGCATGCGGCCGCCCGCGCCAGCCCGTGCGGCCGCGGCCGACCACCTTTCCGGCATTCACGACGATGGCGCCGACGGCCGGGTTGGGCCACGTGGTGCCAAGCGCGCTTCTTCCCAGCGCCAACGCCGCCGCAAGGAAGCGGCGGTCCAGAGCCTCAAGCATCCTGAGCCGCGTCGGCCTCGTCCCCCGCCAGTTCGCCGACAAAGGTCTCAAAGTCCTTTGCCTCACGGAAATCGCGATAGACGGAGGCGAAGCGCACATAGGCGACGTCGTCGAGATTACGCAGGCCTTCCATGACAAGCTCGCCGATCTCTGCGGCCGGGATTTCCTGCTCGCCGCGGCTTTCAAGCTGGCGCACGATGCCCGACACCATCCGCTCCACCCGCTCCGGCTCCACCGGCCGCTTGCGCATGGCGATCTGCACGGAGCGCATAAGCTTGTCGCGGTCAAACGGGACGCGGCGGCCGGAGCGCTTCAGCACCGTCAGCTCGCGCAGCTGCACGCGCTCAAACGTGGTGAAGCGCCCGCCGCATTCGGCGCAGACGCGGCGGCGGCGGATGACGGTGGAGTCCTCCGTCGGGCGGGAGTCCTTCACCTGCGTATCGGCAGCTCCGCAATAGGGGCAGCGCATCGCTCAGCCTGGTCCGGTTCAGTAAATCGGAAAACGGTCGGTCAGCGCCTTGACGCGGACGCGCACCGCCTTTTCCACGGCGTCGTTGCCGTCCTCGCCGTTTGCCGCCAGACCGTCGAGCACCTCGATGATCATGTCGCCGACCGACTGGAACTCCGCGACGCCAAAGCCGCGCGTGGTGCCGGCGGGCGTGCCGAGGCGGATGCCCGACGTGACCATCGGCTTCTCAGGATCGAAGGGCACGCCGTTCTTGTTGCATGTGATGTTGGCGCGGCCGAGCGCGGCTTCCGCCGCCTTGCCGGTCAGCCCTTTGGGCCGCAAATCGACCAACATCAAATGGTTGTCGGTGCCGCCGGAGACGATATCGCAGCCGCCCTTCATCAGCGCCTCGGCAAGGGCGACGGCGTTCTCCACGACGTTCTTCGCGTAAAGCTTGAATTCGGGCTTGAGCGCCTCGCCGAAGGCCACGGCCTTGGCGGCGATGGCGTGCATCAGCGGGCCGCCCTGTAGCCCGGGAAAGACGGCGGAGTTCAGCTTTTTGGCCAGTGCCTCGTCGTTGGAGAGGATCAAGCCGCCGCGCGGGCCGCGCAGCGATTTATGCGTCGTAGAGGTCACGACATGGGCATGCGGCACCGGTGAAGGATGCGCGCCGCCGGCAACCAGACCGGCGAAATGCGCCATGTCTACCATCAGATAAGCGCCGACCTCGTCGGCGATGCGGCGGAATGCGGCAAAGTCCCAGACGCGCGAATAGGCCGTGCCGCCGGCCAGGATCAGCTTCGGCTTGGCTTCGCGCGCAATGGCGGCGATCTCGTCCATGTCGAGCAGGCAATCCTGCTTACGCACGCCATAGGGGACCGGATTGAACCACTTGCCAGAGATGTTGACCGGCGAGCCGTGGGTCAGGTGGCCGCCGGCGGCGAGATCGAGGCCCATGAAGGTGTCGCCCGGCTTGAGCAAGGCCAGGAACACAGCCTGGTTCATCTGACTGCCGGAGCTTGGCTGCACATTGGCATAGGCTGCGCCGAACAGCCTCTTGGCGCGCTCGATCGCCACCTCCTCAACCACATCGACGAACTGGCAGCCACCGTAATAGCGCCGACCCGGATAGCCTTCGGCGTATTTGTTGGTCAGCACAGAGCCTTGCGCCTCCAGAACGGCGCGCGAGACGATGTTCTCCGACGCGATCAGCTCAATCTCTTCGCGCTGACGGCCAAGCTCGCGATCAATCGCATCGGCAACGTCAGGGTCGGTCTCCGCCAGGGTTGAGGCGAAAAACACATCGACCGTCGATTCGGCAGCACGGGCGGATTTGGTCAGCGGCATGGGGCACCCGAAATTCGCTGGAAATGGGCTTGCCGCCGTCTCGGCAGCGGCCCGGCGGGCGATACCACAGCACCCCTCCCCCGCCAAGCTGCGGGGGTCGCGGGAACCAAAGGTGGCGCTATTGCTCGGGTGCTGGCGCGCGGGCGTTATTGCGCGACGGGCGAGCCGATCAGATTCGGGTCCTGAGCCATGGCAATCGTGCCCTGGCTGTCGATGCCGTAGATATCGTCGCGGAAATGGACGATCCCGTCGCCGGTCGTCCAGGCGGTGAAATAGACGGTGAGAATGCTCGGCGCGTTCACCACCTCAGCGTCGATCCGTTCGCCGGACCGGATGGTCTGGTCCACCGCGGCAAGATTGTAGCCAGTGTCTCTGAGGATCCAGGCAACCAGCTCGCGCACATTGTGGACGCGCACGCAGCCCGACGATTCGAACCGGTAGTCAGACTCAAACAGGTTCTTCGATGGCGTGTCGTGCAGGAAGACGGCGTGCGGGTTGTGGAAGTTCAGCTTGACGAAGCCGAGCGAATTCTGGTCGCCGGGGTCCTGGCGGAACATGTAATTCGTCGCCTCGTCGGAATACCAGTTCACCTGCTCCGCCATGAGCTCGTCGCCGGCCTGGTTGTAGATGCGGATGTTGTTGTCCGACAGATAGGTCGGCTCGCTCTGCATCTTCGGGATCAAGTCCTTCTTGATGATGGAGGCCGGCACCGTCCAAAACGGATTGAAGTTGATCTCGTGGACGCGGCTTTTGAGGAGCGGCGTCTGGCGGTCGACCTTGCCGACGACGGCGGTATGGCGGGAAGCGACGACGCCGTTCTCCACCGCCTCGATCTGTGCGCCGGGCACGTTGACCATGATGTAGCGTTCTTTGGGAATGCCGGTCGACTTGATGCGCTCCAGATTGGCCTTGAGTTGCCACAGGCGCACTTGCGCCGGCACGTTGAGGGCGCGGAACGTGTTTGTGCCGACGACGCCATCGCCCGGCAGGCCGTGCCGCTTCTGAAAGCGCTTCACCGCGTCTTGCACGTAGGAATCAAACGCCTGCGGATCGCCGCTGCGCTGGCGCAGGTCACCGGAGCTGATCAGCCGGCGGCGGAGCTCCACGACATTGGGGTCGCGCACGCCGATCTTCAGTTCCTTGTCGGCGGGCACGGCGTTCCAGCCACCGCGCGCGACAAGGTCTTCGTAGACATAGATCGCCCGCTCCATGGCCGGCGCCGTTTCGGGCGACAATATTGGCGCGGTCGTGGTGACCGGGCGCGCCACGGTCGATTGCGCGTCAAAGCCCTCCGACCATTCCGATTGCTGCACGCCGATCAGCGTGTCCTGCGCCGAGCTCACGCCTGGAACGAGGAGCGCCGCCAGGGCCGTGCATAACGTCAGAGTTGTGGCAGTCTGCTTTGGTCGCATCGAAACCATCAATCCGTGTCTTGAAACCCACGCCTTGCCTGGCCTTCTCGCCATGAGGCCTTCAGCCAGTGGCTAGCCGCTTAGCGCTTAACGGCGCATTAAGCATGCCACATCTTCGTGTGGCCTCACCACCGCTCGTTCACATTTGCGCCCGAGCGGTTACGCCCAGCTTGGCCAGCGCCTGCGGACCACGGAATAAGGCCATTTGTGGCGGTTCGATGTCTGAGCGTCCGCGGATGGGCAAAACAAAGCCCGCGGCGCTTTCGCGACGCGGGCTTTGTTGGCCGATGGAAGGGCCGTAAGCCGCAGTCAGAGCCGGTAGAGGATCTGGTCGGTCCAGAAGCGCTCCAGCCGCTGCAGAGCCTTGTTCATGTGGCGGAAGTCGTTCGCCGCGATCCCGCCGACTTTCTCGATCGACTGGATGTGGCGCGTGTAGAGATCATTAACGACCTTGGCGACCTCCAGCCCCTTGTCGGTCAGCGAAACCCGCACCGAGCGGCGATCGACGCGCGAGCGCTGGTGGCGGATGAATCCCGCGTCAACGAGCTTCTTCAAATTGTAAGAAACGTTGGACCCCAGATAGTAGCCGCGCGTCCTGAGTTCGCCGGCGGTCAGCTCCGAATCGCCGATATTGAACAAAAGAAGCGCCTGGACGCTGTTCACGTCCGACCGTCCCATGCGGTCGAATTCGTCCTTGATCACGTCGAGAAGCCGCCGGTGAAGGCGCTCAACGAGCGTCAAAGCGTCCAGATAGAGCGTTTTGGTGTCATCGGGGGCGGTTTCCACCGCCTCGTATCGCGCAGCCGCCTGTTCTGACATCAACATCCTCAATCCTCGTTATTCCCGCCTTACTGACGGATGCGTGAACGCGACAATACGATTGCAGTTTGAAGATGTGTTTAAGCGAAACGCTTAATCAAATCTTTCCGGCGACCGGAACCATGTCCGCTCGCAGGGGCGATCGGCGCGTCAATCCAATGTCCGGCGCCATTCCACGAAGGTCAGCGCCAGAAAGCCCAGGAAAAGACTCGTGTGGATGAGAACACGCAGCGGATAGCTGCCGAAAACGTCGGAGAAGACCGTGTACATCGCGATTTCGACGGCCAAAGCCAGCGCCCACATGACGGGCCCCCAGACCGCCCCGATCCACAGGCCAACAGCCGCCAGAAGGTCAACGATCAGGAGCGTGGCGGCGCCGGCGCGCATGGCCGGCGTCAGATCGGCGAAGGTCAGCGCGCCCGGCGGCACGATCCCTAGAATCTGGCACGCGCGGGCCAGACCGACAATCAGAAGCAGCATCGCGACGACGCGCATGTAGACGACGGTACTAGGAAGCCGGACCTGCCGCCCGGTCTGTCCACCCCCCGTGAAGCCGCCCAGCGTCTCGCTCATGTCACTGCCCGTTCACGTGCCATCGGGCGAGCCATAGGAGCGCAGCCCGCGATGGTCAATGCGAGGCTTGGCCGGCTTGGTCCGCGCCGCCGCCGGGTGCTATCCTCAGCGGCAAAGTGGGACTTTCGATGACTGCAGCTTCGATAACGGCGCCGCTTAGCACGCTTCGCCCCGACGTGGACCGCATCACCGGCCGTCGGCGGCTGCGCCGCAATCGGCGCACGGATTGGTCGCGGCGGCTGGTGCGCGAGAACACGCTCACCGTCGACGATCTGATCTGGCCGATCTTCGTGATCGACGGCGAGAACCGGCGGGAGCCGATCGCGGCGATGCCCGGGATCGAGCGGGTCTCCGCCGATCTCGCTGCTGAGGAGGCCAAGCGCGGCGCCGATCTCGGTATCCCCGCGGTGGCGCTCTTCCCCAATGTCGAGATGGCGCTCCGCGACCAGACCGGGTCGGAGATTCTCAACCCCGACAACGTGATGTGCCGGGCGACGCAGGCCATCAAGGAAGCCACGCCGGAGATCGGCGTGATCACCGACGCCGCGCTCGACCCGTTCACCGATCACGGGCATGACGGAATCTTGCGCGACGGCATCATCGTCAACGACGAAAGCGTGGCGCAGATCGCCAAGGCCGCTGTGCTGCAAGCGAAGGCCGGCGCCGACATCATCGCGCCGTCCGATATGATGGATGGCCGCGTCGGCGCGATCCGCGAAGCGCTCGACGCGGCGGGGCATTCCGATATCGCGATCATGTCCTATACGGCGAAATACGCCTCGGCCTTTTACGGGCCCTACCGGGAAGCCATCGGCACCGATGCGACGCTGAAGGGCGACAAGCTCACCTATTACGTCGATCCGGCCAACAGCGACGACGCCTTGCGGGAGGCGGAGACGGATGTCGCGGAGGGCGCCGACATGCTGATGGTCAAGCCCGGCTTGCCCTATCTCGACATCGTCCGGCAGGTGAAGGACACGTTCGCGCTGCCGACTTTCGTCTACCAGGTGTCGGGCGAATACTCGATGATCGAAGCCGCCGCCGCGAACGGCTGGATCGACGGCGAGCGTGCCATGATGGAGAGTTTGCTCGCCTTCAAGCGGGCCGGCGCCGACGGCATCCTCACCTATTTCGCGCCGCGCGTGGCGGAGAAGCTGAACGCAGCTTGAAGCGCGCGGGGACGCTGCCTATGTCCCTGCAATGACCAGTGTAACGCTCGACTCAAACGATACAGCCTACGATCCGGCGGCCCACCCCGAAATCTACGACGGTGTGCGCACACGGCGCGCTTTCGCTTTTCTGATCGACGCGGCTGTCGTTCTGTTCCTGATGGTCGTCGCCTATATCGTAATCGTCGTTTTGGGCGTCCTGACCCTTGGCCTCGGATTGCTGCTTCTGCCGGCGGTCTGGCCGGCGGTGGCGATCCTCTATTCCGTGCTCACGCTCGGCGGGCCGCATTCGGCGACGCCGGGCATGCGCTTCATGGGGATCACGATTCGCTCGCTGCGGGGCGAACGGATGAGCTACGCGCTGGCACTCCTGCATGTCCTTGGTTTCTGGTTCTCCGTCGCCATCCTGACGCCGTTCATCCTGCTGGTGGCGCTCTTCACCGAGCGCAAGCAATTGCTGCACGACCTGGTTCTCGGCACGATCGCCGTGCGCGCCGACTAAGCCGCCGCCACGCCTCAGCCGGCTCTTGCTCGGCTTAGGATACGCTCAAGCCGTCACTTGACGCGGAGCGAGTGTCGCGTGAGGCTCTCGGCATGACCAAGGTCGTCACAGATGCGCACCAGTTCTATCTGACCGCGCCGAGCCCCTGCCCGTATCTGCCGGGGCGCCATGAGCGGAAGGTCTTCACGCATCTGGTCGGACCCAATTCGGGCGCCCTTCACGACCTCCTGACGCAAGGCGGGTTTCGCCGCAGCCAAGGCATCGCCTACCGGCCGGCTTGCGAATGCTGCATGGCGTGCGTCTCCGTTCGGGTCTGCGCCGAGGCCTTCCGCCCGACTCAGTCCATGAAGCGGGTGGCAAAGCTCAACAGCGACCTGATCGGACGTTTTCGTCCGGCTCAGGCCTCAAGCGAGCAATACAGCCTGTTCCGCCGCTATCTGGACAGCCGCCACGCACATGGCGGCATGGCGCATATGTCGGTCCTCGACTATGCGCTGATGGTGGAGGACAGCCACGTGGAGACCGGTGTTGTGGAATACCGCCGGCGCGGGCCCGACAGCGCGATCAGCGGGCGCGACCAGGGCGAAATCGTGGCGTGTACGCTGACCGACGTCCTCTCCGACGGATTGTCGATGGTCTATTCCTTTTTCGACCCTAAGCAGTCCCATCGCTCGCTCGGCACCTACATGATCCTGGAGCACATTGAGCGGGCTCGGGCGCTTCACAAGCCATACGTGTATCTGGGCTATTGGGTCGATGACTCGCCCAAAATGGCCTACAAGGCGCGGTTCCTGCCGCAGGAGCGCCTGTCGCCGCGGGGCTGGATACGGGCCGACTAGCGCTAACCCTTACTTCGTATTTTTTGAGCCGGCACAAATAATCGATATTTACGTATTGGAACTGGCAGTGGAACTCGGCTACAACCTGCCGGTCGAAAATGTTAAGTGTGGGGTAAGCAGGCCATGGCCAAAGCAGCGACGCCAATGGATGCGCTCGTTGGAGCGCGCCTTCGTTCGCGGCGGAAGCACCTAAGGATGAGTCAGGAACGTCTGGGAAAAGAGATCGGCGTCTCTTTTCAACAGGTTCAAAAATATGAGAACGGGACCAACCGCATCGGGGCCGGGCGGTTGGCAGAGATCAGCAAAGTTTTGGATGTGCCGGTGGCTTACTTCTTCACAGAAGGGTCAACGGGCAGTGGCGCTGACAGCGAGAAGGTGGATGCACGTGCCGTGTTGAGCGAGCCGGGCGCCGCAGAGTTGCTGCAAGCCTATTCGCAGATCGGCAGCTTGGCGTTGCGAAATGCCGTCGTGAGGCTGGCGCGCGATCTGGCCGGGAGCTACGGCGAAGGCCATTCGTCCAAGAACATGCAGGCCGCCCGCACAAACGACCGACTGACCAAAGCCGTTCCTTAAGACGACTCGGTTCTGACACCATCAGAACCGAGTCCCTCCTCTTATACGTTGTGAACGTGAAGCCGGCGCTTGCGCTACCGCAAGCCGCGTCGGTTCTTCTCGTTCACACGTCGCCGAACCGGTTTGTCTTGGGGAAGCCTTGCGGGGCCAGCCGACCGGCCTGGGCGCGATCACCCATCCAGTCGCGAAGCTCTTTGACGGTGCGCATGTGCATGCGCCCGGCCGCATCGGTCCAGCTTAGTCCGTCGGCCTTCTTGAAGACGCGAGCGTCGGAAATCTCACCGTCCTTGTAGCGCTGTAGCCTGACGCCCTTGCCGCGCGCCATCTCAGGCAACTGCGACACGTCGAAGATGATCATCTTGCGGTTGGTGCCGATGACGGCGATCAAATCGCCGTCGGCGGGAACGCAGACCTTCGCCTCATCCTTGCCGGAGACGTTCAGCACCTGCTTGCCCTTGCGGGTGTTTGCGACGAGTTCGCCTTCGGTGGCGCGGAAGCCGTAGCCGGCGGCGCTGGCAATGACCAGTTTGCGCTCCGCATCGAAGGGGAACATCGTCACGACGTCCTGGTCCTTGTCCATGTCCACCATCAGGCGGACCGGCTCGCCGTGGCCGCGGCCGCCGGGGAGCTTGGCCACCTCCAAGGTGAACACACGGCCGCCGGTGGACAGAACCAGCACCTTGTCCGTCGTGGAGGCATGGAAGGCGCGCTTCAGCCGATCGCCTTCCTTGAAGGACAGGCTGGAGTAATCCGCCATATGGCCGCGCATGGCGCGTATCCACCCCTTCTCCGACAGAACCACTGTGACCGGCTCGCGCTCGATCATCGCCTCCTGGATCTCGCCGACGTCGATCTCCGGTGCATCCTCAAAGCGCGTGCGGCGCCCGCCGATCGGTGTATCGGACGCGAATGCCTTCTTCACTTCGCCGACTTCATAGGCGATGCATTTCCACTGCCGGTCTTCTGACTTCAGCAGCGCCCGCAGGTCCTTTCGCTCTGCCTTCAGGTCATCGAATTCCTTGCGGATCTCGATCTCGTCGATCTTGCGCAGAGCGCGCAGCCGCATGTTGAGGATCGCCTCGACCTGCGGCTCGCTGAGCTCGAAGCGGGCGATCATCACAGCCTTGGGATCATCCTCCTCGCGGATGATGCGGATCACCTCATCCAGGTTGAGATAGGCAATGAGATAGCCGCCGAGCACCTCAAGCCGATCGGCGATCTTTCCGAGCCGGAACTCAGTGCGGCGCTTGAGCACGATCTTGCGATGCTCAAGCCACTCGGTGAGCACGTCGCGCAGCGACAGCACATTGGGAACCTGGCCGCGCGACAGCACGTTCATGTTGAGCGAGAAGCGCGATTCCAGGTCCGTGGCGTGGAAGAGCGATTCCATCATCAGGCCGGGATCGACGGCGCGGCTCTTCGGCTCGATGACGATGCGCACATCCTCAGCACTCTCGTCGCGGATATCGCCGACCAGCGGCAGCTTGCGCTGCTCGATGAGGCCGGCGATCTGCTCGATCAGCCGGCTCTTCTGCACCTGGTAGGGAATCTCCGTGACGACCGCGACCCAGGTGCCGCGGCCGGTATCCTCCCGCTGCCAATGGGCGCGCACGCGCATGCCGCCGCGGCCAGTCTTGTAGATCTCCGCAAGCGTCTCGCGTGACGAGACAATCACGCCACCGGTTGGGAAATCCGGTCCGGGCACCAGCTCCATCAGCTTCGCGGGCGTCGCCTTGGGATGCTTGATGAGATGCAGCGCCGCGTCGCAGAGCTCCGCCACATTATGCGGCGGTATGTTGGTGGCCATGCCGACGGCGATGCCGGCCGATCCGTTGGCGAGCAGGTTGGGAAAGGCGCCAGGCAGCACCACCGGCTCCTCGCCCTCGCCGTCATAGGTGGGGCGGAAGTCGACGGCGTCCTCGTCGATGCCACGCAGCAGCAGTTCCGCCACCGCGGTCATGCGCGCCTCGGTGTAGCGCATGGCCGCGGCGTTATCGCCGTCGACATTGCCGAAATTGCCCTGCCCGTCGACCAGCGGATAGCGTACGGCAAAGTCCTGGGCGAGGCGCACCAGCGCATCGTAGATCGCCTGGTCGCCATGCGGGTGGAAATTGCCCATCACCTCGCCGACCACCTTGGCGGATTTCTTGTAGCCGCCGGCCGGGTTGAGGCGCATTTCGCGCATGGCATAGAGGATGCGCCGGTGCACCGGCTTCAGCCCGTCGCGCACGTCCGGCAGCGCGCGGTTCATGATGGTGGAGAGCGCGTAGGCGAGGTAGCGCTCTTCCAGCGCCGTGCGCAGATTGACGGGGACGATCTCGCCGCCGGAGCCGTTCTCAGGAATCACTTCTTTACCCATGGCGGGGTGCTTAGCGCAGCCGGCATTCGGCGGACAACAACGCAGTTCTGCGCGGCTCGCCCGTGCGTGCTAAACATGCGCCATGGCGCGACCCGGCACCGACATTGCGATTGAGGACCTCCGTGCACGGCTTGAGCCCGGTGCGCGGCTCGCCGGGCTCGACCTCGGCTCGAAGACCATCGGCGTCGCGCTGTCGGATATCGGGCTGGCGATCGCCACGCCGCTCAAAACCATCCGCCGCGAAAAGTTCGCCAAGGATGCGGAGGCGCTCCTGGCGCTCTGCGCGGCGGAAAATGTCGGCGGGCTCGTTCTCGGCCTGCCGGTCAACATGAACGGCACGGAGGGCCCACGCGCGCAGGCAACGCGCGCCTTTCTGCGCAACCTAGCCCTACTCACCGAGTTGCCGGTTGTGCTGTGGGACGAGCGACTCTCCACAGCGGCGGCGGAGCGCGCCATGCTTGAAGCAGACCTGTCGCGCAAGAAACGGGCGGAGAAGATCGACGCCACCGCCGCGGCCTTCATCCTGCAGGGCGCGCTGGACCGGCTGGCCGGGCTTGGCGGATTGCAGCGGTAGACAACGCCAAGATGGCAGGGGACACCGACGGACAGAGTCACACGGCTAGCTAGCCCGTGGCGCGATACTTCCGGCGAAGCTGCGGATTGGGCTGGTCGCTCCTCGCGGGTGCTTCAATCGCCTGGGCATCCGTGGCAGCGACCACGCGGTTCCGTCCGGATGATTTCGCAAGATAAAGCGCGCGGTCTGCTTCGTGGAACAGGTCGTCGAAGCTCTGGCCGTCATCACGCACCGCAAAGCCGATCGAAACCGTGACCTTGAAGCTTTCCGATGCAGCCACGATCGGCATCGAAGCGACGCGGTCGCGCAAGCGCCAAAGGCCTTTCGCCAGCGTTTCGGTATCGACCGAGGCGGCGACGAGTGCGAACTCCTCTCCGCCGATCCTGCCGACCGAGCCGTAGGCCCCAAGCTCCTCCTTGATCGTCTCGGCGACCATCTTGATGACCTTGTCTCCGGTCAGGTGGCCGTACGTGTCGTTGACGCGCTTGAAGCGATCGATGTCCACAATCACGAGCGCCATGATGTCCGGCTGTGGGCCTTCGATCGGCTCAAACAGCGCTCGCCTGTTGAGAAGTCCGGTCAGTGGATCGGTCCGGCTCAGCTCCTCGACCTCCCGTTTGGCGCGATAGAGATCGAGATGCGTCCGCGCGATCACTGTCGCGACCGGTGTGGCGATTGCAACCGCAGCCGACACCGAAACCGTCCAGGAGCGAAGGGTTGCCGACCAATCGATGAAAAAGAGCATGTGAACGGCGACGTCGATTGCCAACGCCAGCGAAGCGCACAGAATTGTGATGCGCGCGACGTATTGCAGAACCTGTTTCCGGTCCCGGATGTCAGGCCGGACAACGGACCAAAGGCGTCCTTCCATGGGCACCGATCGAACTCTTTACACGGCACCATAGTAAGGGCGGATGGCTTCAACCTGGGTTAACGGCGGTACTGAGGTCTCACCCCGCCTCCCCACCCGGCGCTATCCGCCAGG
Source organism: Afifellaceae bacterium (assembly GCA_028284625.1). Lineage (GTDB taxonomy): Bacteria > Pseudomonadota > Alphaproteobacteria > Rhizobiales > Afifellaceae > DASWJZ01. Next base: position 53,901 of record JANQRH010000026.1, on the reverse strand, counting down.
TCGCGGCTTAGTTGGCGGCCGTTATGCCTATCTTCGGTGACTTGGAGCACGCCATGAAGATTAAGGTCATCGTCCACGAAGCGGAAGAAGGCGGCTACTGGGCCGAGGTGCCGGCCATCCCGGGCTGTGCCACGGAAGGCGACACGATGGAGGAGTTGAGGAAGAACCTCCAGGAAGCCATCCAAGGCTGCCTCTCTGTCGACGTCGAGAGGCCAAAGGTCCTGAGCTCATAAACGGTGCGCAACCGCGCCGTCATGCACGTGCACCGCCCCGCTCGAACATCCACTCTGTAGCGAAGCATTCGAATGTCTCATCACGAAGGTAGAAAAGGAAATGCCGTTGTTTTGACGTCAATGGTCCCAGCTCGTGCCAGTCGGCCGGGCTGAGCTGCTGGTCATCCTCGCCCAGTAACTCGTAAAACTCACCCCAAGCTGGGGCGGCTTTGCTGTAGCGGCACTGCCCGAGATACCAACCTTCGTCATTGGTCGCACCGAGGCGCCACTTAGAGCAGTGTCGAAAGGCGAGACAACCTTTCTCGCCCTCCTTCGCCTCATAAGCCCAGGGGTTAAGGAAGAACGTCAACCGTATCCAGAAGCCGCTGACCTCGACTTGCGGATATGGAGCATTCGGCTCGGCGTTCCAGCCGTCGTTCAGTCGCTTAAAGATTAGGTTCGACATATCGGCAAGCGGCTCCAGGGTAATGGGAGCTCGTCTACAGCCTAGCCCAAGGCCGGCGCGACGTAATCGATGAGCTTGCCGCCGTCGAAGCGGCCGTCGATCATGCCGTAGGTGGCGCGCCAGGGCCGGCCGAGGCGGGTCTCGATGAAGGCATCGGCGAAGGCGGCAGGGAAGTCGCGGCGAAGCGCCGCCGCGGCTGCGGTCAACGCAAGCTGCTCGGTGAGAATGCGCGCGGAACCCTCATCTTCCTGAGCAACGGCGGCCGCCGCCGCGAGCACGTCAACGGCAGCCTTGGAGCCGGCGCCCAGTTCATCGCCGATTGTCGCCAGCACCTGCTCCAGCACGCCGTCGACGCGGAGCGCGCGCACCACGTCGAGCGCCATGACGTTGCCGGAGCCCTCCCAGATGGCGTTGACCGGCGCCTCGCGATAGAGCCGCGGCAGCGCGCTCTCCTCGATGTATCCATTGCCGCCGAGGCACTCCATCGCCTCGTAGAGGAACGCCGGGCCGGTCTTGCAGATCCAGTATTTGACGGCGGGCGTCATCAGCCGCGCATAGGCCGCCTCCGCCGGCTGGCTGTCCGCCATGTCAAAGGCCTCCGCCAACCGCATGGCGAGGGCCAGCGCGCCGGCGAGGTCGAGCGCCATGTCACCGAGCACGCGTTGCATCAGCGGCTGATCGAAGAGCGGCTTTCCGAAGGCCGCGCGATGGCGCGCATGATGCGCGGCTTCGGCAAACCCGGCGCGCATCAGGCCGGTCGTGGCGACGGCACAATCGAGCCGCGTCATCGTCACCATCTCAAGGATGGTCGTGATGCCCCGCCCCTCGTCGCCGACGCGCCAGGCAAAGGCGTCGTCGAACTCCGTCTCCGCCGATGCGTTTGAGCGATTGCCGAGTTTGTCCTTCAGCCGCTCCAGGCGGATGGCATTGACACTGCCGTCCGGCCTAAAGCGCGGCACGAGGAAACAGGTCAACCCGCGCTCCGCCTGCGCCAGCACAAAGAAGGCGTCGGACATCGGCGCGGACATGAACCATTTGTGCCCAGTCAGCCGATAGACTTCCCCCTCCTCCGCCACGGCGCGGGTCGTGTTGGCACGGACATCCGTGCCGCCCTGCTTCTCCGTCATGCCCATGCCGATCGTGACGCCGCGCTTCTCCTCCGCCGGGCGGAAGGAACGGTCGTAGGTGCGGGAGAGAACCCGCGGCGCCCAGGCCTCCAAAAGCGACGGGGCGTGCTTGAGGCTCGCCAGCGATGCGTTGGTCATGGTCATGGGGCAGAGATGCCCGCATTCCGTCTCAGCCGTCATGTAGAGCCGCGCCGCCCGTGCCCGATGGCGCAGCCCCGCTTCGTCCTCGCCGTTATCGAAGGCGGAGCAATGCAGGCCGGCGGCCACGGAGCGCCGCATCAACGCATGATAGGCCGGGTGAAACATCACCTGATCGGCCCGCTGGCCGCGTGGATCGTAGCGCTCCAGCTCCGGTCCGTTACGGTTGGCGAGACGCGCGAAGTCGCGAGCTTCGTGCGTGCCCCAGAAGCCACCGAGCTCCGAAAGGCCCTGCTGCACGGCGTCGGGGAAACCGGACACCGCCAAGCCCAGAAGCGGATCGCTTTCAAACAGGTTGATGCCGCCATAGGGCGGCGTCTGATTGAGGACGACGTGCGTGTCCCGGCCGGTCATCGATTGTCTTTCCGTCCACCGCTTTCTGTGCGCAAGGCGCGCGCTGAACCGCCTTGCGATTGCCCCGGAAGAGGCTAGCCCTTATACGGGCGACTTTAATGGCTTCTCAGTTCGCGCACAGGCATCTTCTGGGGATCGAAGGCCTCTCCCCCCAGGATATTGCCTTTCTGCTCGATTCGGCGGAAGCGGCGATCGACGTCAGCCGGCAGGTGGAGAAGAAAAAGGCCACGCTGCGCGGCCGCACGCAGATCAACCTCTTCTTCGAAGCTTCCACGCGCACGCAATCCTCCTTCGAGCTAGCGGGAAAGCGCCTCGGCGCGGACGTCATGAACATGGCGGTCTCCTCTTCCTCGGTGAAGAAGGGCGAGACGCTGGTCGACACGGCCATGACGCTGAACGCCATGCGGCCTGACCTCCTGGTTGTGCGCCACCACGCCGCCGGCGCCGTGGCGCTTTTGGCACAGAAGGTGGAATGCGCCGTCATCAATGCCGGCGACGGCGCGCACGAGCATCCCACGCAGGCGCTCCTCGACGCGCTGACCATCCGTCGCCACAAGGGTCGGCTCGGCGGCCTTGTCGTGGCGATCTGTGGCGACGTGGCGCATTCGCGCGTGGCGCGCTCCAACATCCTTTTGCTTGCCGCAATGGGCGCACGCATCCGCGTGGTTGCGCCCTCCACGCTCATTCCGGCCGACCTCGATCGGCTCGGCGTGGAGGTGCACACCTCGATGCGCGACGGCATCAGCGACGCCGATGTGGTGATGATGCTCAGGCTGCAGCGGGAGCGCATGGACGCAGCCTACATTCCGAGCGTGCGCGAATATTTCCGCATCTGGGGGCTCGACCAAGAGAAACTCGCCTCGGCGAAGCCCGACGCCATCGTCATGCATCCCGGCCCGATGAACCGTGGTGTGGAGATCGATCCGCTGATCGCCGACGGCACGCAAAGCGTCATCCGCGAGCAGGTGGAAATGGGCGTGGCGGTGCGCATGGCCGTGCTGGAAGCGCTGGGCCAGGGCCTGCCGAAGGTCGTCGGCCTGGTGGCATGAGCGCGCCGACGCTCTTCGCCAATGCCCGTGTCGTCGATCCGTCGCGCGACCTGGACGAGCGCGGCGCGGTGATCGTTGCCGATGGCCGCATCGTCGCGGCCGGCGCGGACGCCGCCAACCAGGGCGCGCCGGATGGCGCGGAAATCATAGACTGCGCCGGTGCGGCGATCCTTCCCGGGCTGGTCGACATGCGGGTCTTCGTGGGCGAGCCCGGTGGCGAGCATCGCGAGACGCTGGAGACGGCGAGCCGTGCGGCCGCGGCGGGCGGCGTCACCGCGATCGTGACCATGCCGGACACCGCACCGGTTATCGACGACCCGGCGCTTGTCGATTTCGTCTTCCGTCGCGCGCGCGACACTGCCGTCGTTCGTGTGCATCCGATGGCGGCGATGACGCGCGGGCTTTCGGGCAGCGAGCTCGCCGAATACGGCCTCTTGAAGGAAGCCGGCGCCGTTGCCTTCACCGACGGGCGGCATTCGGTGAAGAGCGCCAAGGTGATGCGCAACGCGCTGACCTATGGGCGCGATTTCGACGCGCTAATCGTCAATCACGTCGAGGATCCGGAGCTTGCCAAGTCCGGCGTCATGAATGAAGGCGAGACCGCCACGCGGCTCGGCCTGCCCGGCATTCCGCTTGAGGCGGAGACAATCATGCTCGACCGCGACATCCGGCTCGCGCGGCTGACTGGTGGGCGCTACCACGCCGCGCAGATCTCGTGCGGCCCCTCCGCCGCCGAGCTGCGCCGCGCCAAGCAAACCGGAAACGGCATCAGCGCCGGTGCGGCGGTCGCGCATCTGACGCTCAACGAGAACGACATCGGCGCCTATCGCACCTTCTTCAAGATGTCGCCGCCGCTCCGCCGCGAGGAGGATCGGCAGGCGGTCGTTGAAGCGCTCGCCGACGGCACAATCGATGTCGTGTGCTCCGCTCACGATCCGCAAGACGTCGAGGTGAAGCGCCAGCCTTTTGCGGAGGCTGCCGACGGCGCCGTTGGCCTGGAGACCATGCTGGCGGCCGGGTTGCGGCTCGTACAGTCCGGCGAAGTGCCGCTGATGCGCCTCATCGATGCGATGAGCACCACGCCCGCCAAGCTGCTCGGCCTGGAGGCGGGCACGCTTTCGCCCGGCGCACCGGCCGACATCATCCTGGTCGATCTTGAGCGGCCCTGGGTGGTGAAGAAGGAGGCGCTCTCATCGCGCTCGCAAAACTCCGCCTTTGAGGACGCGCGCATGACCGGCAAGGTGGTGCGCACCTATGTAGGCGGACGCTTGGCCTTCCAGGACGAGAGCTAGTGCGCAGCAGGGGCAACTGACATGACATGGCCGCTGCTGATCGGCGTGTTCGTGTTCGCCTATCTGCTGGGTTCGATACCCTTCGGGCTCGTCCTCACGCGGCTGGCCGGGCTCGGCGATATCCGCGCCGTCGGCTCCGGCAATATCGGCGCCACCAATGTGCTGAGAACCGGCAATAAGGGCCTGGCGGCGGCCACATTTCTCCTCGACGCGCTGAAGGGCACGCTTGCCGTGTGGATCGGATGGCGCTGGGGCCAGGGCGCCGCGCTTGCCGCTGCACTCGGCGCCTATATCGGCCATTGCTTTCCCGTCTGGCTGAAATTCAAGGGCGGCAAGGGCGTTGCTACCTTTATCGGCGTGCTCCTGGGTCTCCACTGGCCGACGATGATCGTGGCCGCGCTGGTATGGCTCGCGACGGCTTTCGCCACGCGCTATTCGTCGCTGTCGGCGCTGATGGCGAGCATCGCCGCGCCGGCCGCGCTTTTGCTTTTCGGAGAGCCGCTCGCGGCCATGGTCTGCGTCGTGCCGACGATCCTCATCTGGGTGCGGCATGCCGACAATCTCAAGCGGCTCAGAACTGGCACCGAATCGCGGATCGGCGACAAGTCATAAGCCGCGGCCGGGCCTGAAGCTTGTTGCGCCGGCAAAGTCCCGCCATGATCAGCGTCCTGTGAAAAGGAGTGGCGATTTGCCTGTGGAAGCCGGCGGCGTGACCCTCAGCGATGAGCAGCGGCTGGCCTGGCTTCGGCTCACACGCAGCGAGAATGTCGGACCCGCGACGTTTCGCGAGCTGATCAATCATTTCGGCTCGGCACAGGCGGCGCTCGATCAGCTTCCGGACATGTCGCGGCGTGGCGGTGCGGCGCGATCGATCCGCATCTGCGGTCAGCGCGAGGCCGAAGCCGAGATGGAGGCGGCGGAGCGGATCGGCGCGCGCTTCGTCGGCTCGGGCGAACCCGATTATCCGCCCTGGCTCCGCCATGCCGATGCACCGCCGCCGCTCCTTGCAATGCGTGGCGGTTCCGACCACCTCGTCCGCCCGGCGATCGCGCTGGTGGGCGCGCGCAACGCCTCCGTGGCGGGCCGCAAGATGGCGGCGATGTTGGCAAAGGGTCTCGGCGAGAGCGGGCTGGTGGTTGCGTCCGGGCTTGCCCGCGGCATCGATGCGGCCGCGCATGACGCGGCTCTGACGGGTGGCACGGTCGCCGTCTTCGCCGGCGGCATCGATGTCATCTATCCTTCAGAGAATGAAATTCTGTTCAGCCGCATCCTGGATGCTGGCGGCTGTGCGATCAGCGAGATGCGGATGGGATGGGAACCGCGGGCCCGCGACTTTCCCCGCCGCAACCGCATCATCGCCGGCATGTCACTGGCCACAGTGGTTGTCGAAGCGGCGAAGCGCTCCGGGTCGCTCATCACCGCACGCCTGGCGCTTGAACAGAATCGTGAAGTCCTGGCGGTGCCCGGCTCACCGCTCGACCCACGTGCTGCCGGCGCCAACAACCTCATCAAGCAGGGCGCGCGGATGGTGACGAATGCGGCCGATGTGGTGGAGGCGGTGGCGCCGATGCTCGCCGATCCGCCGCGCGTCTCGCCGTCCGATCTCGACGCGCCGCCATCGGACGAGGTGCGCGCTGAGCCCGGTGACGAACAACGGAAACTGGTCTTGGAGGCGCTCGGGCCGACGCCGGTGGAGATCGACGAGATCATCCGCTTCACGGGCGTGCCGGCGCGGACGGTACTTGTTCTCCTGCTTGAGCTTGATCTTGCCGGGCGCCTGGAGCGACACGCCGGCCAGCGCGTGTCGCTGAAATAGCTTTGCCGCTCAGCTCTGGCCCGATAGCCGGCGAAATTCCTCAAGGGCGGCCGACTCAGAACCGCCCTCGCCGGCTTCGCGCCAAGCCTCCAGCACAACCATGTCGATCAGATAGGCCAGCAACTGAAATTCGTTATGCTTGGCCATCCGGGCGAGCCGACTCGCCTCCACGGCGATATGCTCAGCGGCCTCCGCCCGCGTCGATTCCGGTTCATCCTTGGCCAAAGACCCTCCCATCGCGTTCCCGTGATCACTCGAAAATATACATGCGTTAGTTGATGATTAGATGTCAAACAAACTTTAACGCGTATACATTCGATATCGAGATTTCGGCTTGCGACTCCGACCAAACGACAGCGCATTGACCACTGTTGCATCTGCACCAGGGGTTGACCCGGAGCGGCGCGTTATCCAATTGACGCCTTCCGAAGGCGGCCCGGCCGCCAGTGGCAGGCGGAGAATTCCATGGACGTGGTGATTGTCGAATCGCCCGCAAAGGCCAAGACGATCAACAAATATCTGGGCGCGGGCTACGAAGTCCTCGCGTCATACGGACATGTCCGCGATCTCCCGGCCAAGGACGGCTCTGTCCGACCCGACCAGGATTTTTCGATGGATTGGGAGGTCGACGCGAAGTCGAAGAAGCGTCTGGCGGACATCGCAGCGGCCGTGAAACGGGCGGACCGCGTGATACTCGCAACCGACCCGGACCGCGAGGGCGAGGCGATCTCCTGGCATGTCCTGCAAGTGCTGCGCGACAAGAAGGTGCTGCGCGACAAGAAGGTGGAGCGCGTCGTCTTCAACGCCGTCACCAGGGAAGCCGTGCAGGAGGCGATGCGTCAACCGCGCGGCATCGACGAGCCGCTGGTGGATGCCTATCTGGCGCGCCGTGCGCTCGACTATCTGGTCGGCTTCACGCTATCGCCGGTGCTTTGGCGTAAGCTTCCCGGTGCCCGCTCCGCCGGCCGCGTGCAATCGGTGGCGCTCAGACTCGTCTGCGACCGAGAAGCGGAGATCGAGCGCTTCCGCCCGCAGGAATATTGGTCGGTCGTGGCGAATTTGCGCACACCGCGCAACGAAGCCTTCACTGCGCGTCTCGTCGGCCTTGACGGCGAGAAGCTCGATCGCCTGTCGATCGGCAACGCGGCTCAGGCCGAGGCGGCGAAGCGTCTATTGGAGGCGGCGACCTTCTCCGTCACATCGGTTGAATCGAAACCGCAAAAGCGCAACCCGCAGCCGCCCTTCATCACCTCCACTTTGCAGCAGGAAGCGCAACGCAAACTCGGCTTCGATGCCAGCCACACCATGCGGATTGCGCAGCGACTCTACGAAGGCATCGACATTGGCGGCGAGACCGCGGGCCTCATTACCTATATGCGGACCGATGGCGTCGACCTGGCGCCGGAGGCGCTCAGCGAGGCACGTCGTGTGATTGAGCGCGATTACGGCGCGCGCTATCTCCCCGATGCACCGCGCCGCTATCGCGCAAAGGCGCGCAACGCCCAAGAGGCGCATGAAGCAATTCGGCCGACAAACGCGTCGCGCACGCCGGCCGATGTCGCGCCCTTCCTCGACCGTGATCAGGCGCGTCTCTACGAGCTGATCTGGAAGCGCACCATCGCCTGTCAGATGGCGCCGGCTGAGCTGGAGCGCACCACGATCGACATTGCGGCAAAAAGCGCAGAAGGCGACGCGGCGCTGCGCGCCACCGGCAGCGTCATCCGCTTCGACGGTTTCCTGACCCTCTATCAGGAGGGACGCGACGACGAGGAGGACGAGGAGTCCGGCCGGCTGCCGCCCGTCTCGTCCGGCGAGTCGGCAACGCGCGACTCCATCGAGGCTACTCAGCATTTCACCGAGCCACCGCCGCGCTACACAGAGGCGTCGCTCATCAAGCGCATGGAGCAGCTCGGCATCGGCCGGCCGTCGACCTATGCGCAGACCATGGAGACGCTGAAGAAGCGCGAATACGTCCAGCTGGAGAAGAAGCGGCTGGTGCCGGAGGACAAGGGGCGGATCGTCACCGCCTTCCTTGAGGATTTCTTCCGCCGCTATGTCGAATACGATTTCACTGCCGATCTGGAGGAAAAGCTCGACCGCATCTCCGCCGGCGAGCTCTCCTGGAAGAGCGTGCTGGAGGATTTCTGGCGCGACTTCACCGCCAATGTCGAGCAGGCGAGCGAGATCAGCCGCACGCAGGTGATCGACGCGCTGAACGATCTCCTGGCCGATCACCTCTTCCCCGCCCCGGCGAATGGCGGTGACCCGCGCGCCTGCCCGTCCTGCGAGGGCGGCCAGCTGTCGCTGAAGCTCGGCCGCTACGGGGCGTTCATCGGCTGCTCGAACTATCCGGAGTGCCGCTTCACGCGTCAGCTCGGGGCTAACGGCGAAGATGGCGGCGCGGCGGCCATCTCACCGGACGGCGTACAGCTTGGCGAAGACCCGGAGACCGGCCTTGCCGTGACGCTGCGCACCGGCCGCTTCGGCCCTTACGTGCAGCTCGGCCCTGACCCTGAGAAGGGCGGCGAGAAGCCAAAGCGCGCCGGCATACCCAAGGGCTGGGCTGTGGATGAGGTCGACCTGGAAGTCGCGTTGAAACTCTTGTCGCTGCCGCGCGAAATCAGCATACACCCTGAGACGGGGAAGCCGATCACCGCCGGTATCGGCCGCTACGGTCCGTTTGTGTCGCATGAGGGCGTCTACGCCAATCTCGACAGCGTCGACGAGGTCTTCACCGTCGGCGCCAATCGCGCGGTCACGCTGCTTGCGGAGAAGAAGAACAGCCGCCGCGGCCGCAATGCTGCGGCGGTCGTCAAGGATCTCGGCGAGCATCCTGCCGAAGGGGGTGCGCTCACAGTTCGCTCGGGGCGCTATGGCCCCTACGTGAACCACGGCAAGATCAACGCCACGCTGCCGCGCGATCTGAAGCCTGAAGACGTCACCGTCGAGCGGGCGGTTGAGTTGATCGCCGAGAAAGCGGCCAAGGGCGCCAAGCCGAAGGCCAAGAAGAAGGCCGCCAAGAAGCCTGCCAAGAAAGCGAAGAAGCCCGCCGCGCGAAGCCGCAAATCGGCGGGCGCCAAGTCCGGGGCCGACGCGCCGGCGGAACTGGACTGAGTGGCGCGCAAGACCAAGGCCAAGGCCGACCCCGCGCTTCCCAGCCGGCAGGCGATCCTCGACTACATCGCGGACTCCCCCGGCAAGGTGGGCAAGCGGGAAATCGCGCGCGCCTTCAATGTCACGGGCGGACAACGCATCGCACTGAAAGAGCTCCTGCGCGACATGGCCGGTGAAGGCCTGATCGAAGGCCGTCGCAAACGGCTTCGCCGGCCGGGCGACCTCCCCTCCGTGACGCTTCTTGTTGTGGAAGGACTGAGTGATCACGGCGAGCCGATCGGCGTGCCGCTGGAGTGGGACGAGGCTGAGGGTGCGGCGCCGCGCATCGTCATCTCCACGCCGCCGGCCCGCGGCAAGAAGCAGCTCCGCAAGGAACGCGCACCGGGGATCGGCGATCGCGTGCTGGCGCGGCTGACGCCGGACGGCGACGGGTTCACCGGCCGCGTCATTAAGCTCCTGGAACGCCGGCCGAAGGCGGCGCTTGGCGTTCTGCGCCTGCAGGGCGACGGCGCAAGCGCGGAGGCACGGGTCATCCCCATTGACCGCCGCGGCGCGGAGCTTGTCGTGCCGGCAAGCGCCACCAAAGGCGCCGGCGATGGCGAACTGGTCTCCGTTGAAGTGACGAAATCCGGCCGCTTCGGCCTTGCCACGGCGCGCGTGGTGGAGCGGCTTGGCGACGTGTCGTCCGAAAAGGCGATCAGCCTGATCGCCTTGGAGGAGCACGGCATCCCGCACGAGTTTCCGCCCGGCGTGCTGGCGGAGGCCGACACCGCCGAGCCGGCCGACCTGGCGCATCGCGAAGATTGGCGCGACCTGCCGCTCGTCACGATCGATCCGCCCGATGCGCGCGACCATGACGATGCTGTCCACGCTACGCCCGACCCGGAACGCACGGGCGGGTTCATCGTAACGGTGGCGATCGCCGACGTGGCGCATTATGTGCGCGCGGGATCGGCACTGGACCACGAGGCGCTGCGGCGCGGCAATTCGGTCTACTTTCCCGGCCGCGTCGTACCGATGCTGCCGGAACGCATCTCCAACAACCTCTGCTCGCTGCGGGAAGGCGAGGCGCGACCGGCGCTCGCAATCCGCATGCGCATCGACGCCAAGGGCAACAAGACGCATCACACAGTGCATCGCGTGATGATGCGCTCCGCCGCCAAGCTTTCCTACGAGGAGGCGCAGGCGGCGATCGACGGCAATGCCGACGCTAAAACCAGGCCGCTGCTCGATCCGGTGCTGCGGCCACTTTGGGCGGCCTATCGCGCGCGCAAGCGCGAACGGGACCAGCGCGAGCCGCTGGCCATCGACCTGCCGGAGCGCAAGGTGATGCTCCACGACGACGGTTCGGTTGATCGCATCATCGTGCCGCCGCGTCTCGATGCGCATCGCCTGATCGAGGAGTTCATGATCCTCGCCAATGTCGCCGCCGCGGAGACGCTGGAGGCCAAAAGAAGCCCGATCGTCTACCGCATCCATGACGAGCCGGCGTGGGAGAAGCTGGAGGCGCTGCGCGATTTCCTCGGCTCGCTCGACATGCGTTTTCCAAAGGCCGGCAGCCTCAGGCCGAACCAGTTCAATCGTGTCTTGGCGCGCGTCGCCGACACGCCGCATGCGCTGATCGTCAACGAGGTGATCCTGCGCTCGCAGAGCCAGGCGGAATATGCAGTGGAGAATATCGGCCATTTCGGCCTCAATCTCCGGCGCTATCTCCACTTCACTTCGCCCATTCGGCGCTACGCCGATCTTCTCGTGCACCGGGCTTTGATCGCGGCGTTGTCGCTTGGGCCCGGCGGCCTCAAGGCCGAAGAGGAGACGGCGCTTGAGCGCATCGCCGGCGAGATCTCCGTGGCGGAGCGCCGCGCCATGGCGGCGGAGCGCGACACGGTGGACCGGCTCATCGCAACATGGCTGGCGGAGCGCGTCGGCGCGCATTTCGAGGGGCGCATTCGCGGCGTCACGCGCGCCGGGCTGTTCGTCGAGCTGGAGGAAAGCGGCGCCGACGGCTTTGTGCCGATCTCCACGATCGGCGAGGATTTCTACGAACATCAGGAGACGCACCATCGCCTCGTGGGCCGCACGACCGGCGAGACGTTTCGGCTCGGCGACGCCGTTGAGGTGCGGCTCGTAGAGGCCCTCCCCTTCGCCGGCAGCCTTCGGCTGGAGCTTCTGCGCGACGCCCCGAAGCCGACACGACGCCTGCGGAAGAACGAGACGAGGCCACATCGCCCATCGCGGCGACGCAGACGCTGATCGCAGCGTCCAGGGGCTTGCGCCTCGCTATCGTCGAATCGTCACGAGCCGGATATATGGCGATCACGATTCGCAGGAATGTCCTTGACCAGAGAAATCTTCCCGATCGGTTGGTTCCATCACCTCGGCCTGACCCGCGGGGCGATCGCGGCCATGGCGACCATGGTCACGGTAGGCGTCGCCGTCAGCCTGCTGCCGCCGCTGCTGTCGCTCAATCTGGCTGAGCGCGGCATCTCGGAGCGCACGATCGGATTGCTGGTCGCGACGATCGCCTTGGCCTCGCTCGGCATCACGCCGCTGGCGTCGCGCATCGCCGGACGGTTCGGCATCGCGCGTGTGATCATGGCGTGCACGATCTGCGCGGCACTTCTCATGCCGTTCGCCTGGATCATTCAGTCGATCGCCCTGCTCTTCCCGCTCGCTCTTCTTTACGGGGCGGCAATGACGCTCTGCTTCACGCTGTCGGAATATTGGATCAACGCGGTGACACCCGACCATCGCCGCGGGCTCGTCATGGGAATCTATGCCACCGTTTTGTCGCTTGGCTTTGCCGTCGGGCCGGCGATCATCGCGTTGCTGGGCTCGTCATCGATCCTGCCGTTTCTCGTTGGCTCGGCCATCATGCTGGTCTCGGCGCTTCCGGCATTCGTTGCGCGCGATGCCTCGCCAGACTTCAGCGAAGCACCGAGCCGGCCGTTCGCCGCCTTCATTTTTGCCATCCCAGTGGCAACGATCGGCGTTTTCGTCTTCGCCATGTCGGAACAAAGCGGTTTCGCCTTCTTGCCACTATGGGGTCGTCACCTCGGCTTCGGCATCGAGGCCGCCGTGCTTCTGCCGTCGGCCATGGTGCTGGGCAACGTGATCTTCCAGATTCCGCTCGGCCTGCTCGCCGACCGTATCGACCGACGCGCGGTGCTTCTGGGATGCGGGCTGCTCGGCGCGGGCGGCATGGCGGCGGCGTGGGCGGTGTCGGACACGGCCTTGCCGCTGATGGCCGTGCTTCTGATCTGGGGTGGGGCGAGCGCCGGCATCTATACCGTCGGGCTGGCGCATCTCGCCTCGCGCTTCTCCGGCGCCGATCTCGCCAGCGCCAACGCGGCGTTCATCTTCTGCTACGCGCTCGGCATGCTGGTGGGGCCGGTGGTGACCGGCGACGCCATGACCCGCGCGCCCACATCAGGCCTGCCGCTGGTCTTGGGAGCGGCGTTTGCGCTTTATGCGGCAATCGTGGCGCTTCGTATGGTTACGCAGCGCCGCGAGCACGCTCCTGTCCCGGCGCCACGCGCGGCCGGGCTGAATGCCCTACCCTCTGACACGACCGCTTCGACTGATCCTAGAAATGGAACTCGAAGCTGAAGCCGCCGCGCCGATGACGCCGGTAGTAGCGGCGGTCATACCAACCCGGCCGGCCAAAATAGTAATCATCAAATGCATACGGCCGATGATAGCGTCGGTAAACCGGCGGGTATGGAGCCGGAATTGCCGGCACATAAACGGGCGGGGGCGAGGGCCGATAACCACCCATCGTTATATAACGTCCCGATGCAAATCCGCGGCGCCCTGCGTAGCCGACCTCGCACCAACGGCGGCAGGAGTAGACGTGCACCGACGCGCCCGCTGGAATCGTCATAATCTTGCCGCAGCCGGTGCTGGGGCAGAGTCGCATGTTGACATTGCCCGTGGCCCAGCCAGCGGCCGCACTGGCTGCGGAAGCGGCCATCACGCTGGCAACGCTCACAGCGTAGAACAATGGACGAAGTCTCACTTTCGTCTCCCAGGCATGAGTTCGACGTACGTTTTGAGAGAACATCGCAATCTAGGCGGGATTCCCTTGACGCACGTCAACGAGTACAGCGCGCAGGTGCTGAATGCCGGCTGAACAAGGCAGGCCCTTGACTTGGCCGGCCCGAACCGTCATCTCACCGTCAAGATTTCAGACCGATAGGAACTCGCGATGGCCAAGGCCACCACCGTCAAAATCCGCCTCGTTAGCGAGGAAGGCACCGGCTTCTTCTACGTGGCGAAGAAGAACACGCGCACCATGACCGACAAGCTTTCGCTTCGGAAATACGACCCGAAGGCGAAGAAGCACGTCATGTTCAAGGAAGCAAAGATCAAATAAAGCGAAAGCACCGCATGTTCGAGAGGCGCCTCACCGGCGCCTTTTTTGCTGCCCGCGGGCCTGCGATTTTTACTGAGAGACAAAGTGGCCGGCCGGAGCGTGGCTGTACGAGGAGGCCACTCACCACGTCCGACCGGCCGACCCCACGGACCCAGGAGATGCGGCGGACCTGAGCAAATCCATGGGGTATCGATGTTTCGGCGGGACCGCACGTTCACTGCCACCCCGCACGTGCAATCAAGCGCAGGTAGCGGCGCTTTTCTACCGAATGGTTCACACTTGGTTAAAACTATAATGAAATTCGAGGGGTTAGACTGGCCGAAAGGTCGCAGTCTTCGCCTATCGGTTTGAAAAACTTAGCGTTTTAAGCGAAGTTTGGCGCCTATGCGGCGCTGGCCACGACCCGGTTCCGGCCGGCGCGCTTGGCAGCATAAAGAGCGTTGTCGGCGCGTTTGATAAGCGTATCGGCTGTATCGGTTGGGCCCTGCCATTCGGCAATGCCGATGCTGACTGTCACCGACGATACGCCGGAACGAGTCTCGAACGGCACTTTCTCGACATCACTTCGCAGCCGTTCGGCTACGGCCGAGGCGAATTCGCGATCCGTCTCGGGCATCACAAGCAAGAACTCCTCGCCGCCATAGCGCGCCACCAGATCGATGCCGCGCACGCCGCGGCTGATGCGGTCGGCGAATTCTCTCAGAACGTCGTCGCCGGCATCATGGCCGTGCGTGTCGTTGACGTCCTTGAAGTGGTCGATGTCGAAAATCAGAACGCAGACGGGCTTTGCCGTCGTCTCAGCGCGCGCCACGGCAGAGCGGAGGTGCGCGTCGAGATAGCGGCGATTGTAGAGGCCGGTCAGCGGGTCGGTAATGGCAAGCTCCACGGCGCTGGAGACCATGTTGCGCAGACGGTCCTGATAGCGCTTGCGGCGCAATTGTGTGCGCACACGCGCGCGCAACTCGTTCTCGTCGACCGGGCGAATGACGTAATCGTTGACGCCGAGGTCGAGCGCCCGCGCCACCTGTGACGTCTCGTCGGCGTCGGTGATGAGAAGGACCGGCGTGTGCCGCAGCCGATCGATTGTCTTGACCTGCGTACAAAGACGAAGGCCGTCGCCGGCCTTAAGCGACAGGCTGATGATGAAGAGGTCGAAGTCGGAGCGCTCCGCCATGAGAACCGCATCGGCGGGGTCAGCCGTCACCTCGACGGCGAGCGGATTCTGCAGTGCTTTACGGATGCGCTGGGTGGAGTTCTCGCGATCATCGACCACCAGCACTTTACCAGCGATCTCATTGGGATCAGTCAGGATTTCCGCCGGATTGATGCCCACCGATTGCATGGTGGCGGCGCGAAGCTCAAGCTCGTCCGTCACCATCTTCAAGCGCACGAGGCTCTTCACGCGCGCAAGAAGCGAGGTCTCGCTGACGGGCTTGGTCAGAAATTCATCGGCGCCGGCTTCCAGCCCCCTCACCCGGTCTTCTGGCTGATCAAGCGACGTCACCATGACCACTGGGATGTTGGCGGTGTTTGGGTTGGCCTTGAGCTTGGCGCAGACCTCGTAGCCGGACAAATCGGGCATCATCACATCGAGCAGCACAAGGTCGACGCGTTCGTTTTCGGCGATGTCGAGCGCGGAGCGGCCGTTGGTCGCCGTGCGAACCTCGAAATATTCCGCGCGCAGCCGTGCCTCCAAGAGACGCACATTGGCGGCGATGTCATCGACGACGAGGATGCGTGCTGTCACGTGGTCCGGTTCCTCAGCCCTGCGCTTCGTCCAGATAGGACTTCACGGTCTCAATAAAGGTGGCGACGGAGATCGGCTTGGAGAGATAGCCTTCGCAGCCACCCTGCCTGATGCGCTCTTCGTCGCCCTTCATGGCAAAGGCGGTCACCGCGATCACCGGAATGTGCTTCAGCGCGTCGTCCTGCTTGATGCGCTTGGTGACCTCCAGACCGGAGATCTCCGGCAGCTGGATGTCCATGATGATGAGGTCGGGACGCTGCTCTTTCAGTGCGTCCAGCGCCTCATAGCCGTTGTGCATGGGCATGGTGCTGTAACCGTTGGCCTGCAACAGGTCGTTGAAGAGCTTCATGTTGAGGTCATTGTCCTCAACGATCATGACCGTCTTTGCCACGACCACAGCACTCCTTGGTCTGCCCGGTTTTGGCGGTGGTATCTGATTCCGCCGCCCGCGCGCATGTTGCGACGGCGGCGCTTAAAGAATCACC
Organism: Afifellaceae bacterium; assembly: GCA_028284625.1. Classification (GTDB taxonomy): domain Bacteria; phylum Pseudomonadota; class Alphaproteobacteria; order Rhizobiales; family Afifellaceae; genus DASWJZ01. The sequence continues at coordinate 37,666 of JANQRH010000026.1, read as the reverse complement.
AATGAAGCGCAAGAATTACGGTGAACATAGGCAAAACGACGGCCGCCCCGAACCAGCCATATCCAGGCTTGCCGGAGCTGGCGGAGCGCCGCAAAGTGCCTTGCGTGGACACCGAAATGGTCACGCTTTGCCGCGATTGCCTTGCGCGCCTCGCCGGGAGCCTCGATCGCTGCACACAATGCGGGGGGCCGCGGCTGGTGTCGCATGGCGAGCTTTTGACGCTCACCATCGCCCATGTGGACTGCGACGCGTTCTACGCGACGGTGGAGAAACGCGACAATCCGGCTCTTGCGGACAAGCCGGTCATTGTCGGCGGTAGCCACCGCGGCGTCGTGGCCGCCGCCTGCTACGTCGCACGCACCTTCGGCGTGCATTCGGCGATGCCGATGTTCAAGGCGCTCAGAGCCTGCCCGGACGCGGTCGTGATTTCACCCGATATGGAGAAATATGCCCGCGTCGGCCGCGAGGTGCGCGAGTTGATGCTGGCGCTCACCCCGGCGGTGGAGCCGCTCTCCATCGATGAGGCGTTTCTCGATCTCTCCGGCACGGAGCGCGTGCACGGCGCGCCGGCGGCGGTGGTGCTGGCCGGCTTTCAGCAACGCGTGGAGCAAGAAATCGGCGTTACCGCTTCCGTTGGCCTCAGCCATTCAAAGTTCCTGGCCAAGATCGCCTCCGATCTCGACAAGCCCCGCGGCTTTTCGGTGATCGGGCGGGAGGAGACGCTCGCCTTCCTTGCCGAGCAACCGGTGTCGATCATCTGGGGCGTCGGCAAAGCCATGCAGAGCCGCCTGGCGCGCGATGGCTTGCGGCGCATCGCCGACCTTCAGAAGCAGGACGAAGCGACGCTGGCGAGACGCTACGGGGCGATCGGGATACGCCTGGCGCAGCTGGCGCGCGGCGAGGATCATCGGAGCGTTGAAGCGGACCGCAAGGCCAAGAGCATCTCCAACGAGACGACCTTCGACCGCGACCATAGCGACGCACAGGAATTGCTGCCACGGCTCAGGCGCCTGACGGAACGCGTGTCGGAGCGATTGAAGCGGCAGGGCCTCTCCGGGCAATTGGTGACGCTGAAGCTGAAGAGCGCCGACCATCGGCTGCGTACGCGCAGCGTCCATCTCGATTCACACACCTATCTGGCGGACCGCATCTTTCGCGCCGCGCGCCAATTGCTTCTGCGCGAACTTGACGGGACGGCGTTCAGGCTGATCGGCGTTGGCGTCAGCGAGCTCGGTGACGCCGCTCTTGCCGAAGATGCCGATCTGATCGATGCGGATGCCGGCCGGCGCGCGAAGGCGGAAGAAGCGATGGACGAGATCCGCGACCGCTACGGCCGCGATGGTCTGCAACTTGGATTGACGTTCGCCTCGAAAGAGACGCGCGGCAAGCCGTCAGCGTGAGGGGCAATCGGCGCGAGCGAGTTGCTCCACGTCCTCCAGCGATGCCGTCAGCGCGTAGTCGCCATAGTCGAGAAGCAGGTCGCTGGTGACGCCGTTCTCGTAGAGCGTGAAGCTCATCTGGTAGGCGGGGAGCTCTTCGCCGAGCTGATCGCTCGCGACGGAGTCGGTCTCGAAATATCCGATCGACACTGGCCATTGGCGCAGGCCCGCGCCCAGCATGTCGTCATCGGCAGTGGCGGTTGCCTTGCCGATCGCGGCCGTCGCCTCGTCGCTGGTCTCGCCGGAGCCGGCGCCCTCATAGACGTCGACTGTGAGGAAATGGCGCTCCGCGCGCGCCGCGTCGAGGATCGCCTGCAGGTGCTGACTGGGAAACAACACGCTACCGTCAAGCAGAACCGTCTTCTCCGCAGGCTCCTTCAGCGTGACCTCGATGTCGGAACCAAGACGGCGAGCTTCGCCGGTGACCGCCTCGATCGTCTCCTGGTTCATGGTCGTGCGGGAGTCAAAACTATAAAGATCGCCGACGCCCGACTCGAACGTGGAGATTTGAAAGTCGAGCTTGCCGAGATTGCCATCCTCGTCGCCCACATTGACGACCATACGCTGGCGCATGGAATAGCCCAGGCAGGAACTGCCGGTGACCTCAAAAACCATTCGGCCGGCGGCGCTCGACACACCGGACCCTTCGTCGGAGCGAGCGAGCTTGATGTCGTAGATGGCGCGATGCGGCGTGATGATATCGCGCAGATGAGGCGCACTCTGCCCGCTCGCCTGCGTTGCGCCAAGCACAACTGAAGCTAAGGTTATGGCGGCCGATATAGGCCAATGACTGCGCATGGCGCCAAAGAACTCCAAACTGCGGCAAAAAGAAAGCGATAGACGTGTTGTACTTGGCAAATCGTTACCGCTTCTATTGAAGAAGAACGGCTGATCCCGTAGCCGATTCTTGTGGAGGGGGCATGGACGAGACAATCGAGGCGCGGCTGAAAAGCATGGGCGTGGCTTTGCCGGACGCCGCCGCGCCGGCGGCGAATTACGTCCCGGTCGTGAAGAGCGGCGACCTTCTTTACGTGTCCGGGCAGTTGCCGATGGGCACGGACGGCCTAGAGCATCGCGGACGGCTTGGCGACAACATGTCGGTTGAGGGCGGACGCGACGCGGCACGGCTTTGCGCCATCAACATTCTGGCGCAAGCCAAGCGCGCGCTCGACGGCGACCTGGAGCGCCTGCAACGCGTCGTGCGGATCACCGGCTACGTCACATCCACGACGGAATTCACCGATCAGCATCTGGTCATAAACGGCGCGTCGGACTTTTTGGTGGAGGCGCTTGGCGAGCGCGGACGACATGCGCGCGCCGCCATCGGCGTCATATCTCTCCCGCTGGGCGCCGCGGTTGAGATCGACGCCATCATCGCTGCAGGTTAGGCCTTTCGGCGATGATGCGGTATCGGCTGCGCTGGCTCACGGCCCGGCCGATTGCGCATCGCGGCTACCACAATCTGGCGCGCGGCAGGCCTGAGAATTCCATTGCCGCATTCGAGGCAGCGATCGCATCGCATTACGCGATCGAATGCGACCTGCATCCCACGGCCGACGGCGTGCCGATGGTGTTTCATGATCTCAGCCTGAAGCGCCTCACCGGCGACGAACGCGACATCCGCGACGTGACGCTTGAGGAGCTTCGCGGCCTGCGTCTGGCGGAAACGCGGGAATGGATTCCCACGCTCGACGAGCTGTTGTCCTTGGTGGAAGGCCGCGTGCCGGTTCTCCTTGAGCTGAAGCATGTGCGTGGCCGCGACGGCACGTTTTCGTGGCAGGTCGCGGAGAGCCTGCGCCATTACGCCGGACCTGTGGCTGTCATGTCGTACTCGGCCGCACAGCTCACCGAGCTTCGGACCGCCAACGCGCAGCTGCCGCAAGGGCTGGTGGCCACGGGCAATTACAGGCGTGCGTTGGCGAACTGGCGCAAAGCCCGACGTCTCGACGTGGATTTCGTGACCTATCGCGTCGAAGACCTGCCAACGCCGATGCCAATTGTCGCACGGCGCCTCTTCGGCATGCCCGTGATCTGCTGGACGGTGCGCACGCGGGAGGAGATGGTGGAGGCTCTGCGATGGACCGACCAGGTCACTTTTGAGGGATTTGCGCCCTAAGGCCGTTCGAGAAAGTTGCGCGGTGAGACGGCCGGCCTAAGTTCGGGGCTATGCGTTCCACCGACACACGACCGGCCGCCGCCATTCGCATCGTCTCCGCGATGGCCGATATTCGCCGGGCCGATTGGGACGCGTGCGCCAATCCGGGCTGGAGCGACGCGGCGGAGGGCGCGCACGGCGACAGGCAGCCATTCAATCCGTTCGTGTCGTGGGACTTTCTCGACGCGCTGGAGCAATCCGGCGCGGTGTCGCCTGAGACCGGCTGGGCACCGCGCCACCTCGTTTTGGAAGGCGAAGGCGATGCGCCGGCGGGTTTCGTGCCGTGCTACGTGAAATCGCATTCGCAAGGGGAATATGTCTTCGACTGGGGATGGGCCGACGCCTTTGAGCGCGCCGGCGGGCAGTACTATCCGAAGCTGCAGATCAGTGTGCCGTTCACGCCGGTCACCGGGCCGCGCCTTCTGACGCGACCCGGGACGGACGCCGCGACACGCAAGCAATTGCTCGCCGCCGGGCTGATGGAGGTCTGCCGGCGCAATTCCATCTCCTCGGCCCACGTGACTTTCCTGCCGGAGGAGGATTGGTCGCTGCTTGCCGATCTCGGCTTCCTCAAGCGCACCGACCAGCAGTTCCACTGGATCAACGACGGGTTCGGCGATTTCGACGGTTTCCTTGCGGCGCTTGCCTCGCGCAAGCGCAAGGCGATCCGAAAGGAACGCCGCGACGCCGTGGAAGCCGGCGTGGCGATCGATTGGGTCACGGGCAGCGACATTACCGAAGCCATCTGGGACAGCTTCTACGCCTTCTACATGGACACTGGCGCGCGCAAATGGGGCAGCCCCTATCTGAACCGCAGCTTCTTCTCCATGCTCGGCGAGCGCATGGCCGACCGGCTGCTTCTCGTCATGGCGCGCCGCGGCGGACGCTACATTGCCGGCGCCCTCAATCTCATCGGCTCCGACACGCTTTATGGCCGCCATTGGGGAGCGACGGAGGACCATCGTTTCCTGCATTTTGAGGTCTGCTACTACCAGGCCATCGAATTTGCGCTCGCTCATGGGCTGAAGCGCGTTGACGCCGGCGCGCAGGGGCCGCACAAGCTATCGCGCGGGTACCTGCCGCAAACCACCTACTCGGCGCATTACATCGCCAATCCCAGCTTCCGCCGCGCCATCGAGGCGTATCTGGTGGAGGAGCGGCGCGAGGTTGCGCTGACCGGTGAGGTGCTTGCGGAGCGCGGTCCGTTCCGCCGCGGGTCGGTCAGTGAGCCCGGTCGCGGCTGCCGCGGGGACAACGGAGGGGAAGAATGAACAGTCCGGCCTATGACGACCAGAACGTCTTTGCAAAAGTCCTGCGGGGCGAGCTGCCCTGTGAGAAGGTCTACGAGGACAACAATTGCATCGCCATCATGGATGTCATGCCGCAGGGGCCGGGCCACACGCTGGTCATTCCCAAGGCGCCGTCGCGCAACATGCTCGACATCGGCGCCGCCGATCTGCAGCGCATCATCCTGGTCGTGCAGCGCATGGCCCGCGCGGTGGTCAAAGCGTTCGATTCAGACGGCGTGCTCGTCATGCAGTTCAACGAGCCGGCGAGCGGGCAGACGGTCTTCCACACGCATATCCACGTCATCCCGCGCTTTGAGGGCGTGCCGTTGAAACCGCATACGGACGGCATTGCCGATGCTGAGATGCTTGCGGGCAATGCGGGCAAGATCCGCGCAGTACTTGAGGCGATGACCTGAGCGGCCGCCGGCTGGCGTCGCTCTCGCGCATCTTATAGGACACCTAAATCAACGTCTTGGATTGGAGCGTTCGGTGCGAACGACCGGGCGCCCTTGGAGTGGCCATGCATCTGCCTGCCAACCGATTTAAACGCGCAATCACGAATGGCGAGCTGCAGATCGGCCTGTGGTCGCAGCTTGCAACGCCCGTCTCGGCGGAAGTGATTGCCGATGCCGGCTTCGACTATGTCGTCATCGACGCGGAGCACGCACCCAACGACGTGCTGAGTGTGATGCCGCAATTGCAAATCATCGACCGCACCACGACAAGCACGACGGTGCGCCTCCCCTGGAACGACATGGTGATGGCGAAGCGCTATCTCGATATCGGCACGCAGACGCTGCTTATCCCCTTCGTGGAGAATGCCGAGGAGGCGAAGCGCGCGGCCTCCTACGTTCGCTATCCGCCGACCGGTGTGCGCGGCGTTGCCAGCATGCATCGCGCCAACCGCTACGGGCGCATCACTGATTATCTCTACGCGGCCGACGCGGAAATCTGCCTCCTGGTGCAGGTGGAGACCAAGCGCGCGCTCGATCAGTTGGAGGAGATCGCTGCCGTGGACGGCATTGACGGCGTTTTCATCGGCCCCTCCGACCTCGCCGCGTCCATGGGGCATCTCGGCAAGCCTGCGCATCCGGAGGTGCAGGAGGCGATCCTCGGCGTGCCGGAGCGCATGCGAAAGGTCGGCAAACCGGTCGGGACATTGTCGCCCGTGGAAGAGCAGGCGCGGCGTTATATCGACGCGGGCTTCATCTTCGTTTCCGTCGGCAGCGACCTTGCGTTGCTCGCCAGTGGCACGTCGGCGCTGTCAGCGAAGTATCGCTAATCCGCATCAAGCGAGCCGGGCGTAGCGCTGCGCCGCGCGGGCCTTGGCTTTCGCTGCTTCCGCTTCGCGGTTGCGCGGCGGTGCGTTGGTCTCAAGGGAATCAATCAGCCGCCGCGCCGCGCCGGCGACCTCCTCCACCGCGCGCGCGAAGGCCGCTTCGTTAGCCTTCGACGGACGCGTGAAGCCGGAGAGCTTGCGCACGAATTGCAGCGCGGAGGCATGGATCTCGTCCTCCGTGGCCGGCGGTTCGAAATTGAACAGGGTGCGGATGTTGCGGCACATCGTTGTCTCCTTGCCGGCTTGGCGGGGCTCGTCTCAATCGCCGTTGCGGATCACGACCTTCAGCGCCTCCTTGCGTATCATCGCTTGAAGCGCGTCGACGACGCCTTCAATCGGGCGGACGCCTGAGAGAAGCACATCGGCCTTGAAGCTTGGATCGGCGAGGAGCGCGATGGCGCGGCGGAACGTGTCGGGGCGGTGGTGGTAGACGCCCTTGATGGTGAGCTCGCTGTAATGAACGAGGTGCGTGTCGAGCGGGATCGACGTGCCCGGCGCGCAGCCACCGAACAAATTCACCAGGCCGCCGGGACGCAGAGATTCAATTGCGTCGGACCACACGCCGGGAACGCCCGTGGCTTCTACGGTGACCCAGAACCCCGCGCTGCCTTCGGCTTGAGCACGTACAGCCTCCGCCTGACCGCCGCCACGCGCGATCTCAATCGTCTTTGTGGCGCCGAGCACCCGGCCGGCTTCAAGCCGGCTCGGATTGGGATCGGCAAGCACCGGCTTGTGTCCGAGATTGGCGAGAGCCGCAACGAAGAGAAGACCGATCGGCCCGCCGCCTAAGACCAGCACTTCGACTGGGCCGAGCGCGGCATAGCGATCCAGCTCGCAGGCATCGAGCCCGTGCAGCACGCAGGCGAGCGGCTCCGCCAAAGCGGCGCGCTCAAACGACAGGCCCTCCGGCAGATGATGGACGTTGCGCTCCACGAACCGCGCCGGCACGAGCATGTATTCCGCGAACGCGCCGTTGAGATAGTCCAGGTCCTCGCAGAGATTCTCGCGGCCGCGGCGGCAGGGCTCGCATGTGAGACACGGCGCGGAGTTGGCGACCACGATGGCCTCGCCGACGGCGTAGTTGTCGACGCCCTCGCCCAGCGCCGCGACGCGCCCGGCCATCTCATGGCCGAACAAGGTCGGCGCCTTGAGCATGCGCGGGTGACCGCCGCGCTTGAAGACTTTCACGTCGGTGCCGCAGGTCGTCGCCGCCTCCACCTTCAGAAGCAGCTCGCCGGCGCCCGGCTGAGGCACCGGCACGTCGCGGATTTCTATCGCTTCCGGTCCGATCAGCATTGCACCGCGCATGGTCGAAGGCGTTGTGTGTTGGCCTGCGTCGTTCATGACGTGACTCCGCGCGACGGCGTAAACAGCACTTTCAGTGCCTCCTGACGGACCACCAGCGCGACGCCTTCCTCAAAGTCGTCAAGCGGCATTTTGTGGGTCACCAGCGGCGAAGGATCGAGTTTGCCGGAGCACAGAAGATCGAACACCCGCTGCTGCTCGTTCAAGGCGCCGGAATAGGTTGCGACGACGCGGCGCTCGGTCTTGAAGATTGCGTTGAGATCGATGGCCGATCGCTGGTCGGCCGGGGCATGGGCGAAGAGCACGATTGTTCCGCCCGGGCGGGTCAGTGCGATGCCAGCGGCCAAGGTCTGATCACCGCCGACCGTATCGAACACCGCGTCGACCCCGACACCGTCCGAGACTTTGCGCGCCGCGGCGACCGCCGCCTCGCCCGGCGGCACGGCTGCAGCCGCGCCGAGTTCCGCCGCAAAGCGCTGCCGTGCATCGTCGGGATCGACCATGACGATTGGCATGTCGGGAAAGACGGCGTGGAGCACCAGAAGATGAAGCAGCCCCATGCTGCCGCAGCCGAGCACGACAGCACGGCGGTTAGGCCGCAGCCCGGACCGATCGATGCCACGGAGCACGCAAGCCGCCGGCTCCATAAAGACGGCCGCTTCGTCTGAGAGGCTGTCGGGCAGCTTGTGCGCCGCGTGAGAGACGGCGCGCTCGCGAATCAGGACATGATCCGCGAAGCCACCCGGCGCCATCAGATTCTCCTTGAAGATGGCGCACATGGTCTCCGCGCCGCTTTTGCACAGCGCGCATTCGCCGCACGCGACATGGTGGGGAACGACAACGCGATCACCCGGAGCGAACTGCGTGACGCCCACGCCGAGCGCTTCAACCGTGCCGACCAGCTCGTGCCCGAGCACGCCACCGATTGGCGCGGTGTTGGTCTTCAGCTTGAAGAGATCGGTGCCGCAGAAGCCGACGACGTTGAGGCGCAGGAGAATCTCGCCTGCACCGGGCGACGGGCGCGGCTGCGCTTCCAGGCGCGTCGCCTCACCGCCGAGACAAACGACTGCATGGTGCGTTTGCAACGCTGCTTGCGGCTGGCTGAGCTGCATCGCCTCAATGGTCCGACCGGCGCGACAATGCGCCCGATCAGCCTTTTAGCAGAGATTGGGCGGCGACAATGCCGCCGCCGGCAATTCCGGACGTCGCTCAGGCCTTCAGTGGCACGCGCGGGACTGAGCCGCCGCCTCTTGGCGGGTTATCCTTGGGCGGGTTGCCGTTCTTTGGCGGGTTCTTCGGCTTACGCGGCTCCTTGGGGCGGGCGCTCTTAGGCCGCTCTTTGGGCGCGGCGTTCTCGTCGGGGATCGCCTCAAGCTTGAGCGCCGTCTTACCGTCGTCGCCTTGCTCCTCAACGGAGACCTTGACCACGCCGCCCTTCTTCAGCTTGCCGAAGAGCACTTCGTCGGCGAGCGGACGTTTGATCTCCTCCTGGATCAGACGGCCAAGCGGCCTTGCGCCCATGCGCTCGTCATAGCCGCGATCCGCGAGCCAGGCCGTCGCCTTCTCGTCAAGCTCGAAGGTGACGCCACGGTCGGCGAGTTGCGCCTCAAGCTGCAGCACGAACTTTTCGACGACACGGTGCACCACCGCCGGCGGAAGCGAACCGAACGCGATCGTCGCATCGAGGCGGTTGCGGAACTCCGGCGTGAAGAGCCGGTTGATCGCTTCCTCGTCATCGCCGGACCGGCGCGAATGGGCAAAGCCGATCGCGGACTTCGCCATTTCCGTGGCGCCGGCATTGGTCGTCATGATCAAGACGACGTTGCGGAAATCGATCTGCTTGCCGTTGTGATCGGTGAGCTTGCCGTGATCCATGACCTGCAACAGGATGTTGAAGAGGTCCGGGTGAGCCTTCTCGATCTCGTCGAGCAGGAGCACACAATGCGGCGTCTGGTCGACGCCGTCGGTCAAGAGGCCACCCTGGTCGAACCCGACATAGCCTGGCGGCGCGCCGATCAGCCGCGAGACCGTGTGGCGCTCCATATATTCCGACATGTCGAAGCGCAGGAGCCGCACGCCCATCAAATCGGCGAGTTGGCGCGCCACTTCCGTCTTGCCGACACCGGTCGGGCCGGAGAACAGATAACAGCCGATCGGCTTCTCCGGCTCGCGCAGGCCGGCGCGCGCCAGCTTGATGGCGGAGGACAATGCGTCGATCGCCTTGTCCTGACCGAACACGACGCGCTTCAGATTGGTGTCGATGTGCTGCAGCACCTCCGCATCGTCCTTGGAGACGGATTTCGGCGGGATGCGCGCCATCGTGGCGATCGTCGCCTCCACGTCCTTGACGCTGATCGTCTTCTTACGGCGGGCGACCGGCAAAAGTTTTTGCGAGGCGCCGGATTCGTCGATCACATCGATCGCCTTGTCGGGCAGCTTGCGGTCGTTGATGTAGCGCGCCGAAAGCTCCACCGCCGACTTGATGGCGTCGTTGGTGTAGCGGACCTTGTGGTGGTCCTCGAAGTAAGGCTTCAGGCCTTTGAGGATCGCCACGGCGTCCGGCAATGTCGGCTCGTTGACATCGATCTTCTGGAAGCGGCGGACGAGCGCGCGGTCCTTCTCGAAGAACTGCCGATACTCCTTGTAGGTCGTGGAGCCGATGCAGCGCAGCGTCCCGGAGGCAAGCGCGGGCTTTAGAAGATTCGAGGCATCCATGGCGCCACCGGATGTCGCGCCGGCGCCGATCACGGTGTGAATCTCGTCGATGAACATGACGGCGTTTTCGTGCGCCTCAAGCTCCCGGATCACCTGCTTCAGGCGCTCCTCAAAGTCGCCGCGATAACGCGTACCGGCGAGCAGCGCGCCCATGTCGAGCGTGAAGATGGTGGCGCCGGAAAGCACGTCCGGCACGTCGCCTTCGACGATCTTCTTGGCCAAGCCTTCGGCAATCGCCGTTTTGCCGACGCCGGGATCGCCGACATAAAGCGGATTATTCTTTGAACGCCGGCACAGCACCTGAATGGTGCGCTTCAGCTCCAGCTCACGCCCGATCAGCGGGTCGATGCGGCCGGAGCGCGCTTTGGCGTTGAGGTTGATGCACCACGCCTCCAACGCGCTTTCCTTGCCGCCACTTTCCTCGCCTTCCTCGGCTTCGCGGGCGCCCTCCTCGCGCACACCGCGCACGGGACGTATCTCTTCCGCGCCGGGACGCTTGGCTATGCCGTGCGAGATGTAATTGACCGCGTCGTAGCGCGTCATGTCCTGCTCCTGCAGGAAGAACGCCGCATGGCTCTCACGCTCGGCGAAAATAGCGACCAGCACGTTGGCGCCTGTCACTTCTTCGCGACCGGACGATTGAACATGTATCACCGCGCGCTGAATGACGCGCTGAAAGCCGGCGGTCGGTTTCGCCTCGTCGCCCTCCAGGCTGACCAAGTTGGTGAGCTCAGATTCGATATATTCGTTGAGGTCTGCGCGCAGCTTGTCGAGGTCCACATTGCAGGCCCGCATGACGGCAGCCGCGTCCTTGTCGTCGGCAAGCGCCAAGAGAAGGTGCTCCAACGTCGCAAATTCCTGGTCGCGATCATTCGCCAGGCTGAGCGCCTTATGGAGCGCCATTTCGAGGGAGCGGGAAAAGGTAGGCACGTCAGACCTCTTTTGCTTGACCGGCCGGCCGGCGCGAACACGCCATATGCATCATATTGTGCATCTGGGGCTTCGCGCCAGTGGTCGCTTCCCGGAGCCGTGTCTGAAAAATCAACCGCACGGCACGCGGCCGCCGTTCTCAAGCGGGCCCTTGCGGCCTATTCACGCCGAATCCGCCGCCTCGTGCCGGCCGGTAATCACGTCTTTTCCATCACGCATTGAAGCGGATGCTGGTGCTTGCGCGCGAAATCCATGACCTGCGTCACTTTGGTCTCCGCCACCTCGTAGGTGAATACGCCACACTCGCCGACGCCGTGATTGTGAACGTGCAGCATGATGCGCGTGGCGTCGTCCTGGGTCTTGCCGAAAAAGCGCATGATTACGTGCACGACGAACTCCATCGGCGTGTAATCGTCGTTGAGCAGGAGCACGCGATAAAGGTTGGGCCGCTTGGTCTTGGGCCGCGTCTTAGTGACGACAGCCGTCCCGGATCCCGCCTTGTCGCCGCTGTCTTTTCTTGTGTCCTTTGCCATGACCGCGTTCGGGACCCCTTGCCGCGCCCGCTAATTTAGGCGCTTCGATCGTCATTGTCAGGGGCTGACCGGTCGCGCAAAGCACGCTGCGGGCAAAAAAAACGCCCGGTCCGCGACCGGGCGTCTCACATGCAATTTGTGCGGCTGGGCCTATTTCTTCTTGGCGGTTGGGGCGAACTCCTCAAAAGGCTTCGCCATGTCCTTGACGAGCCCGAGATAGAGCTCGCTGAACCGCGCGGCGCGCCCGGCCGCCTGTTCGTATGATGCCCGGACGAAATCCGTCTGGGCCTCAATCGCCAGGTCCACGCTCTTGGCGCCGAGCAGCTTTTCGACATGCGCCGCCCCTGCCTCGTACGACTTCTTGGAATAATCCGCCGTCTCCTCAGCCAGCGCCTGCCAGCTGCGGGATAGCGCACCGAAGCTGTCGAGCGCGCGGTTCATGTTCGCTTGCCCAGCTTTCTGGACGTCTTCAAACGCGTTCATCATGTCATGATTCCTGTAGTGCCGCCCCGCTTCCGCGGGCGAGCGGTATATATTGCGGCGCAACAAGAATTGCAAGCAGTTTTTTGCACTGCAACAAAGCGGCGGAAGCCACTTAGCTGCCAACATTTTACGGAATCGTAACGCCGTCGTCTTTAGCTAAGAGAAACCATCGGTCTCAGGAGACGCGGCGGTCACCTGGGAGTGAGTTTGAGGCCACCTGCGAAGAGGCGTCCCGCGTTGCGTATCGGTCTGTACCGTCTCCTTCCCCTTCTCCTCGTGCTGCTGTCGCTGGGCAGTGTTCCGGCCCAGGCCAACGAGCGCTATGCGGCGATCGTCTTCGACGCCAATTCCGGCAAGACGCTGTTCGCCCGGCACGCGGACGCGAGGCGCTATCCCGCCTCGCTCACCAAGATGATGACGCTCTACGTCCTCTTTGAGGAGTTGGACGCGGGGCGTCTCAGCCTGTCGAGCACGATGCGGGTTTCGGCCAATGCGGCGCGCCAATCCCCGTCCAAGCTCGGTCTGCGCAAGGGCTCAAAGATCAAGGTCAAGGACGCCATCCTGGCGCTGGTCACCAAGTCGGCAAACGACGCATCCGTTGTGATTGCCGAGGAGATCAGCGGCAGCGTCGCCGATTTCGCCCGCCGCATGACGCGCACGGCGCGGGCGCTCGGCATGAAGAACACGACGTTCCGCAATCCGCACGGCCTGCCCAATTCCAAGCAGATCACGACGGCGCGTGACATGGTGCTCTTGGCGCGCGCCCTGCAGGACCGGTTCCCGAAATACTACAAATACTTCTCCACCCGCAGCTTCAAGTTCCGCGGCGCCAACTATCGCAACCACAACCGGCTTCTGGGCGCCGTGCGCGGTGTCGACGGCATCAAGACCGGCTACACCCGCGCTTCCGGCTACAACCTGGTCACCAACGTTGAGCGCGACGGGCGGCACATCATCGCCGTCGTGATGGGCGGACGGACCGGGGCCAGCCGTAACGCGCATATGCGCGACCTGATCGCCAAATATCTGTCGAAGGGCTCGCGCCGTGACACCTTGCCGGCGTTGATCGTGCACACTGGCCCGGCAACGCAGTACGCTGAGGCGCGGCCGCCGCGCCCCCGTCCCGACCTGGAGCAGGAGGACGCGATCCTCCTGAGCTACGCCGCGGCGGCGCCTGCGCGCGACGTGGTGACGGCGGCGCTCGCTGAAGCGGCGCAGGCCGAGCCCGCCCCGAAGCCGATTGCAAGGCCGATTGCGGCACCGATTGCTGAGCCGATCTCTGGGGGCGACGTCGCCGAAACGGCCGAAGCGGAGCTCGACCCGATCGCGCAACGCATCAGCACGGCTTCGGCCGTTGCAGAGCTGGCGGTGCCGGTAAGCCCCGACGCCGACGATCCGATCGGGAAGCTCACCCGGCTGGCGCGTATTCGCGCCGGCGAGGATGAGTTGGTGGCGGGCGCACCGGCGCCCGGCGCTGTCGTGGTGGCAGCCGGTGAGCCGGGCTGGCACATCCAGATCGGCGCAACACCGACGGAGCGTGGCGCGCTCGACCTCATCGAGAAGGCGCAGAAGCGGATGGGGACGACGCTGGCGTCGCTCTCGCCGCTGACGCAGACGGTGGAGCATCGCGGCGAGACGCTCTACCGCGCCCGCTTTGCCGGCTTCGACAACATGGAAGAGGCCCGCGCCACCTGCGCCAAGCTGAAGCGCAAGTCCTTCGCCTGCCTGCCGATGCCGAACTGAGGCCTAGCGATGCGTTCCCAGAATCCGGTCCTTGGCTTCATTGATCTTGGCGGCGAGCGCCGCAGAGCCGCCGCGATCGGGATGCACCTGCTTGATAAGACGTCGATGCGCATCGCGAACTTCCGCGGTGCTGGCGCCCGGCTCAAGCCCCAGGATCTGATAGGCCTCCTTCGTGCTCATAGCGCCCGGGCTCGGCGGCGGGCGTTGCCGCCCTGCCTCATCAGCGTCGACATCGTCCCGCCAGCCGGGATGCGCACGGTCGAGGTAGCCTTCAAGTAGGCGCAGCGACTCCTCGTCGCTGCTCAAATCCTCGCCGACCTCCAAAAGCTCATCAACAAGCAGCTCCGACAGTCGCCGTCCTTCGTGGCGCCCGACAAGCACCTGCCCGTCCATCTCGCCGCTGTCGTGATCGAGCGCCATCTCAAGGCCGGCGGAGCGCACGCTTGAGGACTGGCCCGAGGGGCCGGCGGTGCGCATGGGTGCGTTCCGCCTCAGCAACATCAGCCCGGCCATGCCGACCGGCAGCGCCAGGGCGAACTGGCGCAGAAACAAAAGTCCCACGCCGGTCGCCAGAAGCGCGGCTCCGCCGAACATTTTGACCTGGCGTGCAAGCTGCGCCGGCGGATTGTTCAAGAACCAGCGAAAAAGGAACGCCGCCGCGAGCGCCGCCAGAATGGCGAGGATTGCGATTCTCATCGCTTCAGTTGCGGCAGCAGCAATTGCGCTCCGGCGCCGCGGCTCGTCTCCAGGGCCTTGATGCCGCCGGCGGCATAGGTCGCAACGGCATTCAGAAGCGTGCGCAACTGTCCGGCAGCGCTGGCGTCGAATGGCAGATAAGCGCCGCGCGTGAGCCGCGATATCTCGCGGAACGTGCGTTCCGTGACCCGATCCCGCCCCTCGTGGAACATGAAGGCACGCACGCCCAACATGCCGATCTCGCCGGCGAGCGCGCAGAGATCGTCGGGATTCTCCTCCATGGCATCGCCGACATAGGCGAGTGCTGCGATCGGCCGTTTCTCCGCCTCGCGACGGACATGCGCAAGCACCTTGCGGATCTGAGTGTGGCCGCCGCGGCAGTCGATCTTGACCATCAGGTCGCGCAGCGCCCGGGCATTCGCCACCCAGGATGAGGCGCGGCTTTCGCCGATGCCGCGGAAATAGACCAGCTGCACCGACAGGCCGCCGACCGCCGCCGCGGCTTCAAACATCTCCGCCTGCAGCTCGCACGCCAGATCCCAGGTCGGTTGCCGGCTCATCGTCGCGTCGAGCGCGAAGACGAGCCGCCCACGCGCCTGCGAGGCGGGCGCGATGGTCTTGGCCTCGGCCAGGAAGGCGTCAATGTCGGAGCGCGTTGACTCCGCCGGGGCCCGGCCCGGGCGCGATGTGATGTCGCGTCGTTTTGCCATTCTAGCTCAGAATGTGGCCCCGAACGGCGCCAGCGCAAGGCCTAAAGCAGGCCTAGATCCGCGAGGTCGCGCCTGAGTTCCGGCGGCAGGCTGCGCATGCCGGCGCGCGCGGAGCCCAGATCGCGGGGCGCATCCTCATCCTTCAGGTATCGCCAGCCCTGAAAGGCCCGGCGCGGCTGCCATTCGGTGGGGTTTGTCTCCGGGTCGAGCACCAGCCGACAGCGCTGAACGCCGTCGGTGTCGCGAAACGGGCGGATATCGGTGAGGCGCTGCCGGACCTGCACATTGCCGCGGATGACCCAATAGAGTGAGCCGCCGTCAAGCAGCTCCTCCATGCGTCTCGGGATCATGCGCGTGACGTGCCAATGTTCGGGTTTGTCGCCGGCGCGGCGTCGCTGCTTCAGCCGATGCACGATCCAGCCTTCAAGGTCCTCGATGGAATCGACGCCGACGCAGAGTTTTAGGAGGTGAAGCGGCATGAGCCTGACTTAACGGTCGAATCGGCAGCCGGCAATTGCGCGAAGCGGCGCGTCCCATCATTCCACAGCCGCATAGCTCAGCGACGCGCCTCAGCCGGCTTAATCGTCACAACGGCGGCGCCCTGCTCGACCTGGTCGCCGGGAGCGATGCGCACCTGGTGAACCTCTCCGGCAAGCGGCGCCGTCACGGCGTGCTCCATCTTCATGGCCTCCACCGTGAACAGCGGATCGCCGGCGGAGACGTGCTGTCCCGTCGCGACGGCGACGTCGACGACCCGCCCGTGAATAGGAGCGTCCACCTCCCCGTCTGAAGCGCCGCCCGCGGCACGGCGTGACAGCGGGTCGGGGAACGTCACGCAGAGCTGACGCCCCCGCGCCAAAACGAACGCCTGCCCCTCGCCCCAGACGATCTCCGCCTCCGGCTCGGATGCCGGCGCCTTGCCGCCGACAGAGACGACGTGCGGTCCGCGCGGCGACCAAGCGATGCCGACCGTCACGGCCTGGCCCTCAATCTCCACGGCGAGGGCACCCGCGCCCCTTAGCCCGCCGAGCTGAAAGCCGTCGGCACGCGACCAGGGGCCCGGAGCATCGGCCGCGGGCCCATCGCCGGCGCGGCGCACCCATTCCGCGATGGCTTCAGCAGCGAGGCTCTGGTCGAGCGGCTCGCCAGCGAGGCCGGCAAGTTCCCGGTCGGCGAAATCCGTGCCGACACCGCCGACAGCGAAATGCGGATGCGTGACGATCCCGGCCAGAAACGCCAGATTGGTGCGCGGGCCGGCAATCCTGATGCGCTCAAGCGCGGCCTGCACGCGCCGCAGCGCCTCCGCGCGGTCGGCGCCGAAAGCGATTACCTTGGCAAGCATCGCGTCATAGAACGGCGTCACCACAGACCCGGGCTCGACACCGGAGTCGATACGCACACCGGTCGCTTCCGGGAAAGACGCCGCCCACAGGCGACCGGTCGACGGACGGAAATTGTCGGCCGGGTCCTCGGCGTAGACGCGCGCTTCGATCGCGTGGCCGGTGAACGCGATCTCCTCCTGCTTCAGCGGTAGCGGCTCGCCGGCTGCGATCCGCATTTGCCACTCGACGAGGTCGAGCCCGGTCACAGCCTCCGTGACGGGATGCTCGACCTGCAGCCGTGTGTTCATCTCGATGAAGAACGTCGCGTCGCGCCTTGGTTCGGCGGACGCGTCGGCGATGAACTCCACCGTGCCGGCGCCGCAATAGCCGACGGCGCGCGCTGCCTTGATCGCGGTCGCCCCGAGCCATTGCCGCATCTCCGCCGACAGGCCGGGTGCGGGCGCTTCTTCGATCACCTTCTGGTGCCGCCGCTGAAGCGAGCAGTCGCGTTCAAATAGATGCACCGCATTGCCCAGCGCGTCGGCGAACACCTGCACCTCGATGTGACGCGGCGCTTCGACGTAGCGTTCCAAGATCACCCGATCGTCGCCGAACGAGGCCAGCGCCTCGCGCTTTGCGGCGGCGAGTCCGTCGGGAAAATCGATGGCGCGCTCCACACGCCGCATACCGCGACCGCCGCCGCCGGCGACCGCCTTCACCAGCACGGGGTAGCCGATCTCGTAGGCCTTCTGCTTGAGGAAGTCCGGCTCCTGCCGCTCTCCGGAATAGCCGGGTACGACCGGCACACCGACGCTGCCGACCAGTGCCTTGGCGCCTGCCTTGGAGCCCATGGTGCGGATGGCGTTGGCCGGCGGCCCAACAAAGATCAGCCCCGCCGCCGCACAGGCTTCCGCAAACGCGGCGTTCTCCGACAAAAAGCCGTAACCGGGGTGCACGGCATCGGCGCCGCTCTTTTGCGCTGCCGCCACGATCTCCTCGATGGAGAGATAGCTGTCGATGGGCACGGCCTCGTCAGCTTCACGCCAATGCGGCCAGGTCCTGTCGGCTTCGGTGACCACGGCAATCGTGCGAAGTCCCATCCGCCGGGCGGTACGGACGATGCGTCGGGCGATCTCGCCGCGATTGGCGATGAGGAGGGATTTGAACATCACTCCCCTTCTACGGCGTGACGGTGAGGTGCGAAACGTCTAGAGCCGTATCCATTCTGATTGGATCAGAATGGAGGTCCTATCTCTTTGTGGAACATGGTCTTATCCGAAAACCGGTTTCCACTTTTCGGGATCATGCTCTAGAAGCCGGCAATGCCCTGGCGCACGATCAAGCAAGCGCTTCTTACCGCGGCCCATTGGGCTCACGGACATATCGATGTCGGTTGACGCTGCGCCGGCATCGCCGCTGCTTCTTGGCGGCCACATCCAGCGGCTGCGCATCGCCTCCGGGCTGATCCTTTTCACGTTCGCGTTCTTCCACTTCCTCAACCATGCGTTCGGCTTGTGGAGCCTCGAAATCATGGAGGCCTTCCAGGAGGGACGCGAAGCGGTGACGCGCTCGCTCGCCGGCACCATCGTGCTGTTCGGCGCGTTCTTCACTCATATCGGCCTCAATCTCTACAAGACGGCGCGTCGCTCCACCTGGCGAATGCCGATCTGGGAGGCCGTGCAGATTTTGCTGGGCCTGACCATCCTGCCGCTCCTGATGTACCACGCCGCGCCCATCGCGGCGGCGGCGCGGATGGAGGGCGCCGACACGCCCTATGGAGACCTCCTGCCGCGGCTGTGGGGCGAGCTTGCCTGGATCCAGACGCTCTTGCTCCTCGTCGTATGGACGCATGGCTGCATCGGACTGCATTTCTGGCTGCGGTTGTCGCGCGTCTATCGTCGCATCGCGCCGTTGCTCTTCACGATCGCCGTGCTTCTACCGGCGCTAGCGTTGGCAGGGTTCTCCGTCGCCGGCCGCGACGCGGTGGCCAAAGCCGAGGCGGAGACCGCCGATGCGAGCGCCAGCGGCGACAGCTATGGCGGATACGGTGGCGGCGGGTACGATTCCGGCGGATACGATTCCGGCGGGTATGATTACGGTTCGGGCGCGGGCTACGAGTCCGGGCCAGGCAGCTATGGCGATGCGTATTCAACACCGGCCGCGGACACGCCAACGTTGACCGCTGCGCAGGTGGGCGACATCGCAGTGTGGTCGGCGTTGGGGCTGATCGCTGCCGTCTTCGCGGTGCTGGCGCTTCGTCGCCTGTCGCTCTTGTGGCGCCGGCGCCTGCGCATCGGCTATTCGGCCGGGCCGTCCATCAGCACTCCGGTCGGGCCGACGCTGCTTGAGATCAGCCGCGTGCATGGCGTTCCCCACAGTTCCGTGTGCGGCGGACGGGCGCGATGCTCCACCTGCCGCGTTCGTGTCGAGGTCGGGGCAGACGCGTTGCCGCCCCCCTCGCCTTCGGAATCGGCCACGCTCAGCCATATCGGGGCGCCGTCGGACGTGCGGCTCGCCTGCCAGGTGCGCCCGGGCGACGACCTTCTTGTCGTGCGACTGGTGCGCCCGCCGGATGAGCAACGCGCGCTCCTCGCCGGTAGCGGCGATGAAGCCGGCGTGGAGCGAACGCTTGCCGTGGTCTTTCTCGACATCCGCGGCTTCACGACGCTGAGCGAGAAGCGGCTTCCTTACGACACGGTGTTTCTGCTGAACCGCTTCTTCGGGGAGGTCGGCGAGGTCCTCAACGCATCCGGCGGGTGGATCGACAAATATCTCGGCGACGGGCTCATGGCGCTCTTCGGCATCAACCAACCCGTCGACGTAGCCTGCCGCGCAGCTTTGTCGGCGGCCATGGCGATCGACTCCTCGCTTGAGCGGCTCAACCGTGAGCTAGAAGGCGAGCTTCCCGCGCCGCTCAAGATCGGCATAGGGCTGCACGTCGGGCCGCTGGTGCTTGGTCGCATCGGCCACCGATCTTCCGCGGCGACAACGGTCATCGGACCCGTGGTCAATGCGGCAAGCCGCCTGGAGGGGCTGACAAAGGAGCACGGTGTTCAGATCGTCGCCTCCGCCGCCCTTTGCCGCGAGGCTGGCCTCGCCGACGGCGCGTTTCCTGCAACCGAAGTGACTGTGCGCGGCACGCGCGAGCCCATCGAGGTGTTTTTGATCGACCGCGGCGGCGCGCTTGCGCCTTACCTTGAGGCAGCCATGCCCGCAGCGTGAACCTCAACAGGCAACGACATTCACGGCGAGGCCGCCGGTGGCGGTCTCCTTATACTTCTCGCTCATGTCGAGACCGGTCTGGCGCATCGTCTCAATGCAATCGTCGAGTGGCACGAAATGCGTGCCGTCCCCGCGCAGCGCCAGCGACGCGGCGCTCACCGCCTTCACAGCGCCAAGCGCGTTGCGCTCAATACAGGGCACCTGCACCAGGCCGCCGATCGGGTCGCAGGTCATACCGAGATGGTGCTCCAGCGCGATCTCCGCGGCGTTCTCCACCTGCGTATTGGTGGCGCCGAGTGCCGCGGCCAGACCGGCCGCGGCCATGGCGGAGGCGGAGCCCACCTCTCCCTGACAGCCGACCTCCGCGCCGGAGATGGAGGCGTTGTGCTTGATGATCCCGCCGATCGCCGCGGAGACGAGAAGGAACGTCCGCACGCCATTCTCATCGGCGCCCACGCAATGCTCCAGGTAGTAGCGGATCACCGCGGGGATCACGCCGGCGGCGCCATTTGTGGGAGCGGTCACCACGCGCCCGCCGGCGGCGTTCTCCTCGTTCACCGCCATGGCGTAGACGCTCAGCCAATCCATGACGCGATGCGGCTGCAGCGAGTTGGCGCCGTGCTCTGCGAGCAGTTTTTGGTGTATCTCGCCGGCACGCCGCTTGACCTCCAGCCCACCGGGCAGCGTGCCGGCATTGGTCAGCCCGCGATCGATGCAGAAGCGCATCGCCGACCAAATGCCGTCGACGGCGTCATCGAGATCAACGTCCGGCGCGCGCGCCATCTCGTTGGCTCGCTTCATCTCCGCGATGGAGAGGCCGGATTCGGCGCCCATCGCCAGCATCTCCGCCGCGCTGGTGAACGGGTATGGCACGGAGGGACTGGCGGTAGCGGCGGCCGCCGCGCTCACGCCATCGCCGCCGGCGTGCTCCAGCTCCTGCGCGGTGGCTACGAACCCGCCGCCGATGGAATAGAAGACGCGCTCCGCGACCGGCGCGCCATCTGCAGCAAGCGCACAGAACGTCATGCCGTTGGCGTGACCGGGCAGCGGCGGCCCGTAATCGAAAACCAAATCCACAGAAGGGTCGTGCGCCACGTTCGGTAGCCCGGCGACAGCTAGGCACTTCGCCTCGCCAAGTTCTGCGAGAACGGCCTCGATGCGGTCCGGATCGACCGATTCAGGCCGCTCGCCACAGAGTCCCAAACCGATCGCGCGATCGGTCCCGTGGCCTTTACCGGTGAAGGCCAGCGATCCGTGCAGCGTGACGCTGAGCCGGGCGACGGACCCGGCGCTTGGCCTGACGTCCTCCTCAAGGAAGCGTCGCGCCGCCAGCATCGGCCCCACTGTGTGGGAGCTCGATGGCCCGATGCCGACCTTGAAGATGTCGAAGACGCTCAGAAACATGGCGCTGCAGAGAATGACGCTGTCGGGGCGCCATTCTGCCGCAAGCGTGCGAGGACCGTCGACCTCTGTAGCGACAGGCCGTGCCGCTCAGACGTGCGCGCTACCCGGACTCGGCTTCAGCCTGCTCCGCCGGATGGAAGACCATGGCCAGGCCGTTGATGCAGTGGCGCTTGCCGGTCGGCGGGGGACCGTCGTCGAAGACGTGCCCGAGATGCCCGCCGCAGCGGCGGCAATGCTCTTCGGTGCGGACCATGAAGAATTTTCGGTCCTCCTTGTAGCCGACATTGCCCTCGATCTCGGCCCAGAAACTCGGCCAACCCGTGCCGCTGTCATATTTGGTCTCGGACTTGAAGAGTGGCAGGTCGCAGCCGGCGCAGGCGAACGTGCCCTCGCGCTTCTCTTCAAGAAGCGGGCTTGTCCACGGCCGTTCCGTCGCCTCCTCGCGCAGCACCGCATATTGCTCCGGCGTGAGAATGGCCCGCCATTCCTCCTCGGTCTTGGTGATCTCAAACACCATCTCGCTGTCTTTGCTCATGGCGCTTCTTGCGCCGAACCCGGCCAGAGCGCCCAGACCCAGGAGCGAGGCCCCGGAGGCCAGAAAATGCCGCTTGCTGATCATATCCACTCCGTCGGTTGGAGCCCGCGCGTCTTTCGCGCATGCGATGCCACAATTTAGTCGCTGCGCAGCCGGGAAACCAAAGCTTTCCCGTCACAGGGCTTCAATCTGCGGTGAGGCGGAGGCGCGGCTCGGCGGCCATTAAGGGGCCTGCCGCACGCGTCAATCCGCGCTAAGAGCCCATATTGAGTACGCTGGCCGCGGGTCGAGTCGATAGCCGGTCAGACGGCCGCCCGCCAGGAAAAGGCCGGTTCCGGGCTCTTGTTCTTTGATTTCAGAGCCAGGAGCGACCATGTTGGCGCAGGCGAATGTCTGATTATTCGACTTCCCGCCGTGCGGCCGATTCTTCAAAAAGGCTCTAAGATACGCCGTCACGCGAGGGAGACGACCCGATGAAGGGCTTTATCATCAGAGTGTTGATCGTTGCGGCGGGGCTTTGGGCCGCCTCCAAGCTGGTGTCCGGCGTGACTATCAATGACGGTTGGTCGCTGGTCTGGGCGGCGCTGGTGCTCGGCATTATCAACGCCATCGTGCGTCCGGTCGTGATCCTCCTGACCCTGCCGCTGACCTTGCTGACACTCGGCCTCTTTCTCATCGTCATCAATGCCGGCATGCTGTCGCTGACGGCGTGGCTGCTTGACGGGATGACGGTGTCGGGCTTCTGGCCGGCTGTCTTCGGCGCCATCATCGTCTCGATCACGGGCATCATCGCCTCATGGCTGATCGGCGACCAAGGCAAGGTGGAGACGATCAACGTGGAGCGGATATAGAAGCGGCGTCAGTGCTCGCGCCGCCTCACATCCGAAAAACCCCGAACTTCGTTTCTTCCACCGGCGCTTGAGCGCACACCGCAAGCGCCAGACCGAGCACGTCGCGTGTCTCTGAGGGCAAGAGGATACCGTCGTCCCAGAGCCGCGCCGTGGCGAAATAGGGATTGCCTTCCGCGTCGTAGCGCTCGCGCACCGGATTTTTGAAAGCCTCTTCGTCCTCCTCCGACCAGCTCTTGCCCTCCGCCTCGAAACGGTCGCGGCGGATGGTGGCCAGTACGGCGGCGGCCTGCTCGCCGCCCATGACGGAGATGCGTGCATTCGGCCAAGCAAACAAAAAACGCGGACCGAAAGCGCGCCCGCACATGCCGTAATTGCCCGCGCCATAGGAGCCGCCGACGATCACCGTGATCTTCGGCACGTTGGCGCAAGCGACCGCGGTGACGAGCTTGGCGCCGTCCTTGGCGATGCCGCCGGCCTCATAATCCTTGCCGACCATGAAGCCGGTGATGTTCTGCAGGAACAGAAGCGGGATGTTCCGCTGGCAGCAGAGCTCGATGAAATGCGCGCCCTTCTGCGCCGATTCTGAGAACAGAATGCCGTTGTTGCCGAGGATGCCGACACGCATGCCGTGTATGGAGGCAAAGCCGGTGACCAGCGTATCGCCGTAGAGCGCCTTGAACTCGGAGAAGTCGGAGCCGTCGACCAGCCGCGCGATCAGTGCGCGCACGTCATAAGCGCGGCGAAGGTCGACGGGAACGATGCGCTCCAGGTCGGACGGCGGATAGAGCGGCGCGGCCGCCTCTCCGATCTCCATGGCCGGCTGCGGTGCCGGCGCAAGATCGGACACGATGCGGCGGACAAGCGCCAAAGCCTGCGCATCGTCGAGCGCCAAATGGTCGGCTACGCCCGATTGGCGCGTATGCACGTCCGCACCGCCCAGCGCCTCGGCGGTGACGACCTCGCCGGTCGCGGCCCTCACCAGCGGCGGGCCACCGAGGAAGATGGTGCCCTGCCCTTTCACGATGACCGTCTCGTCGGACATGGCCGGTACATAGGCGCCACCGGCCGTGCAGGAGCCCATGACGCAGGCGATCTGTGCAATGCCGGCGGCCGACATCTGCGCCTGATTGTAGAAGATGCGCCCAAAGTGCTCGCGGTCGGGAAAGACGTCGGTCTGATGCGGCAGGTTGGCGCCGCCGGAATCGACCAGATAGATGCAGGGCAGCCGGTTCTCGCGCGCGATCTCCTGTGCGCGGAGATGCTTCTTCACGGTCATCGGGTAGTAGGTGCCGCCCTTCACGGTGGCGTCGTTGCACACGACCATGACGAGCCGACCGAAGATGCGTCCAACGCCGGTTATGAGGCCGGCGCCGTGAATGGCTTCCTCATACATGCCGCTAGCGGCAAGCGGCGACAGCTCCATAAACGGCGAGCCAGGGTCGAGCAGGCGGAACACGCGGTCGCGCGGCAGAAGCTTGTTGCGGGCCAAGTGACGCTGGCGCGCCTGCTCCGGTCCGCCCACGGCTGCCTCGGCGCGCGCTTCTTTGTACTCGGCGATGAGCCGCGCCCATGCCTCGGCGTTCTCCGGCGGCAGCTGGGGGTCGAGCGTATCGGCCTTCAGGACGGTCATGAGACCCGGAGGGTTAGCCGGCGTGGCAGATGGGTCAAGAGCGGCTCGCCCCGGCGTCGCCACCGGAGCCTAAACGGCGGCGCTCGCGGCGGATGCGGAGAAAGAGGTGAAGCGCAAAGGGTGCTGCAGGGAAAATGAACCACGGATTGGCAATGCCGCCGAAGAGAAGATTGATGGCGAAGAAGAAGGCGATCATGAAAGCCGAGAAACGAACCGCCCGCGGCTGCTCGTTGAGCCAGCCCCAGATCGACTCGATAAAGACGGCGCCGCGTGCAACGGGTGACGGATCGGTATCGGGTTGATGAGCGTGCCCGTCATTCGCCGTATCGCTGTCCGCGGCGGGATCATCTTCGGGTAGGACCTCGTCAGGCCGGTTGGGGCCAGGCACTCGCACGCGATAGCTCGGCACCGGCTCATCGAGGTTCTTGACCTCCTGGTCGCCGACGAAATCAAACGCGATGGCAAGTTGCTTGTGCGCCAGATTGTAGACGGTGCCGGAGACGATAATGCCGCCCGGCTCGGCCAGTGATTCCAGCCGCGCGGCGACATTCACGCCGTCGCCGTAGAGATCGCTGCCATCGATCATCACATCGCCGAGATTGATGCCGATGCGGAACCACATCTGCTGCTTCTTCGGCAGGCTGCGGTTCTCGCCAGTCAGCGAATCCTGGATCTCCACCGCACAACGCACCGCCTCCACCACGCTGGGAAACTCCGCGATGACGGAATCGCCCCAGGTGTTCACCTGCCGGCCGTCGTGGCGCTCAAACAGGCTTTCCATGATCGCACGGTAGCGGCGTAGCCGTTCCAGCGTGGCCGCCTCGTCCGCCGCCATCAGGGCGGAGTAGCCCTGCGCATCGGCGACGAGGATAGTGGTGAGCTTGCGCTTCAAGAGGGTCTCGCGCGTTTGTCCCCCGCATATGGAGGAATTTGGGCGAAAACCCAAGGGGTGGCAGGCTTTCTGGTCATGATTTAAAGCCAGCGACCTGCTCGGGTATGCTCCCGCCAAGCCGCCGATTAACCCCCTGTCAAGCCTACCGATTTATTCTCTTTCCCGTGTTGCGTTCGGGGGTTTGCGTATGCGTGGCGTGGACGAGTTGGGTGAGCTGGGGCGGCTCGTAGGGTCGCCCTACGGTATCGGGGCGTTGCTGGCCGCAACTGGGCTGATCACCTGGACAAGCGTCTCGCTTTGGGGCGGGGTTTCAGCGGGCGGTGGGCTCGACATGCGCCAGGCCTGGGAGACGCCGGCCTACTTCTATTTCGGACTGCCTGTGATGGTGGCGGCCGTGGCGGCGGCGGCGTTTCTCTTTCCCGACCGTCCGTGGCGCTGGGCGCTGTGGCTTGCATGCGGGCATCAGCTTGGCGTCTTCTTCCTCGGCATCGGCATGCAATCGGGGCTGAGCCTCGTTCTGGTTACGGCCATTCTCGGCGTCATGCTGGCCGTCGGTTTCGCGGTCCCGGCGATGCTCGGCGCGATGCTCGGACGGGCGATGAACCAGCGGGCGTATTGAGGCGGGCGGCTAGCGCTGACGGTACTGCGAAGGCCGTCGGTTCCGTGACGATCGGAACAGCCGGATCTCGACGTCAAGAGGCAGGTCCGTCCAGCGATGGTCGGAGGTCAGCACCGGAAGCCTCTCTCGCTCAGCTAGTGCCAAGCAGCACCGATCACCGAGAGACAGGCCGCGCGGCTTGAGGTCGCGCCAAAGCATACCAGCGCGACGCGCAAGCTCCGCGTCCAAGTCGACTCGCTTGTATGGGAGCTGCAGAACAATATCTCGGGCTGCCTCGGGCGGAGACCCGTACCGAATGAGAACACTGAGCACCTCCGCCTCATTGACCACGCCGACGAGCGACTGTGGCAGCACCGCGGCGACAGCTTCGGCGCCAACTTCAGAGCGAACAAGAGCGACGATGGCAGATGAATCCAGGACGACCTCAGTCATCCTCAAGCTCTTTTGCTGCTTCCCAGCGACGCTCTTCGATCAACGCCTCAACGAGATCGACATCGGGCGGGATCGACTCACGCACCATTCGCTGCGCCCGCTTGATCCCCATTTCCGGCGTCATCAGGCGAAGCTCGCCGTCGACGAGGCGTACCATGAGACGGTCGCCCTCCTTCACCTTCATGGCCTTGCGGTAAACGGCAGGGATGACGACTCGGCCGCTAGGCCCGACTTTTGCATCAAGCCGATCCGGAAGCGCTGCCTCCCATTCGGCCTGTTCCTCGGCGAAGCCGCCCGGCTTCTTGCCCCGGCGTGGCATGACAATAATCCCATTTGTGTCAAATCAATAGGATTATGGCACAAAACGAGATTTCTGTCACACCCAGAACGCCGCGCCGCTTCTCACCCCGTCTTCTCGAAAATCTCCCGGCCGATGAGCATGCGGCGGATTTCGCTGGTGCCGGCGCCGATCTCGTAGAGTTTGGCGTCGCGCAGGAGGCGGCCAGTCGGATAGTCGTTGATATAGCCGTTGCCGCCCAGGCACTGGATGGCGTCGAGGCAGACCGCGGTCGCCTTCTCCGCGGCGAAAAGGATCGCGCCGGCCGCGTCCTCGCGCGTGGTCTCGCCGCGGTCGCAGGCCTTGGCCACGGCGTAGACATAGGCGCGCGCGGCGTTCGTCGTCACATACATGTCGGCGAGCTTACCCTGCATGAGCTGGAATTCGCCGATCGGCCGGCCGAACTGCTTTCGCTCATGAACATAGGGGACGACCACGTCGAGTGCCGCCTGCATCAGCCCGAGCGGCCCGGCGGCGAGCACAGCGCGTTCGTAGTCGAGGCCGGACATCAGCACGCCGACGCCCTCACCGACCGCGCCGAGCACGTTCTCTTCGGGCACCTCGCAATCTTCAAAGACCAGCTCGCCGGTCTCCGACCCGCGCATGCCGAGCTTGTCGAGCTTTTGGGCAACGGTGAAACCGGCGAAGCCGCGCTCCACGACGAAGGCCGTGATGCCGCGCGGACCGGCCTCCGGATCGGTCTTGGCATAGACGACCAACGTATCGGCCTGCGGCCCATTGGTGATCCAGAATTTCGTGCCGTTCAGCACGTAGCGGTCGCCGCGTTTCTCAGCGCGCAGCTTCATCGCCACGACATCGGAGCCGGCGCCGGCCTCCGACATGGCGAGCGCGCCGAGATGCTCGCCTGAGATCAGCTTCGGCAGATAGCGCTGTTTCTGCTCAGCGCTGCCCCAGCGAAAGATTTGATTGACGCAGAGATTGGAGTGGGCGCCGTAAGAAAGCCCAATGGAACCGGAGGCGCGAGAGATCTCCTCCATGGCCACGCAGTGCTCCAGGTAGCCGAGCCCTGCGCCGCCGTCCTCTTCCGCAACGGTGATGCCGTGCAGGCCGAGCGCCCCCATCTGAGGCCACAGCTCGCGGGGGAAGTAATCCTCGCGATCGATTGTCTCCGCAAGCGGCGCGATATTGTCGGCGGCGAAACCGGCGACGCTATCGCGCAGCATGTCTGCGGTCTCGCCGAGGCCGAAATCAAAAGCACGCGGAGCGTTGGGGAGCATTGGCCGTCTCGTTGTGATGTGCTTGGAGCATGGCCCTGGCGTCCGGGGTGATCAAGAGAGACCGTGGCGGCGCGGGCGCACGCACCCCTCGTTTGTCATCCCGGAAAGCGCGCCAGCGCTTGTCCGGGACCTATACCCACCGGCAAAAGCGTGGCGGGACGCGCTCTGCTTCATCTGCCTCGCGGTGTTCATGGGTCCCGGTCTCGGCGTTCGGCCAAACCGGGATGACAGAGGAGAGGTTTGATCGCGCACCGTCAGTAGTTCGGCCAGAGGCCGGGCGTGGCGAGTTCCACGACATTGCCGTCGGGATCATCGAAGTAGATGCTCCGGCCACCCGGCGGCCACACGACCTCGCTGCGGATGGCGATTCCTGCCGACTTAAGATGTGCCACCCACCCGTCGTAGCAGTCGGCGCTGATGGCGAAGGCGAAATGCGCCGGGCCGTCGGAATGATGGCCGGGGATCACGCCACCGGTTGACGCCTCGCTGTCCTCGCGCGTCATGCCGCGGCGAAAGACCAGGAGCACCTGCGCCGGTGCTAAGGCATAAGTCATCATGCGGGGCGTATCGAGCACGCGCTCAAGGCCGAGGGTGTCGCCGTAGAAGGCGTGGGCGCGCGGCAGGTCATCGACGTAAATCGCCGTCTCCAGCACACCATCGATGGGCGGAGGCGTGCTGTCGCTCATCGCTGATACTTGATGAAGGGCGTCAGGCGCGCGACGCGGTCATAGAGCCGCCGTGCGGTCTCATTGTCGTGCGCCGTCATCCAATAAACCTGATTGGCGCCGGCTGCGTCGGCGGCGGCGTAGACCGCCTCAATCAGTGCACGCCCGGCGCCGGTGCCGCGCGCCTCGGGGCTGACGAACAAATCCTCCAGATAGCAGCGCTCGGAACGGGACCACGTCACCGGATGGAAAAGGTAGTGCACGAAGCCGACAAGCTTGCCGCTGTCATCGGCGGCGCCGAAGCCGTGGATCGGCCCTGCAGGATCGATCAGCCGCGACCAGGTGTGAGCCGTCACCTCTTCCGATACGGAGGCCCTGTAGAAGGTCAGATAGCCCTGCCAGAGCGGCAACCAAGCATCCTTGTCGGGAGGCTCAAGCGGGCGAATTGAGATGGACATGGCGGCGGCTCAACCGGCAACAACGGAGCCACCGTCATGTCACCCGGCGCCGTTACCCGCAAGCCTGAGGCTGATTGCGGCGGGACCGGCGACGCCATTTTGCCTGAGCCAGCGTATCCAGTCGCTCTCCGATCCGTTGAAGGCGTTGCGGTCGACATCGCCCTCAATGCCGGGGACGCGGCCGGTCGCAGTATATTGCCAGAACATCCACGGCCGGTCGCGGTAGCGCTCATGCGGCTCCGCCGCGACGCTCCGCAGCCAGAACTCATAGCCCTTGAGCTCGCCTTCCAGCACGTCGCGATGGAAGTTGATGTCGGTATAGATGATCGGCCGCTTGCCGGTGTGGTACTCCATCACCTGCAGCATCTTTCTGATCTTGGCGAGCGCCACCTTGCGAGGGACGCCGTTCGGGCAGGTGCGCGACGAGGGATTCCATTCCAGATCAAGCGCAGGCGGCAGCTGCGTGGCATCCTGCGGCACGGCGTGGGAGAACCAGATCGCCTGCTCCGCCGCCGTACGGCACCAATACATGAAGTGATAGACGCCGCGGGCGACGCCGGCGCGGGATGCGGCCTCCCAATTACGATAGAAGCTCTCGTCGAGGTGGTCGCCGCCTTCCGACACCTTCATGTAGGCGAAGCGAATGCCAGAGCGGCGCACCTTGTTCCAGTCGATATTGCCCTGGTAGCGCGAGATATCGATGCCCTGGACCGGCATGGTGTGCGCCCGTGCGACGCCGGCATGCGGCTTGCGGTCGGGCAGGAATTGCGGCCGCGCCTGCGGTCCGACGCTGCATCCCGCCAGGAATCCAGCGAGGCAAAAGGCGACAACAGTGTAGGCGGCGGACGATCGGATCATGGAAGGCATCACGCGAGTGGGGAATCGCTCCAGTGATGCCCGTTTATCGTTTCAGCGGTGTTAAGGCACAGGGTTAACGCCGGGGCGGCCGGTGCTCACTCAGGCGGCCGAATGTCCCTCCGGCTTGCGGGCCCAGACGCCAAACATCATGTCGCCGACATAGGTGGCGTTCGTGTTCAGGCGCTCCGCGTCCAGCCGATCATCAAGCGCTTCGATATCGATTTCGTCGGCATTGGCGACGCCATGCTCAACGATCCTTGGAAGCATCGCGCGGATGATCGCAGCGACCGGATATTGTTGAGTGGGCGTCTGAACGATCGCCTCCGCCCGCACCTGCTCCACCGAAAGACCCGACTGCGTCAGCACCGCGTGGAGATTGAATCCCATGTTTATGTCGGCGCCTTCGCGCTCGATCGTCGCCTTCATCCATTTTTGGACGGTGTGATGCAAGGGCATCGGCTGACCGCTGATGGGGACCATCGTGGTGTCATGTTCATGGAAGACGACCAGCCCGCCGGAACGTAGCTTCGGCAGCAGGCGCTCGACGGCCTTTACCGTGTCGGCCTGATACATCAGAACCCGCCGTCCGACGATCGCATCGAAGGAGCCCAGATCGTCGGGAAGGTCGTTCAGGTCGGCTTGCGTGAATCGGACGTTCTCAAGCTTCTGTTCGCGGGCCCGGCCACGCGCCGCCTCAAGCGCTCCCACGTGGTGGTCAACGCCGATGACTTCCCCATTGTGGTCGACGAGGTCGGCGGCAAGGAGGGCGACATCGCCGGCTCCGCAGCCAACGTCCAACACGCGCATGCCGGGGCCGAGGCCGGCGTCCCGAAGAAGCCGCTGCGTGAACTCACCGCCAATGGCCATCAATCAGCTCCATCCGTTTCGAAGTCGCGGCCGGTCTATACACGGGGTTGTCGGCGTAACAACGACGCGGATGCATACCTGCTTCGCAGCGCGGGCTTAGCTGATGCCGAACCACCAGGCCGCAAGGCCGAGAAAGGCGAAGAAGCCGACCACATCGGTGACCGTGGTCACGAAGACCGTGGAGGCGATCGCCGGGTCGGCGCCGGCTCTATCCAAAGCGAGCGGGATCAGGATCCCCGCCAGACCGGCGGCTAGCATGTTCACGACCATGGCCAGCGCGATAACGATGCCGAGCTCAGTGCTTCCGAACCAGATGACAGCAACCACACCGATGATGGAGGCGAACAACAGCCCGTTGATCAGCCCGACGAGGCCCTCGCGGGTGATGAAGCGCGTTGGGTTGATCGTCTCGATGTCGCGCGTGGCGAGCGCGCGCACGGCGACCGTCATGGTCTGCGTGCCGGCATTACCGCCCATTGAGGCGACGATCGGCATGAGAACCGCAAGCGCCACCATCTGTGAGATCGTGGCGTCGAACAGGCCGATGACCATGGAGGCGAGGACAGCGGTCGCGAGATTGACCAAGAGCCACACAAAGCGCGAGCGCACCGAATAGACGAAGCTGTCGGTGATCTCCTCATCGCCGACGCCGGCGAGGCGCTTGATGTCCTCGTCGGCCTCCTCCTCGATGACGTCGACGATGTCGTCGATGGTGATCACCCCGACGAGCCGGTTGGAATCGTCGACCACGCCGACGGACAACAGGTTGTAGCGCTCGAAAACGCGGGCGACGTCTTCCTGATCGTCGGTCACCTGCACGGTGTGCTTGGCCTCGGCGATGATCTCTTCGATCTTGGTCGGCCGCTTGGAGCGCAGAAGCTTGTCGAGCGGAACAAAGCCGAGAAACTGGAAGCGCGGATCGACCACATAAAGCTCAGTGAACTCGTTGGGGAGCCGTTCCTCCTCGCGCATGAAGTCGATCGTCTGGCCGACCGTCCAGAACGGCGGCACGGCGATGAACTTGTTGGTCATCCGCCGGCCGGCGGAATCCTCCGGGTAGTCGAGGCTGCGCTCCAGCGCGATGCGTTCCGCAAACGGCAGGCCGGCAAGAACCTCGCCGAGGTCTTTGTCCTCCAGCTCCTCGATGAGCTCCACCGCATCGTCGGAATCGAGTTCGCGAACGACTTCGGCGATCTGCTCGTTGGGAATCGCCTCGAGGATCTCGGTGCGGACGGTCTCGTCGACCTCCGTCAGCGCCACCCAGTCGAAATCGGTGCCCATCAGGCGGATGAGCTGCGCGCGCTGATCGGGCTCTAGCGCCTGCAGCACGTCGCCGAGATCGGCTTCGTGCAGCTCGGCGACGAGTGCCTTCAGCGTTGCGCCGTCGCGCTGCTCGATGGCCTGGGCAACGCGCTCAACGAAGCCGGAATCGAGCGCGCCATCCTCGTCCCGGATGGCGGAGCCGGCGGCGGGCCGATCCTCGACGATCGTCTCTGCTTCCACGCGCGAATCCTCCGCTTCGCCGAAAGCGGCGCGTCAGGCCGTCTAACCCGTTCTATCGTTCAGGAGAAGGCGGCGGCGGGGATTTGGCGGTCGCCGCCGAGACGCAGGGCGCCTGTGGCTCAGGCTAAGCCTCGGCGCCGAAACGCTGGTGCGGTCGAGAGGACTCGAACCTCCACGGGTTGCCCCACAGCGACCTCAACGCTGCGCGTCTACCAGTTCCGCCACGACCGCTTGATGCCGGCTTTGCTAGCGGGCGCTCATGTAGCAAACCGCATCCCCCGCCACAAGGCCTGCCACCCCGCCAACCTTCCCCAATCCGGCGTTTTCGGCCGGATCAGAGGATCTCCTCGATGGGATAGACGTGCACAAGATAGAGATAAAAGAAGGCCAGCGAGATCGCGAGTATGATGACGCCGAGCACAGGCGAGCTGACTTTCAGGCCGGATGCCGACGCCTCGAACGTCGTCTCCTGCGATGAGGCCGAGGTCGGCTCGGCGTTCAGGGCTGAGCGGAACTGCAGCCAGGAGAAATAGAGGCCGACCAGCACAAGAAAGATGACCATCACGAAGATGATCCGCGACGACAGGAGCTGCCAGCGGAACACCTCCTGGCGGTGCCGGTAGCCGTCGATGCGATACTGATAATAGGACGCAAGCGCCAATCGCTGAACCTCCTGCCCCGCTTCGTCGAGAAGCTGCGGTGGCACAAGCGTCGGCTCCAGCCCGCCAGCCTTCTCCTCCAGCGCGCGCAGCTGCTCGATGCGGCTGATGTCGCCTTCCGCCGGCTGGTCCTGTGCCTGGGCGAGGCCTGCCATCAGCATGACGAGCACGAGCAGCAGGAAGCATCCGATCGGAAAGCGAATGGCTATCATTGCGCGGGCGTGGTCAAAAACCGAATACTGGCGATCCGCCAATCCAGCACCTCATAGAAATCCTTGCCGGCCTCGGTCTGTTGGTAAGCCTCGAACTCGGCATTGGTCAGGATGTTGTTGAGCACGCCGAGCAGGCCGTCGGCGACCTGCGTGCCCCAATTGCCGAGTTCGCCCGGGAGCGGCGGCAAGTCCGCACCCGGGACCTGGACAAAGCTCTGCATCGATATGCTGCCGTCGGGAAACTGCGTTTCAAACTTTCCGTCCGGTTTTCGGCGGCTGATCCGCCCATCGGGAAAGCGCACCTCCATGGTGCCGTCGGGGAGCACGACGCTGTCGATCCCCGGTGGCGCGGTGCCGGCGGCGCCGCCGCTGCCAGGTGCGGGGCCACGCGATTCCCGCTCCAGAAAGCGCGCGCTTGCCCAGCCCAGCGTGAGCCCGTCGCGCACGGGGCACCAGCGTCGCACACAATCGCCGAGGCCTTGAACGCCACGCGCGTTGCGGGCGAGTCGTCCGATGACCGGAAAGCGCGCAGACGGGCCGATGCGGATGTTGAGGGCGTCGCCGGGGCCGACGCCAACCACACGATACGTGTCGGCGTGCGCATTTTCCGGAACGAAGAGAACGGCCGCGAGAGCGGCGATGGCGAACAGCCGGGGCAGGCTGAAACCGAGCCGGGTGGGCTTCAAAAGCATTGGTCGTGTCGCGGCCTCATATGTCCCACGCCCCCGGCCAGCCGTGGACATTGCCGCGCCTCCTGACGAAAAGTCTCACGCAATCAGGGCGGGTTGTCAAAGGGAGCGGCCTGGCCGCGGTTAAGCGCGGATCAACGGTTCTCTAGCCAACTAAGCCAACGCATGGCTTGGCATTGCCCGGTGCCTCGCGCTGCGCGGTGCGGCTTCCCATATTGCTCCGGCAAGGCAAACATGCGCGAATAGAACCATGCCGCTTCAAAGCGTTAGGGCCACCGCCGGCTCGTCGACACCGGGCGCAACAGCGCCGGTGGAATGGTCCGTCAGCGACGCGCTCATCCCCTACCCGGACGCCGTGGCGGCCATGGAGGCGCGCGCCGCCGCCATCAGCGCGGGCGAGGCGAGCGAGCAGGTCTGGCTGTTGGAGCATCCGCCGCTCTACACGGCCGGCACCAGCGCCAAGGAGTCCGACCTGGTGGCGCCTGACCGATTCCCGGTGTTCCGGTCCGGCCGTGGCGGGCAGTTTACCTATCACGGGCCGGGACAGCGCATCGCCTATCTCATGCTCGACCTTAACCGGCGTGGGCCCGACCTTCGCCGCTATGTCGGCGGGCTGGAGGACTGGATCATTGCAACGCTCGCGCGGTTCAACGTGACCGGCGAACGGCGCGCGGACCGTATCGGCGTCTGGGTGAAGCGGCCGGATAAGCCGTTGCTTCCCGGCGGTAGCGTGGCGGAGGACAAGATCGCAGCGATCGGTATCCGCGTGCGGCGCTGGGTGACGTTCCACGGCATCAGTTTGAACGTCGACCCGGATCTGGAGCATTACTCAGGCATCGTGCCATGCGGCGTGTCAGGCTATGGCGTGACGAGCCTCGCCGATCTCGGCATCCCGATTTCCATGGCGGAAGTCGATGCCGCTTTGAAAGCGGAGTTCGAGCGGGTGTTCGGGTAGCCCAGACTTCGCGGCAGCTACAGCCCCATAACCTCCCCCTTGAGGGGAGGTCGAAGTTTGCGAAGGCGAAGCCGCAGCGAACTTCGGGAGGGGGAGCGTCATTCGGCTGCGGCAAGCCCCTTCATCCCGTCCTTCGAGGCTTCTTTCGCCCTCATCCTGAGGTGCGAGGGCCGAAGGCCCGAGCCTCGAAGGGCGAAAGAAGCACCTCAGGATGAGGGATGAAGGGGCAGCGCTCACCCCTCCCCGAAAGCGGCTTCGCCGCTTTCGACCCTCCCTCAAGGGGAGGGTTAAGGCGCCGTGCCGACGCGCCCGCGCGCCCAGATTGCGCGTCGCTTCATCCGGGCTACGCAGCCAAGGTCACTCGCCGGGGCGCACCGACCAGTCGCGACCGCCCTTATGCAGATACACGATGACCTGCTCGGCGCCGGCCGGATCGGGATGCGACTTCGGCATCAGTCGGACGACGACCGTTATCCGCTTGAGATTGTCGCCGAGCCCCCGCTCCTTCAGCGTCTCCAGGAATGCCTGCTGGGCAGCACTGCGCGCCTCAAGGATGGTGAGCGGGCGGACTTCCGGCGTCAGAACGACGCGGACATGGCCGCTTTCCGGCCCGTCTTCCTGAATGAAGCGCATTGTCAGATTGGCGGCATGCGCCAGGGGGACCGGTTCGCCGAAATCGCCGGTGGCTTCAGCCACGCGCTGGGCGGCCTCGTCGCCCTTGGCGGCAAGCGCAAGCTGCACGCCAGCCGCACCGGCCGCCGCCAGCCCGGCAGCGGCAACCCAAGTCGTGAACGCAACTCTCGACATAACGCGACGCCAACCTTCTTGCCGCGAAGGCTAGCTTAGCAAAGCGTTAATGCGCCAGTTCCAATTTTAACGATCAGTGCGAATAGTAAACGCGCCGGCGACCGGCTCGGCGCGGCCGAGAACCTCAACGCGCTCAACCCAGGCATAGTCAGGCCCCTGGTGGCATGCAGCCAGCATTGCCTCGACCGCGGCGGACGGCCCGGAGAACACGGCTTCAACCTGGCCGCCGGCGACGTTCCGCACCCAGCCGGAGAGCCCCAACGCGCTGGCGTGCCGCTCCGTCCAGGCGCGGTAGGCAACGCCCTGCACGCGGCCGGAGATCAACACATGCACGGCGCGGATATCGCCTTCCATCGGCACGCTGCTCAGGCAAACTCCATGATGACGTCATCAACCGCGAGACTGTCGCCGGGTGCGACGAGAATGCGCGCGACCTTGGCGCTCCGTTCAGCGCGCAGCACATTCTCCATCTTCATCGCTTCGACGATCGCCAGCGTCTCGCCGGCCTCCACCTCCTGGCCTTCAGAAACGGCGATGGAGACCACGAGCCCCGGCATGGGGCAGAGCAGCATCTTCGACGTGTCAGCCACGGCCTTGGCGGGCATCAGCGCCGTCAGCTCCGCCGCGCGCCGGGTCATGAGCCGGGCCGTCAGCGAGACACCGCGGCGCGCCACCTGAAGCGTATGGCCGCGGCGCTCCAGTTGCGCCAATACGTTTTCGCCATCGATCATGCCGCGCCACACGCGTTTGCCGGGCTGCCAATCGGACCGCGCGTCGACGGCCGCACCGCCATCCACGGAGACCATCAGCGCGGGCGGATCTGTGTCGCTCACCATTATGGGAAGCCGCTCGTCGCCAAGCGCCAGCACCTGGTCCGGCGGCTCGGCCGGCAGAATCGCGTGCTTACCGGCAATTGAGGCGATGCGACGATGCTCTGCCAGTTCCGCCGCCACGGCGATAGCGGCGAGAACGTCGCGATCGCCGCGGTCAGGCGTCAGTCCGTGGAAGCCATCGGGGAACTCTTCGGCGATGAAGCCGGTGGATAGCCGCCCTTCCCGCCAGCGCGGATGCGCCATGAGTGCGGCGAGGAACGGAATGTTGTGGCGGATGCCGTCCAGTACGAAAGCGTCGAGCGCGTCGGCCATGGCGTCGATCGCCGCGACGCGCTCCGGCGCATGCGTGCACAGCTTAGCGATCATCGGGTCGTAGAAGAGTGTGATCTCAGAACCCTCCGTCACGCCATCATCGACGCGAACGGTGACATCGCCCTCCCGCTTCGTTTCCGGCGGGCGATAGCGCGTCAGGCGGCCGACGGAGGGAAGAAAACCGCGATACGGGTCTTCGGCATAGATGCGGGATTCAACCGCCCAGCCGTTCAAACGCACATCGTCCTGTGAGCGCTGCAAGGGCTCGCCCGCCGCAACGCGGATCATCTCCTCCACCAGGTCAATGCCGGTGATGAGCTCCGTGACGGGATGCTCGACCTGCAGCCTTGTGTTCATCTCCAGGAAGTAGAAGCCGCGTTGGCGGTCGACGATGAACTCCACCGTGCCGGCGCTTTGATAACCAACCGCCGCGGCGAGCGCGACCGCCTGTGCGCCCATGGCCGCGCGCGTCTCTTCATCGAGGAACGGCGACGGCGCCTCCTCGATAATCTTCTGGTGGCGACGCTGAATGGAGCATTCCCGCTCGCCGAGATGGATGACGTTGCCGTGCGCGTCGGCCAGCACTTGGATCTCGATGTGCCGCGGCTCTTCGATGAACTTTTCCAGCAGGATCCGGTCATCGCCAAAGGCGGACAATGCTTCGGAGCGCGCGCGGCCGAAGCCTTCGCGCAGTTCGTCTTCGTCGAAGGCGACGCGCATCCCCTTGCCGCCGCCGCCGGCCGACGCCTTGATCATCAGCGGATAGCCAATGCCGGCGGCAACTTTCACCGCCTCATCGGCATCGGCGATGGCGCCGTCATGGCCGGGCACGGTAGCAACGCCGGCCTTCATTGCGATGCGCTTCGATTCCAGCTTGTCGCCCATCGCCTCAATGGCGCCCGGCGGCGGGCCGATGAAGACGATCCCGGCGGCTTTCAGCGCCTCAGAAAAAGCGGCGTTCTCCGACAAAAAGCCGTAGCCCGGGTGCACGGCCTCCGCGCCGGTCTCCCGGCACGCTGCGATTATGCG